>JBJTNW010000001.1:0-35314 GCA_046074265.1 Chakrabartia sp.
CGGTCGTCAAGGGAAACCGGATCGAAGAATTTGATTTCGAGTCGGCGGAGCGCCGTCAGCTCAAGGGGAATATCTATCTTGCCAAGGTAACGCGGGTCGAACCCTCGCTGCAGGCAGCTTTTGTCGATTATGGCGGGAACCGGCACGGCTTCCTCGCCTTTTCGGAAATTCACCCCGATTATTATCAGATTCCCAAGGAAGACCGCGACGCCCTGTTGCGCGAAGAGGCCGAACATGCGGCGGCTGAAGCCGCGCTGCGGGCGGCCGAAGGCGATGATGAGCCGATGGACGGCCATCATGACGATGATGGGCAGGATCATGATCGCCCCGATGCCGATCTTGAAGATGATCTGGACGGCGATGGGCCACCGGCCCCCGAATCAACCGGCGGCAATGGTCATGATGATCATTCGGCGGCCGAAGATCTGCGGCGCAAGCGCATGGCCCTGCGTCGCCGGTACAAGATCCAGGACGTGATTCACCGGCGCCAGGTGTTGCTTGTTCAGGTCGTCAAGGAAGAACGCGGCAATAAAGGCGCGGCGCTGACCACCTATTTGTCGCTGGCTGGCCGCTATTGCGTGCTGATGCCCAATACGACGCATGGCGGCGGCATCAGCCGCAAGATTTCAAACGCGGCAGATCGCAAGCGGTTGAAGACGATCATGTCGGAACTGAACCTGCCGCCCAGCATGGGCTGCATCGTTCGGACGGCCGGCCTTCAACGGACCAAGACCGAAATCAAGCGTGATTTTGATTATCTCGCCCGGCTTTGGGATGAGATTCGGGATACCACGCTCAAAAGTCAGGCGCCTGCGCTCATCAATGAGGACAGTGACCTGATCAAGCGCGCCATTCGCGATATCTACAATCGGGATATCGACGAAGTGATTGTGGAGGGCGAACACGGCTATCGCAAGGCGCGGGACTTTATGAAGCTCCTGATGCCGAGCCATGTGAAGAAGGTGAAGTCCTACGCCGATCCGGTACCGCTTTATCAGCGATATGGCGCGGAAGATCAGTTGGAGGCGATGTACCATCCGGTCGTCCAGCTGAAATCGGGCGGCTATCTGGTCATCAACCCGACCGAGGCCCTTGTCTCCATCGATATCAACTCGGGCCGCTCCACGCGCGAACACGGAATTGAGCAGACCGCACTTTCGACCAACCTTGAAGCGGCGCAGGAAATTGCCCGTCAGTTGCGCCTGCGCGACATGGCCGGGCTTGTCGTTATCGACTTTATCGACATGGAATCGAACGGCAATGTCCGTAAGGTTGAAAAGGCGATGAAGGCCGCGCTCGCCAATGATCGCGCCCGCATTCAGGTGGGCCGGATCAGCCAATTTGGTTTGCTTGAAATGAGCCGCCAGCGCTTGCGCACCGGCGTGCTGGAAGCCTCGACGCGCGAATGCCCGCATTGCGAAGGCACGGGCCTTGTCCGCACCGCCTCGTCGGCCGGGCTGTCGGCGTTGCGGATGTTGGAAGAAGAAGCGGCGCGCGGCCGGGGCAGCCAGTTGGTGTTGCGCGGCAGCCAGGAAGCGGCCTTTTATGTCCTCAACCGCAAACGCAGCGAATTGGGCGAGATTGAAGAACGCTATGGCGTGATGATTGAGGTCCAGTCCGACGGCCAGTTGGAAGGGGCTCGGATGACGGTGGAAGCCAGCGGCCCGCCGCCGGCCTTCCGTCCCAAATATGAGCCGATTGTCGAAGACGACGCCGAAGAGCTGGATCTTGTGGACGAGGCCGAGGACGAGGACGAAGAAGAAGCGCGCGAAGAACAGGGCGATGACGATCAGCGTCGTGGCCGTCGTCGTCGTCGTCGTGGCCGTCGCGGCCGCAAGGGTGATGGCGATGCGCAGGCCGAAGGCAGCGAGGCCCGCGAAGATCGCGATCAGGACGGTCGTGACGATGCCGAGGGTGAGGCTGAAGACAACGCGTCGGATGCGGGCGATGAACGCAGCGAGCGGGATGGCGGCCGTCGCCGTCGCCGTCGCGGCCGTCGCGGTGGTCGTCGCCGGCAGGAAGAAAATAACGGTGCAACGGGTGACGACGTCGCAGACGCCGCGCCTGTGGATGCCCCGGCGGACGTGGCTGTCGTGGCCGCGCAAGACGTGGAAGCCCCGGCCAAAAAGCCGCGCCGTCGCACGGCCAAGGCCGCAGCGGATGACGCTGCTTCAGCACCGGCCGAAGCCCCGGCCGCCGAGGCAGAAAAGCCCAAGCGCACGCGCCGCAAAAAGGCTGATATTGCCCCTGAAGCGGCCGCAGAGCCCGCGTCGGAAGAGGCGGTGACCGAAGCCCCGGCCAAGCCCAAGCGCACGCGTGCCAAAAAGGCGGAAGCCGTGGCCAAAGTAACGGCGGAAGCCCCTGCGGCGGACGCGGTGGCCGAGGAAAAGCCGGCCAAGGCGCGCACCCGCAAAACCAAGGCCAAGGAAGCCCCTGCCGCGCCCGAGGCCGCAGAGGCGCAAGCCAGCGACCCGGAATCGCCTGCTGAGCCGCCGCGTCGTGGGTGGTGGCAGCGCACCTTTGGCGAAGGCGCCTAGGCGCTGGCTTTCAGCACAGGTTCAGGGAGGGGCGGGAAAAGGTCGATCATGCGGCGCCCGTCCCTCCTGACCCGTTTCTTGTGCCTGTTGCTGGCGGTGCTGGTCAGCGTTCAGCCGGTGGCCGCCCAATCCATTTTGCGCGATGCCGAAACGGAAGCCTTTTTTGCCGATATGTCGGCCGATATTATTCGGGCTGCCGGGCTTGAGCCGCGCCATGTTCAGATCGTTCTGATCAATGATCGCGAAATCAACGCCTTCGTGGCTGGCGGGCAGATTGTCTACGTCCATTCAGGTCTGATCTCGGCGGCGAAGAACGCCAATCAGGTGCAAGGGGTGGTCGCGCACGAATTGGGCCATGTAGCGGGCGGCCATGTCATTCGCATGAATGAGGGCGTTAAGGCGGCAACCGGCATCTCCATTCTTTCCCTGCTGCTTGGGGCCGCGGCGATTGCAATCGGGGCCGGCGACGCTGGGGCGGGCATCATGGCGGCAGGCCAGCAGGCCGCGATGGGCAAATTCTTGGCCTTTTCGCGCACGCAGGAATCCTCGGCGGACGCGGCGGGCGCCCGCTATTTGTCCAAGGCCGGCATTAGCGGGCAGGGCATCATCAGCTTTTTCAAGACGCTCCAGAATGTGGAGTTTCGCTACGCCATCCCGCAAGAAGATAGCTATGGCCGCACCCACCCGCTTACCGGAGAGCGGATTGCGGCGCTTCAAGACGTGCTGCAAAAGGACCCGGCCTGGAACAAGCCGACTGACCCGGCGCTGGAAGCACGCTTCCAGCGGGTCAAGGCAAAGCTGATGGGCTTTGTGGCAGACCCGGCAGAAACGCTTCAGGCCTATCCGCTGTCAGATACCAGCATTCCGGCGCACTATGCCCGGGCCTATGCCTGGCACCGCAGCGCCTATCCCGACAAGGCGCTGGAAGAGGTGGATGCCCTGTTACGGGCCGTGCCGCATGATCCCTATTTTTTGGAGCTGAAAGGCCAGATTCTTCTGGAATCGGGTCGCCCGACAGATGCGCTGCCGGTGCTGCGCGAGGCCAACGCGCGCACCTTATCGCAGCCGTTGATCGCCGCCTTGTTCGGCCATGCGCTGATCGCCACCGAAGACAAAGCCAATTATGCCGAAGCCACGCGCGTGCTGAAGGCCTCGGTTGCCAAGGATAATGAAAATCCCTTTGCCTGGTATCAGTTGGGCGTCGTCTATGAGCATGACGGAGATTTGCCGCGCGCGCAGTTGGCTACGGCAGAGCGGTACAGCCTGATCGGCCAGCCTAAATTGGCACTGCAAAGCGCGGAAGCGGCGATGGTGGGGATACCGCAAGGATCGCCGGACTGGATTCGTGCGCAAGATATTGCCATGGCGTCCCGAAGCGAGCTGCAAATGATGAAGGGACGCCGCAAGTGACTGAAGGACGCAAAATCATGGGTGTGGCGGCGATAGCAGCGGGGCTGGGCGCAGCCGGCGCGGTATTGGGCATGGCGCTTTCCGGGCCGATGGGCATGGGTGACCGAGCCGCGATTGAAAAGATCGTGCGCGAATATATTCTCAGCCACCCCGAGATTTTGCCCGAAGCGATGGAAAATCTGCGCGCGCGCGAACAGGGCAAGACGGTTGCCGTTAATCGCGCCGCGATTGAAACGCCTGTCGGCGATGCCTGGGAAGGCGCGGCCGATGCCGATGTCGTTCTGGTCGAATTTTTTGATTATAATTGCGGCTATTGCAAAGCCGCTATTGCCGATGTTGATCGGCTGCTTGCCGAGGACAAGAAGCTGAAGGTCGTTTACCGCGATATGCCGGTGCTGGGGGAAGGCAGTGTTGAAGCCGCCCGCTTGTCGGTCGCGGCGGCCATGGCCGGCAAGTTCCGTCAGATGCACAAGCCGCTTTATGCTGCGGGCCACCCCACGCCGCAGGGGCTGGAGGCGCTGCGGCGCAAGCTGGCCCTTGATCCCAAGGCGCTGACCAGCCCGCAGGTGGAAGCAGCTTTGGCGCAAAATCTGCAATTGCAACGACAGCTTGATCTGTCGGGAACGCCAGCCTGGGTGGTGGGCGACAAGGTTCTTGTTGGCGCCGTCGGCTATGATGCGTTGAAAGCGGCCATTGCTGAAGTGCGCGCCAGCCGCACCGCGCAATAACCCCGCCTGATCATTTTTCGGCTTGGCATGGCGCTGTGCCGTGGCAATGTCCTCATCATGCGACTCTTTGCTCTTGCCGGTCCCTTCTTGCTGCTTGTTCAGGCGCTGATGGTGCCGGCGGCGGTCGCTGCCCCTCTGCCCCCAAAGCCAGTAAAGAAAGCGTCCATGACACCTGATCTCGCCAAGCCGCCGGTCGCCACGCCAAAGCCCTTTGCGTATGAGCGCCATGGCATCCGCATTGAAGATCCTTATGCCTGGCTGCGCGATCCCGGCTATCCGGTTGTCAACGATCCGGCGATCCTTGAATATCTGAAGGCGGAAAACGCCTATTTCGAAAGCCAAATGGCCCCGCACCAGCCGCTTGTCGAAACCATCTTTCAAGAGATGAAGGGCCGTCTGAAAGAAGATGACGCCTCGGTTCCGCAAAAGGATGGCGATTACCTCTACTGGCGTCGGTTTGAAAAAGGCGCGCAGTATAAGCAATGGATGCGCAAGCCCGTGGCCGGCGGGCCGGACGAGGTTATGCTGGATGAAACCAAGCTTGCTGAAGGCCAGGAATATTTCCGGCTGGGCGGCATGGCCCTGACCGAGGACGATCGGCTGCTTGCTTATGCAACTGATACCAATGGCTCGGAACGTTTCACCATCCGCTTCCGCGATCTTGCGACCGGACAGGATTTGGCAGAGGAAATTCCGGGCACGGTTGGGTCTTTCGTGTTTTCATCCGACGGCCAATATCTGCTCTATGGCCTGGCCAATGAATATTGGCGGATTGATCGCATCCTGATCCATAAGCTGGGCACCGACCCCAAGACCGACAAGGTCCTGTATGAAGAGCCGGATCAGGGCTTTCAGGCCGGCGTTGGCATGACCCAGAACCGCAAGTGGATATTGCTGTCGGCGGGCGACAATGAAACAAGCGAGGTCCGGCTTATCCCGGCCAATGATGTTTTTGCGCCGCCGGTCCTTGTTCGGCCGCGCCAAAAGGGCGTGGAATATGATGTGGAAGATCATCAGGGCACGCTCTTCATCCACACCAATGACGTAAGCCCGCAATTCCGCCTGGTCACCGCCCCCATCGCTACGCCCGGCGAATGGACGGAGCGGATTGCCCCCAACCCAAATTTCTACATGACGGCCGTGACGACCTTTGCCGATTTCTTCGTTGTGGAAGGCCGAGAAAACGGCCTCGATCAGGTGGAAATTCACCCTTATGCGGGCGGCAAGGCCAAGCGTATCGCCTTTCCCGAAGCCAGCTATTCTGCCGGGCTGGATGACAATCCCGAATATCGGGTGAAGGTGCTGCGCCTTTCCTATGAATCGATGGTCACCCCCGACACAGTGACGGAATATGACATCTCCTCGGGCGTGATGACGACACTGAAGGTCCAGGAAATCCCGAGCGGCTATGACGCCAGCCAATATGAAACCGAACGGCTGGAAATTACCGCGCGCGACGGCACCAAGGTGCCCGTATCGGTTGTTTACAAAAAGGGCTTCAAAAAGGACGGCAACGGCCCGCTCTACCTCTATGCCTATGGGGCCTATGGCTATGCGATCCCGCCGGGCTTTTCGGCGCTGCGCCTGTCGCTGCTGGATCGCGGCTTTGCCTATGCAATTGCCCATATTCGTGGCGGCGATGATCTGGGCCAGCAATGGTATCTTGATGGCAAGCTTGCGAAGCGGACCAACACGTTCAATGATTTTGTCGATGCCGCCAATGGGCTGATCGCGGCGGGCTATGCCAAGCCCGGGCGGATTGTCGCGGCGGGTGGCTCGGCCGGGGGCGAATTGATGGGCGCCGTCGTTAATTCTGATCCGGGGCTTTGGGGGGCGGTGGCCGCCCATGTTCCCTTTGTCGATGTACTCAACACCATGCTGGATGAAAGCCTGCCGCTGACACCGGGCGAATGGCCGGAATGGGGCAACCCGATTGTCGACAAGGCCGCCTTTGAGCTGATCCGCAGCTACAGCCCTTATGACAATGTGCGGGCACAGGCCTATCCACCCCTTTTCGTGACAGGCGGCCTCAACGATCCGCGCGTCACCTATTGGGAACCGGCCAAATGGGTCGCGAAGCTGCGCGCGACCAAGACCGATCAGAATATGCTGTTGCTCAAAACCAATATGGGCGCGGGCCATGGCGGCAAATCGGGCCGGTTTGATGCGCTGCGCGAAGATGCGGAAGAATATGCCTTCTTCCTCTGGCAATTGGGCATGGCCCGCTGATCATGGCGGCATTTGAGCGGCTGATTGTGCCGCAGCCGGACGACATTGATGAACTGGGCCATGTCAACAACGCCGTCTGGGTGCGCTGGGTGCAGGATATGGCGACCGCGCATTGGGCGGCCATCGCCCGGCCAGAGGATCAGGCTGCCTATATCTGGGTCGTCGTGCGGCACGAGATTGATTATCTTGGCAATGTCGGCCCGGGAGAGGCGGTCACGGCGCGCACCTGGATCAGCGATAAGCCCAAGGGTGCGCGCTTTGACCGCAATGTAACGTTCGCCACGGCCGAAGGAAAAATTATCGTCCGCGCCAAGACGACTTGGGCGATGATCGACAAGGCCTCAGGCCGGATCGCCCGGGTAAGGGATGAGATTGCCGCGCCGTTTTTCGACTAGGCTAAAGGGCAGCCTGTGCTCTGGCGCAGGCCGGAGCACAGCCTGATCTCGCCGCGATGAAGAAAAATTGGGCGCCCGGTTTCCATCCCCCCCGCTGATGATCTAGGGAAACGCGATGCCACCCCAATCGCCAACGCCGACGGACGACGCCGGTCTCGACTTTGCCGTAATGCGGCGCTTCCTCCCCTATCTCTGGCCCAAGGATGCGCCGGGGTTGAGGGGGCGGATCGTGCTCGCGATGCTGCTGATCCTCGCGTCCAAGGGCGTGCAGCTGTCGATGGGCTTTGTCTATGGCCATGCAATTGACCGGATGACGCCCGGCCTGCGTGCCGAGGTGCTGCTGCCGATTGCGTTGGTCGTGGCTTATGCCGGCGCGCGCTTTGCGGGTGTGTTGTTTGATAATTTACGCAATGTCGTATTTGAGCGGGTGGGGCAGGATGCGACCCGGCGGTTGGCCGAACATGTCTTCGGCCATCTTCACCAGTTGAGCCTGCGCTTCCATCTGTCGCGCCGCACAGGGGCCGTCACCAAGGTGATCGAGCGCGGCACCAAGAGCATTGATGTGATGCTCTATTTCCTTCTCTTCAATCTCGCGCCGACGGTGATTGAACTCATCGCTGTGATGGCGATCTTCTGGACCAAGTTCAGCGGCGGGCTGGTGCTGGCGACGCTGGCGATGGTCCTTCTTTATGTGCTGTTCACCCAGAAGGTGACGGACTGGCGCAATGCGCTGCGCGCCGAGATGAATGATCTGGATACGGCCACGGTCGCCCGCTCTGTCGACAGCCTGTTGAACTATGAGACGGTCAAATATTTCAACGCCGAAGCGCGGGAAACGGCTTATTATAGCCGGGTCGCACGGCGCTATGCGGATGCCGCCGTCAAGTCAGAGAATTCGCTCGCTTGGCTCAATATCGGCCAGTCCTTCATCACCAACGCGCTGATGGCGGGCGCCATGGCCTTTACCGTCTGGGGCTGGTCCAAGGGTCAGTTTACGACGGGCGATGTCGTCTTTGTGAATACATTGCTTGCCCAACTTTTCCGCCCGCTTGATCTCTTGGGCATGGTTTATCGCACGATCCGCCAAGGCCTCACGGATATGGCCGCGATGTTCGACCTGATCGATACCGAAGCCGAAGTGAAGGACGCGACCGACGCGGTGCCGCTTCACGTTGCGGGCGGGGCCGTCACCTTTGACGACGTCCATTTTTCCTACGAGCCGGAGCGGCCGATCCTCAAAGGCGTCAGCTTTGCCATCCCGTCGGGCAAGACGCTCGCGGTGGTCGGGCCTTCGGGGGCGGGTAAATCCACGCTCGCGCGGCTGCTCTACCGCTTTTACGATGTGACGGGCGGGCGCATCCTGATCGACGGGCAAGATTTGCGGGCCGTGACGCAAGCATCGCTGCGGGCGGCTATTGGCATTGTTCCGCAAGATACGGTGCTGTTCAACGACAGCATCGGCTATAATATTGGCTATGGCCGCGAAGGGGCGTCGCAGGCGGAGATTGAACAGGCCGCGCGTGGGGCCCAAATCCATAGCTTCATCGCAGCGCAACCCCAGCAATATGAAACGCAGGTGGGTGAGCGCGGGCTCAAACTTTCGGGCGGGGAAAAGCAGCGCGTGGCGATTGCCCGGACTTTGTTGAAAGACCCGCCCGTTCTGATCCTCGATGAAGCGACCTCCGCGCTCGACAGCCGGACCGAGGCCGATATTCAGGCCACGCTTCAGCGCGTGTCAGAACGGCGGACCACCATCATCATCGCGCACCGCCTGTCGACCATTGTCGATGCCGATGAGATCATCGTGCTGGATGGCGGCCGGGTGGCGGAACGCGGCAGCCATGCAGAGCTGCTGCGCGCGGCCGGGCTTTATGCCGAAATGTGGGCGCGCCAACAGGCCGAAGATGATGAGGAAGGCGCGGTCGCGGCGGAATGAGGCACGCCGCATGACCGATCTTCTCGACCAGCTGCACGCAACCTTTGGCTTTAGCGCCTTTCGCGGCGTTCAGGCCGATGTGATCGCGCGGGTCATGGCGGGCGAGCGGACGCTGGCCGTCATGCCAACGGGGGCGGGCAAATCGCTCTGCTATCAATTGCCGTCGGTGGTGCTGCCGGGCACCTGCATCGTCATTTCGCCGCTGATCGCGCTGATGCAGGATCAGGTGCGCGCTGCCGATGCGGCGGGCATTCGCGCGGCGACGCTGACCTCGGTTGACGATAATCGCGCACAGACGATGGAGCGGTTTCGCCAAGGACAGCTCGACCTGCTCTATGTTGCGCCGGAACGGGCGTCTTCGCCTGAGTTTCTCCACCTGCTGTCCCAAGGCCAGATCAGCCTGTTTGCCATTGATGAGGCGCATTGCGTGTCCGAATGGGGGCATGATTTCCGGCCCGATTACCGCCTGCTCGCCCCGCTGATGGATGCCTTTGCCGGCGTGCCGCGCCTTGCGCTGACGGCGACGGCCGATGCGCATACCCGGGGCGATATTCTTGCCCAATTGGGGATCCCCGTTTCGGGCATGATCGTCTCGGGCTTTGATCGGCCCAATATCCGCTACGCGATCACCCCGCGCGACAATGGCACCCGCCAAATTGTCGAGGTTGTGCGCGCGACGCCGGGTGCCGGCATCGTCTATGCCCGGTCGCGCGACGCCACTGAAAAGCTGGCGGCCTCACTTGCGGCGACGGGCCGTCCGGTGCGCGCCTATCATGCCGGGTTGGAGTCGGAGGTGCGGCGGCGCAATCAGGCCGATTTTGTGGCATCGGAAGATATGGTGATGGTGGCGACCATCGCGTTTGGCATGGGCATTGATAAGCCCGATGTCCGCTTTGTCCTTCATGCCGGGCTGCCCAAGTCGATCGAGGCATATTATCAGGAAACTGGCCGTGCGGGCCGCGATGGCGATCCGGCCATTGCCCAGATGTTCTGGGGCGCCGAAGATTTCGTCCGTGCGCGGCAATGGCTGGCGGATGTGGAAGAGCGCCGCTTGCCCGGCGAGCGGGCGCGGCTTTCAGCGCTGGGCGCGCTGGTGGAAACCGGGGGCTGTCGCCGAGCAATCCTGCTCCGGCATTTTGGCGAAAGCCCGGCCGAAACTTGCGGCAATTGCGATAATTGTCAGTCCCCGCCCGCGCGAACCGATGCGACCGAAGTTGCGCAAAAGCTGCTCTCCGCCGTCTATCGCACCGGACAAAGCTATGGCCTTGGCCATGTTGAGCGGGTGCTGCTCGGCAAGGAGGATGATCGAGTCCGGCAGCAACAGCATGACCGGCTTTCAGTTTTTGGGATTGTCTCGGCAGAAGAGGCGCCGCTCTTAAAGCCCGTCTCGCGGGCTTTGCTGGTGCGCGACGCCTTGCGCACCACCGAACATGGCGGGCTGATGCTGGGGCCGGAAGCGCGCGCCATTTTGAAGGGGGAGGCCCCGGTGGACCTGGTGTTGCCGCCCGCCCGAGCCAAATCCGCGTCGCGCAAGGCACGAGGCGGGGACCATCCGCCCGATCCGATTTTTGATGCGCTGCGGGCCTGTCGGCGCGATCTGGCGGCGGAGGCGGGCGTGCCGCCTTATGTCATCTTCCATGACGCGACGCTGCGGGAGATGGCGCAGATCCGCCCCAAGAGCCGGACTGATTTGGCGCTTGTCACGGGCGTCGGCACCCGTAAGCTTGAAGCCTATGGCGATGCGTTTCTGGCTGTTCTAAAGCAATTTTGATAAGGAGTAGCACTATGTTCCGCCCGTTGACGCACGATATCATGGTCTCGCCGCAGATCGGCATTGATGCCGTAGCGGAAGCCAAGGCGCTGGGTGTTTCGCTCATCATCAATAACCGCCCGGAAGGCGAATCGGATGATCAGGTGCCGGGCCCCGAGATCGAAGCGGCGGCGCGCGCAGCCGGGCTTGAGTATGTCGCCATCCCCATCACCCATAGCGGCTTTAGCGAGCCGCAAGTGGCCGCGATGGCGGCGGCGCTCAAGCAGGCAGCGGGCAAGAAGGTGCTTGCTTATTGCCGCTCTGGCACGCGCTCTACCTTGCTCTGGGCGCTTGCGGAAAGTGCCGAAGGGGGCGACCCGGATGCGCTGACCAATATGGCCGCCAAAGCGGGCTATGATGTGTCCCCCGTGCGGCCCTTGATGGATATGCTAAAGGCGCGCGCGGGATGATATTGCTGCTGGTCAAGCTTGGGGTGTCGCTGGCCGCGATCCTTGCGCTGGCCGGCTTTGCCAAATGGTTGCGGCTGGGGGGCGATCCGCGTCTGGTCGATGATGCAGCGGCGGCGCGTGTTGGGGATATGCTGGTCCCCGGTTTTGTGCCCGTCGCCATCGCGCGCGATAAGGCCGGCATTGGCGCCTTGATGCGCGATGCCGCCGGCCGGCAATTGCTGATCCGCCAGCATGGCGCCTTTTTTGCCGGACGCCTGCTCGACAAGGGTGTTGATGCCCGGCTGGACCAGAATTTCCTGACGATCGGCACCAGTGACCGGCAATTCGGCAACGTGACGTTGAACCTAGGCGACGCGGCCGCAAGCTGGGCCGCTGGATTGAGGCGCTTGGCATGATAACCGGAAAATTGGGCAACCCGATTGATTATGCGGTCCCGGCCTTCATCCTCCTGATCTTTCTGGAGATGATCTGGGCGAAGCGCCGTGCGCCGGAAAAATATGAATGGCGCGATACCCTGACCTCGCTTGCCATGGGTACAGGCAGCACCGTGGTAGGCGGGATTTTTGCGGCGAGCATCTGGGCCATCTTCATGGCCGTTTATGAGATGCGGGTCGCCACCGTGCCCTTCGCACTCTGGGCGTGGGTGCTGTGCTTCTTCCTTGATGATCTCGCTTATTATGCCTTTCACCGGACTGCCCACCGCGTCCGCTGGTTTTGGGCGAGCCATGTCAACCACCACACGAGCCAGCATTACAACCTCTCCACCGCGCTGCGGCAGACTTGGACGGGCTTTATCGCCGTCAGCTTCATCTTCCGTCTGCCGTTGATGCTGGTCGGCTTTCATCCGGCGATGGTTCTGTTCTGCGGCGCGATCAACCTGATTTACCAGTTCTGGATTCATACCGAAGTTGTGGACCGCTTCCCCCGCTGGTTTGAAGCGGTGATGAATACCCCCAGCCACCACCGCGTTCATCACGCGACCAACCCGCGCTATCTGGACCGGAACTATGCCGGTGTGTTCATCATCTGGGACAAGATGTTCGGCACCTTTACCGAAGAAGTGCGCGATGAGCCGATCCGCTATGGCATTGTAAAGCAGCTGGGCAGCTTCAACCTGCTCTGGGTGTCCTTCCACGAATGGATTGGCATCTTGCGCGATCTATGGGCGGCCCCTTGGCGGTATAAGCTTGGCTATCTGTTCGGCCCGCCCGGCTGGTCGCATGATGGCAGCCGCGAAACGAGCGACGATATTAGAGAAAAATGGCAGGAGAGACAGGCATGGACGCATTCGACATCGTCGTCATCGGCGGCGGGTCCGGAGGCAGCGCCGCCGCAGGTCGGCTGAGCGAGGACGGCAAATATTCGGTCTGCTTGATCGAGGCGGGCTCTGCCAATAACAGTTGGCGGATCATCGCGCCGGGGATGCTCCCCTTCCTCCCCAAGCCGTCCAATTGGCGGTTTGAGACCGTGCCGCAAAAGGGGCTGAATGGCCGTCCCGGCTATCAGCCGCGCGGTAAGGGGCTGGGCGGTTCTTCGGCCGTGAACGCGATGCTTTATGTCCGCGGCTGCGCGTGGGATTATGATAATTGGGCGGCGCTGGGCGCGACCGGCTGGAGCTATAAGGATGTCCTCCCCGTCTTCCGCCGTGCAGAGGCGAATGTGCGCGGGGAAGACAAGTTCCACGGCGGCAGCGGCCCGCTGTCGGTCAGCGACCAGCTTTGGCCCAACCCCGGCAGCGTCGATTTTGTCGATGCCGCCGCCGAGCTGCAATTGCCGCGCAATGCCGATTTCAATGGCGAGAAGTTTGAAGGCGTGGGCGTGTATCAGGTCACGCAGAAACAGGGCGAACGCTGGACGGCGGCGCGCGCCTATGTGCTGCCCCAACAGGCGGCCGGGCGGCTTCATGTTGAAACCGGCGCGCAGGTGGAAAAAATCCTGATCGAAAATGGCCGGGCGACGGGCGTCCGCATCCGGCAGGGCCGCACCTCCAGAACAATCACCGCTAATCGTGCGGTGATCCTCTCCGCTGGGGCCTTTGGTACGCCGCAGATCCTGATGCTCTCTGGTGTCGGCCCGGCGGATCACCTGAAGGAGCACGGCATTGAGGTGCTGGTTGACCGACCCGAAGTTGGCGGGAACTTGCAGGATCACATCGACTATGTCGCCAGCTTCAAAACCGGTGGCAATGTATTTACCGGAACCTCGCTCTCCAGCTCGTGGCGGTTCCTCAAATCAATTTTTGAATGGCGGTCCAAGCGCACCGGCACTTTGACCACGCCTTATGCGGAATCGGGCGGCTTTGCGAAGACCCGGCCCGATGTGGCGGTGCCCGATGTCCAGTTCCACTTCGTGCCCGCGATGCTCGAAGACCATGGGCGGGAGTCCGTTTCGGGCGTGGGCTATTCCATCCATGTTTGCGTATTGCGGCCGGAAAGCCGGGGGACAGTGCGGCTGGCAAGCGCCGACCCAATGGCTGCGCCGCTGATTGATCCCAATTTCCTCGATGATGATCGGGATATGGCGGTGCTGCGTGCGGGCGTGAAGCTGGTCCATCGCATCGTGGCGGCCCCGCCGCTGGCCAAGCATAAGGGCATCGACCGACACGCGACCCCGCTTGAGGATGATGCCGCGCTGGATCAACTGATCCGCAATCGGGCCGATACCGTCTATCACCCGGTGGGCACGGCGCGCATGGGATCAGACGATCAGGCCGTGTGCGACCCGCAGTTGCGGGTGCGCGGCGTCGAAGGGCTGTATGTGGCCGATGCCTCGGTTATGCCCCGCGTCGTATCCGGCAACACCAATGCGCCCACGATTATGATCGGGGAACGCTGCGCTGATTTTGTGCGGGCGGACCTCGCTTAAGGCCGGGCCAAGTCCGTCAGCATTTTGGGCGTCAGCACCTGCGGGAGTTCCTGCGGCCCTGCCGCGCCTTTGGCGTAGAAGAGATAGAGCGGCACGCCAGACCGGCCTTGCGCCTCGAGGAAGCGGCCAATTGCCGGGTCGGCATTGGTCCAATCGCCCACCATTACCACAATGCCCGCCTTGTCGAAGGCTGCCTTAACCTCGGCGCGGTCAATTGCGGCCTTCTCGTTGACCTTGCAGGTCAGGCACCAATCGGCCGTGAAATAGAGAAAGACCGGGCGCCCTTCAGCCCGCAATTGGGCAAGCCGTGCGGTGCTAAACGCAACGCCCGTGCCCGTCTCCGCCTTGCGGGCGACAAGCCATGTGGCCGGGGCCAAGGCGGATAGCGCAAGGCTGGCGGCCAGCAGCATAAGGCCGCCACGCAAGGCCGATTTACCTGCAACCTGACGCCGCCCGATGACCCATAAAGCAAGGCTCAGCAGGGCCGTCGCACCGCCGCCCAGCCAAAGCCCGGTCGTCCCCGTTTGCTGCCAAAGTAACCAGAGCAAGCCTGCCGCCGTTAGGAACATGGGAATGGCAAGGATGGTCTGAAAGCGCGCCATCCACGGCCCGGGCTTGGGCAATCGGGTGCGGAAAGCGGGGACAAAGCCGATCAGCAGGAACGGCAACGCAAGCCCCAGGCCAAGCCCGGCAAAGATGGCCAACGCCGCGGCCAGCGGCAGAACCAGCGCCGCGCCAAGGGCGGCCGCCATGAAGGGGCCGGTGCAAGGTGTCGCCACAAAGGCGGCCAGCACGCCGGTCCAAAAGGCGCCTGCCGTTCCGTCCTTGCCCGCCAGCGCCTCGCCGCCACCAAAGCCGCGCAAGTGGAAGATATGAGCGAGGTTGAGCGCAATCGCCGTGGCGAGCAGCAGCAACAGCAGGATGACGCGCGGTTCTTGCAACTGGAACGCCCAGCCAACCGCCATGCCCCCGGCCCGCAGGCCAAGCAGCACCCCGCCCAAGGCCAGACAGGTCAGGATGACGCCCGCGGCATAGGCCAGCGCCTCCACTTTGGCCGCGCGCGCATTGCCCCCGGCCCGCGCGAGGCTGAGCGCCTTTAGGCTGATCACCGGAAAGACGCACGGCATGATGTTCAGCAGCACCCCGCCCAGCAACGCCCCGCCCAGCGCGATCAGCACCGTCTGCCACAAGGGCGCCGCCTCCAAAGCGGGGACCAGTCCGGGCTTGGCGACAAGCTCAAAGCCGCGGCCTTCGCCGGTCGTGAACACGCCGGCCAAAGCAGCGACGCCGCCTTTTGCCTCTGTTTCCAATATCACCTGATCACCGCGCCGCTCAACGCGCTGGGGGGAGGCATAATTCAGGGCGTTTTCTGTCTCGGCGAAAAACCAGGGGTCGTTCAGCCTGGCGTCTGCGGGCAGGGGGATTGCCAATCGCAGGCGGTTGCCATCAACCTGAAAGCGGGCGCTTGTTCCCAAGGGCAAGGCAAGCCGCGCGCGCCATTGGTCAAAACGGGCGCGGTCGGCACTGCGAATCTGCCCGTCGCCGGCGATCAGGTTGAGCGCCAGCGTGCCGCGTTCGGGCACGCAAATCTTGTCGGTACAGGCCAGCCATTGCGCCTCGGCGCGGATCGGCAAAAGCGTGCCGGGGGCGATATCCTTGGGCAGCGTCAGCGGCAGGAGCAGCGCATGATCGCCCTTGAACACATGGTTCATCAACCCGGCCACCATCAGCTTTTGCGGGGCTGGCCAGCGCATCGGCCCTAAAGTCGCCCCGGGGGGCAGGGTCCAGTCAAGGCGGATGCCAACGCCGGCATCCCCCGGGTTTTTCCAATAGCCATGCCAGCCCGGTTCCGGCTGCATATCAATCGCCAGCATCACGGTTGCGCCGGGCTTGGGTGTCAGGCTTTCTGAGCTAAGCTGGGCCGAGATGTGGGTCTGCGCCCGCGCGGCTTCTGGGTGCGCCAGCATCAGCGCCAGCCCAAGCGCCATGAATGTCATCAAAAGGTCGCGCAGCGCGCGCAGGGAAAAGCCTTGCGAGGTCATGGATCGCTCTATAGCCAAGCGGTCAAGGGATTGCACAGGAGACATTTGGATGAGGTTCGCCCACAGGCTTGCTGCCGCTGCGCTGCTTTGGTCATTGCCGGTTATGGCCGCTGCTCAGGCCCCCAAGGCTGCCAAGCCGCCCAAGCTGGTCGTCGTCATCTCGGTTGATCAGTTTTCCAGCGACCTTTTTGCGGAATGGCGCGGCAAATTTAACGGCGGGCTGAAGCGCCTGTCGCAGGGCGTGGTGTTTCCCGGCGGCTATCAAAGCCATGCCGCGACCGAGACGTGCCCGGGCCATTCAACCATCACCAGCGGCATCCACCCGGGCCGCGCGGGGATTGCGGCCAATGACTGGTTTGGCATGCGCGGTGAAAATTTTGGCGAAATCTATTGCGTCGAGGATGAGGATATCGCCGGTAGCACGCATGATGATTACACCGTTTCGCTCAAGCATCTGAGCGCGGATTGGCAGACTTTGGGCGATCGCATGAAGGCCCAGCCCGGCAGCAAGACGCGCGTCTTTGCGGTTTCTGGCAAGGATCGGGGCGCCACGCTGATGGCTGGCCGCGCGGCTGACCAGACGCTTTGGTATGATTGGCGGGCCAAGGGCTTCACCAGCTATGCAGAAGCCGATCCGGCCAAGATGCGAGCGGCGGTGCCGGGCTTGGCCAGCGTCAATGCCCGGATCGCGCAATGGCTGGCCAAGCCGGTTATTCCGGCCTTGCCGCCCCAATGTCTGGCCAAGGTGGCGCCTGTTGCCGTGGGCAAGCTGACGGTGGGCGATGGGGCTGAAGATGCGCCGCGCACCGATAAGGCCGAAAATACGGCAAAGGATTTCCGGACCACGCGGGCGCTTGACCTGATGACGCTGGACCTTGCGGAAAATATGGTCTCGGCCAACCGCTTGGGCCAGAAAGCGGGCACCGATGTGCTGGCGATCAGCCTTTCAGCAACGGATTATATTGGCCATGCTTATGGCACTGAAGGGCCAGAAATGTGCGGCCAGATGGTGTCGCTAGATGCGCGGATGGGCCGCTTCTTCGCTGCGCTTGACCGGCAGAAGATTGATTATGTTGTCGCTTTGACGGCAGACCATGGCGGGTTTGACGCGCCAGAGCGCCATGCCGAACATGCCTGGCCGGCGGCGGGCCGCGCCCCGATGATGCTGGCCGCGCCTGTGCTGTCGCAGATGCTGGCCAAGCAATTTGGCTGGCAGGGCAGCCTGATTGAAAACCGCGCGCTGGGCGGCGATTATTGGTTTACCCCCAATGTGCCTGGCAACCGCCGGATCGAGGCGGCGGCGTGGCTAAAATCTGCGATGGAAGCGCAGTTCAAGGGTCAGATTGCCGGCGTGTTCACCAAGGCCGAAATATCTGAGCTGCCCGCCCCAAGCGGCAATCCGGCGCTTTGGACCATTGCGCAGCGGATTCGCGCCTCTTTTGTGCCGGATCGCACGGGGGACATTTATGTGGCGCTGCTTAACGGCCAGCAGCCGGCCCCGGCGGGCATTCGTGGCTTTGTCGCAACCCATGGCAGCCCTTGGGATTATGACCGGCGCGTGCCGATCCTGTTTTGGCGCAAGGGCATGAAGCCGTTTGAGCAGCCGCAGCCGGTTGAGACGGTGGATATCCTCCCCACGCTGGCCGCGCTGGTCAGCTTGCCGATCGCCCCGGGGTCTGTTGATGGCCGCTGTCTTGATCTCAACGCGGGTGCGGCAAGCAGCTGCAACTAGCGCTTGTCGTAAGGCTTGATCCCGGCGCCCAATTGGTTGCCGGACAAGGCCAGCGTTGCGTCGGTCCAGTTGGCGACAAAGCTGGTTGGCCAGCTTGTGCCCGGCGCGAGGTGTGCCTGATTGGCGGCAATGGTCAGCCCGTCGGACGGGTGGCGCTGTTGCTCTGCGCCAACCGCGATGAAACAGCTGTGATTTTCCTTAAACCGGCCCTGGGCAAAGACATTGCGGGCAATCAGTCCGGTAGCCCCAGCCGGTAAATCAATCATATAGTTGGTGGCGCTGCCATGGCTGTCGTCAAAACTATTATCGGTAATCTCAACGCGGGCGGCCCGCGCTTTTACATAATGGCCGCCGGTCCCCGCTTCAAAGCGCGATCGGCTGATGCGCGCAAGCGCAACGTCGCCCGCATAGATGGAATGGCTGCACATCCCATTGGGGCAGCCGCCCAATTGGCGGAAGGTCACGCGGTCAATATGCACCTGGCTGGCCGGGGAGTCGCTGGTTAAAATCCCTTGTTCAGACGCGCGAAAGATGCTGTCGACCACAGCAAGATTGCCGGCCTCAAGCCGGATGCCAGAGCCATTGCGATCGGCGACCCGCATATTCTGAAAGGTGAGGCCCTGAACATGGGCGGCGCGGCCACGCAGCACCAAAGCGGCCTTGCCCTCGCAGGCCATGCCATCAAAAATCACGCTGCCGGGCGTTGTCGCCCGATAGGCGACCCGCCCGGCCTGCTGCACGGCGCATTGCCGGTAGATGCCGGGTGCAATGTCAATCGTCCCATCGCCCGCGCCAATTGCGGCCACGGCATCTGCCAGGCTGGAAAAGCGCTGGCCGGTTTCAGCAATGGAGAAGGGCTGGGCATCAGGCGCGGCGTGGGCGGTGCCCGCCAAAAGCAGGATAGAAAGCGACAAGATGGGCAGCGGCAAAAGGGACAGATCAGGATAACGCAACACCGGTTTTCTCCCAAAACAAGGCTATTTCGGCCGGTCCTGCCCGCTTTGTCGAGGCACAATGAGGGTTAACGCCGCGCTATGCGCATTTTGATGTAATAACCTGATCAAAAGTCAGTAATTTTGGTTGAACCTAATTGTCACTTTCCTGTACCGGAAAGCCTATGTCTGATTGCGACGCCTGTCTGGTCCGGAACAGGGCCATTTGTTCGGCTCTCTCGGCGGATGAACTGGCCGTTTTGTCCAAGCTTGGCCGCAAGCAAATGGTGCAACGCGGCCAGACTTTGGTCTGGGAAGGCGACGAGGCGCTGGTTGTCGCCAATGTCATTCAAGGCGTGCTCAAGCTGTCTGTCTCAACCGCGGATGGGCGCGAACAGATTGTGGGCGTCGTTTTCCCGTCTGACTTTATCGGCCGGCCTTTTGGCAAGGAAAGCCCCTATGGCGTCACCGCGATGACCGATGCAGAGGTGTGCATCTTCACGCGCGCGGCTTTTGATGGGTTTGCGAAGGACCATCCCGACTTGCAGCACCGGCTGCTCCAGCGCACGCTGGATGAGCTGGACCGCGCGCGCCAATGGATGATGCTTTTGGGTCGCAAGACCGCAAGCGAGCGCATCGCAACGCTATTGCTGGAAATCTCAAACCGCCTTGGCAGCACGGCCTGTTCCGCCATTGCCCCGTTCCTCGATGAATTTGATTTGCCGATGGACCGCCAGCAAATGGGCGACGTGCTGGGCCTGACGATCGAGACGGTGAGCCGCCAGCTCACCAAGCTCAAAGATGCGGACCTGATCGAACTGCCCGACCGCCGTCGCGTGGTCATCAAGGACCGGCACCGGCTGGAGCAGCTGGCGACGGCGGCCTAAGCGGCGAGTCGTATTTCAGACGCGGTTCAGCGACCCAGCCCTGAGAAGATGATAACTTCTCAGGTAGAGAATTAAGTATTTGTATTTCATAATAAATTATCAAGAAAATTTATTAGATATATTCATTTGAATAAATTGACGAAAATTGTATAAATATCTGATCAATTCATAAATTCCAGCTCCCGCTGTTTAAAAATCCTTTGTGCTTAAAATGTTGCAAGGAGACGGGCGATGAGTGGAACGGTCGTTGTTACAGCACCCCGTTTCAACGCGATGTCTGGCCTTGGGTCCGGTGTGGGAAGCGATCTTCTGTGGGACTCGCCGATCATCAATTTCTCGGGAATTAACGCGCAGATCGGCACGACTTTGGCAGCGGCAACGGCTTCATTATCGTCCTTGAATTATGCGTCTCTTGCCTCGTTGCTGGCCAGTCGGGCCACTTCGTTGCAGCACACACCGCCCCCCGGCTATCATTTCGGCGCGATGGACCCGATGGGGTCGCATTATATGATCAAGGATGGGGACGCGAAGAATAGCTTGTTGGCAACACCTTGGTACGCAGCGCAGGTGAAGCAAGTGCCGATGATATGAACAGGAGTATGGCCGACTTGGGTTTGGCCGATACACTGCTCGGCGTCGTTCCGGGCGCGGCGCCTTTCGCGGGGTTTGTGGGGGGTGTGCTTGGCGTCTTAGGGTCTGGCTTTGCGCATTCTGACCCTTTGCTATCGCCGATAATCCCGTGAAGGTCAGAATCAACTTCACTGTGCTACGATTTCTAGGCAATTTTGCCATGATGTGCGCCGGCTATATTTTGTATTATAAACAAATAAAAACAGATGCTGCATTCGGTTTCTGGATGTTTACAATGATATACCTCCTTTTTATTTCCTTTTATCAAGGACGAAAAAATAAAAAAAATCCCTAATACAAAAATATATTGAGTTGGAATTACCGAATGCACAAAGCCATATTTGGATCGGTGGCCGGTTCAGGAGAAGGTTTTCAGGTCCTTATTGGGATTGGAGCAGGTGTCTTTGACTGGTTCTCTGGTTTCTGAATGGCAGGGCATATGAAGAAGTTCGCCATATATTTGAGGAGATTTTTCTACATTCCCCTGCTCGTCGGATCCGTTTTGATCGAGGGGGATCAGGTGCTCACTGATTTTGCCCGCGCGATGCTCATCGGCATGTTAACTTACGACATATTTATCGAGGTAAAAAAACGGCTTCCTGAGCGATAGCACAGCCCTTCTCACCTGCTGGCTTGGCTGACGTTGCAGGCGCAAATCGCTCCCATGAAGTGATGATCTGTCGCGTTCCTAACGGATAGAGGGAGATGTGCGATGACGGGCAGGGCCGCTCACGGTCGGTTTTTGACAGGCATTTTCGCTTGGATGTGGCGCGGTGCGATGTGAGTGGATTTGCTCGCCGGTTTTTCTATGTTCCGTTGCTTCTGGGCCTACAATTTATACCCGGGACCGACCCTCAATTGTCGAGATTTGGCGTGGCGATTTGCGTCGGCAAGTTCTCGTGCGACCTGTTTATTTTAGCCAGACAGCGATGGTCGGGGCCTCGGTTATAAGGTTGCGCATCTATGATCCGGGAGGTCCGACCGGATCGGGCAGGTTCGTTTCTCCAACGGCGGACGTCTGGCGGCGCTTTCCATTTCATTAGGCTGTCCGACTGGTCAAACAGCCCGTTTATCCGTGTTTTCCCGGACATGCGCCGCGGCGGCGTTAACCTTATTTAGCCGCCGCGGGCCTCTGAACAATCCCACCACGCGCCACAGCTTTTGACCTAGGTCAATGTCGCGGCCGTGTTGCGGTGCAAAAGGGCCTTATGGGATTGGTCGCATCAAGCGGCTTTCCGGGGAAAGACGATGGAAGAAGTCATTTTACGCGGCGGGGCCTGGTATCTCGTCGCCTTTATTGCATTTCTCGCAGCGGCCTTTGGCGTGGATACCGGCTATTCGGTCCATATGACCATAATCTGCGGCGCGGCGCTGATCGCGGCCTTCGCCTCGAACGCCGGCTTTGATTTTATGGCCGGGCGCTTTGTGCAGCCCAAAGGGGCCTCAACCCGCTATGATGACGATGTCATCCGGCTGGGCGTCATCGCCACCTTGTTCTGGGGCATGGCGGGCTTTCTCGCCGGGCTCTATATCGCGCTCCAACTGGCTTTTCCCGTCCTCAACCTGGGGATTGAATATACAACCTTTGGGCGGCTGCGGCCGCTGCACACATCGGCGGTCATCTTTGCCTTTGGCGGCAATGCGCTGATTGCGACCAGCTTTTACGTGGTGCAGCGCACCTGCCGCGCGCGGCTGGCTTTCCCCAGCCTCGCCCGCTTTGTCTTTTGGGGCTATCAGCTGTTCATCGTGCTGGCCGCGACGGGCTATCTGATGGGGATTACCGAAGGCCGCGAATATGCCGAGCCCGAATGGTATGTCGATCTCTGGCTGACGGTCGTCTGGGTTTCCTACCTCGCCGTTTTTGTGGGCACGATCGTCAAGCGGTCTGAGCCGCATATCTATGTCGCCAACTGGTTCTACCTTTCGTTCATCATCACGGTGGCGATGCTGCACCTTGTCAACAACCTGTCGGTGCCAGTGAGCTTCCTGGGGTCGAAGAGCTATTCTGCCTTTTCGGGCGTGCAGGATGCGCTGACCCAATGGTGGTACGGCCATAATGCGGTGGGCTTCTTCCTGACCGCGGGCTTCCTCGCGATGATGTATTATTTCGTGCCCAAACAGGCAGAACGGCCGGTCTATTCCTACCGGCTGTCGATCATCCACTTCTGGTCGCTGATCTTCCTCTATATCTGGGCAGGTCCGCACCATCTTCATTATACCGCGCTGCCCGATTGGGCGCAGACCCTGGGCATGGTCTTTTCGATCATGCTGTGGATGCCAAGCTGGGGCGGCATGATCAACGGCCTGATGACGCTGAACGGCGCTTGGGACAAGATCCGCACCGACCCGATCATCCGCATGATGGTGATGGCGCTCGCTTTCTACGGCATGTCGACCTTTGAAGGCCCGATGATGTCGGTGAAGGCGGTCAACAGCCTGTCGCACTATACCGACTGGACGATCGGCCATGTCCATTCCGGCGCGCTTGGCTGGAACGGCATGATCACCTTTGCCAGCCTTTATTACCTCGTCCCGCGCCTCTGGGGCCGGGAGCGGCTCTACTCGCTGCGCATGGTCAACTGGCACTTCTGGCTGGCGACCATCGGCATCGTTTTCTACGCGGCGTCGATGTGGGTCGCGGGCATCATGCAAGGTCTGATGTGGCGCGAATATGGGGCGGACGGTTACCTCGTCTATTCCTTCGCGGAAACGGTGGCGGCGATGCACCCGATGTATCTGATCCGCGCGACGGGCGGGCTGCTCTACCTCTCGGGTGCGGTCATCATGGTCTATAATGTCTGGCAGACGATTGCCGGCAAGACCCGCACCGAACGGTCGATGACCGAAACCCCCTATGACCCGGAAGCCGACCGTCCGCTGGTCGCCATGCCCGCTGAATAAGGAGCCATCGACATGGCATTGAAAGCACTCGATCATGGCAAGCTGGAACGCAATGTTGGCTTGCTGGGGCTGCTCGCACTGATCGCCGTGATGATCGGCGGGCTGGTCGAAATCGCTCCGCTCTTCTGGATCGATTCAACGGTCCAGAAGGTCAAGGGCGTGCGGCCTTATACCCCGCTCGAGCTGGCCGGACGGAACATCTATATTCGCGAAGGCTGCTATGTCTGCCACAGCCAGATGATCCGCCCGTTCCGCGACGAGGTGGAGCGCTATGGCCATTACAGCCTGGCGGCGGAAAGCATGTATGACCACCCGTTCCAATGGGGCTCCAAGCGCACCGGGCCAGACCTGTCGCGTGTGGGCGGACGTTATTCTGACCAATGGCATCAAGAGCATTTGAAGGATCCGCGCGCCGTGGTGCCGGAATCGATTATGCCGCCTTATGCCTTCCTTGCCGAGCACGACCTGAAGCCGGGCGACATGGCAGAGCATTTGAAGGCGCTGAAAGAAGTCGGCGTGCCTTACTCGCAAAAGGACATTGCGCGCGCCAATGCCGATCTGGCCGCGCAAGCTGATCCTGATGCGGACGCCGGCGATCTTGCGAAGCGCTACCCCAAGGCGCAAATCCGCGACTATGATGGTAATCCCGGTCGCCTGACCGAAATGGATGCGCTTATTGCCTATCTCCAGATGCTCGGCACGCTTGTCGACTTCAAGGCCGGGGAACCGCAGGAGCAGGCCAAATGACCTATGAGGCGCTTCGCGATTTTGCCGATAGCTGGGGCTTGGCGATGATGCTCGTGCTGTTTGTCAGCTTTGGCGGCTGGGCCTTTCGCCCCGGATCGCGCCAGATCAGCAACGACGCTGCCCATATGATCTTCAAGGACGATGACAATGGCTAAGACCCCTAAAGAGACAGGCCCGCGCGTCGATCAACCGACCGGGACCGAATTTGTCGGCCATGAATGGGACGGCATTGAAGAACTGAACACGCCGCTGCCGCGCTGGTGGTTGCTGACCTTCTACGCCTGCATCCTTTGGGCGATTGGCTATACTGTCATGTTTCCGGCCTGGCCGATGATCAGTCGGGCCACGGCCGGCATCACGGGCTGGACGAGCCATGGCCAATTGGCGGCTGAGATGAAGGCGCAAGACGCCAAGCGCGCGCCGATTATGGCGGCGATTGCGGCCACGCCGATTGAGGCGCTGCCCGCCAAGCCGCAACTGATGAACGCCGCCATCGAAGGTGGGCGCGCGGCCTTCAAGGTCAACTGTGTCCAATGCCATGGTTCCGGCGCGGCCGGCTCTAAGGGCTATCCGAACCTCAATGACGATGACTGGCTATGGGGCGGTGATCTGGCTACCATTCGCTACACCATTGAAAATGGCATCCGGAACCCGGATCATGCCGCGACCCGCCAATCGCAAATGCCTGCTTTTGCAGGGGTGCTGAGCGATGCAGAGGTGGCGGCAGTGGTCGCCCATGTCCGCACCATCTCGCACCAGCGGCCCGCCGACGCGCTGTCCGCCAAGGGGGCACAGGTCTTTGCGAACAACTGCGCTGTCTGCCACGGCCCGGAAGGCAAGGGCGGGCGCCAAGTGGGCGCGCCCAACCTGACGGATGGCATCTGGCTTTATGGCGGCGACAGCGCCACCCTAACAGAAACAGTGCTCAAGGCCCGGCAAGGGGTGATGCCGCGCTGGGGGCATAAGCTTGATGCCGCGACGATCACCATGCTCGCGGCTTATGTTCATTCGCTTGGCGGTGGGGAGGCGACGCCGGCACCTCAAAAGGTCGCAGCCACCAATGTCCAGCCTAAGTAACGCGGTCCCCCCCGACTCGCTCTATGAAAAGCGGAAGGCCGTCTATCCCAAAGCGGTAGACGGCTTTTTCCGCCGCCTGAAATGGGCGATCATGCTGGTCACGCTGACCATTTATTATGTCACGCCCTGGCTGCGCTGGGAGCGGGGGCCGTATGCGCCCGATCAGGCCGTGCTGGTCGATCTGGCCCATCGCCGCTTTTACATGTTCGCCATCGAAATCTGGCCGCATGAATTTTATTATGTCGCCGGCCTGTTGGTCATGGCGGGCGTCGGGTTGTTCCTCGTTACCTCCGCCGTTGGCCGGGCATGGTGCGGCTACGCCTGCCCGCAAACTGTCTGGACAGATCTTTACCAGCATATTGAACGCTGGATCGATGGCGATCGCAACGCCCAGCTTCGGCTCGATAAGGCGCCTTGGGGCCCGACCAAGATCGCACGGCGGCTGGTGAAATGGTCGATCTGGTTGGTGATCGCGGTGCTCACCGGCGGCGCGTGGATTTTCTATTTTGCGGATGCCCCGACTTTGGCCCGGCAGTTTCTGGCGGGAGATGCGCCGATGGTTGCCTATTCCACAGTGGGCGTGCTGACGGCGACGACCTTCATTCTTGGCGGCTTTATGCGCGAGCAGGTGTGCATCTATATGTGCCCGTGGCCGCGCATCCAGACAGCGATGCTGGATGAAAAGTCGCTGCTGGTGACATATAAGGATTGGCGCGGCGAGCCCCGCAGCCATGGCCTTAAAAAGGCGCAGGATGACAGCCTGAAAACAGGCGATTGCATTGATTGCGTGCAGTGCGTGGCCGTTTGCCCGACCGGCATTGATATCCGCGAGGGGCCGCAAATCGGCTGCATCACCTGCGCTTTGTGCATCGACGCCTGTGACAAGGTGATGGCCCAGATCGGCAAGCCGCGCGGGCTGATTGATTATTGCACGCTTGATGATGCCGCGGCGGAAAAAGCGGGGGGCGTGGCGCGGCCGGCCTTGAAGACGCTTCTGCGCCCGCGAACACTGGCCTATTTGACCATCTGGGCATCCATTGGCTTTGCCATGCTTTTCATGCTCGGCGCGCGCACGCGTTTGGACCTTAACGTCCAGCATGATCGCAACCCCGTTTATGTCCAATTGTCAGACGGCATGGTGCGCAACAATTACACCGTCAAAATCCGGAATATGGAGACGCGCCCGCGCGATGTAACGCTGCGCGTTTCCGGCTTGCCCGGTGCGACCATCTGGACCGATGCAACAACCCGCTTGGCCGATGTGCGCGAAATGCACGTGCAGGTGCCGGCAGATAGCGTGCAAAAGGTGCGTCTGTTTGTGGCGGCACCCGCCAAGGGGCCAGAGCGGGCAGATTTTGCCATCCGCGTTGTCCCGCGCGACGGCGATCCGCGCGGCGATCAGGACGCGCTGGTCTTTGAACGTCCCGAAAGCCATGAGGAGGAAAGCGAATGATCCCCGCCCGCAGCTTTACCGGCTGGCACATGACGGCCATTCTTGTCGGCTTTTTCACCATCGTTGTCGGCGTCAACATCTTCATGGCGCGCGCTGCGATTGGCAGCTTTGGCGGTACCGTTGTTGAAAACAGCTATGTCGCCAGCCAGCGTTATAATCAGTGGCTGGCCCGCGCCGATGCGCAAAAGCAGCTGGGCTGGGCGGTGCAGGCAACACTTTCAGCGGATCGCCATGTCCGCGTTTCGGCTCAGGCGCAGGGCGTGGCGCTGGACGACGCGGCGGTGCAGGCGATTGTCCGTCATCCTTTGGGCCGGACGCCGGAGCAGACGCTGACCTTTCGCCGCGATGCCAATGGCTGGATCAGCGCTACCCCGCTTCCGGCCGGGCGTTGGCTGGTCCATCTGACCGTCGCGCGCGGGGCGAGCCGCTATCAGAGCATAGAAAACCTGCAATGACGACGGCCGTCTCTGCGACCCCCAAGGCTGCGCCCGCGACTGCGCCTGTTGAAACGCTTTTTGCCATTCCCGGCATGCATTGTGCGGGGTGTATCGCGAAGATTGAAACGGGCCTTGCCCGGGAGCCCGGCATTGTTGAAGCGCGGGTCAATTTTACCGCCAAGCGCGTCGCGATCCGGCACGATCAGAGCCTGGCACTTCCCGACCTGACCGCCGCCATTGCGCGGA
The DNA here is from genome assembly GCA_046074265.1 of Chakrabartia sp. Taxonomy (GTDB): domain Bacteria; phylum Pseudomonadota; class Alphaproteobacteria; order Sphingomonadales; family Sphingomonadaceae; genus Aquisediminimonas. The sequence continues at coordinate 27,405 of JBJTNW010000001.1, forward strand.
TCGGCTTTGAAGCCCAACCTCTTCTGGATCCCGGGGCCCAGTCAGGCGGCGCAGAAAGCCGCGCCCTTTTAAAGGCGCTGGCCGTTGCTGGCTTTGCCGCGATGAACATCATGCTGCTCTCGGTCTCGATCTGGTCGGGCGCCGAGGGCGGGACGCGGGATCTGTTCCATTGGCTGTCAGCTGCCATTGCACTGCCCACCATTGCCTATGCCGGCCGGCCCTTTTTCCGTTCGGCATGGCTGGCGCTGTCGCATGGCCGCACCAATATGGACGTGCCGATTTCGATTGGCCTTGTGCTGACGACCGCGCTCAGCCTGTTTGAAACCTTTGTCCATGGGCCGTACGCCTATTTTGACGGTGCGGTCATGTTGATCTTTTTCCTGTTGGGCGGGCGGGCGCTGGACAGCGTGATGCGCGACCGTGCCCGCGACGGCGTGGCTGCCCTTCTGAAGCATACCGCGCCCGGGGCGTTGGTGCATGAAAAGGATGGGCGAACGCGTTGGGTGGATGCCGCCAATTTGCAGCGCGGCATGGTGATGATTGTCGCCGCCGGAGAAAGGCTGGCGGCCGATGGTGTCATCGTCAAGGGCGAGGCCCGGTTTGATCTGTCGCTGCTGACGGGTGAATCCGCCCCGGTGCTTATGGGCATGGATGCGGAGGTTCATGCGGGGACGCTCAACATTGATGCGCCCGTTGAGGTGCGCGTCACCGCGACCGGTGCCGGAACTGCCATTGCCGATATCGCCCGGATGATGGAAGAAGCCGGGCAATCCAAATCACGTTATGTACGGATCGCCGATCGCGCGGCCCGGCTTTATGCCCCGGCCGTCCATTTGCTGGCGGTGCTAAGCTTTGTGGGCTGGTTGCTCGCGGGGTCTGGCTGGCATGAGGCACTGCTGATCGCGGTGGCCGTGCTGATCATTACCTGTCCCTGCGCTTTGGGTTTGGCTGTCCCCGCCGCGCAGATTGTTGCCGCCGGGGCACTGATGAAAAAGGGCATCCTGATTAAGGACGGCTCTGCACTTGAGCGGTTGTCTGAAGTCAATCGCGCGCTGTTCGACAAGACGGGGACGCTTACCCTCGGCCGCCCAGAGCCGACCAATATTGAGGCCTTAACCCCGGATCAGGCGGCGGTGGCGCTGGCGCTTGCCCGGGTTAGCCGTCACCCGCTCAGCCAGGCACTGCGCCGGGCACTGGAGGCGCAATCTGTTGCAGCGGCAGCAGTTGACGATTTGACCGAACAGCCCGGCTTTGGCGTTTCCGGATGCTGGCAGGGCCGTGCGGTATCGCTTGGCCGGCCCGAAGAACGATCGGCTGGCTCGGCGCTGACGGTCGCGCTCAAGCTGGAGGATAGCAGCACGCTATTGACCTTTGACGATGCGCTGCGGCCCGATGCGGCAGAGGCCATTGCCCAGTTGCGTGCGCTGGGGATTGAAAGCGCCATTATTTCTGGCGATCGCGCAGCGGCGGTGGCGCCGGTGGCGCGCAGCCTTGGACTGACCGCCGAAACGGGGATGCGCCCTGAAGACAAGCTGGCCGCCATTGCCCGCCAGTCGGCGCAGGGAAACCGGGTGCTGATGGTGGGCGATGGCTTGAATGACGGGCCCGCGCTGGCTGCCGGCCATGCCTCGCTGGCTCCTGCTTCGGCAAGCGATGCCGGACAAAGCGCGGCCGATGCCGTTTTTCTGGGTGATAGTCTAAAGCCGGTGGTGATTGCGGTCCGGGTCGCGCGCGCCACGCAACATATTGTCCGACAGAATTTTATGCTCGCCATTGCCTATAACGCCATTGCGGTGCCGCTTGCCATTGCCGGGCAGGTCACGCCGCTAATCGCCGCGCTTGCCATGTCGGGCAGTTCGCTGATTGTGGTGGCCAACGCGCTCCGGCTCAAAGGCGCGGCGCGATGACCGGCATTGCCCTGCTGATCCCAATTGCGCTTGGCCTTGGCCTTTTGGGCCTGTTTGCCTTTTTCTGGTCGCTGCGCTCTGGCCAATTTGATGATTTGGATGGGGCGGCGCTGCGGATCCTGATCGACGATGAGACCGACCCGGCGGAGCCCGGCCAGTGATATTGCCCGGCCGCGCCCTCGCCCCGCTATGGGTGCTGGCATTGCTGCTGCCAGCCCCGGCACTTCCCGCAGCGGTGGCCGTCATCCCCATGTGCAGCGGCGGGGCTGTGCGGGCGGTGCTGCCGCTCGATCAGCCAAAGCCGGCGTCGTCTGACCATGACTGTTGCCGCAAGGCTTGTCATGCCGGGTCAGACCGGCGCAAGCGGCACGGCTTGCTCTCCGATACCTGCTGCTGATCGGCAGGGCCCCCAAAAAAAGGCGGGGCCGACCAGAGGCCGACCCCGCAGGGGAGGAGCTTTTAAAATCAGGTTAGAGGCGGAAGCCAACCCCGACGCCGACAACGATCGGGTTCAGGTTGACCTTGACGGTCTGCGTGCCGAGATCTTCGGTCACGAGCCGGGCCTTGGTCCGGATGTCGATATATTTGATATCCAGATTGAGGAACATCCGCTTGCTCAGATCGATATCGACGCCAGCCTGCGCGGCCCAGCCGAAGCTGCTCTTCAGGTGCACATCGGTGGGGCCGGCGGCCGCTTCAAAGCCGCTCGAGGCTTTTTCCGAATAGAACAGCGTATAGTTAACACCCGCGCCGACATAGGGGCGCAGCTTGGCCTCTGGCGCAAAATGATATTGGGCGGTCAGCGTCGGCGGCAGCACCCAGGTAGACGCCAGCTTGCCGATGCTTCCGGTTGTGCCCGACACACCCGATACCGAATGTTTGGACGTGGCGGCGATCAGCTCAAAGCCAATATTGTCGGTGACCATCTGGGTCACATCGACTTCAGGCACGACGGCGTTATCAACTTTGACCTTCTCGTCCGGAAGGCCGGGCAGGATGCCGCCCGATTTTTCGTTTGGCGCGATCATAATGCCGCGCACGCGGACATAGGTGTCGCCCGCCGCCGCCATGGCGGGCGTTGCAACGGCGCTGGCCAATAACGCTGCCAGCAGGATTTTCCCCTTTTGCGTGCTCATCAGATATCTCCTTTTATGAGCGGTTGAACGGGTGTCAGCGGCCAAGCAGGACGGGCAGGGGGCTGCTGGTGACAAGCCGTCGCGTCACCCCGCCCAGCAGCGTCTCGCGCAGCCGCGAATGGCCATAAGCGCCAATCAGAATTGCGCCGGCACCCTGCGCGGCGGCCACATCGGCCAGCACGGCATCGGCCAGCCCGGCCCCAGCCGGAAAACTCTGCAAGTCTGATTTGATGCCATGGTGCGACAAATAGGTGCAGGCTTCGGTTTGCGGATAGTCTTCTTCTTCCTCGCCAATCGACACGAGGGTTACGGCGCTCGCCAGCTTCAGCAGCGGCAAAGCCTCGCGCACGGCCCGCGCCGCTTCTTCCGAGGCGTTCCAGCCGATGACGATGGGGGCGGTGGCATCAAAGCGCGTGACACCGTGTGGTACAACCAGCACCGGGCATCCGGCATTGACCGCAACCGGATCAACAATGGCCAGCGGCGCATCAAGGCTGCCATGGCTGTGCCCGGACTGGCTTAGGACCACCAAATCAGCGAGCGACGAGATAGAGACGATCGTCTGGGCCGGATCACCATCATAGGATTGCCAGTCCCAGCGGACATCCTCGCGGGAAAGGCGGGCTTCCACCTTGGCGCGAACCGCATCTTCGGCTGCGCGCAGGCTTTCAACCACGGCCCCGCTCGCAAAGACCCCGCCTACCGGGTCCAGCCCGACATAAGCGGCATAAGGCGTCACATAGATGCAACTCAGATGCGCGTCATGGGCGCGGCAGATATCCAGCGCGACCGACAAGCGGTCCTCCAAGCCGTCATCTTCATAGATATGGAGCAGGACTGATTTCATCGTCCGCGCCTTTCCCTTCTGTGTCCAACAACAGGGACAATGCGGCAGGGCGCGCAACCTGTCCTTGATGAAGGACAAAAAGTTGCTTGATCGAGGTCAAAGCCCTTTTTGGCGCGGCGCTTAGGTTCAGGGCTATGTGGCCTTACCACCCAGATCTGATGGCGCGGCCGGTCCCGCGCTATACAAGCTATCCGCCGGCCACCGCCTTTGCCGATACGGTGGGGGCAGATGCGCAGGCGCGCGCGCTTAACGCGGTGGGGCCGGGCACGGCGCTGTCGCTTTATCTTCACATTCCCTATTGCCAGAAGATCTGCTGGTATTGCGGCTGCAACACCGGCGCTGCCGGCCGATCCCAACGATTAAGCGCCTATCTCAATGCCCTTGAGGGAGAGATTGGGCTTGTTGCCAAGCTTTTGGGCGGGCGGGGTAAACTGCACCGCATTGCCTTTGGCGGCGGCAGCCCCAATGCGATTGACCCGGTGGACTTCGTTCGCCTGGTGGACCGGCTTGTCACGATCTTTGGGGGCGGCACGGCACCCGATATCTCTGTAGAGATTGATCCACGCGCCTTCACGCCTGATTGGGCGATGACATTGGCCATCGCGCAGGTTTCCCGCGTGAGCTTTGGCGTCCAGAGCTTTGATCCGCACATCCAGGCCGCGATTGGTCGTATCCAGCCGGTCGAGATGATCGAGACCTGCATTGCCGCCCTGCGCGCCCGCGGCATCCGCCAGATCAATTTTGATCTGATGTATGGCCTGCCGCACCAGAGCGTGGACGCGTTGGACCAGACGCTGGATGCCGTGCTGCGCCTGCGGCCCAGCCGTATCGCGCTCTTTGGCTATGCCCATGTGCCGCAGATGTTTCCGCGTCAGCGCCGTATTGATGCCGCCGCCCTTCCCGGCCCGGCTGCGCGTTTTGACCAAGCCGCCCATGGCCATCAGCGGCTGGTGGAAGAAGGCTATGTCGCCATTGGCTTTGATCATTTTGCGCTGCCCGATGATCCGCTGGCCCAGGCCGCTGCCAAAGGCGCGGTGCGACGGAATTTTCAGGGCTTTACCGAAGATCAGGCAGAGGTGATGTTGGGGCTGGGGGCCAGCGCAATCAGCCTGTTCCCGGATCTTGTCATCCAGAACGAAAAGAACCCCGGGGCCTATCGCGCGCGCATTTCTGCCTCGCAACTCGCGGGCGCGCGCGGCGTGGAGCGCGGGGCGGAAGATCAAGCCCGGGCGCAGGTGATTGAGCAGCTGCTATGCCAATTGCGTGCCGTACCCGATCCTACGCTTGTTGATGCAGAGCTAGACGCCGCGCTTGCCCATTTTGCCGCGCTCGGTCTGGTAGAGCGTGAGGCCGATATGGTGCGGATTACCGAACAGGGCCGCCCCTATGCCCGCAACATTGCCGCCGCCTTTGATCGGCACGCCGCCCAATAACAGGGGCCGCCGCGCCTAAAGCGCAAGCTGGATCAGGGCCGCTGCCAGCGCGAGAGCCAGCGCCATGGTGATGCGCGGACTTGCATAAAAGGCTACCATCTTCTGCGTCGGGAAAGAAAAGGTCATATCAATGCCCAGCAGCTTATTGGCATGGGCGCCGCGAAAGGCGGGGTCGCGTACCATCGCGACCAGATCGCGGCGGCTGCGATAACGCATCGTGCTTGTCATCGTCCATGCCGGGTCGTCCGACACGCCCCAAGCATCGACATAGCCCGCCACCTTGCGCCCGACATAAAGCGGGTGCCCGCCCCTGCGCATCAGCCCTTTTACAAAAGGCGTGGAATAGCGTTCCAGCCATTCCTTGCCCGACAAGGTCTCGCCCGTTTCGGGATGGGTCACCGGCCCTGCGGGGGTGCGGACCATGTTGAGCATGATGAATTCACGCCCATCATCGGCTTCCAAAAAGGCGCGCATCACCTCTGGGTCATTGCCGGTCTCGCGCAGGCGGGGCGCAATATCGGCCAAAAAATCATCCACCTCTGCCTTGCTCAACGGGCGCTTGCGGCCATCGTAAAAAGCCAGAAACGCCAGATAAAGCGCAAGCGCGCTGCCCCAGATGATGATGCTTGCCAACATACCCTCCCGATCCGCTCTTCAGGCGTTTAAACGCCTATCTTGTCAGCGGATCGAGAGGATGGCCAGAACCAATTGCTCCGCGGTCAGAAGCGATAGCCCAGCGTTGCCTGCACGCTTTGCATCGACAGCTTGCCGACCAGGCCGCGATTGAGCGTATCTGTCACGCCCACATAACGGGCATGGTAATAGCGATAGCGCAGACCAATCGTCACATGGTCGCCAATCGGCTCACGCGCGCCGATGATGCCCTGCCACGCCAGTCCGTCATCATGGTCGCGCACCACTTCGCTGGTGGAGACAAGCACGGTCGATGCGGTCTTGGCGGCATAGGCATGGGCATAGGTTCGGTCATAGCCGATGCCGCCGCCGATGAAGACCCGGGTATCGCCCGGCAGATTATATTGCGCATAGGCGTTGATCATTGCGCTGCGCGACCGGGTCGTCCCGGATAGGGCAGAAAAAGTGCCATTGGTCAGGACCGGCGTCGTTGCGCCCTTTACATAGCCAATCGGGATTTTCGCGGTCGCCGGAGCCGTCAGCGTGCCGACCGGGGTTTCCCTTTGGCTCAGTTCCGCTTCGATGCGGATCAGGCCAAAATCCTGCCCAAGGGCAATCGACAGATCATTGCCGCTTTTATGCGTGGCAACCAGCCCTTTGCTGACAGTGCCTGTATTGGTGGTGACCTTGAAGTTCAGATTTTCGGCCCAACTGCCCCCTGCTGCAATTTCAACATAGGGGCCTGTGCCGGGAGCGGCGAGGGCGGGCATGGGCAGAAGGGCAACGCAAAAGAGCAGAGACTTGGAATGAATACGCACAGAACTTCCCCTGTTTGAAATACGCTCAAACACAGCGGGCATAAAGGCCGCTGATAGGGAGATGCTATACGCCACAGTAGGGCGTATGTTCAATATGATTAACGGCAAGCGCCCCAGATAGGGCGGGCAGCCAATCAACAAATTGGGGAAACGGATGGTGGAGCTGATGCCACCCGTTCCGCAGAAAACTCCCGTTTTTCAATGGGTCACCGTGACAAGTTTGGCACGGTCAGCACCATGGTTTTCATAGTTCCAACTAACAGAATGTCCGGGATTTGAGTCTCCTATATCCACCACATGATGCGGCTGGATCAGATCATGCACGATCAGGTGGAGGTAACGATCCGCCGTGATCTTGACGTTGCTGTGACCAGCCCATCGGGACAGGCGGGCAAGGTCGATCCCGGTCTGACACAGACGGGTCAGACAGGTGTGCCGGAAGGTGTGGATCACCACATCATCGATGGGGTGGCCCATGGCCTTCATGTCATCGCGGATGTTCTCCCACATATACCAAGCGTTCTTCATCGGGAACCAGCGGCCCCCCACGGCTTGCTTGTTGAGGTCCTCGATGTTCTGGACGATCCGCTGCGACAGCGGGACAGTCCGTTCCTTGCCGTTCTTGCTGATGTTGGCAGGGATTAAAGCAAGGATAACAGGGCCATAGCTGCTCTGCTGATGGATCAGCGAGTGTGCCCCGAGGGACAGCCCTTCTTCCTTGCGGAAGCCAGTATCGATCAGCACCTCACACAGGCGGGCGAAGCGCCACCATGGGCGGTGGGGTTCCTTGTTACGGCGGGTCTCGATAGCCTCGAACATCAGACGCTCTTCCTCATAGGACAGCACCCGATCCCGCTTGTTATCGAACTTCAGCTTCGGGGTCTGGGGCCTCCGGCTCAGGAGATAGACGCCGTTCTCTTTGTATTCGGTGGCAGCCATACGGAGGGCCTTGGAGACCGTCTCAAGCTTCCGCTTGACGGTGCCCATGGCGTAACCCTGCTTCAGCAAGGTGTCCCGGATGGTCTTCATCGCATCGTCATCGATGTATTGAATAGGTAGTCTGCCCAACGGAACTGTTCGGTCAGAATTGCCGACCCGGATCGTGACAACCAGTTCCCTCAGGATTTTCATGTTCG
>JBJTNW010000002.1:0-148130 GCA_046074265.1 Chakrabartia sp.
TCTGGGGGGGGTCGGGGGCTGGGGGGGTGTGGCAGACGGCCAAAAAGTTTTCTTTGTTTTCTTGTTTTCGCCGGAGCGCAACGCGCTGCCGATTTTGGCCATGACGCCGCGCGGCACGCCGATCACCCAACAGCGGGTGCGCGAGCTGGCGGCGGGGCCCGGCGTCACCATCCTGTGCGGGCGATTCGAAGGCTTTGATGAGCGTCTTTTTGAGGCGCGGCCCGAAATACAGCAGGTCTCGATGGGCGATATCGTGCTTTCCGGCGGGGAAATGGGCGCTTTGATGCTGCTCGATGCTTGCATTCGCCTGCTTCCCGGCGTAATGGGCGCCCCTTCTAGCGGGGTCGAAGAGTCGTTTGAAAACGGCTTGCTCGAATATCCGCATTATACCCGACCCGTTGAATGGGAAGGGCGCACGATCCCTGAAGTGCTGCGATCGGGGGATCATGCGAACATCGCTGCCTGGCGGAAACAACGGGCAGAAGATGATACTCGGTTACGCAGGCCGGACCTTTGGGAGCGCCATATCGGTGCTCGGGCCCAGCCTGCCTCTGACGCGCGGCAGAAGACGAAGAAGGACAAGTGAGGCATTATGAACCTCATTCAACAGATCGAAGCGGAACAGATCGCAAAATTGACCGCAGAAAAGAAGATTCCGGAATTTCGCCCCGGTGACACCGTCCGCGTCGGCGTGAAGGTTGTCGAAGGCGAGCGCACCCGCGTTCAGAACTATGAAGGCGTCTGCATCGCCCGGTCGAACAAGGGCATGGGCTCCAACTTCACCGTGCGCAAGATTTCGTTCGGTGAAGGCGTAGAGCGCGTCTTCCCGCTGTATTCGCCGAACATCGATTCGATCGACGTTGTCCGCAAGGGCGCCGTGCGTCGTGCGAAGCTCTATTATCTGCGCGGTCGCCGCGGTAAATCGGCGCGTATCGCCGAGCGTCGCGACAACATTATTACGAACGAGAAGAAAACGGCCGAAGAGGCCTGATCCCGCTCGTTTGCCACAAACGAAACACCGAAAGGGCCGGGATCCGAAAAGGGTTCCGGCCCTTTTGTTTTGGGCCAAGAAAAACCAACATCTCCTCTTGAAGAACAAGGACTAGAAAATGGGCTATCGTGTTGTTGTTGCGGGTGCCACGGGCAATGTGGGCCGCGAAATGCTGAACATCCTCGCTGAACGGGATTTCCCGGCGGATGAGATCGCCGCTGTCGCCTCGTCGCGCTCGCAGGGGGATATCATTGAGTTTGGCGAAACCGGCAAAACGCTGAAGGTCCAGAATATCGAGCATTTCGACTGGTCGGGCTGGGACATGGCGCTGTTCGCCATCGGCTCGGACGCGACGGCAATTTACGCGCCCAAGGCGGCGGCGGCGGGCTGCGTGGTGATCGACAACAGCTCGCTCTACCGGATGGACCCGGATGTGCCGCTGATCGTGCCGGAAGTGAATCCGGATGCGATTGACGGCTATACCAAGAAGAACATCATCGCGAACCCGAACTGCTCGACCGCGCAGATGGTTGTCGCGCTGAAGCCGCTGCATGATGCGGCCACCATCACGCGCGTTGTTGTCGCAACCTATCAGTCGGTATCGGGCGCGGGCAAAGCAGGCATGGACGAATTGTTTGAACAATCGCGCAACATCTTTGTGGGCGATCCGGCTGAACCCAAGAAGTTCACCAAGCAGATCGCGTTCAACGTGATCCCGCATATCGACAAGTTCCTCGACGATGGCTCGACCAAGGAAGAATGGAAGATGGTCGTCGAAACCAAGAAGATCCTTGATCCCAAGGTGAAGGTGGTCGCCACCTGTGTCCGCGTGCCCGTGTTTGTTGGCCATTCGGAAGCCGTGCATATCGAACTGGCGAATGAACTCTCGGCCGCTCAAGCTCAGGCAATCCTGCGCGAGGCGCCGGGTGTGATGCTCGTCGATAAGCGCGAAGATGGCGGCTATGTGACGCCGGTGGAATGCGTCGGCGATTACGCGACCTTTGTGAGCCGCGTGCGCGAGGATTCAACAGTAGAAAACGGCCTTGCCCTGTGGTGCGTGTCGGACAATCTGCGCAAGGGCGCCGCGCTCAACGCCGTTCAGATCGCTGAACTGCTTGGCCGCCGGCATCTGAAAAAGGCGTAATCGGCAGCGACTTGCCAGCCCCTCCCCAATCGGTCACTGTTTCTAAAACCGGATCAAGGGGAGGGGCATCGCGCCATGACATTTTCCGCAGACGTTTTCTGGTCGTTCCGATCGCCCTATAGCTATTTGGCGATTGCCCGGTACCGTGCGTTGCAGAATGATTATGATCTGACGATCAACCTGCGGCCCGTTTATCCGCTCGCCATTCGCGAGCCCAATTTCTTTGAACGCAACCACCCCAATTGGCTCGGCTATACGATGCGCGACATGTTCCGCGTCGCGCAGTTTCACGGCATCCCCTTTGGCCCGCCGCGCCCGGACCCCATCGTCCAGAATGTGATGACCCGCGAGATTGCCGCAGACCAGCCCTATATCTATCGCCTGACGCGCTTGGGACAGGCGGCCTCGCGGCGCGGCAAAAGCCTCGCCTTTTGCCATGAGGCGGCGATGCTGATCTGGGGCGGGGCCGAAAACTGGCATGAAGGGGATCATCTGAAAGGGGCTGCGGAGCGTGCGGGGCTGGACCTCGCCGAACTGGATGCCGAAGCCCTGGCCGATGCCGCGGCCCTGGATGCCGAGATTGCCGCCAACCAACAGGCGCTGGAGGCGGCGGGCCATTGGGGCGTGCCGACCTTGGTCTTCGAGGATGAGCCATTCTTCGGGCAGGACCGGATCGATATGGCGCTGTGGCGGATGACGCAAAAAGGGCTGGCGCGGCGCTAGGGGTTCTGCAAACCTTATCGGGTTGGAGGTGCGTATGACCCATGATCTTACCGGCGGGTGCCAATGCGGCCGTATTCGCTTTACCGCGTCGATAAACAGCTTCGAGGCTTATTACTGCCATTGCAGAATGTGCCAGCGGGCAACCGGCGGGTTGGCGGCGGCGTTTGTCAACCTGTCCAAGGATCAACTCAGCTGGCAAGCCGAGCCGGATTGGTATGCGTCGTCGCCAATTGCCCGCCGGCCCTTTTGCAGCAGCTGCGGCACGCCCTTGGGGTTTGAATATCCCGATGCCTCTAAGATCGACCTGCTCGTTGGCAGCTTTGACGATACGACCCGCTTTGTGCCGACCAGCCATTTCGGGGCCGAGGCAATTAATGAGGCGTGGCTGGATACGCGCGCGCTGCCGCGCCAGCGGTGCGACGAATATGCCCCGCTGGTCGATCGGTGGAAGGCGAGTGGACAAGAGAGGCCGGAATGACCCCAAATTTCTTCACCGCCCCCGATGGCGTTCGCCTGGCTTATTATGACCTGGGGGAGGGCCGTCCGCTCCTCTTGATCCATGGCTATATTTCAGACGCGCACACCAATTGGATGAAGTTTGTGCCGACCGCGCAAGGGCTGGCGGATGCCGGCTATCGGGTCATCATGCCCGATCTGCGCGCCCATGGGGCGAGCGACAAGCCGCATGATCCTGCCGCCTATCCCAAGGATATTCTGGCCGATGATGCCTTTGCGCTGATCGCCCATCTGGGTCTCACTGATCTGGATGCGGCCGGCTATTCTTTGGGTGCGCGCACCTTGGCGCGGATGATGGCACGTGGCTTTCGGCCCGGCCGGGCGATCCTGTCTGGCATGGGACTTGAAGGGCTGACAAAGGCCGACCGGCGCGCCGGCTATTTCCGGTCGGTCCTCACCAATTTGGGCAGTCATGCCAAAGGCACGCCCGAATGGTTTGTGGAGGCCTTTTTAAAGACCAGCGGCGGCGATCCGGTGGCGCTCAACCTGTTGATCGATAGCTTTGCCGGAGTGACCGAGGCCGATCTGCGCGGCTGGGATTTCCCGATCGGCGTCGTTTGCGGCACCGAAGATCAGGATAATGGCCATGCCGAGGCGCTGGCAGCGATCCTTCCCCAAGGCCGCTATCTCCCCATTCCCGGCAACCATATGAGCGCTGTGACCAAGCCAGAACTTGGAGCGGCGATGATGACCTATCTAAAGGGGTGAGGGCCTTGACCCGCGTGTCTCCAACCGCTTAGCGTCGCCCCATAATCCAATCCGGAGAGACCTCATGAAAACCTTAGTTTCCACGCTGGCTTTAAGCCTGTCGCTTGCGCTGGCTGCGCCGGCGCAGGCCGCAGACGCCGCCCCCGCGCCGACCGCGGCTGACGCCCAGAAATTTGTCGCCGATGCTGAAAAGGCGCTGTTTGATTTTTCGGTCTTCAACGCGCAGGTCCAGTGGATCAACAACACCTATATCACCGATGATACCGATGCTGTTGCCGCCCGCGTTGGCGCCGAGGGCACCGAGATGTCGGTCAAATATGCGGGCGAAGCAGCGCGCTATTTGCAGGCGCCCGGGTTGGATGCCGATACCAAGCGCAAGCTGGAAATTCTGCGCGGCGGGCTGGTGCTGCCCGCCCCCGCCACCACCGAGGCGGCGAAGGAACTGAACGACATCGCGACCCGGCTCAATTCCACTTATGGCAAGGGCAAGGGCACGCTGGATGGCAAGCCGATCAACGGCTCTGACATTGAAGCCGAAATGGGGACCAACCGGAACCCGGATCAGCTGAAGGAAATGTGGGTAAGCTGGCACGACAATGTCGGCGGCCCGATGCGCGGCGATTATGCCCGGCTGGTGGACATCGCCAATCAGGGCGCAAAGGATCTGGGCTATGCCGATGTCGGCGCGATGTGGCGGTCCGGCTATGATATGCCGGCCGATGATTTCGCCAAGCTGACGGATAAGCTGTGGACGCAGGTGAAGCCGCTTTATGACCAGCTGCATTGCTACACCCGCACCAAATTGAACGAGAAATATGGCGACGCCGTCCAGCCCAAGACCGGGCCGATCCGCGCCGATCTGCTGGGCAATATGTGGGCTCAAGAATGGGGCGATATCTACCCGATTGTCGCGCCCAAGGGGGCAGGCGATATCGGCTATGATATTGGCGATCTGTTGAAAGCCAAAGGGTATGACCCGCTGAAGATGGTTCAAACCGGCGAGGGCTTTTTCTCGTCCCTGGGCTTTGCGCCCTTGCCCAAGACCTTTTTTGACCGCTCGCAGATCACCAAGCCGGCGGACCGGGAAGTCGTCTGCCATGCCAGCGCCTGGGACATCAACAATGTCGATGATCTGCGGATCAAGATGTGCACCAAGGTCAATTCGGGTGACTTTGTGACCATCCATCACGAGCTGGGCCATAATTATTACCAGCGCGCCTATAACAAGCAGAGCTATCTTTACCTGAACGGCGCGAATGATGGCTTCCACGAGGCGATTGGCGATGCCATCGCGCTTTCCATCACGCCGGAATATCTGGTCCAGATCGGTTTGCTCGACAAGGCACAGGTGCCGAGCGCCGACAAGGATCTTGGGCTGTTGCTGCGTCAGGCGATGGATAAGGTGGCGTTCCTGCCCTTTGGCCTGCTGGTCGATAAATGGCGCTGGGGTGTCTTCAATGGCAGCATCGCGCCGGCCGATTATAACAAGGGCTGGACCGACCTGCGCCGCCAATATCAAGGCATCGTCCCGCCGGTAGAGCGCAGCGAAGCGAATTTTGATGCCGGGGCCAAATATCACATCCCCGGCAACACGCCCTATGCGCGCTACTTCCTCGCCCGTATCCTTCAGTTTCAATTCTACAAATCAGCGTGCGACATTGCGAAGTGGAAGGGGCCGCTCCACCGCTGTTCCTTCTACGGCAATAAGGAGGTCGGCAAACGGCTGAACGCGATGCTTGAAATGGGGGCGTCCAAACCTTGGCCGGATGCCTTGCAGGCCTTTACCGGCAAGCGCGAAATGGATGGCACGGCGATGATCGCTTATTTCAAGCCGCTGATGACGTGGCTTGCCCAGCAGAATAAGGGCAAGAGCTGCGGCTGGTAAGGCACAAGTGCCCGGCCCTTTTCCAAAGCGGGAAGGGGCCGGCCGCCACCTGGCTTTCCCCCAGCCCGTTCCTCTTCCTGCAAACGGCGCTTGCGATCTGGCGCCGTGTCCTGCACAGGCCTTGTCATAAAATTGTAACAATTGACGGGCTTGTCATATTCGCCAGATCGCTGCCCTTCCCTACCGCATAGACGGCGACGCGCTGGATGCCCCGGCGCGGATACTGCTCGTTACCTCGCGCGGGACGGGTCGCTGGGTGCTGCCCAAAGGCAATGTCATCCGTGATCTCTCGCCCCATGCCTCTGCAGCGGCAGAAGCCGAGGAAGAGGCGGGTGTTTTGGGGCTGGCGTGCCCCTTTTCGATCGGCAGCTATCGCTATCGCAAGACCAAGAAATCCGGCGCGTCGCTGATGGCCGACGTAGATGTCTTTCCCATTCTCGTGACCGAAGAGCTGGACGAGTGGGAAGAAATGGCGATGCGCGAGCGTCGCTGGTTCACGCTTTTGGAAGCGGCCGACGCCGTCGAAGAGAGCGACCTTAAAGTTTTGATCCGTCAATTCCGCGCGAGCGAGGCGAATGCGGCCACCAAGGCCAGCCTGCTTGCGCCCGCACTTAAAGGGGGAAACAAGATGTTCGGCTGGTTCCAGCGCCTCCTGCCCCGGCAGGAAAATTTCTTCGATCTGTTCGAAGCCCATGGCAAGACGCTGGTGGCGGGCGCGGACGCGCTGTCGCGCCTATTGCAGGGCGGGCCGAACATGGCCGAGCATGTGAAGGAAATTTCCGAGCGCGAACATGATGCCGATGACATCATCCGTCAGGTTCTTTCCAGCGTGCGGCGCACCTTCCTGACGCCGTTTGACCGTGGGTCGATCACCAGCCTGATTGGGTCAATGGACGACGCCATTGATCAGATGAACCAGACGGCAGGCGCGATCAGCCTGTATGAAGTCACGGAATTTGAGCAGGAAATGAAGGATATGGCAGCGATCATCGTCGATGCGTCGCGCGTCCTTGCCGAAGCCTTGCCCCTGCTGCGCCAGATCAGCAGCAATGGCCAGCGCCTGCATGAACTGACCGAGCGGCTTGTCCGCCTGGAAGGCCAGGCCGATAACATCCACGATGCCGGGTTGCGCGCGCTGTTCAAGGCCCATGGCGCGACGAACACGCTGCGCTTCATCGTCTCGCGCGAAATCTATGGCCATTTGGAGCGCGTGATCGACCGGTTTGAGGATGTCGCGAACGAGATCGATGGTCTCGTGATCGACCACGCCTAAAGGACGCCGCGATGGAGCCGACCCTTGCTCTCCCGCTGCTGATCGGGCTGATCGCGCTGGCGCTGGCCTTTGATTTTCTGAACGGCCTCCATGATGCCGCGAACTCGATCGCGACCGTTGTCTCGACCCGGCTGCTCTCGCCGGTCGCGGCTGTTGCCTTTGCCGCCTTTTTCAACTTTGCGGCCTATTTCCTGTCGCTGGTCTTTCCTGAATTGCACAAAGTGGCGGAAACGATCGGCAAGGGGATTATCGACAAGGAATTGGTGACGCCCGCCGTTGTTTTCGGCGCGCTGGTCGGGGCGATGTTCTGGAATGTTGTCACTTGGGTAAAGGGCATCCCGTCCTCGTCCAGCCATGCGCTGGTCGGCGGCATTGTCGGCGCGGGTGTGGCCCATGCCGGGATGGAAGGCATCATCTGGACGGGCCTCAACAAGACGCTGATCGCCATCGTCCTGTCGCCGACATTGGGTATGATGATCTCGATGTTGATCATGCTCGCCAGCAGCTGGGCGATGAAGGGGGCAACAGCGCGGCGCGCGGAATCCGGCTTCAAGTCGCTGCACTTGCTCTCATCGGCCGCCTATTCGATCAGCCATGGCTTGAACGATGCCCAAAAGACGATGGGGGTCATCACCGTCCTTCTGTATTCAACCGGCTATCTCCAAGGAAAATTTGAGGTGCCGCATTGGGTCGCGATCAGCTGCTATGTCGCAATTGGTCTGGGGACTTTGTCGGGCGGATGGAAGATCATCCAAACCATGGGCACGCGGATCACCAAGCTGTCGCACCATCAGGGCTTTGCCGCGTCGGCGGGCGGCTCGATCATGGTCTTTGCCGCCTCGCTCTTGGGTATCCCCGTCTCTACCACGCATACGATTACCGGCTGCGTGATCGGCGCGGGCGCGGCCAAGCGCGCCTCGGCGGTGCGCTGGGGCGTGGCGAGCAACCTGCTGGTCGCCTGGTTCTTGACGGTGCCGGCTTCGGCGCTGGTGGGCGCCGCCTTTTACATGCTGACCCGCTTGTTCTGACGGGCCGGGGGCCTCAGCCCCCAAATTGGCCCTTAAGATCCAGCAGGGCGATGGCAGCCTTGGCGGCTTCTCCCCCCTTGTCCTTCTGGGACGGGTCGGCCCGCACCAGCGCCTGCGCCTCATTTTCAACGGTCAAAATGCCGTTGCCGATGGCAAGACCATCCATCGTCAGCGCCATAATGCCGCGCGCGCTTTCGCCGGCCACAATCTCAAAATGATAGGTTTCGCCGCGGATGACGACGCCGATGCCGACAAAGCCATCATAGCGGCCGGTTTCAGCCGCCATGGCAATCGCGCCGGGGATCTCAAGCGCGCCGGGCACAGTGATGACGTCTGCCTGATGCCCGGCCGCTTCCAGCGCCGCCTTGGCGCCGGCCACGAGCATATCGTTCAGATGATCATAAAAGCGGGCTTCGACGATAAGAAAACGGGCCATGATTACGCCTCCGGAATCGGGCGTTCGCCCACGATGTTGATACCATAGCCTTCAATGCCAACGACATTGCGGTGCGAATTGGTCAGCAGCACCATGTCGTGAATGCCAAGGTCTGCCAAAATCTGCGCGCCAATGCCATAATCGCGCAGGTCCATTTCAGCGGGCTTGCCGCTGGCCGCGCTGATTTCGCGGGTCAGTTGCTCGGGTTCACTTGGCATCAGGAGGACGATCACGCCCGTGCCCACCTTGCCAATTTCGGTCATCGCGCGTTGCAGCGTGCGCTTACGCGGGCCGGGCGCGCCCAGCACGTCCGAAAAGATCGACATGCCGTGCATCCGCACCAAGGTGGGTTCGCCCGCGACGACCTTGCCCTTTTGCAACACAATGTTGACTGATCCATCCACCTTGTTGCGATAGGTTTTGGCCGTCCATTCGCCGCCATAGTCAGAAACAAACGGCGCTTCGGACACGCATTCGACAAGATGGTCGTGTCGGCGGCGATATTCGATCAGGTCGCGGATCGTGCCCATCTTCAGATTGTGCATCCGCGCGAAGGAGACAAGGTCATCCATCCGCGCCATGGTGCCGTCGTCCTTCATAATCTCGCAGATCACGCCCGACGGGTTAAGCCCGGCCAACCGCGAGATATCGACAGCGGCCTCGGTATGGCCGGCGCGGACCAGCACGCCGCCATTGCGGGCGATGAGCGGGAAGACATGGCCCGGCGTGACGATATCATCCCGGCCCTTGGACGCATCGATCGCGACCGACACGGTCCGCGCCCGGTCGCCGGCGGAAATGCCGGTGGTCACGCCTTCGCGCGCCTCGATCGAGGTGGTGAAGGCGGTTTCGTGCCGCGTGCCATTGGCGCGGCTCATCAATTCCAGCCCCAATTCATCAACGCGCGTCTTGGTAAGCGTCAGACAGATCAGGCCCCGGCCATGCGTGGCCATGAAGTTGATCGCATCCGGCGTCGCCATTTGCGCGGGGATAACAAGATCCCCCTCATTTTCCCGGTCTTCATCATCGACAAGGATGAACATGCGGCCATTGCGCGCTTCTTCAATAATCTCTTCAATCGGGACGAGCGCGGGGGCGTCATCGCTGGCGAAAAGATAGGCTTCCAGCTTGCGCAGCGTTTCGGCCGTGGGGTTCCAGTCTGGCTGGTCCAGATCCCGCAAGGTGTTGGCATGCAGGCCAGCGGCCCGGGCGAGACCAGAGCGGGAAAGCCCGCCTTCGGTCACAAGCTTGCGCAGCTTTTCGATGAGTTGAGTCGACATATGTGTTGATAGATCACATTGAAATGTGATCGTCAAGAAAATGAATCACATCGATATGAGGACGTCAGCGCGCGCCTTCAAATCGCTCGCGCATCCGCGCCAGATAGCGGGCAAGGACGTCAATCTCGATATTGACCGACTGGCCAGCCGCCAGATCGCCCAAGGCCGTCACCGCCCAGGTGTGCGGGATGATATTGAGGCCAAAGCTGGCGCTGCCATCCGCATTGTCCGCCACGCTGTTGACCGTCAGCGACACGCCATCCACCGTCACCGAGCCTTTGGCGGCAATGAAGGGCGCAATCTCTGCTCCCACGGTCACGGTCACGCGGTGCGAATCTCCCTCGGGCGCGATGGCGGCAATGGTGCCGACGCCATCGACATGGCCGGTGACGATGTGGCCGCCCAGTTCATCGCCAATCTTGAGCGCGCGCTCAAGGTTCAGGCGATGCCCTTCAGCCCACATGGCGGCGGCCGTTTTGGAAAGGGTTTCAGCCGAGGCGTCGACCGCAAACCAGTCTGCCCCCTTGTCCACCACGGTCAGGCACACGCCCGAACAGGCAATGCTCGCGCCAAGGTCCACGCCCGCCATGTCATAGCCGCAGCGGATGATAAGGCGCAGATCGCCGGGCTTCTCTGCCTTGGTGATCGTGCCAATATCGGTGATGATGCCAGTAAACATGGTGCTGCCCCTTTTCAGGCCCGCTCGTAAAGCTCTAGCCGGTCCTTGCCAAGCGCGCGCGCATCAACCGGCCGCCATTGATCATGGGCGTCGGCCAGTTGGGCCAGCCCGATATCGCCCAGACACGGGCGTCCGCCCCCAATCAAGATGGGCGCACGGTAGAGGAGAAGCCGGTCGACAAGCCCCGCCTTTAAAAAGGCCGCGGCCGCCCCTGCGCCGCCTTCGACCAGCAGATATTGTATGCCCGCGAGGCCTTGGACCGCCTCTGGAGACGCAAGCGCCATCCAGCCAGATGGGGCTGCGCCCCGCGTCAGCACCGCCCGGGTGGGAGATCGGTGGTCGAGCCCGGCGATCCGCACATCCAGCCGCGGCGCGTCGGCATCCAAGGTTCCCCTGCCCACAAGGATCGCGCCCGATCGCGCCCGCTCCAAATGGCCATGCGCCCGGGCGGCCGCGCCGGTAATCCAGCGGCTGTCGCCATTACCAAGCGCAATCGCGCCATCCAGCGAGGTCGCTAGCTTGAGCGTGACCAAAGGCCGGCCGTGCTGATGCTGCATCAGCCAGCCCGCCATGGCGCGCCGCGCGGCATCCGCCAGCAGCCCGGCCTCAACGGCGATGCCCGCGGCGTGCAGGCGGGAAATGCCCGCGCCATTGGTGCGCGGGTCAGGATCGGTCAGCGCGATCACAGCACGGTGGACGCCTGCGGCGATCAGGCTGTCGGCACAAGAGGGGCCGCGCGTGCTTTGATGGGCGCACGGCTCCAGCGTTACATAAGCGGTCGCGCCTTGTGCCGCGGGACCGGCTTGCGCCAGCGCCACGGCTTCGGCATGGGGTCGCCCGCCGGGCTGGGTCCAGCCGCGGGCGATGATCCGCCCATCCTTGACAAGAAGGCAGCCGACATTGGGGTTGGGGCCCGTCTGCCCCCGGCCCCGTTCCGACAGAGCCAGGGCGGCAGCCATAAACCGCCGATCAAGGCCGGGACTTACAGCCCCCATTCGTCCAGCTTCTTGTCCAGTTCTTTGAACGGACGGCGATTGGCTTCAAGAATCTTCTGCCGCTCTGCCTCTTCAGCAGCCCTTTTCTTGGCATCGACTTTTTGCTGCGCGATGATGTCTGCATCGGTCCGGCTGGGGTCGATCTTTTCGACATAGACGATCTGCGGCGGCCGATATTCCATCGGCACCTGATCGATATAGAAAAGTGCGATGAAGAAGAACGGGATGATCGCCGAAAGCAGGGCAAAGCCAAATTGGTGCCGTTTGCGCGTCCGCAAAAAGGTCAGCAAATCGCGCAGCGCGACCTTGGGGCTAGACGGGCGGGGCAGGATCGACATGGGCGCGAGGATAGAGCTTTGGCGGGCGCGGCGCTAGTCCGCCATGGCCTGGTTTCTCAACAAGATGCCGCGCGGAGCCGGGCCACTGCCCGATCTTTGCCGATCAGCGGCAGCAGCGCCTTCATATCCGGGCCATGATCATGGCCGGTCAGCGCCTGACGCAGCGGGAGGAACAACGGCTTGCCCTTGCGCCCGGTTTTCGCCTTCAGCGCCTCGGTCAATTGCGGCCAAGGGTCACCCGCCCAGTCCAGCGCTTCGGCGGCGGCAACGGCGTCGACCAGATAGGCTTTGTCCTCTGCGGCAATCTCAGCCGCCACATCGCCCGTCACAACCGACCACCAGAGGGCGACATCGGCCAGCGTCTCGATATTCGGGCGGATGGCTTCCCAAGCGCCGGCATCCATGCCCGCCGGCAACCGATCTGCCACGGCGGCGAAATCCGTCTGGTGGAGGATTTTGGCGTTCAACTGCGCAAGCTCAGTTTCGTCAAAGCGGGCAGGCGCGCGGCCGAAATGGGTGAAATCAATGCCCGCGACCAGCGGTGCCACATCCGTGACCGGCTCGATCGGCTGGCTGGTGCCAAGCCGCGCCAACAGCGCGAGGATCGCCATCGGCTCAATCCCGCGCGCGCGAAAATCCGCCATGCCAAGCGAGCCGAGCCGCTTCGACAATTTGCCTTCGCTGCCGGTCAGCAGCGCCTCATGCGCAAACTGGGGCAGGGTGGAACCTAAAGCGGCGAACATCTGGATCTGCGTTGCCGTATTGGTCACATGGTCTTCGCCCCGCACGACATGGGTTACGCCCATATCGATATCGTCGATGGCAGACGGGAGCATATAGAGCCACGAGCCATCGGCGCGGCGGATCACCGGGTCCGACAAAAGCTTGGGGTCAAAATGCTGCGGCCCGCGGATCAGGTCGACCCACTCAATCGGGGTATTATGATCGAGCTTGAAGCGCCAATGTGGCGTCCGGCCTTCGGGCACCGGGGCGTCCGGGTCTTTGCGTTCATAAACCGGCGGCAACCCCCGGCCCAGCAGCACCTTGCGGCGCAATTCCAGTTCCTCGGGCGTTTCGTAACAGGCATAGACGCGGCCCGCCGCCTTCAGCGCCTCAAATTGCCGCTCATACAGATCAAAACGCTGCGACTGGCGCGCCTCTGCGTCCCAATCGAGCCCCAACCAGCCAAGGTCTGCGCGGATGCCCTCCACATAGTCCTCGCGTGAGCGCTCCAGATCGGTATCGTCGATCCGCAGCAGAAAGCGCCCGCTCGCTTTCTTCGCCCAAAGCCAGTTATGCAGCGCGGTGCGGACGTTGCCGATATGAAGATGGCCCGTGGGCGATGGCGCAAAGCGCGTAACGATGGTCATGGGTATCAGGCCGTTCTAAAGGCGTTGGTGATCGGATAGCGGCGGTCGCGGCCAAAATTGCGTTTGCCAAGCTTGACGCCCGGCGGGGCTTGGCGGCGCTTATATTCGGCCAAGCACAAAAGCCGTTCGATCCGCGCGACTTCGGCCCGGTCAAAGCCGCGCGCGGCAATATCGTCGACCGAAAGTTCTTCTTCCACCAGCCCCATCAGGATCGCGTCGAGCACCGGATAATCGGGCAGCGAGTCTGAATCTTTCTGGTCCGGGCGAAGCTCGGCACTGGGGGGCTTGGTGATGATCCGTTCCGGCATCACCGGGCCTTTGGGGCCAAGGCCAAGCCGCGGCGCGTTGGCGTTGCGCCAGCGCGCCAGCGCGAACACCGTCATCTTATAGGCGTCTTTAATCGGGTTATAGCCGCCCGCCATATCGCCATAGATGGTCGCATAGCCGACCGACATTTCGCTCTTGTTGCCGGTTGTCATCAGCATCGGGCCGAATTTGTTGGAAATCGCCATCAACGTTACGCCGCGCAGGCGCGATTGGAGGTTTTCCTCGGTAATATCCACAGGCTTATCCGCAAAGATATCCCCCAGCATTCCGTCAAAAGCCTCGACCGCCGGGGCAATCGGCACCGTATCGATCCGGCAGCCCAAAAGCCGCGCGGCTTCGGCCGCATCTTCAAGGCTGTCGCGGCTGGTATATTGGCTGGGGAGCATCACGCACCACACCCGGTCCGGCCCCAGCGCATCAACCGCAATCGCCGCGCAAATGGCGCTGTCGATCCCGCCCGACATCCCGAGGACGACCCCGGGGAACCGGTTGGTCTCTACATAATCCCTCAGGCCGAGCATCATCGCGTGCCAAGTATCGGCCAGCATGGGTTCCAGCGGGGCAATCTCCCCGGGCAGGCAGCGCCAGCCTTGCGCCGTCTTTTCCCAAGTCGTCAGGCGCAGGGCCTCTTCCCAATCGGGCAATTGATGGGCCAGCGCGCCATCGCCGTTCATCACAAAGGAGGCACCATCAAAGACCAGCTCGTCCTGCCCGCCAACCCGGTTCAGATAGGCAATCGCAAGGCCGGTTTCCGCCACCCGCGCGCCAACCACTTTGGACGCGCGATACTCATCCTTATCAATCTCATAAGGGCTGCCATTGGGGACGATCAGGAAATCGGCTCCCTGCGCCTTCAAATGCGCGCAGACATGCGGCCACCACACATCTTCGCAGATCGGAAGGCCAATTTTCGCGCCGCGAAAATCCATCGGCATGGGCAGCGGCCCGGGGCGGAAATGGCGCTTTTCATCAAAGGTGCCGTAATTGGGCAGCTCATGCTTCAACCGGATGTCGGCGACCTTGCCGCCCTCTAGCAGGGTATAGGCATTATAGAGCGCGCCCGCCGCGTCCTTGTGCAGCGTGCCGACAAGCATTGCCGGTCCGCCATCGGCCGTGGCGGCGGCCATGCGCGCCAACTGTTCTGTCGCGCGGGCCGCCAGTGCCGGCTTTTCAATAAGGTCTTCTGCCGGATAGCCAATCAACTGCATTTCGGGAAAGGCAATCAGGTCCGCGCCCATCGCCGCCGCTTCGGCGCGGTGGGCCAGCATCGCATCGGCATTGCCGACAAGGTCGCCGACACGCTGTCGCAACTGGGCAAGAACAATATGAAGCCGCTCGGTCATGCGCCCTCTCTATGGGCGCGGACGCCCGGGCGCAATCGCCCCCCGTCCAAAGCAGGTCAGATGGCTAAGCGCCGGGCCGTGCCAGTCCGGCCCAAAGCCGTGCCAGCCGGGCGGGAATAATCCCCTTTCCTGAAGGGCTCCTGCGCTTTAAGGGAGCGCCCATCCTTTCAGGGCGGGGACTGATTCATGAAACTCATCACAGGCAATTCGAACACGCAACTGGCGCAGGCCATCGCGGATTATTGCGAACTGCCGCTGACAAAGGCGAGCGTCCGGCGCTTTGCCGATGAAGAAGTCTTCGTCGAAATCCATGAAAATGTTCGTGGTGAGGATGTGTTTGTCATCCAGTCGACCAGCTATCCCGCCAATGACAATTTGATGGAATTGCTGATCATCTGCGATGCGCTGCGCCGCGCCTCAGCGAAGCGGATCACCGCTGTCGTCCCTTATTTCGGCTATGCCCGTCAGGATCGCAAGCCCGGCCCGCGCACCCCCATTTCCGCCAAGCTGGTGGCCAATTTGATTACCACGGCGGGCGCAAACCGCGTGCTGTCGGTTGATCTTCACGCCGGCCAGATTCAGGGCTTTTTTGATATCCCGACCGATAATCTGTTTGGCGCGCCCGTCATGTCGGCAGATATTCAGGCCCGCTTTGGCGATCGTAACATCATGGTCATCTCGCCCGATGTTGGCGGCGTGGTCCGCGCCCGCGCGCTGGCCAAGCGGCTCGACAACGCGCCGCTTGCCATTGTCGACAAACGCCGTGAACGCGCCGGCGAATCTGAAGTGATGAACATCATCGGTGATGTGGAAGGCCGCTTCTGCATCCTGATCGACGATATCGTCGATTCGGCAGGCACCCTGTGCAACGCGGCGGCGGCCCTGAAGGCGGCCGGCGCGGAAGAGGTGGTCGCCTATTGTACGCATGGCGTGCTTTCCGGCGGAGCGGTGGCTCGGGTTGAAGGATCTGAGCTTCTTGAACTGGTTGTCACCGATTCGATCGGCGCGTCAGAGGCTGCCAAGGATGCCGGGAAAATCCGTCATTTGACGATCGCACCGCTTCTGGGCGAGGCGATCAAGCGGATCGCAGACGAAAGCTCCGTCTCAAGCCTGTTTGATTAAGGATTAAGCCCAAGCGCGTCGCCGGGATCAGGCGATAAACGGGCCTTCAAGCCGGTCGGCAAAGATCATCCGGCCGGTGCCGAGCCGGGCAATCACTTCGGTCAGCCGATCAAAGGAAAAGGCAAAACAGCCTTCGCTGCGGCCCAGCTTGCCCGTTGTGCGGATCAGGTCCGGATTGGCATAGCCCGCGCCATGGACAACAATCGCCCGTTCTTCGGCGTTGTTATTATCGTGGTCCAGCCCTGACAGGCGGACGGACAGGCCATGCTTGCCCTCATAATAATTGCGCGTGACATAGGCGCCACGTGAGGTCGCGTTGGAACCGTAATTATTGGAAAAGGCCTTGAGCCAGCCATCATGTTCCGGGTCGGAACCGCGGCCATGCGTTACATAAAAATGCTTCACATCGCCCGAGATCATGTTGACGATGAAGAAGCGCGGCTCAGAGGACGGTAAGGAGAAATCGGCAAGGCCGACAACATCCTGCACCAGCACCTGCCCCCCCACGCGATCCAGCTCGCGCCGAGCAATCTGAAGCAACCGGCTATCGGTTGCCGCTGCCGCCGCGCGGGCGGGGAGCATGGCAATGGCAGCACTTGCCACCGTGCCGGCCAACAGCTGCCTGCGGCCGATATGTGCAGTCAAAACCCTGTTCATCGCCTGCCATATAGGCACATCAGGGCTCAAATGTCGACCCTGACGCGGTGAAGCGCGCCTTTTGAGCGGCGGTCAGAACCGGCTTGCCAGCGTAAAGCGGATGTTGCGCGGCGCGCCGGTGGAAATATTGTTATCGGTATGCGCGGTCGGAAAATAACGGGAATTGGCCAGATTTTCGACGTTGATCTGCGCTTCTAAGCCCTTGGCCAATTTTACAAAAAAGGCCGCATCAAGCCGCGTATAGGCCGGCAGCACCACGGCGTTGCTGATCGTCGCAAAGGTGCGGGACTGATGGTAGAGCCCCAGGCCCAGCCCAATGGTCCGGCTGACGTCATAGCGGTTCCACAGGCTCAGCTGGTGATGCGGCACCTGCGCCACCCGCCGGCCCGCCGGCGCGGCCGTGGTGCCCGACAGGATCTGGGCATCGGTATAGGCATAGCCCATCACCGCCTGCCAATCGCGGGTAATATAGCCGGCAAGGCTCAGCTCAACGCCCTTGGCCCGTTGCAGGCCAGTCAGCACGATCGTGCCCGGCGTTGGGCCCGCCGCGCGGGTATTGGCCCGGTCCAGCTGGTAGACGGCGGCGGTTGCGCTCAAATTGGGGCGGATGTCCCATTTGGCGCCCAGTTCGTAATTGTTGAAGGTCTCCGGCGCGAGCGCGGCGGTCGTCGCGTCCAGAGAGGTAAACTGGTCGCCCGATTGCGGCAGGAAAGATTTGGTATAGCTCGCGTAGATTGAGGCGTTGGGCACCGGTTTCCAGACCAGGCCGGCGCGGGGCGACCAAAGGTCATCGACGCGGGTAAAGCGATCGCTGGTAAATAAATTGACGACCTGAAGGTCAAAGCGATCATAACGCAGGCCAAGGATCAGATCGATATTGTGGCCCAGCGCCATCTGATCTTGCAGATAAGCCGAGGATTGGCGCAGCGCGCTTGTCAGCTTGCGGTTGCCGTTGCCGCTTGGCCCGGCGATGAAATAGGGCGTGGGAATGGCCAGCGGCAGATCAAAGTCGATCACCGCCCGCCGGTTGGCCGCGCTTGGCTCGGTTGGGCTGAAAAAGCCCGTAATCCGTTCATTGGCGGTATCCTGACGGGTATGCTCAACGCCTGCCAGAACAACATGGTCAATCGCGCCAAGCCGGGCCTTCCAGATAAGATTGGCCTGGCCGATCCAGTTTTCGCGCAGGGTTGGGTCGCGATAGGCTTCAATCCCGACCTCGCCGTCGGCCACCGGGGTTGCGGCATAGGCGTTGGAATAGATTTTGTCATAATGGGCATAAAGCGCGCTGACATTGGCGGTCAGCGTATCGCTCAACGCGGTTTCGGCGCGCAGCGTTGCCATATGCGCGGTAATATCGGACTGATTGACGCCCGGCACGCCAAAATAAAGATCGCGATAGCCCAGAAGCGGCCGGCCATCTTCAGAAGGGATGCCGCGGTCCACCACCCGGCTGTCGCGCACATATTCATAGCCGATTTGAAGGCGCGTCGCCCCCAGCTCTGCGCCCAGCACCGGGTTGACCGCATAACGATGCCCGCCAAAGTTATCGCGGTGGTTCTCAAGGCTTTCATAATAAGCGTTCACGCGAACTGCGGCGCCCGCGCCCAGATCCAGATTCTGGTCGACGCTGCCATACCAGCTGCCAAAGCTGTTGAGCGAGGCAAGTGCGCTGCCCTTTGACGATCCGGTTTCCGCCGATTTGGTCACCCGGTTGATGATGCCGCCGCCGCCGCCCCGGCCAAAGATCATGGCGTTGGGGCCTTTGTGCACTTCCACCCGCTCAATATTGTAAAAGCTGCGATAATATTGGGCGTCGTCGCGCAGCCCATCGACAAAAAAGTCGGCGGTCGACGCGTTGCCGCGCAGCGTGACTTGATCGCGATGGCCTTCGCCCTGCCCGGCCGACGCGCCGGGGATATGGCGCACAAGATCGGCGATGCCGAGAATGGCCTCATCGCGCAGCTGCTGCGCCGTCATCACCGAGATGGATTGCGGCACATCCAAAATGGGCGTGTCGGTCTTGGTCCCGCTGGTGGTCGAAACGGCGCGATAGCCGTCCAGATAGCCGGTGACGATGATCGCCTGATCTTCGGCGGCCGCCTCAGCATGGGCGGCGCTGGCCCAGCCCAGCGTAAGGGCCGTCGTCGCCATAAGAACACGCAGCATTTAAACACCTTTCCTGTGAATTGCGAATGACTCGCAATCTCTTCTTGTCTGGCCAATATTGATAATCATTCGCAATTGCAAGCCTCGGGGCGGCAATTTTCTTTGCGGAACGATGGTGCTAGAAGGAGGTGAAGGAGATGCCCATGAAGGCCATAATCTGGCACAACCCCAATTGCGGAACATCGCGCAAAACGCTGGATATCCTGCGGGAAACCCCAGGCGTTACGGTTGAGGTGATCGAATATCTAAAGACGCCGCCCAGCCGCGAAACGCTGGCCACGCTCTATCGCGATGCAGGCCTTACCCCCCGTCAGGGGTTGCGCACGCGCGGCACGGCCGCCGAAGAAATGGGGCTGCTGGATGCGGATGGCGATGCGATTCTCGACGCGATGGCGCAGGAGCCGATCTTGATTGAGCGACCCTTGGTGCGCACCGACAAGGGCGTCCGCCTGTGCCGTCCGCAAGATCTTGTGCGCGAAATTCTCTAAACGCAGGTCGGGCGGGCAACCCCGCTCGTGCCTTTTGTGTGACGTCGGGAGGCCCTTATGCGACTGTTCAGACGAATCGTTCTTAGCCTTGTCTTGATTTTGCTGGCTGGCTTGGCTTTGGGCTATACGCCCGATACCGACCCCGCGCAGATGCGTGCCAAATATGGCGGTGGCGCGTCGCGCTTTGTTGCCCTGCGGCCCGGCCTTGTCGTCCATGTCCGCGACCAAGGCCCGCGCGAGGGTCAGGCGCTGGTCCTTATTCATGGCTCCAACGCGTCGCTCCACAGCTGGGAACCTTGGGTTGCCCGGCTGAAGGACCGGTATCGCATCGTCACGCTCGATCTTCCGGGCCATGGGCTGACCGGCCCCAATCCGGATGGCCGCTATAATTATCAGGCCTATGCCGCCTTGGTAGATCAGGTCATGCAGAAGCTGGGCGTTGCCCATGCCATTGTCGGCGGCAATTCCATGGGTGGCGGCGTGGCCTGGACCTATGCGCTCGCTTATCCTGAAAAGCTGGATGGACTGGTGCTGGTTGATGCAGCCGGCGCCCCCAGCCAGACGCCCCGCCAAATGCCCATTGGTTTCCGGCTGGCGCGGATGCCCGTGGCCAAGGATCTGGCGCGTATCATCACGCCGCGACGGATGTTTGACGCCAGCCTCAAGACGTCGGTTTATGATCCGGCCTTTGCAACGCCCGCCATGGTGGACCGTTATTGGGAGCTGAACCGCTATCCCGGCAATCGTACTGCGACGATGCAGCGTTTTGCGCAGGCTGCGACCAACCGCCCGGCGCAAGCGGGCGACCTCGCCCGGATCAAGGCGCCCGTCCTGATTCTGTGGGGCGCCGAGGATAACCTCATCTCGCGCGCATCGGCGGATTGGTTTCACGCCGCGCTGCCGGGCTCAAAGCTGATCGTCTATCCCAAGACGGGCCATCTTCCGATGGAGGAACAGCCTGACCAAAGCGCCGCGGATCTGCGCCAGTGGATCGACGCCCGGGCCGGAGCCGCGCCTGCCCGGTGAGCCCCGCTCTCGACCTTGACCTTCTTCTCAAGGCCTATGCCATTGGCGTGTTCCCGATGGCGGACGACCGCGATGCCGATGAGATTTATTGGGTTGAACCCAAGCGCCGCGCAATTTTGCCGCTTGATGGCTTTCATCTTGCCCGCTCGCTGCGCAAGACACTCGCGTCGGGCCGCTATGAAACGAGCTTCAACCGCGCCTTTCACGACGTGGTTCGCCAGTGCGCGGCGCCTGCCGCCGACCGCCCGGGGACCTGGATCAACCGCCAGATTGAAGATGCGGTTGTACGCCTTCATGCGCTCGGCCACGCGCATTCGATCGAAACCTGGGCAGATGGCGAACTGGTGGGCGGGCTTTATGGACTGTCGCTTGGCCGCGCCTTTTTTGGGGAAAGCATGTTCAGCCGCGCACCCAATGCGTCAAAGGTGGCGCTGGCCCATCTTGTGGCGCGGCTGCGGGCTGGCGGGTTTGAATTGCTCGACTGCCAGTTCCAGACGCCGCACCTGCAATCGCTGGGCGCGATCGAGATTTCAGGCGCGGATTATTCCGTCAGGCTGGGCGCCGCGCTATCGGCCTCAGGGCCGTCCGCGGCCGCCTCGGGGGATTTATCGGCACTTGATGCGCTTCTGCCCGACGGGGCGCCGCGGGCCAGCACCGTATCGGGCCCCACTTCGGCATGGCGCATTTTACAGGCTTTGACCCAGACGTCATAAATGGGATGCTCAACGACGTTGAGCGACGGGCTTTCCTTATAGACCCAGCCAGAGAAGATCTTGCGCCATGTCGTGCTGCTGTGCCGGGTGAGGACCTGAACAAAGGCCCCCGTCCATTTTTCAGCCTCCCAAGGATCGGTTTCTTCGCAGGCGCGCAGCCGCACAATCAGGTCGCCCATGCGTGCGGCCTGGCCCGGCTTCAGGACGATATCGCGCGATAAGCCATTGCGCTTGTTGAGAACGCCCAGCACGGCGACCCGCTCTGGCATGGGCGTGACGAGGCGGTTGCCGGGCGCCTGCGCGCGGGGTTGGGCAGGGGCCCCGGTAGTGTCCGTTGCATTTTCGGCCGGGCTGCCGGCTTCGGTCGCCGGGGTCTCTTGCAAGGCAAGGGCGGCTTGCCAGGCTGCGACGCCGCCAAGCGCGAGCATCGCCGACCAGACTAGCGCTCGCTTCACGCGGCGTCGGGGCTCCACGCCTCGTAATCCCCGGTGGCCGCGGCGCGCTGGCCACCCGATTCGAGCGCGCCTTGCGGGCGATAGGCCAGCGGCGTTCCGGTCAAATTGGGCTGCGGCGCCGCCTCCCATGCGCGCGGGGCGGGCAGGCCTTCGCTGGGCGGGGCTTCATGCGTGTTGTGCAGCCAGCCAAACCATTCCGGCGGCACGCGGCTGGCATCATTATTGCCGTTATAGGCAACCCAGCGCCGGTAATAGCCCGACGGTTCTGGCCGACGCGCCTGATAATAAACATTGCCCTCGGCATCTTCGCCAATGCGTACGCCACGGGTCCGGGTATGAAGCCAGGTGCCGAAGGTCTGGCCTTCCCACCAGGTGAAGATGTTTTTGATAACGCCCATAGCCTGCGCCGTTACGCCTTTCGTGCGCGGGATGCAACGGCTTCTGGGGGCAGATGACGGGGCGTGCTAGGGCTGCCAGCGGACCCGGTCGCCCGGTGCAATCCCCAATTCTGCCGCGCGGCCGCCCGCCAGTTCCAATACTGCCGCCACCGGCTCTCCAGAATCCACCGGCATCAGCGAATAAGGCACGGTTTGCGCGGCGATCCGGGCGATGCGCCCATCGGCACGGATGAACACCATGTCCAGCGGGATCAGCGTGTTCTTCATCCAGAAAGTGGCAAAGCGCGCCGGCTTCATCGGGAAGATCATGCCGGCATCGGGGGCCAGCGTGGGGCGGAACATCAAGCCGCGTTCCTGCTGCGCGTCGGTTGCCGCCACCTCTACCTGAAATTTATGCGTCTGGCCGGCAGCCGTTGTGATCGACAGCGGCGCAAGCCGCATGCCCGCCGCCGAAAAGGCGGTCGGGTCCTTGGCCTGACAGGCGATCGGCGCGAACAGCAACAGCCCAGCCAATAAGCGCATCTTCTTCATTTGCCGCGCACCTCTATCGCCAAAAAGCCTCTGTCGCTCTGAACCAGCCGGGCCTCCAGCGGATCTTCTGGGGCAACTTCGCCAATTCCGGCGCGGCGCAGCGTTTCCATATGGACAAAAACATCCGCCCCATCGGCAGAGCGCAGCAAAAAGCCATAGCCTTTGGGGCGGTTGAACCATTTGACACTAACAGCTTCAAACGGGCCGGCAGATTCGATCTGTTCGGGCGGCAATTCGCGCGTGCGCTTGGGCATGGCGCGCTGCTCGGTATCCTGCACCACGGCGGTCGACAGATCAAAGCTGATCAACCGCACCGCCTGCAAGCCCCGATTGCCCAGTTCCACCTCGCACGAAACCCGCGCCCCTTCGGGCAAGGTCCGGCGGCCATGTTCGCGCAGCACACTGAAATGGATCAGAACATCGCCAATGTCCGCGTCATCGGGGACAAGAAAGCCGAAGCCGCGGGTGGCATCAAACCATTTAATCTGCCCATCGACACATCGCGGCTCGGCCGCGTCAGATGGGAGAGGGGTCGCCGGCGTACTGTTCATCTTTGGTCCAGTTCCCCACAGTAAATCATGGTCACGCTATCCATCACTCGGCCTCGCTCTTTGGGTGCAGCTACCCTGCCATCACCGTATCAGATACTTCTACTTCAGTATTAGAGACAGCATTCAGACGTCTGACCGATCTAAACTATTGTGAACAAAATCGGCTTCCAAATCAAGAATTCGACGTACCGCCGCATATTCATGCCCGGCGCGCAGCATCATCGCAAAAGCACGGGCTTTATGCTTGGGATCTTGGGGCTGTTGCGAAAATGGACCAAGCCGTTTGCGACGCGCAAAGTCGAGCGCAAGCGTCTCTGCCGCCTCGGCAACCGGGGTAAGGGCTGTGTCCGCCATGTCGGCGCCAATGCCGGCCGCGGTCAGCGCCTGGCGGACCCGCCTTGGTCCATAGCCCCGCCGGGTAAGGCTTGCGGCTTTCATGTCGGCATAGCTCTGGTCATCGACATAGCGCAGCTCGGCCATCCGCGCGACAACTGCGTCAATTTCGGCCACAGCGGCATTTCCGCCCGCCCAGCCGCGCTCGCGAACCTTGCGCGCAAGATAAGCCGTCAGCTTGCCGGTGCTGGTGGCGTATCGCCCAACATAAGCAAGCGCCAGCGCCCGCAATTCTTCGCTTGAAAGCGGCTTTTGGCGTTCGATTCGTTTCATCTGGCTGTTCCGGCCCAATTTGTGCCATAGTCGGCGGAGAATGAAAACTTTCGCAGGCCATGTCCGACCGAAAATCGGCGTGCCTATTGAGCTTAACGCGCGTCGCTCTATCGACGCTCTAGGATTTGGGGGAAGCACCGTGCAGGATCGTCTGGACAAGCCCGCCTCGGCGCTCGTCGCGACGGCAACCCGCGATGATCTGCCCCGTCGCTTTTCCGATTTTGCGACGCTGGGCGAAGCGCTGGATTATGCCGCGCAAGGCAAGCGCGGCCTGAACTTCCATGATCCACGCGGCACGCTGGCCCGGGCCTATCCGTTTGCAGAATTGCGCACCGATGCGCTTGCCATGGCCTATCGGTTGATCGCGGCGGGCGTCGCCCCCGGCGATCGGATTGCCCTGATCGCTGAAACAACGCCCGAATTTGCGGCGCTTTTCTTTGGCACCGTCTATGCCGGCGCTTGGCCCGTGCCGCTGCCCCTGCCCACCTCTTTTGGCGGTCGCGACAGCTATGTTGACCAGCTTTCGGTCCAGATGCAGAGCGCCGAACCAAAATTCCTCATTTACCCTCAAAGCCTTGAAACGATGGCACCCGACGCGGCGCATATCGTGGGGGCAGAGCCGATCAGTTGGGAAGCCTTTGGCGCGCGTCCGGCCCCCGCGGTGGACCTGCCTGAAGCCAAGACCGACGATATCGCCTATCTGCAATATTCAAGCGGATCGACCCGCTTCCCGCATGGCGTGGCGGTCACGCACCACGCATTGCTCAACAATCTGGCCGCGCATAGCCACGGCATGCAGGTGTGCGAAACGGATCGCTGCGTTTCCTGGCTGCCCTGGTACCATGATATGGGCCTGGTCGGCTGCTTCTTGTCGCTCGTCGCCAATCAGGTGTCGGCCGATTATATGAAGACCGAGGATTTTGCCCGTCGCCCGCTTGCCTGGCTTGATCTGGTCACCCGCAATACCAAAGCCGGCGCAACGTCCATCAGCTATTCGCCGACTTTCGGCTATGACATTTGCGCGCGCCGCATCTCAACTTTGACGCAAGTATCAGAACGCTTTGACCTTTCGGGCTGGCGTCTGGCCGGCAACGGCGCAGATATGATCCGCCCCGATGTCATGCAGTCTTTTGTCGATGCCTTTCATCAGGCCGGGTTTAGCGCCAAGGCGTTTTTGCCAAGCTATGGTCTGGCAGAAGCGACGCTGGCCGTGACGATCATGCCGCCGGGCGAAGGCATTCGGGTGGAACTGGTTGAGGAATCCGAATTGTCGGGCGAGGATTGGCCGGGAGATCGCCCGCAGCGCTATCGTGCCATCGTCAATTGCGGCAAGCCGTGCCGCGACATGCGGGTCGAAATCCGCAGCGATGACGGCCAGCCTCTGCCCGAGCGCCAGATTGGCCAGGTCTGGACCGCCGGGCCGTCGCTGATGCACAGCTATTATCGCGACCCCGAAGCCACCGAAGCCTGTTTGCAGGATGGCTGGCTGAATACCGGCGATATGGGCTATTTGTCGGATGGTTATCTTTATGTTGTTGGCCGCGCCAAAGACATGATCATCATCAACGGCAAAAACCATTGGCCGCAGGATATTGAATGGGCGGTGGAACAGCTGCCGGGCTTCAAGCAGGGCGATATCGCGGCCTTTTCTGTCACAACGCCCAGCGGCGAAGAGGCGCCCGCCGTGCTTGTCCATTGCCGCACGCTTGATACGCAAGAGCGGACCCGGCTGCGCGATGCGATCCGCGAAAAGGTGCGGGCCATCACCGGCATGAATTGCGTGGTCGAGCTTGTGCCGCCGCGCTCGCTGCCGCGCACCAGCTCAGGCAAGCTGAGCCGCGCCAAGGCGCGTCGGCTTTATCTTTCGGGCGAAATCCAGCCTTATGATCTTGCGGCCTGAGCCGCACCGATTTTCGCGCGCGCTTACCGATCGCTAACCCTTTTGCGGCTAGACCTTATGGGTGCAGCGCAAGACAGATCTTTTTTATGACGCCATCCCCATAGGCTGGGCGGGCCTGTTTGGCCTCGGAACAGAGGCGGGCGGCTATTGGCCCAAGGTCCGCGCAGCGCAGCGCGCGCGGCTAGGGCGCACGGCGCCGCTGCGGCTGGTGCTGCATCTCTTGGTCCCGGCAGTCGCCCTGTTGTTCTGGCCTGCACCGCGGCCGGTCCTGCTTTATGCATGGCTTGCGCTGGCGGGCCTTACCGGTTTGGGCTGGGGGATTATCGCCTGGGGTTCGGGCCGCGTGCGGTTGGAAACCGGTTTGCGCCGCGAGGCCCGGCTGGCCAGTCTTGCCGGGGTGGTTTGGGCCATGCTGCCCGGACTATTTGGCGCCGGACTTGCGCCGCACGCGTTGATGGGCCTCACCTCGGTTCTGCTGTCGCTGATCACGGCCATGGCGCTGGCGCTGGCCGCAGTGCCGCTGGCGATGCTGGGCTTTGTGATGTCGGCAGGGCTGGGTTTGGTCATCATGCTGGCGGGTCATGGCTTGGCGCTGCCCGCGCTGGCGACTTTCTTGCTTATCCTTGTGCTTGCGTCGACTGGCCTTGAAAACGGGCGTGGGCTTGTGCTTCATCAGATTGCCGAAGCCGGACTTGCCGATAAGCGCGATATGGTCAGCCTGTTGCTGCGCGAGGATGATGCAAGCGGCGGCGATTGGATTTGGCAGACAGATGCCGGCCGCTGCCTAGTCGGGGTCTCGCCGCGGCTGGCTCAGGTGCTGGGTGCCGCTCCGGCCGAGATTGAAGGCCGCCCGATCTTGCAAGTCCTTGCCGGTCCGGGATGGGACCGGGGAGATGCGTCGCCCAGCCTGCAAGATTTTGCGGATAAACTGCTGCAACGCGAACGCTTTGTCGGACATATGCTGCCGGTTGAAATTGCCGGAGAAACCCGCTGGTGGCAGCTATCGGCTACCCCCCGGCTGGATGGGCAGGGCCGTTTTCTGGGCTTTCGCGGGGTCGGTTCTGATGTCACCGAAGCGCACCGGTCGGTCGATCGGATCAGCCGGATGGCGCGCTTTGACCCGCTGACAAGCCTGCCCAATCGCGCGCATCTGATGGAAGCGCTGGATTTGGCGCTGACGGCCGCCGCTGCGCGCCGTGGCCGCTGCGCGTTGCTGCTGGTGGATCTGGATCGGTTCAAACTGGTCAATGACAGCTTTGGCCATCCCATGGGCGACAAGCTGTTGACCCAGGCGGCAGACCGGCTGCGCAGCTTGGCGTCGGGTGCGGGGCTGTGCGGCCGGCTGGGCGGCGATGAATTTGCCATCGTGGTGCACGAGGCCGATAGCCCTGCACAGATTGCCGATCTGGGGGCGAGGATTATCGCCGGCCTGTCTGCCCCTTATGAGATTGACCAGACCCGGCTTGTGATTGGTGCGTGTATCGGCAGCGCAACTTCCCCGCGCGACGGGCGCACAATGGATTCGCTGGTCCGCGCCGCGGACCTTGCCCTTTACCAATCCAAGCGCGAGGGCGGCGGGCGTGCAACGGCCTATCAGCCCCGGTTTGAAGCGGACGCCGAAGAGCGGCGCTTGCTTGAAATTGCGTTGCATGGCGCGCTGGAACGTCAGGAACTGGCCCTTTCTTATCAACCCGTATGGGACACCACGCATAATGGCTTGTGCGGATTTGAGGCGCTGTTGAGGTGGCAGCGCCCGGGCTGTGCTGCGCTGACGACAGATCAGTTTTTGCCGCTTGCCCGCGAAACGCGGTTGATCGTCCCGATCGGCGGCTGGGCTTTGCGGGCCGCGTGCCAGCAGGCGGCGGGCTGGCCGCGGCCGCTGCCGATTGCGGTCAATATCGCTGGAGAACAGCTTGCTGATCCCGGGTTTCTGGCGTCGGTCATGCAGGCCTTGTCGCAATCCGGGCTTGAGCCCCAGCGCCTGACGATTGACGTCAGCGAAGAAGCGCTGCGCGTTGCGGGGCCGGGCGGGGTGCAAGTGCTGGCGCAGGTGCAGCGTCTGGGCATCGGACTGGAACTGGGCGAGTTTGGGATTGGCCCGTCGGCGCTCAGCCATTTAAGCGAGGCCCGCTTTGCCGGCGTCAAACTTCATCCCGCGCTGGTGCATGATGCTGCCCGGCAGGACCGGGAAAGCATCGCCCGGCTTAGGGCCATCACCACTTTGGCGCGCAGCCTTGGGGTGACGGCCAATGCTGTCGGCATTGAAACAGACGCCCAGCTTCAGATGGCGCGGGCGCTTGGCGCCAGCCATGTCCAAGGTTTTTTGCTTGGCCCGCCTTTGCCCGAAGCAGAGCTGCCGGCGCTGATGGCCAACCCGGCAATGGCCCGGGCTGTCGCCTAACGACGCAGGCGGCGCTTGCGCCCCGCCCGTCGCTTCGCTATGCGCGCCGCCTGGCCATAGGAGTGTAGCTCAGTTGGTAGAGCATCGGTCTCCAAAACCGAGGGCCGTGGGTTCGAGTCCCTCCACTCCTGCCAGACCTGCGACTCGCGCAGCCTGATTGCGCCCCGCTTGCTCGCCCGAAAATCCCACGCAACGCTTGCCTTTCGGGCCAAAGCGGCCTAAGGGCGGGCGATCCCGACAACAGGGTTTCTTCTCTGGCCGGATTTTCCGGCGGCGGAGCTGTTGCCGGAACAGACGATTTAAGGATGGAAAACGGGTTCATGGCAAAGACCAGCCCAGGTGAATTTATCCGGCAGGTCCGGGCGGAAACGGCGAAAGTCGCCTGGCCGACCAGCCGTGAGACGGGGATGACCGTTGTGATGGTAATCATCATGACAACCATTCTCGGGCTGTTCTTCCTGGGTGTCGATTCGGTGTTTAGCTGGATCGTAAAGTCGCTGCTCGCACTCGCTTCCTGACGAAAAGAAAAGAACACGCATGTCACGTTGGTACATCATCCACGCCTATTCGGGCTTTGAGAACAAGGTGCGCGACGCCATCCTCGCGGATGCGGAGCGGCTCGGCCTTGAGGCGCTTGTGGATGCGGTCGAAGTCCCGACCGAAACGGTGACGGAAATTCGCCGCGGCAAAAAGGTTCAGTCGGAACGCAAGTTCTTTCCGGGCTATGTGCTCGCCAAGCTGAAGATGACGGATGATGTCTATCACCTCATCAAGAACCAGCCCAAGGTTACGGGTTTTCTGGGATCGAGCGGCAAACCGCAGGCGATCAGCGAAGCCGAAGCGGCGCGCATCCTGAATACCAAGGAAGAAGCGGCTGCCGCACCCAAGCAGCAGGTTCGCGTTGATTATGAAATCGGCGATCAGGTCAAGGTTCTTGAAGGGCCGTTCGCCAGCTTTAACGGGCTGGTTGAAGAGCTGGACTTCGACAAGGGCCGCGTGAAGGTTTCTGTCTCCATCTTTGGGCGTCCAACCCCGGTCGAACTGGAGTTCGAACAGGTTGAACGCATGAAGTGACGCCCCGGCGTCAAATCTGCGGGAGGGGCTCCACCCCGTTTGCACCGCTAAACTTGAAAGAGAGTGAGTAACAATGGCTAAGAAGATTGAGGGCTATATCAAGCTCCAGGTGCCTGCGGGCGCCGCCAATCCGTCGCCGCCGATCGGCCCGGCTCTGGGTCAGCGCGGTGTCAACATCATGGAATTCTGCAAGGCGTTCAACGCGGCGACCGGCGATCTGGAAAAGAATATGCCGATCCCGACGGTGATCACGGTTTATGCGGACCGCAGCTTCTCGTTCGTCACCAAGACGCCGCCGGCCACCTTCCTCATCAAGAAGGCCGCGAAGCTCGACAAGGGTTCCAAGGAACCCGGCAAGAACATCATCGGCACCATCGCCCGTTCGAAGCTGTCGGAAATTGCCGAGGTCAAGATGAAGGACCTGAACGCAACCGATATCGACGCAGCAACGCGCATCATCGAAGGCTCTGCCCGTTCGATGGGCCTCGAAGTGGTGGAGGGTTAATCCATGGCGTTCCAGAGCAAAAAGGCAAAGAAGCTCGCAGCTGCCATCGACAGCGAAAAGCTTTATGGCGTCAGCGAAGCGATCGCGCTCATCAAGGAGCACGCGACCGCCAAGTTTGACGAAACGATCGAAGTCGCGCTGAACCTCGGCGTTGATCCGCGTCACGCTGACCAGATGGTCCGCGGTGTTGTTTCGCTGCCCAAGGGCACCGGCAAGACCGTGCGCGTCGCCGTGTTCGCCAAGGATGCGAAGGCTGAAGAAGCCCGCGCTGCTGGCGCAGACGTTGTCGGCGCTGAAGACCTGATCGAAGCGATCACGGGCGGCAATATTGATTTTGACCGCTGCATCGCCACCCCGGACATGATGGGCATGGTCGGTCGCGTCGCCAAGATCCTCGGCCCCAAGGGCATGATGCCCAACCCGAAGCTGGGCACGGTTACCCCGAATGTGGGTCAGGCCGTGAAGGACGCCAAGGGCGGCCAGGTTGAATATCGCGTCGAAAAGGCCGGTATCATCCATTCGGGCATCGGCAAGGCCAGCTTCTCGGCAGATGATCTGCGCGCCAATTTTGACGCGCTGGTCGATGCTGTCGTCAAGGCCAAGCCGTCGGGCGCCAAGGGCAAGTATCTGCGCAAGGCCGCGATCAGCTCGTCCATGGGCCCGGGCATCAAGCTCGACGTCGCCGAAATCGGCGTCGCCTGATTTGAATTTTGTGCCGGGGCGCTTTAGCGCGTCCCGCGCAAGACCGGACTGGCCTCAATAGGCTGGTCCAACCGTCCGAGACAGCAGGGGAAGGGATTTTGCCCTTCTTAATGTCCTGCCTAGACGGGGACATGGATTTTCTCAGTCTCCTTATCAGAGGCTGCCATTCCCCACGGACATCCGATGTCGCGCTGCCTTTTGGGCGGCGCGGGATCACCCGGTTTGCGGATGGGCCGCAAGCCGAATGTTGAAGGAGAATGGCATGGATCGTGCTCAAAAGGCCGATGCTGTCGCCGAACTCAATCGTGTCTTCAACGAGGTGGGCGTGGTGGTTGTCACCCGCAATCTCGGGCTGACGGTCGCACAGTCGACCGAGCTGCGTTCGAAGATGCGTGAGGTCGGGGCCAGCTATAAGGTCGCTAAGAACCGTCTCGCCAAGCTTGCTTCCCAGAACACGCCCTATGCCGGCATCAGTGATCTGCTGACCGGTCCGACGGCCCTTGGTTCTTCGATCGACCCGATCGCGGCCGCCAAGATCATCGTCGAATTCGCCAAGACGACCGACAAGCTCGAAATCGTCGGCGGCGGCATGGGATCGCTGGTTCTGGATGCAAATGGCGTGAAGGCTCTGGCAGAGCTGCCGTCGCTTGATGAACTGCGCGCCAAGCTCGTGGGCCTTGTACAGGCACCCGCGACGAAGGTGGCTCAGGTTGTCGGCGCACCGGCCGCACAGCTGGCGCGTGTCTTTGGCGCATATGGCGCCAAGGCCGCCTGATTTTGACACTCAACTGAAACTCATAAGGGGGCAAAGCCCTCTTCGAATTGGAGACTTAACATGGCTGATTTGAACAAGATCGTTGACGACCTTTCGGCTCTGACCGTTCTGGAAGCGGCAGAACTCGCCAAGCTTCTCGAAGAAAAGTGGGGCGTTTCGGCTGCTGCTGCTGTCGCGGTTGCCGCGCCGGCTGCTGGCGGTGGCGCTGCTGCTGCTGCGGAAGAAAAGACCGAATTCGACGTCATCCTCAACGGCGACGGCGGCAACAAGATCGCCGTCATCAAGGAAGTCCGCGCCATCACCGGCCTGGGTCTGACCGAAGCCAAGGCGCTGGTAGAAGCCGCGCCGAAGGCGATCAAGGAAGGCACCAGCAAGGACGACGCTGAAAAGATCAAGGCGCAGCTCGAAGCAGCTGGCGCTCAGGTCGAAGTCAAGTAAGCGTCGCTTAACTGACACAAGATCAAGGGCGGTCCCGCAAGGGGCCGCCCTTTTTCTATGGCAGCGGCAGCATCCGAATGACATAAATGCCACAGTTGTGGGAAAAGCGCGCAACACCCCCCTGACACTTGGCCCGTGCTGCGGCATAAGTTGGTCAAAGATCAAAAAGGGGACTTAATGATGATCCGCAAACTGATGCTCGCCGCGCTTGCTCTGCCGGCTCTGGCTGCCGGCCCGGCTTATGCCCAGTCGGATGAAACCAAGCCGCTCGACATCAGCTTCTCGCTGACGGGTGTGACAGACTATCGCTTCCGCGGTGTCTCCCTGAGCGATAAGGATCCGGCCATCCAGCCGCAAATCTCGATCAACCATGAGTCTGGCCTGTATTTCACGGCCTGGGGTTCGAACATTGCTGATAATGGCGGCGATGATATTGAAATCGATCTGACCGCCGGCATCTCGCGTGACATTGGCAATGTGAACATCAATGCCGGCGCGGTTTACTATCTCTATCCGGGCGTGTCGGATTATAACTATGTTGAACTGCTTGGCTCGGTTGGCACCAGCCTTGGCAAGTCGAGCGTTGCGCTCAACGTCGCTTACGCGCCCAGCCAGGCCAATATCGGCGACACCGACAATTTCTACATTGCGGTGTCGGGCACGCACGCCCTGACCGAAAAGCTGACGCTGAACGGCTCATTCGGCCTGGAAAATGGTGCCTTTGCCGACCATAAGAAGGATTGGTCGATCGGGGCCGATTATGACGTTGGTCATGGGATTGTCGTGGGCGCCAAATATATCGATACGGCCCATACAGATCATAACCCGTTGGCCAAGCCGACGGCTGTTCTGTCGGTCAGCAAGTCCTTCTGATCGTGTAA
The DNA here is from genome assembly GCA_046074265.1 of Chakrabartia sp. Lineage (GTDB taxonomy): Bacteria > Pseudomonadota > Alphaproteobacteria > Sphingomonadales > Sphingomonadaceae > Aquisediminimonas. The sequence continues at coordinate 32,486 of JBJTNW010000002.1, forward strand.
CCCAGGGAGGGTGCGCCCCCGCGCGCACAGATGCTCATGTCGACCAAGCTCGCGTCATGGATCACCGATCACGGCGTGAGCGAGGTTGAATGCATCATCCCGGATATGAATGGCGTGCAGCGCGGCAAAGTGCTGCCTGCCGCCAAATTTCTCTCCGGGGTCAAGGATGGCACGCTGCGTATTCCCGGCAGCATCTTCACCGTGACCATCAATGGCGAATATCCCGATGATATCGGCCATATCGTCCCGGCTTATGATCCTGACCAGGTCATGGTCCCCGATGCGGAGACGATCCGCGAGGCGCCGGGCTTTACCACCCCCACCGCTTATGTGATTGCCGATGCCTTCACCAAGGAAGGCCAGCCGGTTGCCATCGCGCCGCGGATGATCCTGAAAAAAGTCCTAAAGCTCTATGAGGACCGCGGCTGGAAGCCGGTGATTGCGCCGGAGGTAGAATTTTACCTTGTCTCGCAAAATGTGGACCCGGACTTTCCTTTGGTCCCGCCCACGGGCCGCTCGGGCCGGCCGGAAACAGCCAGCCAGCCTTACGGGCTGGAAGCGCTGAATGAGTTTGAGGATATAATCGAGGATATCTACGAATGGTGCACCAAGGCGGGCATCAACCTCGATACGATGATCCATGAATCGGGTGCCGCGCAATTGGAGGTCAATTTCCTCCATGGCGACCCGTTGCGGCTCGCGGATGAGGTGCTGTTGTTCAAGCGGCTCGCGCGTCAGGTCGCGCTGCAACACGGCGTCTATGCGACCTTTCTTGCCAAACCGATGAGCGACCAGCCCGGCAGTGCGATGCACATCCACCAATCGGTGCTCGATATGGAAAGCGGCCGCAATATCTTCAGCACGGCGGCCGGCAAGGACAGCGCGCTGTTCCGCAGCTATATCGCCGGGCTTGCCCGGTTGTTGCCGCAGGTCACGCCGCTCTTTGCGCCCAACGTCAACAGCTTCCGCCGGATGCGGCCCGATAGCGACGCGCCGATCAACGTCCAATGGGGTAGCGACAACCGCTCGTGCGGGCTTCGGGTGCCGATTTCAGACGCGAAGAACCGACGGATCGAAAACCGCCTGCCGGGGGCGGACAGCAACCCCTATTTGGCCATCGCCGCGTCGCTGATCTGCGGCTATATCGGGATGGTAGAGCGGATGCAGCCGCCCAAGAGCATCACCGGCAGCGCCTATAATCGCGCCCGCACCCTGCCCCGCACGCTGGAAGGGGCGTTGGATCGCTTTGCGCATTGCAAGCCTGTTAAGCAGTTGTTGGGCGAAGATTTTTTTGAGGTCTTCTACGCGATCAAGGAATGTGAGCTGTTCAACTACCAGTCGGTGATCAGCAGCTGGGAACGCGAACATCTGCTGCTGCGCGTCTGACGTGCCGGACCCGCTGGCCAACAGCTACTACGCCGCCACCGCCCTGTTGCGGGCGGTGCGCCCCCAGCTTCAAGGCGATTTGACCTGTGATGTCCTGATCATCGGCGGCGGCTTTACGGGCGTCGCGGCCGCGCTGGCCTGTGCCGAAAAGGGCCTGGATGTCGTCTTGCTTGAGGCAGAGACGATTGGCTTTGGCGCGTCGGGACGCAATGGCGGGCAGTTGATCCCCGGCCTGCGCTGGTCGATGCGCGAGATTGAGGCGGCCTTTGGGCGGGACCGGGCAAAAGCCGTTTTCGATCTGGCCTATGGCGCACGCGACCGGGTGTGGGCCCGCATTGCTCAACATCAGATTGCCTGCGACCTGAAGCCCGGCCATTTTGAGGCGGCCATCAAGCCGTCCCATTTCCGCGACATGGCGCGCGAGGCGGAATGGCTGGCCACGCATTATGGCCACCAGAGCCAGATCGTGCCGCACGCTGACATGGGCCGCCATATTGCAAGCGCGGCCTATCATGGCGGCATCTTTGATCCGCAGGGCGGGCATTTCCATCCGCTCAACTATGTGCAGGGCCTTGCCCGGGCGGCGGAAGCTGCCGGCGCGCGCCTGTTTGAGCAGAGCCGCGTCATCCAAACATCGCGCAACGCCGGGGTGACGGCAGAGACGCGGGGCGGCCTTGTGCGGGCCGATATGGCGCTGCTTGCCACCGATAATTGGATGGGCGATCTTGATGCAGCGCTGGGCCGCCAGACCATCCCGATTATGAATTACAATATCGCAACCGCGCCCTTGGCCGGGGCCGATGCGCTGCTGCCCAGCGATGCAGCAATTGCCGACAGCCGCTTCGTGCTCAACTATTTCCGCCTGTCGGCCGACAAAAGGCTGATCTTTGGCGGGGGCGAGAAATATGTAGAACGCCCGCCGCGCGATGTGGCGGCCTTTGTCCGCCGCCATATGGTGCAGGTCTTTCCGCAGCTTGCCGATGTGCCCATTGATTATGCCTGGGGTGGCGCGGTTGCCGTCAGCCGCAACCGGCTGCCGCAGATCGGCCGCAAGGGACCGCTTTTTTATGCCCATGGCTTTTCGGGCCATGGGGCGCTGGTCACGACGCTGGCAGGGGAACTGGTCGCCGAGGCGATGGCGGGCACAGCGGCCGGTTTTGATGTGATGGCCAGCCTGCCGGCCAGCACCTTTCCGGGCGGACGTTGGCTGCGCCGCCCCTTGGCGACGCTGGGTCTGCTTTGGTACGCCCTGCGCGATCGCTTATGAAAATCGCCTTAAGGTCGTAAACATCAGAGCATGACAAGGAATGGGGAGCCATGATTGATCGCAGTCGCTTGGCCGAGGTCCGCGCGGCGGAAGAAGCGCGCTTTATCGCGAACAACCCGAAATCCGCCGAGGCGGCTGAGGATCGGGCGCTGGGCTGGCATCAGGGCGTCCCCTTTCACTGGATGCGCGATTGGCCCTCGCCTTTTCCGCTGACTGCCGCGCGCGCCGAGGGCGCGGTGCTGACCACGCTGGATGGCGATGATCTGGATGATTTCTGCTTGGGCGATACGGCCTCGATGTTCGGCCATTCGCCCGCGCCGTTGGTCGACGCGCTTATACATCAGGCGGGTGCAGGGCTCAGCTATATGCTCCCCAGCGACAAGGCGGCAGAAGTCGGCGCGCTCTTGGCCGGGCGGTTTCATCTGCCGCATTGGCAATTGACGACGACCGCCTCTGAGGCCAACCGCGCCGTCATCCGCTGGGCGCGGGCGATTACCGGGCGCGACAAGGTGTTGATCTTCAACGGCTGCTATCATGGCGCGGTCGATGATGTGTTTGTTGATCTGCGCGATGGTGTGCCGGAAACCCGGCGCAGCCTTGTCGGGCAGGTCTGGGATGTGCGCGACCACACGATCGCCATAGAGTTTAACGATGGCCGCGCTTTGGAAGCCGCGCTGGAACGCGGCGACATTGCCTGTGTGCTTGCGGAACCGGTGATGACCAATTGCGGCATGGTGCTGCCGCGCCCGGGCTTTCTGGCGCTGATGCGCGAGGCAACCGCCCGCACGGGCACCATCCTGATCTGGGATGAAACGCATACCATCTCTTCCGGCCCGGGCGGCCATTCCGGGACTTTTGGTCCGGCGGGCGATATGTTTGTCATCGGCAAGTCCATTGGCGGCGGGGTGCCCTGCGCGGCCTTTGGCTTTAGCGATGCCGTGGCGGAACGGATGGAGGCTGCGCGCGCGCAATTGCCGCCCGGCCATTCCGGCATCGGCACGACGCTCTCGGCCAATGCGCTGACGATCGCGGCCATGTATGCGATGCTCGATGACGTGATGTCGCCCACCGCTTATGCCCATATGACGGGCCTTGCCCAATTATTGGCCGGGCGGATTGAAGGCGTGATCGACCGGCACAAGCTGGATTGGCACGTCGCAAGTGTGGGGGCGCGGGTGGAATTTGTCTGCGCCGCCCGCCCGCCCAGCAATGGCACAGAGGCGCGCGCGGCGATGGACCCAGAGCTGGAAGGGCTGATCCATCTGATGCTCGTCAACCGCGGCACGCTGCTTGCACCCTTCCATAATATGATGCTCGTGAGCCCGGTGACGACCCGGCTTCAAGTCGACCGGCTTGTCGCAAACCTTGACGCGGCGCTCAGCGAACTAGAAATAGGGGCATGACCCACGCCACATCCTCGCACCAGATTGCGACGCTCGCCGAAGCCGAAGCCTTTTTCGCGGCCCATCCCGATATCGACGCGGTCGATATCATCTTCACCAATATGTGCGGCGTCCCGCGCGGCAAAAGGCTGCGGCGGCATGAGGTCCTGGCCGTGTACAAGGACGGGCGCTTCCTGCCCGGCTCGGCGGTGATCGTTGATATCACCGGCCGCGATACCGAGGAAACCGGCCTTGTCTGGGAAGATGGCGATGCCGACCGGCATATCCGCCCGATCCCGGGGACGCTGGTGCCGACGCCTTGGGCCGGGCCGGGCGCGGCGCAGTTCCTGACCGGCTTTTATGAGCTGGATGGCACCCCCAATGATCTTGATCCGCGCCATGTGCTGGGCCGCGTGGTGGATCGGCTGGCCGGCCATGGCCTGACGCCCGATGTGGCGGTGGAGCTGGAATTTTATCTGGTAGACGCCAAGCGCGGCAAAGATGGTCGCCCGCGGCCCGCGCGTCATCCGGCCTCGGGCGAAACGCCGCACGACATCCAGGTTTATGGCTTGGCCGAAATGGAAGAGATGCGGCCCTTTTTCGATGAGCTTTATGCCACAGCCGATGCGCAAGGCCTGCCGCTGGAAGCCGCGATTTCAGAATATGCGCCCGGCCAGTTTGAAATGACGCTGGCGCATAAGGCCGATGCGCTGCGCGCTTGTGATGATGCGATCATGCATAAGCGGATGGTGAAAGCCGTGGCGCTGAAGCACGGCATGGAAGCAACCTTCATGGCCAAGCCCTTTGAGGCGAGCGCCGGCAATGGCATGCACCTGCACGCCTCGTTGCTGGATGGCGCGGGCAAGAATGCCTTTGCGAGCGAAGACCCGGAAGGTACGCCGCTGCTGCGGCACGCGATTGCCGGGATGCAGGCGACGATTGCCGACGCCTTTTTGATCTTCGCGCCCAATGCCAATAGCTATCGCCGCTTCAAGGCCAATAGCTATGCGCCGGTGGCGCCGACCTGGGGCGTCAATAACCGCACGGTCAGCTTCCGCGTGACGGCAGGGGCAGCGGCCAGCCGCCATGTCGAACACCGGATTGGCGGGGCAGATGCCAACCCCTATCTGGCGATGGCCGCAATGCTGGCCGGCATGTGCCACGGCATTGAAAACAAGCTGGACCCGGGTGCGCCGGTGGTCGGCAATGGCTATGAAGCCGCCAGCAGCGCCCCGCCGATGCCGACCAACTGGTTCGCCGCCGTTGATCGCTTTGCCGCATCGGAGGTGATGAAGGCTTATCTGGGCGCGCGCTTTGTTGAGATGTTCAGCATCGTCAAGCGGACCGAGCAAGAGCGGTTCTTTGGCGCGGTGCCCGACCTTGATTATGCTTGGTATTTGCGCACGGCCTAAGCCTGCCTAATTTTTAAGCACAGTTGAAAGGCTGCTCGTTTCGCGGGCAGCCTTTTGCTTATCCATGCCCGGCCATCACCTCGATTAAATACGGAAAGCGACCAATTTCTAGTGCTTTTCGTAAATTGGCACGCCCCTTGCTGTTAACCTTTTGACCAAAGCCAAGGGGGTCCAATGAAACTGATCATCGCCATAATCAAACCGTTCAAGCTGGACGATGTGCGCGAGGCGCTGACCGCGCTGGGCGTTTCCGGCATGACGATTACCGAAGTCAAAGGCTTCGGCCGCCAAAAAGGCCAGACCGAGATTTATCGCGGGGCCGAATATTCGACCAACATGGTGCCCAAGGTGAAGGTGGAAGTCGCGTGCGACGACGCCGTTGCCGACCGGGCGCTCGAAGCCATCCAGCAAGCCGCCAATACCGGCTCTATCGGCGATGGCAAAATCTTCATGCTCGACCTTGGGGCTGCGGTTCGCATCCGCACCGGGGAAACGGGCGCGGTCGCACTCTAACGATAAGCAGGGGACATATGACCAAAGTCACAAAATGGATTTCAGGGGCGGCGGCGATGCTCGTAACCGCCCCTGCCTTCGCCGCCGATGCGCTCATCAAGGCGCCCTCGGCTGAACAAATGGCCGGCATGGTCAACAAGGGCGACACGACCTGGATGCTGATTTCATCCGCGCTGGTGCTCTTGATGTCGATCCCGGCACTCGCGCTTTTCTATGGCGGCTTGGTCCGCACCAAGAATATGCTCAGCCTGCTCATGCAGGTGTTTATGATCGTCTCGATCGCGGCACTGGTCTGGGTCAGCTGGGGCTATAGCCTCGCCTTTACCAGCGGCACGCCGTATATCGGTGGCCTTTCCAAGCTCTTCCTTCAGGGCGTGGACGCCACGACGCTGGCCGCGACCTTCTCCAACAATGTCTATATTCCGGAATATGCCTTTGTCGTCTTCCAGATGACCTTTGCGTGCATCACGCCGGCGCTCATTGTCGGGGCCTTTGCAGAACGCGTGAAGTTCACGCCGCTGATGCTGTTTGTGGTTGCGTGGCTGACGATCGTCTATTTCCCGATCGCCCATATGGTTTGGTATTGGGCTGGCCCAGACTTCCTGGTTGATAACAAGACCGATACCGGCCTGCTCTGGGGCATGGGCGCGCTCGATTTTGCCGGCGGCACCGTGGTCCACATCAATGCGGGTATTGCTGGGCTGGTCGGCTGTCTGATGATCGGCAAGCGTTTGGGGTATGGCCGCGAAGCCACGCCGCCGCACTCGCTCACCATGACGATGATCGGCGCGTCGCTGCTCTGGGTGGGCTGGTTCGGCTTCAACGCCGGGTCCAACCTGGAAGCCAATGGCCTTGCGGCTCTGGCCTTCATCAACACCTTCGTTGCCACCGCCGCGGCTGCCGTCAGCTGGGCAATCATCGAACAGGTTCATCATGGCCGTCCGTCGCTGCTGGGCGGCGTGACGGGGGCTGTGGCGGGCCTGGTCGCGATTACCCCGGCCTCCGGCTTTGCAGCGCCCATGACCTCGATTGTCCTTGGCCTGCTGGTTTCGCCGATCTGCTACTTCTTCGTGGCGGTTGTGAAGAATAAGCTGAAATATGACGACACGCTTGACGTCTTTGGCGTCCACTGCGTGGGCGGGATTGTGGGGGCCATTGGCACCGCGATTGTCGCAGACCCGGCGCTCGGCGGTCAGGGCTTTCTGGACTATACGGTCTTCCCGGCCGCTGTGGGCAGCTATGACATGGCAGCCCAACTGATCACCCAGTTCAAGGCTGTGGCCATCACGCTCTTGTGGTCTGGCATCGGCTCGGCGGTTCTCTTCTTCGTCCTCGACAAGATCTTCGGTCTGCGTCCGAGCGAGGATGCCGAACGCGAGGGCCTGGATCTCTCGAGCCATGGCGAACGCGCCTATAATTACTGAGCTTTACTGAACGAGCTTGGAGGGCCGCCGCCCACCTCTCCTTTCCCGGCGGCTCTCCTCATCAGGTTCCACCTGCGAACCTCACTGGGCTGGCAAGGCAACTTGCCGGCCCTTTTTTTGGGGCCATCTGGTCAAGACCATTTCATATGTGAAACGCACAAATTGTGACTCGATTGCAACGCATTGGTCATATTCGGACAGCTTAGGCCGGAATTTGGCAGTTTCTGGCTTGGCGTTGCGCGCGCGACGGGGCAGGGGCGATCCATCTGTCATCGGAAGACAGAGGAGGAATATTCCATGAAAAAAGCTATTTTGCAGGCGGGTCTTTCCGCTGTCGCCCTGATTGCCGCCGCGCCGGTCTTTGCGCAGGCTGCCGACGAACCGCTCGAGGGCAACGAAATCATCGTGACCGCCACCAAGCGCAACCTTTCTTTGCAGGACGTGCCCTTCTCGATCAACGCGCAGACCGCAGCGGACATCCAGAAGACGGGCTCGACGTCGCTCGAAGAAGTGTCGCGCAACGTCGCTGGCCTGTCGATCCAGAATCTCGGGCCGGGCCAGAGCCAGGTTTCCATCCGCGGTGTGTCTTCGGGCCAGATCGTGCGCGACCAGCCGGGCGTGAAGGAACAGGTTGGCGTGTACCTCGATGAATCGGCGATCTCGCTGTCGCTGTTCACCCCCGATCTCGACCTGTTTGACCTGAACCGCGTTGAAACGCTGCGCGGCCCGCAGGGCACGCTGTTTGGCTCTGGCAATATCGGCGGGACGATCCGCTACATCACCAACGCCCCGCGCCTGAACGTCACCGAGGGGTCGCTTGAAGGCAATGTCAACGTCGTCGATGGCGGCGATGTTGGCGGTCATCTGAAGGGCGCCGCCAATATTCCGCTTAGCGAGACGGCAGCCGTCCGGGCGGTTGGCTATTACACCAAATATGCCGGCTTCATCGATGCGATTGGCCCGGCGGGCGGCAAGAATGTCAATGACGGCGAACGCTATGGCGGCCGCATCGCGCTGACCGTCCAGCCCTCGGAAACGCTGTCGATCACGCCGCGCCTGATCTATCAGAAGGTCAAGACCAACGGCTTCAACCGCCAGGAAGTCTATAATATCTATGCCAATCCCCTTCTGGAAGATCCCGTCACCTTTGCAGAGCGTCAGCAATATCTGAAGCTGCGCGAAGCCTTTGAAGATGAAACGCTGATCGCCGATCTCGTCCTGAAGGGCGATCTGGGCGCTGCGGAACTGACCAGCGTGTCGACCTATACCGACCGTAAAATCCTGGTCAGCCGCGATGCCTCGGCGCTGACCGGTTCGGTCTCGGCGGATGTCGGGTTGAGCGACGCGGGCATTGAACTGCCGTCCAACCTGCGCGACACGACCGATGTTCAGGCTTATACGCAGGAACTGCGCTTGGCTTCGACCGGCAAGGGTCCGCTGCAATGGGTTGTCGGCGGGTTCTTCGCCAAGACCGACCGTTTCTATCGCCAACGCCTGCCCACCCCGGGCTATGATGCGGCGCTGGATGCGGCGACCGAAGCGGGCACTGCGGCCGGTTCGCGCAATGGCTTCCCGGCGGATTCGCCCTATAACTCCGACCTGCCTTATACGCTGAAGCAATATGCGGTGTTTGGCGAACTGACCTATAACGTCTCGGATAAGCTCGCTGCGACCGCGGGCGGCCGCTATTATGACTATAAGGAAAAGCGCAGCTTCAAGACGGGCGGCTTTTTCGCCAATGGCGACAACCAGACCGATCGCACCAGCTCTAACGGGTTCAACCCGCGCTTCTTGCTGAGCTACAAGGCGTCGGACGACGTCACGCTCAATGCGCAGGCATCGAAGGGCTTCCGTCTGGGCGGCGTCAATGATCCGCTTAACCTCCCGCTCTGCTCGGATGGCGATGCTGATATCTTCGGCAGCTATCAGCGCTTCAACGATGAATCGCTGTGGAACTATGAAGGCGGCATCAAGGCGCAAACGGGCTTCCTGACCTTCAACGCCGCCGGCTTCTACACCCGGATGCGCAATTTGCAGGTCACGCTGGATGCCGGCACCTGCTCGTCGCGCGTGGTGTTCAACGTGCCCAAGGCGCACTCGGCAGGGGTTGAGTTTGAGCTGACCGCGCGTCCGAGCAAGGCGTTTGAATTCGGCCTGTCGGGCAGCCTGTTGGAAAGCCAGTTCGACTCGACCGTGCGCGATGCCAACGACAATGTCCTCGGCGGCATTCGCGATGGCAATCGCCTGCCGTCGGTGCCGAAGTTCCAATTGTCGGCCAATGCGACCTACAATTTTGACGTCGGGGCATCGGCCAGCGGCTTTGTGACGGCCTCGTTCCAGCATGTGGGCAACCGCTTCACCCAGCCGAGCGATCAGGAAAACAATCCGCGCACCTTCGGCCATGGCTTCACCTATGGCGGGGCGGACCCGTCCGCTGTGACCACGCTCGACCTGCAACTGCCGAGCTACCAGATCGTCAACCTCAATGCCGGCGTCGATTTCGACAATGGCATGTCGGCGATGATCTATGTCAACAATCTGCTGGATGAAAATGCGCTGCTGTCATTTGACCGCGAGCGCGGTGGCCGGGCCCGTCTGGGCTTTGCGACCAACCAGCCGCGCACCTTTGGCATGACGGTCCGCAAGACCTTCTAAGCACCAAAGCCTTTGCAAAAAGGGGGTCGACGGGAAACCGCCGGCCCCTTTTTTTGGCCGCGCCTCCGGCCGTTATTTGTAACGCAGGCCGATCCACAGCGTGCGGGGGCTGGCCCGCTCAATCACGCCAAGGCTGCTGACGGCCGTATCAACCTGCGCATTGACCAGATTTTCTGCGCGGGCGATAAGCGACAATTGCCGGGTCAGCGGCACGCGGGCAACGGCATCAACGGTAAAGGCATCGCGCAGGCGGCGGCTATTGGCATCATCCTCAAACTGGCCCGATATATAGCGGCCGGTGAGCGAAACGCCGCGCCAACCCAATGTCGCGCTGGCGGTGTGCGCCGGCACTTGGGCCGGCCGCAGACCATCTAGACCGGCGGCGGCGCCTGACCCGCGCACCCGCGCGTCGCTATAGGCATAGCTGGCCGAAACTGCCCAATCCCCCTTGGTATAGCGGGCATCCAGTTCCAGCCCATTGCTGCGCACGGCATCAAGATTGAGCCGCTTGCGATAAATCCCGGCGACATAGCCCACCCCGTCCTTGACGCCGGGGGTTGTGCTGAGCGTGACATTGCCAATCGCGTCTTTCAGCCGGTTGGAAAAAGCGGTGGCGCGCAGTACCAGCCCCTTTGCAGGCGCGACATCAACGCCCAGTTCAATCCCGCGCATCTTTTCAGGCCGCAGATCGGGGTTGGCGGCGGTGGCATCCGACCCGACCCGGAAGGGGCGGTAAAGCTCATTGAGCGTCGGCAACCGCCAGCCCAGATAGGCCGCACCACGCAGCGTCACCGGCCCCGACGCCCAGGCAAGGCCGGCGCGTGCCGTGGGTTCCCAGCCTTGTCGGTTGGCCGCCAGATCATTGCGCGTGGTGGCGCCCGTTGCGATCACGCTTTCAATCAGACGGCCATTGCGAATCCACCAATGGTCGGCCCGCGCGCCACCCGTCAGCGTCAGCGCGCCGCTTTTGGCAGACAGTTCGGCAAAAAGCCCGGCGCTGTCGCTCTGGCCCCCTGCCTCGCGCTGCTTGGTCGCCGCGCCGTCCACATAGGTATAGAGTTCGTTCGTCTCGCCGCTGGTCCGTCGCCAATCGCTGCCCAGCCGCACCTCAACCGAATTGCCCAAAGGGGGGCGCAGTTCCAGCCGCGCCCCAAGGCCCGTGGAAGGCACATCATATTGCGACACAGTCTGGGTCACATTATTGCGAGCGGCGTTGACCGACACGGCATTGCTGGTGAATTTGCGCAGCTGGAGATAAGTGAGCGCCTGCACGCCCCATTGCCCGCGATGGACCAACCTTAAACTGGCATCCGCGCCATCGCCGCCATTTTCAGACAGGGCCGTCCCGCGCGTGCGCCGATCCGTAAAGCCAAGTGCTGCGGCCTGAACTTCGGTTTTATCACCCAAAGGGGCAATGGCGCGGGCCGCCAAGGTTGCCTGCTCATAAGGTGCTGCGATGTCGACGGGTCCGCGCTGCGCCTCGACAATCGGAATAAAGCCGTCGCCGCGCGCATAGCTTGCGCTCACAAAGCCAAAGCCTGCGCCCAGCGCCCCTGCAAGCAGCGCATTCGCCTCCACCGATTCTCGGCTGCCATAAGCGAGGCTGGCCGATGTCTGGGCACCAGCGCCAATGCTCTCCAGTTCGATCGTCCCGGCAAGGGCGCCTGATCCATAAACGCCCGATCCGCCGCCCCGCGTCACGCGGACGGCCCCTAGGCGGTCGGGCTGATAGGCGGGCCAGGTGATCCAGCCGCCAAAGGGGTCGCTTTGCGGCACCCCGTCCAGCACCAGCAGCGCCCGGCTGGAGGCATTGCCGCCCAAGCCGCGCAGCGTGGCGCCCTGGCTGGTCGCATTGGCACTGCGGGCGTCGCTGCGACGGAACTGGGTCAGCCCGGCGCTATCGCGCAACACATCTTCGATCCGCCCCGATGCAGTAGCGGTCAGCCGGTCCTGACTGATCTGGGCGATGTCATAGGCGGCATCACCAATCGACGCCGGCAAAGGCTGGCCGGTGACGATGATGTCGCCGTCATTGGCAAAGGCCGGCGCGACAAGCCCGACAGGGGCAGCGATCAGCATGGCAGCGGAGAGGAGTTTCATGGTCATGGCATCGCATGTGGCAGCGATGCGCAGAACAGAAAAGGGGTAAAGCCCGCTAAATCTTATCCCGGCCAGCGATCATGCACCGGACAATGGCTGGGCAGGCGATGCCAGACTTCGGCATCGGCGGCAAAGGCGGCAAATTCTGCGCCGCCAAAGTCATCCGGATTGTCGAGGCTGCCGATTTTTAGAATCACACCTTGGGGAAAGCCCGGGGCCCGGGTGAAGAGGTGCGTCCCGCAGCGGGGGCAGAATTGCCGTGTCACGGCGCCCGCGATGTCTGTCCGGGTAAAGTCTTTCACCGCGCCCTTGGTCACGGCAAAACCTTCATTCAGGACCGCCATGCCCATGACGGGCCCGCCGCCGGAAATATAGCGGCATTCCCGGCAATAGCATTCAAACTTCATAAAGCCCGGGCCTTCGGCCTTGTATTGAACATCGCCACAATAACAGCGTCCGGTGATGGCCATCTGGGTCTCCTTCAGGCGTCTTGGGGGGCGGGCTTGACCGCATCAGGATGGGCGCGCGCAAAAGCGTCAAGCACGGTGGCGCGGGCGTCGATCGCGACCAGCTTGGGAAAGGCTTCCAGCGGGGTGTCGACGCGCCGGGCATTGGCCATTTGCGGGATTAGGCAGATATCGGCCAGCCCCGGCTGCGCGCCGCCCAGAAAGGGCTGGTCGGGCGGGGTCATCGCCTCCAGCGCGGCAAAGCCCTCCGTAATCCAATGGCGCGCCCAGCCATCAATGGCGGCCTGGTCCTGACCAAGGTCGCGCTTCAGATATTTCAGCACGCGCAGATTGTTGATCGGGTGAATATCGGCGGCAATCATCAGCGCCTTGGCCAGCTCTGCTGCGCGCGCCGCGGGCGCCGCGGGCAAAAAGCGTGGCTCTGCATAGGTCGCATCCAGCCAGTCGATAATCGCAAGGCTTTGCGTCAGGCGCAGGTCGCCCACTTCCAGCATGGGCACAAGGCCCTGCGGGTTCTTGGCCTTATAATCGGCGCTGGCTTGGGCGCCATCGACAAGGCTGATGGGCACCGCTTCATAAGCGACGCCCTTGAGGTTCAGGGCAATCCGCACGCGATAGGCGGCAGAGGAGCGCCAATAATCGTAAAGCCGCAGGGTCATTTCATCTCCCGGATCCAGTCGCGGATCAGCGCGACCCCTTCGTCATGCACGGTCGCACGGCCCAGCTCGGGCATGGCAATGCCCGGTTCCAGGCTCGCCATGCGGGCCACCAGATAGGAATGATCGGGGTCGCCCGGCAAGACCGCAAAGTCGAGACCCGCACTGCCGCGCCCGGCCGCGGTCGGGCGTTTGCGAATGCCAAGATTGGGGCCAGCCGGCTGATCCCAATCCAGCCACAGGCCCGAGCTATCGGCCGGGCCATTGCGATTGTGACAATGGCTGCAATTGACATCCAGATAAGCGCGCGCGCGGGCGGCGACACTCCCCGTCTTGGGGTTGTTCCATACCGGCAAGGCAGACAGGCCATGAAGATCGCCAACCACCAGCCCGGCACGCTTGAACGCCTGAAGCTGGTGCCCGTCATTCAGGTTGCGCGCCTTGGGTCCAATCGGGCTGAGGACACCCCCTGCGACATGGCAGCCCTTGCACTGATTGGCGTTGGGCACGGCATAGCTGATCGTCCGGCGCTGGCCGTCCAGATGCGTCCAGCTGACCGTCAGGCGCTGGCCGGCGCGTTTCAGCACCGCCTCTGTCCCGTCTGCATTCCACACATAAGGCAGCGCAACCCAGCCCGTGGCCCGGTGGATCAGCAGCCGCGTTTCAAGGATTCGGACATCGCGGTCAGGCTGGCGCAAATCGGCCGGATAGCCAAAACTTTTGATGAGCACGCTGCCGACCGGCAGGTTGATCAGCCCGTCGCCGGTGATCTGGGCAGCGCTGCCTTTGGGCACATAAACGAAGCGGAATTTTTCCGCATAGTCTGAAAAGAGCGGCGTATTAAGATGATAAGGTCGCACCCCCGGCGCGGGGGTCCGCCCATCTACCAAAAGCCCAAAATCCTGAAGCCGGGGCGGCAGGCTATCGCCCAGCAACAGCGCGTCATTGACCACAAGGACAGGGGATGCGGGGCGGGGGTGCGCGCTGACCAGCGCCCCGCTCAACGCCGCAACCGCCAACGCCAGCACGCGTTTCACCGGGCTGCGGCCTCCATTGTGGCCGGCAGGACGATGGCGGGCAGGTCGGCGGGTGCGGGGGTCGCGGGGGCGGCATAGGGTGCAGGCCGCGCGTTGCTAATCGGCTGGCCCTGAGTGCCGAGGTTGAGCGAGATGGCGGGCAGGCTGTCGGTTAGATGAACATTGGCCGCATCGCCGCCCACCCCATCCCAAAAGATCGCCGGAAAGCTGCCGCCCAGCGCTTGGGCAAGCGCATCCCCGCCGGGAAAGGCCGGGGCAAATCCCGCCCGGCCATGGCGGTTGCCGCGCACCACGATATCGCGCGCGATCGGGTTGTAGCTTTGGTCGGTAAAGCTGTTCTGATAGGCCACAATCATCACATTGGTCGTGCCATTATCGGCAATGTCATTGTCAAAGACATGGACGTTGCGATTGGCCATCACCATCACGCCCGTGCCGGTTGGCACGCTGGCAACAATATTGCCCTTGGGCGCGAAATTGGGCGTATCGTTGGCGATCACCCGGTTCTGGAAAACGCGGATATTATGACCGCCTTGTTGCGGCAAATTGGGCAGATCAAAAATCAGGATGCCGCCGGTATTGTGCGTCGCCAGATTGTGATGAACATCGGCGTCATAACTGTTTTCAATCTCAATCCCCGCGACATTGAACATCGCCGTTGAGTTACGCACGATGATATTGCGCGACTGGCCCACATAAATCCCGGCATCCGACGCGCCTTTCACAACCGCGCCGTCGATCAGCACGTCGCGCGATTCCACCGGGTAAAGGCCGTAAGCGCCGTTGGTCTCTTTCGGCCCGCCGGTCCATTCAACGCGAATATTGCGATAGACAATCCGGTCCGCCCCCTTAGATTTGATGCCATCGCCTTTGGCGTCTTCCACCGCAAAGTCGCGCAGAACAACATCGTCTGACGTCACAAGCAGCCCTTCGCCCGCCCCTTGCTGGCTGGCAAAGGACAGGATCGTCTGATCCGGCCCTGCGCCCTTGACGGTGACGCCATTGATGTCGAGCGACAGGCCATCGGTTAGGTCAAAGCGGCCGGCGCCCATCTCCACCACATCGCCGGGCTTGGCGTCGATCAGTGCGGATTGCAGGCGTTCCTGCGCATTGGGACCGGGAGCGACCTTAAGGGTCGCGGCGATGGCCGGGCTGGCCAGCAGGGCGGCGAGCGTGGCGACTTGCATCAGCGGGCGTTTCATGGCCTATTCATTGCATCAAGCTTGGTCCAAGCCAAGCCGCAAAAAGAGATTGAGGAGAAGCCGCCGATGCGCCGGATGTTTGTTGCCCTTGCCCTGATGTCGCAGGCCCTGCCCGCCATGGCGGCCATTCCTGTCAGCGGGCGCTGGTATACCGAAGAAAAGGACAGCATCGTCCAGATCGGCAATTGCGGCCCCGTGGTTTGTGGCAAGGTAGCCAAGGTGCTGAAGGCGGCCCCCAATGGCGGCCGGCCGCTGGACGTTAATAACCCGGATCCGGCGCTGCGCGCCCGCCCGATTGAAGGCATTGTGCTCTTGTCCGGCTTTCGCGACGCGGGGGATGAGTGGGAAGGCCAGATTTATGATCCGCGCGCCGGCAAAACTTATAAATCCTATCTTCAAAAGCAGCCCGATGGCTCGCTAAAGGTCAAAGGCTGCCTTGGGCCGTTCTGCCGCTCGGTCAAATTCACGCCCGCGCCCTAAGGCTTAAGGCCGATATCGATCAGGCGCTCCGTCAAAAAATCATGCGCGCTGATCGGCTCTGGATAGCGGTCGGGCCGGTCCGGCGAGATGCAGCCGGGCAGCGTCTTGATCAAAAAGTCCGATGCGAGGTGGAGGAAGAAGGGCATAGAATAGCGCGGGACATGGCGCCGCGCTGGCGGCGGGTTCAGCACCCGGTGGATAGTGGACGGCAGGACATGGTTGGTCAGCCGTTCTAGCATATCGCCAACATTGATAACCAGAGCCCCATCGGGCGGGGCGATGGACATCCACTCCCCCGCGCGGGTCAGCAGTTGAAGCCCCCCTTCCTCGGCCCCCAGTAGCAACGTGATCAGGTTGATATCGCCATGCGCGCCGGCGCGGATACCGGGCGCCTCGGCCGAAACGGGCGGGTAATGCAGCAGCCTCAGCACGGAATTGCCATCGCGCGTGGCGGCCTCAAACCAGTCTGGCGCAAGCCCGAGATCGCGGGCAATCGCCGCAAGAAGCCGCGCGCCAACCGCGTCAAAGGCTGCATAAAGTTCTGAAAAAACGGGCTGAAATTCAGGAATTTCGGCGGGCCAGAGATTATCTGGCATATGGTCGCAAAAGCGGTGGCCTTGGGGCAGGTCGCGCCCGATATGCCAGAATTCCTTCAGATCGACATGGTCGGCGTCTTTTGCGATTTCAATGCCAAAGGGCGTATAGCCGCGCTGCCCGAAAATCTCGGCGCGATGGTAGCGGCGCTTGGCGGCCTCCGGCAGTGCGAACAAGTCGCGCGTCAACGCCCAGCCGCGCGCGATCAGGGCCGGATCAACGCCATGATCGGCAATGATGGCAAAGCCGGATTCACGAAAGGACGTGCCAAGCGCGGCGGCAAAGCCGGAAGGGTCGCGGTCTTGATCCGCGAGCGAAAGGACAGGTAGCGGGGGCGAGCCTGACGTCATGCCCCTACATCTACCCGGTCGCGACCGATTATTCGATGCCCGAATTGACGAGTTTCAATTCATTGGAAACGGGAGCCTTTTGCGACAAGCGCCCTTCAACGCGGGCGCCGGTTTCAATCGAAATGCTTTCATAGGCAACATCGCCCAGCACCCGGGCCGTCTTTTCAATGACAAGGTCGGTCGCGATCACCGTGCCTTCGACCGTCCCGGCCAGCGTTGCCCGTTGCGCGGTCACATTGCCTTTGACCCGGCCGGCCGCCCCGAGCGTAAAGCCCGCACAGCTGACATCCCCCACAACGTCGCCGTCCAGCAGAAGATCGCCACTGGCCTTGAGGTTGCCGGCAACCGACACATCGCTGCCAATTGATGACCGGCCAATTTGCGTTTGACCCGCCTCATTTGCTCTGCCCCATGCCATTGCCTGTCTCCCGCTTATGTCAGATTTCAAGAAGTTAAGCAGATTGATCCGATTCGCCAAATTCTTATCGAAACGGCGGTTCCGTGACTCTGCGCCGGGCAGCATTGGGCGCGAAAATGCGGGCTATGGCTGCCCTTGCCTTTTGGGGAGATTGCAAGCGGCCGGGTGGCTTCCTAATTAACAGGAATGTCAGCGACCTGAAGAGTCGCCCGGCTGAAGAGGATCCAAATGGCTTACGCTCATACGCACGCTGCCAACCCGCATTGGCTGCCCCGCCTTCCAACCAGCGCGACCGACCCGATTCCGGGCACCGATGGCCTGCCGCTGGTCGGAACAACCTTTGAGCAGTTGAAAGATCCCCACGCCTTCACCCGCAAAATGGCGGCGACGTATGGGCCCATTTACCGCACCCGCAGCTTTGGCGGCCGCACCGTCACGCTTTTGGGGCCGGATGCCAACGAGCTGCTGCTATTTGATCGCGACAAGGTTTTCTCATCCGAACAGGGCTGGGGCCCGGTGTTGAACCTGCTTTTCCCGCGCGGTCTGATGCTGATGGATTTTGAGCAACACCGCGTCCACCGCCGCACGCTTTCGGTCGCGTTCAAGCCCGAGCCGATGAAGCTCTATGCCGAGGCGATTAATGCCGGGATGAGCGATCGGGTAAAGCAATGGGTGGGCCGCCGCTTTGACTTTTACCCGGCGATCAAAGAACTGACGCTCGATCTGGCGGCAACGGCGTTTCTCGGTATTCCTTGGGGCCCAGAAGCAGACCGGATCAACCAAGCCTTTGTCGATATGGTGCAGGCCTCGGTTGGTGTGGTGCGCATTCCCATTCCCGGGACAAAAATGGCCAAGGGCGTGGCTGGCCGCGCGTTTTTGAAAGACTATTTTGGCCGCGAAGTGCCCAAGCGCCGCGCGTCGGATGCGCAGGATATGTTTAGCCAGATTTGTCGGGCCACCGATGAAAATGGCGCGCTGCTCAGCGACGATGAGATCATCGATCACATGAACTTCCTGATGATGGCCGCGCATGACACGATTA
The DNA here is from genome assembly GCA_046074265.1 of Chakrabartia sp. Taxonomy (GTDB): domain Bacteria; phylum Pseudomonadota; class Alphaproteobacteria; order Sphingomonadales; family Sphingomonadaceae; genus Aquisediminimonas. Next base: position 50,871 of record JBJTNW010000002.1, read on the forward strand.
CCTCGTCGGCGACCTCCATGGTCATGCTCTTGGGCCAGAACCCTGATTGGCAGGACAAGCTGCGCGACGAGATGTTGGGCTTGGGCGTGGCGGGCGAGGACCTGCCCTATGATCGGCTGAATGATCTGGTGCTGACCGATTATGCCTTCAAGGAATCGTTGCGGATGATCCCGCCGGTGCCCTCTTTGCCCCGCAGGGCGGTCAAGGATTTTGACTTTGGCGGCCATCATTTCAAGGCCGGCACTTATGTTGGCATCAACCCGGCTTATACGCACAAGATGCCTGAATATTGGCCCGACCCCGATCGCTTTGATCCGATGCGTTTCACGCCCGATCAGGTGAAAGCCCGGCATAAATATGCCTGGGTTCCCTTTGGGGGCGGCGCACATATGTGCCTTGGCCTGCATTTCGCGTATATGCAGATCAAGATCCTCATGTGGCATTTGCTGCGCGATCAGCGCATCGCCTTGCCAGCGGGCAGCGGCGCTAAATGGCAGGCTTGGCCTATCCCCAAGCCGCGCGATGGATTGCCGGTGGAGATTGTCGCCCGCCCGGCCTGAGGCGGCCGCTGTTTAACGCGATGGTTATTCTTTGCGGCTAGGCCCGCGGCATGAAGCTGCCTCGCGCCTTTGCCATGTGTGTTTTGCTGGGCTTGGCCCTGCCGTCCTGCCGCGACAAGGCGCCTGCGCCCGAGGCGCCGCTGCTGAATGACACCCTGCCCGGCAAGGCAGATGTTGACCCGGCAGCGGCGCGCGCGCTGGAAGACCCGATCCTTGTTGATCCGACGCTGACGGGGCAGGCCAATCGCGGCGACATGCAACTAACCCAGCCGCCCCAAACGGGCGCGCAGCCTTATGATCCGGCCCGCCCCAACGCGGCGGCTGAGCGGCCGAACGGGCCCCGGCTTGATCAGCGCCCCATGGGGGCTGCCGGGTGCGAGGCGGGCCTGACTTATGATCTGGACTGGGCCAATCGCTGGCCGCTTGATCTGCCAATCGTGCCGGATGGCCAGTTGGTAGAAGCCGCGGGCCGCGATGCGGCGGCGTGTCAGTTGCGGGCCGCAACCTTCACAAGCAGGGCCGCCCCGGCTGATATTCTGGCCTTTTATCGGGCGGCCGGTCAAAAGGCCGGCTATCAGATGGCGACCCAAAAGGCGGGTCGCGAAACCTGGGTGCGCGGCGGCCGGGGTGATGCGGCGGGCTTCTTCCTCGTGGTTGCGCCGGGCCGGGCGAGCGGCAGCCTGATCGACCTGATCACCCATCGGGTGCCTTAGCTGGGGGCTATACTGGCCCTGGGCGCCGCCCTGCGCTATCAAGGGGCATGGAACCCCGTCTGCGCCCCTTTAAACAGGTTGATGTTTTTACCGACCGTCCCTTTTTCGGAAATCCGGTCGCGGTTGTGCTCGACGCGTCGGGTCTGTCGACCGCCGATATGCAGCAAATCGCGCAATGGACCAATTTGTCGGAAACAACCTTTGTGCTGCCGCCTGAAGATCCGGCCGCCAGCTACAAGGTCCGTATCTTTACGCCGCGTGCCGAACTGCCTTTTGCCGGCCACCCGACATTGGGCACTGCCCATGCCGTTGCGGAAGCCGGGATCGTCGCGCCCGAGGCCGGCCGTCTGGTCCAGCAATGTGCGGTTGGTCTGGTGGAGGTGGAAATTGGCGCGGCCCGGCGGTCCTTCCGCCTGCCGCGCTATGCCGCCGCGCCCGCGCCCGAGCCAGAGCTTTTGGCCCGGGCCTTGGGGCAAAGCCCGGTCGCGCCGCCCCAAATACTCGACGTTGGCCCGCGCTGGGTGATCTTGGAGCTGGCATCCGCGGCGGATGTGCGGGCGCTGGTGCCCGATCTGGCGCTGCTTGCCGATTATGACCGCCGTCACGGAACAACGGGATTAACGCTGTTTGCGCGCGAAGGGGCGGGCGCAGACCTTGCCGTGCGCTCTTTTGCGCCAGCGGATGGCATTCCCGAAGACCCGGTGTGCGGAAGCGGCAATGGCGCGGTTGCGGCTTATCGGTTGCTGGCCGGGCAATTGGCCGATGGCGACCATTATACCGCCTCGCAGGGCCGCGAAGTCGGGCGCGATGGCCGCATCGACATTCGCATAACGGGTACAGAGGTTCATGTGGGTGGCCAGTGCGTGACGTGCCTGACGGGCCACATTGCGCTGTGACTTTGTCGCTGCGCTTCTCATCTGCGCCAAGCCGGGCTAAGGACGCGACATGACTTCCCTTTTTCCCGTCATGTTCGGGGGCGCGCTGGGCGCGGCCGCCCGGTATCTCGCGGCAAGCGCGCTGGGCACCCGGGCCGGCGGCTGGCCGCTGGGCACCTTTTGCGTCAACCTGCTCGGCGGCTTTCTGATGGGCCTTTTGGCCGCGCTGGTCCTCAAGGGTACGGCGTCGGAAACTGCCCGGCTGTTTTTGGGCGTGGGCGTGCTGGGCGGCTTTACCACCTTTTCCGCCTTTAGCCTGGAAGGCTTTCAGATGATTGCGCGCGGGCAATGGGCCCTTGCGGCGGGCTATGCGCTGGCCTCTGTTATCGGATCAATCGCCGCTCTTGCGGTCGGCTTTGCCTTGGTGCGGGCATGAGCGAGCAGGTCCGCCAGTTCACCGTCGACGCTGAAGATGACGGCATTCGGCTTGACCGTTGGTTCAAGCGGCATTTGCCCGATGCCAGCTTCAACACCGTTTCGCGCTGGGCGCGGACCGGGCAGTTGCGCGTTGATGGCAAGCGCGCGACGCCGGGCGACCGGATCGAGGCGGGTCAGCAGATCCGCGTGCCCCCGGCAGATCCTGTTACCCCAGCCAATGCCAAACCCAAAAAGGAACGCCCGCGCCTGACCGACGACCAGATGGCCTTTGCGGAATCGCTGGTCATCCACAAAGATCGAGCAGCGCTTGTCCTCAACAAACCGCCCGGGCTGGCGACACAGGGCGGCACCAAGACGACCGAGCATGTCGATGGTCTGCTCGATGCGCTCTGGTTTGAGGCAGATCAGCGGCCCAAGCTGGTCCACCGGCTTGATAAGGATACGTCGGGCGTCCTGCTGGTGGCGCGCACTCCGCGCGCGGCGGCCGCCTTTTCCAAAAGCTTTTCCAGCCGCACGGCGCGCAAAATCTATTGGGCAATCATCGTCGGTGTGCCGTCGATTGAAGATGGCATGATCGAGCTGCCAATCGCCAAACAGCCCGGCACCGGCGGCGAGAAGATGCACGTCGACGAAAAGGACGGCGCGCCCGCGCGGACCCGCTATCGCGTGATTGATCGCGCCGGCAATAACGCCTGTTGGGTAGAGTTGCAGCCCTTTACCGGGCGCACCCACCAGTTGCGCGTTCATATGGCGGCGATTGGCCACCCGATTGTTGGCGACGGCAAATATGGCGGGCGCGATGCCTTTTTGACCGGTACGATCAGCCGCAAGATGCACCTGCACGCGCGGCGCCTGCGCGTCGACCATCCCGATGGCGGGCAGATTGATGTGCGTGCCGATCTGCCGCCCCATTTCTTGGAAAGTCTGAAGGACCTTGGCTTTGAGCTGATGGATGGCGATCTGCTGCCGATGGACGAGGTCAAATTCTCTGACACGACAGAAGGCAAGAAGCGCGCCGTCGCGCACAAGGCCAAGGCCGCCCGCAAGGAACGCAAAGGCGAGCGGCGCGGGCGCGGTGCGGCACCATCTACCGGCCCCGCCAAACGCGGCAAGCCCGCGACCAAACCCAAGCGCCCGCGCGGCTGATCGCGGTCGGCGATGAACCGGCTTGCGCTCTTTGATTGCGATGGCACGCTGGTCGATAGCCAGCACAATATCATCTTGTGCATGGACGATGCCTTTGCCCGCGCCGGGCTGGTCCCGCCGTCGCGCGCGGCCACCCGACGGGTGGTGGGTCTGAGCCTTGTCCCGGCGATGCAAGCGCTGCTGCCCGAAGCAGAACCGGCGCTGCACGCGCAATTGGCCGAAGATTATAAATCCGCCTTTCACCGGCTGCGCGGGCAGGGCTTGGTTGAAGAGCCGCTGTTTGAAGGGATTGCTGCCGCGCTTGATGCGCTGGAAGCGCAGGGCTGGCTGTTGGGGGTTGCCACCGGCAAGTCAGATCGCGGGTTGGATCTGTGCCTGCGCCATCATGGCCTGCGCGATCGGTTCGTCACGCTGCAAACCGCCGATCGGCATCCGTCAAAGCCGCACCCCTCTATGGTGGAACAGGCCATGGCCGATGCCGGCGCCACGCCTGAAACCACGGTAATGATCGGCGATACCAGCTTTGACATGGCGATGGGGGTGGCCGCGGGTGCCCGGGCGCTGGGGGTGGATTGGGGCTATCACGATCCGGATGACCTCTGGGCGGCCGGCGCCTATCATATCGCCTCGCACCCGGCGCAGATATTGGAGGCCCTTTGATGACAGACCCGGACGCCATCGCCCGGCGGCGCTTTGCGCTGTTGAACCTGTCGCGCTTTGCCGCGATCGCGCTTGTCTTTACGGGCATTGCCAATCTTGCCGGAAAGCTGGCGCCGGCCGCCGCGCCCTGGCTTGGCTATGCGCTGTTTTTTGCCGGCGTGGGCGGCTTTTATGGCCTGCCCATCATGTTGAAGCGGCGGTGGAGAACCCCTGAGGCATGAAACGCTTTTACACCCATGTGACGACAACCGATGCCGGCGGCATTCTGCTGGATGGGCGCCCGGTGAAAACGCCGGCACGCGCGGCATTGCTGCTGCCCAACCCTCATCTTGCCGAGGCCGTGGCGGCTGAATGGGCGGGCCAGGGGGAAGAAATTCGCCCGCAGGACATGCCGCTAACGGGCCTTGCCAATGCCGCCCTTGATCGTGTTGCGCCGGAGCGGGCGGTCTTTGCGGCCGGCCTTGCCCAATATGGCGAAACCGAATTGCTCTGCTATCGCGCCGATGCCCCGCCCGAGCTTGTCGCGCGCCAGGCCCAGCGCTGGGACCCGCTGCTCGATTGGGCAGGAGAGCGCTATGGCGTCCAGTTTACCCGCGTAACGGGGATCATGCACCAGCCGCAGCCCATGGCAACGGTGCTGCGTCTGGGCGATGCCGTGGCGGCGGTGGACCCTTTCCGGCTGGCCGCGCTGTCGCCGCTGGTCACCATCAGCGGCTCGCTGGTCATCGGGCTGGCGCTGCTGGAAGAGGCGGTGCTGCCCGAAGACGCGTTCGACATCGCCCATCTGGATGAGCTGTGGCAGGCTGAACAATGGGGCGAGGATGATTTGGCGCTGGCCGCGCGCGCGGCCCGACGGCGCGATTTTCTTGCTGCCAGCCGTTTTGTCGAACTGCTCTAGCGCTTAGTCCCGGCCCGATTTGGCAAGGCTGCGGACAAAGCCGATCAGCCCGGTTTGCCGGCTGCGCTTCAGCCGCTCGGCATCGAGGATCGCTTTCACATTTTGGAAGCACTGTTCCACATCATCGTTGACGAGCACATAATCATAGCCATCCCAATGGCTGATTTCGGCTGTGGCGCGGGCCATGCGCCCGGCGATCACCTCTTCGCTATCGGTCCCGCGGGCACGCAGCCGGCGCTCAAGCTCGTCGAGCGACGGCGGGAAGATGAAGACGCGCACCACATCGCCGCCGGCCTGTTGGTAAAGCTGCTGGGCGCCCTGCCAGTCTATGTCGAACAGCACGTCGCGGCCTTCGGACAAGGCCTTTTCAACAGGGCCGCGCGGCGTGCCATAGCGGTTGCCAAAGACATGGGCCCATTCAAGAAATTCATTCTCGCCGACCATGTCGCGGAATTTTTCGAGATCAACGAAATGATAATCCTTGCCGTCCACTTCGCCGGGCCGGGGCGGGCGGGTTGTTGCCGAAACCGACATTTCAAGGCCGGCATCGGCTTGCAGCAATTTGCGCGAAATGGTCGACTTGCCAGCCCCGGAAGGGGACGACACGATGAACAAAATGCCGCGCCGCTTGAACTTGTGCGGATCTTTGGGGTCGATCTGGGCCATGGCCGCTCTTGCAACGACAGGCGGCGCGCGTCAATCGGCCTCGGGGCCAAGCATGGCGTCTGGCCTCACCAAAGCGTCAAAACGGTCCGCGTCGATCAGCTTCAGCTCGAGGGCCGCATCCCGAAGGGTCTGGCCGGTTAGATGCGCGTGCTTGGCAATCTGCGCGGCGGCGTCATAGCCTATTTCCGGGGCCAGCGCGGTCACCAGCATCAGCGAGCGGTCTACCAGTTCTGCGATGCGGGCGCGATTGGGGGACAGCCCCTCAACGCAATGTTCGGCAAAGCCTGCCATGCCGATGGCAAGCAGATCAATCGAGCGCAGCAGCGCCGCGCCAATCATCGGTTTGAAGACGTTCAATTCCAGATGCCCTTGCAGCCCGCCGATCGTGATCGCCTGATGATTGCCGATCACTTGGGCTGCGACCATCGTCAGCATTTCGGCCTGGGTCGGGTTGACCTTGCCCGGCATGATGGAGCTGCCGGGTTCATTCTCAGGCAGGTGTAATTCTCCCAGCCCGGCGCGCGGGCCTGATCCCAACAGGCGGATGTCATTGGCAATCTTCGTCAAGGCGACCGCCAGCCCGTTGAGCGTCCCCGAAAGATGGACAAGCGGATCATGGCTGGCCAGCGCCTCGAAACTATTGTCTGCCGGGCACACATCTTCCCCGCTTATCTCTGCCAATTGGGCGCACATGGCCGCAGCAAAGCCTGCCGGCGCATTAAGCCCGGTGCCCACTGCCGTCCCGCCAATGGCAAGCGGGCGCAGTCCGTCGCGCGCCGCGTTGATCCGCGCTTCGGCGTGCGCAAGCTGGGCGCCATAGCCTGAAAATTCCTGTCCAAGGGTCAGCGGCGTTGCGTCCTGCAAATGGGTGCGGCCAATTTTGATAATGCCTGCCCAGTCGCGCGCCTTGGCGTCCAGCGCGCCGCGCAGCCGGGCCAAGGCGGGCAGCAGCCGCTGCCGGATTTGGCCCAAGGCGGCCAGATGGAGCGCGGTTGGGAAAGCATCGTTCGACGACTGGCTTTTATTGACATGATCATTGGGGTGGACGGGCGTCTTGCCACCGCGCTGTCCGGTCAGCCGTTCGTTCGCGCGGGCGGCCACCACCTCATTGACGTTCATATTGGTCTGGGTGCCAGAGCCGGTCTGCCAGATGCTCAACGGAAATTGATCGTCAAGCATCCCGTCCATGATCTCGCGGGCGGCCTGTTCAATCGCGTCGGCCCGGTCCTCAGACAAGCCATGCGCCCGGTTAACGCGCGCGGCGGCGAGCTTGACCGCTGCCAGCGCATGAATAATCGGGATCGGCATCCGTTCGGCCGGGCCAAAGGGAAAATGCCCGCGGCTGCGTTCGGTCTGCGCCCCCCAATAGGCATTGGCGGGCACCATGATGGGACCGAAGCTGTCGCTTTCGGTCCGCATGTCGCTCATTTCTTGCGGCCGAAATCCACGGTCACGACGTTGGAGCCATCTTCCACCGGCTGGACGCGCGGCGCATCATTTTCTGCCTGGCCATGGAGCGGTGCGGCCTCGTCCTCAAGATTGACCTGAAAGTGAAGCGCAAATTCTACCGCCGGATCGACAAACGCGGTGATCGCGGCAAAAGGCACGAATAGCTTGGTCGGGACGCCGCCAAAGGTCAGACCCACTTCAAAGCCCATCTCGTCGACCATCAGGTCCCAGAATTTATTCTGGAGGACGATGGTCATCTCATCCGGGAAGCGCTGGCGCAAATTTTCGGGGATCGTCACGCCCGGCGCGAATGTCTTGAAGGTGATGTAGAAATGGTGCGGGCCCGGCAAATCCAGATTGGACTGGATGCCTCCCAGCACACGGCCGACAACCGCGCGCAGCGCCTCCTGCACGATATCGTCATAGGGAATCAGGCTGTCGGGCATATCGTCGGTCATATCGAAAAGGACGTTGGACGCTTGGTCCCTCATGGTCAAGCGGTTGCGCACACGGGTTGAGGCGCTATAGGCCTTTGGCCATGCGGACGGCCACGATTCAGCGCAAGACGAGCGAAACGTCGATCGATGTTGAGGTGAACCTCGACGGGACAGGCCTTTATGATGTTGAAACCGGCATCGGCTTTCTCGATCATATGCTGGAGCAGCTGTCGCGCCACTCATTGATTGATCTGAAGGTCAAGACGGTGGGCGACCTCCATGTCGACCAGCATCACACAACCGAAGATACCGGCATCGCCATTGGCGAGGCGGTGCTGAAGGCGCTGGGCGACAAAAAAGGCATTACCCGCTATGGCCATGCCTATGCGCCGATGGATGAGACGCTGACGCGCTGCGCGCTTGATATTTCGGGCCGCCCGTGGCTGGTCTTCAAAGCGGACTTTGGCACCCCCCGGCTGGGGGAATGGGATACCGAGCTGATCGAACATTGGTTCCACAGCTTTGCCCAGGCCGCGGGCATCACCCTGCATGTTGAAAATCTTCACGGAGCCAACAACCACCATATTGTGGAAAGCTGCTTCAAGGCGCTTGCCCGTGCGCTGCGCGTCGCGGTGGAAATTGATGCGCGCAAGGCTGATGCCGTCCCCTCCACCAAGGGAATGCTGTGACGCTTGCCCTGATTGATTATGGCGCAGGCAACCTCCAATCGGTGCGCAATGCGCTGAGGGCCGCAGGGTCCAGCGATGTGGTGGTAACGTCTGATCCAGATCAGGTGCTGGCCGCAGATCGCATTGTACTGCCCGGGGTCGGCGCTTTTGCGCATTGCATGGGCGCGCTTGCGGCCATTCCCGGCATGGTTGCGGCGCTGAATGAGGCCACGGGGGCCAAGGCCCGCCCATTTCTGGGCATTTGTGTGGGCATGCAGTTGATGGCCGAGGCGGGCGAAGAACATGGCCGCCACCCGGGTCTGGGCTGGATCAAGGGCAGCGTGCGCCGAATTGCGCCGACAGACCCGGCCATCAAAATTCCGCATATGGGCTGGAATGATGTGGTGCCGGCGTCGCCGCATCCGCTGATCGACGCAGGCGAGGCCTATTTCCTGCACAGCTACGCTTTTGCGGGCGAGGATGTGCTGGCCACGACCACGCATGGCGCGCCGCTGGTCGCCGCGATTGGCCGCGACAATCTGGCGGGTGTTCAATTCCACCCGGAAAAAAGCCAGCGTTATGGCCTTGCCCTGCTGGCGCGCTTTTTGGAGTGGCGGCCATGAGCTTCATCATCTTTCCGGCCATCGACTTGAAGGCAGGCCAAGTCGTGCGCCTTGCCGAAGGCGATATGGACCGCGCGACCATTTATGGTGACAACCCGGCAGCGCAGGCAGAGCTATTTGCCAAGGCCGGCGCGACGCACCTTCATGTCGTTGATCTTGATGGCAGCTTTGCCGGCCATGCGGTGAATGCCGGGGCCGTGGAAGCAATTGTTCGCGCCTTTCCGGGCAAGGTCCAATTGGGCGGCGGCATCCGCAACCGGGCCGCTGTTGCGCATTGGTTTGATCTGGGGGTGGCGCGGGTTGTGATTGGCACCGCGGCGCTGAAAGACCCAGCCTTTGTCAAGGCGGCAGCGGCCGATTTTCCGGGCGCGATTGTGGTCGCCGTCGATGCGCGGGACGGCTTTGTTGCGACCGATGGCTGGGCCGAAAAATCAGATATGCCGGTCCTTGATCTGGCCCGCCGGTTTGAGGATGCGGGCGTTGCCGCGCTTCTTTTTACCGATGTCGGGCGCGACGGCCTGCTAAAGGGGTGCAACATAGAGGCGACGGCCGCGCTGGCCGGCGCCACGGATATTCCCGTCATCGCCTCTGGCGGGGTTGCAGATATTGGCGATGTCCACCGTCTCTTGCCCCATGCAGCGGCGGGCATTCAAGGCGTGATCACAGGCCGCGCGCTATACGATGGCAGGCTTGATCTGGCCGAGGCGCTTGCTGTGGCGGCTGCTGCATGAGCGTGCGCGTCCGCGTTATCCCCTGTCTCGACGTCGCCAAGGGGCGCGTCGTCAAGGGCGTGAATTTTGTCGATCTGGTGGATGCCGGCGATCCGGTGGAGGCGGCGCGCGCTTATGATGCGGCGGGGGCCGATGAGCTGTGCTTTCTCGATATTACCGCCAGCCATGAAGGCCGCGAGACCATTTTGGATGTCGTCGCCCGCACGGCAGAGGTTTGCTTCATGCCGCTCACCGTCGGCGGCGGCGTGCGCAGCGCCGAAGATGCGCGTGCGCTGCTTTTGGCCGGGGCAGACAAGGTGGCCGTCAATTCCGCGGCGGTTGCCCGGCCTGAACTGGTCGCCGATATCGCCAGCCGCTTCGGCAGCCAGTGCGTGGTTGCCAGCGTGGATGCCCGGCGCACCGGCGATCATTGGGAAGTTTTCACCCATGGCGGGCGGCGTGCCACGGGCGTGGATGCCATTGCCCATGCGCTCAAGCTGGCAGAATTGGGGGCGGGCGAAATCCTTGTCACCTCCATGGATCGTGACGGCACGCGCGATGGCTATGATCTGGAATTGACCCGGACCATCGCCGATGCCGTATCGGTGCCGGTCATCGCTTCAGGCGGGGTGGGCGGCCTTGACGATTTGGTCGCGGGCGTGACCAAGGGCCATGCCAGCGCGGTTCTGGCGGCATCCATTTTCCATTTTGGCGAAGCGACCATCGGTGATGCGCATCGCGCCCTTGCCGCTGCCGGGCTGGCCGTTCGCCACCCGGTCTAAGCGCAAAACCGAAGGTCAGGCCCCCGTCTTGAACGGCGTGAAATCGGTGCCTTCGTCAAACAGATCGACGCCTTCATGCCGCTTCAAGCGGTTGACGACCACATAGGTCACGGGCGTCAGCACCGCCTCCCAGCTCACCTTCATCAGCCAATTGGTAACAAGCACGGTCAGCACCTGCTGATTATCCCAAACGCCCCAAAAGGCGAGCGGGTAGAAAATCAAGCTGTCGATGCCCTGGCCGAAAATGGTCGAGCCGATCGTCCGGCTCCACAGATGCTTGCCTTTGGTCCAGATTTTCATCCGGGCAAGGACGTAGGAATTGACAAATTCGCCCGCCCAAAAAGCGATAATCGAGGCAAAGACGATGCGCGGCACTTGGCCGAATACGCTTTCATAAGCAGCCTGATCGGTCCAGCGCGGCGCGGGCGGCAGCGAAACGACAACCCAACTCATAAACGCCATGAACAGCAAGGCTGAAAAGCCCACCCAAATGCAGCGCCGCGCCCGGGCATAGCCATAGACCTCGGTCAGCACATCACCGATCACATAGCCAAGCGGGAAGAAGAGGATGCCGGCGCCAAATTCCCACCCGCCAAGGATGGCGACCTTGCCTGCGCCGATGACGTTGGACAGCAAGAGGATCGCGACAAACGCCGCCATCACCACATCAAAGCTGCGGAACTGGTGGATGCTTTGGGCCTTGACGGCGCGCAGATCTGTTTCGGTCATGCCGTTACCTTAGCCGCGCTGCGCGAGATGGCAATCAGCGCGAAGGGCTAGGGTTGCGCACCGGGCCACAAGCGAAGGTGCCGACCCAGCGGCTATGCGACCAGAAGCAGCGGCGCCCGGGCCAAAGCTGGGGAACTGGCGGATGGGTGCGGGCGGCAGAAATGCGCGCGCGGTTATATACCCATATAATAGCGGCGCGATCTCCGGTTCGGGCGCGCAGCGCGCGGTTGCTTTGCGAACCCGGCAGCAGCACGGCGGGGGTGACAGGCAGCGGATGGCCATCCCGGCGCAGGAAAAAGCCGCCCAGTTTGGCAAGCGATCCGGGGTCCAGAATGCGCGCAGCCGGATGGTCCCATATAAAGACAAGCCGCGTGGCCCCGCTGTCTGCCAGAAAGGCGCTTGCCTCGGCAAAGCCATAGCGGGTCTTGGCCTCCAGCTTGGCGCGCAGGGCAAGGGGATTGAGCATCGCGGCATAAAGGGCGACCAGCGCCACCAGGCCGATAGTCCCTTTGCCCCAGCGTTGGGCAGCAAGGACAAGGCCCAGCAACAGGCCAGGCGCCAGCGAAACAAGATAGCGATCTGTCAGCATCGGCTTCAGGGTTGAAAGGCCAAGTTCTGCCCCCAGGCCTATCAGGCTAAGCGCGGCGGCAAGGTGCCAGAAATTGGGCTGTGCCGCCGAAAGCCGCGCCCGCGTCCGCGCCATCAGAGGAAGGGCAAGCATCAACGCCAGAAGGGCCAGCGCTCCCCAATTGCTCGGGACGCCAAAACCATAGCGGACAAAGCCTGCCGCCAGCCCGGGTGTCATGGGTTCATACCAGGCAATGTCGGGCCGCGCATAATCGGCAAGGCGGGGGGCGTGCAGGGCAAGCCAGCCAAAACATGGCGCAAAGGCAATCGCCGCGGGCCAAAGCCGGACTGCGGCGGCCCGGTGATGCCAGAGCAACGCCAGACCCTGAAGCCCGCCGATCAGCAGAGCGTGATAATGGGTCAGGCCGGCAAGGGCCGCAAGGCTTGCCCAAAGAGTGGCGCACCCCCGCCCGGGCGCGGCCATCAACCCTATAAAGGCAAGCATCTGCGCAACCGACAGAAACAACAATAAGCCATAGCCGCGTGCATCCACGGCCAGCTCAAAGCCCGGTGCCCAAAGCGCCAGCAGCAGCGCCCAGCCGATCCGGGCCGCGGGTGTCAGGCCGGGCACACGCCAGCCCAGCGGCAGCGCCGCCGCCAGCGTTACAAAGGCAAGGCTGGGCAGGCGCAGTGCGATGTCGCTCGCCCCCGCAACCCCCGTCCATAGCGCCATCAGGCCATAATAAAGCGGTGGGTTGCAATCGAGCCACGCCTCGCGCCAGAAGCTGGCCATATCGGGCTGGGTGGCGATCATTCCCGTCCAGCTTTCATCCAGCCAGAGCGGCAGGCCCCTGCCGAGCCAGACCCGCAGGATAAGCGCGCCCAGCATCATCATCGCGACAGCGGCTGTCGCTGTCCGCATCACGCCAGGGGCAGGCAGGCCGGGGGCAGATGGGCGTGCAATTGGCATCATATCGCTGTCTGTGACGCGAAAATCCTCTTATGTCACGGGTCCCGGCGGCAAGAGGTTCCGCTCTGCACCATTTCGCGCTATCACGCGCCCAGCGCGCGCCCGTAGCTCAGTTGGATAGAGCACGAGCCTTCTAAGCTTGGGGCCGCAGGTTCGACTCCTGCCGGGCGCGCCATTTTTAGAAATGATAACAGACGGTGTTGCGCCGGCCTTTAAGCGCGCGGTGCGCTGCCCTTAGTCTGCGGCCAGATCCAGCGCGATGTCGACGATCATGTCTTCCTGACCGCCAACCATTTTGCGCTTGCCGACTTCGGCGAGGATGGTGCGGGTGTCGACGCCATAATCTTGCGAGGCCTTTTCGGCGTGGCGCAGGAAGCTGGAGTACACCCCGGCATAGCCAAGCGTCAGCGTCTCACGGTCAACGCGGACCGGGCGGTCTTGCAGCGGACGCACCAGATCTTCGGCGGCGTCCATCAGGGCGTAAAGGTCGCAGCCATGGTTCCAGCCCATGCGGTCGGCGGCGGCAATGAACACTTCAAGCGGGGCATTGCCCGCGCCCGCGCCCATGCCGGCAAGGCTTGCATCCACGCGGACCGCGCCATTTTCCACCGCGACGATTGAGTTGGCGACGCCGAGCGAGAGATTATGGTGCGCGTGCACGCCGCGTTGCGTTTCGGGCTTCAGCGCGCGATCATAGGCCTGAAGGCGCGCGGCATATTCATTCATGTTCATCGCGCCACCGCTATCGGTGACATAGACGCACTGGGCGCCATAGCTCTCCATCAGGACCGCTTGTTGGGCGAGGGCTTCTGGGCTTGTCATATGGCTCATCATGAGGAAGCCCGAGACGTCCATGCCAAGATTGCGGGCCGCTTCGATATGCTGCTTTGAGACATCGGCCTCGGTGCAGTGCGTGGCGATACGGACGGAGCGGACGCCCATTTCATAGGCGTGCTTCAGATCATGGACGGTGCCGATGCCGGGCAAGAGCAAGGTGGTGAGGACCGCATGTTCCAGCACCTCGGCAACGGCGCCGATCCAGTCCCAATCGGTATAGGCGCCAAAGCCATAATTGAAGCTGGAGCCTTGCAGGCCATCGCCATGCGCGACCTCGATCGCATCGACCTTGGCCTTATCGAGCGCGCGCGCAATCGCCTTCACATGGTCGAGGCTATATTGGTGGCGGATGGCGTGCATGCCATCGCGCAGCGTCACGTCCTGGATGTAAAGCTTTTGCGTTGTCGGGTCGTTGAACGAAGATTGGAGGGTCATGCCGTGGCTCCTGCGCCCATGCGTAGGGCGATCTTCTCGGCGGTCTTCAAGGCAGCCGAGGTCATAATGTCGAGATTGCCGGCATAAGCCGGGAGATAATGGGCCGCCCCTTCCACTTCGAGAAAGACGCTGACCTTCAGGCCGGTGAACGCGCCATCCATTTCCGGGATGCGCAGCGGCTGGTTGGAGCCGATATGTTCGAACTGGACCGCCTGTTTGAGGCGATAGCCCGGCACATAGCTTTGCACTTCGGCGACCATTGCCTCGACCGATTGGCGGATCGCCTCGCGGTCGGCGTCTTCGCACAGGCAATAGACCGTGTCGCGCATGATGAGCGGCGGCTCTGCCGGGTTCAGGATGATGATCGCTTTGCCGCGGCTCGCCCCGCCGACATCCATGATCGCCTGAGAGGTGGTCTCGGTGAACTCGTCGATATTGGCGCGGGTGCCGGGCCCCGCGCTCTTCGAGCTGATCGAGGCGACGATCTCCCCATAATGGACCTTGGCGACGCGGTTGACGGCATGGACAATCGGGATCGTCGCTTGGCCGCCACAGGTCACCATGTTGACGTTCTTGGCATCGAGGCAGCTATCGCCGTTCACGGGCGGGATCACATAAGGCCCGATGGCGGCCGGGGTCAGGTCCACCATGCGTTTGCCGGCGGCCTGCACCAGCTCATTATTGCGCTTGTGCGCGCCCGCACTGGTCGCGTCAAAGACGATGCCGACATCCTTGAACTCGGGCATGGCGATCAGACCGTCAATGCCCTCATGCGTTGTCGCAACGCCCATGCGCTTGGCACGGGCCAAGCCATCGGATGCCGGGTCGATGCCGACCATCACGCCCATTTCGAGCGTGTCCGACAGGCGCATGATTTTAATCATCAAATCGGTCCCGATATTGCCGGAACCGATGATCGCAACTTTGGTCTTGGCCATGATCAGCCCTTATTGAAGGTGAAGGAGCAGCGGCCGATGCCGCCGACATCGGCGACGACATGATCACCCGCCTTAAGCGCAACCATGGGCCCCAAGGCGCCCGCAAGCAGGATGTCGCCCGCTTTCAAAGGCTCACCCCGTTCGGCAAGCGTGCAGGCCAGCCAGGCCGCGGCGTTCAAGGGGTTCCCCAAGGCCGCAGATCCAATGCCGGTGGAGACTGTTTCGCTATTGATCGTCATCACCATCGGCGCGCCCTCAAGGTCGAGCCCAGCGAGCGGCAGGCCAGCTTCCGCCAGCACGAAAAAGGCAGACGAGCCATTATCAGCGACGGTATCAGCAAAGGTGATCTTCCAATCGGCAATGCGGCTGTCCACGATCTCAATCGCGGCATGGACGCTGGCAACGGCAGCCGCCACTTGGTCGGCCGTGGTCGACGCCGAGGGCAAGTCCGCGCCCAACACAAACGCAATCTCGGCTTCTGCCTTCGCCTGCAAGCAATGCGCGGGATCAAGATGACCACCATCCGCGATCTGCATATCGTCAAACAACACGCCAAAGTCCGGCTGGTCGACGCCCAATTGCACCTGCACCGCCTTGGCGGTCAGCCCCGCCTTGCGGCCGACGATCCGGCGGCCCTCGGCCTCCCAGAAACGCGTGTTGATCTCTTGCACCGCATAAGCGCCTGCTGCGTCGGTTGGGGCGAGGCAATCGCGCAAAGGGGCAATCGCACCGCCTTTATATGCGGCCCGAAGTTGCCTTGCGGCGTCGGCGAAAAGGTCACTCATCTGCATCATCCCCATATCCTTCAATAGGGGCGTCTTTGGGCAATCCGGCGTCGCCGCGCAAACTGCGGCCGCCTGCTGCTCTCGGATTGTGAGACCGGCGAGCAGAACAAGGGGTGGACATAAAAGTTAGTGTTGATCGCGCGGCAAAAATTGCGAAGGCAGAATGGATCTGCACTTGTGCGTTGTCAAATCCGGCCTAACGCCCTTTGACAAGAATCAAGCCATAAGTTGCGCGGTTTTTTGAACAGGGGGAGCAATAGCTGACCCCAACAAGACCGCATGGGATTGCAAAAGGTAAGTGAACATGACTAGTTCTGATGTGTTGGAAATTGAAGCGCGGGAAACGCGCGGGCCGAGGGAGCGGATGGAATCCAAATTTTACCAGAACTGGCATCTCGCGAATTCCAACACGGAAGTGTTGGTCACCGAGTTTGAATGGGGTCTGATCCGGCTTTACGAGGCCTTTGCCCGTTGGGTGTCAACGACCAGCTCGCTGCTGATTGATGAAGACATCAAATTTGCCGAGCATATGATCTTGCATATCATCCGGATGCATAACCGGCCGAAGAACAGCATTACCATTGCGCGGATGATGAACCGGGATGATCTGGCGAACCTGCAATATAGCCTGCGCAAGCTGGAGGCCGCGGGCCTTATCAGCAAGTCAAAGGACAAGGGCGGCAAGAGCTTTTCTTATATCGTCACAGAGCAAGGCAAGCAGATTACCGATGGCTATGCCGCTATCCGCAGCGATCTTTTGATCCGTGCGATCAGCACGATTTCCGATGTGGACGACCGGATGGCTGAAATGACCAAGATGGTCAGCGTGCTGACGGGCATTTACGAAGAAATGGCCCGCAGCTCGACCACTTATAACGCCCAATATTGAGGCGGATGGCGCGCCCGTCAGCGCGCCATCGTCACCACCAATTTGCCGAAATGCGTGCCTTTGGGCAGTGCTGCATAAGCGGCCCGAGCATCGTCAAAGTCAAAGCTGCCATCGACGACCGGCACCAGCCCATTGGCATCAATCGCCTGCACCAATGCCGCCAAATCTGACCGATGGCCCACGGTGATGCCTGTCAGATGAATGTGACGGAACAAGATGGGCGGTACCGGGATCGGCGCGACAAGGCCCGACAGCACGCCGATGATGCTGATCCGCCCGCCGACCTTCACGCAGTTCAGCGATTGGGGCAGGGTGTCCTGCCCACCCAGTTCAACCACCAGATCCACGCCCGCGCCGCCGGTTGCGGCCAGAACCGCGTCGGCCCATTCGGGCGTTTTGCGGTAGTTGATGATGTGGTCCGCGCCCATCGCCCGGGCACGATCCGCCTTGGCGTCATCGCCCGTCAGCAGGATGACCCGCGCGCCCACCATCCGCGCCAGTTGCAGCGCGAAGATGGCGACCCCGCCTGTGCCTTGAATGAGGACCGTTTCGCCCGCGCGCAATTGCCCTTCAGTAAAGAGCGCCGACCACGCCGTCAGCCCCGCACAGGGCAGCGTTGCGGCAGCGGCCGCCTCCAGCGTTTTAGGGGCAAGGACCAGCGCGGTTGCCGGCAGAACAGCATGTTCCGCCAACACCCCATCGCTTTCGCAGCCAAGCGAGCGGGCGTGGTTCGCCGCATTGGCCGGGCCGCTTTCCCAATCGGGGTAAAAGCTGGAAATGACGGCATCGCCCGGGGCAAAGCCCGTCACGCCCGGCCCCACCGCCTCAACGACACCTGCGCCATCGGAAAAAGGGATGACGTCCGGCTTGGTTGGATAGGCCCCGGCAAGAATGCCAAGGTCGCGATGGTTGATGGCGGCCGCCGTCATCCTTACCCGCACCTCGCCAAAGCTCGGTTCGGGCAGATCGCGCGTGTCGAGGCGCAGCGCCTCAATCCCAACCCCGTCCAGGCGCCAGGCGCGGCTCATGCGGTTTCCTCATCAAGGAAGTTTTCAACCAACTGACGGAAGCGGGTGGGGTGCTCCATCATCGTCCAGTGGCCGCATTTGCCGATCATGTGCAGCTGCGAGTTCTTCAGCAGCTTGTGCATGGTGAGCGAGGCATCGGGGGGAACCACCCGGTCTTCGCGGCCATGGATCAGCAGCACTTCATTGTCGATCGCCTGAAGGCCATGGATTGGCAGCGCTTCGGCATCAAGCCAGCGCTGGTGCGGCAGCGGGAAGACGCGTTCAAAGACTTCCTGTGCGCCCGGGCGAAGCGTGGCGCGGTAGCGCATTTCTACCAGTTCGTCGGTGATCAGGTCCTGATTATAGGCCATCACGCTCATCGCGTTGCGCATCGCTTCGGGCGAGGGCTTATAGCCCCAGAGCGCGGCCAGTTCCGGGCCGACGACGATTGGCACACCACCCGCGCCCATCAGGACGAGGCGGCCAGTGCGTTCCGGCGCGCGCCAAGCCATCCACAGCGCCACGGCACCGCCAAAGCTGTTGCCGACGATATGCGCCTTTTCGATCCCCAGCCCATCCAGCAGCGCCAGGATCTGATCGATCCAGCTGTTCATAAAGTCGAACTGATAATCGGTGCTGACTTCGGTATAGCCAAAGCCGACAAGGTCCGGCACGACCACGCGATAGCGCTGCGAGAGGTGCGGGATCAGGCCGCGCCAATTGGCCCAGCCAGAAACGCCCGCGCCCGACCCGTGCAGCAGGAGCACAGGGGCGCCGTCGCCCGCATCATGATAGTTGGTCTTATAGCCACAGGTGGCCATCGACTGGCCGATTTCAGGATTGTCGGTCATAGTTTCTCCCATCGCGTCCGGGGGTCGGACGCCCGTTTAAAGTCCAAGTTCGGCACGCGGCCGCATCAACGTGTCGATGCACGCGTAAAGAATCTTCTCAAGGCAGGGCATGAGGTCGGGCACATAGGTAGCGCCCATGCCGCCCAGACCTTCGGCAATCGGTTCGGGCGAACCTTCGGCCGGCCAAGGCCAGCCCATGCGCGCCGTCGGCACGCCCAGACGCCGCAGGGCCGCCCCATCGGTTTGCCCGCCCAGCGGATCGGGCTTGGGATAGGCCTTGCCCTCAATATGCTCCCAACCGCGCCGTGCCGACTGGATGATCCAGTTGGCCGGATCGGTCGTGCCGCCCGGGGTGGAGCCGTACATATCCCAATCGCAGTCGATGTCGGGATGACGGGCCTTGAGGTCTGCCATGAACCGCTCAAACTGCGCCTTCACCTCACCCGGCGTGGTGCGCGGGCTGATGCGCACATCGAAGAAGATTTCGGTGACGGCGCTTGGGAAGGCGGGGCGTTCGATCCAGCCGCCGCGCACGCCGGCAATCCAGCCATGCGGATAGATGTCGCCCGACTTGTTCCGCTCGGCATAATCGATCAGCCACTTCTCAAGTTCGAGAATGACGGTCGCAGACGGCACGACTGAGCTGCGGAAGGCATCCAGACCGCGCGGCACGCCCGCATAGCCCAGCGTGCCTTTGACGGCGATCTTGAACCAGCCCATGCCCGGCTCTTCATGGTAGACCCAGTTCCACGGCTTCATGATGATCGCAAAGTCCGGCGCCATCCCGCGGTTCAGAAGATGAAAGACGCCATGGCTCATCCCGGCATTGTTCCGCTGCGGGATAGAAACGGGCATGCCACCATCGGCAAAGCCGACATTGAGCGTGCCCTTCATCGGCACATTGGCTTCGATGAGCGCGGTTGCGACTTCCATCAGCCCGGCGACCATCGCCTTGGGGTTGGACGAGCCAAGGCCATAAACCCAGTCATCCACCATCGTCGCGCGCGGCCGCAGATCGGCATATTGTTCCGGCCCGGCCCAAGGGAAATCGCTTTCATCGCCCTCAAGATGCGTGTCGATCGGCGCGTAGAGCAGCAACGTGGCGCCATCGCCTGACCCGCGCTTGTCGCCAAGCACGTTTGACGAAATCTCGGTCATCGGGTCCAGCGTTGGGCGCAGGCCCACTTCCTTCATCCGGTTGGCGAGAAATTCCGCGACATTGCGCGTTGCGCCTGTGGGCGAGTGGATGTCGGTGATATCAAACAGCAATTGCTTCAAACGGCCAGCATCGAGCCGGGCGCGCGCCTTTTCATAGGCCGCCTGCATCTCTGGCGTAAACGGCATCTTGGTCGTGGGTTCCATGATCAGGCCTCCCTCAATACGGCTTGTGCAATGATCGTTTCAGCATCCGCGAGCAGCTGCCGGTCTGCCCCCGGCAGGCCAATGACCTGAAGACCCAGCGGCAGTCCGTCGCTGCGCCATGCGCCGGGAAAGCCAAGGCAGGGGGCGCCGGTGGCGGTCCAGATGCGCTGGAACATCGGGTCTCCCGTCGCGCTCAGCCCTTCGGGCGCCACGCCCGGGGCGCCCGGCGCCAGCAGAACGTCCACCTCGGCAAAAACCTGGGAGAGCAGGCCTCGGCAATCGTTCTGAAGCGCGCGGGCGGCGGCATAATCGGCGTCGGGTGTTGCGGCACCGGCGTCGATCATGTCGCGGAAGGTCGGGCTGACCTGGTCGGGATGCTCGCGGCGGATCCAGCCCATTTCATGGGCCGCTTCACAGCGATGAATAAGGGATTGTGCGGCGCCAAGACGCTCAAAAGGTTCGGGCAGGGTCACGTCTGTCACCACGCACCCGGCCGCCGCCAGCTTGGCGCCACAGCCAAGCAGAGCGTCCTGCATCTCGGTGCTTGCCTTGTCCCAGTCGGGCATTTTGCACAGGCCGACCCGCAACGGGCGGCGGGCCGCAGCAGACTCGCTCTCGCCCGAAAGTACGGCATCAACCGTCGCCAAGAGCGCAAGACTGCGACCGAACACGCCCAGCGTATCAAGGCTGGTTGCCGTATCGAGCACGCCTTTGACCGGATAGCGGCCGCGGCTGGGTTTGAAGGCGAATGTTCCGCAAAAGCTTGCAGGACGGATCATTGATCCGGCGGTCTGGGTGCCCAGCGCGATGTCTGCCTGGCCGTCAGCGACAGCCGCCGCTGAACCGCTTGAGGACCCGCCCGGCGTATGGCCGGGCTTGCGCGGGTTGACCGTTGGCCCGGGATGATAGGTGGCGAATTCCGCCGTCACGGTCTTGCCAAGGACAACAGCGCCCGCCCGGCGCAGCAGCGCCACGGCCTCTGCGTCTTCCGACGCGATATTGTCGGCAAAGATCGGCGACCCGTGGGTCGTCGGCATGCCGGCCACATCAATCACATCCTTGACGCCCAGCACGACCCCGGCAAGGGGGCCATTGCCGCCCAGCGCCGCGCGGTCGAGATAGGACCAGGCACGGACATCGGCGTCGCGCGCGTCAATCCGCGCAAGGCATTCGGCAAGACCCACCGGCTCAGGCCCCAACCATGCGGTGGCCCCAGAGCATTGGCGCATCGTAGTTTTTGATTTCCCAATCAGGGCCAATTTCGCGCCCGCCATAGCCATATTCAATCCAGAAGCCGGACGGCGACTTCAGATAGAAGCTCTGCATATGGTCGTTGGTGTGCTTGCCGGGCTCGATCGCCACCGGAATGCCAAGATCGCGGACAATGTCATAGCCATAGCCGACATCGTCATAGGAATTGGCTTCAACCATCAGGTGCTGGAACGCCCCGGCCGGCCGACCTTCGGCTTCGGCCATCAGCGCTAGCGTATGGTGGCGCGGGTTGCAGTGCATGAAGACCGCGTCATTATCGTCCCAAGCGATATAGTCGGAAATCTCAAAGCCCATGACTTCGCGGTAGAACTGCACCGTCGCCTTCAGGTCCTTCACCCAGAAGACAACATGGCCAAGGCCCAGCCCGCCGGTCTTATAGCCGGAAACGCCCCGGCTCGGCGCGAAGGGCAGGTTGGGAACAAGCGGCCCATAATAGATTTCGGTTGTGCAGCCGATCATCGGGCAGGTGAATTGATAGACGGTCTTGGCCTTGCGCTCGGCCCGCAGGGCGGCCGAACCTTCGGTCAGTTCCACGCCGCGTGCGCGCAGATCCGCGACCAGCGCGTTGAGCTTGTCCATGCTGCTGACTTCCCAGCCGACGACCGCCACGCTGTCTTCCCCGGTCGGGTAGAGGGTAATGCGGTGATGATGCTCATCCAGCCGGAAATCCACGGCCTTGTTGTCGGCACGGGGGCGCGGCTCCATGCCGAACACCTTCGTCAGCAGCTCTTGCCATTTGTCGAATGCGGACACGTTAAAGGCCACATAGCCCAGACTGTCGACGCCCATTTCCCCTACTCCCTTTGCGTTGCTCTTGGTGCTGCCGATGCGCTTCAAGGCCGGTCAGTTGCTGGCCACGAATTGTTCGGCGAAGATGTTTTCCGGGGAGAGCCCAAGGCTCTCCAGATGATGCCGGGCCGCCTCGATCATGCCGGGAGGGCCACAGAGATAGGCGACGCTGTCCGGCGTCAGCCCGTCGTCCGCCGTGATCGCCGATACGGGGTTGCCAAGCCGGACCTTTTCGCCCGCTTCGCCCCGGTCCACCGAGATGCGGGCATCAAGCGACGGCATCCAGTGCTGGCGCAGATCAATCTGATCGAGGCTGAATAGCCCCTCCGGTGTCTGGCAGCCAAAGCTCAGGATGACCTTGGGCTTGCGGCCGGGTGCGGCACGCAGCGCGTCAATCATCGCCATCATCGGCGCAAGGCCCGTCCCGCCCGCAATCATCACATGCGGCGCGCGGACCTTTTCCTTCAGGAAAAACTGGCCGAACGGACCGCTGACGTCGATCACGTCGTCCACCTTGGCCTGGGTCGTCAGCCATTCCGACATGACGCCACCCGGCAAGATGCGAATAAGAAGTTCGATCTTCGGCAGATCGGCAGCGGTCGTCGCCATCGAATAGCTGCGGAAGACCTCGGTGCCCGGCACCTTCACCTGAATGAACTGGCCGGGGCGGAAATCCATCCAATAGCCTTCAGCCAATTCCAGCTCGAGGCGCACGACGTCGCTTGCAATGCGTTCGACCGCATTGACGAAGCATTTGCCCTCCATCGGGCGCCCGGCGCCCGCGGCGCTATCATAGCCGAGAGAGAAGCGGCACGCGCTCTTCGCCTCGGTAATGCAGAGCAACCGATAGCCTTGCTGCCGCTCTGAGGGGAGAAGCGAACTGCTGACCCCTTCATGGTGGTCGGCCTCGCCCTCATCAAGGTGCGCAAGGCAACTGCCGCAACTGCCGGTGCCGCATTGATACAGCACCGGCGTTTCGGCGGCGAGGGCGGCCTCGAGCACGCTCTGGCCGGGTTCAACCGTCAGTTCGTGCTCGACACCGTCGCTAAACGCGATCGTCGCTTTAGTAGGCGTTAACATTTTCGATTTTTTCGACCTTGTAGCCGGGCGCCTTGCCCTGAGCGAGGCGACGCATCCGGATGCTGGAGGTCTTGGTAGCGTTGGTTACGCCCTTGCCGGGCTTGGCGATGCCGCGCGCATGGCGCGAGGCAAGCTTGCGCCAGGTAACAGGCGAGACGTCCGTTTCAACCAGCTGCTCATCGTCCCAACCGGTGCCGTCGGCGTAGAATTCTTCCATCGCCTCACGCGCATAAAGGTCGCAGTCGTTGAAGCCGCGGATCGCGAGCGGCATGTACATATTGTCGAAGCGATATTGGAACTTCTTACGCTCGTCATCGGTGTTGCAGATGCGCACCATGACTTCCCAATATTCGTACATGTCGTCGGTGATAGGCACATACCATTCGTACTGAACGACATGTTCTTCCGGCCAGTTTTCGACCATCAGCACGCCCGGCAGCACCACCGAGGTGCGGTAGAAGCGGCCGCGCAGATTTTCGATCTTCAGGCCGAGATCCTTGTTTTCGAGGATCGGCGTCCAGCGGTCGGTAAAGAGCCACTGCATCTGGCCCTTGGGGCCGTCTTCATCCTCGATGAGGGTGATCGCATCATCCGACGCGGGGACGATGCCAAGCGGCAGAACCCAGTCCATCGCGTGCACGATCGCATTGTCCTTATGGACAAGGATGTGCGCGTTATCGAACCCGTTTTCGCACGCGATGCGCCAGTTGGTCTGGCCGGTGCGGTGCAGGCCAAGCGCCACGGCGTTCTCATCGAGAATGCTGGGGGCCGCCGGCCAGAGCGGGTGCGGGAAGCGTTCGCTGCTGTCCGGGAAGCGGACGGGCAGGTCGTGCGACAGCGGCGGCACATCTTCATCGGGGAAATCATCTTCGCGCACGAAGACGAAGATCATGCCCGCGACTTCCTGCACCGGATAGGTGGTAACGCCGGTCTTGCCGATCAGCTTGCTGTCCGGGTTACCGACGATGTTGTTGAGCACACCGGTTTCAAGGTCAAAGTTGAAGCCGTGGTACCAGCAGGCAATCGACGTGTCGTTGAAGCACATCGGCTTGGCGGACAGACGGACACCGCGGTGCACGCACTGATCCTTGATGGCGTAGAGCTTGCCTGCGGCGCGGCGCAGCAAGATCGGGATACCGGCGATCTGGATACCTTCAACCGCCTGTTCGGGAAGCTCTTCGCTGAACAGTGCGGGATACCAGTGGTTCACAAAGCCCCAGGCGGCATCCTTATAGGGCTGATATTGGCTCTGGGTCTTTTCATCGTTCATACGGTCGGCGCTGATGTTGTTCACGCGGACCGTGGTGCGACGGCGGACGGGCGTTGGGTCATTCATTGCAGTGCATTCCTTTCCAATATCTCCCCGGATTTCGCCTTGTTTTTGGCGGGCTCGGGGCCCGCTTGTGCCTGGCTTGGGCGACGGGTGGCTTTGGGTTGGGCTTGGGTTGGGGTCTTGCGCCCCTAAGGGGGTGGGGTGCCGCGTCGCAGCACCCCGGGGGTTGACCGTTAGAAGCTCATCCCGGCGCTCACGCCCCACCAGCGCGGACGACCGTAAGATTCTTCGGTGCAGCCACACAATGTGGAGAGGTCGTAACCAACCGTCTTGTAACGCTTGTCCGTCAAGTTGTTGACGAAGGCGCTGAGCCGGAAGCGCTTCGCGCTGTCTTCCCAGTTCACCCGGGCGTTGAACAGCGCATAGCCGCCGAACCAGTTGGCGTCGAAGTTACGCAGATTGTGGTAGAAGCCCGAGGTATAGCTGCCATCAGCCCCCAAGGTGATCTGGCCACCGGCCACATCCATCGGCAGCTTGTAGCTGATCCGGCCCGAAAGCTGGGTCTGCGGGGCAAAGGACGGACGAACGTTCCGCGGCACGCCCGGCGCAACTTCAAGTTGCTTGACCCGTGCGTTGAAGAACGAGGCCGCGGTCGAGAGCTGAAGCCCTTCTACCGGACGCAGGCTCAGTTCGAACTCGGTGCCATAGGTGCGCGCCGGACGGTTCTGCACATAGCCCGAGACGTTCGAGAAGGTGAACGCCTGGTAGTTCGAATAGTCGTAATAATAAGCCGACGCGTTGAAGTTCGCCTTGCCGTCCAGGAAGGTCGCTTTGAGGCCGCCTTCATAGGATACCAGTTCTTCCGGCTGATACGGGATCTGGCTGGGGGTCAGCGGATCCGTGCCATCGGGCAGCTTGGCATTGTAGCTGCCGCCCTTCACGCCCCGGTTGACGCCCGCATAGAACAGCAGGTCCCGGTTGGGCTTATACTCGACCTGCGCCTTGCCAGCCCACAGCGTATCGGTCCGGCGATGTTCGAAGCTCGGTTGGAGCGGGAACAGCGGCGTCCCCACATGGTCGATGCGCAGCGGGTCCATATCGGCCATGGCGTTCGACTGGAAATTATATTCCTGATGCTCACGGATCAGGCGGCCACCGACAATGACCTTCCAGCTCGGCGCGAACTCATATTCCGCCTGGCCAAAGATCGACGCCGATTCCGTCTTCAGACGGAAGGTGTTGACGAGGTCAATCCCGGTGGTCGTTGCGCCGAACACGCTTGAGAAGATGCTGTAGGCCGGCGCCAGGAAGCCGTTTGACGACTTGGCATCGACATTCAGATAATAAGCGCCGGTCGTCCAGATCAGGCTACCCGACGTGCCGGACAGGCGCAGTTCCTGCGACACGACATCGGTGTCACCCACCGTGCCATAGTTGACGAGGTTGGTCGGCGAAGCGTCCACGTCCATGGCGAAGTTCTTCTTGAACCGCATGTAGTTGGTAACCGAGACCAGATCTGCACCGCCCAGGTCATAATCGACGTGAAGCGCGCCGTTCCAGGTTTCCGTCCGGTTAAGGTCGGACACGGCGAAGTCCTTCGAGAGCGTCAGCGATTTGCCGCTCGGGGCGACAAAGCCGAACCAGTCTGCGCCCGGTGCGCGGCTCGGCGGCGAATTCGGGATGCCGGTGAAGTTCTGGCCATCGGGGCCAATCGCCGTGCGGGTCTCATCCGGGCCGGCATAGATGGCGTTCACAACGCGACCTTCGGCGTCCAGAACGGCCACCGTTGGCGATTGCGTGTACTGGCCCGAAGAGAGGTGCTGACGCGACGCGGCGCCCACCAGACGGATCGTAAGATCGTCGCTCGGCTTGAACTGAAGCTGGATGCGGCCGGCAGCGGTGTTGCTATAGCCTTCATCCTGGCAGCACGGGTTGGTCACGCCACCCAGGTTGACGGGGACGCCGCCCGCGGCACCTTCTGGGTAGACATTCTTCCAATAAGAGCCGTTGCGATCGAGCAGGCCCGACACGCGCAGCGCGACCGTCGGGCTCAGCGGCAGGTTCAACATGCCTTCAAGCTTGACCGAATCGAAGCGGCCATAAGTGCCGTCCACGCGACCCTCGAGCTTGTCGCTGGGCTTGCTGACGACATAATGGACAAGGCCGCCCGTCGCGTTGCGGCCGAACAGGGTGCCCTGCGGGCCTTTAAGCACTTCAACGCGCTCAAGGTCGAACAGACCAAAGGTCTGGCCCTGCATGTTGGGGATATAGCTGTCGTCGACATAGACGGCGACCGGCGCCTCGATGGCGTCGTTAAAGTCGTTCTGCGTCACGCCACGAATGGTGAACTGGCTCATCTGGCCGCCGACATTGCCGGAAATGTGAACGCCCGGCGTGAGGCGTGCGACGTCGACGCTCGACTGAACGTTCATTTGGCGCAATTCCGACCCACCAAAGGCGGCAATCGAAATGCCGACATCCTGGAGCGACTGGGCACGGCGCTGGGCCGTCACGACGATTTCATCGCCGCCATTGTCTTCCGCTTCCGCAGGGGCAGCGTTCTGCGCATAGGCCGGCATGGCCGCCGCCATCAGCGCGATCAGCGGCAGTCCAGCGGTCATCAGGGTCTTTTTCGAGATCATGGTTTTATTCCCCCCTCTTCAAAATGTTTTTCATCAGACGCGAGTCCTTCACAGCAATCATGTCGATCAGTGACATGCGTGGCCGATCCAAAGGAATGCGGGCTTTGCTGAGGTCTGTCAAAAAACTTCCATTGATGGTTCTCACATATTGAGATAATTTTCAATTGCACTTGCGCTTTATTCAAAATCTTTTTTATCTAGTTTCAATTGAAATTATACGAAGAGTCGCATCTCGTCAGGATCTTCAGGGACCTTGGCGCGCGCAGGTCAAGGAATGGAGAGAGACCATGGCCACCCCGCGAATCCAATCTGTCGACAGGGCGTTTTCGCTGTTGAACTGCCTTGTCGATGCCGGCGGCATTGGCAGCTTGCCGGTCATGGCATCGCGCTGCGGGCTGTCGGTTGCGACAACGCATCGCTTGCTGACGACGTTGGAAGATGTGGGTGCCGTGATCCACATTGCGCCCGGCAAATATCGCATCGGAACCGCGCTTTTCCGCCTGACCAACGCCACTTCTATCGACAACATATACGCCGCCGCCGCCGAGCCAAGCTTGCGCCGCTTGTGCAAAAGCGCCTGCACCGCGGCCCATCTTGGCATGCTCGATCAAGATTATATGGTGACCTATCTGGCCAAGGCGTCGCGCCGCGCCGCCTTTCCACCCACCGTCATCGGCAGCAAGCTTGAGGCTTATTGTTCTGGCCTCGGCAAAGTCCTGCTTGCGGCCCTGCCCGTGGACCAGCAGCGCCGCTACCTTGACGAAGGGCCGTTCATCGCCCTTACCGCCCACACCCTTACCGAGCCCGACGCGCTTTTGAAGGAACTTCAGGTCGTCGCCAAGCGCGGCTATGCCGTCGACGACTGTGAGTTGTTCGACGATCTGAGATGCGTCGCCGTGCCGATCAAGGATGCGGATGGCCGCGTTGTTGCCGCGCTCTCAGCCTCTTCCCCGGCGGGCCAGATGCCGACCAAGCAACTGCCCGAACTGGCCGCCGAACTGACGCGCCATGCCGCGGAAATCAGCGAGCGGCTCTACCCGTTAAGCGGGCCCAATCGGATCACCAGACAATAACTGACAGAAAGAACGCTTATGTCTCAGAAGAAAATCAAGATGATCGTCCCCGTGCCGCTGCCGGCAGAGGCTTTGGCTGGCTTTGCCGCCCAAATGCCTGAAGGGCTGGTTCGCAGCGATATTTCGGTGGAATTTGCCGGGGTCCGCAATGGCACCTCCTCGCTCGATTCGCTGTTTGAAGCGACCATGGCAGACGCCTTCTGCCTCGAAGCGGGCCTGCGCGCCGAGCAAGAAGGATTTGCGGCCGTCTGCTTGAACAGCGTCAGCGACTCGGGCGTTGCGGCGCTCCGGTCGCGGCTGACCATCCCCGTGACGGGGCCGGGCCGCTCGTCTTTCTTCCTGGCGGCAGACCTTGCCAAAAAATTCTCGGTCGTGACGATGTGGCCGCAATGGCACTGGATTTACGAAAAGCTGGCGCTTGAGACGGGCCTGTCGTCAAAGCTTGCCTCGATTCGCGATATCGGCACCCGGCCCGACACGCACGAATTGCTCGCGGGCAAGGAAGAGATCGTCTTTGGCAAGCTGGAAGAACAGTGCCGAAAGGCGATTGATGAGG
Organism: Chakrabartia sp.; assembly: GCA_046074265.1. Classification (GTDB taxonomy): domain Bacteria; phylum Pseudomonadota; class Alphaproteobacteria; order Sphingomonadales; family Sphingomonadaceae; genus Aquisediminimonas. The sequence continues at coordinate 79,551 of JBJTNW010000002.1, forward strand.
ACGGGGCAGATGCGATCATCCTCGGCTCAACCACCATGCACCAGTCGTACAAATATCTGAGCGAGCGGCTGGAAGTCCCGGTCCTTAACCCCGGTCTGGTCGCGTTCAAACAATGTGAAATGCTGCTCGACCTTGGCCTTAGCCATTCCAAGCGGACCTATAATACGCCGGAAAACCCGGCCGATGAGGTGCTGTCGCACGTTCCGTCGGTCTTCTGACCGCGCGTTGGCGGCGCCTGTCGGCCCTTAATCTGCCGACAGGCCGCCGTCGACGGACAGGACGGTGCCTGTCACATAGCTTGCCTGATCGGACATCAGCCAGACAACGGCATTGGCGACTTCATCTGGCTGGCCGATCCGTCCCATCGGCACCATCGCATCCATCGCATGTGCGTCTTGCATCACGCGCAGGAAATTGGGCGTCTCCGTGCCCCCGGGCGCAACCGCGTTGACGCGAATGCCCGCTTGCGCGCAGTCAAGCGCGACCGCCTTGGTCAACCCTACCACACCAAATTTGGCAGCTGTGTAATAAGCAAGGCCTGCCATCGCCTTCAGGCCAAAGATCGACGCATTGTTCACAATCGCGCCGCCGCCCGACCGGCGCATCTCGGCCACCTGATATTTGACGCCCCAATGAACCGCGTTGAAGTTGAGGGCGAGATAATGATCCTCTTCCTCCTCGCTGACCGCATCGATCGGCGCCGGGTCGCCATGGCCGCCTGCATTGTTGAAGGCGAGGTCAAGCCGCCCAAAGGCCGCCACGCACTTGGCGACAGCGTCGCGGCATACCGCCCGCTGGGTCACGTCGCCGGGAAAGATTTCCGCCCGGCGGCCCAGGGTGGCGATCTCGTCCGCGACGAGGCGCAACGGCATCTCGCGCCGGCCAACCAAGAAGAGGTCGGCCCCTTCGCGCGCCATCGCCAGCGCGGCGGCCCGGCCCATGCCGCTGCCGCCGCCCGTCACAAGGCCAATCTTTCCCGCCAGCAGGAGAGGACGATCCGCCATGGCTCAGACAGGCTTTGAAAAGCTGTCGCGATAGCGATCGCGCAGGTCTTGCTTCAAAATCTTGCCCATCGCGTTGCGCGGAAAAGCATCAAGCACATGGACCGCTTTTGGCCGTTTGAACTTGGCCAGACGTTCAGCGATCAGCGCGTCCATGGCGGCCATGTCAAAGGCATCGCCCGTCGTGGTGATAGCGGCCATCACGGCCTCACCAAAATCCGGGTGCGGCACGCCAAAGACGGCGACATCCTGAACGCCCGGCACCTCCGCCAGCAGCATCTCAATCTCTGCCGGATACACATTATAGCCGCCCGAAATGATCAGGTCTTTGGAACGGCCGGCAATCGTCAGCCGACCTTCGGCATCCAGAAAGCCCGTATCCCCCGTCCGGAAATAGCCATCCTCGTAAAAGCTTTCGGCCGTGGCTTCGGGGCGGCGCCAATAGCCGGCGCACAGATTAGGCCCCTTCATCTCAATCTCGCCAACTTCGCCCGTCGCCATATCGCGGCGGTCGCCATCGACCACGCGCACCGAGACGCCCGGCAGCGGGAAACCGACTGTCCCCGGCAACCGCCCAGCCTGAGCATAAGGATTAGAGGTGATCATCACCGTTTCCGTCATGCCATAACGTTCAAGGATGCGGTGGCCGGTCCGTGCTTCAAATGCCGCAAAGACCGAGGGAAGCAGCGGCGCCGAGCCGCTGATAAACAGGCGCAGACCAGAGGCGGCCTCAAAGGTGAAGTCCGCATCTTCAAGGAGGCGGGTGTAAAAGGTCGGGACGCCCATGAACACACTGACATTGGGCAGATCGGCGATAACCTTTTTCGCATCGAACTTGCCAAGCATGCGCAAGGTCGCCCCGCTGTAAAGGCCCAGATGCAGGCAGACGAACAGGCCGTGCGCATGAAATAGCGGCAAGCTGTGAAGGATGATGTCAGCGCTCGAGAACTGCCATGTCTCGAACAGGGCAGCGACATTGCTGGCCAGATTGCCATGGGTCAGCATCGCGCCCTTGGGTCGACCTGTCGTGCCCGAGGTAAACAGGATCGCCGCCAAGTCCGAGGCCGCGCGCGTCTCCACACTCAGGTCAGGCGCAAGGCCTGCCGCGCGGTCAGGCAAAGAGCCCGTCCCATCTGCGTTGAGGGTAACGCGGGTCACGCTGTCATTCGCCTCGGGCACCGCTGTGCCCGCTGCATGAACCAGCAGCACCGGGGCTGCATCCTCAATCAGCAGCGCAACTTCGGCAGCGGTATAAGCGGTATTCATCGGCACGAAGACGGCGCCCGATGCGAGGACGGCCAGATACGTAAACACAAATTGCGGCGAGTTGTCTGCCTTGACCATGACCCGGTCGCCGGGCGCAACGCCCAGTTGCGCCAGCGCGGCGCGATATTGGCCAACGCGCGCCGGAAGGTCGCCAAAGCTGCATATGGGCGCGCCATTCCAAACCAAGGCAGGCTTGTCCTGATGCTCGGTTTGGCGCGCGTAGAAGATCGAAACAAGGTTACCGGTCATAGCTTTTGTCCATCGGGCTCATCTGTGGCGGCGTTAGCGGGGGTTCTGCCGAACGCCAAGAATAGGCTCTCACAATGCGGGAGCAGTGGGTTAGGGGATCAGGATTTGTCGGCCCGTTGAGGCCCGCTCTTCAATCACCTTATGCGCCCGTGCGGCATCGCTGAGCGGATAGCAGGTGGCCGCCGCCTTCAGAGCGCCATGTGCCAGAAAGCCCAGAACTTCTTTGCCGGCGACCACCCGTTCTTCAAGGAAGTTCCCGGTAATCAGAAAGCCCGACAAGGTCAGGTTGCGCCGGAGAAGCTGACGGGGGTTGATCGGCGAATCCGTGTCGCTGGCATTGCCGTAATTCACAATCCGCCCGCCATTACGAACGGCTTCAATCGTTTCGTAGAAGACCGGGCCGCCCGTCATCTCCAGGGCAAGGTCAACGCCCTGATCGTCGTTCAGCGCCTTGATCTGCGCCGCCCAGCCTTCCTGCGTATAATCAATGGCGTGATCGGCGCCTGCGGCCAGAACCGCCTGCCGCTTCGCCTGATTGCTAGCACCGCCAAAGACCCGCTTGGCGCCATAAAGCTTGGCAAGCTGCACGGCCACATTGCCAAGCCCGCCTGCCGCCGCAGGAACGAAGACCGTTTCACCGCCACGAAGGTGCCCGACCCATTTAAGGATGAGGGCCGCGGTTACCCCATCGCTCATCACCGCAACCGCATCTGCGGCGCTCACGCTATCTGGCAGTTCCAGAAACTGCTGGGCGACCCCCACGCCATATTCGGCGTAGCCGCCAGAGGTCACGCGGCCATAAGCGCGTTTGCCGACCCAGTCGGGTGACACGCCTTCGCCAACGGCGGCAACCGTGCCCGCGACCGCTTCGCCGGGGGTGAAGGGGAGCGGTGTCGGCATCGGGTAATGCCCACCACGGCGTCGAAGGATGTCGCCATAGGAAATCCCCGCCGCCTCGATACGGATCAGAAGCTCGTCGCGGGCAGGCGTGGGCGCCTCGACCTCATCGAGCGTGAGAACCTCGGCGGGACCTTTCTCGTGGAACCGGATCGCTTTCACCTGCTTCTCCCTGCAACGCATCTTCAAGCGCGGCATAGGCGCTTGGCAGGGCAGGGCAACGCCGGGCGCTCCGGGCGTTCTCACATAGCGATAAGAGCTTAAAAAGCAGCGGCCCCCTTGCCCGGGAGAAGGGCAAGGGGGCCGCGCTTCATTTGGCTGACCTCAATATTTGAACGAGGCCGTCAGCGACCATTCCCGGCCGCGATTATAAACGCCCTCAAATGCCTGAACCGCGTCGACAAGAACCGCTGACAGCAGATACCGCTTGTCGGCGATATTTTTGACTGCGCCGATCAGGCTGAACCGTTCATTGGCAGAGGTCCAGCCAAGGCTGGCATTGACCAAGTGGTAGCCTGGCTGGGCAATTTCAGGCGTGTTGAACGAGTTATTGTAGAACTTGCTCCGCCAGGCCCAATCAACCCGAGGACGCAAGGTAGAGCCGCCGGGCAGCCGGTGCTCATAGGTTGCGGCCGCCGAGAGCGTCCATTTCGACACGCGCTCAAACGCATTGCCCGGGTTGATAAAGGTCGTCGTCTCATCAATCTGATCATAAGACGCGTCGGTCAGGCCGGCCGTTGCCTCGAGGTAGAGCCCCGCCACCGGGCGAAGCTGGGTTTCGAGTTCAAAGCCTTTGATCGTCGCGCTGGCAGCATTGGTGAAGACGGGCGCAACGCTGGTAAAGACCTGGACCTGCATGTCCTTATATTTGGTGTAGAAGCCAGCGAGGTTGATGGTTGCCGAGCGGTTCGGCGTCTGGAACTTCACGCCAAATTCATAGGCGTCCACCTTTTCCGGATCAAAGGAGGGGATCGCCTTGACCGGATCGGTGATTGGGGTGGTCACGCCCGGAATGATCGGCGGGAAGACGCGTTGGGTGAACCCGCCCGACTTGAAGCCGCGCGACCAGGTCGCATAGGTCATCAGGTCGTCATTCACGTCATAAGACAGATTCACCATCGGCGTGACTTCGCTAAAGTCCACCTTGGCGTTGACATCCGGCAGCACGCGTGTGCCCGGATCAAAGATCGGGCTGTCGAAAGGCGCACCCAGAAAGGCAACGCGGTTCTCGATAATGAACTGATCCGGGTGGAAGGACTTTTTGTCCTTCGTATAGCGCAGACCGGCCGTCAGCTTCAGCTTCGGCGTGATTTTGTAGGTACCCTGACCGAAAAAGGCGAGGCTCTTATTCTCGAAGGCGCCGCCGGACTGGAATTCTGAAATTTCAAATAGCAGCCCATTGGTGTTGGTGCCCTGCTCGTTGAAATAATAGCCGCCCAGGATCCAGTTGAACCGATCCGTCTCGCCGAGCAGCTGCACTTCCTGGCTGAACTGCTGTTGGACGATCTTGTCATAATATTGGGCGATCGTCTCGGGCGAGGCATCGCCGTCGCGGGCGAAAGTGCCCTTGAGGTGGCGATAGGCCGTGATGGATTTGAGCTTCAGATTATCCGTCAGGTCGACCGCATGGGTCATGCTGAGGCCCCAGATATCCATGTTGGAATAGGACGGCGCGGTCCCCGCGGTCTTATCCTTGCCCAGAATATAGCGGTCATCATAACAGCCGGGAACATCAAGCCCCAATTGGGCGCAGGGTGCCATGGGCCCGCCCGACATGACGGTTGCGATGATGTTGTGAATATCAACAAAGGGCGGCGTATTGGGATCGGTCGTGTGGCCGTAATTAATGCCCAACAGCGTCATCGGCGGGCCATTTTCGCGCGCCGTCGTGCCATCAAAGGCGAAGTCGGTGGTCCAGCCATCCTTTGGCTCGATGCGCATCGCCACCCGGCCGGTCAGGCGATCCATATCGCCAAGTTTCTTGCCGTCATTCACCCGGGTGACATAGCCATCCTGATTGAAATAGCCGACCGAGGCGCGCACCGCGATTGTTTCGCTCAGCGGCACGTTGATCGTCCCCTTGGCGATAACCTGATTGTCGGTGCCCACGCCAATTGAGCCCGCGCCTTCAAGGTTCCGGCTCGGCGCCTTGGTCGTCACCGAAATCGCACCACCAATGGTATTGCGGCCAAACAGCGTCCCTTGCGGGCCACGCAAGACTTCCACGCGTTCAAAGTCCACAAGGTCAAGGATCGAGCCAAGCGAGCGCGCGACATAAACGCCATCCACATAGACACCGACCCCCGGCTCAACCGTCGGGACGAAATCTTGCTGGCCGATGCCGCGGATATAGATGGCCGCACTGTTGCTGGCGCCCGAGAAGCTCGGGTTATTCTGCAACGTCAGATTGGGCGTAATCTGCGCCAGACCTTCCGTGCTTTGGACACCGCGCGCTTCCAGCCCGCGCCCGGTGAAGGCGCTGACCGAGATTGGCGTTTCTTGCAGCGATTCCTCGCGCTTACGCGCCGTGACGACAATCGTCTCGTCAAAGGCCGATTGGCTCTGCTGCGCGCCGGCGACATCCTGCGCCAGCGAAGGTGTTGCGGCGAGCCCGGTCCAGAGCAAGGCGCCAGCAAGTGCGTTTCGTGAAATCATTATGTCTCCCCCTCAATGGAATATGCTGACCCTCTCCTGGTCATGCAGCGATTTTCATTTTCTCCTCAAGAAACGCATCGGCGGCGGCCGGTTCAAAATACCAGGGTGCGATCGATTGCGGATCGTTGAAGCTATTGGCCATGGCATGGGCCACGACAGGGCTCTGGGATGCAGCCTGCAAAATCTTCATCATGTGCTGCGGCGGCTGGCCGAGCGTCATGTTGGTGTACTGCACGGCATATTGCGCATAGTTCCAGAAGCGCTCGAATACCTCCGTCATCCAGTCGGCATCGAACGGGCCTGACGGGTTGGCGCGAATGGCATCGAGATAAATTTGGGCGCCCTTGGACGCATTGTTCGATCCCTGACCCGTGATCGGGTCATTGAGAACGAGCACGTCGCCCAGGCCCATGACCTTGCGGCCGCTGGGCAGGGTGGCAACCGGGTGCTTGACGGTCGGCGTCACGCGGCCGCGCAGGACAGCTTGATCGTCCGTCAGTTCCAGCCGGCCGTCGATCCGCTCTGCCTCGCGCGGGAAATAGGTGCGCAGCAGATGTTCGCTCATAGCGAGATGTTCCGCCGAGGTCTTTACATCCTGCCAGCAGTCCATCGGTCCGCCCGGCACGCATTCGATGGTGAAGATGTCGCATTTGCCGGACCGGGTAAGGCCCGGGAAGGTCACGAATTCGCCAATGCCCGGATTGATGTTGATGCTGATCGCCGGTTCGCCCTCGCGTGGGAGCATCGGCTTCACATAGGTCAGCGCCAGCACGCGCTGCGGCTGGGTATAGGGTGATCGATCGGCATTGCGTTCAAACAACTGACCGATCTCGCCCTTGCCGGATGCGACAATAACAAGATCATTTTCAGCGCTCAGCTCTTCAAGGATCGCGATATCCGCGTCGCGATAATCGAGCTTGCCGCCAATTTTTTCAAAATGCGCCATCCAGCGGGGCATTTTGATGCGCTGGTCGATCGACTGGCCGGGCGAATCCATCGGCCCTTCCCAATAGAGCATCACATTGCCGTCGCTGTCGCCGATCCGCATGGAGGCGGCGTGGTATTTCACCTCGTCTTCCTCCTCCCAGAAATCGATGCCCAGATCGCGCTCCAATCCAAGCGCCATGCCGTACATCGACTGGCTGGATGTCACCGATCCGTCGTAAATTTCTGCGCCAGTGCGGTTGGACAGAACGGTGACCTCGTGCCCGTCCTGCTGAAGCCCGATCGCCAGATGCAGACCACCCTGCCCGGCACCGACAATTGCAATCTTCGCCATTGCGCTCTCCATGCGTCCACTTGTGTGGAGAGCGAGACTAAGTGCGAGACTCGAGGCAACAATCCGCTGGCGGCAATGGCTATCCGCTTTGTGCAAATCTCTTCAAAACGGATCAGCTAAGGCTAAGCGGCTGTGACCGGCGCAAAGTTTCGCTGGGAGTTTCGCCAAAGCGGGCGCGGTATTGCTGGGCGAAACGGCCCAGATGGTGGAAGCCCCAATCAAGCGCGACCATGGTCACCGAGATGCCCTGTCGGCCTGTCGACAGCGCATGCCGCACCCTATCGAGCCGGATATCCCGCAGCAATTGCATCGGCGAGATGCCGAGCGTCTGACGAAAGACATGGTAGAGCGTGCGCAGCGGCACGCCCGCAATGTCGACAAGGTCTTCCATGCCGATGGGCTCTTCGGCATGCGCCTCCAGATACTCGCGCACGCGCGACACAATCGGGCCTTCCCCGCTGTCGCTCAGCCGCGCAAATTCTGCTGTGCGGTCGTGCGGCAACAAGCATAACAGCGCGCCCATCACCGCATTTTCGACATGGGTCGTCACCATCGCAGGCAGTTGGCCCGGCCGGAAAAGCGTGGCGCAGTGCAGGGCTGATTTCACCTGTTCCTGCATCAAGCGGGACTCGGGCGTGCCCATATCCATTTTCGGGGCGAGCCGCAGCGACTGACGTTGCGGGCGCCCCGTGCAGCGCTCAATAAAACGTTCAAATCGCGCGCGATCAACCCGCACAACCACCTTGCGGCAATCTGCGGACCAGCGCATTTCCAGATGGTCTTCCGGGTGCTGAACAGAGGCTATGCCAACGGTGGTGAAGAATTCCTCCCGCCCAAAGCGGATTGCGGCATGACCGCTGATCGGGATTTGGACGAGATAAAAATCTTCCAGCGCGCCGGGCGTCACCAGAACATCCGCACCATAGCCCATTTGCACAAGGCCGACACTGCCGATGCGGACATGATCAAACACCGTGTCCAGCCCTGTCCGGCGGTTCACCAGGGACAATTGGTGATTGCAAAAAAAGCCGCCAACATAAGAGCGGGCTTCATCAAGGTCGCGGGAAGCGAAATGGGCGTGATCTGCGAGCGGATTGCGCTCGCACAAGTTGATCAGGTCGTGGTCCACAACACCCAACATGCGTCGGTTCCATGTGCCGTGCCCGGCTCTCAGGGGCAACCCCTCTGCTACCGCTCTGCGTCCAGACAAGCAGCCGTCAGGTTTATGATCTTTGGAAGAAATTGCAAAGAGCGGATAATCATCGTCGCCGCGCGGATAGCGCCAATGGTTCTCAGATTTTAAGAATCGGGCCAAATTGCAAATAGGCGCAACGATGAACGACTTTCGGCAAGGCATGCGGCAATTGGCAGGGGCGGTGACGGTGATCACGACCGGCCGAGGCGAGGACGTGGCCGGGCTCACCGCAACGGCGGTCTGCTCATTGACGGCTGAACCGCCCCGCTTGTTGGCCTGCCTCAATGCGGGCGGCGGCAGCTTTGATCTGCTGCGCCGACACAACCGCTTCTGTGTCAATCTGATCGGCGCACCAGACCTTGCCATCGCCCAGATTTTCGCCGGCATGGGCCCCGACAAGACGGCGGATAAATTTGCCAGTGGGCACTGGGTGCGGGCGGAAGATCGCGCGCCGCGTTTGGCCAGTGCGCTGGTCTCCTTTGAATGCGCGGTTCATAGCCTGACCCTGTTATCGACACATGGTCTCGCGATCGGCGATGTACTCGACGTGCATCTGGCCGATCCGTCACCTGCGCCGCTTCTCTACCATGACGGCCGCTTTGCCGAATTGGCGGCCTCTTAGCGCAAGGTGTCCAGGCACCCAGTTTGTGCCAATAGCGGGTCTATCTGGGCCCGTGCGGCGGCATTGAGCGCGGCATAGCGCGTGCGCAAATCCGCAAGGCATTTGACCTGATATTTGAACACGCCTTGGGTGTAAGGGTGGCCCATGGCGGTCATGCTGAATGTCTCTTCCTGCGCCTCAATGGCCGCCGCATTGGCGCGCAAGAATGGCATGTAAATCTCTCCCACCTGGGTAAGCCAGGCGGTGATGATGGGGGCAAAGGGAGCATCAGGCTCGTCCCACGCGCCCTCAATTCCCGACATGTCGTCGATATGGAGCAGCCAGCGATAGCTGTAAGGATAGTCTTTTCGCATCATCGCTTGCGCGCTGGGGTCAACGCCCAGTTGCGATAATTGGCCGAACATCCCGAATTCAGCGATGCTTGGACGCGTGCCAAACAGGCAGTGCTTGTCCACCACATGGGCCTCCAGCGCGGCCAGCAGGGCGCGGGTTGAGGCTTCGATCAGCGGGAAGTTTTCAGCCGTGCACCCGACAATCGCCATCCGTCCAACCTGACGCGCACGGAATTGGTCGGCAAAGCTTTGGCTCGCCGCCAGACCGCCGCCCTTTAGCGCGTCAAAGGCCAGCCAGCGGCTCATCTGGATTTGATCGACCTCTTTCAGCCAGCGATAGCCGAACATCGCCTTGGTTACCCATTCATCGGCAAAATCTTCGATCAGATGGGCGAGGAAGGCGCGCGCCGGATCGGGCGGGATGATCGACCGTTCGGCGTGGCGCGCCTCCAGATCATAGATCAGCGGGGTGGAATCATTATGAAAACTGCCATCGGGATATTCCATCACGGGAATAACGGGCGCTTTGACCTGCGCCAGCGCGCTGCGGCTTTCCGCGCCATGCACCCAGATATGCGGCAAGCGACGATAGCGGAGCACCGCGCGCATCTTCATCGAATAGGGAGAGCCAAGGGCGCCGTTGATCTTGTACGTCATCTACCCGCCTCTTCCGCGTTTCGCTTTTTGCCGTGCCCAAAACAGCCTGATGACAGGCCGCCCGGTGCATAGAAGCCGGGCAAGGGGCAGCAGTTCTGGCGCCAGTTCTGCCAGCCGTCGGCCTGCTGCTGTCGCCACAACCGATCGCGTTGTGCGCTCAAATAATTGGATGCTCCACAGATTTTCCAAGGTGCGAATGCTCTTGGTCATGGCTGAATGGGTGATGCCCAATTCTTCGGCCGCGCGAGAAAAGCTGGCGCGGCGATAGACGGCCTCAAATCGACGGACCAAGCCTAAATCATAAGACATGTTCCATCAGCTACCTAATAAGGGCCATTTATTCAATTGTTGTCCGATATGGGCAAAGATAGGCCCCCCAAAGGGCGAGGGGGTATCTATGCGCGCGGAAGACTTTGTTCATTCGAACATCACGCTCTTTTCAGGCTTCGCTTTTCTCGCGCTGATTGCAGCAGAGCAATTTGCGATCAGAGTTTTGCGCCGCAAGGGCAAGACGCCGCTAAAGGATAGCTTGGTCAGCATCGCGCTGGGTTATCTAAGCGAACCCGTCAACGCCCTTTCGGCCTTTATAACGCTTGGGGTTTTAGCGGCGGTTGAGCCGTTCCGCGTCGCCAGCCTGCCTGTTAACTGGGCCACGTTCATCCTGTGCTTCGTTTTGGATGATCTGCGTTTCTATGTTCACCACCGGCTTGCGCACCGTGTGCGATGGGTTTGGGCGATGCATGTGGTCCACCATTCCAGCGCCAATTATAATTTGCCCATTGCGCTGCGCCAATCGTGGACCAAGCATTTCACCGGCACAATGCTGCTCAAAATCCCTTTGGTCTTGGCCGGATTTGATCCCGTCATGGTCACATTTTGCGGCATCCTGAACGCCACTTATCAATTTTTCCTGCATACCCAGACTATTGATCGACTGCCACGCTGGTTTGAAGCTGTCTTCAACACGCCGTCTCATCACCGCGTCCATCACGGAAATAACCCGCGCTATCTGGATACAAATTACGCAGGGACGCTGATCATTTGGGACCGGTTATTTGGGACGTTCCAGCCTGAACTTGCCGAAGATCCGCCCTGCTATGGGCTCGTTCATCAGATGGACACGCTCAATCCGCTGACTATTCTGACACATGAATATGTTGGGATCGCGCAGGATATTCGAACCCCGGGGCTCACCCTTGGTCAGCGCATGGCGTATGTGTTTGCCCCGCCCGGCTGGAGCCATGACGGGTCAAGAAGGGATTCCCGCGATATCAAACGCGCCGCCCATCTTGAGCAAAGGCGCCGCGGCCGCGCGGCCGTAAAGGGGGAGTTCCGAGGATGATGCCGCTCTTGCCAGCACATTATGCGGTGAGCGAAGCGCTTGTCGCCCTCGCCTCAGCGTGGGGCATGGCCAAGCTGATGCCAAAAAATCGGCTGGGCGCTCTCGCCTTACTGCCCTTTGGTCTGGCTGGGCTCTTGGGTGTCATCCGCATTTCAGCGGGGCCGAACGGCCTTATCGTGCCCTGTCACCAGTTCATGTCGAGGTCAGGCGCGATTTTCGGCCTTGTCTGCCTCCTCGGCGGCTTGAGCCCCCAACGCGATAGCCGTTGGATTGTCGCGGGCCTTTTCGTTGCGGCAAGTGCGACGGCGCTGCCGGCCATCGGCATGCCTCTCTTCGGTCTGGTGATGCTTGCTATTGGCGTTCAGGCCTATCGCCTATCGCCAATAGATCGTCCGGTCTTCGCCGTGGCGGGCCTTGCTCTGTTGCCCATCGCGCAATTGGTCGCGGCGCCTTTGAGGTCCAGCTTCCCGGACATCGCTTGGCACCTTTTCCATGTCCTTGTCGCGATATGGCTGATCAGCACCGCCGCAGTGCTCAATTTTGAGGGACATTCAAAACGGGCGTGAGAGCGTTTGCCGGAGCAGCGCCTGCCCCTTTTCGGAAAGGGGTAGGTCGCTAGAGCGCGGCAAGCGTGCCGGAAAGCGGGCGCGCGATCTGACGCTGCTGGGGCTAAGGCGTTTTCCCAATGCTCAGAGCCAGGCGTCGCTCACGCCCTGCGGCATCCTCGCGCTTTTTGCCTGGCTCAGGAACGGCTGGATTATCCCAGCATTTCCAGAACAACCCGCTTCAACTCTTGTTGCGACAAGGTTGGCTGGCGCGCGCTGTGCAGCCTTGGGGTTGAAAGGGACGGGCTATGTCGGCCATGCCGACGGCGGATGATTTTAGATCTAATCTTAATGATGTTTACTCGTTTGGATGGTTTGAATTAGCCGCGCCGTCGCACAGGGCCCCGCCCCGGGCCGCCGCCGCCCGGGCCTTTATCCCGGTAGATGATGCGACCTTTTTCGAGGTCATAGGGGGTCATTTCAACGACCACCTTGTCGCCGACGACGGACCGGATGCGAAATTTGCGCATCCGGCCGGCCGTATAGGCAATGATCCGGTGATTATTTTCCAGAAGGACGCCGAAGCGCCCATCTGGAAGAATTTCGTCGATCTGGCCATCGAGGGTCAATAAATCCTCTTTGGCCATGGATCACGCAAGCTCGAGATTGACGGCCGAGGTCTTGCCCCGATTGTCGGTTTCGAGCTCATATTTCACGCGTTGCTCCTTCAAGAGCGTGCGCAGCCCGGCGCGTTCTACGGCGGTGATGTGAACAAAGCTGTCCGTTGCGCCATCATCGGGCGCGATGAACCCATAGCCTTTGTCGGTGTTGAAAAATTTAACTGTGCCAATAGGCATATTTCCGGATCCTTTCACGGAAAAGGGGTCCGTAGAGCGACATGCTCACGGAACATCGAGGCGTGACGGGAAGCGAAAAGGACGTGTGCCTAAAGGCTCGACTCAAGCGTCGTTTGCCTCTCCAACATAGGTGCCGTGCGCCAGAAAACAAGGACACGCGCAAAGAGAGGGGCTTAAAGTCCAATCGCGCGGCAGGACCGCCCTGCCATAATCATGGCATATTCGGCGCAACGCGCTAGGATTGGCGATGAAAGTGGATTGATAAGGCCAATTAGGGGGTAGGATGCAGCAGAACATGGGTACGGCGATTGTGGTGGGCGCTTCTTCCGGGATCGGGAAGGCCATTGCAGAACAGTTGATGGCGGATGGCTGGACGGTCGGGCTAACCTCGCGCACGCGCGCCAATCTTGATGCGCTGATCACCCAATGGGGCGATAAAGCGCGCGCCCGCGTGGTCGATGTGGACGATCCCGAGCAAACCCGCGCAGAACTTCGCGCCTTTGCCGACGAATTGGGCGGCGTCGATCTTTGGGTTCTCAACGCGGGCACGGGCATTCTCAACAAAGATTTTTCCTGGGAGCCCGAGCGCCAGACGATTGCAACCAATGTCATGGGCTTTGCCGCGATGACGGATGCCGCGGTGCATCATTGCATCGCCCGGGGTACGGGCCGGATCATCGGCATTTCGTCCGTTGCCAAAAAACGGGGTCACCCTTTGACGGCCAGCTATAGCGGCTCAAAGGCCTTCGTCTCGCTCTATCTCGACGGCGTCCGGATGTTCCTGCGCAAGGCCGCCCCCAAGGTCAGCGTGACGGAAGTGGCCCCCGGCTATATTGATACGCCCTTGCAGCAATTTGATGAGGCCTTTTGGGTCGCCAGCGCGGAAACGGCTGCCCGGCAGATCATCGCGGCCGGCCTTGCGCGGCGCAAGCACGCCTATGTGCCAAAACGCTGGGGGCCGATCGCCGCGCTTCTTTCCATCGCCCCGCGCTAGCTGCGCGTCAGCCAGGGCAGGTCATTCCATCTGTGAAATAAAATATTGCTCGAATACTGGCATATATGTCCCGCTTTGACATAATGAGCTTCTATCTGGGGCGCAGCGGGGGAGCTTCATGCGCTATAATCGGGCCGAACGGCTAATCCAGCTTGCCTTGGAAATGCAGGCCGCGCGTGGTGGCCTGACCATCACCGACATCATGGAGCGGTTTGACGTTAGTCGGCGCACGGCGATCCGCATGCGCGACGCGGTCATCCGGGCCTTTCCCCAGGCTGATGAAGTTCCGTCCAACGATCGCACCAAGCGATGGCGTCTCGGGCAGGGCAGCGCGCAGGCATTGGCCGGCATTACCGCAGATGACCTTGCAACGCTTGAGGCGGCGGCGAAGGCTTTTGATCAGGCCAATCTGGAAACCCATGCAGAGCATCTGCGGACCTTGAGTGCAAAGGTGCGGGGCGCCCTGAAGGACCCAGAGATCCGGCAAATTGATCCCGATCTTGAAGCGCTGCTTGAAGCAGAAGGCCTCGCACATCGTCCCGGCCCGCGGCCGCTTATTCCGATGGCGCTCTTTGAAACATTGCGCGAGGCGATCAAATCCTGCCGCAAGGTGTCGTTCGACTATGCGTCGCGCACCGGCGGCGGGAAGACGCGCCGCATCGTGTCGCCGCTCGGCTTTCTTTATGGTCACCGGCATTATCTGGTCGCGCAGGATGGCGCGGCCAAGGGCGTAAGGTCGTTCAGCCTGCCGGCGATGTCGGCGCTTCGGCTAGAGCCGGAAAGCTTTGAACGGCCCGCCGATTTTAACCTGAAAGACTTTGTCGCGCGGTGCTTTGGGGTGTTTGATGAGCCGCCCGCCGATATCGTCTGGAAATTCACGCCAGAAGCGGCACCGCTGGCGCGCCAATTTGTCTTTCATCACTCGCAAAAACTGGAACCACAGGCCGATGGCAGCCTGATCGTGCGCTTCCACGCGGGCGGGCAATTGGAAATGGCCTGGCATCTGGTCAGCTGGGGCCGTCATGTCGAGGTGGTCGCCCCGGAAAGCCTGAAGGCGCTGATGCCTGCCAACCCAACCGACTGGCCTGCTTTACCCTGATTCTTCACAAAAAGGGGCGGGCAACAAGGGGGCGGGGCTGGCGTGTCGGTGGAGGCCCGAGCCGGAATCGAACCGGCGTATACGGATTTGCAGTCCGCTGCGTCACCACTCCGCCATCGGGCCTCGCGTGCGGTGAGCGCGGTCTGTGCGTCGAAATGGCGGCAGATGTCAACCGGCGATGAAATTAAGCGGTTGCGGCTTGGCGGGCGGGGCCTGCGCCGCTAAAGCTTCTGAGGAACATCGGGTGTATTGCATCCATAAGACAGCTATGCCACAGGAGCGAATGTGAGCAATCTTGATTTTCAGGCGATGCGCCGGGCCATGGTGGATAGCCAGCTTCGGACCAATGCGGTCAATGATCCGCGGGTGACGGCGGCCATCGAATCGGTCGCGCGCGAGGCGTTTGTGCCGGCAGACCGGCGGGCACTGGCTTATGTGGATCGCGCGGTGCCACTGGCGGGGTCGCGGGCGCTCAATCCGCCGCTGATCACCGCCCGGCTGATCGTCGAAGCGGGCGTCACGGCGCAGGATAATGTGCTCGTGGTGGGCGCGGCGTCGGGCTATGCGGCGGCGGTCCTGGCGGGGCTGGCCAAAACGGTAGTCGCACTCGAATCAGATGCGACGCTGGCAGCCGAGGCCAAGGCGCAGCTGAAGGCCGTAGCCAATATATCGGTTGTGACCGGCGATCTTGCCAAGGGCCATGCCAAGGGCGCGCCTTATGACGTCATCTTGGTTGATGGCGCGATTGAGCAGGTGCCCGAAGCGCTTGTCCGTCAATTGGCGGATCATGGGCGTTTGGCAGCGGCGATCATCGATGGCGGCGTCTCGCGGCTCTGTGTTGGCTATAAGGCGGGGTCCGGCTTTGGCCTGACGCCGGTTATGGATGCCGACGCGGTTGTCCTGCCCGGCTTTGAAAAGCCTAAGGGCTTTACCTTTTAACGGGTCGGGTGACGCGGGGGCGGACCAAGAGGCAAGACGAACGGGTGGGATGGCCCTTTCATTAAAAAAAGGAATGAAGATGTCCCAGCGTAAGAAATTCGGCCTGCTGCTTTTGGGCTCCGCCTTGGCCTTGCCGGCTCCGGCCGGCGCCGAGACCCTGCGCGAGGCGCTGTGGAAAGCCTATACCACTAACCCGACGATAACGGGCGCGCGCGCCGGGCAGCGGGCGCTGGATGAATCGGTGCCGCTGGCCCGGTCCAATGGCCTGCCTGATGTGTCCGTATCCGGGGCCTATACTGAGAATGTCCATAATTCGGTGGTCACGATCGGCACGCCCGATCGCTATGCCAGTGGCCGTGCCAGCCTGAGCATCCCGCTTTATCTTGGGGGCGCCGTGCGCAACGCGGTCAATGGCGCCAAAGCCCGGGTCGCGGCCGGTCAGGCTGATCTGCGCGGGACCGAGGCAGATTTGTTTAGCGCCGTGGTCGGCGTCTATATGGACGTTATCCGGGATCAGGCGATTGTTGACCTCAACCGCACGCAGGTGAAGGTGTTGGGCGTCAATCTGGAAGCCACGCGCGACCGCTTTCAGGTCGGTGATTTGACGCGCACCGATGTCGCCCAGTCTGAAGCGCGCTTGGCGCTGGCCCAGGCGCAGCTGCAACAGGCCGAAGCCCGGTTGATCGCCAGCCGCGAAAATTATGTCCAATTGGTCGGGTCTGCGCCCGATACGCTGGAAACGCCGCCGGCATTGCCCAATTTGCCGTCCACACCCGACAGCGCGGTTGCCGTGGCGCTCAAGAATAACCCAGATCTGATCGCCGCCGGCAAGGCGCGGGAAGCCGCGCGCTATGATGTCGGGGCGGCCCGGGCGCAGCGTCTGCCCAAGCTGTTTGCGGTGGGTGACACTTCTTATGTTGATTATCTGAACAGCTTGCCGGGCACCCTGCCGGGATCAACCAAATCAACCACTGCCGGCGCGCAGATTACCATCCCGATTTATCAGGGGGGCGGTCCTTCGGCGCAGGTCCGTCAGGCCCAGGCCCGGCAGAGCCAGGCGATCGAACGGGAAATCGCGGTAGAGCGCGGTGTCATCTCATCGACGCGCTCTGCTTTTGCCTCATGGCAGGCGGCCAATCAGGTGATCGTCTCGGCCAAGGTTGCGGTGGATGCCAACACCCTCGCGCTGGAAGGCGTTCGGGCAGAAAACAGCGTCGGCACCCGCACCATTCTCGACATTCTCGATGCCGAGCGCGAATTGCTAAATGCGCAGGTGGAACAGGTCACGGCGCAGCGCAACGCCTATGTCGCCGGCTTCCAGCTGCTTGCCGCTATGGGCCAGGCCGAAGCGCGCGACTTGGGTCTGGAGGGCGGCGCCCTTTATGATCCGACCCAAAATTATCGCCGGGTGAAAGGCATTTTGTGGGATTGGGATCAAGATCCCAAACCCAAGGCGCAAGCAACGCGCACGGTTGACTCGCCTGCCCAGACGTCGGACATCTCGCCCCAGCCGGTCAACTAAGGGAAAGGGCCATAGGCGAGATGGCACAAGATCCGTCGATGGAAGAGATACTTTCCTCCATCAAAAAGATCATCGCGGAAGATAATGCCAAGGCTGCACCCGCGCGGCCGCGCGGCCGCGCGCCAGATGCGCCTGCACCCGATGCGCCTTTGGCAGATGCGCCGGCCCCGGTCGCGGCCAGCGACGCCGTTCTTGAATTGACGCAGAATTTAAGCGACTCCCCTTCCCCGCCGATTCTGTCTGATGACGCGGCGGCGGCGAGCTTGCAGGCGCTGTCCAACCTGTCGCGGCTTGTCGTCAAGCCGGATGTGCCGGGCAGCGATACGCTGGAAGGGCTGGTCCGCGATCTGCTGAAGCCGATGCTGAAGGATTGGCTTGACGCCCATTTGCCCGAGATTGTCGAACGGATGGTCGCGCAAGAAGTGGCACGGATTACGCGGCAGGCGCAGGGCTAAACGCCGCCGTAAAGGGGCGCGCCGCTTGCAAGCCCGCATTGCGGCTGGCAAAGGCGGCGCATCATGTCCGAACTGCCTAAAAACTTTGATCCGTCCGCCATTGAGGCGAAGTGGTACCGCCATTGGGAAGAAACGGGCGCCTTTCGCCCGCACCGCCCCACGGCCGAGCCCTATACGATCGTCAATCCGCCGCCCAATGTGACGGGCAGCCTGCATATCGGCCATGCGCTCGACAATACGTTGCAGGATATCCTGATCCGCCATGCGCGCTTGCAGGGCAAGGACGCGCTGTGGGTTGTCGGCACCGACCATGCGGGCATCGCCACGCAGATGGTCGTGGAACGCCAGTTGAACGAGCGCCAGCAAAAGCGCACCGACTTCACCCGCGAGGAATTCATCGCCAAGGTCTGGGAGTGGAAAGAGGAATCGGGCGGCCAGATCACCCGGCAGTTGCGCCGTCTGGGCTGTTCGATGGACTGGGCAAATGAACGCTTCACAATGGATGAAGGGTTTAGCCGCGCTGTCCTTAAGGTCTTTGTCGATCTTTATAACCAGAAGCTAATTTACCGCGACAAGCGCCTCGTCAATTGGGACCCGGGCCTCAAAACCGCGATTTCCGACCTTGAGGTCGAAACCCGCGAGGTGAACGGCAAATTCTGGCATTTCCGCTACCCGCTTGCCGATGGCAGCGGCCATATTTCGGTGGCGACCACCCGGCCGGAAACGATGCTCGCCGATATGGCGGTGGCCGTGAACCCCGAGGATGATCGGTACAAGGCATGGGTCGGCAAAAAGGTGCGCCTGCCGATTACGGGCCGCGAAATCCCGATTGTGGCTGATGAGCACGCCGACCCGGAACTGGGCTCGGGCGCTGTCAAGATCACGCCGGGGCATGATTTCAATGACTTTGAAGTCGGCAAGCGCGCGGGCATCAAGGCAGCGGACATGCTTAACATGCTCGACGCCGAAGCGCGCGTGATCCAGACGGCCGATGGGCTGATCCCGGATGACTATCTGGGGCTGGATCGGTTCGAGGCGCGCAAAAAGGTTGTTGCGGCCATCGAGGCCGCGGGGCTGTTGGACAAGATCGAAGATCGCGTGATCCAGACGCCCTATGGCGACCGTTCGGGTCAGGTGATCGAGCCGTGGCTGACCGACCAATGGTATGTCGATGCCGAAACGCTGGCCAAACCCGCGATCGAGGCGGTGCGTTCGGGCGCGATCAAGGTTGTGCCGCAGAGCTGGGAAAAAACCTATTTCAACTGGATGGAAAATATCCAGCCCTGGTGCGTTTCCCGCCAGCTATGGTGGGGCCATCAGATCCCGGCTTGGTATGACGCAGACGGCAATGTCTTCGTTGCCGAAAGCGAGGATGAGGCGAAGGCGCTGGCCGGCGGCAAGGATCTGACGCGCGACCCTGATGTGCTCGATACGTGGTTCTCCTCCGCGCTCTGGCCGTTCGGCACGCTGGGCTGGCCGGATCAGAGCGAGACGCTTTCCCGCCATTACCCCAATGATGTGCTGATTTCAGGCTTTGACATCCTCTTCTTCTGGGATGCCCGCATGGCGATGCAGGGCCTTCACTTCATGAAGGATGTGCCGTGGAAGACGCTGTACCTCCACGGGCTGGTGCGCGCGGCGGACGGGCAGAAAATGTCCAAGTCCAAGGGCAATGTCGTCGATCCGCTGGGTCTGATTGACCAATATGGCGCGGATGCGCTGCGCTTCTTCATGGCGGCAATGGAAAGCCAGGGCCGTGATGTGAAGATGGATGAAAAGCGGGTCGAGGGCTATCGCAACTTTGCGACGAAACTCTGGAACGCCACCCGCTTTGCGCAGGCCAATGGTATTTCCGGCAGCACCAGCGTGGCCGCCCCCGCCGCGACCAGCGCGGTCAACCGCTGGATCATCGGTGAAGTCTGCGCCACGCTGGCAAAGCTCGACAAGGCGTTTGAGGAACTGCGCTTTGATGGGATGGCGGATGCGATCTACCATTTCGTCTGGGATCAGTTCTGTGACTGGTATTTGGAACTCATCAAGGGCCAGATTGATGACGAGACCAAGGCCGTTGCCGGCTGGGTGCTCGACCAGATTTTGGTCATGCTCCACCCGTTCATGCCCTTCATCACCGAAGAGCTGTGGCACGCGCTGGCGGACCGGCCTTATGATCTGATCCACGCCCAATGGCCGCGCCCCGAAGCCGCACCCGATGCGGCGGCCAGTGCCGAAGTGGAGTGGCTGATCCGGCTGGTCAGCGAAGTCCGCGCCGCCAAGAATGAATTGGGGATCGCCCCGGGTGCGCGGCTTAACGCCTTTGTGCGTGATGCGGGCGATGCCACCCTGTTGCGCCTCACCCGCCAACAGGCCGCGATTGCGCGACTGGCCCGGCTTGACAGCGTGTCGGCCGAGACGGCGCCTGAAGGCGGCGCTATCCAATTGGTCGTGGATGAAGCGACCTTTGTTTTGC
The DNA here is from genome assembly GCA_046074265.1 of Chakrabartia sp. Taxonomy (GTDB): domain Bacteria; phylum Pseudomonadota; class Alphaproteobacteria; order Sphingomonadales; family Sphingomonadaceae; genus Aquisediminimonas. The sequence continues at coordinate 99,924 of JBJTNW010000002.1, forward strand.
CGCTTGCCGGCGTGATTGATCTGGACGCAGAGCGTACGCGTATCACCAAGGCGATTGAGGCGGCGTCGAAAGAAGCGGCCTCGCTGGCCGGACGCCTCAACAACCCGGCCTTTGTTGAAAAGGCAAAGCCCGAAGCGGTGGAAAAGGCCCGCGCCGACCATGCCGAAAAGGCGGCGGAAGTTGAGCGTTTGCAGGCCGCCTTGGCGCGGCTAGGATAAGGCCATGACATTGTCGCTGCCCACCCGCCTGCGCCGCACGCGCGCTTCCGCTTGGAGCCGGGCGCTCCATGGCGAAACCGTGCTGACGCCCGCCGATCTGATCTGGCCGCTGTTCATCACCGAAGGCGATGCGGAGGAACCAATCGCAACGCTGCCCGGCGTGTCGCGCTGGTCGGTGGCCGATATTGTGAAGCGGGCAAAGGAAGCGCGCGATCTGGGCATTCCGTGCGTTGCGCTTTTCCCCAATACGCCGCGCGCTTTGCGCACCGAGGATGGGCGCGAGGCCTTGAACCCCGACAATCTGATGTGCCGCGCCACCCGCGCGATCAAGGATGCGGTGCCCGATATTGGCGTGCTGACCGATGTCGCGCTCGACCCGTATACGGCGCATGGCCATGACGGGCTGGTTGATACGAACGGCTATGTCCTCAACGATGCAACGGTGGAGGTGCTGGTCGGCCAGTCGCTCAACCAGGCGCGTGCCGGGGCGGATATCATTGCGCCATCCGATATGATGGATGGCCGTATTGGTGCGATCCGCGCCGCGCTGGAAGGGGAGGCGTTCCCCAATGTCCAGATCATGTCCTATGCCGCCAAATATGCGAGCGCCTTTTACGGCCCGTTCCGCGATGCGGTGGGGGCGGCCGGATTGTTGCAGGGCGACAAGAAGACCTATCAGATGGATCCGGCCAATGCCGAAGAGGCGCTGCGCGAAGTCGCGCTTGATCTGGAAGAGGGCGCCGACAGCGTGATGGTCAAGCCCGGCCTGCCCTATCTCGACATCATCTGCCGGGTGAAGCAGGCCTTTGACGTCCCTGTCTTTGCCTATCAGGTGTCGGGCGAATATGCGATGATTGAAGCCGCTGTGGCGGCCGGCGCGGGGGACCGCGACAAACTGGTTCTGGAAACGCTTCTGGCGTTCAAGCGGGCGGGCTGTTCGGGTGTGCTGACCTATCACGCGCTTCATGCCGCCAAGCTGCTCAATGGCTGACTTCCGTCTGGAGACCGCGCGGCTGGTGCTGCGCGGCTGGCGCGAGAGCGACCGCATCGCCTTTCACGCGATCAATACCGATCCGCGCGTCATGCGCTTTTTGGGGCCGCTGATGAGCCTTGAGGATATCGACGCGCTGATCGGGCGGCTCACCCGGATGCAGGACGAACTCGGCCATTGTTTCTGGGCGGTGGAGCGCAAGGAAGATGGCCGGTTGATTGGCTGGTGCGGCCTGATCCGCGGGGCCAAGGGCACGCCGATTGAAGACCGGCTGGAAGTGGGCTGGCGTTTGGCTTTTGATCAATGGGGCCAAGGCTATGCGCATGAAGCGGCAACGGCTGCGATCAACTGGGCCTTTGAGCATTTGGCGGATCAGGATGTCTGGTCGATCACCGTCAACGAAAACGACCGAAGCTGGACGCTGATGGAGCGGCTGGGCATGGCCCGCCACCCGGAGCTGGGCTTTGACCATCCCAACGTCCCCGAAGGCAGTCCGCTGCGCCCGCATGTAACCTATAGCATCAGCAAAGCCGATTGGGCCGCCGCCCATTGATCCGGCGCCCATTGATCCGCTGGGCCCCTTCCGCCATGACGGCGGGATGACCGATTATTCCATCATCACCCTGAACGGCCACACGCCGCGCATCGACCCTTCCGCCTTTATCGCTCCGGGCTGCCGCATCATCGGCGATGTCGAAATCGGGCCAGAGGCGAGCATCTGGTATAATTGCGTGCTGCGCGGCGATGTGAATGCCATCCGCATCGGCGCGCGCTCCAATGTGCAGGACGGCACCGTTATTCACTGCGATTCGGACAAAGGCGGTATGCGCGGCACGCCAACGATTATCGAAGAAGGCGCGCTGATCGGCCATATGGCGATGCTCCATGGCTGCACCATTGGCCCCAATGCGTTGGTCGGCCTTGGCTCCATCGTGATGGATGGCTGCGTGCTCGAAGAAAATGCAATGCTTGCCGCAGGTGCCATGCTCACCCCGGGCAAGCGCATCGCGAGCCTCGAAATGTGGGGCGGTCGCCCGGCGCGGCTGATGCGTGCCCTAGACGAAAATTGGGTAACGATGAACCGGCTTGCCGTGGCCCATTATGTCCATAACGGGCAGCAGCACAAAGCGGCTGTCAGCGGCTAAGCCCGGCCAAAAGCGCCGCGATGCGCGCACTTTGCTGCGCGTCCAGCGCCTCAACATCCCGAATCGCCTGCCGGGCGTGATCAAGATCATCCCCCGGGCCGGCGGCGATTTGCGGTTGGAGCAGCGAATCAAGCTCGGCCAGTGCGGCCTTGACCGGCCCGCGCTGATGCTCAGCTTCCGAAACCGCCATTTGGGCGGCAATCCAGCTTTCGCTTTCTGCCGGGCCCGCAGCGGCAACGGCACTGGTCGCCCGGCTGGCCGATGCCTCAAAAGCATCCATCGTTGCGCGCGCGGCGGTGACGGCGCTGTCAATCTGGCGGGCGACCGCCGGGTCTGACGGCCGGGGCGCGGCGGCGGGAACATCCTTTGGCGCCAGCAAGTCCGCGGCTTTCGCCTCGATCGGGCGGGGGTTGAGCGAGGGGAAGGTGCCGGGTGCGGCACAGCCCGCCAGAAGAGCAAGCAGCGAAGCCGGGGCGAAGCGAAGCGGGGTAAAGATCATATCCAGCTTCTAGGCTGTGCATTTCCTTGTCGCAACGGGCTTGCACTTTCCCGCAAACCCGACTAACCGCGCCTCTTCAATGCGCGCCCGTAGCTCAGCTGGATAGAGCATCAGACTACGAATCTGAGGGTCGGACGTTCGAATCGTTCCGGGCGCGCCATTTTTCTCCCGACTTGGTTTTTTACGTGCGCTCATCGCCGCGTGCGGCCTGCTGGCCCCGTTGGTTGGGTGAAGGACTAGCGCCCCTGCCATTTGGGTGGGCGCCCTTCGGCAAAGGCGCGGGGGCCTTCCAGTGCGTCTTGCGAGGTGAGCATCGCTTGATAAGAGGCAATCTCCCCGCTGCGCATCAGCTTATAGCCCTGCTCAACTTCCAGCCCCTCGGTGGCTTGCAAAATGTCGCGCGCGGCGCGGATCGCGAGCGGGGCCGAGCGGGCGATGCTTTGGGCAAGCTCCAGCGCGCATTCAAGCAGCGCGTCTGGCGTGACAACCCGGTTGACCAAGTTCAACGCCAGCGCTTCTTGCGCCTCCAGTCGCCGTCCGGTCAGGATCATCTCGCGTGCAAGCCGGGCCGGAATGGCCTTGGGCAGTCGCAACAGCCCGCCGGAATCGGGCAGCATGCCCAACTGCGCCTCGGGCAGCCAAAAACGGGCGCTGTCGCTGGCGATGATCAGGTCTGCGGCCAGCGCCAGTTCAAACCCGCCGCCCACCGCCAACCCATTGACCGCGGCAATGACCGGCTTGGTCAGGCTGAAATATTCAGTCAGGCCGGCAAAGCCGCCCGGGCCATGATCGGCATCCACGGCTTCCCCGTCATTGGCTGCGGCCAAATCCCACCCGGCCGAAAAAAACCGCCCGGTGCCGGTGATGATGCCGACGCGCAGCGCCGGATCGTCATTCAGCGTTTGAAAGGCCGCATAAAGATCAAGGCTTGTGGCGACATCAATCGCATTGGCTTTGGGCCGGTTGAGCGTCACAATCAAAATGTCGTCGCGGCGGTCCAGGGTGACGGCGGTCATCAAAAAGGCTCCTTCAAGCGGATCAGCGCATCCACGGCGACCGCGGCCCGGGGCAGGGCAAGCAGCGGATTGACGTCCAGCTCTTCCAACCGGTCTTGATGGGCGAGCGCAAAAGCGGCCACCGCCTCTATTGCATCATAGAGCGCGGCAAGATCGCACCCGGCGCGGCCGCGATATCCGGCAAGGATGCCATAAAGCGGCAAGCGGGCCAATGCGGCTTCAATCTCGGCGCGGCTGGCCGGCAGCAGGACTTGCTCGACTTGCCGGAGCAGCTCAACGAAAATGCCGCCCGCCCCCAAGGTAAGGAACAGCCCAAATTGCGGATCTCGGCCCACGCCGACAATCAGCTCTGCCACGGGGTCGCGCACCATTTCTTCGATCAGAAAGGCATCGCCCAGGTGCGCCATGAGCTGGGCCGCTGCCAGCAGCTCTGCGCGGCTGGCAAGGCCAAGCGCCACGCCGCCAAGCTCTGTCTTATGTGCCAGATCGCTGCCCACCGCTTTTAGAACAAGCGGGAAGGGGGCAGGCAGATCAGCGCTCTCATCTGCGCAGAGTGCCTCAAGCTCGGCCATCGCCAGCACCCGCCCGCGCGGAATGGGGACGCCCGCCGCCGACAGCGCGGCCTTGGAGCGCACCTCATCCCATGTCGCAAGGGTGGGGGACGGATTGGGCCTTGGCTCTGGCAGCGCTGATGGGACGGGGCCAGACCAAGCCGCGCCGATGGCGGCCGCGGCGGCCACGGCCTGCAACACCTCTGACAGCCCGGCTGCCGGGACGATGCCTTGGGCAATCAACTTCTGGGCAACGGCTTCCGGCAGATTTTCCGCCAGCGAACTGGCCACAATCCGGACGGTGCCCGGGGCCGCCGGGCACGCCTGTGCCGCGGCGAGAAAGGCGTTGATCGTGATATCCCAATCCGGGTGGGTGCAGCGGTCGGCGCGCGGAAAGTCTAGGATCAACAGCGAGGCTTCAAACTCGGCTTTGAGCATGGCCGTAAAACAGGCCGTCTGCGCCACCGCATCGCCCCAGATATAGGTGTGATAATCCAAGGGATTGGCAACCTGAACGCGTGGCCCCAGCACAGCTTCCAGCTCGGCCTGAACAGCGGGCGCAAAGTCGGGCGTTTCCAGCCCGGCGCGCTCTGCCAAATCTGCGGTCAGCGAGGCTTCGCCGCCGGAACAGCTGGCACTTGTAACCCGCTTGCCGCGCAACGGGCCGCTGACATGCAGCAGCTTTAATATTTCCAAAAAGCCTGCCGGGTCGTGCGCGCGGGCAACACCGTAACGGGCAAAGAGCGCATCGCACAGCGCGTCGGCCCCGGCGAGCGAGCTTGTGTGCGACATCGTCAGCGCTGCGCCCTTGGCCGATGCCCCGGTCTTGAGTGCGACAAGCGGCACGCCAGCCGCCCGCGCGGCAAGGCACGCCTGCGAAAAGCGGGCGACAGACCCCAGGCCTTCCAGATGCAGGCCGATGGCGCTGACCCTTTTATCCTGAAGCAAAGCAAGGATCAGGTCTGCGGGCGTCACATCCGCGCAATTGCCAACCGAGATCACATAGCCGATTGGCAGGCCCCGCGTTTGCATCGTCAGGTTAAGGGCAAGGTTGCCGCTTTGGCTGATGATGGCGACGCCGCGCCCTGTGTCGATGGGCGCGCAGCCATGCTGGTCGGGCCACAGCGCCACGCGGTCAAACAGGTTGAGCATGCCATAGCAATTGGGGCCCAAAAGCGGCACGCCCTGCGCAGCGGTGATCAGTTCTGCCTGCCGGGCCTGCCCCTCTTCCCCGCTTTCTGCAAAGTCAGAAGCATAGCAGATCGCCCCGCCCGCCCCGGCCAGTTCCCCCGCCAGCTGGATGGTTGCATCCGCAGGGGCGGCGATAAACAGCGCATCTGGGGCGTCAGGCAAAGCGGCAAGATCGGGATAGCAGGCCAGCCCGGCCATGGTGGTCCGCTTGGGATTGACCGGCCATATGGGCCCGGCAAAGCCCAAAGCGCGGCATTGGCGCACCGCTTCTTCAGCGGCCTTGCCGCCGACAAGGGCAAGGCTGCGCGGGCGCAGCAGTCGCGCCAGCCGATCCGCGCCGGAGGGGGCGGGGCTCATGCTTCCAGCGGGCGCAGCAGGGCGCGGCTGATGATGTGCCGCTGGATTTCGCTTGTGCCATCCCAAATGCGTTCGACCCGGGCATCGCGCCAGAACCGTTCAATCGGCAGTTCGTCCATCAGGCCCATGCCGCCAAAAATCTGGAGCGCATTATCCGTCACCCGGGCCAGCGCTTCAGAGGCAAACAGCTTGGCCATCGCCGCGTCGGTATCGGTCATCGTCCCCTGATCGTCCTTCCATGCAGCGCGCAGGGTCAACAGCTCGGCGGCCTCCAATTCGGTCTTCATGTCCGCCAGCTTGAAGCCGGTGCCCTGAAACTTGCCGATAGTCTGGCCAAATTGCTTGCGGGTCGCCGCCCATTGCGTCGCCATTTCCAGCACGCGCTGACCGCGCCCGACCGAGGTGGTGGCCACCTGAAGCCGGGTAGAGCCCAGCCATTGGCCCATAAGTTCAAAGCCCTTGTCCAATTCTCCCAAAAGGCTTGAGGCGGGCACCCGGCAGTCTTCAAAGATCAGCTCGCACTGATGATAGCCGCGATGCGAGACGCATTTAGGGCCGCGCCGCCGGGTCAGGCCGGGCGTGTCAAAATCAACGAGGAAGCAGCTGATCGTCTTTTTGCCGCCTTGTTCGCCCGTGGCCGCGCACAGGATCACAAAATCCGCGACATCGGCATGGCTGATAAAATGCTTGCTGCCATTGATGATAAAATCGCCGCCATCCCGCCGGGCAAAAGTGCGCATCGAGCGAACATCAGACCCGGCCTCTGGCTCCGTCATCGCCAGACAATCATGCCGCTCACCCCGGATGGTCGGCAGCAAATAATCTTCAATCTGGCTGCCCGTGCAGCCGCGCAGGATATTGCTGGGCCGCGCGATCATCATCTGAAGGCCATAGCTGGCGCGGCCCAGTTCGCGCTCCATCAAGGTCGTATCAAAGGTGCCAAGTCCGCCACCGCCCAGCTCTGCCGGCATGTTGACCGCATACAGCCCCAGCGCCTGCGCCTTGCGCTGAATATCAGCTGCAAGGTCGGCCGGGACATCATCTGTCTGCTCGACCAGCTTTTCATGCGGGTAAAGCTCTGTCTCGACAAAGCGCCGCACCGTTTCAACAAGCATCTGCTGTTCGGAAGAAAGGTCGAAGTGCATTATTGGGGGTCCCGTTTGATGGCGATGTGGCGCCCTGCCTGAGCGGGGCGGGGTAGGTCTTTATGGGCCGCCAGCACAGCGGCGACGCGGGCAGAAAGATCAGGCGGCATAGGCGTGCTGCGCCCGGCCGCCATATCGACATGGACCAGCATCTGTTCGCCCGTGGCGAGCAGTTCGCCCGTGTTGGCGTGATGCATGGCGTGGAAAATATGCAGCCTTTTTGCGTCGGCATCGAGCAGGTGGAGCGACAGGTCCAAGGGGTCGCCCAGATGCGCCTCGGCGAGGTTGAAGATCATCGTCTGGACGGTGAACAGCGAATGCCCGCCCGCGCGATAGGCCTCATCAATCCCCAGAAGCCGGAAAAACGCGTCTGACTGGTCACCAAAGGCCAGCAGGTAGCAGGATTCGCTCATATGCCCGTTATAGTCCACCCAGTCGCGCGGCACGGTGGGGCAGATCAGGCGCAGCGGCGCGGCAATCGGGGCGCCGGGGTCCAGCGGTTGCGCCGCCGTCCCTTCCAGCGGGGTGCGCAACCCATGATCCGCTGTGTCGCGCCGCCGGTTCTCCGTCATGGCTTTTTCTCCTGTGCCGTCTGCCAAGCGCAGATGCCCAGCGTTACCCCGGCCGGAAGCTGGGCGGGTGCCACTAGCCCGCGCATCAGCCGGGCCCGGCCGCGTGCGCAGATCAGCGTTGTGTCGCCGCGCCCGGCCACATCCAGCAGCAATTGGTCCCAATGGCGATATTGAACATCATGGCCTTCGCCCGGATAGCGGCGGAAGGTGACCTTGCCCGCCACCTTACTGGCCCAATAGGCACCCTGGCTGGGCGGGACGAGCGGATCGGCCTCGCCATAATAGAAAAAGGCCGGGGCCGGGAAGGCGGCAACTGGCGCCGGCGCCGCACAGAAGCGCCGATATTCACGCACCACGCCGCGCGCATCGCCCTGTTGCCCGGCGATGAAAAAGGCGCGTGCGCCTTCATCGGCCGCGCGGTCGACAAAGCCCGGCACTTTGGCCGCCACCCCATCTGCCGGCATTGCCCAAAACTGGCGTGGCGCGCGGACCTGCGGGGTCAGCCCAGCGATCAACATGGCCTCATCGGCGGTGCAAACAGGGCTATTGGCGGGCGCCTGCGCAATGGCAGCAAGCATGTGCCAAGATGTGATCCGCCCGGGCATGGCCGCGGCGATATGGCCGGCATAGGCCCCGCCACCCGAAATGGCGACCAGCGCAAATCGCTGGATGCCCAGTTGGTTCAGCACCTGAGTGACGTCGCTTGTATAGTCGGCAAAGGTCCAGTCTGGGTCAAATGCGGTGTCGCCCAGCCCGTTGCGCTCTACCGCGATGATCCGCACCTTAAGCCGCCGCCGCAGCGTATCCATAAACGCCACCAGTTCAGGCGCGCGCGCGCTGGTGCCGACGCCACCGACAAAGAGCAAAGGGGTCCACCCCGCTTCGCCCGTATCGGTGAAATGGACAAGGCGGCCCTCGCGGGTCTTCAGGCTTTGCAGCGGCGTGCCAATGGGGTCAAAGCGATCTGGAAAGACAGGGCCTGCCTGCGCGGCAAGGGGTGCTGCAAGGGCAAGCGCGAGCAGCGCAAAAAGGCGCGAGATCATCGTACCGGCTCCGTTTCGAGGTTGCGGTCCAGCTCGGCAATCCGCGCGACTTCGCCCGATAGGTCAAGATTGCGGCACAAGAGCAGATAGATGGCCGCCGACACCGGTAGGCCAACCAGCATGGAAATATCTGCCCCTCCCAGCGCCCGGGCGACGGGGCCGGTATAAAGCTCGGTCTTGAAAAAGGGGATCATGGCGATGAAGCCGAGGAAATAGGCGCCCAAGCCGCGCCCGTTCCACCGCCCATAAAGCCCATCCGCCATAAACATCGCGCGGATTGAATAGCGGCCTTTGCGCACGACAAAAAAGTCAGCAAGGTTGATCGCCGTCCATGGCGTGAACAAATAGACGAGCAGGCCCAAAAAGGCCTCCAGCCCATGGAGCACATCGTCGCCAATGGCGAGCGACAGGGCAAGCGATGTGCCCAGCACTGCGCCAAGTGCCGCAATCCGCGCGGTAATGCCCAGCCGGATCGGCCGGACGCTGTCCACCACGCTCAGCAGCGTCAGCGATGCGCCATAAAGGTTGAGCGATGTAATCGTCACCAACCCGCCAAAGCTGCACACCAGCATGATGAGGCCAAAGCCGCCAAACATCGCGTCTGCGCTGTGGCGCAGGGCCACGATGATATCGGCATTGGCAAAGGCGGCTGCCGCAAAGGCCCCCACCAACATCATCCATGCCCCGCCCAGAAAGGCCCCCCAAAAAGTCCAGAAGAATGACGATCGGATGCCGACTTCTTTGGGCAGATATCGCGAATAATCAGAAACATAGATCGACCAGCTCAGCTGGTATCCGGCCGCTGCAAAAAACTGGACCAGAAACAGCGTGGGCTTGAAGGCCCCGGGCCGCAGCAGCGTGCCCAGATCAACGATGGTGAAGAACCCAATTGTGTAGACCGCCAGCACCGCCAGCATCAGATAGGCCAGCAGGCGTTGCGCCTTGTGGATCAGATCATAGCCAGCCGCCGCGATCAGCGCCGCGATGCCGGCAAAGGCGATGATCGTCGGCACCTGGGGCAGGCCGACCAGTTCCTTCACCGTGCTTGCGGCCAGCGACTGGTTGAGCGCATTGAACCCGATATAGGTGACGAGCGCGACGACCCAGACCAGCAAGGCTCCCAGATAGCCGAATTGCGGGCGCGACTGGATCATCTGCGGCAGGCCAAGATGCGGCCCCTGCGCGCAATGGAGCGCCATCAGCACCGTGCCCAGCACACAGCCCCCAATCACCGCAAGGCTGGACCAGAAAAGGTCTAGACCGGCCGCCACGCTGATCGCCCCGGTGGCAAGCGTGGCCAGATGGGCATCGCCCATAAACCAGACGGGCCAAAGATGCCGCACCTCGCCGCGCCGTTCGGCCAAAGGCACATAGTCGATCGAGCGCGTTTCAACCAAGGCCATGCGGTGATCCCCCTTGTTGCCCGATCAGCCGGGCATCTTGATCTGGCGGCCCATGCCGTCGGGCGCCGGCAAATGCGCCTGTGCCTTGGCCAGGGCCTGCGCCTTGGCCTGCATATCGTCTGGCGCGGGCACCGATTTTTCGGTTTTGGCATCGACATGGAGCAGCATATGCTCGGCCGTGGCGATCACCGCGTCCTGCCGACGGCTGATCATATCGTGGAACAGGTGCAGGCGTTTGGCGTCTGAGGCCAGCACCCGGGTGCGGATTTCAACAGGCTCGCCCAGCCGCGCCTGACCCAAATGGCGGATATGCGTTTCAACCGTGTACCAGGAACAGCCGGCCGCGACATAATCCAGCCCGGCGCCAATTTCGGCCAGAACGACATCGGTCGCGTCGCCGAACAGCTTCAAATAGCAATATTCGGTCAGGTGATCATTATAATCGATCCATTCGGGTTGGACCGGCGTTGACAGGGTTAGCAGCCGCCCATCGGCCAGCGCCGAGCCAAGGCGCGCGGGCGCGCCGCTTAGCCGCTGGCGATGCGCGCGGGCGACGGCGCCCGCTGCAAAGTCATTGCGTTCCAGCGCGTGGGTCAGGTCAACAAGGCAATCATCGCGCAGCCGTTCATAGCTGCGCAAATCGACGCCGCCCGCCTGTTCATCGCTTTGGCGCGAAATCGTCTCGATCAGCTCGTCGGTTAGCTTGGGGCCGATCAGCTTGGTCCATGGCCATTCCATCGACGGGCCAAACTGGTGGAGGAAGTGGCGCATCCCGTCTTCGCCCCCGGCCAGCCGATAGACGAGGAATGTCCCCATAAACGACCAGCGCATCCCCGCGCCAAAGCGGATCGCATCATCAATTTCAGCCGCGGTCGCGATCCCGTCATTGATCAGCCACAGCGCCTCGCGCCACACGGCTTCCAGCAGGCGGTCTGCGATAAAGCCGTCAATCTCTTTCTGGACGCGCAGCACCTTCATGCCGATCCGTTCATAAACGGCGGCGGCAATGTCCTTGGTGGCGTCGCTGGTCTGATCACCACCGCAAATTTCGACCAGCGGCAACAGATAGACCGGGTTGAACGGATGGCCGACGACCAGCCGGTCTGGCCGCGCCATGCCGGCCTGCAATTTGCTGGGCAAGAGGCCCGAGGTGGACGATCCAATCACCGCATGATCGGGCATGGCGGCATCCATTTCGGCGAGCAGCCGGACCTTCAGATCTTCCCGTTCGGGCAGGCTTTCTTGAATGAAGTCGGCATCGCGCACGGCCTCGGCCAAGCTGGTGGCAAAAGTTACCGTGCCTTCAGCGGGCAGCGCCTGGCCAAAGAGCCGGGTCAGCGCCCGGCGTGCATTGGCAAGCACGGCGTGCGTCTTGCGCTCTACCTCGGGATCTGGATCATAAATCGCTACATCAATCCCGTTGAGGACGAAGCGCGCGGCCCAGCCCGCGCCGATCACCCCACCGCCGACAATCCCAACCTTGCGCAGGTCATGGCCCATGATTTCGCCTTTCTAGCGCTTGATCAGCTTCAATTTGGTGCGCACCTCGGCCGGGCTCAGGATGCGGGCCCCCATGCCGGTCAGGATCTGCACCGCGCGCGCGACAAGCTGACCGTTGGTCGCAAATTCGCCGCGCCCCAGATACAGATTATCCTCCAGCCCTACGCGTACGTTGCCGCCCGCAAGCGCCGCCATGGCAACAAAGGGCAGCTGGTTACGGCCGATGGAAAAGCCGCTGAAAATAGCACCCGGCGGCAGTTGGTGAACCATTGCCATGGTCGTCAGCGGATCATCAGGCGCGCCATAGGGAATGCCCATGCACAGCTGGATCAATACCGGATCATCGAGCAGGCCGTCGCGGATCAATTCCTTCACAAAGACCAGATGACCGGTATCAAATACTTCCAGCTCCGGCCGCACGCCCAGACGCTGCACCTCGGCGGCCATGGTTTTCAGCATGCCGGGCGTGTTGGTCATCACATAATCGGATTCGGCAAAGTTCATCGTGCCGCAATCCAAGGTGCAGATTTCCGGCAGCAATTGCTGAACATGGGCAAGCCGTTCCAGCGGGCCGACCATGTCGGTGCCGGCCGGGTCCAGCGGCAGCGGGGCTTCGCCCGGGCCAAACACAATATCGCCGCCCATGCCGGCGGTCAGGTTGATCACCACATCCGTATCGCTCGCGCGGATCCGCTCCACCACTTCGCGGTAGAGCGCAACGTCGCGGCTGCCCTTGCCCGTGGCCGGGTCGCGCACATGGATATGGGCCACCGCCGCGCCCGCCCGGGCCGCCTCAATCGCGGCATCGGCAATCTGGGCCGGGGTGATCGGAAGGGCCGGGTGTTTGTCCGCCGTCGCGCCCGAACCGGTGACGGCACAGGTAATGAAGGTTTCAAAATTCATGGCATCCCCCCTTTATTTGAGGGTCAGCTTAACCGGTAAATGGCCGAAAAAAATCACTGAAAACGGCATTTAATTGCAAAATACGACAATCTCTGACAGGTCAAGGCGATGACGCAAACGCTTGCTTTCATTCTGATGCCCGGCTTTTCCGCGATTGCCTTTTTTGCCGCACTTGAGCCGCTTAGGATTGCCAACCGGCTTTCGGGCGCGCCGCTTTTTGCCTGGACGATCCATGCCCCACAGGGGGATTATGCCGCCGCTTCCAATGGCATGCAGTTGCGCACCGATGGCCCATTGCCCGATGCGCCGCAGACGCTGGTGGTCTGTGCGGGCTTTGATCCGCTTGATCAGGCGCGGCCGACCTTATTGGGCCAAATCCGCCGCCTGTGGCGCGCGGGATGCCAGGTTGGGTCCATTGATACCGGCGCGTTCGTGCTGGCCGAGGCGGGGATATTGGGCCGCGACATGATCACCCTGCATTGGGAAGCGGCCGAGGCGTTTCGGCGGCGTTACCCCAAAATCCCGGTCTCGTCTGAAATCTATGAGCGGCACGCCCGGTTGATTACCTGTGCCGGGGGAACGGCGGCGATGGACATGATGCTGGACGGCATTGCCGCCAGCCATGGCCTTGCCCTGGCACAGGCCGTTTCCGACCAGTTGATCCATGACCGGATTCGCCCGGCCAATGCGCCGCAGCGTCCCTTGCCAGGCCTGCAAACGCAATTTGCGCGGCCGCTGGTCAAGCGGCTTGTCGCGGCGATGGAGCGCGGGATTGCCGATGCGCGTCCGCTCGCCGATCTTCTGGCAGCCGAAGGCCTGCACCGCCGTCAGGCCGAACGCGTGTTTGAGGCGGATTTAGGCATAAGCCCGGGGCGCTTTTACCGCGCCCTGAGGATCCGCTACGCGCTGGATCTGATGCGCCAAACCCGGATGCCCGTGCATGAGGCGGCGCAGGCGGCAGGGTTTTCATCCCAGCCGGTCTTCTCGCGCGCCTGCCGGCAACAATTTGGCTTCTCCCCCCGCGACATGCTTGCCGGTGCCGGCGCGCCCGACAGTGACGAGCGGGCACCGACTTGATCCGACGCCCCGGGCAGGCCAGTGTGGCTGTTAGCCATGATGAGGGAGGATTTAATGGCAGCAAAATCAGTGATGTGGGCCGCAATCATCGGCGCCTTGATGGCAGGGCCGGTTTATTCTGCATCGCCCGCACCTGCCGGGGCGGCCCCTTCCACGCCCCCGCTCATTGGCATGAGCGAGACGGAAGATCCCGCTCCGCCGCTGCCGCCCATCCTTGCGCACCAAGCGCGGGCGGAGGTTGAAAACCGCCTGCTGGCAGAGCGGCTCGATACCCTGATTCCGGCGATCATGCGCGAGCAGAAGATTGATTTGTGGCTTTTGGTGGCGCGCGAATATTTTGAAGAACCGGTTGTCGCTTCGATGCTCGATGCTGAATCGCTGCACGCCCGGCGGCGCACCATCCTTATTTTTTATGATCCGGGTGCCGGCAAGCCGATCGAACGCCTGACAGTCAGCCGCTATGGGCTGGGCGGGCTGTTTGCCCCCGCTTGGGATCCGGCAAAGCAGCCCGATCAGTGGCAGGCCACGGCCGATCTGATCGCCGCGCGTAACCCGGCGAAGATCGCGATCAACAGCTCTGACCTCTATCAGTTTGCCGATGGCATGACGCTGAGCCAATATGGCAAGCTGATGGATGCCCTGCCGGCCCCGTTGCGCAGTCGGGTTGTCAGCGGCGAGCGCCTAGCCATTCGCTGGCTTGAAACACGCACGCCATCAGAAGTCGCGCTCTACCCCGGCATTGTGCGCATGGCGCATGCGGTGATTGGCGAAGCCTTTTCGCGCAAGGTGATCACGCCGGGCGTGACCACAGCAGAGCAGGTGCAATGGTGGTACCGGGATCGGCTGAGTGAATTGGGGCTTGAGCCCTGGTTCCACCCGTCGGTTGCCATTCAGCGTCGCGGCGTTGCGGGGATGATGGAGGGTGCCGAGGTGATCCAGCCCGGTGATTTGCTCTGGACAGATTTTGGCATCACCTATTTGCGGCTCAACACCGATACCCAGCACCTTGCTTATGTCTTGAAGCCGGGGGAGCGCGCGGCCCCTGAAGGGCTGCGGCGCGGCCTTGCCAACAGCAACCAGGTTCAAAATTACCTTATCCGCAGCTTCGCGGTTGGGCGGAGCGGCAATGAGGTGCTGGCCCGGGCCCGGGCCGCGGCCAAGGCGGCGGGGCTTGATCCGTCCATCTATTCCCATCCGATCGGCCTGCATGGCCATGGCGCAGGCCCCTCTATTGGCTTTTGGGACAATCAGAACGACGAGCCACGCGGCGCGGGGCCAATTCAAGCCAACACCGCCTGGTCAATCGAGTTGACCTCCTATGCTGCCGTGCCTGAATGGGACGGCCAGCGCGTCGATTTCCGGGCCGAGGAAAATGCCTTTTTTGATGGCAGAACGGTGCGCTTTCTGGATGGCCGCCAAACCGAAATAACGTTGATCCCCTCTGCGCCCTAGAGCGCGCGCGTCCGCCGTCAGTCGGCTGCCAGTCGAACCATCAGCATCCGGGCCGAGGGCGCAGCCGCAATGGCCGCAGGGTCATGGGTGTCGGACGCACAGATAAAGAGATGCCGCCCATGCGGCCCGCCAATGGCCACGGCATAGCCATGGGTATCGAGCGCAACGGTATCCAGCACCTCACCCCCTTCACGGACGCGCAGCACCTTGGGCCCCGCTTCCCCGGGATTGGCAACCCAGATCGCGCCTGACGCATCCAGACAGATGCCGTCCGGCTGAACCCCATCGGGCAGGGTGGCCCAGATCCGGCGATTGGTCAGGCTGCCATCGCCCGCAATGTCATAGGCGGTCAGGCAAAAGCCGTTGGTTTCCGCCACCACCAGCGTTTTGCCATCCGGCGTGATGACCAGACCATTGGGAAAACGCAGCTTATCCGCCACCTTGGTGATGCGGCCGTCCGGATCAATCCGGGCGATGACGCAGGTTTCGGCGGGGGCGGCGTCCGGGTTCCAGAAGTTATAACCGATATCGCCCACCCAAATCCTGCCCTTGGCATCGGCGATGGAATCGCTGAGGCAAAACACACTGGTCCCGGCCAGATCAGCATGGTCTTCCAGCTGCCCGGCCTCCCAGCGCTTCATCTTGAGGTCGAGCGCGTCGGCAAAAACCACGGCCCCGCCCGGCAAGAAGCCCAGACCATTGGGTTTGAAAGTCAGCGCAATTTCAGTCCGCAGATCGCCCGTCAGATCGACGGATTTGATCGCGTCGCCATGAATATCCGTGAACCAGAGCCGGTCGTCGTGCCAGCGCGGACTTTCTGTAAAGCGCAAGCCTTGACCAAGGCCGATTAGGGTTTCGGGGGTGTAGGTTGTCATCGTCCCGGCTTCCTCTCATTTGCTCAAAATATGGATGGCAACCGCCGCTTCCTCGACGCCGATATTGCCCCCGCCATTTTCCTGAATGGCATGGCGCGCGCCCGCGACCTGACGTGCCCCCGCTTCGCCCCGCAGCTGCGTTACCAGTTCAAAAAGCTGCCCAATTCCGGTCGCTCCAAGCGGATGGCCCTTAGACTCAAGCCCGCCCGACGGGTTGACCGGCAGGCGGCCTCCAAGGCTGAAATCGCCGCGCTCGGCAGCCGGGCCGCCGCCGCCGATTTCCACAAAGCCCAGATTTTCAACTTGGATGATTTCACCCATCGCGGCTGCATCATGCACTTCGGCGACATCGATATCGCCCGGCCCGATGCCCGCCATTTCATAAGCCTGATTGGCGGCAAGCCGGGCGAGGTTCAGATCCGGCCGATCAATCCCTCGGCTGCTGGCTGACCGGACGACGCTGGCCGCCACTCGGATGCACCGGCGCCGGTCCGCGGCGATGCGCTTCAACCCTTCTTCCGTGCACAGGATTGCCGCGGCCGCGCCGTCGGTCACCGGTGCGCACATGGGTAGCGTCAGCGGGTAAGTAATGGGCGGGGCGGCCAGCACCTCGTCGATGGTGAAGGGCTTGCGATATTGCGACCAAGGGTTGTGGACCGAATGCTGATGGTTCTTTGCCGAAATCGCGGCAATCTGGCGTTGGGTTGTTCCCCATGTCTTCATATGGTTGCGACACAAGGCCGCGTAGATCGCCATGAATTTGGAATAGGGCTTGTCCGATTCTGATCCGGGCGGCGGCACAATGCCTTCCCCCAGCTTGAGCAGCCGCGCATGGTTTTCATCCGCGCGGCTGACATCCCATCCACCTTCCATCAGCTTGAGGACAGCAAGGCGGTTATCGACGTTCATCTTTTCCACGCCGAGCGCCAGGGCGATATCGGTGACGCCGGCCTTCAGGCTCTGGATGGCCAGTGCAACGGCAGAGCTGCCAGCCGCGCAGCCATTATCAATATTATAAACCGGCAGGCCCTCAATGCCGAGCTTGCTCAAGACGACCTGACCGGCCACGGCCGACTGGCCCTGAAGCGGCCCGTTGGTGACCCCGGCGTAAAAGGCGGTGCCAATCTGATCGTGCCGGACGCCGCCATCCTTCAAGGCTGCGGCCACCGCTTCGCCCGCCATGTCCTCAAGGCTGCGCTCATAATGACGTCCAAAAACCGTCATGGCGATGCCGGCGATATAGATGTTGGTCATTGGCTCTGCCCCTTTCAGATCTGCCGGTCCCGGCCCTGCCAATAGGCGGCGCGCAAATCCCTTTTCAGGACTTTGCCGGCCGTGCTGCGGGGCAGCCGATCAATGAAGTCGATGCTCTTGGGCGCCATCACGCTGCCCAGCTTGTCTTTGCACAGGGCGATCAGGTCGTCCGCGCTCACGCTGTGGCCGGCATTGAGTTCAACGACCGCCTTCACCGCCTCGCCCCATTTCGCATCGGGGACGCCGATCACCGCGCAATCCTGAACGGCAGGGTGCGCCCAGAGCACCTGTTCGACCATCGCCGGATAGACGTTAAAGCCGCCGGTGATGATCATGTCCTTCTTGCGATCTGTCAGGTGAAGATAGCCTTGCGCGTCAATATGGCCGACATCGCCGGTATGCAGCCAGCCATCGATGATGGTCTCGGCCGTCTTGGCCGGGTCCTTATAATAGCCCGACATGATCAGATCGCCACGCACGCAGATTTCGCCCGTTGCGCCGCGCGGAAGAATGCGGTTGTCGTCATCCATGATCTCAACCCGGACCAGCGGATTGGGCCGACCAACAGAGGCAAGCTGGTCGTCACTGGCCAGCAGGCCATCCACCAGATGTTCGTCTGCCCGCAAGGTGGCGATGGTTCCCATGGCTTCGCTCTGCCCGTAGGATTCGGTCATAATCGGGCCCCAAAGGGCGATCGCCTTTTTGAGCTTTTCGAGCGACATGGGGGCCGCCCCGTACAGCAGATAGCGCACACTTGAAAAATCGACCTCGGCAATGCCCGGCGCCTCAATAAGGGCATAGATCACCGTTGGGGGCAGAAAGAATTCTGTGACCCGGTGGCGGGCAATGGCTTGGATCAACAAACCGGGCTCGGGCCGCGGCAATACCACCACGCTCCCGCCTTGGGCGGTGCAGGGCAGCGACAGCAAACCGGCCGTATGGGTAAGGGGGGCGGCTGCCAAATTTACCGGGTGGGTGCCGTCGCGATAGGGGCAGGCCATCATAATATGGGCAAAGCATGTCTGGGCGGCGCGATGGCTGTTCATCACGCCCTTGGGCAAGCCGGTTGTGCCGCCGGTAGAGGTGATGACGAAAATATCGTCCAGCGCGATCGACACATCGGGCTTGGTGATGGGCTGATCGCCGCACCAGCGCGTCAGCGCGGGCGCATCGGGCAGGTCGGCATCAATGCAAATCCAGGCGCGCACCTTGGGGAGGGCCGGGCGCAGGGCTGCCACAATCTCGGCAAAGGCCTGCTGGAAGAACAGAACCTCGCAATCAAATTGGTCAAGGATATAGCGATTATCCTCCACGGCGTTGCGGGCGTTGACCGGGATCCATGTCAACCCCGCGCGCCAGATGCCCAGCGTGCAAAGCCAGGCGGTAACATCATTGCCGGCCCAGACCGCTGCCTTGTTTCCCTTGGCAAGGCCAAGGCCCAATAGGCGGTGGGCGATCTGGCAGGACAACTGGCCCGCTTCATCAAAGGTGACGCGGCGGTCCTCCTGAATATAGGCAATCGCCGCCCCATCCTGGTCCCAGCCCCGATCGAAGAAATCGATGATCGCCATGCCGCGCCCTTTAGCTCATAAAGCTGATTGACCACTCAGTTAAGTCATTGCTCAGTTTTGGTCAAGCTGCTAGGGCCTGCGGCATGGCGCGTCAGAAAACCACAGCCAATGCGATGAAGGCCATGCCCGCCGAGGGGCGGGCCACGCGGGTGCGGGGCGTGTCCAAAAACCCGGCCGAAGCGCGCCGCAAGCTGATCGAGGCTGCCATTGCGTTGTTCGCACGCAAGGGCTTTGTCGCAACCTCAACCGAAGATGTGGCAGAGCGCGCGGGCTATGGGCAGGCCACGGTCTTCTTTCACTTCAAGACCAAAGCGGGGCTGCTCGAAGCCTGTTTTGACCTGATGCTTGACCGCGCACGGGCCAGCTTGGTGGCGGCCGAACCATCGGGCACGCAAAATCTGTTAAAGCGGCTTGATCATTATCACGCGCCGCACGCAGATTTCTTTGCGCGGATGATGTCGGAACTGGCGGGTAATGCACGGTTTGGCCCGATCTATGCCGCCTTCCATGCCCATATGCGCGATCTGATCGCGGCCGAACTGCACCGCGAAACTGGTGCAGATCCCGACCAATGCCAGCTGGCCGCCGCAACGCTGAAAAGCATGATGCTGGGCGTCCATGCCGAGCAGCGAATTGCGCCGGGCCGGTTCACCCCGGATCAATATGCCGAAATGCTGCACCATGTGGCGGAGCTGATCATTGCAGACCTTGCCGGACCCAAAGCGGCGCGCTGACGCGTTTGTCATGTAAAGGGGCTGTACATCGCATTTGCGCAAGCTACGCTATCCCGATGAAAAAATGGCTGTCGCTTGCTTTGTTGCTGGTTGCTTCTCCGGGGCTGGCCGAGCGGCTGAAATTTGATCACCGCCTCTATCCGCCTTTGCAGCAGGTGCTGGATCGCGGCGGGACTGAGATGGTCGATTTCAATAACAGCAACCCGCAGCGTTTGGTGGACCTGATCGCCATTCGGGGCAGCTCGGCGCAAAACTGGACCGAAGCGTTGGAAATTATCTCCATCGTGCGGCCCGGCGGCGTGGTGGATGCCAAAGACTGGATGGCGCGGCTGCAAAGTGCGGCTGAAGCGCGCTGCCCGGCCCAGTTTGCCATCTTGGCTCAGGATGCCCAGTCCATCACCTTTGAGCGGCGCTCGCCCGACTGCCCGGCCGAGCGGTCAAGCTATGGCCTGTACCGCTTGGTCACGGGCAAGAAGTCTTGGTTCCAACTTTCCGTCCTGGTGAAAGACGATCTGGCAGAACCTGCGCGCCGCCAATGGCTTGCACTTCTCGCCTCGGCCCATCTTGATCGCTGATACGGCTAATCTGACAGTCGTCATCTAATTGACACCAAAGCTTCGCTGAACTGAAACAACGCATCCCTAGAGGCGAGGTCGACGCCGCTCAGGGGGGGACGACTCGCACCGACCTGGACGGCCTTAGACCGAACAACTGTCCAGGGAATGACATTATGAAGTCCGTTTCGACTCTCCACTTTGCCTCGTTGGCTGCCATCGCAGTGGCAGGCTTGTCCGTGTCCGGCACTGCCTTTGCTGCGGTTTCGGTGGATGCAGAAGGCGCCAGCGTTGCCGGTCCCGAAGCAGCGCCCGCACAAGCGGACGAGGTCGGGCAGGGCGATAAAAATTATGGCCTGACCGAAATTGTCGTGACCGCCACCAAGCGCGAAACGAACCTTCAAAAGACCCCGATTTCCATTTCGGTCATGGGCGCTGAAACGATCAAGGAGCGCCGGGTGCAGAGCCTGCTCGATCTGGCCGATGGCGGCGTCCCCAGCCTCCGCGTGGCGACCTTTGAAGCGCGCCAATCGGCACTGACGGTCGGCATTCGCGGCATCGTGCCGCTCGATGCCAACCAGCCCGCCCGCGAACAGGGCGTCGGCATCTATATTGATGGCGTCTATCTTGGCCGCCAGCACGGCCTCAACACCGGCCTGTTCGATGTCGAGCGCGTGGAAGTGTTGAAGGGCCCGCAGGGCACGCTGTTCGGCCGCAACACCGAAGGCGGCGCAGTGTCGATCGTCTCCAAGGCCCCCACGGGTGAATTTGGTGGCCGCATCGATGGTAGCCTTGGCAATATCGGCTCGCAGAGCGCGTCGCTCCACCTGAACCTGCCGAAGACGGCGGGCTTCTCGGTCAAGCTTGATGGCGTGTATCAGCATCAGGATGCCGTCACGGACAACCCGCTCGAAGGCCAATATGGCTGGGGCTATTTCAACCGCAAAGGCCTGCGTGCAGCCGTGCGCTGGCAGCCGGCCGATGGCATCACCAACGATTTTTCCTATGATGTCGCGAAGGACGAAAACACGCCCTTCTACAGCCAGCTCCTAAACTATAACCCCAATGAATGCCGCTCGGGCGGGTCAAATGCCTCGCCGCTTTCCATCCTGGACGGCAGCACCTGCATCACGCCGGGCACCGCCTTTACGGGCACGCAGGGCACCATCAAGCCGCTCGTCCCGGGTGTTGTCGTCAATGGCGATACGCTGATGCGCACGGCGGATATCGGCGTGCCGCAGAAAGCCAGCGTTGATAAGACGCACGGCTTTACCAACGTCTTCAAGTGGAAGGTGTCGCCGGAAGTCGAGCTGCGCTCGATCACGGCATGGCGCGGCGTTGACGTGCAGCAATGGGATAACTCGGGCGGCTATCACCGCGTCCCGGTCATCAACTACACCGCGTCGTGCACCGGCTCTAACTGCGCCTTCAGCCGCTACAGCCTGGCCGATCTGCGCCAGCGCCAGTTCAGCCAGGAATTTCAGGCAGTCGGCACGATTGGCAGCGTCGATTATGTCGCTGGCCTCTATTACTTCAACGAACATGTGAGCGACGATGCCGCGACGCCGAACTCCATGGGCATCACCTATGTGTCGGCGACCGAAGCCCGCTTTGCGCCGATTGCCTTTTGCACAGGTTCGACGCCGGACTTTGTTGGCAAGGCCGTGAACGGCTGCTCGATCGACCGCGCCTCGGCCGTCAATTCGAAGAGCTATGCCGCTTATGGCCAGGTGACGTGGAACGCATCGGATGTCCTTCATGTGACGGCAGGTGGCCGCTACACGCAGGACAAGAAGGAAGGCGCGCTCTTGTGGTCGCGCAACATCAACTATCAGACCGATACCGTGCGCGCCGCCGCCAATGGTTATGCGCCGCTCGACAAGAAGTGGAACCGCTTCAACCCGATGGCGACCATCGCTTATGACCTGAGCGACACCGCGCATGGCTATATCAAATATGCAACCGGCTATCGCGCTGGCGGCGCCAGCTCGCGCACGTCGGACTATCGGGCGTTCAACCCGGAAGACGTGAAGAGCTATGAAGTCGGCTTCAAGGCAGATTTCTGGGATCGTCGTGCCCGCTTAAACCTGGCGGCCTATATCATGGACCGCAAGGGCAGCCAGGTCGACCTGTCGACCATCCAGCCGACGGCGACCGGCAACTTCAACAACCTCGTCACCTTCAACGCGCCGGGGACGACCAAGATCAAGGGCATCGAAGCTGATCTGACGGTGAAGCCGACCGATCGCCTGAAGGTCGATCTGTCCTATGCCTATACCTACACCAACATTCCGGCGGTTCCGGTGACATATAAGGCCTTTGATTCGGCTGGGGTCTTTGTCCCGGGGAATATCACCACGGTGGACCAGAAGTTCTTCATCGTCTTCACGCCGCGCAACGCCGCGAGCGCCTCGGTCGATTATGAACTGCCCTTTGCCGGCAGCGACACCAAGGTGAAGTTCCACATTGATGCCAACTATTCGCAGGCGACGCAGAGCTTCGACCAGTTCGCAACCAAGAATGATGCGAGCTTCGTCGTCAATGGCCGCCTCTCGATTGTTGATATCGCGCTCGGGGGTTCCAAGCTGAATGTCGGCCTGTGGAGCCGCAATTTGCTCAACGAGCAGCATGTCTATCGCCGCGATCCGTCGAACAGCCTGCCGTCGGTTCAGGCCTCCAACACCTCGGCCCCGCTGATCAACGTTGTCGCCATCGGCAACAACAGCAACATCCTGGGGGATTATGGCAACTTCAACATGCCGCGTACCTTCGGGGTGGATGCCTCGTTCAGCTTCTAACGGCTTCAGGACAAAAAAAGGGGGCGGGCAGCTTAGCTGTCCCGCCCCTTTTTTATGCGCGTCCTTTGGGCTTATTCGCCGGTAAACACCGGCGGCCGCTTTTCGACAAAGGCGTTGATTGCCTCGCGATTATCAGCCGTTTCATGGACAATCGCCTGATAAGCGGCAGACAGTTCCAAAATGTCGGACATCCGGCTGTGCTGGGCTTCGCGCAGCAGCCGCTTGGTCAGCCGCAGCGCGCGCGGCGGGTTGCAGACGATGCGTTCGGCCATCGCCAGCGCCGCGTCCATCAACGCCTCATCTTCAACCACCTGGCTTACAAGGCCAAGCTCCTTGGCGGTCTCGGCGTCAAAGCGGTCGCCGGTGAAGAACAGTTCCGCCGCCTTGGCATAGCCCAAGACCTGTTGCAGCGCCCAGGCGCCGCCATCGCCGGGGACGATGCCGACCTTGATAAAGCTGCACGCAAACAACGCGCTCTTGGCGGCGATGCGAATGTCGCACAAACAGGCCAAGTCCGCGCCCAGCCCCACGGCGTGGCCGTTGACGGCGGCAATGGCGGGGATTTCCACATCCAGCAGCGCCCGGGCGACGCGCTGCACGCCGCGGCGATAATTGGCGCGGGTCGAATCGGGCTGGTCCAACACGCCGATACCTTGGCGCTGCTGCATGGATTTCAGATTGCCGCCGGCGGAAAAGGCCTTGCCCGTGCCGGTCAGAATCAAACAGCTGACCGAGCGATCATCCTGAAGCGCCTGCAAGGTTGAACAAATATCGTCGCAATCCTCATGCGTGCCGATGGCGTTCATCGTCTCCGGCTTGTTCATGCGCAGGATCGCGATCCGCCCCTGCCGCTCAACCTTCAGAAAATCGCCCATATTATGTCCTCCCGATGGATAGGGAGCCGCTATTGCATGCGGGCTGAGGAGAGGAAAGAGGGGCTGGGGGAGGGCGAGGGATTCAGGCGGCGCCCGCCTTCACCAAGGCCAGCACTTTTTCCGCCCATTCGGGGCGGCAGATCAACAGGTCGGGCAGATAGGTATCTTCATTGTTATAGATGAGCGGCGATCCATCGGCGCGGCTGACATGGAGGCCGGCGGCCAGCGCCACAGCGGCAGGCGCGCAATTATCCCATTCATATTGGCCGCCGGTGTGGAGATAAATATCCGCCTCGCCGCGCACCACGGCCATCGCCTTGGCCCCGGCGGAGCCCATCGGCAGAAGCTCGGCGCCAATCGCCTCTGCCACCGCCACCGCTTCGGCGGCCGGGCGCGTGCGGCTGATGAGCATTTTGGGCGGGGTGTTGGCAGCGGCCAGCGCGGGCGGCGTTGCGGAAGAAAGCGTCAGGTTCAGCCCGGGCAGCGCCACCGCGCCAACGGCGGGGGCGCCGTCAATCGACAAGGCCACATGCACGGCCCAATCGGTCCGCGCCTCCCCATATTCGCGGGTGCCGTCCAGCGGGTCGACAATCCACACGCGCTTGGCCGACAGGCGGGCGTCATTGTCCCGTTCTTCCTCGCACAAAATGGCGTCATCGGGGCGGGCCGCACGCAGCGCCTTCATAAGAAGCGCATTGGCGGCTTCATCGCCTGCCTTGCCCAGTTCCTTCCCCTCAAGCCCGCTGGTGCGCTGAAGCGCCAAAAGGACGTCGCCTGCTTCGGTCGCAAGACGTTCCGCCAAGCGGACATCCGGTTCTTCAATCGTCACCCAATAAGCCTTTCCACGATGAGGTCGGCCGCCTGTTCGGGCGTCAACCGCGTGGTGTCAATGCGGACTTCGGGTGCCTCCGGTGCTTCATAAGGACTATCAATCCCGGTGAAGTTCTTGAGCGCGCCGGACCGGGCCTTTTTATACAGACCCTTCACATCGCGTGCTTCCGCCTCGGCGAGCGGGGTATCGATAAACACCTCGATAAACTCCCCTTCGGGGATCATCGCGCGGACCATGTCGCGCTCGGCGCGGAACGGGCTGATAAAGGCGGTGATGACGATCAGGCCAGCATCGGCCATCAGCTTTGCCACCTCGCCGACGCGGCGGATATTTTCAATCCGGTCCGCCTCGGTAAAGCCCAGATCCTTGTTGAGCCCATGGCGCACATTGTCGCCATCGAGCAGGAAGCTGTGCCGGTTCATCCGGTGGAGCTTCTTTTCCACCAGATTGGCAATCGTCGATTTGCCCGAGCCGGACAGGCCGGTGAACCACAGGACAGCAGGCTTCTGGTTCTTCATTGCGGCGTGCATCTCGCGCGTGATGTCAACCGCCTGCCAATGCACATTCTGCGCCCGCCGCAGCGAGAAGTGGAGCATCCCGGCGCCCACGGTGCGGTTGCTGATCTTGTCGATGAGGATGAAGCCACCCAGCGCGTGGTTATCGGCATAGGCCTCAAACACGATCGGCTTGTCGCTCGACAATTCCACAACGCCAATCGCGTTCAGCTCCAGCGTCTTGGCCGCCAGATGCTCCATCGTGTTGACGTTGACCGTATATTTGGGCTGCTGGACGGTTGCGGAAACAGTCTGCGTGCCCATTTTGAGCCAATAGCTGCGCCCGACATGCAGCGGCTCATCATCCATCCAGACAATGGTCGCTTCAAACTGGTCGGCCGCTTCGGGCGGGGTATCGGCAGTGGCGATCACATCGCCGCGCGAGCAATCAATCTCATCCGCAAAGCATAGGGTAACCGACTGGCCCGCCACCGCCTGATCCAGATCGCCATCCAGCGTCACGATGCGGCTGATGGTTGAGGTTTTGCCCGAAGGCAGCACGCGAACCGCGTCGCCGGGCTTGACGGTGCCCGAGGCAATCAGCCCCGAAAAACCCCGAAAGTCGAGATTGGGGCGGTTGACCCATTGGACGGGCAGCCGGAAGGGCTTGGCCTGATCTGCCGTATCGTTGATCTCCACCGTTTCCAGATGCTCGATCAGCGCAATGTCGGTGTACCACGGCGTGTTCGTGGACAGCGCGGTGATGTTATCGCCCTTAAAGCCCGAAATCGGGATCGGCTTGAAATCTTCAATGCCGATGCTGGTCGCAAAGGCGCGATAATCGGCGACGATGTCGTCAAAGACCTGCTGGCTATAATCGACCAGATCCATCTTGTTGACGGCGAGCACGATGTTTTTGATGCCAATCAGATGCGCCAAATAGCTGTGCCGCCGCGTCTGGGTCAGCACGCCCTTGCGCGCGTCGATCAGGATGACGGCAAGGTCCGCGGTGGACGCGCCGGTCACCATGTTGCGCGTATATTGTTCGTGCCCGGGCGTGTCGGCGACAATGAACTTGCGCTTTTCAGTGGTGAAGAAGCGATAGGCCACGTCGATGGTGATGCCCTGTTCGCGCTCGGCGGCAAGGCCATCGACAAGCAGAGCAAAGTCAATTTCTTGCCCCTGCGTGCCAACGCGTTTGCTGTCTGCCTCCAGCGCGGCAAGCTGATCTTCAAAGATCATCTTTGAATCATACAGCAGCCGGCCGATCAGCGTCGATTTGCCGTCATCGACCGAGCCGCAGGTGATGAAGCGCAACAGGCTTTTGTGCTGATGCTGGCGCAGATAGGCATGGATATCCTCGGCGATCAGCGCCTCGGTCTGGTAAACAGGGTCGGTCATCTCAGAAATATCCCTGCTGCTTCTTCTTTTCCATGGATGCGTCGCCGGCATCCTTGTCGATCACGCGGCCCTGGCGTTCGGAGGTCGTCGTCAGCAGTGTTTCCTGAATGACGTCGGTCAGCGTCGCGGCGGTGCTTTCAACCGCCCCGGTCAGTGGGAAGCAGCCCAGCGTGCGGAAACGGACGGAGCGCTCCACAATCTCGGGCCGGCGGCCCATCACCTTTTCCAGCCGTTCAATGTCATCGGCCATGAAGAGCTGGCCGTCATGGACATAGGTCGGGCGTTTCGCCGCAAAATAAAGCGGGACGATCGGCACATTGTTGAGGTGGATATATTGCCAGATGTCCAACTCGGTCCAGTTGGAGATCGGGAAGACACGGATGCTTTCCCCCTTGGCCTTGCGGGCATTATAGAGGTTCCAAAGCTCCGGCCGCTGGTTCTTCGGGTCCCAGCCATGGCTTGCCGTGCGGAAGGAAAAGATCCGTTCCTTCGCCCGGCTCTTTTCCTCATCGCGGCGCGCCCCGCCAAAGGCGACGTCAAAGCCGTGCAGGTCCAGCGCCTGTTTCAGCCCTTCGGTCTTCCACATATCGGTGTGCAAGGGGCCGTGATCAAAGGGGTTGATCCCGCGCTCCAGCGCTTCGGGGTTGCGATGGACAAGCAATTCCATCCCGCTTTCGGCCGCCATGCGTTCGCGCATCGCGTACATATCCTTGAACTTCCATGTCGTATCGACATGGAGCAGCGGGAAGGGCGGGGGCGAGGGGTAAAAGGCCTTGCGCGCAAGATGCAGCATCACAGCCGAATCCTTGCCGACCGAATAGAGCATCACGGGGCGTTCGGCCTCGGCCACCACTTCCCGCATGATGTGGATGCTTTCCGCCTCAAGGCGCTGAAGATGGGTCAGACTTTCCATGAGCGCCCATGTCGTGTGGGAACCGGGCAGTGACAAGCAAGTTTTTCTAGGTGCCCCCTTGGCTCTGGCTAAAGGTGCCGGTGAACCGCCCTTGGCACACGCTGATCCGAGCCGCGTCCGCGTTAACCAACGGGGAGTTAACTTTTATCTCCATTTTGAAAGCGTTAACCATAAGCGGTGACCCCCGTTTTACGCCTGATCGCCATAACGCTCCTCGTTGCCGGCGTCGGTTTTGAAGCAGTTTCAATGCGATCGCCGGACCTAGCGATGAAGGAAAATGCGATGGCCACCTATACGGTCAGTAACCAAGTTCAGCTCGATGCGGCCATTACCAAGGTTAAGGGTGGCGATATCGTTGTTCTCGCAGCGGGCAATTATTCATCTTTGAGCGTGCTCAACAAGCAGTTGACCAGCACCGTCACCTTCCAGTCGCAAAGCGCGACCAACCCGGCGACGGTCAGCTATTTGCGGTCTGTCGGCTCAAGCAATCTGGTCTTCCAGAACCTGAAGGTCGGCCGCGCGGTTGACCCGGCGGTCGACAAGGACTGGACCAACATGGCGCTGGTGGAAAATTCGTCGAACGTCACGCTGGATGGCATCAAGTTCTTCACCTCGGGTGCGGAAGATAAATATCTTGGCCGCGGCCTGTTTGCCCGGGGCAGCAGCAATGTGACGGTCAAGAATTCCGACTTTTCGCATCTTGCCGTTGGCATGCAGGTTATGTCGGTTTCGAACGCCAACATCCTTTCCAACAAATATCATAATCTGCGCATCGATGGTCTGGAAATGACGGCCGTTACCGGCGGTAAGGTCGATGGCAACGACTTCCGCGACTTCAAGTCAGACGTCGCCTACCACCCCGATGCGATCCAGATCTGGACGGCGGGCACGGCCAAGCCGACGACCGATCTTGTCATCAGCAACAATGTCATCATGCCGGGCACCGGTGTGGGCAGCCAAGGTATCTTCATTCAGGATGAAGTGGGCGGGGTGCCGCATGAGCGCATTACCATTCGCAACAACCTGCTTCTGGATGCCGGCAATTATTATAACGGCATCGCGGTGCGCGGCGGTAAGGACATTGTGATCGAGAACAACACCTCGGTTTCGCCGACGGGCGACACCAAGAATTTCTGGATCCGGCTCGATAATGTTCAGGGCGCAACCGTCACCGGCAATGTCGCGGACCAGATGATCCAGAGCAACAGCACGGGCCTGTCGTTGAGCGGCAATGTCTTCCTCAATGAGCAAAAGAGCTTTGCGACGAAGATCGCGGGGATCAACCTCGGGTCGTCGGCCACCATCTCCAGCCTGATTGTCTCGGGTGTGGGCTATCAGCTGCCGGGCACCAGCAGCACGACCACGCTCGCCACCACCAGTCTGGCCCCGACGACCACGACGACGAGCACAACGACCAGCCTTGCGGCGCCGACGCTCAGCGACACGCTGACGCCCATTTCGTCGGGCACAACAACCACCAGCACAACGGCGGTTGCGCCGCTCGCCAAGCCACTGCCTTCGGCATCGGTGGCGCTTCAGATCGCGGCCCCAACGTCGCCAACCACGCTGTTGGCCGCCGTGCGGCGGCATCGCTCAAGCCTGTCGCTCGTGGGCTGACCCGCGATTGCGCAAGCGCAAACAAGGGGCGGGCCAGCGGCCTGCCCCTTGTCGCATCAGCGGCCGCGGCGGATGACCAGCTGGGCGGCCGCCAGCTGCACCAGCACCCGCGCCGACAAGGTGCCGCTGGTCGCCAGCGCCGCGCCCATCGCGCCAAAACGCGGCACCAGCAGCGCCATGGCCAGCGCCATAGCCGGCATCGCGGCCACCGCTGTCCAGGCATTGATGCGGGCATGGCCCGTCATCGTCAGCAACGAGCCAGCCGGGCCAAAGGCAGAGAGCAGGAAGATGCTGACAAGGATAACATAAAGGATCGGTCGGGCGGCGGCATATTGCGGGCCAAACAGCGCGATCAGCGGCCCCAAAAGCAGCAATAGGCCCAGCACGGCGACGAGGGAAAAGCCAAAGGCCCCGCGCAACGCGGCATGATAATCGCGGGCCAGCGCCTTTTGATCGCCCAGCCGGTGCAACCCGGCAAAGCGGCTGTCGCAGACCGCCTGTACCGATGCCCCCAAAAAGGAAAGGGGCATGGCAAGCCGCGCGGCGATGCCAAAATAGCCGGCCTGTTCAGGCGTGGCGAGAAAGCCGAGCATCAGGATGGCCAGCGAATCATTGGCGAGCGAGGCAAGGCTGACGATCCAGAAAGCGAGCGCAGATTCACGCAACCGGCGCCCCTGAACATGGATGTTCGGCCGCCGCCGCAATATCTGCCACAGACTGGCGCCAAGCAAAGCCAGCGCCGCGATCTGGCCGGCAATAAAGCCCTGCACCGCGCCGACATAGCCGTGACTGCGCCACAAAAAAACAAAGCCGAGCGTGGCAACGACTGGCAGCACCAGCGACCCAAGAAGATTGGCAAGGCTCTGGCGGCCCAAACCGCGCAAGACCGATGTTAGCGCCAGCGCCATCACGCCGGGCATTATCGCCAGCGCCATCCAGCGTAGCGCGAGCGCCGCGCGCGGCTGGCCTTCCAGGCCGCCGGCGAGGGTGTCCGCCAGAGCCCATATCGCTACCGCCGCCGCCGCGGCCAAAAAGGCGCACAGCACCAAGCCGCGCCGCGTGATCCGGCGGACGCTGCCCCAGCCGCCCTGTGCCGACGCTGCCGCAACCTCACGCACGATGCTGGTCGGCAGGCCTAAAGGGGCCGCGGTTTCTGCGACGCGATAGACGGAAAGCGCGACATAATAGAGACCAAGCGCCTCTGGGCCGAGCATCCGGCTGAGGATAATCGCTTGTCCAAATTGCGCCCCCGCCGCCGCCGCCTTGCTGCCAAAGGCGCCAATGATCGCAAGGGCCTGGGCCAGCGCGCCGCCGTGTCTTTCCAATCTGGTCATGCGCCTGCCTTGCCTTTGGAAGCGCGCTCTTCCCCCAGCCCTGGCATCGGCTCAAATGAAGAATTGTTCAGGTGACTTTGGCGGGCGGGCGGTGCTGGATCGGGCGGGCGCGCCGGTGCGCCCTGACCGCCAAAGGACCTGCCTGTTGCGCAACCCCCTTGCCTTGCCCGCGGCCCGAGCGCCTGGCCCTGCCCATCGTCTTGGGGCGGGCGGGTGGGATGCGCTGCCGCCTTTCCGGTCGCGCCCGGCCAATATGGTCCGCTGGGCGCGCCGCTTTGGCTTTTTCCTTCTGGCGGTGTCGCTGGGCGGGTTTTACGGCTTTTGGGGTACGGTGTTACCGCCCGCCTTCATCATCCTGCTTTATCTGCCGCTGCTCGCGCTGTTTGGCCTTGTGCTGTGGGTCATGCCGGATGATCGGGCCTTGGGCGGGGGCGCCAATTGGGCGATGTTCCTCGCCTTTACGGCCGTCACCTTTTTGTGGCCCAATTATCTGGGGCTGTCGCTGCCGGGCGCGCCGGTTTTGTCGCTGCGACGGGTGGTCGGGCTGAGCCTGATGGGTGTCTTTTTTCTCGCGCTGGCCAGTTCCCGCGCGGCGCGCGCGCAATTGGCCGAGACGCTGACCGGCTTTCCGCTTTTGTGGAAGCTGCTGCTTGGCTTTGCGCTGGTGCAAATTGCCGCAATGGCGGCGGCCGATAGCTGGTATCTGGCCTATCGCTTCTGGCTTAACGCCTTTCATGCGTGGATCGTGCTGTTCTTCATCGCGGTCTTTGTCTTTGCCCGGCCGGGCCGGATCGTGCGCTGGGCGCAATGGATCGCGGGCTGCGCGATCCTTGTCGCGTTGATCGCCATTGCCGAACAATTTACCCGCCATGTGCTCTGGGCAGACCATATCCCCAGCTTCTTGCGGGTCGACAGCGAGGATGTCGCGCGGATCCTGACCCCCAGCTTTCGCGGCACCCGCTACCGCTCCCAGGCGATTTTTGGCGTATCTCTGTCGCTTGCCGAATTTCTGGCACTGGCCAGTCCGTTGATGATCCACCTGCTCGTGATTGCTCGCAGCGCTCTGGAGCGGCTGGCGCTGGCGGCGGGCCTTGTCGCCGTTGTGCTGGGCATTGTCTTTACCCAGGCCCGGCTGGGCTTTGTTGGGCTTTTGATGGGTGGGCTGGTCTATCTTTTTCTTTACGGGCTCATCCGGTTGCGGCGCGACCGGACGGATCTGATCGGACCGGCCATTGCTTATGGCTATGCCGCAAGCCTTGCCGCGCTTTATGTCCTCATCATGTCGGTGGATGGCCTGCGCATCCGGGTGTTTGGCAGCAGTACGGCCCAATCCAGCAATGATGCGCGCGAAATCCAATTTGATATGGCGCCCCCTGTTATCCTCCAAAGCCCGATCGTCGGTCATGGCCCGGGGCGCGGGGCGGAAGCCCTGGGCTTTACCACGCCGGGCGGGCTGGTGACGATTGACAGCTATTTGCTCTCGATCGTTCTTGATTATGGGGTGCTTGGCTTTCTGCTTTTCTATGGCATGTTGGTGGCCGCGCTCGCCATGACCTTTCGCTTGGCGCTCAACATCGCAGGCCAGCCTGCCGAAGACCGCCGCGAAGCCAGCTTTGCGCTGCCGCTCTGCGCGATGATTGCGGCCTTTTTTATGATCAAGACCGTGCTCAGCCAGGAAGAAAATCACAGTCTGATCTTCATGGTTTACGGCGCCGTCATCGTGCTTGCCCATCGCGCGCGCCGGGCCGGGGCCGGGCTGTCGTAAAATTAATGCCGCGGTTGGGCCGGTGGCAGGTCGCGCCGCTTATGCCCGCCCTCCGGCCCTGATGCCGGACAGGTTTAGACAAGGATCGTGCATGAAGGGCCTTATCTTGGCAGGCGGCAGTGGAACGCGGCTTTTTCCGGCGACGCTTGGCGTCTCCAAGCAGATCCTGCCGGTCTATGACAAACCGATGATCTATTATCCGCTCAGCGTGCTCATGCTGTCGGGTATCCGCGACATCCTGATCATCTCTACCCCGCGCGATCTGCCGGCCTTTCGGGCGCTGCTGGGCGACGGGGCGCAATTCGGGCTGGCTTTGTCTTATGCGGAACAGCCCGCCCCCGAAGGCCTTGCCCAAGCCTTTCTGATCGGCGCCGACTTTATCGATGGCGGGCCAAGCTGCCTTGTCCTTGGCGACAATATCTTCCACGGCGCGGGGCTTGCCGCCATGTGTCGTCGTGCCGCCCAGCGGACACAGGGCGCGACCGTCTTTGCCTATCGCGTCGATGATCCCGAGCGTTATGGCGTGGTTGAATTTGATCCGGGTCGCTTGACCGCCCGGTCCATCGAAGAAAAGCCCGCCCATCCCAAAAGCCCCTGGGCGGTGACCGGGCTTTATTATTATGATCGCGATGTGGTGGATATTGCTGCCAGGCTCGCGCCCTCGCCGCGCGGCGAGCTTGAAATCACCGATATCAACCGCGCCTATCTGGCGCGCGGCGATCTGACCGTCGAGCCGATGGGGCGGGGCTTTGCCTGGCTG
Source organism: Chakrabartia sp. (assembly GCA_046074265.1). Taxonomy (GTDB): domain Bacteria; phylum Pseudomonadota; class Alphaproteobacteria; order Sphingomonadales; family Sphingomonadaceae; genus Aquisediminimonas. The sequence goes on from JBJTNW010000002.1 coordinate 132,764, forward strand.
GATACCGGCACGCATGATAGCCTGCACGACGCTTCGTCCTTTGTCCGTACGGTCGAGCAGCGGCAGGGCATCAAGATCATGTGCCCCGAAGAAATCGCCTTTGCCCAAGGCTGGATTGATGCCGCTGCCTTGCAGGCGCGGGCGCGGGCCATGGGCAATACCGGCTATGCCCGCTATCTCGACGCCGTGGCGCAGGGGGGCTGAGCAGATGGAGCTGCACCCGCTTGATCTGGAAGGGGTTATGGAAATCATCCCCGCCCGCTTTGCTGACCATCGTGGCTTTTTCACCGAAGCGTGGAGCCGGGCGGCCTGGGCCGCGCACGGGCTGGATTTTGATTTTGTTCAGGATAATCATTCGATGAGCCTGATGGCCGGGACGCTCCGCGGCCTCCATTATCAGGCCCCCCCACACGCGCAGGACAAGCTGGTGCGCGCCACGCGCGGCCGGGTTTTTGACGTCGCGGTGGATGTGCGGCCGGGATCGCCCAGCTATCGTGCTTGGGTGGGGCTGGTGCTGGATGCCGCAATTGGCAACCAAATCCTCATTCCCAAGGGCTTTGCGCATGGCTTTCAGACGCTGGAGCCGGGCTGCGAAGTTCAATACCGAGTTACCGCTGCTTACGCCCCTGCGCAGGATCGGGCGATCCGCTTTGATGATCCCGAGATTGGGATAGATTGGCCGCTGCCCATTGTCCCTGAGGCGCTGTCCGACAAGGATCGGGCCGCGCCGTTGCTTGCCGACCAGCAAACAGGATTCTGACATGACCGACAAATTGTGCATCATGGTAACCGGTGGGGCGGGCTTTATTGGCAGTGCGGTCTGCCGCCATTTGATTGGGCTGGGCAGCTATCGCGTCGTCAATGTCGATAAGCTGACCTATTCCGGCTGCCTTGCCTCGCTTGATCCGATTGCCGGGTCGCCCGATTATATCTTTTATCAAGCCGACATTCTCGAGACAGATACGCTGCGCCAGATCATGCTGGCAGAAGATGTGATGGCCATCATGCATCTGGCCGCTGAAAGCCATGTCGATCGCTCGATCGACGGGCCGGGCGTTTTTGTCGAAACAAATGTCGTCGGCACGGTGTCGCTGTTGCAAGCCGCCCTTGGCCATATGAAGCAGATGAGCCCGGCGCGCCGGGCGCGCTTTCGCGTCCACCATGTCTCGACCGATGAGGTGTTTGGCGATCTGCCCTTTGACGGCGGGCTGTTTACGGAAGAAACGCCCTATCGCCCCTCTTCGCCTTATTCCGCGTCCAAAGCGGCGTCAGATCATTTTGTGCGGGCCTGGCACCATACTTATGGTCTGCCCGTCGTGCTCTCGAACTGCTCCAACAATTACGGGCCCTATCATTTTCCCGAAAAGCTGATCCCGCTTACCATCCTCAACGCGCTCGAAGAGCAGCCGCTCCCGGTTTATGGCCGGGGCGAAAATGTCCGCGACTGGCTTTATGTGGAAGATCATGCCCGCGCTCTGACGACGATCCTGACCCAAGGGCAGGTGGGGGAAAGCTATAATGTTGGCGGGTCGGCAGAGCGGACCAACCTGGCCGTGGTAGAGACGATCTGCGATCTGCTCGACGCGCGGATACCGCCCCGCACGGTTGCGTCCCGCCGCGCGCTGATCCGCTTCGTTGCCGACCGGCCCGGCCATGACCGCCGCTATGCTATTGATGGGACAAAGCTCAAGCGCGATTTGGGCTGGCGTCCGCAGGTGGATTTTGACGCGGGCCTTGCCCAGACGATTGACTGGTATCTGGCGCATGAGGCGTGGTGGCGGCCGTTGCGCGACCGGCGCTATGCGGGGGAACGCTTGGGTACAGCGGCGTGATCCGCGCCTTGATTGTGGGCCGTCATGGGCAGGTCGCACACCAGCTTTTGGCGCAGGCCGGGTCGGATATGGATGTGACTGCACTGGGACGGCCCGAGCTGGACTTGGCGCGCGCCAATAGCGTGCTTGAAGCGGCGCGCCGGCTTGCTCCGGACATCATCATCAATGCAGCCGCCTACACGGCGGTGGATCGGGCCGAAGCCGAGCCTAAGGCCTGTTATGCGATCAATCGGGACGGCGCGGCGGCCGCAGCACGGGCGGCCGCAGAAATCGGTGTCCCTTTCCTTCACCTCTCCACCGACTTCATCTTTGATGGGGCACAGGCCGCGCCCTATGGCGAAGAAGATGCACCGCATCCGCTGAGCGTCTATGGCGCGTCCAAATGGGCGGGCGAGCAAGCCGTGCGCGCCGCCCACCCCGAAGCCGTGATTGTTCGGCTATGCTGGGTCTATTCTGCCTGGGGGCATAATTTTGCCCGGACGATGTTGCGCCTTGCGGCCGAGCGGCAAGAAATTGGTGTCGTGGCCGATCAATGGGGGCGCCCGACCGCGGCCGAAGATATTGCCCCGGCCTTGTGGCATTTGGCCCGCGGCATGGTGGCGCAACCGCCGCCGCATTATGTCTATCATCTTGCGGCCTCGGGCATGGCCAGTTGGGCAGATTTTGCGCAGGCCATCATGGCAGCATCGCACGCCGCGGGCGGACCTTCGGCCGAGATCCGGCGGATCACGACGCGGGACTATCCAACCCCGGCGCGTCGGCCCGGGTCGGCCATTTTGGATTGCACCCGGCTTGAGCGAGATTGGAGCCTGACGCTGCCAGACTGGCGGCTCAGCTGCGCCCGGATCGTGCCCCAAATGCTTGCCGGGACAGATTAGCTCAGCAGAACAATCGGGCTTGAGGGGTGCCAATGCAGCGACACCCGATCATCCCACTGGAAATCTTCCTGATCCCACCGCGAGAGATTGGGCCGCGACACGCGTAAGCTGGCGCCGGTATCTAGCCGGACGTCGTAGATTGTGATGTCCCCCAAATAGGACATGCCCTTGATCTGGCCATGGGCGATGTTGGTGCCGGCCGGGCTGTCTTTGGCCTTGGCCTTGCCTGCGGGCACCATGCTGATCTTTTCCGGGCGGATGGCGACCCAGACGGTTGTTTCATGCGCGCCGGTGACGCCATGGTTCAAATAGACGCGGCCCAGTTCCGGGCAATTCACCTCGGCGCGCTCAGGCTCATCCACCGTCAGCCTGCCTTCAAAGATGTTCACCGAGCCGATGAAATCAGCGACAAAGCGGTTGGCCGGATATTCATAGAGGTCCGACGGGGCAGCCATCTGGGCGACATCGCCCTTGTTCATCACCGCAATCCGGCACGCCATGGACAGGGCTTCATCCTGATCATGGGTGACTGTTACGAAGGTGATGCCGACATTGTCTTGCAGTTCGGCCAGTTCAAACTGCATCTGCGCCCGCAGCTTGGCGTCGAGCGCCGAAAGTGGCTCATCCAGCAGCAGCACCTTGGGCCGCATGACAAGGCCGCGCGCCAAGGCAACGCGCTGGCGCTGCCCGCCTGAAAGCTGGTCGGGCATCCGCGTGCCCAGCCCGCCCAGGCTGACAAGCTCAAGCGCCTCATCCACCCGGGTGCGGATATCGGACTTGTCCACCCCCGCAATCTTCAGGCCATAAGCGACATTGTCGGCCACCGTCATATGCGGGAATACGGCATAGCTCTGGAACACCATATTGACCGGGCGGCGATTGGGGGGGACGCCCGCCATATCCGCACCGCCAATCAGGATCTGGCCTTCGCTGGGCAGTTCAAACCCGGCGATCATGCGCAGCAGCGTGGTCTTCCCGCAGCCCGAGGGGCCCAGCAGGACAAAAAATTCTCCTTCCAATATGTCGATCGACACATTGTCGACCGCCACCATATTGCCGAAGCGCTTGGTGACGTTGCGAATGGAGATGACGGGCTGCTTGTCGCTCATGCCGTGGCCTTGGTGAAATCCTGCAGCTTGAGCGCCACAGTGGTGAGAAGGATGGTCAGGAAGATCAGCAGCGCGGATGCCGCGTTGACCTCTGGCGTGACGGAGAAGCGGACCATGGAATAGACCTTCACCGGGAAGGTGATCGTATTCGGTCCGCTGGTGAAAAAGGTGATGACAAAATCATCAAGGCTCAAGGTAAAGGCCAAAAGCGCGCCGGCGATGATGCCGGGCTTCATATGCGGCAGCAGCACATCGCGAAACGCCTGCCATTCGCTTGCGCCCAGATCCTTGGCGGCTTCTTCCTGTTCCTTGTTAAACCCGGCGAGACGCGCGCGGACAACCATCGTCACAAAGGGAAAGCAAAAAGTGATGTGCGCAATGGTAATCGCTGAAAGGTTGAGCGGCCAGACAAGGTCGCTTGGCCAGTCAAGCCGCGCAAAAAACACCAGCATGGCAACCCCCATGCAGATTTCCGGCACGACGATCGGTAACGACATCGCCCCTTCCAGTCCCGCCTTGAACGGGAAGCGGAAGCGCCACAGCAAGACCGCTGCCAGCGTGCCGAGAATGATGCTCGCCAAGGTTGCCAGAAAAGCGATGGTCAGCGAGTTGCCAAGCGCTGTCACCAGCGCATCATTTTCAAACACCTTGCCATAATATTTGAAGGTAAAGCCGTGCCAGACGATGTTGCGCTTGGAATCATTGAAGCTGAAGGCGATCAGCACGATCAGCGGTGCATAAAGGAAAAACAGCGTGGCGGCGACCCAAGCCCGCATCCACAGCCGCCTCGTATAGTCCAAAGGCGCAATAGGCGTGCGCTTGAACAGGCTCATGTCCGGCGCTCCGCCTTGCGATTGCGCAGCGCCTGAAGCGCAATCATAATGAAGGTCGCATACATTAAGAGGAAAGAGAGCGCCGCCCCAAATGGCCAGTCATTGGCGCGCTTGAACTGGCGTTCAATCACATTGGCGATCATCTGGCTGTCGGGCCCACCCATCAGATCAGGCGTCAGATAGGCGCCCAGTGCGGGAACGAAGGTGATGATCACGCCCGAGATGATGCCGGGCGCGGCCAGCGGCGCGACAATGCGCGTCAGCGTGCGGAAATGGCCGGCGCCCAGATCAAGGCTTGCTTCAATCAGCGATTTATCAAGCCGGTCAAGCGCGGCGTAGAGCGGCAGAACCATGAAGGGCAGGTGGACATAGACCAGCCCCAGAATGACGGCGAAATTATTGTAGAGAAGGTTAAGCGGCTCCCATGTTGAAAGCGGCGCAAGGCCAACCAGAACTTTGAGACTGCTTGCCTGCTCCCAGAAAAAGCCGAGCGACTTGTTCACATAACCCTGTGTTCTGAGCACGGTGATCAGCGCATAGGTGCGGATCAGCAAATTGGTCCAGAAGGGCAGCATCACAGCCAGCAAGAGCCAAGGCCGCCATTTCTCGCGCGCAAAGGTAATGGCCAGCGCCACCGGAAAGCCGATGATCAGGCATAACAGGGTGGTGAGCGCCGCCACGGCCACCGATTTGCCGAAAATCTCTAAATAAAGCGGCTCCAGCGCCCGGGCGTAATTGGCAAAGGTGCCGGAAATGTCGATCTCTGTCAGACCGACATTGCGGCCGAAGCTGTACAGCCACACCACGCCCAATGGCAGGAGGAAAAAGGCGAGAAGCCACAGGACTGGGGCAACGCCCAGCGCAAAGAACGCCGGCTTCTGGCGCTTCCAATCCTGCACCTATCTGCTCCCCCTTATTGCCCCAGATCAGGCCGCGCGAACGCGGGTAAAGGCCTCTTCATAAAGCGGCTGAAGCGTGCCGTTATAGGCCGCATATTCGCACTTGGCGAGGCGGTCGGCCGGCGGGAAGATAACCGGATTTTTCTTGTAGCTATCAGGCATCAGCGCCTTGGCCGCCGCATTGGGGGTCGGGTAGAGGATCTTTTCGGTGATCTTCTTGCCCGCTTCGGCATCGAGCAGGTAATTGATGAAAGCATGGGCATTTTTTGGGTGCTTTGCGCCCTTGGGGATGCACAAGGTATCTGAATTGAGCTGGCTGCCTTCTTTGGGGACGATGAAGTTCAGATCATCATCTTCCGTCATCGCCTGAGCAATGTCGCCATTATATTCCAGCACCAAATCCACTTCGCCCGACATCAGCAGGTCTTGCCCGTTATCTTCGTGGAACGCCTTGATATTGGGCTTTTGCTTGATCATCATCGCTTCAATCTGCTTGATGTCAGCCGCGGTCAGCGCATTGACCGATTTGCCCAGATATTTGCCGTACAGGCGGAACATGTCGCCCGCTTCCGACAGCACCGCAATCCGCCCCTTATATTCAGGGGAATCGAACAACAGCTTCCAGCTATCCGGCGTGCTCTTCACCTTGGACTTGCGATAGCCGATGCCCAGCACCAGCCAGGTATAGGGCAGGCTGTATTTGCGGCCCGGATCATAGGCCACATCGATAAAGCTCGGGTCGATATTCTTGATGTTGGGGATTTGCGCATGGTCAAGCGGCATCAACATGTCGGCCTGCACCATGCGCTCGACAAAATCATTGGACGGCACGATGACGTCATAGCCCTGATTGCCCGCGCGCAGCTTGGCAAAAAGCTCATCATTGGTCGCAAAGAGCGACATGTTGACGTCAATATTGCTGGCGCCGTTGAAGTCCTCAAGCGTGGTGTCCCCGATATAGGTATCCCAATTGTAGAAATTGAGCTTGGGCTCCTCGCCGGTCGGGGCGATCTTGCCGTCCTTGGCGCCCGGCGCCGCGTCCTTCTTGCCGCACGCGCCCAGCACGCCCGACAGGCTGATGCCGATAGCGGCCGCCCCCATGGTCTTGAGGATCGAACGGCGGTTGGCCCGAAATTCCTCGAGCGACATTCGGTGGTTCATGGAACGCGACTCCCTGTTCATCTGTGCGAGCCCTTGGCTCTGGATTGGGCCATGCTGCCTACAAAAGCGGACGGCGCAAGGGGGAATTTTGCCGTCGGGTGTTCGTAGGGGGAAATTAGGCCCTTTTCCTAGCCCAATTAATGGAACATGATGCCGCAATGACACAAGCTGCCCTCCGCTATTCCCGCACCGCGATGCTTCTTCACTGGGCGATCGCGCTTCTCTTGATCTTCAATTTCGCGCTTGGCGAACGGACCGAAGATTTGCGCCGCGGCCCAGAATTATTCTGGGTCATGCAATTGCATAAATCGATCGGCATCACCGTGCTGCTCTTGTCGGTCTGGCGGCTCGGTCTGCGGCTGTTCACCCAGCGCCCGGCCAAGCCTGCCGATGGCCCGGTTTTGCAATGGGCATCCACGGCCGTCCATTGGGGTTTTTATGCGGTCATGCTCCTCGTTCCGATTTCGGGCTGGGTGCTTGTCTCCACCGCCAAGGTGCAGCTGCCGACCCTGTTATATGGCGTCATTCCCTGGCCGCATCTGCCCAATCTTGGCCATGATGCGCATGAGGTGGCAGAAGGTGTCCATGCTATTTTGGCCAAGGCAATGCTTGGCCTGATCGCGCTCCATGTCATCGGCGCCCTGCGCCACCAATTTTTGCTGAAGGACGCGCTGGTCGAGCGGATGGTCCCCGTGCGGCGGGTTTCGGCGCTCGGTTTCCTGGCCCTGATCGCCAGCCTTGTGCTCGCTTTTGTGGCAGGGACGCGCTGGCCGGCACCGGCCGCGGTTACGGCGGGGGAGCCCTTGCCCGATTTCCGCGCGGCTGAAGCCCCGACCAAACCGCTCCGGCCTGCTGCCGTGCACGCGTCTGTGGCAACGGCTGGGGCTGGCCCGGTTGCCGCCGTGCCGCGCTGGCAGGTTGCAAAAGGCGGCCAGCTGGGCTTTCAGGTCCTCGTCAATGGCGCGCCGGTCAGCGGGCAGTTCACCAATTGGATGGCCGATATCCGCTTCGATCCGGATCGGTTAGCCGCCTCCACCCTAAGCGCAACGATCAGCCTTGCGTCGGTCCAAAGCGGCGATGCAGGTCGTGATGATATGCTGCGCAGCGCCGAATTTTTTGGCACGGGCGCGCCGGTGGCCCGGTTTACAGCCGGGCATTTTAAAGCGCAGGGCGGCCATCGCTATCAGGCAGATGGCGCGCTGAGCCTCAAGGGCGTCTCGCGGCCGGTCCGTCTTGCCTTCTCGCTCGATATCCGGGGCGATCGCGCCCGGGCCGAGGGTGCAGCACGGCTGGATCGTCGCGATTTTGGCGTCGGGACCGGCCAGTTTTCCGGCACGGACAGCATTGCTGGCGATGTTGATGTCCGCTTTGCTTTTGATGCGCAGCGTCTGCCGGCCAATAGCTGATGCGCCGGGCCGCCTTGGCTTTGGGCGTAGCGGCGCTGTGGGGCGCCCCGGCTGAGGCCGGAACATCGGGCTGGCGGACGGCCAGCGATGTGGGGGCTTATGGGTTGATCGCGGCGTCAGCAGGCTTGCCCGCGCTGCGCGGAGATGGCCCGGGGGCGGCGCAGGCCTTTGCCAGCTTCGCGTCCACCTCATTGGTGACCGAAGGGCTCAAACAGACCTTCCCCAAAACCCGGCCCGATGGCAGCGACCGCAAAAGCTTTCCGTCCGGGCATGCGTCGCGCTCTTTTGCGGCAGCAGCGACAATCTATAACCGCGAAGGCCCAACGCTGGGCATTCCGGCCTTTGCCGTGGCCAGCTTTGTTGCGGTCGCCCGGGTGGAAGGCAAAAAGCATGACTGGGCCGATGTCGCGGTTGGGGCAGGGCTGGGCACCGCGCTGGGCCTTGCCTTTACCCATGATCGGCCGGCCAAAGCGCAAACCGCCTTTGTGCCCTGGGCCGATCCATCGGGCGGCGGCTTTACCTTCGCCGCCCAATTCTAACCGGTCAGAAGCCGGAAAGTCGGGTGATATGGCCCATTTTGCGCCCCGGGCGTGCTTCATGCTTGCCGTAAAGATGGATGTGCGACAGCGGGTCTGACGCCCATTCCAGCCATTTATCGGCATCCGCGCCAATCAGGTTGCGCATTTCAACCTGGGATGCTGCAAGCTTGGTCGACGCAAGCGGCAGGCCCACGACGGCCCGGATGTGATTTTCAAACTGCGAGGCAATCGCCCCTTCGATCGTCCAATGGCCGCTATTATGGACCCGCGGCGCCATTTCATTAAAGACGGGCCCATCCGCGCTTGCAAAAAATTCGATCGCGAACACGCCGATATAGTTGAGCCGTTCGGCAATGCGCCGGGCAAGCGCCCGGGCAGCGGGCACCTGTTCCAGCACCTGCGGCGCGGCCGGGACATGCGACGTGGCGAGAATGCCGTCCTTATGGACATTTTCCGGCGCGTCCCAAAAGCTGATATTGCCGCGCTGGTCGCGCCCGATCAGCAACGAAAACTCATGTGCGAAACGCACCATCTTTTCGAGGATCAGCATGCCGGCCCCTGCCAGCGCATCCCATGCGCCATCGACATCGGTTGCCTTCAGGATGCGCGCCTGACCCTTGCCGTCATAGCCAAAGCGGCTGGTCTTCAAAATCGCGGGGAGGCCAATTTCGGCCACTGCGCGGTCCAAATCGGCCCGGCTTTCCACCTTGGCCCAATCGGCCGTGCGGCCGCCGCATTCTGCCGCGAAGGTCTTTTCGCGCACACGATCCTGACCAATTTCCAGCGCCTCAATCGGCGGGAATAGCGGCGCATGATCGGCAATGTGCCGCAGGGGCGCTGGGTCAACATTTTCAAACTCAAAGGTCACGACATCGACCATCTTGGCAAAGGCGGCCAGCGCCTGCGCATCGCCATAATCGCCCTGTACCCAGCGCGCGGAAACATCGGCTGCCGGGCCATGATCTTCGGGGGCGTAGATAAAGCAGCGATACCCCAATTGGGCAGCCGCCATGCTGAGCATCCGGCCCAACTGGCCGCCGCCGATAATGCCGATTGTCGATCCGGGGGGAAGCGTTGTCATGCGGGTTCGTTCGCCACGCTGTCGGTCTGCGCCTGACGCCAGGCCGCCAGGCGTGCGCCCAAGGCGGGATCCCCCAGCGCAAGGATGCTTGCGGCCAAAAGCCCCGCATTGATCGCGCCGGCCTTGCCGATGGCGAGCGTCCCTACCGGCACGCCCCCCGGCATCTGGACGATGGAATAAAGGCTGTCGACGCCGCTTAAGGCCTTGGATTCAACGGGAACGCCAAGCACGGGCAGCGTCGTCATAGAGGCAGCCATGCCCGGCAGATGCGCAGCACCCCCGGCCCCTGCGATGATGACCTGAAGCCCGCGGCCTTGCGCCGATTTGGCATAATCAACCAGCCGATCGGGCGTGCGATGAGCCGAGACGATACGCGTCTCGTGCGGCACATGAAGCGCTGCAAGAATTTCCGAGGCGTGGCACATCGTGGCCCAATCTGATTGGCTGCCCATGATGATGCCGACACGCGGCGTCGCTTCTGTCATGACGAAGGCCCTGTTCTTCGCTGGTTCCAAGGCTGACAGGCCTTAGCCATCTGTCTGCCTGAGCGCAATGTCATCAAGCGGCAAGGAACCCGAAGCCCGGCTGGCGGGTTGGGGGGTGTATGCACGCCGTTCTGACGTCTCGCCCGCCCGACCAGGCGGTGGCGGCCCTATTGGCCGAAATTGATGATCTGCGGGCCGAAATCGTTCGGCTCCAGCATCTGGCCGATACCGACTGCCTGACACGCCTTGCCAATCGGCGGCGGATCGAGCGGGAATTGCACCGCACCCTGCAACTTGCGGCGCGACAGGACCGGCCGGCCGCTTTGGCCTTGCTTGATATTGATGGCCTGAAAGCCATTAATGATCGCCATGGCCATCTGGCCGGCGATGCGGTGCTGGCCCATGTCGCGCGCCATTTGCGTGCGGCCTTTCGGGCAACCGATATTGTCGGTCGATTGGCGGGGGATGAATTTGCGCTGATCCTGCCCTGTTCAGACGCCAAGGCAGCGACCCAAAGGCTGCGGCGCTGTGTGGTGGCCTTGGCCGCCGCGCCGGTGCCCACAGCAAAAGGCGCGGTTCTGGTGCGCCTGTCTTTTGGGGTGGTTGATCTGATGCCCGGCGACGCCCCGGCAGATGCGCTCCACCGGGCCGATGCCGCCATGTACCGCGCCAAGCGTGCCCCTTTTGGGGAGGACGCTTAGCGTTCCGACAGATAATAGCGGTCGCGCGCGGTCAGATCGTCGGCCAGATCATAGACGATCGGCTGACCCGTCGGGATTTCAAGGCCCGTAATCTCATCATCCGGAATGTTGGAGAGGTGTTTGACAAGCGCACGCAGCGAATTGCCATGCGCCGAGATCAGCACGCGCTTGCCCGCTTTCAAATCGGGTGCGATCCGGCTTTCCCAATAAGGCAGCACGCGCGCGATGGTATCTTTCAGGCTTTCCGTCGCGGGGACCTTGATGCCCGCATAGCGGCGGTCGGCGGAGAGGTCATAAGGGCTGCCCGGCTCTAGCGGCGGCGGCGGCACGTCAAAGCTGCGCCGCCAGATCTTCACCTGATCATCGCCGTGCTTGGCCGCCGTCTCGGCCTTGTCGAGGCCGGTCAGCCCGCCATAATGGCGCTCGTTCAAGCGCCAGTCCTTTTCCACCGGCAGCCAAAGGCGCCCCATTTCCTCAAGCGCCAGATTGAGCGTCTTGATGGCCCGAGTCTGGAGCGAGGTGAAGCAGCAATCAAAGTCCAGCCCCTTGTCGCGCATCAGCACGCCCGCTGCCCGCGCTTCGGCCGCGCCCTTTTCCGTCACATCCACATCCCACCAGCCGGTGAAGCGGTTTTCAAGATTCCAGGCCGACTGGCCGTGGCGGATGAGAACAAGGGTCGGCATTAGCGGGTCTCCTGAGCGATGTCGCGACGGCCTTAAGCAGGCCGGGGCGCTCGACGCAAGCGCCCGGCGCGGCCGATTATCGGGCGTTCAGCTTCAGGCTGTCTTCCATGCGCTGCAATTGCGCCTCGGTTGCCGGCTGCTGGTGCTTCGCCTTCCAGTCGGCATAGGGCATGCCGTAAATGAGCGCGCGGCCTTCGTCCTTGGACATATCGCCCGCCTCGGCCACCCAATCGCCCAAGCAGTTCCGACAAAAGCCGGCCAGACCCATCAAATCGACATTCTGGGCGTCGGTGCGGTGCTGAAGATGGCGGACCAGCCGCCGAAAAGCAGTTGCGGCCGTAGCGTCATCAAGATTATTTATATCCATTATTCGCTATCCTCTGATTGAAGCCGAGCCAATAGCCGCTTAGGGACAAGCAGAGAAGTGGAGACCTTTTCTTGACGCAATATCTTCCGGTCCGCGGGCGCAAGGTGCGCATCCTCGCGACGCTTGGTCCGGCCAGCAACACGCCTGATATGATCGGCAATCTGTTCCGCGCCGGGGCGGATGCGTTTCGCATCAATATGAGCCATGGCAGCCAGGCCGATCGCATCCCCGTGTTCAAGACGATCCGGGCGCTTGAAAAGCTTCACGGCCGCCCGACCACGATTTTGGTTGATCTTCAGGGGCCCAAATTGCGCGTCGGTACTTTTGCCGATGGTTCGGTCACGCTGGTGACGGGCCACGCGTTTCAGCTTGATCTCGACCCGACGCCTGGCGACGCCCATCGCGTCTGCTTGCCGCACCGCGAGGTGTTTCAGGCGCTGGAAGTCGGCTCGCGCTTGTTGCTCGATGATGGCAAGCTGGTGCTGCGCGTGTCGGACATTGGCCCCAAGGCGATTACAACCAAGGTCGAAGTGGGCGGCGTGCTGTCCGACAAAAAGGGGCTGAATGTTCCCGATGTCGTTGTGCCCTTAGCCGCTTTGACGGAAAAAGACCGGTCTGATCTGGCCTTTGCCATTGATCAGGGGGCGGACTGGATTGCCTTGTCCTTTGTGCAGCGACCGGAAGATCTGGCCGAAGCGCGGCGGTTGATCGGCGGCAAGGCAGCGCTGCTTGCCAAGATTGAAAAGCCCGCTGCGCTGGACCGGCTCGACGGCATTTTGGAATTGGCTGATGCGGTGATGGTCGCGCGCGGCGATTTGGGCGTGGAACTGCCGCCTGAAGCTGTGCCGCCTGCGCAAAAGCGCATCGTGGAAACGGCCCGCGCGCTGGGCAAGCCGGTGGTTGTCGCCACCCAGATGCTGGAATCGATGATCAAGGCGCCCACGCCCACCCGGGCCGAAGTGTCCGACGTGGCCACGGCGATTTATGACGGCGCCGATGCGGTTATGCTCTCGGCAGAGAGCGCGGCGGGCGATTGGCCCGAAGAGGCCGTGACCATGATGGACCGGATCGCCCACAGCGTGGAAGGCGATCGGGGCTATAAGGCCCGGCTGCACTTCACCAAGACCGATGCCGATCCGACCACGGCAGACGCGCTCGCTGCCGCAGCCTTTGATATCTCAAAGACTGTCTCGGCCAAGGCGATCATCTGCTATACGACGTCCGGCTCAACGGCCCGGCGGATTGCCCGCGAGCGGCCCGATGTGCCGATCCTCGTCCTCACGCCAGAGATGACAACCGCGCGGCAAATGGGCCTGCTTTGGGGCACCCATGCCGTCCACACCCGCGATGTGAACAATTTTGAAGAAATGGTGGCCAAGGCCAAGCGCATGGCGTTGCGCTATCGGCTGGCCCAAGGGGGCGAGCGCGTTGTCGTGATGGCCGGCGTGCCTTTTGGGACGCCGGGCTCTACCAATGTGCTGCATGTCGTGCGCCTGACCGGCGACGAATTGAAGGGCTATAAAAGCTAGGCGCGTTTCTCCCTTGCAATTCCGCTTCTTGCCGGGTGATGATGGCAACGGATTTTCGCCGAGACCGGGCCTTAGACCCGGCAGTGCCAAGGGAGAGAGGCATGACCCGCTTTGTTGCCGCGACCGCGATCGCGCTTGTTTTTGCATCCCCTGCCATCGGGCGCGAGCCGCCGCCCCCCGGCACGGTGAGCAAGGCAACCGCGGAAGCCAATGCCCGGGTAGCCCAGGCGCTGCCTTTGGGGGAAGCCAGCGATTTTGCCGATGCGACGCGCGGCCGGCTGGCGCAGATTCCGGGCGGGGTGATCCGCAACGCCAAGGGCGATGTGGTCTGGGATGCCAATAGCTATGATTTTTTGAAGGGAGATGCCCCGCCCAGCGTCAACCCGTCGCTTTGGCGGCAATCGCGCCTGAATGCGGAACATGGCCTGTTTGAAGTAACGCCGGGCATCTACCAGCTGCGCGGCTATGATATCTCTGTGATGACGATTATCCGCGGCAAGACCGGTTGGATCATCGTTGATCCGCTAACCGCTGTCGAAACCGCGGCGGCCGGCATGGATCTGGTCCGCAAGACGCTGGGCGACCGGCCGATCACTGGCATTTTCTTCACCCATAGCCATGGCGATCATTATGGCGGGGTCGCCGCGATTGCCGCGCCCGACGTGCTGGCTTCGGGCAAGATCCCGATCATCGCACCCCATGGCTTTACCGATGAGGCGATCAGCGAAAATGTGCTGGCAGGCATCTATATGGGCCGCCGCGCCGGGTTTCAGTTTGGCGCCGCACTGCCGCGCAATGCCACGGGGCAGGTGGGCACCGGCCTGGGTCAGGCGCTGCCGGCCAATAACCGCGCCTCGCTGGCCAAGCCGACGCTTGAGGTAGAGCGCGGCGCGCCGCCGCTTGTGATTGATGGCGTGACCTTTGAGTTCGTCGATGCCGCAGGATCGGAAGCGCCGGCGGAATTCATGTTCTATCTGCCCGACTTCAAGGCGCTGTGCGCCTCTGAAGTGGCGACGGGCACCTTCCACAATGTGCTGACCCAGCGCGGCGCCAAGGCGCGCGACACGCTTAACTGGTCCAAGGCGATTGACGCGGCGTTGCGCACCTATGGCGACAAGGCGGACGTGGTGTTCGGCTCGCACAACTGGCCCACTTGGGGGCAAGATAATGTAAAGACCTTCCTGACCCATCATCGCGATGCCTATCGCTATATCCATGATCAGACGGTGCGGCTGGCCAATTCGGGCGAAACCGCAACCGAAATTGCCGAAGAGGTGGGCGAACCGTCCTTTGCCAAGACCGATTTTTCAACCCGCGGCTATTATGGCACCTATAACCATAACGCGAAGGCGGTCTTCCAATATTATTTCGGCTGGTGGGACGGGGTTCCTGCCAATTACAACCGCCACATCCCGACCGAGGAATCACAGCGTTATGTCGCGGCCATGGGCGGCGCGAAAAAGGCTTTGGCTGTCGGGATCAAGGCCTATGATGCGGGCGATTATCGCTGGTCGTCCACCGTGTTCAACCACATTGTCTTTGCGGACCCGGCGAACCAGCCCGCCCGCAATTGGCTTGCCGCCAGCTATGAGCAGCAAGGGTTTCAGGCGGAAGCTGGCACCTGGCGCAATGTGTTCCTGCAAGCAGCACAAGAGTTGCGCCATGGCGTGCCGCCGTCGCGGCTTGATGTCGCGGGCGCGGGTGTGATCCGGGCCTTGCCAACATCGAATTTGATGGATGCACTTGCCGCGCGTTTTGATCCTGCCAAATCAACGCGGCCCAACACATCAGTGCAAATCGTCTTTAAGGACCGCAATGAAATGGTGGCGATGCATGTCGGCCCCTCCGTGCTGTTCCCAAGCAT
>JBJTNW010000003.1:0-414656 GCA_046074265.1 Chakrabartia sp.
GGTGGTGCCGCTTGAGTGACTAGAACACCTAACCTTCGCATTCCGAATGATTGGCTTCATTCGACTGGCATTTCGTCGTTTGCAACTACACTATCCATCGCAAAACTCGGGATACACGATGGATACACGATACCAAATCGCAATCCGAGTCTCTTGTCTTGTTGGGGTGAAGGCCGCGCCTTTCTGCAGTGAAAATTGGTCGGGGAGACAGGATTCGAACCTGCGACCCTCTGCTCCCAAAGCAGATGCGCTACCAGGCTGCGCTACTCCCCGACGGCGCTGCCATAGACGCTCGGCAGCCGCAGGCAAAGCATTTTGGTGGGCCCGGCAGGATTCGAACCCGCAACCGAGCCGTTATGAGCGGCCTGCTCTACCCTTGAGCTACAGGCCCCACCGCGATGCCGCTTGGCGATAGCGGAGGCACGGGCCGCCACGCAAGCCATCGGCTATCACATCGCGATCCGAAGTGTCACGCTCTGGCGGGATAGTTCCAAACGCGCCCCGACGCGATCCGCGAGCCGACGGATAAGCCGAAAAGCATAGGCCAGGCCGAACGGCACCTCGTCCGGATCTGCATCGGGTGCGCGATCCGGATCGAACAACAGTCCATCCTCCACGTTGCGCAGCGCCATCGGCCGCCGGATCGACAAGATCATATCCGCCTCAACCCGACCCAGACGCGCTTGAAGACGATCAAACGGGCCAGAAACAGCCAAAAGGGCATGCACCAGCCGTCGGACCAGGCGTTCAAACAACACGGCGTCCACCTGAAGCAAAGGCAGCCCCGGTTCCGCGCGGAACAGCAAGGCAGCCTGGCGCGAGATAAACTGCGGCCTCGCAGCCTCGAAAATGTCGGTTATCAGCGCCTCGGCATCCACATTCTGGTCCGCTCCCTTGGCAAGCTGGCCCGGCTTTTCGGGCAGGAACCAGGGCAGATCATCCAGAAGATCGCTGATTTCTTCGGCATCACGGACGATCGCGCGGGCAAGATCGCGATAGGGAATGGCAACGGGGCCAAAAAGCTGCTCGGCCAATATTTCGGCAAAGCCACGAATGGCGTTCAGCGGCGTGCGCAGTTCATGGATGAACTGGCGCAACCCATCGGGCAAATGGCCGGGATCTTCTGCTGGGCCGGGGGCTGATCGGGCTTCTACAGGCCGGTCACGGCGCGCCAAGCCGCGATAGCCCAGAAACCGACCCGAAAATCGTGAAAAGCACGGGACCCCGGAAATACGCCACAATCCCTGTGCCGGACCAAGACCGCCCGCGCGCAAATGGCCATCCCGAAAGGGTGTGCGCTTGCGGACGGACCCCATCACAAGCCCATCCACACCATATCCCCCCGGCGCTGCCAACCGAGAGAGATCAAGGCCGATCAAAGCCCCCGGCGCGATCCCCATGACCCGGCAGATCAGGCCGTCCGGCCCGGTTAAAAAATAAAACTGGCTTACCGCATCAGAGCGATCATTGACCGCTCCGCCCGGCTGCGTCCCCGCCCCTAATCCGAGCTGTGCCTGGTCCAGCGCCGGAGAAGTAGCCATCCGATCCCGATCAAGCCCCGCCCGGCCCTGCCGCTCTTCGATGCGCGCCAGCAAGGCGACAAAATCAGATGGTGCCTCCCCCTTTGCGGATCGATCTGAGGCATCCCTCTCCCCATCGGGTGGCGGTGCAGCTGGTAAGGCAAAATCCGCCGGCCCAAAGCTGGCCAGAAATCCGCGCACGTCTTCCGAGAGATCGCGGCGTTCGCGGACCAGCGCGCGGGCCGGCACCGGCAGGCGCGGCAAGATTTCGCGCCAAGCCGCATCCTCCAGCATGACCTGCTGAACCACCGGCGCCGCGATGGACAAGCGATCTTCGGCAAAAAAGCAGATGATGTCGCCGGCACGAAGATTGGGGGCAAGCGCGCGGGCGGTTCGCTGACGCACATTGTCTGGTACATTGGGCCGGGCATCGCGGGCTTGCTGAAGCGCGTGGGCGCGCTGGCGTGCGTCTAGCCCAGACGACCCTTGTGCCAGAAGATCAACAAGCTGTGACCAGCCATGGGCCAGCGCACGGCCTTCACCCGACATGTGACCCAAGATCGTTTCGAGCCTGTCATCGAAGCGCACCCGCCTATTGCCCCTTGCCCATTGAAAATCCGGGCGTAACGGGCGCGCCCAGCCAGGGCGAGGCGCAAAAATGGGACGTCACAATCTGGTACAATTGCAAAGTCCTGAAATAATATTATGAGAGTCGGCAAGGAAACAATCGGAAAAATACCAATATGCCGTCAACCACCTTCGATCAAATCGACCAGCGCATCCTTGCCGAGCTTCAAGATGACGGGCGGATGACGAATGTCGATCTGGCCGGGCGCGTCGGGCTGACCGCCCCACCCTGTCTGCGCCGCGTGCGCACTCTGGAGCAGGAAGGCATTATTCAGGGTTATCACGCCCAACTCAACGCCGCCCGGCTGGGCTATACGATCACGGTATTTGCCATGGTCAGTCTGAAAAGCCAGGCAGAGGCAGATTTGCGCGCCTTTGAAGACCATGTGGCCACCCTCGCCCCGGTCCGCGAATGCCATATGCTGAACGGCGAAATTGACTTCATCTTGAAAATTGTCGCCCGCGACCTTCAGGAATTTCAGGAATTCCTGACAACGTCTTTGACCACGGCGCCGCATGTGGCCGGGGTGAAAACATCGCTGACGATCCGGACATCAAAAAACCTGCCCGGCGTCCCCGTGGGCGCATAAAAAAAGGCCCCGGGATTGCCGGGGCCCTTTCTTATTTCCATGCGAACCGATCAGGGCTGCTGATCAAGCCACAACAACCAGAAATTGGCGATTTCCTTCCGGTTGGTGCCGCCGACCAGCTTGAAGGCCGCGCGCGCGGCATCCTTTTGGCCGGACCGCGCAAGCGCGATACCAAGCCGGGTGTTGACCGTGTCTACATCCGCGCCGCCCTTTTTGAGAGCGAGGTTGAACAGGTCGATCGCCTTGGCGTTGTTGCCATAAGCCAGATAGGCGCTGCCGGTATTGGCGGCGAGACGACCATCGGCCGCCGTCGGTGCGCGCTTTTCATCCGCCGTCACCGAGGCCTTGTCGGCCGGAATGCGACCATTGGCGTCGGTCAGACGCTCCGTCACGGCCCGGCTGGTCTTGCTGACTGCTCCGCTGGCAAAACCTTCTTCGATCACCGACTTGGCTTCGCCCGGCAGCGCGCTCAATGTCGCAAGCGAGGCATATTCAAAAAAGTCGCGTTCGCCAGCCAGCGCCTTTGTATCGTGCATCAGGCGGAAAAGGTCGATCATCGTCTGATTGTCGAGCTGCGTGCCGTCGCGGAAAATGACCAGCGCGCTGCGCCAGTTTTCCGGGGTCGGATAAGCAGCAACCTGCGCCCGGGTCCATTTGGCGGTCGCCGCGTTCAACTTGGCTTTGTAGGCCATGCCCGCGCCACGGCCATACCATTCCACCGGCGCCTTGCGCCCGGCAGCAGCTTCCGCGTCAATCGCGCCTTGCAGCGCGGTCAACCCTTCGGCAACCGTGTTCGTCTTGAAATTGGCTTCGGCAAGCAGAAGGCTTGCGTTGACGTCTCCCACGCCCAGGCGAACCGCATCGGCCAGATAGCGCTTGGCGTCTTCATAATTGGCTGCCTGATAGGCAAGCTGGCCTGCGGCAAGGTTCAGACGCGCTGCGTCAGCCGGGGCGGCGCTGCCGCTTGCGATCATGCCGGCAACGCCCGCAAATTGCAGCTTCATGTCCTTGGTTAGCTGACCAAGGGTCAGGCGCAGGGCGGCGGCCGCATATTTTTCATCCGGCCCTTTCGAAACGGCGTCGACAGCGTCGATCTTGGCGAGCGCATCCGGCGCATTGGCCTTCACTGCGGCATCGGCCGGACCATAAGCGAGGCGGAATTCCTTGCTGAGCTGCCAAACCTTCTGGGGAGCCTTTTTTTCTTCCTTGGCGGCACTAGCGGGGGCAGCCGCAAACGGCACCACAACGCCCATCGCAAGGGCCAGGCCCAAAGCAGCGCGAGAAACGGTCTTCATAATCTCAAATCCTCCTGCGCGCCGGCCCGACTCCGGCACGAATCTTCACAGCGCCATCCCGCTAATGCCTTCACCATAGTCGCACAAGCGAAAGGACAGGCGCTGGATGGGCGTCACGCGATGAACGGGGTTTGAACCAGTCCACAGGAACTATCTGAAAACCCTGTTTGACGCTGGCAATTTCTTGGCTTCAAGTCTAGGCCGATGACGACCCTATTTTGCTTTTGAAAGAGCTGTTTTTTGAGCACCGACGCGCCCATCCTCACCGATCCTTCGGACATCTCGCCCATCAACATCGTGGACGAAATGAAGTCGAGTTATCTCGACTATGCCATGTCCGTTATCGTTTCGCGCGCGCTGCCTGATGTGCGGGACGGCCTGAAGCCCGTCCATCGCCGCATCCTTTTCGCAGCTCAGGAAGGCGGCTTTGTTCCGGGTCGCCCCTATCGTAAATCGGCCAAGATCGTCGGCGACGTCATGGGGAATTACCACCCGCATGGCGACGCCTCGATCTACGACGCGCTGGCTCGCCTTGCGCAAGACTGGTCGATGCGCCTGCCGTTGATGGATGGCCAAGGCAATTTCGGCTCGATGGACCCGGATCCGCCGGCCTCCATGCGTTATACCGAAGCCCGGCTTGCCAAGCCGGCGATGAGCTTGCTCGAAGATCTCGACAAAGACACCGTCGATTTCCAGCCCAACTATGACGGCTCGCGCGATGAGCCGCGCGTTCTACCGGCGCGCTACCCGAATTTGCTCGTCAATGGCGCGGGCGGCATTGCCGTCGGCATGGCGACCAACATCCCGCCGCATAATCTGGGCGAAGTGATCAACGCCTGCCTTGCCTATATGGAAAATGGCGCGATCAGCACCGAAGAGCTGATGGAACATGTCCCTGCCCCGGATTTCCCGACGGGCGGCATCATCCTTGGCCTGGCCGGCGCGCGGTCTGCCTATCTGACGGGCAAAGGCTCGATCATCGTGCGTTCGCGCCACGAGGTGGAAGAAGGTCGGGGAGATCGCCGGTCGATCGTGCTGACCGAAATCCCGTTCCAGCAAGGTAAGAACGCGCTGGTCGAAAAAATCGCCGAAGCCGCAAAGGACAAGCGGATCGAAGGCATTTCCGACATTCGCGACGAATCCAACCGCGAAGGTGTGCGGATCGTGATTGATCTGAAGCGCGACGCGACGCCGGAAGTTGTCCTGAACCAATTGTGGCGGCACACCCCGGCGCAATCGAGCTTCCCCGCCAATATGCTGGCCATTCGCGGCGGCCGCCCCGAAACATTGGCGCTACGCGACATCATCGAGTCCTTCGTCAAGTTCCGCGAAGAGGTCATCACCCGTCGCTCCAAATTTGAGCTGAACAAGGCGCGGGATCGGGCGCATATCTTGCTTGGCCTTGTCATCGCCGTCACCAATTTGGACGAGGTGGTGAAGATCATCCGCAGTTCGGCAAGCCCTGCCGAGGCCCGCGAAAAGCTGGGCGCGCGCGAATGGCCCATTGCGGAAATTGCGCAATATATCCGGCTGGTCGAAGCGGTGGAAACCGAAGTGACGGGCGAAAGCTATCGCCTGACGGAAACCCAGATCCGCGCCATCCTGGAACTGCGCCTCAACCGCCTGACCGCCTTGGGCCGGGACGAAATTGGCGATGAATTGAAAGAACTGGCCGCCAGCATCGAAGAACTGCTCGCGATCCTCGCTGATCGCGTCAAGCTCTACGAGGTGATGCGCGAGGAACTGGTTACCGTCCGCGATGAGTTTGCGACACCGCGCCGTACTGAAATCGCGCCCGCCGCCGACGGCATTGAAGACGAAGACCTGATCGAGCGCGAAGAGATGGTCGTGACGGTCACAGTTGACGGCTATATCAAGCGCACCCCGCTGGATACTTTCCGCGCGCAGCGGCGTGGCGGCAAGGGCCGCTCTGCCATGTCGACCAAGGACGAGGATGTCGTCACCGAGTTGTTCGTCACCTCGACGCATACGCCGGTGCTCTTCTTCTCGACGCTGGGCAAGGTCTACCGCATGAAGGTGTGGCGCCTGCCCGAAGGCGGGCCGAATACGCGCGGCCGCCCGATGGTCAATTTGCTGCCGCTGGCGAAGGATGAAACCATCTCCACCGTGCTGCCCTTGCCTGAAGACGAGGCGGAATGGGGCAAGCTCCACGTCATGTTCGCCACCGCCAAGGGGTCGGTGCGTCGCAACAGCATGGACGCGTTCACCAACATCCCGTCCAACGGCAAGATTGCGATGAAGTTTGAAGGCGAGGATGCCGAAGATCGGCTGATTGGCGTCGCGCTGTTGACGGAAGAGGATGATGTCCTCCTCGCGTCACGCAGCGGCAAGGCCATCCGCTTCATGGGCACCGATATCCGCGAATTCCAAAGCCGCAGTTCGACGGGTGTTCGCGGCATGAGCTTGAAGGGGGGCGACGAGGTGATCTCGCTTTCCATTCTGCGCCGCTCGGGTGCGGATCAGGAAGAGCGCGAGGCCTATCTCCGCGCAGCCCCATGGAAAGAAAATGAAAACGCCCCCACCCTTTCCGCTGAACGTATGGCGGAAATGGCAGAGCGCGAACAGTTCATCCTCACCGTCTGCGCCAATGGCTATGGCAAACGTTCCAGCGCCTATGAATATCGGCGCACGGGTCGTGGTGGCCAGGGCATTACCAATATTGACAATATCGCCCGCAATGGCCCGGTTGTTGCGAGCTTCCCGGCACATGACGCCGCGCAGATCATGCTGGTGACCGATCAGGCAAAGATGATCCGCATGAAGGTATCTGACATGCGCGTCATTGGCCGCAACACGGCGGGCGTGCGCCTGTTTGACGTTGCCGACAAGGAACAGGTTGTGAGCGCCGCCTTGATCGAGGCGGAAGAGGATGAAAGCGATATCGACGCGGACGCCGTGGCGACAAGCACGGCCGACATCCCGTCGCCTGACGCAGAAGGATCCGACGCGACAGAGGCGTGATCGCACGCCTCTTCGTGATCCAATAAAAAACCCCGGCGGTGAAGCCGGGGTTTTTTATGGGCATTGCTGCACAGCGCTTAGCGCTTGAGCGAAAGGCCACCAAAGCGCTTGTTGAACTTGGCGACCTGGCCGCCCGTATCCATCAGGCGCTGCGCCCCACCGGTCCAGGCCGGGTGCGCCAGCGGATCGATGTCGAGCGTCATCGTGTCGCCTTCCTTGCCCCAGGTGGAGCGCGTTTCGAACACGGTGCCGTCGGTCATCTGCACCTTGATCATGTGATAATCGGGATGGCCTTCTTTTTTCATCTTACTGCTCCGGTTGTGGCTGGTTCCGACCAGCCATGGATGCGGGAAAGCGCGGGCCTTAGCGGCTTGCGCTTGGATTGGCAAGCAATGCTGGCTCAGGCCGCGGGCGGATCCGCGATCATCGCCGTAAAATTGGCTTCTGCGGCCAGCTTGCCGTCGATCAGCGCCCGGCCAAGGAATTTGCAGACCGTGGCCCGCTTCTGAACAAATTCAGCTTCCAGCGTCAGCAGGCAGCCGGGCTCCACCGGCGTGCGGAACTTCGCCCCGTCAATCGCCATGAAGTAAACAAGCTTGCCGGACCCGGCGAGACCAAGCGATTCAATCGCCAGCACACCGGCTGCCTGGGCAAGCGCCTCGACAATAAGCACGCCAGGCATGATCGGCCGACCCGGGAAATGACCCTGAAAGAACGGCTCGTTGATCGTGACCGCCTTGATTGCGCGGATCGACTGATCCGGCACAATCTCTTCGACACGATCAACCAGCAACATCGGGTAGCGGTGCGGCAAAGCTGCCAGCACCGCACGAACGTCAAGCGAACCTGCCATTCCCTATCCCCGACAGTGCCTTAGCGGCCCTGGGGCTGCTGGGCAGGCGCAGCCGGAGCGGCGGCCGGGGCAGCGCCCCGCTGCTGCTGGCCGGGCTGCCAATTGGCCGGCGGCGTAATCGAGACCGACGGCACCAGCGCGTTGAGTTCCGTCAGAATGTCAGGCGTCAGGTCGGTGCCCGGGGTATTTTTGATAACAGCACCTTTCTGGATCAGCAGCGCCACTTTCTTCTTGCCCATGGCTGCCGTCACGGCTGCGTCGAGCTTGCCATCGATCTGCTCAAGCACATAGGCATTAACGCGTTCGATCGGATCGCTGAGCTTGCTCAGTTCTTCCTGCGCGGCGCGCTGCTTTTCCTGAATGGCTTTGGCCTGGGTCGGCAGGCTCGGGTTATTGGCATTGGCCTTTTGGTCCGCCTGGAACTTGACGATCATGGCATTGAGTTCTGCCTGAAGCACGCGCGAGCGGGTTTCGATCTGTTCATAGGTGGCCTTGTAGGTCACGCGCATCTGCTGGTCGGCCGTGCGGGCCGCCTGCGACATGCCAATCACCTGCTGGACATCGGTGTAAGCCACGCTCTGAGCAGTAGCCGGGGCAAGCGGAGCAAGCGCCAGAGCCGACGCTGCGAAAGCAAATTTGGTAAGCATCTTCATTAGAATTGGGTTCCTACGTTGAAAGTAAACACTTTGGGATCGTCCCCATCCCGCTTCATCAGCGCCTTGGCGATGTCGATGCGGAACGGGCCGAAGGGAGAGCGCCAGTTGACGCCAAAGCCAACCGAGAGCCGCGGCTTCCAGGTATCCCCCAGAAAGACCTGACGGAAAGACGTTCCAGACGTCTGGCATGCGATGATCGCCTGTTCCAGCGTCTGGCCGTCGCCCGGCACGATGGGCGCAATCGCGCCGCTCGTGTTGTTCCGGCACAGCGGCACATCATTGGGCAAGGCCGACGTCCCCGGATTGGTGACGCCAAAAACAGAGCCCATAACCGCAAAGAGCGAGGGACGCAGACCCATTTCACGCGCGCCCGACCCCAAAGGAATCTCAAGTTCTGCACGGGTCATGTAATAAGCACGTCCGCCCAGAGCGTCGTCGGCAATCTGGTTGCGGTTGGTGACCGGCGTGCCGTCGGCCGCGTAGAATTGCCGCTGAACACGCGGGCCGATCCCGCGAATGTCAAAGCCCGGAAACTGCGGCTCGCCCAAGAAATAGCGGTCCGTCAGGCGAACCTTGTCCGACCCTGCGGCGCGCGGCGTTTCAAAGCTCTGGACATAGCCCCCCTCGCCCGCCAGCGAGAAGATGAAGTTGCCAAAGGGCTTCCAATATTGGCGCGCGTCGACATTGGTCCGCAGATAATTGACGCTGCCGCCAAGCCCGGCAAAATCCTGACTGAACAGGAAGCGACGTCCGCGGGTTGGCCGCATGCGGTTGTCGAGATTATCGAACACAAGACTATAGCCGATCGACGATGTCGTGCGCTTGCCTACGGCATCGCACAGGTAAATCCCGGCCCGGAAGGGATCGCACACGCCGTTAAAATAATAGATCGTCTTATCGAGCGACACGTCGTCATAGCTCAGCCCATAGCGAGCGGCCATTGACCAATATTCAGTGATGGGAATGCCCATACGGAACTGGATGCCGGTGGTGTTCTGCTGATAGGTCGTCCGACGCGACTGATTGATAAAGTTAAAGGAATTCAAATCCCGGCGGAAAAGGTCCACGCCAAGAGCGATATTCTTGTCGAGGAAATAGGGCTCGGTGAAGCCAAGTTCGACCGACTTGGAGTACTGCGAATAGTTGACGCCTGCCCGCAGTTCCTGCCCCTTGCCGCGGAAGTTGCGCTGCCGGATCGAGAAGTTGATGATGAAGCGTTCCAGCGACGAGAAGCCGGCAGACAACTGCAATTCACCGGTCGCCTTTTCTTCGACATTGGCTTCCAGCACGATGCGGTCGGGCGCGGAGCCCGGCTTTTGCTGGATCTCCAGCTTATCCTGAAAATAGCCAAGGCTCTGGATACGATCGGACGACCGCTTGACCTGGAAGCTGTTGAACGGATCACCTTCTGCCAGACGGAATTCGCGGCGGATCACCTTATCTTGGGTCGTCGTATTGCCGTTGATATCGACGCGCTCAACATAGACACGCGGCGCATCGCTGATCTTATAGGCAATAGACATCGTCCGCGTGTCTTTATCGCGGATGAAATCGGGGTTTACCTCGGCAAAGGCATAGCCAAACAAGCCGGCGGCCTGGGTCAGACCGTCCACCGTGTCTTCGACCATCTTGGCGTTGTACCAATCGCCCTTCTTGGTCACCAGCGTGCTGGCCTTGGGCTTATAGTCGCGCAATTCGCTGTCGATGGTCACATCGCCAAATTTGTAGCGATCCCCCTCTTCAACAACATAGGTGACGATAAAATCGCGCTTGTCGGGCGTCAGTTCCGCCGTCGCTGAAACGACGCGGAAATCTGCATAGCCCTGCGTCAGATAAAATTGACGCATCTTTGACTGGTCATATGCCAGCTTGTCGGGATCGTAGCTGTCTTTCGACGAGAAGAAGCCAAGCAGGCTTGAGGGCCGCGTGGCCATTTCGCCGATGATCTTCTTGTCCGAAAACTTGGCATTGCCCAAAATGTTGATCGCGCGGACCTTGGACTTGGGGCCCTCGTTGATTTCAAACACGATATCGACCCGGTTCTGGTCCAGCTTGACCATCTTGGGCTCAACCGTGGCCGCATAGCGGCCCTGACGCTGATAGAGTTCAATGATGCGCGCCACATCGGCCCGGACCTTGGAGCGGGTGAAAATCTGCCGCGGCGCGACCTTGATTTCAGGGCGAATCTTATCGTCTTTCAGGCGCTTATTGCCTTCCAGGACGATCCGGTTGATGACCGGGTTCTCCTGCACCTCAATGGTCAGATCACCCGCATTGTCGCGAATTTGAACATCGGCGAACAATTCTGTGTCGAGCAGTTCGCGCAGCGCATCATCAAGCGATTCAGTCGTATAGGGCTGGCCGGCGCGCAACGACACATAGGAACGAACGGTATCTGGCTCGATCCGCTGTGATCCGGAGACGCCGATCGACTTGATCGTGGTGACGACCGGTGCGGCTTCCGCCGGAGCGGCGGCAACCGGTGCGACAGCAGGTGTTGCAGGCGCAGCAGCGCGCGGCCGGCGTGGCGCAGCTTCCGCCGGGGACATCAGCGCAGGCAAGGCGGTGCCCAACAGCAAGGCCGTTAGGCAACGGTTCCGAAAACGATCAGTCTCGATATTTCCCACGCGCTCTCTCATCCACATTCTTGAACAGCCCAGCCTGTCCGATTCTCTCTTTATCCGCTCATCCCTGCCAGTCGCCATAAACCAAGCGAGGCAAGGTCGTTCAGGGTAACGAACAGCATCAACGCCAACAATGCATACATACCGGAGCGGAACGCAATTTCCATCGTTCTTGGACTGACCGGACGCCGCTGAATTGCCTCGACCGCATAAAAGCTGAGGTGACCTCCATCCAGCATCGGAACTGGCAACAAATTGATGAACCCGAGGTTAATTGAAATCAGCGCCGCGAGATACAAGAATTGCTGCCAGCCCAAGGCGGCTGCTTCGCCGGATACCTGTGCGATCTTGATCGGGCCGCCAAGGTCACGAGCCGAGCGATGGCCACTTATGACCTGCCAGATGCCCGTCACCATCCGGTCGAGAATGCTAATCGTCCGTTCCACGCCAAGAACCAGCGCCCGCGCCGGGCTGACATCCTTCACATCCACCTTTTGCGGGGGTGCGATGCCGATTCGGCCGATATGAAAGCTGTTGCCGAACCTATCTTTTTCGGTGACCATCGCGGGAGTTAGGCGCAGCGAAAAGGCGCGCCCTTCCCGCTCCCCGTTCACCTGAAGCGGGATGCCGGGGCGGTCCTGAACAATCGGATAAATCTCATCGAAGGCGGAAATTTTACGCCCATTAATACTGTGGATAACATCGCCTTGCTGAAGGCCAGCCTGAGCAGCAGGAGATCCCGGCTCCACTTGCGCCACAATCGGCGGACGATGCGCCTCGCCATAAGCCAGCGCAAAGGCTGCGAGGATCAAGATGGCGGCGATAAAATTTGCTACCGGCCCGGCAAGGACAATGAGCGCCCGTTGATAAAGCGGCTTGGCGTGGAAAACGCGGGCGCGGTCTTCCGATGGCAGGTCGCGCCAACGCGGATCTTCAACGCTCGCACCATTCATGTCGCCAGCAAAGCGGACATAACCGCCAAGGGGTAACCAGGCGATCTTCCAGCGTGTGCCGTGGCGATCCATCCAGCCGATAACTTCCCGGCCAAAACCGATTGAAAAGGCTTCAACCTTAACGCCGAAATAGCGGGCAACCGCAAAATGGCCGAGCTCATGGATAAAGACGAGCGGCCCGATGACCAAAATGAAACAGGCAATCGTCCAAATAAAGCCGGGCGACGACATCATGCGGCGATCATCTCCATCCTGCGCATCGCGCGGTGACGCGCCTCTGCATCGATCTCCAACACATGATCGATACCGGATGGCACCGGAGCCTCATAGGCCTGCAACACGCTTTCCACAACGGCCGGAATATCTTGAAACCCGATCCGACCAGCGAGGAACCCCGCAACGGCCACCTCATTGGCTGCATTCAGCACCGCCGGTGCGGCTCCGCCTTGGGCAAGGGCCATGCGGGCCAGCCGCAAGCAGGGAAAACGGGCTTCGTCCGGAGCCTCAAAGTCCAGCCGGGCGATTTGGGCCAAATCGAGCTGCGCCACCGGGGCGGCCATGCGGTCCGGCCAGGCCAGGCAATAGGCAATGGGGGTGCGCATATCGGGCGAGCCGAGCTGGGCCAAGACCGAGCCATCCTCATATTCCACCATCGAATGGATGACGGATTGCGGGTGGACGATGACATCCAGTTGCGCCGCCGCGACCGGAAAAAGATGATATGCCTCGATCAATTCAAGGCCCTTGTTCATCAAAGTCGCCGAATCGACAGATATCTTCGCACCCATCGACCAATTCGGGTGTTTGACGGCCTGGGCCGGCGTGACCTGCGCCAAGGCGTTGGCGCCCAATGTGCGGAATGGCCCCCCGCT
Organism: Chakrabartia sp.; assembly: GCA_046074265.1. Classification (GTDB taxonomy): domain Bacteria; phylum Pseudomonadota; class Alphaproteobacteria; order Sphingomonadales; family Sphingomonadaceae; genus Aquisediminimonas. The sequence continues at coordinate 12,973 of JBJTNW010000003.1, forward strand.
TGCCGTCAGCACAACCCGCCGCACAGACCGCCCGTTATGCTTTTCAAAACATTGAAAAATGGCATTATGCTCGGAATCAACCGGCAACAGCGTGGCACCCTGATCGGCCACCGCAGACATCAGCAGATCGCCCGAAGAGACCAGCGCCTCTTTATTAGCAAGCGCAACGGTGCGCCCCGGGCCAATTGCGGCCATAACAGGCTCCAGCCCCGCCGTCCCGACAATGGCCGCCATAGTCCAGTCCGCCGGGCGGGCTGCGGCGGCGATCACCGCCGAACGGCCCGCTGCAACTTCCGTATCTGTACCGGCCAGAGCAGCCTTCAAATCGGCATAAAGCTGGTCGTCGCCAATCACGGCCAATTTCGCCCGCGTCGCGCGCGCGGCCTCTGCCAAGGCCTGCACATTGACCTGCGCGGTCAACGCTTCAACCTGAAAGGCATTAGGCTGGCGGCACACAAGGTCCATCGTAGATTGGCCGATGGAGCCCGTTGCCCCTAGGATAGAGACGGTTTTCATCCTGCCTGAAGCCCCAGCCAGACCAGCAAAGCCGCTGCGGGCAATGCCGGCACCACGCCATCCAGGCGGTCCAGCGCGCCGCCATGGCCGGGGATAAGCGTGCCGCTGTCCTTCACCCCTGCCCGGCGCTTCATCCAGCTTTCAAAAAAGTCGCCAATCTGCGCCAGAAGCGCCAATGCGGGGCTGGCCCAAGCCAGCCGGGGCGACAAACCGGCGTCAACAACCAATATGCCGGCCAGCAAAAGCGCCCCCAACATGCCGCCAATCAGCCCGGACCATGTCTTATTGGGGCTGATTTTCGGAGCGATTTTTGGCCCGCCAAAGGTGCGCCCGGCAAAATAGGCGCCGATGTCCGTTGCCCAAACAAGCGACAGTGCCCAGAAGGACAGCATCAGCCCATCTTCCTGCATCCGCAGCCAAAGCAACGCAGTAACCGGCATCCCGACATAAATGACCCCGGCAGAAAACCAGAGGTTGCGCGACACGATGAGAATAATCAGCAGGGCCACCAAAAAGCCCAGCGCCGAAACAGGCCCCGGCCCTGCAGCCAAAGGCGATAAAAGGCCCAAGGGCAGGCACAAGGCATATTGGCCGAGCCGGCGTTGGTCCATACCGCCCGTCAGCCGCGCCCATTCCCGGATCATAATCAGGCCGATGATGGTCGCGAGCACCCATAAGGCATTGCCGCCGAGCCAAAGCTCCAGCGCCGCAATCAAGATCAGCACAAGGCCGGCCAGCGTTCTTTGAATAAGTTCAGGCGTCACAGGCCACCAAATCGGCGATCTCGCCCGGCAAAATCATCCATGGCAGCGGCAAGATCCGCCTTGCCAAAATCCGGCCAAAGCGTGTCGACAAACCTCAATTCGGCATAGGCCGCCTGCCACAAAAGAAAGTTGGACAGGCGCTTTTCCCCCGATGTCCGGATCAACAGGTCCGGCGGCGGAATATCATGGGTATAAAGATGGCGCTCGACATCTGCGGGCGACAGGGCGTCTCCACAAAGACGCCCCTGCTGAACCTCGCGTGCCAGCAACTGCGCGGCCCGGGCAATTTCTGCCTGCGCGCCATAGTTAAGCGCAATCACCAGCGTCGTTCGGGTGTTGCCGCGTGTGCGCTCAATGGCTTGGTCGATCAGGTCGACAAGATCGGGCTGCAACGTCTGATAATCGCCGATGACCTTCAGGCGGACACCATTTTGCCCAAGCTCTTCAATGTCCTGACGAATGAAATGACGCAAAAGGCCCATAAGGTCGCTGACCTCATCGGCAGGACGGCGCCAATTCTCGGTCGAAAAGGCGTACAGCGTCAGATATTCAAGGCCGAGGTCAACGGCCGCGCGCACGACCGTTTTCGCCGCCTCAGTTCCTTTGCGATGACCAGCGATACGCGGCAACAGCCGGCGCTTGGCCCAGCGGCCATTGCCGTCCATGATGATCGCGACGTGGCGGGGTTTCAGGGCACCCTCTCCTGACGCGGCCATAGGGGCCGGAGCGGACGTCACTTGCCGAGGATTTCCTTTTCCTTCGCGGCAAGCGCGGCATCGATTTCGGCAATCGTGCTATCTGTGATCTTCTGCACCTCTGCCTCAAGCCGCTTGCGATCATCCTCGCTGATTTCTTTTTTCTTCTCGTCGGTCTTCAGCGCATCATTGCCGTCGCGACGGACGTTGCGCGCCGCAATCTTGGCCTTTTCCGCATATTGATGCGCCAGCTTGACCAGTTCCTTGCGGCGCTCTTCCGTCATATCGGGGATCGGCAGACGAATATTCTGGCCATCGACCATCGGGTTGATCCCAAGGCCTGCCGAGCGGATCGCCTTTTCAACCGGCGTCACATTCGACTTGTCCCACACCTGCACAGAAAGCAGACGCGGTTCCGGCGCAGAAACCGTCGCCACCTGGTTAAGCGGCATCATCGCGCCATAAACTTCAACCTGAATAGGATCGAGCAGCGCCGTATTGGCGCGGCCCGTGCGCAGCCCGCCGAGATCGCTCTTCAACGATTCAACCGCACCGTGCATGCGACGTTCGATATCGCCCTTTTCATAGGCTGGCATGATCCTGCTCCCTTAAGCTTGGTTGGTCACGATGGTCGCCACACCCTCTCCGGCTAGCACACGGGCGAGATTGCCCGGCTCCCGGATGGAAAAGACGACAATCGGAATCTGGTTGTCACGGCACAAGGCAACCGCACTTGCATCCATGACCTTCAAATTATCGGAAAGAACGGTGTCAAAGCCCACGCGATCATAGCGTTTGGCATCGGCCACAAGCTTCGGGTCGGCGTCATAAACGCCATCCACGCTGGTGCCCTTGAACAGCGCGTCGCACCGCATTTCGGCCGCGCGCAATGCAGCGCCGCTATCGGTGGTGAAATAGGGACTGCCGACGCCTGCTGCAAAAATGACCACCCGGCCCTTTTCAATATGGCGCTCGGCGCGGCGGCGGATGACGGGTTCGCACACCTGATCCATCTGGATCGCGGATTGCACCCGCGTGTCAACGCCCAACTGCTCCAGCGCGTTTTGCATCGCAAGCGCGTTCATCACCGTGGCGAGCATGCCCATATAATCGGCCTGGGCCCGGTCCATGCCCTTGGCAGCCCCAGCCATCCCGCGAAAGATATTGCCGCCACCGATGACAAGGCACAGTTCAAAGCCCGCGTCCTTGGCGGCTTTTACTTCCAGCGCCATGCGCTGAACCGTTTCGGGATTAATGCCAAAAGGCTGGTCGCCCATCAGGACTTCGCCGGAAAGCTTCAGAAGGATGCGTTTGAAGCTAGGGCGCGACATGGTCGTTAAAAGTCTCTCTCAACAGGCAAAACAAATTAGCGTGGCGCGCACCCTAGAACGGGTGCGCGCCCTTGCCAAGCGGCAGGCTTAGAGGCCCGCTGCTGCAGCGACTTCTGCGGCGAAATCGCTTTCTTCTTTCTCGATGCCTTCGCCGAGCTGGAAGCGGACATAGTCCTTCAGCTCGATGGCCGATCCGGCTTCCTTGCCGGCAGCAGCCACAACGTCAGAGATCTTGGTCTTGCCGTCCATCACGAACAGCTGGTTCAGAAGGGCATTTTCCTTCACGAACTTGGCAACCGAGCCGTCGACCATCTTGGCGATGACCTCAGCCGGCTTGCCGCTTTCTGCCGCCTTTTCCGACGCGATCTTGCGCTCACGCTCGATCATATCGGCCGGAATGCCAGCTTCGTTGAGCGCCAGCGGGAAGGCGGCGGCGACGTGCATCGCCAGCTGCTTGCCCAACGCTTCGAGCTTGTCGGCCGGGGCTTCCGATTCCAGCGCGATCAGAACGCCGATCTTGCCCATGCCCGGGGTCACCTGATTATGGACATAGGCCACAACCGCACCCTTGTTGACCGAAAGACGACGCGCACGACGCAGCGTCTGGTTTTCGCCGATGGTGGCGATGTTGTTGGTCAGCACTTCGCCAACCGTACCACCCGAGGGATAGGCTTCGTTGGTCAGCGCGGCGACATCATCACCCTTGGCAAGCGCGATCTGGGTCACGTTGCGGACGAAATCCTGAAACTGCTCGTTCTTCGCCACAAAGTCGGTTTCGGAATTCACTTCAACCGCCGCACCCGAGGTGCCGCTGACGGCAACGCCGACCAGACCTTCAGCCGCGGTGCGGCTCGACTTCTTGGACGCGGTCGCCAGGCCCTTGGCACGCAGCCAATCAACAGCGGCTTCCATGTCGCCATTGGCTTCGGCAAGCGCCTTTTTGCAATCCATCATGCCCGCGCCCGATTTTTCGCGCAGGTCCTTGACCATCGATGCAGTAATCTCTGCCATGTTCTTGTCCTTTCGGTTCTAAACGCCGTCACCCCCGCCGAAGCGGGGGCTCAAAGACCACGCCGTGAGGCGCGTTATGACTTCCCGGCGAACCGGGAAGGACGGGAAATTATTAGGCGTCGGCGAGAACGGCTTCAGCCGGCGGCTCATCCATCGCGCCAAGGTCAGCGCCCCGCGAGGCCGCACCCTGCTGACCGCCACGGGTCGCAGCGGTCGCAACCGCTTCACAGTAAAGGCGGATCGCACGGCTGGCGTCGTCATTGCCCGGAACCGGGAACGAGATGCCATCGGGCGAGACGTTCGAGTCAAGGATGGCGACAACCGGAATGCCAAGGACATTGGCTTCCTTGATCGCCAGCTCTTCCTTGTTGGCGTCGATCACGAACATCACGTCCGGAATGCCGCCCATGTCGCGAATACCGCCGAGCGACAGCTCCAGCTTGTCGCGCTCACGCGTCATCTGAAGGACTTCCTTCTTGGTGAAGCCCGAGGTGTCGCCCGAAAGCGTTTCTTCCATCGACTTCAGACGCTTGATCGAGCCCGAAATGGTCTTCCAGTTGGTGAGCATGCCGCCCAGCCAGCGGTGGTTGACGAAATGCTGACCCGAAGCGCGCGCCGCGTCTGCAATCGGGCCCTGCGCCTGGCGCTTGGTGCCGACAAACAGAACCTTGCCGCCGCGCGCAGCCGTCTGCGACACAAAGTCGAGGGCGCGGGCAAACAGCGGAACAGACTGCGAAAGATCTAGAATATGCACGCCGTTGCGGTCACCAAAGATGTAAGGCTTCATCTTCGGGTTCCAGCGGTGCGTCTGGTGGCCAAAATGCGCGCCAGCTTCCAACAACTGGTGCATCGTGACAGTCGGTGCTGCCATGGGATAGTCTCCTTCCGGTTGGTCCACTGAGAGGCGAGAACGAAGCAAGCGCTTCGCACCGGTTTATGTGCCTCCCATGCGGGATTGAGGCGCGCCCCTTAACGCGGGGACGCCGGCATTGCAAGGCTTATGGCAGACCCAAGCTCTTGTGGGTCTGCAAGCTTAACCGCCATTTGGGATGATCCATCACGAATTGGATGGCCGCCGCCAGATTTTCTGACCGCGCCGCCGAGTCCATTGGCTGGATCAGGAAATGGTCAAAGCGCCAGTCCTCCATGTCTTGCCAATCGCTCCCCGGCTGGGGCCAGACCAGCTTCAGCTCATTGCCAGACCGTTGCACCACCGCGCTGCCCGCTTTGGGGCTGATGCACAGCCAATCAATCCCCGGCGTTGCCGGAAGCGTGCCGTTGCTTTCCACCCCAATCTCGATGCCGCGGGCGTGGAGCGCGGCAACCAAAGCCGCGTCCAATTGCAACATCGGCTCCCCGCCGGTGATAACGACATAGGGCCGCCCCGCCCCCGGCGCTCCCCATAGGGCTGCGACCTTATCCGCCAGATCGTCCGCCGTTGCGAACTTGCCGCCATTCTCGCCATCGGTGCCAACAAAATCGGTGTCGCAAAACTTGCAGACGGCTTTGGCGCGATCTTCTTCGCGGCCCGTCCAGAGATTACAGCCCGAAAAGCGCAAGAACACCGCCCGCCGCCCGGCTTGAGCGCCTTCACCTTGCAAGGTGAGGAAGATTTCCTTGACCGAATAGGTCATGGCCGGACCGCATAACGCGTCAGATCGGCAATCCCGGCTTCTTCAAACCCCTTCTGGCGGAGCCGGCAACTGTCGCAGGTACCACAATGCTGGCCATCCGCCGTCGGATCATAGCAGGACCAGCTTAGGCCCATATCAACCCCAAGATCATGCCCCGCGCGGACAATATCGGCCTTGGTCATCGCGACGAGCGGCGTATGGATCGTAAACGGATCCCCCTCAACGCCCGCCTTGGTGGCCAGATTGGCCATGGCTTCAAAAGCCGCGATAAATTCGGCCCGGCAATCAGGATAGCCCGAATAATCGAGCGCGTTGACGCCAATGCCAATATCGCGCGCACCGACGGCTTCGGCCCAGCCAAGGCACAGCGACAGGAAAATTGTATTGCGCGCAGGGACATAGGTGATCGGAATACCTTCCCCCACCCCCGATTTGGGGACGGAAAGCGCGCTGTCCGTCAAGGCAGACCCGCCAAAGGCCGATAAGTCGAGCGGGAGCACAATGTGCCGCTCTGCCCCCAAAGCCGCGGCCACCCGCGCGGCCGCCTGCAATTCAATGCGATGCCGCTGGTTGTAATCAATGGTCAGCGCAAATAGTCGCCAGCCCGCCGCGCGCGCCATGGCCGCGACAACCAGCGAATCCAGCCCGCCGGAAACAAGCGCTACAAGCGCACCGCCTGAGGGAGATTGAGGAAAATTCATAGCGATCCGCTAAAGCCTGTTGGCGCGGCTTTCAAGAAATGCGCGCCAAAAAAGAACCGGGCCATCGCATGCGACAGCCCGGAAGGTTTAATTTCCAAAAGGGATCAGAAGCCACCATGGAGAAGACTTCGCTTTCCCCTTTAAACCTTGAAGATGAACAAAATCCTAACGAGCAGGCGATGTGCAGGTGCCAAGCCGGCGCGCCTCAAACCCCATTTGGAAAGGCGTCTGGCGCAAGATGCCTTGTGTTTCGATCTGGAGAAGCCGCGGCGTTTCCACCCTAAGGCTCGTCTGCCCGCTGCCGGTGCCGGAGCAGGTATAATGGACAACGGCCTGATTAGCTTCGTTGGAGATCGCAAAGCGACTGCAACTCTGGCCCGGATGGCCGAGTGACAAGAGAACCGCCGGGTCCGCGACGCACATGGTTCTGCCCCCGTCGCGCGTGTCTTTGGGCCGGATATCCCATAGTCCTGGCTCGATACGGTGCAAGATCAACAGATCGGCGGCAAAAGCAGGCGCAATGCTGGCCGCTGCCAGCACGGTTGCGCCCATGGCTTGCATCAGGCGCCTTTTCATCGGTTTAGCGATGTTGATATTCATAACTACCATCCGCCCTTATAGGCCCGATGCCAGCTAAATGCCATAAATCAGTACCGTCTGCCAACCGCGTTTCCAACCAAGCCGGGGCTATATCTGGATCGGGAAGACCTTTGAACAAAAGGCGCAGTCAACCGAGACCAACCCGTTGGCATCCGCCATTTCCTGACGCTCAGCTTCGGAAAAACGCAGGATAACCGAACGAACATGATCAGGATCGCAGCGACAGCCTTTGCGCAAAGGCGTGGTATCCAGAGTCCTGACCTCTTCCTCTTCATGGAACAAGCGCCAGACAATATCGTCGAGCGGCAAATTGGGGTCGCAGAGTTCGTCGGGCGAAATCGTATGGGCGATAATCGACACATGTTCCCATTCGGGATGGTCGTGCCGAACGTGCAGACGCTCTCGACCCACTTCGCCTTCGGGCAGATGCTGCACCAACAGCCCGCTCGCGATATCGCCAGAAAGGGCCGTGCGGACAAGGCTTGGCAATTGTTCGGACTGGGCAAAATAATGCTCAATGGCCTCGCCCAGATGCGCCCCTTCCAAGGGAACAATCCCCTGATAGCGCTCGCCAGACACCGCCTGGTCAAAGGTAATCGCCAGATAGCCCTTGCCAAAAAGGGCCTCAAGATTTGGTTCGTGCGGCAAGGCGGCCACTTTTTCCGCATCATGCTTTACATAGCCGCGAATTTCGCCCGCGCGATAATCGCACACCAGCAGTTCCACAGCCCCATCTTCGGTCTGGGCCTGCATCGTCATCTGGCCATCATTGTCTTTCAGCGTCGTGCCCAGCAAAGCCACCAGCACCAAGGCCTCTGCCAGCAGCTTTTCTATGGCCGGCGGATAGCCATGGGCGGCAAGGACCTGCTCCAGCACCGGACCCAGCCGGACAAGGCGGCCGCGCGCGTGGCGGCTCGCGATGGTGAAGCCCAAGACCTCATCGACCTGCGCCATTAAAGCCGCCCCAAAGCCCAGAGCAAAATGGATTTTTGGGCATGGATGCGGTTTTCCGCCTCATCCCAGATCAGCGATTGCGGACCATCGAGCACGGCATCGGTTGCCTCTTCCCCCCGATGCGCCGGCAGGCAATGCAAAAACCGAGCGTCCGCCTTGGCGCGCGCCATCAATTCAGCATTAACCTGATAGGGCATCATCGCTGCAATTTTTTCCGCTGCATGATCCTGCCCCATGGAAACCCAGGTGTCCGTCACAACAATATCGGCGCCCTCCGCCGCGGCTGCGGCATCGCGCATAATTTCAATCCGAGCCCCAAGGTTCCGTGCTTGGGCAAGGAAGGTCGGATCGGGATCATAGCCCTCCGGACACCCGATGCGGACGTTGAAGCCCATCAAGCCGGCTGCTTCGATGATCGAGGCCAGCACATTATTGCCATCGCCCAGCCACGCGACCTCCAACCCGGGCAGCGCCTTGCCGCTCTCAAGGATTGTCAGCAAATCGGCAACAATCTGGCAGGGATGCGACAAATCGGTCAGGCCATTAATGACCGGGACCGAGGCATGGGCGGCCAAATCTTCAATCTTGGCGTGATCATCCGTGCGGATAACAATGGCGTCGACCATGCGCGACAGCACCCGCGCGGTATCCGCAACCGTTTCCCCGCGACCCAGCTGCATCTGGCCTGCTGCCATAAACATGGCATCGCCGCCCAATTGGCGCATCGCCATTTCAAAGCTCACCCGCGTCCGGGTTGAGTTTTTCTCGAAGATCATGCCCAGCGTGTGATCGGCCAGCGGCGCATCTGCATCCGCCCGCCCCTTTGGCCAGCCGGCCCGCGCGGCCTTACGCGCGACGGCATCGGCCAAAATCGCGCCCAGCGCCTCCCGCCCGGCATCGGACAGGTTAAGGAAATGCCGCGTCATCATGCCTCTGGCCGGGTATAGCTGGCAGCGCCGGCGGACAGCTTTTCGATACATTCGGCAATATGGCTGTCGTCAATTGTAAGCGGCGGCAGAATGCGCACGACATTGTCGCCCGCTGCCACGGCCAACAGCCCGTGATTGTCACGCAGATGCGCCACAAAGGCGCGGCTATCGCTCTTGAGCTTCAAGCCCAGCATCAGGCCGACGCCGCGCACGCTGTCAAACAGATCATCATGGTTGGGGATCATCTGCTCCAGGCTTGCCCGCAGCCGTTCCCCCTTGGCCTTGACGCTTTCCAGAAAGCCCGGCTCCAAAATGACATCCAGCACCGCCATCCCTGCGGCGCACGCCAGCGGGTTGCCGCCATAAGTGCTGCCATGCGTGCCGATGACCATCCCGGCAGCGGCCTTTTCTGACGCCAAACACGCGCCAACCGGGAAGCCGCCGCCAATACCCTTGGCGGATGCCATGATGTCGGGGACCACGCCATAATGTTCGTAAGCGTAAAGTTCGCCAGTGCGCGCGACACCGCACTGAACCTCATCAAACACCAACATCAGGTCCTGCGCGTCACAAATGTCGCGCAGCCCCTTCAGAAACTCTGGGCTGGCGGGGCGAATGCCGCCTTCGCCCTGAATCGGCTCTACCAAAAAACCCGCCGTATGCTCGGTCACCGCCGCCTTGGCCGCCTCAAGATCGTCAAAAGGCACAACCACAAAGCCTTCCAGCAAAGGCGCAAAGCCATCGCGCAGCTTTTCCTGATCGGTCGCCGAGATGGTCGCCATGGTGCGGCCATGAAAGGCGTTCTTGAACGTAATCAGCACGTTTTTGTGCGGATTGCCCTTGGCATGGTGGTAGCGCCGCGCCGTCTTGATGGCACATTCAACCGCTTCCGCCCCAGAATTGGTAAAGAACACCGTATCGGCAAACGTGTTGTCGACGAGCCGCTGGGCGAAAGCTTCCCCCTGCGGGCTGCCATAGAGGTTGGAAACGTGCATGAGCGTTGCCGCCTGATCGGCAATCGCTTTTGTCAGATGCGGATGGCCATGACCCAGAAGATTGACGGCGATGCCGCTCGCAAAGTCAAGCGCACGGCGGCCATCTTCGCTAATCAGATAGCACCCCTCCCCCTTCACCGGACGGAAACCGCACCGGGGATAAACGGGCATCAAGGGCGTGATCGTCATGGCACTAAACCTCCAAAGCAACCAAAAATCAAAAAGGCGGCCAACGGGCCGCCTTCCAGCGAACAAGGCTTATATCCGCGCCGAAAAGGCGGGACAACCCCCGCCTAATTCTTGATCTTCCACCCGCTCTTCAAAAGCGCATAGCACAAGCCGGCAAGCACGGCATTCAGCCCCAGCAAAACGCCCACGCCAAAGCCGATGGGAATATCTGCCTGACCAATAAATCCATAGCGAAAGCCAGCAATTGCGTAATGAAAAGGGTTGGCGTGACTAATCGCGGCGAACGTCGGTGCCAGCTTGTCGACCGAGTAAAAAGTCCCTGACAGCAAAGCCAAAGGCGCAACCACAAAATTGGTCACCGCGGCGGCATGATCAAATTTTTCCGCCCAAATAGATGTCAGAACCCCCAGAAAGGCGAGCATCGCCGAGCCCAGCAGACCAAAAAGCAAGATCGCCCAGATATGGCGCGGCGCGACATGCACGTCTGGCCAGAACAGCATCGCACCCCAGATGGTCAGGCCCACAAGCAGTGCGCGGGTGACGGCAGCCCCGGCAAGACCCGACAATACTTCGCCTGTCGACAAAGGCGGCATTAGATAATCGATGATCGTGCCCTGAATTTTGCCCACAAGCAGCGAGAAGCTGGAATTAGCAAAGGCATTTTGCATCATGCCCATGATGATCAGCCCCGGCGCGATGAAATCCGCAAACGGAACACCCAGCACTTCGCGCCGTGCGCCGCCCAGCGCAACGGTGAAAATGACAAGGTAAAGCAGGGTTGTCAGGGCCGGCGCCCAGATCGTCTGGAGCTGGACCTTGAAAAAGCGGCGCACCTCCTTCACATACAGGGCTCGCAGCCCTCCCCAGTTGACCGATCGGATGGCCGGGACACCGGGCTGGTTGCGTATTGCAAATTCGGACTCGCTGTTCATAGCCATATCGCCTATCGGCTAGCGCCGATTGTCGCAAGGGTGACGGCAGTCCCAACGCTTTGAAGTGGTGAGCACATGTCCTGGACCGATGAACGCATCGAACAGTTGAAGACGATGTGGAGCAAGGGGATGACCGCATCCCAGATTGCCGAAGAACTGGGCGGCGTCAGCCGCAACGCGGTTATCGGCAAGGCCCATCGGCTGGGTCTTCAGTCACGTCCCTCGCCGGTGAAATCATCGGATGGCGACTCTGCGCCCGCCCGCAAGGCTGCAGCCCCGCGCGCCAAAGCTGCGCCAGCGGCGGCGCCTCCACCAAAGCCTCAGCCCGCCCCAACCCGCGCGGCGCCGCCGCCCGTGCAGGTCACGCCGCGTTCGACCAATCCAGATCAGATGCCGCCAACAATCCGCTCAATCGGACCCGGCGGCTTTGTCCGTCAAAACCCGGGTGAGCAATCGGCCCCGCCGCCGCCGGCCCCGCCGCGTCGCCTTGTGCCCGCGCGGCCCAGCCCGGAAATTGCGGACAAGACCTCGTTGCTCGACCTGAATGACCGCATCTGCAAATGGCCGCTTGGTCACCCGGGCGAACCCGATTTTCATTTCTGCGGCGAAAAGGTGAACCCGGGCTTCCCCTATTGCGTTGAACATTGCGGCCTTGCTTATCAGGCGCAGATGCCGCGCCGCGAGCGCAAGCCCCTGCCCTTTGCCGTTCCGGGCGCCAAACCCAACGGGGGATAAGTCAAAACAGCGGCTTGCGCGGCTGACTCTGCCCAGCCTATAGCACGCCTATGTCCGACGATTTGTTTGCGTCTGCTCCATCTAGTTCAGGCGGTTACGACGCATCTTCCATCGAGGTGCTGGAGGGTCTGGAGCCCGTCCGGCGGCGGCCCGGCATGTATATTGGCGGCACCGATGAGCGTGCCTATCACCACCTTGCCGCCGAAGTGCTTGATAATGCGATGGACGAAGCCGTTGCCGGCCATGCCACGCGCATTGAAATAACGTTGGATCTCGGCAACCAACTGACAATCACCGATAATGGCCGCGGCATTCCGGTTGATCCGCACCCCAAATTTCCTGACAAATCGGCGCTGGAGGTCATCCTCTCCACCCTGCACTCTGGTGGCAAGTTCAACGGCAAGGCCTATGCCACGTCGGGCGGCCTCCATGGCGTTGGGGTGTCGGTCGTCAATGCCCTGTCGGTGGACACGGTTGTTGAAGTTGCGCGCAATAAAGAGCTGTTTCGTCAGCGTTTCTCTCGCGGGCAGACATTGGGGCCGCTGGAAAAGCTGGGCCCCGTCAACAACCGCCGCGGCACCAGCGTAACCTTCGTTCCCGATAGCGAGATTTTCGGGGAGCTGAGCTTCAAACCGGCCCGGCTGTTCCGCCTGGCCCGATCCAAGGCCTATTTGTTTGCTGGGGTGGAAATCCGCTGGAAATGTGCGCCCCAATTGATCACCGACGATACGCCTGCCGAGGCGGTCTTCCAGTTCCCCGGCGGGCTGGCAGACCATCTGCGCGAACAAATTGGCGAACGCGAATGCGTGACCTCTGATTTCTTCTCAGGCAATCAGGATTTTCCCGACGATCAGGGCCGCGTTGAATGGGCCGTTGCCTGGCCGCTTTGGTCAGAGGGCAGCTATTCTTATTACTGCAATACCATCCCGACGCCCGATGGGGGCACGCATGAAGCGGGGCTGCGCGCTGCCATTGTTAAAGGCATCCGCGCATTCGGGGCGCTGGTTGGCCTTAAAAGGGCCGAAGGTCTTCAGGCCGAAGATGTCGTGACCGGCGGCGAGATCATGCTGTCCGTCTTCATCCGCGACCCCCAGTTTCAGAGCCAGACCAAGGACCGGCTGACCTCGCCAGAGGCCGCCAAGTTGGTGGAAAATGCGGTCCGTGACCATTTCGACCATTTTCTGGCCGACAATATGGAGCGCGGCAAAGCGCTGTTGGGCTTCATGCTCGATCGCATGGACGACCGGCTCCGGCGCAAGGCGGAAAAGGAAGTTAAGCGCAAGACGGCGACGTCCGCCCGCAAGCTTCGCCTGCCCGGCAAGCTGACCGATTGCTCGGAAGACGGCCCCGAAGGCACAGAGCTTTTCATCGTCGAAGGCGACAGCGCCGGAGGCTCGGCCAAACAGGCGCGCGACCGCAAGACGCAGGCCATTCTGCCTATTCGCGGCAAGATTTTGAACGTGGCCTCCGCCAGTTCCGACAAAATTCGCGCCAATAGCGAAATTTCTGATCTTGGTCAGGCGCTGGGCTGCGGCTTTCGCAAAGACTGCAATGCCGATCTGCTGCGCTATGAACGCATCATCATCATGACAGATGCCGATGTCGATGGCGCGCACATCGCAACGCTCTTGATGACGTTCTTCTTCCAGGAAATGCCAGAAATTGTTCGGCGCGGACATTTGTTCATTGCCCAGCCACCGCTTTATCGCCTGACGGTTGGCGCGAAGTCGCTTTATGCCCGCGACGACGCGCATCGTGCCGAGATTGAGGCCAACGAGTTTAAGGGCAAGAAGGTTGAGGTTTCGCGCTTCAAGGGCTTGGGCGAAATGAACCCGGGCCAGTTGAAGGAAACGACCATGGACCCGAAGACGCGCGGGCTGATCCGCGTGACCTTGCCGCAGGAATATGAAGAGCGCGCCGGCGTGCGCGATCTGGTCGACCGTTTGATGGGGAAAAACCCGGAGCATCGCTTCCGCTTCATTCAGGAAAACGCTGCCCGTATTGATGAAGAGGTGATTGACGCATGAAAAAGATCGTTCTTCTTGCCACCGTGGCTCTGCTTGCCGGGTGCGGGTCCAAGCCTGCCAGCGATTCCGCAGACAGCAGCACCGAAACCGTTACGCCAACCCAGACTGCCTCGGCCGATGTGCGCCCCGATGCCTTCGGCCAGTGCGCGGCCTGCCACGCCGTCGCCAAGGGTGCGCCGCATGGTCTGGGCCCCAATCTTTGGGGCATTGCCGGGACCAAGGCAGGCGACATCAAGGACTATGAATTTTCGCCCGCCCTCAAAGCCTCTGGCCTTGTCTGGGATGAAGCAACGCTCGATAAATGGATCGAAAATCCGCGCGCGCTGGTGCCCGGCACAAAGATGTCGTTCATGGGCATCAGCGACCCTGCAACGCGTAAGGAACTTGTCAGCTGGCTGATGAAGCAGAAATAAGCGCGATCTGACCGCCTAATGGCGCGTGTCAGGCAATGCCGGCGCGCGCCAGCAGTCGCTCTGCCATTTCAACATGCATGGTTTCCACCATGCGGTCCCGAAACCGTTCTGCCCCGCCCGAGGCGGCGGCAATCAACGCCCGGGCTTCTTCAATTTCGGCGGCGTTCGGCAAAAAGGCCTGGTTGGTAATATCAATCTGGTTCGGGTGGATCAGCGTCTTGCCATCATAGCCAAGCGCCCGGCCCGCGCGGCATTCCGCCGCCAGCCCTTCCGGGTCATTCAAATCATTAAACACGGAATCCAGCGCCCAGATACCGGCGGCACGCGCTGCAAGCAGGATGGCTTGAAGCGCATAAGACAAGGCTGATCGGTCGCTGGATGGCGGCAAACGCAGCATATTGGCCAAATCATTGGCGCCTACCAAAAGCCCGGCAACATCTTCCGTACGGGCAATCTCGGCCGCGCGTAATACGCCCAAAGGCGTTTCGATCATCACCAGCAATGGCTTGCCAACCAGCTCTGCCACATGCGCTGCGGACGCCGCATCTTCGACCTTTGGCAACACGATAAAATCGCAGCGCGCCTGGCGCACGGCCATGATATCGGCGCGATGCCAGCTACTCTCGACCGCGTTGATGCGAATGGCCGTCAATCGATTTCCAAAGCCCTCGGCCATGGCATCCACGGCCGCCAGCCGCGCTTCATCCTTCAGCCCGGGTTTCACCGCATCTTCAAGATCGAGAATGATCATATCCGCCGCCAACCCACGCGCCTTTTCAATCGCGCGCGCGTTTGACGCCGGCATATAGAGCGCAGAGCGGGGCGGCAGGGCGGTATCGAGATCGATCATCGCGCCCTGCCCCATGGGTCAAGCGGCCTTGGGGGCTGCCTGACGCACGCCTTCATCGACATGGTCTTCGAACTGCGCGAAGTTATCAATGAACTGCTGCACCAGCGTCCGCGCGGTCTGATCATATTGATCCTTGTCAGCCCAGGCTTCGCGCGGATCAAGCAGCTTGGTGTCAACGCCCGGAACAGAGACCGGCACATCAAAGCCGAAATTCGGGTCCTTGCGGAATTCAGCCGCATTCAGGCTGCCGTCCAGCGCCGCGTTGAGCAGCGCACGCGTCGCCTTAATCGGCATACGGCTGATGCCGGGCATCGTCGCCTTGCCGCCGGTCCAACCGGTATTGACGAGCCAGCACTTCACATTGCCCTTGGCGATCCGTTCCTTGAGCAGATTGCCATAGATGGACGGATGGCGCGGCATGAACGGCGCACCAAAGCAGGTCGAAAAGGTCGCTTCCGGCTCGGTCACGCCGATTTCCGTACCAGCCACGCGGGCGGTATAGCCCGACAGGAAGTGATACATCGCCTGTTCCGGCGTCAGCTTGGCAATCGGGGGCAGCACGCCATAGGCATCGGCCGTCAGCATGATGATGTTCTTGGGCACCGGGCCCATGTTCTTTTCCGACGCATTCGGGATGAAGTCGATCGGATAGGAACCGCGGCTGTTTTCCGCGAGGCTGTTGTCATCCAAGTCCAACTGGCGCGTGACCGGGTCAATCACGACATTTTCCAGCACCGTGCCGAAACGCTTGGTCGTCGCGAAAATTTCCGGCTCGGCATCGGCCGAAAGACGGATCATCTTGGCATAGCAGCCGCCTTCAAAGTTGAAGACGGCCGTGTCCGACCAGCCATGCTCGTCATCGCCAATCAGCGTGCGGCTGGCATCAGCCGACAGCGTGGTCTTGCCCGTGCCCGACAGGCCGAAGAAAACGGCCGTATCGCCATCCGGCCCGATATTGGCCGAGCAGTGCATCGGCATCACGCCCTTTGTCGGCAGCAGATAGTTGAGGATGCCGAACACCGACTTCTTCATTTCACCCGCATAAGCCGTGCCGCCAATCAGGATCAGCTTTTCCGAAAAATTAACCGCGATCACCGTTTCGGTGCGGCAGCCATGGCGCTCCGGATCGGCGCGGAAAGTCGGCAGATCGATGATCGTATATTCCGGCACGAAGCTTGGCAGATCAGCCGCATCCGGGCGCACCAGCAGGGTGCGGATGAACAGGTTATGCCAGGCATATTCGTTGATCACGCGCACATTGACACGGTGTTCCGGCTGCGAACCGCCGTAAAGGTCGGCCACAAACAGGTCGCCGCGCTTGGCGACTTCGGCAAAAAAATCTTCCTTCAGCGACTGAAAGAACACGGGGTCCATCGGAACGTTCGTCTTGCCCCACCAAACGGTGTCGGCCGTTTCGGCATCCTTGACGATGTACTTGTCCTTGGCAGAACGACCCGTGTGCTTACCGGTCGCCACAACCAGCGGGCCTTCTGCGGCCAACATGCCTTCGCCCCGGCGGACCGCTTCTTCGACCAGCGGGCCGGTCAGCAGGTTCCAGTGGATGGCTGCATTCGTATGCAAGCCTTGGTCTGCGAGGGTGAATGCGGGGACGCGATCGGCCACGGGGCTTTCTCCATGAGGTTCAGGAATACAGGGGCGCCTAACCGCCGAGGCTTGCGCCGTCAAGCAATAGACAAGCAGCCCTCAGCCCCGATTGCCGATAACCCTGTTTGTTTCTAGAGGAGAAACATGACGCTTGAGGCACCCGGGCTTTGATGGAAAAAACAATCGCGCTGGTAGACGATGATCGGAACATTCTGACGTCGGTCTCGATCGGCCTTCAGGCCGAGGGATTTCTGACGCGAGTCTATACCGATGGCGAAACGGCGCTGCGGGCCTTGCGCGATAATCCGCCCGACCTCGCGGTCTTTGATATCAAAATGCCGCGCATGGACGGGCTTGAGCTGCTTCGGCGGATGCGCGAGACATCTGCCCTGCCCGTCATCTTCCTAACTTCCAAGGATGATGAGATTGACGAAGAGCTGGGGCTCGCACTTGGGGCCGATGATTATATTGCCAAGCCCTTTTCGCTGCGCCTGCTGCTCGCCCGTATTCGCGCGGTCCTGAGGCGGGTCGAATCAACTTCTGCCCCGGCATCCGAAGCGGATGAGGCGAATATTCTGGTGCGCGGCAAGCTGGAGATGGACCCTGCCCGCCACCGCGTGCGCTGGGGCGGGCGCGATGTCGCTCTGACGGTGACGGAATTTATGATATTAGAAGCGCTGGCCCAGCGCCCGGACGTCGTCAAATCTCGCAATCAGCTGATGGATGCAGCCTATCAAGACGATGTTTATGTCGACGACCGAACGATCGACAGCCACATCAAGCGCCTGCGCAAGAAGTTTCGTCAGGCCGACCCTGAGTTTGACGCAATCGATACACTTTATGGCGCCGGCTACCGATTTACCGCCAATTGACGCGCCGCCCCGGATGCTGCGCTGGACAGGCAAGCTCTCGCTTGCCCGGCGCATTTTGCTCGTCAATATTTTGCCCGTCGCCCTGCTTGCCGCAAGCCTGTTCTATCTTGATGCCATTCGCAACCGCTTGCTGGCAGAGCGCGTTTCCCAAGCCATTTCTGAAACCCATTTGATCGCCGCCATGCTGGCGACCACGCCCGCCTATGAGCGCGGGCAGCAGATTGACCGGCTTGGCCGGTTGACCGGGATGCGCCTTCGCCTGTTTCGCCAAGGCCAGGTGGTGGCAGATAGCTGGCGCGCCTCCGGGCCCAGTTTCCATCTGCGCGATCCCAGCACCGAGCCTTGGGACAAGGCTTTTGCGGCGCGGCTCGACGATGCCATTGACGCGCTTGTGAGCGCGCCCGCTGTCCCGCGCTTCAGACAATTCAGCGACATCCCGGAAAATCGGGCCCAACTTTATCTGACCGACGACCGCACCCACATCATCACCGCACGCGCGACATTGGGCGGGGCCCAGCCAGCGACATTGGTAAGCGACCGCAATGTGCGCGACGTTCGGCGGCTGGTCCGTTCTGAGAGATCCCGCTTCGGGCTCATCATCGGGATGTCCATCCTGTCCTCCATTCTCCTGTCCTTCTTTCTGGCCCGCACCATTGCCCGGCCCTTGGGTGCCCTTGCCATGGCGGCAGAGCGCGTGCGGCTGGGCCGAGCCCGCGAAATTGTCATCCCGCAATTTGATCGCCGGGATGAGATCGGCGCCCTATCGCGGGCGCTGGCGGACATGACCGAAAATCTCCGCGACCGGATCGACGCCACAGAAGCCTTTGCGGCGGATGTCGCGCATGAATTGCGCAACCCCCTCGCCTCTTTGTCGTCTGCCTTGGAGACGATGCAATCCGTGCCCGACCCAGCGCTGAAGGCCCAGTTGATGGCCATTGCGACAGAAGATGTCCGGCGCCTGGACCGGCTGATCACCGATATTGCCGATGCCAGCCGGTTGGAGCCGCAATTGACGCGGACCCGGTTTGACCGGATCGATATCGGCCGGCTGATCGAAACGCTGCTCAAGGACCGCGAGGCGCGCGGCGCAAACGGAGCCGTCCGCATCGCCTTTGCCCGCCCACAGCGCGGTTCTGCAGCGATTATGGGGGATGCGGGACGGATCGCCCGCGCCATCGAAAATCTGATCGACAACGCAATTTCATTTTCCCCTCCAAAATCGGTGGTTCAGATTGCAGCAACGCGGTCGGGCGACACGGTGCGGGTGATTGTGGAAGATCAAGGGCCCGGCATCCCGCACGATCGGCGTCGCGCGGTTTTTGAGCGGTTCCACAGTGACCGGCCCGACATGGCTTCTTTCGGCAAGCATTCGGGATTGGGCCTGTCGATTGCGCAAACCATTATCGCCGCGCATGACGGCCAGATTGAAATTCAAGATCGGCCCCAAGGCCAGATGGGTGCGATGTTTGTGTTGACCTTCCCCGCGGCCCCGGCGCGGCGGCGATGAGCGACGATCTCCTCTTACACGCCAGCTGCGTCGCGCTGAACGGCCGAGCCGTTCTGCTGATCGGGCCATCCGGCGCGGGAAAGTCAGACCTTGCCCTGCGTCTCATGGATCGCGGTGCCCAGCTTGTCGGCGATGATTATGTCTTGGTGCGTCGGGATGAAGACCGGGTTGTCGCCCGCCCGGCAGAAAAGCTGCAAGGCCTTGTTGAGGTGCGGCATATTGGAATTTGCCGCTTTCCGTTTCTTGATGCCGCGCCGCTGGCGCTTGTCGCAGAACTGGTTGATGCGCCCGACCGCTTGCCAGAGCCGACCCGCCACTCAATATTGGGGGTAGATCTGCCGTTGATACGGGTGTCGGCTTTACACGCCTCCACGCCGATCAAAATCGGTCTGGCGCTCGAACAAGGAACAGAATTTTTGTGAAGATCACCGGACCAGAGCGCATCCTGCTTGTGACCGGCATGTCGGGTGCCGGCAAATCAACCGTACTCAACACGCTTGAGGATATGGGCTGGGAGGTGGTCGACAACCTGCCCTTTCAGCTGCTGGACCGGCTACTGGCCACGCGCGCGCCAGAAGGTGTGACCGGCCAGCGCCCGCTTGCCCTTGGCATAGACAGCCGCACCCGGGGCTTTGATGCTGACCTGATTGTGGCGCGCGTAAAGGCCATGGACAGCTCCCAAAATGGACGGCTGGCGATGCTCTTCATGGATTGTTCGGGCGCCGAGCTGGAACGTCGCTATTCAGAAACGCGGCGCCGGCACCCTTTGGCCGCTGACAGGCCGGCAACCGATGGCATTGCGCGCGAACGCGAGCTGGTCGCCCCGTTGCGCCGGGGTGCCGAGCAAATCATCGATACAACGGCGAGCACCAGCAATGCGCTGAAGCAAGAAATCCGGGCGCGCTTTTCCGACTGGGGTCAGGCAGCCATGTCGGTGGCCGTCATGTCGTTTGGCTTTTCACGCGGGGTGCCGAGCAATGCCGACCTGATGTTTGACATGCGCTTTCTCCAAAACCCTTATTGGGACCCGGTATTACGACCCCTGTCGGGGCTGGACGCTGCGGTTGCGGAGCATATTCGCGCGGACCCGGCTTATGCAGAAGCTGTCGACAAGATCGAAGGCCTCTTGCTCACCCTTTTGCCGCGTTATGGTGCTGAAGGAAAAGCCTATGTAACCATTGCATTTGGGTGTACGGGCGGCCGCCATCGCTCGGTCCATGTTGCAGAACGAGTCGCCCGCCTCTTGGCCGAACGCGGATTTGCGCCTACGCTCTCACACCGGGACTTGGCGCAGTCGGGCGAAGGTCTCGCGGTCGACGACGAAACACAAACAGGCAAACGACCGGGCAAGTGAAGACGGGGTTAGACATGATTGGTCTGGTGTTGGTGACGCATGGGCGCCTTGCGGTGGAATTTGTGACCGCGATGGAACATGTGGTTGGCCCGCAAACGGCGATAGAGGCCATTTGCATCGGTCCTGAAGACGATATGGAGGCGCGTCGCGCAGACATTGCCGCGGCCATTGCCAAGGTCGATACCGGAAGCGGCGTCATCGTCCTGACCGACCTATTTGGCGGCACCCCTTCCAACCTTGCCATTTCGCTTATGGAAGTCGGCCGGGTTGAAGTGATCGCCGGTATTAACCTGCCGATGTTGATCCGCCTTGAAAGCGCACGGCGGCGGATGAAGGTGGTAGACGCCGTGGCGGCCGCTCGCGAGGCGGGCCGGAAATATATATCGGTGGCATCCGAAGTATTGGGTGAGCAGGCCGCATGACGATCAGCCGGACCGTCCAGATTTGCAATCGGCGCGGGCTCCATGCCCGGGCCAGCGCCAAATTCGTGACCATGGCGAGCGGCCTGGCGGCACAGGTCGAAGTTGAAAAAGACGGTACGCGGGTTGTGGGTACCTCCATCATGGGCTTGATGATGCTGGGCGCCGCCATGGGCGATGTGATTACGATCCACGGCCAAGGCGATGGCGCCGAAGCGGCCGTTACGGCACTTGCCGAGCTTGTCGAAGCCCGCTTCCACGAAGCGGAATAAACCCTCGTGATCCGCGAAATCATTGGTTTTTCCAATCCACTCGTCAAGCGGGTCAAGGCTTTGCGCGACAAAAAGGCGCGGCGACTGGAAGGGCTGTTTCTGGCCGAAGGCCTGCGCATCCTGACGGAAGCGCACGCCGCGGGCCGAACGCCCGAAATGCTTTGGTTTGCGCCGGAAAGCGCCCGTCACCCCCTGGTCCAGACCCTGATTGAGGCAACAATGGCCAAGGGCGGCGAGGTGCTTTCAACCAGCCCCGATATCCTCGCCAAATTATCGGGGAAGGACAATCCGGGGACGGTGCTGGGCGTCTATAAGGAAGAATGGACCCCGCTTCAGGCGCTGGACCGCCTGTCGGCCGATATCTGGATTGTTGCAGAACGTCTGCGTGATCCGGGCAATCTGGGTACTATTTTGCGCACGGGTGATGCGGTTGGTGCTGGCGGGCTGATCCTGATCGACGATTGCACCGATCCTTTTTCGGTAGAAGCCGTGCGGGCCAGCATGGGCGCGCTTTTCACGCAGACCGTTTCCAAATCAAGCTGGACAGATTTTATCAGCTGGCTCAGGTCAGGGCCGGGGCAGTTGATCGGCACCAGCCTCAATACCGATAAAGATTATCAGGAGCCGCGCTACGCCGCCCCTGCCTTTTTGCTTGTGGGCAATGAATCTCAAGGACTACCAGATACTTATGAGAAGGATTGCGATCTTCTTGTAAAGATGCCGATGCGCGGCAAGGCCGATAGTCTGAACGCGGCCGTCGCCACCTCTGTCATGGCCTATGAATTGCTGAACCAGTTTCGCCGACGCTGATCAGTCAACGGCGGCATCCGTTGCCGGTGCCCCCAATTTCGTCAGTGTGCGGGCATTGGTTTCAATCACGGGCAGCGCCTCAATATCTTTCGCACCCGTCTCAATTCCAAGTTTTTCAAAGCGTTGGGCAGAAGTCAGGACCTGACTTTCAAGGCTGCCGACCATCGCATTATAGGCCGAAACGGCCGTATCAAGGTTGCGGCCCATCCGCCCAACATGACCGCCCATTGTCGCAAGCCGCCCATAAAGCTCGCGCCCCAGCTCGGCGATTTCGCGCGCCTGACCGGCCATCTTCTCTTGCTTCCACACGGCGGCCACCGTCCGCGCGATTGCAATCAAATTCGTAGGAGTTGCCAATAACACTTTGCGATCAAAGGCATAATCCCAAAGGAGATGATCCTGCTCCAACGCCGCAGTCAAGAAATGCTCACCCGGCACGAACATGATCACATAATCTGGCGCGTCGTCAAACTGGCTCCAATAAGCCTTGTTGCCCAGTGCGTTGACATGCGCCTTCATGGCAGTCGCATGGGCCGCCAGCTGCACTTCGCGCTCTTGTTCATCCACGGCGCCAAAGGCGTCCTGATAGGCGTTCAGCGAGACCTTGGCGTCGATCACCAGCGATTTCCCGCCCGGCACCCTGACGATCACGTCGGGGCGCAACCGCCCGCCTTCGCCGTCTGACACGCTGACTTCCGTCACAAAGTCGGCATGTTCCGCAAGCCCGCAGCTTTCCAGCACATTGCGCAGTTGCTGCTCGCCCCAGCGGCCGCGCGCTTTAGGGGCGTTGCGCAGCGCGTTAACCAGCTTGGCAGCCTCGCTCGACACCCGCTCCGTACCTTCGCGCATCGCCGAAATCTGGCCCTGCAAAAGCCCAAAGGCATCGCGGCGCTCGGCCTCTACCTTGGTGACCTGTTCCTCATAGCGTTGCAGTCGCTCATGGACGGGCTGGAGCAACGCCTTGATGCCCTGCCCTGCCAGCTCTTCCGACTGGCGAAACCGCGCATCGGCCCGTTCGAGAAACTGACGCTGCGCTTCATCCAGCAACTTGCCGCCTACTTCGCTGAATTGAGCGCTTAGAGCCTCTTTCGCTTCCTGAACGGCGCGCAGTTGCGCCGCGTGCGCCTCATCTTTGACCTTCTGCTCGGCCATCAGTGCTGAGAGATCAATCCGCGCCTGATCGCGTTCCGCCAGAGCCTTTTCAAGGTCGCGGATCGCCGCTCGAAAATCATCCTCAAATTTCGCTCGTTCGGCGCGCGCAACATCCCGCTCTGATTGCAGGCGGCCATCGCTACGCCCGCCCAGCAACCAGCCAAGGCCAGCCCCCGCGGCAAGGCCAATCAGGAGAAAAAGGATTTGTGCGGAAAAAAGGGCGGTCGACATAGGCGGAACATAGAATGAACGCCCCGCTTTGAAAAGCCTGAAATCAGGCCGCGACTTTCCGCGCTTTGGCGAGTTTCTTCAGGACCATGTCACGCTTGAGTTTGGAGAGGTGGTCGATGAACAACACCCCTTCCAGATGATCCATCTCATGCTGAAGACAGGTCGCCATCAGCCCGTCTAACTGGGCCTCATGCGCCTTGCCTTTTTCGTCAAGCCAGCGGGCGGTGATAACCGCCGGGCGGGCCACGTCCGCATATTGTTCAGGAACGGAGAGACAACCTTCAGAATAGACCGAAAGCTCTTCTGATTCCTCGATAATTTCTGGATTTATGAAAACCTGGGGCTCACGCACAATAGCGCCCGTTTCTGCATCTTTTTCCTGCAGATCGATCACCAATATACGCTTCGGCACGCCCACCTGTATCGCGGCCAGGCCAATGCCGGGTGCGTCATACATGGTATCAAACATATCTTTGATGAAGGCACGCAGATCATCATCAATCGTTTCGACAGGGGTCGAGATTGTCTTGAGGCGCGGATCGGGCGTTTCGATGATCGGAAGAATAGCCATGGACGCTCAGGTAGGGTTGAGGAGGATAAGGGTCAAGCCATTGGCCGCCGCGCCCGGAGCGCCTGTGCCAATGTTCCGTCGTCTAGATAGTCCAATTCTCCGCCCACCGGAAGGCCATGGGCCAATTGGGTGATCCGCACAGGGGCTGTTTCAAGACGCTCGGCGATATAATGGGCGGTGGTTTGCCCCTCCAGTGTGGCGTTCATCGCGAGGACAACCTCATCCACCCCGCCCGATGCAACGCGCGACAAAAGCCCAGAGATGTTCAAATCTTCCGGGCGAACACCTTCCAGCGCAGAAAGCCTGCCGCCCAAAACGTGGAATTTTCCGGGAAACAGGCGGGACCGCTCTAGCGCCCAAAGATCGGGCACATCCTCGACCACGCACAGCATCCGGTCATCACGTCGCGGGTCGCAGCAAATGCCACATGGATCTTGGGTGTCGACATTGCCGCAGACATGG
Organism: Chakrabartia sp.; assembly: GCA_046074265.1. Taxonomy (GTDB): domain Bacteria; phylum Pseudomonadota; class Alphaproteobacteria; order Sphingomonadales; family Sphingomonadaceae; genus Aquisediminimonas. The sequence goes on from JBJTNW010000003.1 coordinate 37,504, forward strand.
CAGGTGGCGAGCTTTTCGCTTACGTCGCCCAAAGCGCGCAGCAGCGGCAACAGGGCGGCTTCACGCCGTTTCAGCAAATGCAGCACGGCCCGCCGCGCCGAACGCGGGCCAAGCCCGGGAAGACGTGCAAGCGCTTGGGTCAGCGTTTCGATTTCAATCGATGCCATGTTCGTGCTGATAAAGGCTTGCAATACGGCTTGCCAAGGGCTTGGAGGAAAAGATGCGGATCATCTTCATGGGCACGCCCGACTTTGCTGTTCCAAGCCTCGATGCGCTCGTGCGCGCGGGGCACGATATCGTGGCAGTTTATTCCCAGCCGCCCCGCCCTGCTGGCCGTGGCAAGGCGCTATCGCCCACGCCGGTCCATCAGCGGGCAGCGGCGCTGGGCCTGGACGTGCATACCCCTTTGTCGCTCAAGGATGCCGAGGCCCAACGCACTTTTGCGGCTTTGGGGGCTGATGTCGCGGTCGTGGCGGCCTATGGGCTGATTTTGCCGCCCGCGATTTTAGCCGCTCCGCCGCTTGGCTGCATGAATGTGCACGCCTCGTTGCTGCCGCGCTGGCGCGGAGCGGCGCCGGTCCAGCGGGCCATCCTTGCCGGTGACGCGCAAACCGGGGTTACCATCATGCAGATGGAAGCGGGGCTGGATACAGGGCCGATGCGCGCCATCCGGGCCACCCGTGTCGATGGCAAAACGGCCGGCGACCTAACGCAGGAATTATCGCAGATCGGGGCCAGCCTGCTTTTGGAGGTTCTGGCAGACCCCCTCTCCTATCCCGGTCAGCCTCAACCCGACCAGGGCGTGACCTATGCCCATAAGATCGACAAGGCCGAAGCGCGGATCGACTTTACCCGAAGCGCCGAAGAGATTGAGCGCCAGGTGCGCGCCTTTGCCCCCACGCCCGGCGCCTTTTTTGAGCATCAGGGCGAACGGTTCCGCATTCTTTCGGCGCAGGTCACGGCTGCTCAGGGCGCCCCCGGCACGGTGTTGGACGATCGGTTGAGCATTGCCTGCGGTTTGGGTGCGCTCCGGCCCACGCGGCTCCAGCGGGCCGGTAAATCGGCCATGTCGGCCGACGATTTATTGCGCGGCTATGCCCTGCCCGCCGGGACGCACCTCGCATGACCCGCTTTCGTCTGACGGTCGAATATGATGGCCGCCCTTTCATGGGCTGGCAGCGCCAGGATCATGGCCCCAGTGTCCAGCAGGTCATTGAAGAGGCCGTTAAAGCCGTTACGCAGGAGACGGTTGTTGTTCACGCTGCGGGGCGCACCGATGCTGGCGTTCATGCGGAAGCCATGGCCGCCCATGTTGACATTAGCCGCCCGTTCACGCCCTTTCGGCTGATGGAGGCACTGAACGCGCTGATGCGCCCGCAGCCCGTTGCGATACTTGAATGCAGCGCCGTCGCCGAAGATTGGCACGCCCGCTTTTCGTGCCTTGGCCGACGTTATGTTTATCGCATCGTCAACCGCCGCGCCCCGCTGGCGCTGGATCAGGGCCGGGCATGGCGCGTGGTGCAACCGCTTGATGCCGCAGCGATGCATGAAGCGGCACAGATTTTTATCGGCACGCATGATTTTACGACCTTCCGTTCAATCCATTGTCAGGCGGCAAGCCCGGTCAAGTCGATTGACCAGTTTTCCGTCCGCCGCTTTGGGGATGAGTTGGAGATTGATGTCGCCGCCCGCTCCTTTCTTCATCATCAGGTTCGTTCGATGGTCGGGTGTCTGGCGCTGGTGGGTGAGGGAAAATGGTCCCATGCGGATTTAAAGGCCGCGCTGGACGCCAAGGACCGCGCAGCGCTGGGCTTTAATGCCCCGCCAGACGGCCTGTATTTTGTTGAGGCGCGCTATCCCGCGTAAACAGGTGCCGCCAGGCCCCATCAAACATCAGAAATTGCCATAAAAGCCGGCTGTGGTCGGCCCGCCCGGCCCGATGCGCGGCCAAAGCCTCAAGAAGGAACGGGCGGGAGAACCAGCCAGACTCGGCAAGCACCCCTGATGCACAAGCGCGCTCAACTTGGGCCGCCAGTGGCCCTCGAAACCAATCCGCCAAGGGCACCACAAATCCCTGTTTGGGGCGGTATAAGGTTGCGGGCGGCAAATGGCCCGCCAACGCCGCCTTCATAATCCATTTACCCTGCCTGCCGCGAATGCGCAGACTGGCGGGCAACCGCGTTGCAAAGGCCAATAAGCCAGTATCGAGAAGCGGCTCGCGCACTTCCAGCCCTTGGCTCATGCTGGTTCGGTCAAGCTTGGTCAGGATATCGCCCGGAAGCCAGATTTTGAGATCGGCATATTGCGCCTGCGCCACAGGATCGTCGGCGGGCGCCTCGGCCATCAAACGGATATAGCGGTCTTCCGCCCGATGCCCCTGAAGCGCGCGCACAAAATCGGCGCTGAACAGGCGGGCCCTGAGGGCGGGCGCTTGATAGCCAACCGCCCGCGCATAGGCTTCTGCCCCTTCGAGGGCGAGCGCCTCCAGCGTTGCCTTGCCGCGCAGCCATTGCGGGGCCCAATCTGCACGCGGGAAGATCTGCCCCAAGGCCCTAAAGACCGCCGTCCGAAGGCGGCGCGGCACCAAAGCCCGCAGTCGCTCTTCCGCCAAATGGAAGCGGTAACGTCGATAGCCGGCAAAAAGCTCATCCGCGCCATCGCCAGACAAAGCCACCTTCACCTGCTCTCGCGCCAATTGGCAAAGTCGCAAAAGCGGCAAGGCCGATGCGTCGGCAAAGGGCTCATCAAAAATCGCGGGCAGATCATGGTGCAGCGTCACATCGCCCAACCCGATATGTCGGCTGTGATGATCGGTCTGGATCAGCGCGGCAACGCTGCCAGCAAAACAGGTTTCATCAAATCTGCCATCAAAGCCAATGGAAAAGCTCTGCGGGCGAAGGTCGCGCGCTTCGGCCATCAAGGCGACCACAGCCGAACTATCAACCCCGCCAGATAAAAAGGCACCCACCGGCACATCTGCAACCAATCGCGACTGCACGGCCGCACGCAACCGGGCCAAACATTCTGCCTGCGCATCTTCAGCCCGCAGGGATGCGTCGGGCGTAAAGCTAAAATCCCAATAAGACTGCGGCGCGCCAAGCGGCTTATGGCACCGGCGACGACCCTTATAAGCAAGACTGGATGGGCGCGCGGGAGCAGCTCTGGCACCTGACCTGTCTCAACGCGGATCATCCCGCAGGGCGGCGCGCATTGACCCGCCACCGCTGGCGCGAGGGGCTCAAAAAATGGCTGAAGATAAAGGGAAACCCATGACAAACTCAGATCAGGTGGATGAGCGCCTGCGCCTTTTGTTGCAGGATGGATTGGGGCTTGCCTCCGCGCGCGTCGCGCGCCTTACGCCCAACTCGCCGCTGTTCGGGGCCTTGCCAGAGCTGGACTCGCTTGCTGCGGTCAATCTTCTGGCAGAACTGGAAACGGCCTTTGCCATCCGCATCGCGCCCGAAGACCGGGATCAGGATTTCCTGACGACTTATGGGAAGTTACATCAATATATCATTGAAAAACTGAATATTTATGATCTCGACTGAATGGATTTCCGGAACGCCTTGTCTGCGGAGCGATGGGCAATATGCGCAGTGGATCTTTTTCCTCCTGCCCGGCGATGATGAGGCAAACCGGCTGCGACGCACGGCCGTTGAGATGATGCGGCACCTCACTGGCCTTGGCTATGGCTGCGCCCTTCCAGACCTCTCTCCTTATGGGGAGAATAGTATCTTACTATCTGATTTAGAACCGTTTTCTGTTGACAACACTCTTTCAAAAGTCGCCGAGACGGTCTGCCCCGATCCATCGGCGCGGCATCTGGCTTGCTTTCGCGCTGGGGCAAGACTGGCAGTCTCGCTGCCCGCGTGCAGCATCTGGTGCCTTTCCCCGCCGCCCGATTATCAAGGCAGCACAAGCCGAACCGTGCGTTTGCGATCTGAAAGGGCCGGCGCTGATCAATGGCTGGAGGGACCACCGGTCTGGCGATGGGCAGAGCCGGGATCAGCGCCGGCACTAACCAAGGCGCTGGCACAAGATTTGGCCCAACAGGTCCGCCAATGCGCCGTTTTTTAACCTTTTTCTGCGGAGCAGACCGGCTTCAGGCGACACTGGATACCGCGGCCGGCACAACCGGCCTGCTGATCGTGACGGGGGGCACCGAGCCGCGCAATGGTCCGCGCGGGGTGCAGTCGCGGCTGGCCCTTGATCTTGCAGAGGCTGGCATTGCCTGTTTTCGCTTTGATCGGCGCGGCGTAGGCGATAGCGCAGGCTGCGACCCCGGCTTTGACAGCATGGCGCCGGATTTGACTGCCGCCGTCCACGCATTTCGCGCGGCCTGCCCGAATATCCAGCGGGTCGTTGCTTATGGAAATTGCGATGCTGCCACGGCGCTGGCACTCTTCGCCGGTCCGGGCATAAACCAGCTGATCCTCTCGAACATCTGGCTCGACATGCCCGCAGATGCCCTGCCCCGCCGGGCGCTGCGCCAAAGAATGACCCGCCGCCTGTTTGCGCCCGGCTTTTGGACGAGCGTTTGGCACCACCGCCAGCGATTACGCCAGACCTTCACTGATATCATGGCCGCCCCCAGCCATGTGCCGCTGGGCGACGATGCCTATGCACTGGCAGAGGGTTTGGCTCGCTTTCCGGGCCAGATCGATATCCTGTTGGCAGTAGATGATCTAACCGCGCTGCGCTTTGACGCGGCCTGGTCCAGTCGCACCTTCAGCTTGGCCCGGGCACGGCGAGACGCGCAGCTTCACCGCCTCAAGACCGACAGCCACAGCTTTGTGCAAGACCAAGCCTATGCCTTGTTGCGGCAGAAATTGGGCGATATCTTAAGCCGCGCCTGACGTCTTTTCGGCAAAATCGGCCTCCGCCAGAAACTTTTCTGCGTCCAGCGCGGCCATGCAGCCCATGCCCGCGGCTGTGACGGCCTGCCGATAGACCTTGTCGGTCACATCACCCGCCGCAAAAACGCCGGCCACGGCGGTCTTTGTGCTGCCCTTTTCCACGAGCAGATAGCCATCGGCATCCATCGGCAGATGGCCTGCAAAAACATCGGTTGCAGGCTTATGGCCAATCGCCACAAACGCCCCATCGGTTGCGATATGCGATGTCTCGCCCGTGACGGTATCGCGCAGATCAAGGCCGGTCAGCACTTCGGGCGATCCGGCCCCGACAAAGCGGTCGACCGCCTTGTTCCACAAGACGGTGATGTTGGGGTGCGCAAACAAGCGCTCTTGCAAAATGCGCTCGGCACGCAGGCTGTCGCGCCGGTGGATCAGCGTGACGTCAGGGCTATGATTGGTCAGGTAAAGCGCCTCTTCTACCGCGGTATTCCCGCCGCCGATCACAACCACTTTCTTGCCGCGGTAAAAAAAGCCGTCACAGGTCGCGCAGGCTGAAACGCCTTTGCCTTGCAGCAAGGCTTCGCTCTCAAGGCCAAGCCAGCGGGCCTGCGCGCCGGTTGCGATTACAAGCGTATCGGCAAGAAAAATATCGCCGCTGTCGCCCGTCAGGCGGAAAGGCCGACACGACAGATCAAGGCCCGAAATAATGTCCCACATCATCCGCGTGCCAACATGCTCGGCCTGCGCCTGCATCTCTTCCATCAGCCAAGGGCCTTGGATAACATCTCGGAAACCGGGGTAATTTTCGACATCGGTGGTAATCGTCAACTGCCCGCCGGGTTGCAGCCCTTGTACCACGATGGGCTTAAGGCCGGCCCGGGCCCCATAAATGGCCGCCGACAAGCCGGCCGGGCCAGAGCCAATGATAAGCATGCGGGTATGATGGGTCGTTGACATGATCTTTTTTACGTCCGGAATCACCTGTGATGGCTGTGGGCCATAAAGCGGGCCGACAAGCTATGGCAATGGCTTGGACATAAGCTCCGTAGTTTCCCCCTCTTTAGTTCACCGCGCGCCGGGCTAAAACCCAGACATATGGCGCGGGGTCGCTTCGCTTTGACGCGGGCCGCCGCGCCCAATCTGGTGCTGAAGATGGGCACGGCCGACGCCAATAACTGTATCCATATCGTCGATGATGATGCGGTCGTGCTTGAGTCGCTTCAATTGCTGTTGCGCGTTCACGGCCGGCGCACCGCCATTTACGGCTCGGCCAGCGCCTTTTTAGAGGAAGCGCGATTTAGCCACCAAGACATTGGCCTGTTTGACCTGCATATGCCGGGGCTGGACGGGCTGACGTTAATGTCGCGGCTGCGCGGCCGCGTGCCCGATGCACGCGCCATCCTGATGACAGGCTATGACACGCCCGGCATCGCGCGCGAGGCCAAGGCACAGGGTTTTCAGACCGTCTTGCACAAGCCCTTCCACGAGGCCGACCTGCTGGCAGCGCTTGACGGGACGACAGCTTCGGAACGATAGCTTCCCGTGGCCGTTCTCGCGGCTAGCGCCCCGTTTCGCCCTCCAATAAGGCTTGCATATGCCCCAGACTTTAGATCGGCCTGTTGTTCTGGTGACCGGCGGCGCGGGCTATATTGGCAGCCACGCCGTTCTTGCGCTGCGGGATCGCGGATGGCCAGTTGTCGTGATTGACAATCTAACCACCGGCTTTCGCTGGGCAGTGCCCGATGATGTTCCCTTTATCGAGGCGGATATTGGCGACCGCGCCCAACTTGACCGGGTTCTGGCCGATTATGGGATCGGGGCCATCCTTCATTTCGCCGGGTCGATCATCGTTCCGGAATCGGTGGTCGACCCGCTCAAATATTATGGCAACAACACCGCCAACACGCGCACCCTATTGGAAGCGGCGGTCGCGGCGGGCATCCCCCATTTCATCTTTTCCTCAACCGCTGCGACCTATGGCCTGCCCAACCAGGTGCCAGTTGCAGAAGACGCGCCCAAAAGCCCGATCAACCCTTATGGCATGTCCAAGTTGATGACCGAGTTTATGCTGGCCGATGTGGCGCGCGCGCATCCGCTGAATTTTTGCGCCTTGCGTTACTTCAACGTGGCCGGGGCTGATCCGCACGGGCGATCAGGCCAATCCACGACTGGCGCAACCCATTTGATCAAGGTCGCAGTAGAAGCGGCGCTCGGCAAAAGAAGCCATGTCAGCATTTACGGGAGCGACTATGCGACGCCCGATGGCACAGGCATTCGCGATTATATTCATGTCACGGATCTGGCAGAGGCGCACGTTCTTGCCCTTGAAGCGCTGATCGCCGATCCGTCGGATAGCCTGATCCTCAATTGCGGTTATGGAAAAGGCTTTTCGGTCATGGAAGTGCTGGATGCCGTTGACCGCGTTGCTGGCGTTAAGTTGGACCGGCGGATGGAGCCGCGGCGCGCCGGCGATCCCGATGCGCTGATTGCCGATAACCGGCAGATATTGGACCGCCTGCCCTGGCAGCCGCATTATGCCGAACTCGACAGGATCGTCGCGCACGCTCTGGCGTGGGAACAGCAGCTGCACAGCCGCCGAAACTAGGCCTGTGTGTATCGTCTCTTAAGGACGAAGGGCGCAGGCGGCCTGCGCTGCGGCCGCAATCGCTGGCAAATCAGGCGCGCCCTTGGCAACAAGCCAACTGCCGCCAACGCACAGGACCGACGGCAAGGCCAGCCAATCTGCCGCCGTTTCCGGCTTGATCCCCCCGGTCGGGCAAAAGCGCGCGGCGCCAAAAGGTGCAGACAAGGCAGACAAGGCCGGGATGCCGCCTGAAGCCGTAGCCGGAAAGAACTTGAAGTGTCGCAGCCCCATGTCCAGCCCGCGCATGATATCGCCCGCATTGGCAATGCCCGGAAGAAAGGGGATGCCCGCTTCCACCGCGGCGGCACCCAGCGGCGTGGTCAATCCCGGCGACACGATGAATTCTGATCCCGCATCCAGCGCGGCGCGCAAATCGGCCGGGTTGAGCACGGTTCCCGCACCAACAATGGCACCGGGCACCTGCTTCATTTCCTGAATCACCTCAAGCGCGGCCGGCGTGCGGAGGGTGACTTCCAGCACCTTCAAGCCGTTATTGACCAGCGCGGCCGCAATTGGCCGGGCATGGGCGGCATCGTCAATCACCAGCACGGGGATGACGGGCGCAGTCCGCATGATGGCTTCTATTGAGATCATTCCTCTAACTCCCGTGCAAAGGCGGCGGCAGCCCCCAGAAGCCCGGGCTGCGGATGGGTAATAAGCTGCACCGGCAGGCGTGCCATAAGGCCCTCAAAGCGCCCTTTGGCCTTAAAGCGTTCTGCAAAGCCAGAGCGGACCAGCACATCGCGCAGTCGCAGCCCCAGGCCGCCCGCCACAACAACCGCCTGCCCGCCTTGGGCCAGTGCGATATCCCCGGCCACGCTGCCAAGCGCCAGGCAAAACCGGTCCATCGCGGCGGTCGCCAAGCTATCTTCCCCAGATAAAGCGAGCTGCCACAGCGCCTTATCTTCCATCGCAAGCACCGGCCGCCCTTCAATTGCCGCCAGCGTTTCGTAGATATCAACAAGGCCCGGCCCCGAGACGACCCGTTCCACCGACACCCGTCGATACCGGGCGCGCAACCGGGCGAGGATCGCATCCTCGATGCTGTCCAACGGCGCAAAATCAATATGCCCGCCCTCGGTTGCGACAACGTGATACTGCGCGCCATCGCGCCAGATATGGGCAACCCCAAGCCCAGTGCCCGGCCCGATAACGCTGATGGTGCCATGGTCCGGCAAAGGGCCATCCGGACCGCATAAGGGGCTGAAATATTCGGGCCCGGCCTGAGCGACCGCATGGCCCACGGCTTCAAAATCATTCACCAGAACAGCCCGGTCGACGCCCAGCTTTTCCCCGATCAAGCCGGGGCGGATGATCCAGGGGTTGTTTGTAAAGCGGATGAGGTCATCATTGACGGGCGCCGCAATCGCAATCGCCACCGCACGCGGCAGAGAGTGGCCAAGCCGGGCGGCAAATGCCTCCCAAGCAGTTTGAAAAGAGGCATAATCCGCCGTCGCCAGCGTGACCGCTTCGTCGAGCCGGATGACACGCCCGGCGCCAACCGTGGCCAACGCGAAGCGCGCATGGGTCCCGCCAATATCAACGCTGACGATATCCATTAAAGACCCGCTGCCGCAAGCATGGCAGACCCGCCCTTTTCTGCGCTGTCCGCCCCCACACGCATCATCGCGAACAGGTCGCGCCCCGTGCCCTCAACCGGCTGGGGTGCGGCGGCCGGAGATCGGCTACCAAGATCAGCCAAAACCTCTAACTGACCGCGCTCCGCGCACAAACGGACAATATCGCCATCCTGCACATAGGCCAGCGGCCCACCGCCCAAAGCTTCTGGGCAAAGATGGATGGCCGCCGGCACTTTGCCGCTTGCCCCAGACATCCGCCCATCCGTCACCAGCGCGACCTGAAAGCCCCGGTCCTGCAAAACGCCCAGCGGGGGTGTCAGCTTGTGCAGCTCTGGCATGCCATTGGCCCGCGGGCCCTGAAAGCGGACAATGACCACCACATCCCGATCAAGCTCCCCTTGGCGAAAGGCTTCCAGCACGGCTTCCTGGCTGTCAAACACCCGCGCTGGTGCTTCGATCGTCCGGCGCGCCGGATCGACCGCGCTGGTCTTGAAAATCGCACGCCCCAAATTGCCGGTCACAAGCCGCATACCGCCATCGGCCTGAAACGGGGATGCGGGGGACCGCAAAAGGCTTTCATCCAGACTTTCAGCGGGTGCGTCTGCCCAATTCAACGTGCCGTTTTCAAGGCCCGGCTCGCGGCCATAATCCCCCAGATCAGAACCGGCGACGGTCAGCAAATCGCGGTGCAAGAATCCATGGTCCAGCAAGGTCCGGATCACAAAGCCCATGCCGCCTGCGGCGTGAAACTGGTTCACGTCTCCCGAGCCGTTGGGATAGACCCGGGCAATCAGCGGGACGGCGGAGGACAAGGCATCCAGATCTTCCCAATCCATCTGAATGCCCGCCGCCCGGGCGATGGCGGGTAAATGGATGGCATGGTTGGTTGATCCGCCGGTGGCGAGCAGCCCGACACAGGCGTTGACAATGGCCTTTTCATCCACACAGCGGCCCAGCGGGCGATAATCCGTGCCCGAGGCGGTAATGGCGGCAACCCGGTGGGTGGCCGCCCGGGTTAATTCGGTCCGCAGCGACGTGCCCGGCGGAACAAAGGCCGCGCCCGGCATGTGCAAGCCCATTACTTCCATCATCATCTGGTTGGAATTGGCCGTGCCATAAAAGGTGCAGGTTCCGGGGGAATGATATGACGCGGCTTCGGCTTCCAACAGTTCTGCCCGGCTGGCCTTGCCTTCGGCATAAAGCTGGCGCACGCGCTGCTTTTCCTTGTTGGGCAGGCCAGAAGGCATTGGCCCAGCAGGCACTAGGATGGTTGGCAGATGGCCAAAGCGCAGCGCGCCAATCAGCAAGCCCGGCACGATCTTGTCGCAAATGCCCAGCAGCAATAGCCCTTCAAACATCGCATGGCTCAAAGCGATGGCCGTGCCCATCGCGATGGAGTCGCGGCTGAACAGCGATAACTCCATGCCCAATTGGCCTTGAGTTACGCCATCGCACATCGCCGGCACGCCACCGGCAACCTGCGCCGTCGCCCCAACTTCGCGGGCGAACATCTTGATGGCTTCGGGATATCGGCCATAGGGCTGATGTGCCGAGAGCATATCATTATAAGCGGTAACGACCCCAATATTGGGGCCGCGCCCGGCCATGATCGCGGCCTTATCTTCCTGCGCGGCGGCAAAGCCATGGGCCAGATTGCCGCAGGACAAGCGCGGCCGCGCAACCCCTGCCTCACCTTCGCGCGCGATCAAATCAAGATAGGCCTGTCGGCTGCTGCGGCTCTTCGCAATAATCCGCTCTGTCACCTGCGCGATAACGGGATGAAGATCAGTCATGCCAGGTCACTCCCTCGCGCTCGGCCAGAGCGATGGCGGAAGATGGCCCCCAACTTCCCGCTGTATACGGCCGGGGCGTCGCGCCATTTTCTGCCCAGCCAGTGCGAATGGCATCAATCCAGTGCCATTGGGCCTCCACTTCATCACGGCGGACGAACAAGGTCTGATCACCTTCTATTAAATCCAGCAGCAACCGCTCATAGGCAATGCGTTTGCGCACCCCGGCAAAGGCATTGGGCATGGAAATATCGAGCGGCACTTCACGCAAGCGCACCCCGCCCCGGTCCAGACCCGGCACCTTGGCCATTACCGACAGCCGGATATTTTCCTGAGGCTGGATACCGATTATCAGGCGATTGGGTTCCGTCTTCGCGCCTTCCCGGGCAAAGATGGAATGCGGGACTGATTTGAACTGGATGGCAATCTCTGTCTTGCGTTCGGGCAGGCGCTTGCCGGTCCGCAGGTAAAAGGGCACGCCCTTCCAGCGCCAATTATCAATATGCGCCTTGAGGGCGACAAAAGTCTCCGTCTCGCTGGGCTGGCCAAGCTCATCGGCATAGCCTGGCACCGGGCGCCCGTCGATCGCCCCGGCAGCATATTGGCCGGTCACGCTTTCGCCCGCCTCTATCCGGCGCAGCGACCGCAATACCTTAACCTTTTCATCCCGCACGGCTGTCGCATCAAAGCTGGCCGGCGGCTCCATCGCAACAAGAGCAAGCAGTTGGAGCATATGGTTCTGCACCATGTCGCGCAGCGCGCCTGCCCCGTCATAAAACCCCACCCGGCCTTCCAGCCCGACCGTTTCAGCAACGGTAATCTGGACATGATCGATATGGCTGGCATTCCAAAGCGGCTCAAACAGCACATTGGCAAAGCGCAGCGCCAACAGGTTCTGAACCGTTTCCTTGCCCAGATAATGATCAATCCTGAAGATGCGGTCTTCGCTAAAGGCCGAGGCCACGGCATCATTGATCATGAGGCTGGTTGCCAGGCTGGTCCCAAGCGGCTTTTCCAGACCGATCCGGCTTTGCGCGCCTGCCAAACCTGATGCCGCCAACCCTGCAATTGTCGGCTCAAACAACGAAGGCGCGGTCGACAAGAAGATGGCAACACCATTTTCCGGCGTGCCAACCTTGGCTGCCAGCGCCGGAAAGCCTGCCGCATCGGTCGCATCCAATTGCTGGTAGACAAGGCGCGAGAGAAAGCCGGGAATAGCGGGCTTGCGCTCTTCCGGCAGGTACCGCTCAAGCGCTTGTGCGGCAAAATTCCGGAAATCGGCATCATCATGTTCTGAGCGGGCCGTGCCGATGACTTTCAGCTGCGCAGGCACCAACCCGTCTGCGTCAAGCGCGCACAGCGAAGGCAGCAGCATGCGCTGTGCCAGATCGCCCGTTGCCCCAAATACTACCAGCTTATCGGCCAGAAATGCCATCTGCCTGCCCCTTCATGCGTGCGCTTGGCCCTAAGCCATTTCCGCGCAGACACAAGGATCGTGCATACGGATGCACAGGCCCCGGCGCTAATCAGGGGGCATAAGCCCGCAAAAAGGCCTCCACCGCCAAATCCACCTCGGCCCGGCGTGTCGTGGCATCGGGCGCGGGTAAAGCGCCAATCAAATGGCCCTGAAAGCGCCCCGACTGACAGAGCGCCCCAAAATGCTGCGCGGCCATAAGGGGGTCGCCAGATCGCAACAGCCCGCGCGCCATTTGCACGGCAATCCAACCGCCGATGCGTTCATGCCCTCTTTTGGGGCCAACATCGTAAAGCAGCCGCCCCAATTCCGGGAAGCGATCTGCCTCGCCCGCTACCAGCCGATGAAGCGCCACAATATCCGGCTGAAAAATCGTCTCCATCAAGATCACGCCAAGCTCGGTCAGCACATCGTGCAGATCGCCATCTTCCGGCAACGGCATCCGCAACGCGGCCCCGTAAAGATCAATCAGGTCATCCACCACCGCGCTGAACAAATCTTCCTTATTGCGAAAATAGGTCCATAGGGTGGTTTTGGAGCCGCCCAGACTTGCCGCGATGGCCGACATCGTCGTGCCGCCATAGCCTGTCCGAAAAAAGGCTTGCCGCGCAACGCCGACAATCAGTTGGCGGCGCTGGTCGCGACGATCATTGGGCTTTTCTTCCATTGCAACCGTACTAGGTCGTATCATTTCGATTGACAAGGTACACAACCCGTCCCAAGGGCAAGCCGTACCATGCCGTACAGTTCTCGCCTTTTCCAAACCAGCCTTGGCCTGTCTCTCGCGGCAGCCCTGTCTGCGTGCGCCACGCTGCCAAAGGTCACGCCGTCCGCGGCCCCAAAAACGCTCGCCAGCCTCCCCAGCGACCAGAGCCTGCCCGGGGCGGGCGGCCAGTTTCCGCAAGAGGATTGGTGGCGCGTGCTTGACGATCCGGCGCTTGACGCGCTGATGACCGAGGCGCTGGCGGCGGCGCCCGATATGCGCATCGCCACGGCCCGGATTGCCGCCGCAGATGCGCTGGCCGAGCAGGCCGGGTCTGCGCTTGCCCCCGCGCTGTCGGTCGAGGGCCAGGCCGGTGGCATGAAGCAAAGCTATAATATGGGCATTCCAGCCCAGTTTGTGCCCAAAGGCATCCTGAGTTCAGGGCGGCTGACCGGCAGCTTTAACCTCAATCTCGACATCTGGGGCCGTAATCGCGCGGCGCTGGCGGCGGCCCGGGGCGAAGCTACCGCCGCGCGCGTAGACGCCGCGCAAACCCGTTTGCTGTTAACGACAAGCCTTGCCACGGCGTGGGTTGACTATGCACAGGCATTGGCCGTGCAGGACATTGCAGCAGACGTCACCCGACTGCGCCAAGAAGTTGAAACGCTTACTGAAAGCCGGGTCGCTGCGGGCATCGACGCACAGTCAGACCTTGACCTTGCCCGCAGCCGTCGCGCCACGGCACAGGCGGAACAGGCCGGCGCTGATGAAGCCGCGGCGTTAACCCGCAACCGCATCGCCGCCCTTTTGGGGGCAGGCCCTGACCGCGGCGCTCAATTGCCGCGCCCGGCACTTAAAAATCGGCCTGCCCAACCCTTGCCGGATGCGCTGGCCGCGGGCTTGCTGGGGCGTCGGCCCGACATCGTTTCCGCGCGCTTAAGGGCCGAGGCCGCGGCCGCGCGGGTGGATGTGGCGAAGAGGGATTTCTACCCTAATATCAATTTGACCGCGCTGGCTGGCGTCCAATCGCTTGGCCTGTCCAACCTGTTCCAGACATCTTCAGAAACAGCAAATTTTGGCCCTGCGATCAGCCTGCCGCTTTTTGACGGGGGACGCTTGGCTGGCCGCTACCGCACCGCCCATGCCAATTATGGCGAGGCCGTTGCCCGTTATGACCAGACGCTGATTGCCGCCTTGCGTGAAACGGCCGATGTGGTCGCCGCGCGTCAGGCGCTTGACCAGCGTTTGCGCGCGATGGAAACGGCCAATGTCGCGGCTGAGCAAAGTGCACAGCTTGCGCGGCTGCGCTATCAGGCTGGGATCGGCACTCTGCTTCAGCTCAACGCGGCGATGGACGCCGCGCTTTCGGCGCGTCGGGGCCTTACCGAAGCCAAGGCCCGCGCCGATACCCTCGACATCGCCCTGATCCGCGCGCTTGGCGGCGGCTTTCGGGATAATAGGCCAATGAAGGACGCCCCTGCGCCATGACCGATACCACTGAGGACCTTGATCTTAAGGATCCGGCGCTGGAGACAAAGCGCCGCAAATTGCTGCGCCTATTTGCCGTGGCGGTGGTCGTTATCGCGCTACTGTGGGGCCTTTGGTATTTCTTCACCCAGGCCGGGCGGGTTCATACCGATAACGCCTATGTCGGCGCGGACATCGCGCAGGTGACGCCGCTTGTCTCTGGCCCCGTCAAGGCGGTCAAAGTGGGCGGAACGCAGCTCGTGCAAAAGGGCGACATCCTTGTCGAACTGGATGACGCCGACGCCCGGGTTGATCTGGCAAATGCCGAGGCGTTGTTGCGTCAGGCGCAGCAGCGGTTTCGTCAGACCAGTGCGGGCAATAGCGCCCTTGCCGCCCGGCTGGCCGCGCGCGATGCCGACATGCAGCAGGCTCAGGCCCGACTTTCCGCCGCCCGGTCTGACCTTGACCGCGCAACGGCTGCCTTGAAGCGGCGGGAGGCCCTGGCCGCCTCTGGCGCCATTTCAGCCGAAGAATTGACGACGATCCGCACCGCCTATCTTCAAGCCCAAGCAGGTCTGGACCAGGCACAGGCCGCCCTATCAGCCAGCCGGGCCATGCAGGCCTCGGCCCAAGGCGACCTATCTGCCAACCGTGCGCTGACCGATGGCGTAACGATTGCCGACGCGCCCGATATTGCTGCGGCGCAGGCCCGTGTCGCGCAGGCCCGTCTGGCGCTTGAGCGGACGATCATCCGCGCGCCCATTACCGGGGTGGTCACCAACCGCCAGGTGCAGATTGGCCAGCGCGTTCAGGCAGGCAGCCCGCTGATGACTTTGGTCCCGATGGATGCAGTGTTCGTGGACGCCAATTTCAAGGAAAGCCAGTTGAAGCACGTCAAGCCCGGGCAGCGGGTGGAACTGACATCGGATTTCTATGGCAGTGCCGTCGTCTTTCACGGCCGTGTTAAAGGCTTTGCGGGCGGCACCGGGGCGGCCTTTGCCTTGATCCCGGCTCAAAACGCCACGGGCAATTGGGTCAAGGTTGTTCAGCGCCTGCCCGTCCGCATCCGGCTGGACCCCGCCGAAGTCAAGGCGCACCCCTTAAGGGTCGGCCTGTCCATGGATGCCGTGATCGACACGCGCGACTAATGGCAGACGCGCCGCTTGCCCCGCTGACCGGCTATCGGCTGACGCTGGCGGCCATTGCCCTTGCGCTCGCCAACTTCATCGTCATCCTCGATACAACGGTAACCAATGTCTCGGTGCCGCACATTGCCGGCGGTCTTGCCATTTCGCCCAGCCAGGGCACCTGGACAATTACATCCTATGCCGTTGCCGAGGCAATCACCGTTCCCTTGACAGGCTGGCTTGCCAGCCGCTTTGGCACCTATCGCACGCTTTTATTCTCTTTGTGCGGCTTTGCCCTTTTTTCGGTCTTGTGCGGCATTGCCCGCACGATCGAACTGCTGGTCATCTTCCGCATCCTGCAAGGCCTGTCGGGCGGGCCGCTGATGCCGCTGACCCAAACCCTTTTGATGCGCATCTACCCGCCTGAAAAAATGGGCGGCGCCATGGCGCTTTGGGGGGTGACGACAATCACCGCGCCCATCCTTGGCCCGATTATCGGTGGCCAGATAAGCGACAACTGGTCGTGGCCGTGGATCTTCTTCATCAACCTCCCGGTTGTCATCATCTGCCTGATGCTCGTGGTGCGCTATGTTGCCCGCTACGAAACCGACGTCCGCAAAGAGCGCATCGATGCGACTGGTCTTGGCTTGCTGGTCCTCTGGGTCAGTTGTTTCCAGCTCGTGCTTGATTTGGGCCGCGAATATGATTGGTTCAATTCATCCCTCATCACCTCGCTGGCGGTTGTGGCCGTGCTTGGGTTTATCGCCTTTGTCATTTGGGAGCTGACCGACACGCACCCAATTGTCGACCTAAAAGTCCTGCGCCATCGCAGTTTATGGGCGGGAACCATCGGCATCGCGCTGGGCTTTGGCGGCATGTTCTCCACCATCGTACTGGTGCCGCTCTGGCTCCAGTCCGTCATTGGCTATACGGCCACGGAATCGGGCTATGCCATGGCGTTTGTTGGCGTGTTCGCAGTCCTCATGGCGCCAATTGCCAGCCAGTTGATGCAGCGCTTTGATGTCCGCATCTGCATCACCGCTGGCATGATTTGGCTTATGCTGGTCTCGCTGCTGAGAACGCAATGGTCAACCGAAGGGAGCTTCTGGGTCTTTGCCCTGCCGCAGCTTTTGCAGGGCCTGGGGATGCCCTTTTTCTTCATGGGGCTGATGTCCTTTGCCATGTCGTCTGTCCCAACTTCTGAAACAGCATCGGCCGCCGGATTGCTGAGCTTCATGCGCACGGTGAGTGGCGCGGTGGGCACCGCTTTTGCCGCGTCCATGTGGAATGACGCAACCGTCGTCAGCCGCGACCAGATGGTCGGCAGCCTGCACAACGCGCAAGCGACCATGGCGCAAATGCAAGCGGCAGGGCTTGCGCCAGAACAGGCTCGTGGCGTGATTGAACGGCTGGTTGATGCGCAAGCGGCAACGCTTGGGTCCAACCATGTCTTTATGATTGCGGCAGGCGTTTTGTTTGTTGCGGCTTGGATTCCATGGCTCGCGCCGCGCCCGACCGGCAACTTCATGGCCGGAGGCGGCGCACATTAGGCCCCTTGCCGTCGTTTAAATTTGTATGTAACGCATACAACATCACGCATCAGGGAATGTTTATGTCGGCCAAGCTCATCGACGGGAAGAAACTCGCGGCCAAGTTGCGGCAAGATTATAGCGGCCGCGTTGGCGCGCTTGCGGCGGCAGGTGTCCGGCCGGGTCTTGCCGTTATTCTGGTTGGCGATGATCCCGCCTCGGCAGTTTATGTCGGCAACAAAATCCGGGCCTGCGAGGCTGTTGGCATCCGATCCTTTACCGATCGCCTGCCCGCCTCGATCACCCAAGAAGCGCTGCTTTCGCGGATTGAAACGCTGAATGCCGATCCAGACGTGCATGGCATCCTCGTCCAGCTTCCGCTGCCCGCCCATATCGATATGGCGCAGGTGCTTGAGACGATTTCCGTTGAGAAGGATGTTGACGGCTTCCACTTGTACAATGTTGGTGGGTTGGTGACCGGCAATACGGTTTTTTCCCCCTGCACGCCTTATGGCGTGGTCAAGCTGCTCGAAAGCGAGAATATTCCGATTGAGGGCCAGAATGTCGTCGTCGTCGGGGCCAGCAATATTGTGGGCAAGCCCATGGCCCTGATGCTGATGGCGCGCGACGCCACCGTTTCCATCTGCCATGCCAAGACGCGCGATCTGGCCCAATATACGATCCTTGCAGATATTCTGGTCGTTGCCGCCGGCGTCCCCAATTTGATCCTGCCGCAAATGGTGAAAAAGGGCGCCGTCGTCATTGACGTTGGGATCAACCGATTGCCCGATGGCCGGATTACCGGCGATGTGGATTTTGAAGGCGTGCGCTGGCGGGCCTCTGCCATCACGCCCGTGCCCGGCGGGGTTGGGCCAATGACGGTGACGATGCTGTTGGAAAACACCATCAAATCAGCCGAGCGCGCGGCCGGCATTGCCCCTGCAGAGCGCCAGCCGTTGAGCAGCGCGGCCTGATCAGGCGCGGACTGTTCTTTCGAACAGATTGAATTCTGCCGCGCCTCTGATCATAAGCGCGCCCGTGATTTACGATCTTGCAATTATTGGCGGTGGCATCAACGGCACAGCGATTGCCCGGGAAGCCGCTCGCAACGGGCTTTCGGTTATCCTTCTCGAAAAGGATGATCTGGCAAGCCATACCTCGTCCGCCTCAACCAAGCTTATCCATGGCGGGCTGCGATATCTGGAATATTTTGAATTCCGGCTGGTGCGCGAGGCGCTGAAGGAACGCGAGGTGCTGCTGCGGCAGGCGCCCCATTTGATCTACCCGCTTCAGTTCGTGCTCCCGCACGAGCATGCGGTGCGGCCTTGGTGGCTGGTCCGTCTTGGGCTGTGGCTTTACGATCATATCGGCGGCCGGATCAGCCTGCCGCGCTCGCGCGGGCTCAACCGCCGCGACCGCGCCTTTATCGACCCGCTGAAGCGCGACAGCCATAAAGGTTTTGTCTATTCTGATTGCTGGGTTGATGATGCCCGGCTTGTGGTTATGAATGCGCTCGACGCCCAAGGCCACGGCGCAGACATCCGCACGCGAACGGCGGTTTCTTCAGCCCGCCGCCAAGAGGGTGCGTGGCAATTGTCCTTGGCGAACGGCGAAGAGGTCAGCGCCCATTCCCTTGTCAATGCGGCGGGGCCATGGGTCGCGCAGATGCTGGCGCGCACCGGCGCCAACAGCCAGTCGGCGGTGCGCCTTGTCAAAGGCAGCCATATCATTGTGCCGCGGCTGTTTGAGGGCCAGCATGCGTATATGTTGCAGCAGCCCGATGGGCGGATTGTCTTTGCCATCGCGTATGAAGATGGCACGACGCTGGTTGGCACGACCGATGAGCAAGTCAACGCGCCCGAAGACGCCCGTATTTCAGACGCCGAGATTGACTATCTGTGCGCAGCAGTAAACCGCTACTTCGTGAAGCAGACGGCGCCGGCAGATGTCATCGGCACATTTTCTGGCGTGCGCCCGCTTTATGATGATGGCGCCTCGGAAGCCAAAGCCGTGACGCGCGATTATGTGCTGGAACTGGATTCCGCCGGCCCCGCCTTGTTGTCGGTCTTTGGCGGCAAGATCACAACGGCGCGTCATTTGGCGGAAGAGGCCGTCCAGAAACTGGCCGCGCCGAGCGGCTGGACGATACGCCCGGCCACGCGCGACGCGATCCTGCCCGGCGGCCATTTGGATAGCCCGTTTGACGCGTTTCTGGCCAAGGTCATGGCCCGCTGGCCCTTTTTGGGCGCAGCCCGCGCCCAGCGCATGGCCCGTGCCTATGGCGCGATCTTGGAAGAGATGCTCGCCGATGTCGGGTCCGAAGCCGATATGGGTGAAGATTTTGGCGCTGGCCTCACGCAAATCGAGGTGGATTGGCTGATCCGGCATGAATGGGCAAGGACAGCCGAGGACATCCTTTTGCGGCGCACCAAGATTGGTCTGTCGATCGATGCGCAGGCAACGTCTCGGCTTAAAAACTATGTCGATTTAGCGGTCCAAAACAAAATCTAATCTTGCAGATTTTCTTGGACACTTGCCGCTCGAACCGACATAAATCCGCCTGACCCGAACACGGGCTTGGGAGGATAGGATGCGACAAGAAACGGGGCTTTTGGCTCTGCGGCCGCCATCACGCGCGGCCGGGGCGCAGTTGTTCTTCCAAAGCTGGCATCCTGACCGGCCCAAGGCTGCGATCTTGCTTGCGCACGGCTATGCAGAACATGCTGGGCGGTATCAGGGCTTTGCCCGTCAGGCGGTTGAGGCGGGCTATGCCGTCTATGCGCTTGATCATTGGGGTCATGGCCGGTCTGATGGGACTCGGGGATTTGTGCCGCATTTCTCTGTTTTTCTGGATGGTATGGCGGCCTTGCTCACCCATGTTCAGACCACAGTGCCTGCCCTGCCCCGCATAGTTCTAGGCCATAGCATGGGCGGCCTGATCGCGGCTACGCATCTGCTGACCCATCAGGCAGACTATGTCGCAGCCGTGCTGTCGGGACCTGCCGTGAAGCCGGGAACACCCCCAAGCGCCCTAACGCGGCTGATCGGCCAGCTCCTTGCGCGACTGGCACCCAAGGCTGGGCTGATCCAGTTGGAGGCAGAGGCCGTCAGCCGCGATCCAGATGTTGTCGCCCGCTATAAGGCAGACCCGCTTGTTTACACAGGCAAGATGTCGGCGCGTCTGGCCGCTGAAATGCTCGGTGCGATGGATAGGCTGCAAGGACAGGCTGCGGCCATCCGCTTGCCACTACTTGTCGCCTTTGGCGGCGAAGACCGACTTGCCGCGCCCGAAGGCGGCGCAGAGTTGGTTGCGCGGATCGCTTCGTCGGACAAGGAATTTCGCCTGCTGCCAGGCTTGTACCATGAAATCTTCAACGAGCCGGAACACGTCGCCGTGATCAACGACGTGCTGGGCTGGATTGATGCCCGGCTTGCACCGGCATCCAACACACAGGCGACCTTATGACCCTTGCCCTGCTTATTCTGGCCGCTGCGCTGGCCGCGCTTTTCCTGATTTACTTTTTTGCGCCAGCGGTACTTTTCCGTCAGGTCCAAGCCGCGATCCGTCGCAAGGGGCGGCTGACGCGCAAGACCATCACCGTTGACGGCCTGGTGTGGCCCTATCTGGAAGGCGGCCCCTCTGACGGAGAGGTTGTCGTGCTGGTCCACGGTTTTGGCGCAGATAAGGACCATTGGTCGCTTTATGCCCGACATCTGACAGATCGCTATCGGGTGATCGCGCCGGATTTGCCCGGCTTTGGCGAGAATGACCTCTCGCCCGACCGAGATTATTCTATCAAGGCGCAGACCGATCGGCTGATCGGCTTTCTGGATGCGCTGGGCATTGCGCGCTGCCATCTCGGTGGCAACAGCATGGGGGGCTATATTGCGCTGCAAGCCGCGCTTGACCATCCTGAGCGATTGCAGAGCCTGACGCTTCTTAACAATGCCGGTGTCGTCGGCGCGCGCGAAAGCGAGTTGCAGCAGGCCGCCCAGCGGGGCGAGAACCCGCTTGTCCTGCGCCGTTTTGAGGATGTGGACCGGCTGATGGCCTTTGTCATGCACAAGCCACGCCCCCTGCCCGGCCAGTTCAAGAAGGTGATGTTCGCCGATTCTCGCCGCCGCGAGGCGCTTCTTGACACCATCTTCGCCGCTATTGTTGAAGATAGCCTCAACAATCCGGCGACGGACCGCTTGGCCCATGTCAAAGCCCCCACGCTCATTATCTGGGGCCGGCATGACAGGCTGATCGACGTGAGCTGCGTTGACGTGCTGAAAGCGGGCATTACCGGGTCTGAGGCGGTGATTTTTGAACATCTTGGCCATTTGCCCATGATGGAAGACCCGGCGGCGCTGGCGCAGGCGCATCTGCCCTTTTTGGCTCGCCGGTGAGACCCGGCATGATCCGGAAATTTCACCGCGAGCAATTGACTGATATCATCCGGTTTGTATGCCTTACATACAAGACCAACTTCTCTATTGGACGGACTTCTGAGCGCCGTCTAGGAAGCAAAGTTTCACCCAATATGACGAGGGAATCCTATCTATGAAGACGCGTGCTGCTGTTGCCTTTGAGGCCAAGAAACCGCTGGAAATCGTGGAACTCGATCTCGAAGGCCCGAAGCCCGGCGAAGTTCTGGTTGAGATTATGGCGACGGGTATCTGCCATACCGATGCCTATACGCTCGATGGCTTTGACAGCGAAGGCATCTTCCCCTCGGTTCTGGGCCATGAAGGCGCGGGCGTTGTCCGCGAAGTTGGCGCCGGCGTGACGTCGGTGAAGCCGGGCGACCACGTGATCCCGCTCTACACGCCGGAATGCCGCCAGTGTAAGTCATGCCTCTCTGGCAAGACAAACCTGTGCACCGCGATCCGCGCGACGCAGGGCAAGGGCCTGATGCCCGATGGCACCACGCGCTTCAGCTATAAGGGCCAGCCGATTTATCATTATATGGGCTGCTCCACCTTCTCGAACTTCACGGTTCTCCCCGAAATCGCGGTCGCCAAGATTCGGGAAGACGCGCCCTTCCAGTCGAGCTGCTATATTGGCTGCGGCGTCACGACGGGCGTGGGCGCTGTTATCAATACCGCCAAGGTTCAGGTCGGCGACAATGTTGTTGTCTTCGGCTTGGGCGGGATTGGCCTCAACGTCATTCAGGGTGCCCGTCTGGCGGGCGCCAACCGGATCATCGGTGTCGACATCAACCCGGATCGGGAAGAATGGGGCCGCAAGTTCGGCATGACCCACTTCCTCAATTCCAAGGGCATGAGCCGTGAGGACGTGGTCGCCAAGATCGTTGAGATGACCGATGGCGGCGCAGACTATACCTTCGACGCGACCGGCAACACCGAAGTGATGCGCACCGCGTTGGAAGCCTGCCATCGCGGCTGGGGCACGTCGATCATCATCGGCGTTGCGGAAGCCGGCAAGGAAATCGCGACCCGTCCGTTCCAGCTCGTCACGGGCCGCAACTGGCGTGGCACGGCCTTTGGTGGGGCCAAGGGCCGCACCGACGTGCCGAAGATCGTTGATATGTATATGCAGGGCAAGATCGAGATTGATCCGATGATCACGCACGTCATGGGCCTTGAAGAAATCAACACGGCGTTCGATCTCATGCATGCGGGCAAGTCGATCCGCTCGGTCGTGGTGTTCTAAGCCTAAGACCCAATACGAAGGAGAGATACTATGTTCAGTCATATCATGCTGGGGGCGAACGACATCGCGGCCTCCAAGAAATTCTACGACGCGGTTCTGGGCGCGCTTGGCGTGGCTCCGGGGACGCAGGACGACAAGGGCCGTGTTTTTTACATGACCCCGACGGGCATTTTCGCCATCTCGCAGCCGATCAATGGGGAGCCCGCTTGTGGCGCCAATGGCGGCACGATCGGCTTTGCAGTGGATAGCCCGGAACAGGCCGATGCGTGGCACGCGGCCGGCGTCGCCAATGGCGGCACGACCTGTGAAGACCCGCCCGGCATCCGCGAAGGCGGCATGGGCGCGCTGTATCTCGCTTATCTGCGTGATCCTGCGGGCAATAAAATCTGCGCCCTGAAGCGCATGTGAACCAAAGGCGGGGCTTCGGCCCCGCCACCTCCCTGAAGGTAAGAATAAATGTTTACCCATATTTGCGTCAGCGCCCAAAATTTGGATGCTTCCAAGAAATTTTACGATGCGGCCTTGGGCGCGCTGGGCATTGCCAGCATTGGCCAGGTCAATGATCGCACCTGCGTTTACGCCACCCCGCACGGCAAGCTGCTGGTTATGACCCCTGCCGATGGCAATGCGGCAACGCACAGCAATGGCGGCACGATTGGTTTTCAGGCGGCCGACAAGGCGGCGGTGGATGCCTTCCACGCCGCAGGCATCGCCAATGGCGGGACGGACGAAGGTGCTCCGGGCAACCGCGCGGGTGCGCCGGGTAATCCTTATGGCGCTTATCTGCGTGATCCGGTTGGTAACAAAATCTGCGCGTTCGCGCCGCCGGAAGCCTGATCCATGGACCTCGCTGATATTCTCGACCGTCACAAGGGGCGCGAAGGCCCCCTGCTCCCGATCCTGCACGATGTGCAGGCGGCGTTCGGCCATGTCAGCGAGGAGTCCATTCGGACCATTGCCCAAGCGTTGAACCTGACCCGTGCCGAAGTGCATGGGGTGGTCAGCTTTTACCATGATTTCAAGACCAAGGCTGATCCCCGTCCGGTCTTGAAGCTGTGCCGCGCTGAAGCCTGTCAGGCGCGCGGCGTGGATGCTGTGGCAGCCGCCCTGCCCGAAGATGGCCGGGTGAAGATTGAGACGGTCTATTGCCTCGGGCTCTGCTCGGTCGGCCCGGCGGCCATGACCGGCAGCGACGTTCATGCCCGGCTTGACGCGACAAAGTTAAAGGCTCTGGTGGCATCGCTATGAAGGTCAGAATTTCAGACGATGCGCTCGCGCAGGCGTGCGGGGCCGATGCCGTTGCCGCCGCTTTCGAAAAGGCCGGCGTTTCGGTCGAGCGCACCTCTTCCTGGGGTATGCACTGGCTGGAGCCGCTGGTGGAGATTGACGGCGTTGGCTATGGCCCGGTGGGCGTGGCCGATGTCCAGCCAATCTTGGATGGCGTGGCGGATACGCTGTCCATCGGGGTGATTGCCGAGCATCCCTTCATCGCCCGCCAGCAGCGCCTGACCTTCGCGCGCGCGGGCAAGACACGCGCATTGAGCCTTGACGACTACGCCGCAACGGGCGGCTGGCAAGGCCTTGCCAAAGCCCGCGAAATCGGCCCTGACGCGACCATCGAGGCGATTATCGCCTCGGGCCTGCGCGGCCGCGGCGGCGCTGGTTTTCCCGCGGGCATCAAATGGCGTACCGTCGCGGGCGCGCAAGCGGACCAGAAATACATCGTCTGCAATGCGGACGAAGGCGATAGCGGCACCTTTGCCGACCGCATGGCGATGGAGGGCGACCCCTATCAGCTGATCGAAGGCATGGCGATTGCCGGCCTCGCGGTCGGCGCGACCAAGGGCTATGTCTATATCCGCTCGGAATATCCGCACGCCATTGCGAAGATGGAAGCCGCCGCCAAGGCCTGCGCACATCTGATTGCGCCCTTTGACGTGGAAATCCGCGTGGGGGCTGGCGCCTATGTCTGCGGCGAAGAAACCTCGCTTTTGAATTCCTTGGAAGGCAAGCGCGGCGAAGTGCGCGCGAAGCCGCCTTTGCCCGCGCTGGAAGGCCTGTTTGGCAAGCCCACCGTCGTCAACAATGTACTGACGCTGACCAGCGTGCCGTGGATCATGTCGCACGGGGCAGAGGCTTATGCCTCTTATGGCATGGGCCGGTCACGCGGGACGATGCCAATCCAGATCGCCGGCAATGTCGCGCGGGGCGGGCTGTTTGAAACCGCGTTCGGCATCACGCTGGGCGAATTGGTGAATGACATCGGCGGCGGCACCGCCTCGGGCCGTCCGGTGCGTGCGGTGCAGGTGGGCGGGCCCTTGGGTGCCTATCATCCGCCGAGCCAGTTTGAGACACCGTTTGATTATGAAGCCTTCACGGCCGTTGATGGCCTGATCGGCCATGGCGGCTTGGTTGTGTTCGACGAAAGCGTCGACATGGCCCAGCAGGCCCGGTTCGCGATGGAATTTTGCGCGGCGGAAAGCTGCGGCAAATGCACACCCTGCCGGCTTGGTTCAACCCGCGGGCTCGAGACACTCGACCGCGTGATTGCAGGCGACAACGCCGCCGAAAACCTCGCACTTGTCGAAGATTTGTGCGATACGATGAAATTCGGGTCGCTCTGCGCATTGGGCGGATTTACCCCCTACCCCGTGCTCTCGGCGATCACTCAATTCCCGGAAGATTTTCAGGGACGGAAACGCGCATGACCTACCAGCCCCAAGAAGATTTCGGCACCCCCGCCTCGCGCGCCGAGGAGCAGGTTTCGCTAACCATTGACGGCCGCGCCGTTACCGTGCCCGCCGGCACCAGCGTGATGCGGGCGGCGGCAGAACAAGGCACCGCCATCCCCAAGCTCTGCGCGACTGACAGCCTGTCGTCCTTCGGTTCATGCCGCTTGTGTCTGGTGGAAATTGATGGCCGTCGCGGCACGCCCGCCAGTTGCACAACGCCGGTCGAGCCCGGCATGGTTGTCCACACCCAGACCCCGCGCCTGCAAAAGCTGCGCAAGGGCGTGATGGAACTTTACATCTCGGATCACCCGCTGGACTGCCTGACCTGCGCCGCCAATGGCGATTGCGAATTGCAGGACCAAGCCGGCGCCGTCGGGCTGCGCGATGTCCGCTATCAGCCGGTCGATACGCATCTTGGCCAGACCAAGGACCAGTCCAACCCCTATTTTGATTTTGATCCCTCAAAGTGCATCGTCTGTTCGCGCTGCGTGCGCGCGTGCGACGAGGTGCAAGGCACGCTGGCGCTGACCGTCCAGAGCCGGGGCTTTGGCTCCAAGATTTCCGCCGGGCTTGCCTCTGACAACTTCCTCGGCTCGGAATGCGTTTCTTGCGGCGCCTGTGTGCAGGCCTGCCCCACGGCAACGCTGGTTGAAAAGAAGGTTGTCGAAATCGGCACGCCCGAGCGGTCGGTGGTCACGACCTGCGCCTATTGCGGCGTCGGCTGCACCTTCCGCGCCGAGATGCGCGGCGAACAGCTGGTGCGCATGGTGCCGTGGAAAGATGGCAAGGCCAATCGCGGCCATAGCTGCGTCAAAGGCCGCTTTGCCTGGGGCTATGCCCAGCATCAGGAACGTATCCTGAAGCCGATGATCCGCAAGGCCATCAGCGACCCCTGGCAGGAAGTGTCGTGGGATGAGGCACTGACCTATGCGGCATCAGAACTCAAGCGCATCAGCGGGCAATATGGCAAGCACGCGCTGGGCGGCATCACCTCGTCGCGCTGCACCAATGAAGAAACCTTCCTGGTGCAAAAGCTGGTCCGCGCCGGCTTTGGCAATAACAATGTCGATACCTGCGCCCGCGTCTGCCACTCGCCCACCGGCTATGGCCTGAAGACGACCTTTGGCACCTCTGCCGGCACCCAGGATTTTGACAGCGTAGAGGACAGCGACGTCATCCTTGTGATCGGCGCGAACCCGACGGACGGCCACCCCGTTTTCGCCAGCCGGATGAAGCGGCGGCTGCGCAAGGGCGCCAAGCTGATCGTCATTGATCCGCGCCGGACGGATCTGGTCCGCTCGCCGCATATCGAGGCGCAGCACCATCTCGCGCTGCGTCCGGGCACCAATGTCGCTGTCCTGACCGCGATGGCGCACACAATCGTGACCGAAGGCCTTGTCAACGAGGCGTTCGTCAAAGAACGCTGCGACTGGGATGAGTACCAAGATTGGGCCGCGTTCGTCTCGCAAGAGCGCAACAGCCCGGAAACCTTGGAAGCGATCACCCAAGTCCCCGCGGCAGACCTGCGCGCCGCCGCCCGTCTTTATGCCACCGGCGGCAATGGCGCGATCTATTATGGGCTGGGCGTAACCGAGCATTCGCAAGGCTCTTCCACCGTTATGGCAATTGCCAACCTTGCCATGGCGACTGGCAATATCGGCCGCCGCGGCGTGGGCGTGAACCCGCTGCGCGGTCAGAATAATGTGCAGGGCGCGTGCGATATGGGCAGCTTCCCGCACGAACTTTCAGGCTATCGCCACATCTCGGATGGCGAAACGCGCCGCCTGTTTGAAGGCGAATGGGGCGTGCCGCTTGATCCGGAGCCGGGCCTGCGCATCCCCAATATGCTGGATGCCGCAACCGATGGCGTGTTCAAGGCGATCTATATTCAGGGCGAGGACATCCTCCAGTCCGACCCGAATACGCATCATGTCGCGGCCGGGCTTGAGGCGATGGAATGCGTGATCGTGCATGACCTGTTCCTCAACGAAACCGCCAATTACGCGCATATCTTCCTGCCGGGATCGACCTTCCTTGAGAAGAACGGCACCTTCACCAATGCCGAACGCCGCATCCAGCCGGTGCGCAAGGTGATGACGCCACTCAACGGCTATGAGGATTGGGAAGTCACCCAGTTGCTGGCCCAAGCCATGGGCCTTGACTGGAATTACAGCCACCCGTCCGAAATCATGGATGAAATCGCGCGGCTGACGCCCAGCTTTGCGGGCGTCAATTTTGATCGGCTCGACAAGGAAGGCTCGCTTCAATGGCCGGTCAATGAAGCCGCACCCGACGGCTCGCCGATCATGCACATTGACGGCTTTGTCCGCGGCAAGGGCAAATTTGTCGTGACGGACTATGTCCCGACCGATGAAAAGACCGGCCCGCGCTTCCCGCTATTGCTTACCACGGGCCGCATCCTCAGCCAGTATAATGTCGGCGCGCAAACGCGGCGGACCGATAATGTCCTGTGGCATGAGGAAGATCTGTTGGAAATTCACCCCGTTGATGCCGAAAATCGCGGCATCAAATCGGGTGATTGGGTCCGCTTGGCCAGCCGTGCAGGGGAAACCACGCTGCGCGCAACCGTGACAGAACGGGTGGCGCCGGGGGTTGTCTACACAACCTTCCACCACCCGATGACGCAGGCGAACGTCGTCACGACCGATTATTCAGATTGGGCGACCAACTGCCCCGAATATAAGGTGACGGCCGTGCAAATTTCTCCCTCCAACGGGCCGACCGATTGGCAGGAAGATTATGCCGCGCTTCAGCGCAGCTCGCGCCGGATTGCCTCCACGGTTGAGGCGGCGGAATGAGTTCTACGCTCGACAATCTTGTCCGCATGGCCAACCAGATCGCCGCCAACCTCCAGCATGAGCCGGATGTGGCGGCGGCGGTGGCGGAACATATCCACCTGTTCTGGGACCCGCGGATGAAGCAGATGATCCATGCGCATGATGGCGCCGGGCTATCGGCGGATGCCTTGGCCGCTATCAACCTGCTCAAGACCCGCGCGTGACCAGCAGCCGCGACGTCGCTGTTTCGCGGATCACCCCTAAAGGCACCAGCGCCGCCACCCGCACCCTGCCCGTCGAGGCCCCTATTGCGCTTGAGTATAACGGCATCGGCTATGCCGTGATGATGGCAACGCCTGACGCACTTGAGGATTTTGCGCTGGGCTTTTCGCTGTCAGAACGGATCATTGAACACGCCGACGAAATTGAGGCGCTGGATTGCCAAGAGACGGACAAAGGTTGGATCGTCCGCATGACCTTGGTGCCGGCGCGGGTCGCCCCGATGCTTGAGCGCGTTCGCGTGCGCGTTTCCGAAAGCAGCTGCGGCCTGTGCGGGCTTGAAAATCTGGAACAGGTGGCGCGCCCCCTCCCCCCGCTGGACACGGCGCTCTGCGTTGCCCCGGCGGCCCTTTTTGGGGCGCTTGACGCTCTGAGGGCCTATCAGCCGCTCAACGCCGCGACAGGCGGCGCCCATGTCGCCGCTTTTTGCAGCCCCAAGGGGGATATCTTAATGGCGCGCGAAGATGTCGGCCGCCATTGTGCGCTGGATAAATTGATCGGCGGGCTGGCCCGGGCCGGCCTTGCCCCGTCTAGCGGTTTCTTCCTCCTTTCATCGCGCTGTAGCTATGAGCTGGTTGAAAAAGCGGTGATCGCCAGATGTCCGCTGCTCGTCACCATCTCAACGGCGACATCCCTCGCCGCTGACCGGGCGGCAGCGGCGGGGCTTCGCCTGATCGCGCTGGCACGGCCAGATGCGATGCTGGACATCGGCGCAACCAACCAAGCCTCTACCTCGCTACCCTGAACCATTGCGCAGATTGTTGCCGGCGGAGCCGTGCGCCATTGCCAATGCTCGTTCTGGGGGCAGCTTAAGGAGGACATCATGCATGGCACCGGCATCGCCACGTCGCGATCCATTGCCATCATTGGGGCCGGCATTTCCGGCTTGTCCTGCGCATCTGCCTTGTTGGCGCAAGGGCACCGACTGACCTTGTTCGACAAGGGTCGCGGCCCCGGAGGCCGCATGTCGACGCGTCGTTTTGAGACGCCGTTGGGCGAAACGCTTGCTGATCATGGCGCACAATATTTTACCGCGCGCGATCCGGCGTTTCTGGAAGAGGTTCTGCGCTGGGAAAGCGCGGGCATTGCCACGCGCTGGCCCGATGTCTCTGCCGATGCCTGGGTTGGCCTCCCCACGATGAACAATATTGTGCGGCACCTGGCGCAGGGCTTTGACGTCCACTGGAACAGCCGCATCGATGGGCTGAGCCGCACCGAGACGGGCTGGTCCGTTACAGGTGTTGATGATGATCAGGCAGAATATCACGCGGTGGTGCTGGCCATCCCTTCTGAACAGGCCGTCACGTTTCTTGCCCACCATGATTTTGACATGGTCCGCAAGGCCATGCTGGCGCGCTTTCAACCCTGCTGGACAGCCATCTATGCCTTTGAGGGCATCTTGCCGATGGCCCTTCCCTTTCTGCGCGATCGAGGCCCCATTGGCTGGGCCGTGCGCGAACTGGCCAAGCCGGGACGATCCGGCATGGAGCGCTGGGTTGTTCAGGCCAATGCCTCTTGGTCTGCGGAACATTTGAATATGCCGGCAGATGATGTGGCCGATCAGCTCTTCCTCGCGCTGCAATCAGAATTGGGCGAAACGCTGCCTGTGCCGATCGCGCGGTCTACCCATCGCTGGCGATTTGCAATGTCCTCTGGCCTTGATGCAGGCTCGTTGTGGAACCCAAGCCTTGGCCTTGGCGTCTGCGGCGACTGGATGCTTGGCCCCCGGATTGAAAGCGGCTGGCTATCTGGTCACCATCTGGCACGCAGCATCGCTGCCGCGCGCCAAGTCGTTGCCTAACGCGCGCCAGTAATTGCCCGCGCGTGCCGTTGCACGTCCGGGTCTTGCGGCAAGCCAGCCAGCGCGCGGCGCGACAAATCCAGTGCCTCGGGCGTACGACCATATTTTTTGAACACGACCCACGCTGCCGTATCGAGAATGATTGGGTCTGTGGGGGCGGCGGCGAGCGCACGACGGATCAGGGCCTCGGCCCGGCCAAGATCGCCGCCCATCTGCTTTGCGAGCGCCGCATTGTTGAGCAGCCGAGGATCGCGCGTCTGCGGATCAGCCGCCAAAATCTGAGAATAAACGGCATCCGCCCGCGCCCAGTTGCCGGCGACAAGCGCCGCCTCTGCCGCCTTCAATTCCACCGCAGAGACATTGCCCGGCGCAGACTGGTCGGACGAAGGCGCAGAACTGCCCTTGGCAATCTGCGCCGTCAATTGCGCGGCCAGCCTTTGCGTCGCGGCGTTGGCATTGGGGGCCTGCGCAATCGGTCGCAAATATTGCCATGCCTTATCAACCTGACCAACCCGGCCAAGCGCCACTGCTAAAGCATAACGGGCAAGCGCATCTTCATTGCCGTTGTTCAGATAATGTTCGAGCAAGCTGATCGCGCGCTCATTGTCGCCGGTATAAGACGCCAAAATCCCCGTCAGCCGGGCCGCCGGTGCAAAGTCCCGGGGTTCGGGGACGGCTTTTAGGATTGCCGCCGCCTTTTTATAATCTGCTACATCAAATGCCATCTGCGCTTGGAAATAACGCGTAACGGTTGCCATGCCGCCAGCTTGCAGGGATGAGCGCTGGAACAATGCCGACGCGCCGGCCTTATCCCCATTGTCATACCGCACGGCTCCTAATGCCAGCAGGGCAAATTGGTTATCGGGCTGGGCCTGCAAAATCAGCTTCAGCCATTTTTCAGCGTCCGCCTGATCCCGCCGAGCAATGGCAAGCCGCGCCGCAAAAGCAAGGACCGACACGTTGCGAGGGTCAAGCCGCTGTGCGTCGGCAATCCGCAGCCGCGCGCTATCAGTATCGCCGCTGGCAAAGGCCGTCATGGCAGACAGCAGCACCAGATCTGCGGAAGATGGATATTTGGCAAGCCCGTCAGCCAGCAATTGCTCGGCCCCCGGCTCATCGCCCAAGGTCGCGGTGGCCAGTGCTTTGATGCCATAGCCCAGGCCATCCGCCGGCGGGCCGCTGCCCAGCACCTCCAGCGCTTTGCGGGGATTGTCTGACAGGAAATGCGCCTTGGCCAGCAGGCTGCGTGCTCGCCCTCCAAATTGCGGATCGGTCGAGATGCGCTCCAATTCAGCCTGCGCATAATCGAGATTGCCTGTCTCCAGGGCAATCTCGCCACTTAGCAGCCTCAATTCAGGCGATTCAGGATGCGCCTTCAAGGCCTCCCCCAGCATCTGGCGCGCGGTTGCGATGTCGTGCCGTTCATAGGTCGCGCGAATGCTGTTCGCATTTGGGACGGCTTCCGACGAGCAGGCCGAAAGGACCAAAAATGACGCAAGAAGCGCTAAATTAACCCTTTTATAACGTTGCTTGGCCCGGCCTGGTGAAGAAATCATGGAAGCCTCGAGACAGAATTGAACATGGGGTCATCGCATCAAGGCGCAGCGAGCGTCTTTTCTGGTCTGACCCGGCAAGCAAGAGGATAGGTCCAATGTTTAAATTTTCCCTCAAAGGGCTGAAGCGGGGTTTGATCGCCCTTGTCAGTCTTGGCCTGACCTGGGTGGCGGCAAGCCCCGCGATGGCCAAAGTCTATACCTATGGCGTGACGCCCAGTTCGGGAGCAGTCGGCACGCTGAAAATTGATACGGGAAGAGGCACTGGCTCGCTGATCCTGCCCAACAGCGTGCAGGTAACCTTCTCATCGGAAGATTTACGAAGCTTCACAGGCAGTTTGACCAGCTTTTCGCCCGCGCTTCTGCCGTCCAACCTGACCATTTCGACCTATGACAGCCGCAGGAAAAAGTGGAAAACCTATTCGCCGGGGAGCGGGCAAACCTTTAGCCTGACCATCACCAACGGTGTGATGAGTTTTGTGGCGTCTGACTATGGGTCGGGATATGACGTTGTGCGAGGCTGGACAAGATCTGGCAGAATGGGTCCGCCGCCGACCAATGTTCCAGAACCCGGCACGCTGGCTTTGTTTGGCCTCGGGTTGGCGGGGTTGGTGCTGGCCCGCCGGCGACGGCCCAATCTGGCCTCCGCGCCCAAGCCGCACCTCGCCTTGGCCTAAATTTCAACCGAACATCAAAGAAAAGCCCTGGGCCCAATGGGTCCAGGGCCTTTTTGCGTTAGACGACGGGAAGCACCGGATTTGCGCTGTGAGCCGTTTTGGCCAGCAGATCGTTCAGCGCCGCACCGCCCGGGCGTTCGCGCGCAGACCCATTGGCCTCCGCTGTCCGCAGCCGGGCCAGCATCCGCCGCGCCTTCGCGCCGGCCAGATCGGCCGGAATGGCCACGGGGTTCATATCCTCGACATGCCGATCGCCGATCATCGCCTGCTGGGCTTCGATCATCGGCTTGTCTTGAATGGCAAAGGCATAATCAATTGAGCCTTGCCAAAAGGCTTCAATCTCGGGATCATCAACCCCGTGATTGCGCACCACTGTCCAGTAATAGAGCGTGCGGGTGGGGCTGACCGGGGTCAGGTGATGCCCGGTAAACACCCAGGCCCCCTGCTCGCGCGGATTACCAGGCTCGGTAATGCCCACATCCAGCAGCAAATGCCCCGGCGCATCCCAACGCATATAAAGCCAGTGATCAATCGGCTTGGCGGGATCAACGCCCATCACCCGTTCTTGAATTTGGCTCCAGACGGGAGCCGCCTCGCCATTGGGGCACCAGCGGTTCGCCCAGACGGTTGAGCCAGATTCCAGCGTTTCCAGCTTGCTGATCGTAATTGCCTCGCTGGAAAGCGCGCCGTCATGCAGAAATTCTGCATGGGTCAGATCAAGCAGATTATCGGCAATCAATTCATAATTGGCCGCCACATCCATCATGCCACGGATCGTCTTGAAACCCGGCGCGGCATAGCAGTCAAAATCAGGCAGCAGCGCCTCATCCGCAGCGTCTGCATCGCCCATCCAGATCCAGATCGCGCCATTGCGCTCTACCAGCGGATAGGCGGCCACTTTCATCGCAGGGGAGATCACGCCGCCGCGGTGCGGGTTGAGCACGCATTTGCCGCTCTCCCCAAACACCATGCCGTGATAATTGCACTGGACGTTATCGCCCATGCGCCGACCCATATGGAGCGGCGCAAAGCGATGCGGGCAGAGGTTACCGATGGCTACCGGATCGCCATTGCCCTTGCGGTACAGCAGGATCGAGGTTCCAAGGATCGTGCGCTCGGCAAGCTCCTCCCCCAGATCCTGCGACCAAGCCGCGACATACCAAGCGTTTTTCAAGTACATGGCGGCCTCTGCCTTTAGACGTAGAGCTTGGGATTAATCGGGAGGTTGTTTTCCCGGCAATAGGTTTCATAGTGGTTGATAAACCACCAGACATCGGCCGTTTCGACAAATTGGCCGTCGCCATCATAAAATTCAATCGGGCCCTGCATCCAGCCAAACAACTTCACGCCATCGGGATGGTCGGTCACGAGCGTATGGCTTTCACCCGGCACTTCGAGAATGAGGCCCCCCGGCGTTGCTACCCAATCATATTCCAGATAGCGGACCGAGCCTTCAAGGCAGACCATGGTGATCGTGCCGCGATGAAGATGCGTGCCGATTGCGCCGGGCTTCTTCACCCAGAGAATGTTGGAAAACAGGTTCTGGCGAACGTCAAACGCCAGATGCTTGATCGCGGCATTTTCGCCAAAAGGCACCCACGGGCTGTCAACATCGGTTTGCGCGTCAATATAGCGCCCACCCGGGCTGTAGCGCTCTACAAGCGAGCGATGCGCAAAAGGCACATCAACAATTTCTGCCTTATCCGAAGGCGGGGCAGTCATGCTGGACATCTGGTTCATCGGGCACTCCTCTCTTGGGCGGCTACCCGGCCAGCACAAGCGGCCGGACCGCAGAATCCGGAAGAGCCCATATTAATACCGCATTTCCGCACGTCACCCCGCAATCGACGCGGCGTTGCGTTGCGTGAAAGCAGGCCGGAACCTCGCTGCCGGCTGTGCGGCAGGCACAAAAAAAGCGGGGCCAAACCCGAAGGTCCGGCCCCGCTCCCCCCGTTTTCCTTAGAAACCGAAGCGAACGCCAACCATGGCATTGTGCAGGCCCATGGAACCGTTCTTGATCACCCAAGCGTCCGTCGCCGCGTGATCTGCGTAAACGGTGCTGCCGAAGGTGTATTCGGTCGCCGCAAGGTTGATGTAGCGATATTCAACAAACAGCGACGTCTTGGCCGACAGCTTGTACTGAACGCCAGCCTTCGCCTGAACGGCGAACGCAAAATCGCTGGCATGATCGCGCGAGTTGAGGTGGTTCACCGCTTCACCGGCCGCAGCGCTCTGCTCAACGCCACCCGGGCCCGTCTGCAACGAAACGGCATTGTCCTGATGCAGAACAGCCATGCCGACGCCGGCGCCCACATAAGGAACGAGCTTGCCACCCTTATCGAAGTTGACGACGCCGTTCAGCATGAACAGGCCGACCTTGAGCTTCGAGGTGTTGAGGAAGGTGTGCGTGCCAGCGGCCAGCGTGCCATGTTCCTGAACCGCAGCGATATCTTCCGGATCGGTGACAGTGGACTTCACGCCATCAATGATTTCGCCGATGTGGGTGGGAACTTCATCGTCCGGATTGGCCAAAGCGGCTTCCTGATTGGCCGAAAGATACAGACCTTCGACTTCAATCGCCGGCTTGATCGACGACGACGAACCAAATTCATAGCCAATCTGGCCGCCAAAAACGGTCGACGACTTGCGGTCGTTGTTGCCGTCCTGATCAACCGGCAGGTCGTAGGTGTGGTAGACGGTGTCATGGGTATAGCCCTTGTGCGCCGTGCCCAGCTGTTCAACCGACTGGTTGTCGGTACGGCCGATGCCGCCGAATGCGCCGATGTAAAGGCCTTCAGCATGCGCCGTGCCAGCACCCAACAGGGCGGACCCAACCAGGAGCGCCGACTTGATCGAAATATTCTTCATGAGTTTCCCCTCTCGAAAAGGCTTGAAGTGAACGTTTCGCCAGAAAATCCGCAGAATTCCGGAAACACTCGTTCAAGACGAGGCGGCCCATATTCCGGTTTAGACCCCAAGTCCACAAAATGATTTTTGTTGATCTTGGTTTTAATCGATATTTTCAAAAGTGTTCCATTTTTGCAGCAGTTATATTTGGGATTTATTGAAATAAGACAAAATAACTCCGAATTAATATACGTTATAATTGAATGTGTATTTTCAAAAATTTGATATATTCGGGCCTTTGATCTAAAGACCACAATATCATTTCTGGCCTTTTGGCTACCGATCTATGTGCCTGGTGAGCATTTATTGATTTTAAATCCGCCGAGCGCTTGAAGAAATTTTGGGGAGACCATCATGCGACGGATCGCCAGCAAGGCCCGCAAGGGCGGCAGCCATCCCACGCGCGTGCGCCTTATTGAAGCCGCGTCGGAGCTGATGCAGGACTTTGTGCCTGAGGCCATTACGACCGATATGGTCTTGGCGAAATCGGGCATTTCCAAAGGCAGCCTCTACCATCATTTTGAGGATCTGGCCGACCTGATCGAGACGGTTCTGATCAACCAATTCAGCCAGATGGTGGATGAGAACGC
Organism: Chakrabartia sp.; assembly: GCA_046074265.1. GTDB lineage: Bacteria > Pseudomonadota > Alphaproteobacteria > Sphingomonadales > Sphingomonadaceae > Aquisediminimonas. The sequence goes on from JBJTNW010000003.1 coordinate 73,670, forward strand.
AGAATTTCTGCGCGAGTCGATCGAAAATGCTGCCAACCCGACCGAAGTGATGGCGCGGATGCGGTTGCTGACGCAAACCTTGCAATCTGCTGACCGTCGCGGCGCCCGTATGAACCGCGCCCGGTTGATCGTCTTTTCGCATGATAATCCGCGCTTGAGCAAAAAGCTGGCAGCGGAACAGTCACGGCTGACATCTGCTTATGTTGACACCATCAAACTCGGCATTGAGCGCGGCTTTATCCGGCAGGATGTTGATCCCTTGGCGCTGGCGGTCTTCATCCAATCCTATACGCTTGGCAAACTGATCGACGACATTGCGAACGACCATGTGTCGGAAGATGCTTGGGTTAATCTTATCATGGGCGTGACCGCCGAAAGCTTCGTCGTAAAACCATCCTAAGCGCAACGACCAAAAAATATTAGCAAATCGGTATATGGTTCAGAACGTCGCTTGCTGCACTTTCCCAAGCGCGGCGTAGAGCGTGGAATAATGCGCGCATCCGGGCAGGCGATGCAGCGTCACGGGGCCAGGCAGCGCCGTTGCAAGCGCTTCCGCCATTGAGGGCGGGGTCCAACTGTCCAAATCACCTTGCCAGATGGTGACAGGCGCGCGAGCGCGGCTGAGATCGTCGCGCCAATCGGAGACATAAGCCCTCACTTCGGCAACAAAGCCACTGGGATCGCGCCCCAGCCCCTCTCGCAGAATAGCTGCCATCGCCTGTCGAAAGGCGGGATCGCAGCGCAAAGCCCTGTCCTCCCCAACAGCGCTGGCGAAAAGCCTATCCAGCAGGAAAAAGGGCATTGTTCGGGCCAGCAGGCTCTCAAAGCGCGCAACCATTTTGAACAGCGTCGGGCTGGATCTGGCCAGACGGAAAAGGCCCCCACCCGCCATATCATCAAGAAAATGCCCCAAGTGTAGCGGCGCGGCTGGCGAGATGAGGTGGATCTGCGCAACCCGTTCACCCAGCTCCCGTGCAACCGCCAGAGCGATCGGCGCGCCGAGCGAAAAGCCAATCAGGATCAGATTTTCGTGGTGGCAATTGTCTAACACGCGCCGCGCCAACGCGGCCGGGTTGGTCGCTGCATTGCGATCAGGCGCAAAGGCAAACAAGTCTGGCGGGGCGCAGCATTGCCATTCCCCCGCACCACCGGGCAGGCCATGAAAATAGGCGATGCGGGGCAAAGGGTCAGCGACAGTCATAAAAAGTGCCTATCACAGCACCCCATTTTCAGCCAGGTCGCAGATCCGCCGCTTCAGGACCATGCAGCCACAAACACAGCGACGGGCCGATCGCCAGACACAGGCTCTAAATCACTTTTAAATAAGGGAAATTTGGTAGCGGAGGAGGGACTCGAACCCCCGACACGCGGATTATGATTCCGCTGCTCTAACCGGCTGAGCTACTCCGCCCCAAGCGACCGAAAGTCTCGGGAAGCGCGCGTATAGGCAGGCTTTTCGAGCCGGTCAACAGGGTGCGTGGCGGGACGTGCAATTCGCCCCTATGCCACCCTTAAATTTCTACCTGACTGCCCAGTTCCACCACCCGGTTGGTCGGCAGGCGGAAGAACTCCATCGCGCTTTCTGCGTTGCGCAGCATCCAGGCGAACAGCTTTTCGCGCCAGATCGCCATGCCGGGGCGCGACGAAGGCAACAATGTTTGCCGCGCCAGGAAGAAGCTGGTGTCCATCATCTTGATAGGCGGGCCGCAACTGGTGATGCCGGCCAAAGCGGTAGGCACATCCGGCTCTTCCATAAAGCCGAACTTCAGGACAAGACGGTGGAAGCCCTGCCCCAGATCTTCCATCTGGCACCGCTTGTCTGGGTCGACAAAGGGCACGCCGGGAATTTTGACCGTCAGCAGGATCACACGCTCGTGCAGCACCTTGTTATGCTTCAGATTGTGCAGCAGCGCATGCGGCACGCCTTCTGCTGCCGAGGTCATAAACACGGCCGTTCCGGGTACGCGCGATGCGCTATTGGCCGCTGAACTGATAAAGACCTTAACCGGCATAGCGGATTCCCGCATACGCTCCATCATCAGCTTGCGGCCGCGCGACCAAGTGGTCAGCATGGTGAAGGCGATCAGCCCCACGACAAGCGGGAACCAGCCGCCCGCTGGCACCTTGGTGAGGTTGGCGGTGAAATAGGCGGTATCCACGACGAAGAAGAGCGCCAGCAGCGGCAGGACGAAAAGCCGGTTCCATTTCCAGATCGACAGCAGCAGCGCGGCAAGCAGACAGGTGTCGATAAACATCGCCCCCGTCACCGCAATGCCATAGGCCGAGGCAAGATTGCTTGAGCTGCGGAACTGCAACACCAGCAGGATGACCATGACCATCAGGCCCCAGTTGATCACTGGAATATAAATCTGCCCGGCGGCACTTTCGCTCGTATGCTGGATGCGCAGCCGGGGCATGAAGCCCAGTTGGATGGCCTGCTGCGTCAGCGAAAAAGCACCCGAGATCACAGCCTGGCTGGCAATGATCGTCGCCAGAATGGCCAGCAACACCAGCGGCAGACGCAAATCTTCAGGTGCCAAAAGAAAGAACGGGTTTAGGATCGCCTCATTGGCTGCGGCCGGCGACAGTTGCAGGATCATGGCGCCTTGACCGAGATAGTTCAACATCAACCCCGGAAGCACAATCCAGACCCATGAAATGCGGATCGGACGACGGCCGAAATGGCCCATATCGGCATAAAGCGCCTCTGCCCCGGTCACAGCAAGAACGACGGACCCTAAAGCCAGAAAGCCGGTGAGCGGATCATTTGCAAAGAAAGCGAGGGCGTTGGTGGGAGACAAAGCCCAAAAAATCCCCGGCGCCTGCAAGATATGCCAAAGACCAAGCGCCGCCAGCGTCACGAAATAAACAAGCATGATCGGGCCAAACAAGGCCCCTACCCGCGCCGTCCCTCGCGCCTGAAGGGCGAAAAGGCCAAAGAGGATGGCCACCGAAAAGGGCAGAACCAAAGGCTCAAAAGCCGGGCTGACAACCGAAAGACCCTCAGCCGCCGACAAAACGGACATGGCCGGCGTGATCATCGAGTCGCCGTAAAAGAGCGCCGTCGCAAAGACACCAAGCATGACGATGGGTACAGACCAGCTTTTGCCCTGCGCCTCCCGGCTAATCAGCGCCAAAAGGGCAAGGCTGCCCCCTTCCCCCTTATTATCAGCGCGCAGGATAACGGTGACGTATTTCAGCGTCACCACGATCATCATCGACCAGAAGATCAGGCTCAAAACGCCAAAAATATGGGCATGATCAGGCGGGATCGGATGATGGCCGGCAAAGGTTTCGCGAAAAGCGTAGATCGGGCTCGTCCCGATATCGCCATAAACGATACCAATCGCCGCGATCATCAGCTTGTGAAGCGGCCCGTGAGTGCCGTGTTGACCTTCTTCAAGGTCAGCGCCGCCGTGCGGCGCAGCGGTAGCCTTGCTCATCAGCGGCACTCAAAGAATAAGACTGGGCACATCCGACACCATTTCGCGCCGTTGAAAACGTCGGGCCGCTAGCACGGGTCTGCGCGCCCCGCAATTCATTTGGCGGCAGCGGTCGGCCGCGCCTCTTCCGGAGCCATAATCCCGGCGCTGACCAGCTCGGCGACAAGCTGCGCGCGGATTGGCGCATCCATCGGTAATTGACGGACAAAACGGATAAAAACAGGCCGTGCCTCTTCTGTCCGGTCATTCGATGCTAAAGCGAGCGCATAAAAATAAAGCGCCCCCGGATAATCAGGCGCAATCTGGAGCGCCCGGCGATAGCAATATTCCGCTGCGGGAGAGAGCAGCCCTTTGCCGTGGCTGACCATGGCATTGCCAAGGCCGGTCCACAAACCCGGGCTTTTGGGTGAGCGGGCGAGGCCAAGCCGCAGCACGCGCGCAGCAAGATCGGGGCGATCTATCCGCAGATAGGCATCGGCTTGGGCAAGGGTGTTTGCTTCGCTTCCCACCTTGCCGATCAATTCTTCCCGCACGGCCGATCTGTCGGGCGCCGGGTCTGGCGCGGCGGGCTTGGTGGCTACCGGCGCGCTCGGCAAATTGGGGGACCCTTGCAGAGCATAGCCCACAAGGCCCAGAGACAAGGCCGCCCCAGACACACATAGCGCGCCAAAAGACAAGCCACCGATGCGCCACAACAGCCCTAGGACCAGCAGGCCGATCAGGATCACGGCAAACAGGGCCATCAGCTTGCCCTCCGTTTAAAACGACCCAAGGCCAAAAGCCCACCCATGATCAGCAGGGCCAAAGGCAGGAACCAGAGAGCAAGGGCCGAGCCGTGAGTTGGCGGCGCATAAGTGACCCAGTCGCCATAGCGTTGAACCAGCCATTTCCGGATGGCTTCGGGCTTTTCGCCCTGCTGGATGCGCTCGCGGATCAGCGACCGCATATCGCCTGCCATCTCGGCATCAGAATCAGCGATCGATTGGCCCTGACAAACCAGACAGCGGATCGTTTCCATCAACTGCTTGGCCGCCCGCTCTTTCGCGGGATCTGCCAACTGAACGTTAGCCAACGGCGCAGCCCCGATTTTGGAGTCGGCGAGCGCCGGTGCAGCCAGAAGCAGCAGTATGGCAAGGGGAGCCGCCCGCTTCATTGTGCGGCCTTCAGCGCAGCGAGAATGCTGGGCACGTCTTCGGCCTTGATATCGCCGATATGCTGATAGCGGATCACGCCCTTGCCATCGACGACAAAACTTTCAGGAACGCCGGAAGAGCCGAGGCTGATCTGGATACGGCTTGTCACATCAGACCCGATCGACGCGTAAGGATCGCCATGGTCGCGCAGAAACTGGACAATATCGGGCGTCGTATCCCGGATGGCTATGGCGTGAATTTCAACGCCTTTATTCTTCAGCTCCAGCAAGACCGGCGCCTCGGCGATGCACGGCCCACACCAGCTTGCAAAGATGTTGAGCAATACGGGCTTGCCCTTCGCCAGATCCTTGTTCGACAGGCCGGAATGGCTGGGCACAGCTGCCGGCAGGCTGAAAATTGGCACTGGCCGGCCCACCATTTGCGACGGGACGGTCGCCGTCTCGGGATCAATCAGGCCGCGCATCAAAATGCCCGCAAACAGCGCAAAAACCGCAAGCGGCGCCCAAAGTATAAGCTTACGCATGGTCTGCCTCCGGCCGGGCGATGCCACGTTCGCGCCACAAGCGGCCAATCAACGACAAAACCCCGCCAAAGGCGATCAGCGCCCCGCCAAGCCAGATCAGCGTTACCCAGGGCTTCCACCAAAGCCGGACTTGCCAGCGGCCATCGGCATTGACTTTGCCCAGCACGGCATAAAGCTGCCCATTCCACCGGGTCGCAATGGCTGCTTCGCTGGTGTCGGTTGGCGGCGATGAATAGTTGCGCGCCTGAGGCGTCAGAATAAAGGGCGCGTTTTGGCCAAGGCGCGCTTCCATCTGGCCCTCAAGCGCCGTCCAATTGGGGCCGATAACCGGCGCAACCGACACAAGCCGGACCGAATAGGGGCCAACCTGTGCGGCCTCCCCTTCCCCAATTGCGACCAGTCGCTCTTTCATAAACGCAGTATCGGTCGCCATCCCTGCAAGCGCCACCGCTACACCCAAATGTGAAACCACCATGCCCCATGTAAAGAGCGGCGTCCGGCGCAGATTACGTTTCCACATGGGCGCCACACTGCCCGCCGCCGCCAAAGCGGCCGCTGCCAGCCCAAGCCAAGGCAGGACACCAATCTCGGGCGCGGCAAGCCGCACCGCAAGGAGGACCACGCCACCCAGCACCAGAGGCAAGGCCAACCGCTTGGCGACAGCCGCCAAGCCATCGCGCCGCCAGCGCATCAAGGGGCCCGCCGCCATCGCGACAACCAGCATCAGCGCGACCGAGCCGGCGGCTGGATTGAAATAAGGCGGCCCGATGGAAATCTGCTGCCCCATGGCTTGGGCAACAATTGGATAGATTGTCCCGATCAGCACCACGCCCAAGATCACGGTTAAAAACAGATTGTTGAGGACCAACGCGGCCTCACGGCTCACCGGATCAAATTGCTGGCCTTCGCGCACGGTGCTGACCCGCAAAGCAAACAAGGCCAGCGCCGCGCCGATATAAATGAGCAACAGCGCCAAGATGAAGGAGCCACGCTGCGGATCAACCGCAAAGGCATGAACGCTGGTCAGGATACCCGAGCGGACCAGAAATGTCCCAACCATCGACATGGAAAAGGCGACCACCGCCAGCATTACCGTCCAGGCGCGCAAACTGTCGCGCGTGGCAAGAACGGTGACCGAATGGAGCAAGGCGGTTGAGGCGAGCCAAGGCATCAGCGACGCATTTTCCACCGGGTCCCAGAACCACCAGCCGCCCCAGCCCAGCTCATAATAAGCCCAATAGCTGCCCGCCGTAATACCCAGCGTCAGGAAAACCCATGCCGCCAGCACCCAAGGGCGCATCGCGCGGGCAAAGGCTGGCCCGACATCGCGGGTGACCAGTGCGCCAACGGCAAAGCTAAAGGCCACCGACATGCCAACATATCCGAGATAGAGCGTGGGCGGGTGGAAGGCGAGGCCCGGATCTTGCAGCAGCGGGTTCAGACCATTGCCGTCCGGCGGCGCAGGCGAAAGCCGCTCAAAGGGATTGGAGGAAAACAGCAAAAACGCATAAAACCCAAGCGCGATAAAGCCCTGCGCCATCAAGGTGGCAATCAACGTATCGCGCCGCACGCGGCGTTCCAGCACGGCAATGAAGCTGCCAGCGACTGCGAGGATCGCAACCCAAAGCAGCATAGAGCCTTCATGATTGCCCCAACTGCCGGCAAATTTGTAGAGCCACGGCTTTTCTGAATGGCTGTTGGCCGCCACCAGCTTCACCGACATGTCGGAAACCATGAAAAGATAAATGAGCGCGAGCATGGCAAGCGCTGCCAGAACGCCCTGCGCCACAGCCACCGGGCGGATCGCCTGACCCAGATCAGGGCGATTAGGAATGCGCAAGGCCAGCCCGCCCAAGACGGATTGCAGCACGGCAAGCCCAGCTGCCAGCCATAAGAGCCCCAATCCCAGTTCCGCAATCATGGCTTCAGGCTATCCGTTTTGTGCATCTTGCCGGCAAGTTCTGGCGGCATATAGCGTTCATCATGCTTGGCGAGCAGGTTCGTCGCGACAAAGCGACCGTCGGGCTGGAAACGCCCTTCGGCCACAACGCCCGACTTTTCCTTGAAAAGATCAGGGGCAATCCCCTTGAAGCTGACCGGGACCTCAGCCGAACCATCTTCGACAATGAAATGCAGCGTCACGCCATCCGGATCATGGATGATGGATCCCGCCTTCACCATCCCCCCCAGTCGCACGGCGCGATCCAGCGGCGCGCCATTCTGGCGCACATCACCCGGCGCATAAAAGAAGGACGCTTCCTGTTTCAGGCCTGAAACGGCAAGCAACCCGGCGCCGATCACGGCGGCCAAGGCCAAAAGGGCAAGGATCAGGCGCTGGTTTTTGGATTTCATGCGTCGCGCTCAATCTGACGGACCCGGGCTTCGGCGCGGCACATGTCAATATAGCTCCACAAGCCGACCGCCAAGGTGCCGATAAAGGTCAGGGCATAGGCTGCGATAATGAAGGGCCAATGCGTCATGCCGCCGCCATCCGGCGCAAGCGCGCCTCATATTTGGCCTCTGCCAAATTGGCCCGCATCCGCATCAGGACAATCCCGCCAAACAGCAGCGAGAAGCCAAGAACCGTCGGCAGCAGCGGCCAGAGCAATTCGGGCGCGATGGTTGAGCCCTTGAGCGTTATCGACGGGCCCTGGTGGAGTGAGTTCCACCAGACCACCGATCGGTTAATGATCGGCAGGTTGACCGCGCCAACAATGCCGAAAATGGCGGTCGCCCGGCTGACGCTTGTCCGGTCGTCGCTGGAATTGGCAAGCGCGATATATGCGAAATAGAGGAACAACAGCACGAGCATGGATGTCATCCGCCCGTCCCATTCCCACCAGGTTCCCCAGGTTGGGCGGCCCCAGATGGAACCGGTTGCAAGGCAGATCGCGGTAAACAGCGCGCCCGGTACCGCGATGGCCCGGCCCGCAACGCCGGCCAGCGGGTGGCGCCAAACCAGTTGCGTTATGCTGGCAATGGCAATGGCCGTCCATCCGCCCATGCCGAGCCATGCGGCAGGCACATGAATGTACATGATCCGCACGCTATCCCCCTGAAGATAATCTCGAGGCGAAAGCGCCAGACCCGCATAACAGCCAAAAAGAATCAGCAGCGTCCCCATGGCAAGAAGAACCGGCGTCAAAGGCCGGGCGAGCTTCAGGAATCGAGCCGGGTTGGCATAGGCGTGCATTGCGGGTCGCGCTTTAAGGGACAAGCCCGCACAGTGAAAGGGCTTTGTGCGGGCAACCTGCCGCTTTTGGGTATTGCAACACCCGCTCGCTTCTGGCCTTGGAGGTAAAAGCATGGCGGACTCGGCAAGCGAGCCCCGATCAGAAATTAAAAGGGAGCGGACAAAAGATGGGCATGCTCGACGGAAAAGTGGTGGCAATCACAGGGGCCGGACGCGGTGTCGGCCGGGAAATCGCCTTGCTGTGCGCCAAGGAAGGCGCGGCGGTTATCGTCAATGACTTGGGGACTTCGGGTGAAGGCGAAGGTGCGGACCTCTCCCCCGCGCAAGAAACGGTAAACGATATCAAAGCAGCGGGCGGTAGAGCCTTGGCCAATGGCGCCAGCGTTGCCGACCCGGCGGGCGCGGCCTCCATCATTGAAGATGCCGTAAAGGCCTTTGGCCGGATTGATGCCGTGGTCAACAATGCGGGCATCCTGCGCGACCGCATCTGGCATAAGATGAGCCATGAGGATTGGAACGCCGTGATCGACGTGCATCTGAACGGCTGTTTCAACGTTTCCAAGGCCGCGACCCCTTATTTCAAGGATCAAGGATCAGGTAGCTTCATCCATTTCACGTCCACCTCAGGGCTGATCGGCAATTTTGGGCAGGCCAATTATTCGGCCGCAAAGCTGGGTATTGTTGGCCTGTCACAATCCATTGCGCTGGACATGGCGCGTGCGGGCGTGCGCTCTAACTGCATCGCGCCTTTTGCGTGGAGCCGGATGACGGCCTCTATCCCCGCAACGACGGATGCCGAAAAGGAACGCGTGGAACGGCTGAAGACAATGAGCGCAGATAAGATTGCGCCGTTGGTCGTCTTCCTCGCCTCGGACGCGGCGGCCGAAGTCACCAATCAGATTTTTGCCGTCCGCAAGAACGAGGTTTTCCTCTTCTCCAAGCCGCGGCCCATCCGCTCTATGCACCGGAGCGAAGGCTGGACCGCCGAAACGCTGGCGAGCGAAATGCTCCCCGCTTTCCGCGCAAGCTTTGCCGATCCGACCGAGCGGTCGGGCGATGTTTTCTGTTACGATCCGATCTGAGGGAGAGGCTTATGTCCGGCATGGACCCCGAAATTTTCGACGCCTTTATCGACCAGTTGAAGCGCTATGTCCGCGAACGGCTGATCCCGGCTGAAGCGGATGTGATCGCCAATGACCGCATCCCAGAGGACATCCTTCAGGAAATGCGGGACATGGGCCTTTTCGGCATCACCATCCCCGAAGAATTTGGCGGCGCTGGCATGAATGTCAGCCAATATATCGAAACGGTAAAGCAGCTCGCTTACGCATCGCCCGCTTACCGCTCCACCATCTCGATCAATATCGGGATGACGGGCAGCGCGATCAAGAATTTCGGCACGCCCGAGCAAAAGGCGCATTGGCTGCCGCGCATCGCCTCGGGCGAGATTGCCTGTTTCGGCCTGACCGAGCCGGGCAGCGGATCAGATTCTGCCGCCATGCAGACCAGCGCGGTACGCGATGGCAACGGCTATAAGCTGAACGGCACCAAGCGCTACATCACCAACAGTCCGCACGCGAAGATCGGGCTGATCATGGCGCGGACCAATAAGGAAGCCTTGCCCAAAAACGCCCATGTCTCGGCCTTCATTGTCGATATGACGACGCCGGGCATCAGCATTGGCAGCCCGGACAAAAAAATGGGCCAGTCGGGCGCGCATATCGCCGATATCAATATGGATGATGTGAAGATCCCCGGCGATGCGCTGGTGGGCGGCGAGGAAGGCCGCGGGTTCCAAATCGCCATGCAGAGCCTTGATAATGGGCGTTTGTCCGTTGCCGGCATGGCCGTGGGCATGGGCCGTCGCGCGCTGGACACTGCGGTGCGCTACGCCACCGAACGCAAGGCCTTTGGCGAGGCGATCAGCAATTTCCAACTGATCCAATCCATGCTCGCTGATAGCGATGCTGAACTCTACGCCGCCGAATGCATGATTGCCGATGCCTGTGCCCGGGCTGACCGGGGCGAGAACATCGTCCGCAAGGCCGCCGCGGCCAAGATGTTCGCATCCGAAGCCTGCGGCCGGGTCGTCGACCGCTGCGTGCAGGTGTATGGCGGCGCGGGCTATCTCGCCGAATATGAGGCTGAACGCTTCTTCCGCGATGCGCGCATTTTGCGCATCTATGAAGGCACCACCCAAATCATGCAGTTGCAGATCGCCAAGCATATGCTGCGCGACTTTGCGGCCAATGGGCATGTTTGGTCCTAAAAGGGATTTGGCGCGTGTATAAACTTCTCCCCGGATTGAGCGTGATCGAGGCATCGTCCTTTGTCGCCTCCCCCACGGCGGGCCTTTATCTGGCGCAGATGGGGGCAGAGGTCATCCGGGTCGATCAGATCGGTGGCGGACCGGATTTCAACCGCTGGCCCAAGGCAGAAAATGGCCGCAGCCTCTATTGGGAAAATCTCAATCGCGCCAAAAAATCGGTCGCGCTGGATTTAGGCAAGCCAGAAGGCCGGGAATTGCTGGCAGAACTGGTGCGCAAGACCGGCCAGTTCATCACCAATTTCCCGGTCAACGGCTTTTTGGCGCATGACAGGCTTGCCGAAGGTCGGCCCGATCTGATTACCGTCCGGATCATGGGGCTGGCCGATGGCGGGCCAGCCTTGGATTACACCGTGAACAGCGCCGTCGGCTATCCGGATTTGACTGGGCCGGGGCCAGACCCCGTTAACCATGTTCTGCCCGCGTGGGACTTGTTGACCGGGGGCTATGCCGCCTTTGCGATGATGGCCGCCCTCTCCCATCGCGCGGCAACCGGGCGGGGCCAAGAAGTGCGCGTCCCGCTGTCCGATGTCGCCATCGGCACGGTCGCCAATCTCGGCTCGCTTGCCGAAGTGCTGACCACGGGCGCCAATCGCGACCGGCTAGGCAATGCAGTTTATGGCGCCTTTGGCCGGGATTTTGTGACGCGTGACGGCGTACGGCTGATGATCATGGCGATCACGCCGCGCCAATGGTCGGGCCTTGTCGAAGTATTGGGGATTGAGGCCGAGATTAAGGCGATTGAGGCCGCCCGCGGCGTTTCCTTCGCCAAGGACGAAGGCGTGCGCTTTGAACATCGCGACGCGTTGTTCCCGCTGGTGGAAACCAAGGTCGCGGGCTGGGACTATGCCGCGCTTAAAACCGCGCTTGATAAAGTCGGCGGCTGCTACGGCCCTTATCAAACAATGCTGGACGCCGCGCATGACCCGGCGCTGGTCGGCAACAACCCGATTTTCGGCCAAGCGGCCAATCCGAGCGGGATTGCCTATCCGGCCGCGGGCAGCTTTGCGACCTTGCCGGGACTGGACAGAGCACCGCCTGCCCCCGCCCCTTATCTCGGCCAGCATAGCGAAGAAATATTGGCGGACCGGCTGGGCCTGTCCTCTGGCCAAATCGGCGTATTGATCGATTCCGGGACGGTGGGTCGCCATGGCTGACGATCTGCTGGCGCGCGTTCAGGCCGCCGTCGCGGCAACAGAAAACTATGCGCTCGCTGTGCGCGAAGCCGTGCGGCAGCGCGTCGCCGCTGCCAGCCTTGATGCAGAGCAACACGCCGCCCATGGCTATGCCTGGGTGGAAACCAGCATTGCAACGCTGGCCGCCATCGGCCGCTGGCTGACGCGGCTGGAGGCAGAGGGCAGCGCGCGGGACGCAGATCGGCTGGCCGTCCAGATTGGCTTTGGCGAGACGCTTGCCCAGTTGATCGGCGGGCTGCCGATGGGCCAGAATGAGATTATCCGCCCCGCCGGGCTGGGGGCAAGCAATGCGGCGGCGCAGCTGGCAGCGGACCCGGCGGTCGCGCGGTTCCTGACATCAGGCAATAAGGCAGCCGCCCGCGCGGCGCTGGTTTCAGAATTGCGCCAAGGCGCGGCGCTGTCCGAAGAATTGGGCGATGATCTGCTCGACAGCATTCGCGACCAATATCGCCGCTTCACCGATGCGCGGATCCTGCCCTTTGCGCATGGCTGGCACCTCGCAAACGCGCTGATCCCCGATGAGATTATCGCCGAGATGGCTGATCTCGGCACCTTTGGCGTCTGCATTCCGGAAAGCTATGGCGGGCTGGGCCTTGGCAAGTTGGTGATGTGCGTTGTCACCGAAGAATTGTCGCGCGGCTGGATCGGTGCGGGGTCGCTCGGTACGCGATCTGAAATTGCCGGCGAATTGATCGTCCTGGGCGGAACAGACGCGCAAAAGGCGCAGTGGCTGCCCCAGATCGCCTCGGGCGCGGTGCTGCCCACCGCCGTCTTTACCGAACCTGATACGGGGTCGGACATGGCAAGCCTTGCCACCCGCGCGGTGCGGACGGACAAGGGCTGGTCGATCACCGGCGCGAAAAACTGGATCACCCATGCCAGCCGGTCGGACATGATGACGCTGCTCGCCCGCACCCTGCCGGACGAGAAAGGCTATGCGGGCCTGTCCATGCTGCTGGTCCCCAAGCCGCGCGGTTCTGAGGCTGACCCCTTCCCTGCCCCCGGCATGACGGGCAGCGAGATTGAGGTGCTCGGCTATCGCGGGATGCGCGAATATGCGCTGCAATTTGATGGGATGCGTGCGCCAGAAGACGCCTTGTTGGGCGGCGAGGAAGGCCAGGGCTTCAAGCAATTGATGCGCACCTTTGAAGGTGCCCGCATCCAGACGGCGGCGCGCGCGGTGGGTGTCGCCCGGCGAGCGCTGGAGCTTGGGCTGGATTATGCCCTGAACCGCAAACAATTTGGCCGCCCGCTGATCGATTTTCCGCGCGTGGCCGACAAGATTGCGATGATGGCAGTCGACACGCTCTTTGCCCGCGAACTGACCTATTTCGCCGCACGCGAAAAAGACGCGGGCAAGCGGTGCGACATTGAAGCCGGGATGGCGAAACTCCACGCCGCGCGGATCGCCTGGGCCAATGCCGATGCCGCGCTCCAGATCCATGGCGGCAACGGCTATGCGCTGGAATATGAGATCAGCCGCGTCTTGTGCGATGCCCGCATTCTCAACATTTTTGAGGGCGCGGCCGAAATTCAGGCACAGGTGATTGCGCGCGGCAAGCTTCAGGACAGGAATTAAGATGCAGGATTTTACCCCGATCCGCGAAGAAGTCGCCAAGCTCTGCCAGCAATTCCCCGGCGACTATTGGCGCGCCAAAGACAAAGACCGCGCCTACCCGACTGAATTTGTGACCGCCTTGGGCGACGCCGGCTATCTTGCCGCCCTCATTCCGGAAGAATTTGGCGGCGCGGGCCTGCCCTTGTCGGGCGCGGCGGCGATTTTGGAGGAAGTCCAGCGCCAAGGCTGCAATGGCGGCGCATGCCATGCGCAAATGTATATCATGGGCACGCTACTGCGACACGGGTCAGACGCGCAAAAGGCCCGCTATCTGCCGCGCATCGCCACCGGAGAACTGCGGCTTCAGGCCTTTGGCGTGACGGAACCCACCAGCGGGACCGATACGTTATCGCTCAAAACAACGGCGCGGCGTGAGGGTGATCGCTATATCGTCAACGGGCAGAAAATCTGGACCAGCCGGGCCGAACATTCTGATCTGATGCTGCTCTTGGCCCGCACCACCCCGCGCGACCAGGCCGCAAGCCGGACCGATGGGCTTTCGGTGTTTCTTGTCGATATGAATTCGGCCAAGAACAAGGGCCTGACCATCCGTCCCATTGAGACGATGATGAACCATTCTACGACCGAAGTCTTTTTTGAGGACATGGTCGTCCCGGCCGAAAATCTGATAGGTGAAGAGGGCAAGGGCTTTCGCTATATCCTCTCTGGCATGAATGCCGAGCGGCTGCTGATCGCGGCGGAGTGTATTGGCGACGCCAAATGGTTTATCGACAAAGCAAGCGCCTATGCCAAAGAGCGCGTCCTCTTTGGCCGGCCCATCGGCCAAAATCAGGGCGTCCAATTCCCCATCGCCCGGGCCTATGCGCAGATGCGCGCGGCGGAACTGCTCGTGCACGAAGGCCTGCGCAAATATGAAGCGGGCGAAAATTGTGGCGAGGAAGCCAATATGGCGAAAATGCTGGCCGCCGAGGCCAGCTGGGCCGCGGGCGACGCCTGTATCCAGACCCATGGCGGCTTTGGCTTTGCGGCGGAATATGACATTGAGCGCAAGTTCCGCGAAACCCGGCTGTATCAAGTAGCGCCGATCAGCACGAACATGATCCTTTCTTATGTGGCCGAGCATGTGCTGGGCCTGCCCCGGAGCTATTAATGGGCGCGTGGGACGCATGGATTGGCCGCAACGAAACGCGTGAAGACCTTGTTACGCCGGGCCTGATCGCGCGCTTTGGCGCCACGCTCGATCGCCCGGCCAAAGATGTCGCAGCCGTGCCACAGGGCCTGCATTGGTGCCTGTGCCTGCCCGATGCCCCCACCGCTGCCTTGGGTGAAGACGGCCATCCGCGCCGGGAGAATAGCCCGGCCAGCTTTCTGCCGCCCGTTCCCCTGCCCCGCCGTATGTGGGCGTCGAGCAGCGTCCAGTTTCACGCGCCGCTATTGCCCAATGCGCCGGTCCGGCGGGTATCGACCATCGCCGCCATTTCTGAAAAAAGCGGTTCGACGGGGGCATTGGTGTTCGTGGATGTCGATCACCAGACCGAAATAGCGGGCACGGTCGCCATCGAAGAGCGGCAGACCATCGTCTATCGGGAAGCGACCACCACGCCGCCCGCGCCGCGCCCGGCCGATCAGGCCCCAGATTTGGCGTTATGGCACTGGCATCGGGCGCTCATGCCCAGCGAGGCGCTGTTGTTCCGCTATTCCGCGCTGACCTTTAACAGCCACCGCATCCATTATGACCTGCCTTATGCCGTCAATGAAGAGCGCTATCGCGGGCTGGTTGTGCAAGGGCCGCTGATGGCGACGTTGTTGCTGGATTTAGCGGCGCGAGAATTGGGCGATAACCGCCTATCCCGCTTTGCCTTTCGCGGCCAAAGCCCAGCGATTTCGGGAGAGCCGCTTTTTCTTGTTGGCCGCCAAGAAGGCAGCCAAATCAGCCTCGCCGCTTTGGGGGGCGATGGCCGGATGGTGATGAGCGCCGAGGCAAGCCTTTAGCCGCCCCGGCGCCCGTCAGCCTTAAGCGCCCTTGTGCGGCAAGATCAGATATTTCTCACCCGTACGCTTGGCATTATAGGCATGAAGCGTCTCAAGATTGAGCGCTTCTTCCAGCGAAATCTCATGGCTGTAATGGCTGGCAAAGGTTGTCGTCAGTTCGGCCACCACGCGGGCGCGCATCCGGGCGACAATTTCCGGGCCTGCCTTGGCCATAAACGGCGTGAGCAGCCAGCCCGAGACCGACCATTGGAAGCCAAAATTGCGCGTCAGCACCGTGGGCGACACATCCAGCGCGCCATAGATATAAAGCTGCTTGAACGTATCAGACCCATAACGGCTATATTCCGTCATCCGTTTGACCGCGGCCGCTTCCATGCAGGTGACGATTTGCCCGCCCAGCTTGCCGCCGCCAATCGCGTCGAAGGCGCAGGTAATGCCGGTTTCAACAATCGCGGCCGTCAGATCATCGATGAATGTCTCGCTGGTGGAATCGAACACATATTTGGCGCCCTGACCCTTGAGCAGGTCCATTTGCGCCTGACTGCGCACGATGTTGATCAACGGCATATTTTCAGCAAGGCAGATGCGGTTGAGCATTTGCCCAAGGTTAGACGCCGCGGCCGTGTGGATCAGCCCCTTATGACCTTCCATCTTCACCGTTTCCACAAAGCCAAGCGCGGTCAGCGGATTGACGAAGCACGAAGCGCCATCGCGCGGGCTGGTGCCATCGGGCAGCGGCATGACCATCTGGAGCGGCAAAGTGCGGTATTGCGAATACATCGCTCCGCCCAGCATCGCGACGGTCTTGCCCATCAGCGCCTGCGCTTCAGGCGAAGAGCCAGCAGCGACCACAATCCCGCTGCCTTCGTTACCAATGGGCATGGCATCGCCAATGCGCCCCGACATGGCACGCATACCCGATGCGGGCACGTCCGCTTCAATCGCCGGATGGCCATTGCGTGAGGTGGCGCGCGCGGTCGACATATCTGCCGCCCCTACCAGCAAACCCAAATCAGACGGATTGATGGGCGCCGCCAATACCTTGACGACAACCTGATCGGCGCGCGGCTCTTGAACCGGGACATCGGCAAGCGTCAATTCCAGCCGGGCATCGGGGCTGACACAGGTCAGCATCTGAAGGTTTGTTGCGGGCAAGTCAGCCATAATCCTACTTCCTTTATGATCTCTAACATAGCTGTAGGCATTGGGACTGTTTCTCACAATACACTAGGTCGTAATAGCTTTTTCCAAAAGCGCGACCAAACGCCTCCAAAACAAGGGCAGCAGCATTTACGAAACGCCTAAAACCGGGGAAGACCGGCTGGATGGATAGCATCGCTGCGCCCAGCCGTTCCGCCACATTTGCCGACTGGCTGAGCAGTCGCCCGGCAATGGCCTATGGGTTTTCTATCGCTGTTTATCTGATCGCCTTTGGCATTCGGGTTCATTTGATGGACACGCTGCCAGCGGGCCTGCCTTTTATCAGCTTCATCCCTGCCGTGATGATCACCGCCTATTTTGCAGGCAGCGGACCAGCCATGGTCACAGCCTTGGCCAGCGGCCTGTCCGCTTGGTTTCTCTTTGCGGCCCCTGATGAGCGCTTTGCGGTCCTGTCGCCGCTATTCCTGTCGCTGGTCGTCTATTTTCTGGTTGTCTTTCTGGCGATCATGTTGATCCACCGCCTGCGGGGCACGGCCCGGGTGCTCGACGCCGAGCGGGCCAAAAACCAGGCCCTTGCCGAAAAGAGCGCCTTTCTGTTCCGCGAATTGCAGCACCGCGTGGCCAACAACATGGCCTTTCTGGTCGCCATCCTAAGCATGCAAAAAGCCATTGTCCGTCAGCGGCCCGATACGGCGGAAGGCGTGTTTGATGATGCCATACGCCGGATACGCCTGTTTTCCAGCATCCACCGGCGCCTGCATGATCCCGATAGCGCGACCCGGTCGCTTGAGGCGCATTTTGAAGGTCTGTTTACTGATTTGATCGACGCCACCGGCGCGCGCCATATCAATTGCACCGTCCATACCAACGGGATCAGCCTGACCGGGGAAACGCTGACCACGCTGTCGCTTATCGCCACAGAGCTGATGACCAATGCCATCAAACACGCCTTTCCCGAGGGGCGCCCCGGCGAGATCAGCCTCTATCTCAACCGGACAGATGATCGGCTGATTTTCATCGTATCAGATAATGGCATCGGCAAGGCCAACTGCGGCCCGGGCGAGACAGGCCTTGGCTGCACAATCATCGAGGCACTTTGCGAGCAACTCCATGCGCAGCGCACGACCCATGTGGATTAGGGAACGCACGTCGAAATTCTGTTTCGCGATGACGTCGGGGATTGAGCGCACCGGGCTTGCAACGTCCGCTCGTTGACGTAAAGGTAAACCGACTCAATTTTCACTGTATTTCGGGAGAGACAGATGGCTGACGCTTATATCATCGACGCTTGCCGCACGCCGCGCGGCATTGGCAAACCGGGCAAGGGCGCCCTCTCCCATATGCACCCGCAACACCTCGCGGCAACCGTGCTCAAGGCGCTGAAGGATCGCAACAACCTGAAGACCGAAGACGTTCAGGACGTCATCTGGTCCACCTCTACCCAAAAGGGCAAGCAGGGCGGCGATCTTGGCCGCATGGCGGCGCTGGACGCGGGTTACGACATTCGCGCCTCGGGCATGACGCTGGACCGCTTCTGCGGCGGCGGCATCACCTCTGTGAACCTCGCGGCCGCGACGATCATGTCGGGCATGGAAGATCTTGTCATCGCCGGCGGGACCGAGATGATGAGCTATACCCAGACGATCGGCGCTGAAGAAGCCAATGCCGGGATCAAGCCTTTGGGCATGGGCTCGGGCAATATGCGCCTGATGAAGGTCCATCCGCAATCGCACCAGGGCGTGTGCGGCGACGCAATTGCCGCGCGTGAAGGCATCACCCGCGAAGATGTCGACC
This sequence comes from Chakrabartia sp., assembly GCA_046074265.1. Taxonomy (GTDB): domain Bacteria; phylum Pseudomonadota; class Alphaproteobacteria; order Sphingomonadales; family Sphingomonadaceae; genus Aquisediminimonas. The sequence goes on from JBJTNW010000003.1 coordinate 92,031, forward strand.
AGCTGGGCTATGACAGCCAGATGAAGGCGAAAAAGGCGCTGGCCGAAGGCGCGTTCGATAAGTCGCTGGTCACCGTTTACAATGAAGACGGCTCGGTCGCGCTGGACCATGAAGAATTTCCGCGCCCGGAAACGACGCTGGAAGGCCTGTCGCAGCTGAAGGCCTCGTTTGACGGCATGGCGGATTTTGATCTGGGCGGCGGCATGACCTTCCGCAAGCTCATCCAGATGAAATATCCGGGCCTTGACTGGAAGGGCATCCACCATGCCGGCAACAGCTCGGGCGTCGTCGATGGCGCGGCCGGCGTTCTGCTGGCCTCAAAAGACTATGCGCACAAGAACGGCCTGAAGCCGCGCGCGCGCGTTGTTGCCTTTGCCAACGAAGGCGATTGCCCGACTTTGATGCTCAACGCTCCTGTTCCCGCTGCCAAGAAGGTCTTGGCACGTGCTGGCCTGACGGTGGACGATATCGACCTTTGGGAAATCAACGAAGCCTTTGCCGTTGTGGCTGAAAAGTTCATGCGCGACCTCAATCTTGATCGCTCTCGGGTCAATGTGAATGGCGGCGCCTGTGCGCTTGGCCACCCGATTGGCGCAACCGGCTCGATCCTGATCGGCACCGTGCTCGACGAACTGGAGCGTCGCAATCTGAAGCGCGGGCTTGTCACGATGTGCGCGGCGGGCGGCATGGCCCCGGCGATCATCATCGAACGCGTTTGAGCGGCACCTATCGCGCGCTTGTCTGCACAGCCCTTGAGGGACCCCGGTCCCTTGAGGTGCAGGCGCTTGCGTCGCGCCCTTTGGGAGAGAAAGAGGTCCGCATCGCGGTACGCGCGGCGGGCCTCAACTTCCCCGATTTGTTGATGACCAAGGGCGGCTATCAGTTCCGCCCCGACCCTCCCTTTGTGCCCGGCGTTGAAGCGGCGGGCGATATTGTTGAAATTGGGCCGGGCGTCGCGCGCTTTGCCGTGGGCGATAAAGTCATCGCCCCGGTACGCATGGGCGCCTTTGCCGAACAGGCGGTTGCGCTGGAAGACGCGCTGTTCCGTCTTCCCCCTGTCTTCAGTTATGAAGAGGGCGCGTGCTGGTTCGTCTCTGCGACAACCGCGTGGCACGCGCTGAACGACAAGGCGGATATCCAGCCCGGAGAAACGCTTTTGGTCCTGGGGGCCAGCGGGGGCGTTGGCATGGCCGCCGTCCAACTGGGCGTGCACAAGGGCGCGCGGGTGATTGGACTGGCCTCTAGCAAGGCCAAGGCGCAGGCAATCCGCGCTGCCGGGGCCGAGGCGGCGTTTCTCAATGATCAGCCCGATTTGATTGACGCGGTTAAAGCCGCGACAGGCGGCAAGGGTGTGGATGTCGTCTATGATCCCGTAGGTGGGCCGCTTGCCACAGCGGCCACGCGTATGATCGGCTGGAACGGGCGATATCTGGTTGTCGGGTTTGCCAGCGGTGAAATCCCCAATTTCCCAGCCAATCACGCCTTGATCAAAGGCTATAGCATCATGGGCTTGCGCGCCGGCGAAGCCGTCCGCCGCGACCCGGCCTTGGGGCTGCGGACCCACAAGGCGCTGGCCGATCTGGCAGAGCTGGGGGTAATGCGGCCGCACATCTCGCACCGCGTCCCTCTGGACGAAGCCGGCAAGGTTTTTGCCGCGATGGAAGAGCGCGCGATTATCGGGCGCGCGGTCATCCTCCCCTAGCGCGGCGTCCCGGCATCGTCCTGCTGGGTCTGAACAACGCCGCGCACGATCAACGCTTGCCCGGCATAATAAAGCCCCCAGACTGCAACCCCAATCCCGGCCCAGTCGGCCAAGGGCCCCATCCGCCCAAAGATCAGCAGGTCGGACGCCACGAACATCATCGCCCCCAGCCCAGTCTGATAGCGGGGAAAGCGGCTTGCCCAGGCGGTCGCCGCCATCGCGGCCAGAAACAGCGTGTATACGACCACATCCAGACGCTGGGCCAACAGGCCTGCAATCAGCGGTACACAGACCAGCGTGGTCGCAACCAAGGCGCGCTGGCTCCCCGGCAAGACGGGGCGGCGGTTTTGCCAATAAAGCGCGATGGCAACGCAATGGCCCAAAGCAAACAGCGCCGCCCCGGCAGAGAAATGCACGTCCAGCACAACATCCGCCGCGGCCCCCAGCGCCATAATAAGGGTGATCAGCACGCCCGCTTTGTCCGAGGCATTAAGGGCGGCATAGACCGCCAAAAATCCCACGCCCAACCCCTTCCAAAGGATAATCAGCGGGCCGTGCGTGCCGGCCACAACCGGCGCCAGATAGCTGATGCCCGCGATCAACGAAGCCCAATAGGCCCATTTGGCGATCCGTGGCCTGTCCATAAGTCATCCCCTTTTTTGCAAGACTGCCGGGCTGGGGCCGGGATGTCCACCCACCACCGGCAGCATGATGCCCCCCTCGCCTTTCTCGGGTAAAGTGCCTAAAGGCGCGGCTATGGAACATCAGGTGCATATCATTGGCGGCGGTCTTGCCGGGTCGGAAGCCGCTTGGCAGTTGGCCCAAGCCGGAATTCATGTTCGCTTATCGGAAATGCGGGGGTCCGGAGAAGGCACCGCCGCGCACCAAAGTGAAGATCTGGCCGAGCTGGTCTGTTCCAACAGTTTTCGTTCGGACGATGCAGATCGCAATGCAGTGGGCTTGCTCCACCAGGAATTGCGCACGCTGGGATCGCTGATCCTTCGCGCAGCAGACGCTCATCGCGTTCCCGCAGGCTCTGCACTGGCCGTGGACCGCGACGGCTATACCGCCGCGGTTACTCAGGCGATCAGCGCCCATCCCCGGATTGAACTGGTGCGCGAGCGCGTGGATCACCTGCCGGAAGGTCCAGCCATCATCGCCACAGGGCCGCTCACGGGCAGTGCGCTTGCAGAGGCGATTGCGGCGGAAACCGGAGAGGCCGCGCTTGCCTTTTTCGATGCCCTGGCCCCCATAGTCCATCACGAAACAATCGACATGGACATTGCGTGGATGGCCTCACGCTGGGACAAGGGCGACACCAAAGACTATATCAACTGCCCGATGGACAAGGACCAATATTTGGCCTTCCACACCGCCTTGCTTTCAGGCGAGAAGAGCAGCTTCAAAGAATGGGAAGAAAATACGCCCTATTTTGATGGCTGTATGCCCATTGAGGTAATGGCAGAGCGCGGCGTCGATACGCTGCGCCACGGACCGATGAAGCCCGTTGGCCTTGATAATCCCCGCACCGGCCGCTGGCCCTATGCGGTGGTGCAATTGCGGCAAGACAATGCGCTGGGCAGTCTTTGGAACATGGTGGGCTTTCAAACCAAGCTCAAACATGCCGAGCAGGTGCGCATCTTCCGGATGATCCCGGGGCTGGAAAATGCCCAATTCGCCCGATTGGGCGGGTTGCACCGCAACACCTTCATCAAGTCTCCCAAGCTGCTCGACCAGAGCCTCAGGCTGAAATCGCGGCCGCATATCCGCTTTGCCGGCCAGATTACGGGCTGTGAAGGCTATATCGAAAGTGCGGCAATCGGGATGCTGGCAGCGCGCTTCTGGACTGAGGAACTGGAAGGAAAAGCGCCGTCCCTGCCCCCGGCCGAAACGGCATTGGGGGCGCTGCTTGGCCATATAACGGGCGGCGCGGATGCCGAGACCTTTCAGCCGATGAACGTGAATTTCGGCCTGTTCCCGCCCTTGGTGGGTGCAACGCGCAAATCAGACCGCAAGCAGATGCACACAGATCGGGCGCGCTCCGCGCTGCGGGCTTGGCTTGACGGTCAGTTGTCCCCCTCCCCCTCTCTGGGTGATTGAGCAACCGCCAGACAAGGCGTGGCAGGACGGACCTTGCGGACTGCTTTGGTCGTTGCAAATTCCCGGCGGTCAAGCGCGCCTGAGTGATCCCGGTCGGCAGCAGTAAATTTTGCCTGCGCTTTGAGCGTATATTCGGTGAACGACAATTGGCCGTCCCCATTGCTATCCAGCTTTACAAAGCCCTTGCGCCGATTGGCCAGAAACTCTTGCGCGGCGATCCGACCATCCCGGTCCCCATCATAGCGATCAAAGCGGCGCGCTTCCTTGCTGCGGGCGTCTGCCGCGGGCGGATCAGAAAGGGGATCGTCAGGGGATTGGCCGGCTGCCGTGGCAGGGACAGCCGGAACAGCAATGGCGCTGGCGTTCATTCCCCGGATCAGGAAATGCCCAGCCGCAAGGATGATCAAGAGCGCCCCGCCTCCCACCAGATACCGCCACATGCCGCATCTCCCCTATTGTAGAAATGCGACATAAAGATTGAATGAGGGCCTGTCCAGACCGATCAGCTAAACGGCGCTTGCAGCAGAAGTTTTAGGTAATGGCGCGGCTCAAAACCCGCTTTGGGCACGCGCCCACGCCGGACATCGGCCTCTGCCAGTCGGGCCAGCAGGCGCAGCGGCTTTAATCCCCGGCCGGACGACAAGCCACTCAGGGGCAAGGCCGCGCTGGCCGTTGTCAGGCACAAAGTGGCTTCTTCAGGCCGCTGAACATGGCCGGCCAGATCCCAAAGTGCCCAAACCATGCCCGCAGATTGGAGGGCTTCCCCAGACGGTGGAACGCCCTGCCCTGCCAGCAACGCAAAAAGCCCACCGCCCCGGCCTTCGCCAAAGCGCCGCAGGGACGCCATTGTCAGTTCGTCTTCGCCAATCAAGGCAGCCCATCCATCGATCATCTGATCAACATATTCCGCCTGCGCATGGGCAAGCCCGGCAGCGCGCCACGCCTCGATCAGCGGATCTCCGCCCCCCTTTGCCCGATCATCGCGGACCAGGGCGTCGCGCCACCAGGCCAAACGGATCGACGCGATGGCTGGCTCGCGGGCGGCGCGCACCACGCCGGCCAGCCGCGCATCAAGCGCCCAGCACAAATGATGCCCTGCGCGCTGTTCTGGCTGGGCATAGCCCAGCATCAGCCGGCCGAGTGCAGAAATTGGTTCGTCGTTAAGCATGTTTCTTAGCCCAGCCGAAACAGCGCCTGAGGCAAAGCCCCCTAAACATTGTGCGCCAACCGGCCCGCCAACGGAGCGATTGTGCCATTGCCTTTCCTCACCCGCCTTTTCCGCAACCGAGCCGGCAATGTCATTTTGATTGCCACCTTCAGCCTCGTCCCGCTGATGCTTATTCTTGGCGGAGGGATCGACATGGCGCGTGTTTACCTTGCCAAAGACCAGTTGCAAGGGGCCTGTGACGCCGCGGTGCTGACGACCCGCAAGATCGTGCAAGGGCATAGTCTATCCGTTGCCGCCAAAGATGCCGGCCAGAGCTTCTTCAAACTCAACTATCCAAGCGGCTCCTTTGGAACGAGCCACGAAAGCCTTGCCCTGTCGGTCGCGACAGATGGCACGGTTAAGGGCGTGGCGAAGGCGCGGGTTGGTCAGTCCGCCTTTAACATTGCCCAACTTATCCCGACCGAGATTTCCGTGAATTGCGCGGCCAATCTGGAAATGGGCAATACCGATGTCGTCTTTGCGCTCGATGTCACGGGCTCCATGAACGAACGAAACCCGGGCGACAGCCAAACGCGAATGGAGGCCCTGCGATCTTCCGTCCGCAACTTTACGGCCATGTTGAATGGGCAGGTGAACCCCGACACGCAGGTCCGCTTCGGCTTTGTGCCCTTTAGTTCAACCGTCAATGTCGGCTTTCTGTTGCAACCAGAATGGATTGTGGATCGCTGGACCTATCAATCGCGCGTCGCCGACGGCACGACCCAGACAGGATCAACCCAATGGGTGCCAGTGTCGGGGCGGGTTGTGGAGTCAAGCTACAACGCCCCTTCTTATTGGGAAGCTGGCAGCGAAATAAATGGACCAGGCACCTGGAACTGCGTGAGCGTGCCCAACCCAACAACCAGCGTCAATGCGAGCAGCGGGCCGTGGAGCCCGGTGCCGGGCTCTAACGGGCAATTGGAACAGCGGGTTAATACACAGATCATCAACGGCCAGTATTTCGACGGCGAGGTGGTGGGCCGCCAATGCGTGATCTATGTGTACACCTATATCAACTATAAGCTGACCAGCACCGAAACGCGCGCTGTGGGCGGCGGCTCCGGCCCGCCCCCCGGCCTCTACAACTGGATCTACAAGCCCGTTGAGTTTGATGTGTCGGGCGTCAAAACATCCGCGCGCTCCTTTGTTGTGCCCAAATTCAGCGACCAGCAAACAAGTGTGACGATCCATTGGACGGGCTGTATTGAAGAACGCGATACGGTGCGGGCCACCAACTTCTCGCCGATCCCGGCCGCCGCTTATGATCTGGACATTGATCGCATCCCCAACAGCGACGCCACGCGCTGGCGACCATTTCTGCCCGGGCTTGTCTATTGGCGACGCGACCGGACCGACTGGTCAATTGCCCCCTGGTCAACCACGCTCAACGCCACGCGGCCCGAAGAATATGCGGGCGGCCTTGCGGCGGCCTGCCCGGCCAAGTCCCGCAAGCTGGCCACGATGACCCAGCAAGGGGTGACGGACTATGTCAACGCGCTTTATGCTGGGGGGACAACCTATCTGGATATCGGGATGATTTGGGCGGCGCGGCTCGCCTCGCCAACCGGTTTGTTTGCCAGTCAAAACCAAAGCGCGCCCAATGGCCGACCGATCAGCCGCAACATCATTTTTATGACCGACGGCGCGATTGAAACCCATGATTATATTTACGAAGCCTATGGCGTCTCGGGCCTTGACCGGCGGCGGACCGATGCAGGTGTAGCCCCAACCGACAGCGAAACGGATGCGCTTGTCGATGCCCGGTTCCGCGCCGCGTGCGAGGCAGCCAAGGCAAAGGGGATCAGCGTGTGGACAATTGCCTTTGGCACCGCGCTAACACCGACGCTCAAAGCCTGTGCCAGCAACAGCCAGTATTTTATGGCGGCCAACAGCGCAGAATTGAATGCCACTTTTTCAGCCATTGCCGCAAATATCGCGCGCTTGCGCCTGACCCGATGACGATGGCCAAGACGCTGAAAAACCATGAGCGCGGGGCAACGCTGGTTGAATTTGCCCTTGTCGCGCCCGTGTTTCTTACGTTGCTGATGGCCGCGATGGAATTTGGCTATGAGCTTTACATGGACAGCGTGCTGGAAGGCACCTTAACCAAGGCGGCCCGCGACCTGTCGCTTGAAACGGCAAGCGACACCAGCGTGCGCGCCGCGCTGGACGCCGACCTGCGCGATACGATGCGCCTGACCCATAAGGATGTTGTGGTAAGCGTATCGCGCGAAGCGGTCAGCCGCTACAGTCGGGTTACCAACCGCAGCGAGCCGTTTAACGACGCCAACCACAATAATGTGTGCGATGACGGCGAGACCTTTGAAGATCTGAACGACAATGGCGACTATGATGCCGATACGACCCTGATGGATTGGGGCAATGCTGACGATGTTGTGATTTACAACGTTACCGTCAGCTTTTCCCGCCTGTTTCCAATCGGGGGGTTTCTGGGTTTCAGCGACGACACGGCGTTGACGTCCACCCGCATGCTGCGCATTCAGCCCTTTTCCAACCGCAGCCGCCCGCCCTTGCTGACTTGCGGATCCAATCTATGACGGCGCCGCACCCCTCCCCGTCGCGCGTCGTCCGGCTCTGGGCCGATCAGCGCGGCATTGCGATGTTTGAGCTAAGCGCCGTCTTGCCCTTCCTGCTGCTGGTTGGGCTTGGCTCAATGGAGATCACGGCCAATATTCTTGCGCGAAAGCGGGTTTATGAAATTGGCCGGATGGTGGTCGATAACGCGGCGCGCATCAGCGATGGCAATGCGATGCAGGCGTCCACTGTGCGCGAATCCGACATTAATGACCTTTTATTGGGTGCACAGCTTCAAGGTGGCACGCTGAACCTCAGCAGCAATGGCCGGATTATCCTCACAAGTCTGGAAACAAATGCCCAAGGCGGTCAATGGATCCACTGGCAGCGCTGCTATGGCAACGCGCATTTTTCATCCGCCTATCGCGCCGGACAGGGCGCGCATGGCCTTGGTTTTGCAGGCATTCAATATGGCGGCCAAAGCATCCAGGCTCGGCCGGGAGATGCGGTCATGTTCGTTGAGATCGCCTATGATTATCGGCCGATGGTGTCGATGAACTGGGCTGGATACGGAACCCAGCGCTTTGTGGCCGCCTTTGCGATGAACGTCCGCGACAAGCGCAGCCTTGCAGGCCTATCGCCCGATGCCCCGGCCGCGACCTGCTAGGGCCACGGCCGGGCTGCAGACTTAGGCGCGATAGCAGACCTTGCGGACCGCCTCGACCGTACGCGCGGCTGTCACAAGCGCCAGTTTTTCGAGGTTGTTTGCATAAGGCAACGGCACGTCAACATTGGTTACGCGCGCGATGGGCGCATCCAGATCGTCAAAGCCCTCTTCCATGGCGATTGCCATGATCTCGCTTGCGATCGAACATTGCGGCCAGCCTTCTTCCACGATAACCAGCCGGTTGGTCCGCGACAGGCTTTCCAGCACCGCCCCCTTGTCGAGCGGACGCAGCGTCCGCAGATCAAGAACTTCGGCCTCAATGCCTTCTTCGGCCAGTGTCTCTGCCGCTTCCAGCGCGATGCCGACGCCGATGGAATAGCTGACGATCGTCACATCCCGGCCAGCCCGCATGGTCCGCGCCTTGCCAATGGGAACGATATGCTCGCCCGCCGGCACATCGAAGCTGCGGCCATAGACCAACTCATTTTCAAGAAAGACCACCGGGTCCTCGCTGCGGATCGCCGCTTTGAGCAAGCCCTTGGCATCCGCGGCATCATAAGGTGCGATCACCACCAGCCCCGGCACACTTGCATACCAAGGCGCATAATTCTGGCTGTGCTGCGCCCCCACCCGGCTTGCGGCCCCATTGGGCCCGCGGAATACGATCGGGCAGCGCATCTGACCGCCCGACATATAATTGGTCTTGGCCGCCGAATTGATGATGTGATCAATCGCCTGCATCGCGAAGTTGAAGGTCATAAACTCAACAATCGGGCGCAGGCCGCCCATGGCTGCCCCCGTGCCGATGCCGGCAAAGCCATATTCGGTGATCGGCGTATCAATGACCCGCTTGGCGCCAAATTCATCCAGCAAGCCCTGCGTTACCTTATAGGCGCCCTGATATTCCGCGACTTCTTCGCCCATGACGAAGACGCGCGGATCACTGCGCATTTCTTCAGCCATGGCATCGCGCAGCGCTTCGCGCACGGTGATACGCATGGTGTCGCCCGACAGGTCGGTAACGGCGGCGGGAGCCCGTACCACCGGCGCCGCAACGGGCGCAGCAGGCGCCGCTTCGGCCGCAGCCGCAGGCACGGGTTGAGCAACCGCCCCCTCCCCTTCACCCGCCAGCGTTGCGATGACGGTGCCTACCTTCACATGGTCGGTCCCGGCCGCCACCAGAATATCGGCCACAATGCCTTCATCCACGGCTTCAAATTCCATCGTTGCCTTATCGGTTTCGATCTCAGCGAGAATATCGCCCGACCGGACATGATCGCCGGGCTTCACAAGCCATTTGCCCAGCGTGCCTTCTTCCATCGTTGGGGAAAGCGCGGGCATCTTCAGTTCGATTGCCATTAGTAGCTCTCCACCAGCACATCGGTATAAAGTTCGGCCGGATCCGGCTCGGGCGAGGTTTCGGCAAAATCAGCCGCCTCGTTGACGATGGCGCGGATTTCCTTGTCGATCGCCTTCAATTCCTCTTCGGTGATGCCGGCCGCCGCCAGATCGGGCTTCAAGCCATCAATCGGGTCAGATTTTTCACGGACCTCCTGTACCTCCTCGCGCGAGCGGTACTTGGCCGGGTCCGACATGGAATGGCCGCGATAGCGATAGGTCTGCGCTTCCATGACCACAGGGCCATGCCCCGCGCGCACAAAATCAATCGCGGCCTGCGCCGTCCCGCGCACTTCCAGCACATCCATGCCGTTGCAGACCATCCCGGGAATGCGAAATGCCTCGCCGCGACGCCAGAAATGCGTTTCCGCGCTGGAGCGCGTGACGGCAGTGCCCATGGCATAGCGGTTATTTTCAACCACGAAGATGATCGGCAGTTTCCACAAGGCCGCCATGTTGAACGCTTCGTAGACCTGCCCCTGATTGGCCGCGCCATCGCCGAAATAGGCGACGCACAGGCCGCCATCCTCATTATATTTATGCGCAAAGGCAAGGCCCGCGCCCAGCGGCACCTGCGCGCCCACAATGCCGTGCCCGCCATAAAATTTATGGTCGACCGAGAACATGTGCATCGAGCCGCCCTTGCCGCGCGAAATGCCTGCTTCGCGGCCGGTCAATTCCGCCATGACGACCTTGGGGTCGATCCCGCACAACAGCATATGGCCGTGGTCACGATAGCCGGTGATGACGCTGTCCTTATCGGACAAGGCGGTCTGGATACCCGCCGCGACGGCTTCTTGGCCAATATAGAGATGGCAAAACCCGCCGATCAGCCCAAGGCCATAAAGCTGGCCCGCTTTTTCTTCGAACCGGCGGATCAACAGCATTTCGCGGTAGAGCGACAGAAGTTCGTCCCGGCCCGCCTGATATCTTTTCGGTTCAGCGGGTTTGGGGAGTTGCTCGGTCGGCGCTTTTTTCTGTGCGGCCTTTGCCAAAGGGAAACCTTCCTCGATCCTGGGGAGATGGGAGCCGAGCCTATAGACAGCAAAGTGCCCCCACCGCAACGGCGGTGATGGATTTTCCGTTACGGAAACGAATGCAGCCGCTTAGTTCAGCGGGATGATGATTTCGTCGGGATGGGCAAGGCCCAATTCCCGGCGGACAAGCTCATCAACCAAATCGGGATTGGCTTTTTTGGGATCAAGCAGCGCCACACGATTAGCGATCACGGCTTTCTCTCGGCGCAACTCTGCTAGTTTCTGGGATCGCTGCTCGATCTGGTGGCGGTACTCAAAGCCCGCCAACAGGCCATTGGCCCCGAACAGTGCATAACCCCCGAAAAAGGCAACAACAATGAACGCGAGCGCCGGCGTGGCCGCCGTGCGCAACATGTTCCAGAGATGCCGAGCCTGCTTCATCTTTGCTCTTGAATCACAAGCGATTCTTCCGGTCAACCGGAAAGTGTCGCCTTGTCTTTCAAGATTAGTCGAAAATAGTCCGACCGGCGTAGTGCGCAATCGGCCCCAATTCTTCTTCAATCCGGATTAGCTGGTTGTATTTGGCAAGCCGATCCGAGCGCGCGAGGCTGCCCGTCTTGATCTGCCCGCAATTGGTTGCAACCGCCAAATCCGCAATTGTCGCGTCTTCCGTCTCGCCCGAGCGGTGCGACATAACCGAGGTATAACGCGCGCGATGGGCCATATCGACAGCCGCCAGCGTTTCAGTGAGCGTGCCAATCTGGTTGACCTTTACAAGGATCGAATTGGCCAGACCTTCGTTAATCCCATCATGCAGGCGCTTGGGATTCGTAACAAACAGATCGTCCCCGACGAGCTGACAACGTGCGCCGATTTTGTCGGTCAGATATTTCCAGCCCGCACGGTCATCTTCGCCCATGCCGTCTTCGATCGACCGGATCGGGTATTTGGCGACCAGGTCAGCCAGATAATCGGCGTGTTCTTCGGGCGACAGCACCCGACCCTCGCCGTCGAGATGATATTTGCCATCCCGGAAATATTCGGTCGACGCGCAATCAAGTGCCAGCACAACATCGTCGCCCGGCTTATATCCAGCCGCTTCCACAGCCTGCATGATGAAATCCAGCGCAGCAGGTGCCGAAGCGAGATTGGGGGCAAAGCCGCCTTCATCGCCAACCGCGGTTGCCAGCCCCTTGTCATGCAGCTTCTTCTTGAGCGTATGGAAAATTTCAGAGCCCATGCGCACCGCATCAAAGATCGTGTCGGCGCCAACCGGCATGATCATAAATTCCTGAAAGTCGATCGGATTGTCGGCATGGGCGCCGCCGTTGATGATGTTCATCATCGGGACCGGCAGGACATGGGCAGAAACGCCGCCAACATACCGATAAAGCGGCAGACCGCGCGAATCCGCGGCGGCCTTGGCAGTAGCAAGGCTGACCCCCAAAATGGCGTTCGCGCCCAGATTGCCCTTATTGTCCGTGGCATCAAGCGCGATCATCGCGCCATCAACTTCGGCCTGGTCTTCGGCATCCAAGCCAAGCAAGGCTTCGGCAATCGCGCCATTCACATTATCCACCGCCTGTTGGACGCCCTTGCCCAGCCACGGCTTGCCCCCATCGCGCTTTTCCACCGCTTCATAGGCACCGGTCGAGGCACCCGACGGAACGGCCGCGCGGCCAAAGCTGCCGTCTTCCAGCAGCACGTCGACTTCAACCGTGGGGTTCCCCCGGCTGTCAATGATCTGGCGGGCATGGATATCAAGAATGGCCGTCACTATATCAGACTCCAAAGCTGCTTGGCGGATGGGACAACGGCCTCTATCGGTCATGCAGCCACTGCGCAACCATGAGGAAGGCGACAACATGGCAACGACAGACAATAACTCCCCCGCGACCCCGGCGAAAAAGGCCGCCCCGCGCCGCAAGGCGGCTTCCCGTCCCGCTGGAAAGGCCTTGACCGCCCCGGCGGAAGGCGCGCCCGTCCCCTTGCGGCAAGAAGCAAGCAACATGGTCCGCAAGCTCAAGTCTTCGGCCAAGGATGCCGCGCATAGCGGCAAGGAAAAGACAACCGACACGCTTGATGGCGTCACGGCCATGGTGGAAGATGTGGCGCGGACCATCGACGAGCGGGTGGGCCCGCAATATGGCGCTTATGCCCGCCGCGCGGCGGATGCGTTGTCGGGCATGTCCGAGACGCTCAAATCCAAGGATGTAGACGCCCTGTTGGACGATGTGCGCGACTTTGTTCGCCGTCGCCCTGCGGTCGCCATTGGTGCGGCTGCGGCATTGGGCTTTGTTCTGACCCGCTTGCTCAAGGCGGATCAGGACGAGGACGCCTAGGTCATTTATGCAGGCGGACCCGCCCCCCGACATGAATGATCCCAGCGTACGCGTGCTGCTGCGGCAATTGGCCGAGGACGCAAAAGCCTATGCCCGTGCCGAAATGGATTATGCCAAAGCCGAAGTCCGCGACCGATCGGCGCATATTGGCCCAGCCGTCGCGCTTTATGCAGGCGCGGCCGTACTTGGCCTGAGCCTGATCGTCGCGATTATCGTCGCCGTGACGATATGGGCCGGGATTTATCTTGGCTTTGTCTGGGCGCTCATCGGTGTGGTGGCCATTTTGGGGCTGGTCATCTGGCTTTTGGCCCGGGCGGCGGCCCGCCATGTCAAAAAGGTGATGCGACCATGGCAGAAACCCTGAACGAGCGCGATCGTGCGGCCGAGCAGCTTGTCGCCACCCGCGCCAAGTTCCGCGCGACACTAGGGGTGGCCCGGCGCGAGCTTGCCCCAGCAACGCTTTTTCGTCGCACCCGTGACCGTGCCAAAGACCGAGCAACCCAAACGTTTCAGGCCCGGCCCGTTGCCACTGGCCTGGTTGGCCTTGGCTTGATGGCCTTATTGTTTCGCAAACCCATTGCCGGCCTTGTCCGGCGGCTCTTGAGGGAGACACGACATGTCCGATAATCTTCGCACCAAAGCCGGCCAGCGCTATTCTCAGGCGCGCGACAGCGCGGGCAAGGCGCTGGAGGCAAGCCGCGCCAAGGTTCGCCAAGGGGCAGCGGCAACCCGCGACACCGCCCGCGCTGCGCGGCAAAAGGCTGCCCAAGGGCTGGAAGGAAACCCGCTTGCAGCGCTTGCCGGCGGCCTTGCCATCGGCGCAATCATCGCAGCCTTTCTGCCGCGCACCCAGCGCGAGAAAAAGATGTTGGGGCCGGTGAGTCGTAGCGTCAAATCCACTGCCAAAACGGCGGCAAAAGTTGCCGGCAACGTTGCCAAGGCCGAACTTGTTGCGCTAGGCGTCAGCGGGGATGCTGCACGCAAACAGGTGCGCGATCTTGCCGGAAAAATCGGAAAGGCCGCAACGACGGCCGGCAAGGCCGCGACAAAGACGGTACGCAAGGATCAGTAATGAGCGACGACAGTAAATTGCATCTGGTGTTTGGGGGCCGCGTGAAGGACCCCCGCACGCTTGAATTTGCCGACCTGACATCGATGGATGTTGTTGGCTTTTTTCCGGACTATAAGGCCGCAGAAAAGGCTTGGCGCGCCGCTGCGCAGCGCACGGTTGACGATGCCGAGATGAAATATGTTGTCGTCCATATGCACCGGCTGTTGCAACCGGACATGATCGACACGGCCAAGCCAAACTGACCGGCGCCCGCCCCGCCTTGCCCCAATCGAGGCTTGCAGCGGGCGCAGGCTCCGCCTAGCTATCGGCCATGGCGTGCGGACCCTCTTCTGCCCTTCAGGATCGCTTCGGGCGTCGGATTAGCTATGTCCGCCTCTCGCTGACGGATCGCTGCGATATGCGGTGTCGCTATTGCATGGCAGAAGACATGGTTTTTCTGCCGCGCAGCGAAGTTTTAAGCCTTGAAGAACTGGCCCACCTTGCCCGGGCGCTGGTGGCACGCGGTGTCTCGCGAATCCGCCTGACCGGGGGCGAGCCGCTGGTTCGCCGGGGCGTCGACGATCTTGCGCAAGAAATTGGCGCGCTTTTGGGCCATGGGCTGGAGGAATTGACGCTCACCACCAATGGTGCGCGCCTTGCCGGCCATGCCGATGCGCTTTGGCAGGCGGGCATTCGCCGCATTAACGTTAGCCTCGATACACGCGACGCAGAGGCTTTTCGCCATATCAGCCGCGTCGGCCATCTGCCCGACGTTCTGGCTGGCATCGCTGCGGCCAAGGACCGGGGCTTTGCCATCAAGATCAACATGGTTGCGCTCAAGGGCCTGAACGAAGGCGAAATTGGCGATATGCTTGGCTGGTGCTGCGACCAAGGCTTTGACCTGTCGCTGATTGAAACCATGCCGCTTGGCGATACCGGCGAAGACCGGACCGACTATTTCTTGCCCCTGACTGAGGTGCGCGCCCAGCTTGAGGCACGTTTTGGCCTAACACCCTCGCCGCACAAGACGGGCGGACCGGCCCGCTATTGGGCGGTTGCGGGCAGCACGACACGTCTGGGGCTAATCTCTCCGCTGACCGAAAATTTCTGCGCCAGCTGCAACCGGGTGCGCATTTCGGCCTCAGGGCAGCTTTATATGTGCCTTGGCCATGAAGACCGGATCGACCTGCGGGCCGCGCTGCGCTGTGACGATGCCGGCGCACTCGACCAGGCGCTTGATCGCGCCATGGGCCTGAAGCCGGAGCGGCATGATTTTGATCTCGCGGTCCCCGCCACCCGCCGACATATGAGCGTGACCGGCGGATGAAGCGCGCGCTGCTCGTCTCCCCCACCGACCCGGCACAGGACGCGGCAGAAAAGCTGCGCGCCGCCCATGACTGGGTAGATCTTCGCGATGCCGATATGGTTGTCGCGCTGGGTGGCGATGGCTTCATGCTCCAGACGCTGCACGGCATGCTTGGCCGCGGCCGGATTTTGCCGATCTTTGGCATGAACCTTGGCACGGTCGGCTTTTTGATGAACGAATGGCGCGATGGCGGGCTGGATGAACGCATTGCCAAAGCCCGCTCGTTCACCGTCTCGCCCTTGCGGATGGAGGCGGAGACCATCGATGGGGAGCGGGTGACCAGCCCAGCCATCAACGAAGTGTCGTTGCTGCGTGAAACCCGCCAGACCGCAAAGCTTGAAGTGACCGTGGATGGTCGTGTCGTGCTGGAAGAATTGGTGTGCGACGGCGTGTTGGTTGCGACGCCCGCCGGATCAACCGCCTATAATTTTTCCGCCCAGGGGCCGATTCTTCCGCTTGATTCGCCGCTGCTGGCGCTGACGCCCATCAGTCCCTTTCGTCCGCGCCGATGGCGCGGGGCGATCTTGCCGGACAATGCGACCGTTCAGTTTCGCGTGCTCGATGCGGTCAAGCGCCCGGTCAGCGCGGTTGCCGACCAGCAGGAAGTCCGCGATGTAGCGCTGGTTCGCGTCACATCTGACAAGGCAACCCGCCTCACCTTGATGTTCGATCCGGAGCACGCACTGGATGACCGGATCGCGATGGAACAATTTGCGGTTTGAGGCGCTTGCCAAGCGGCGTTCGGCTTTCTATAGCCCGCCTCCTCAAGAGCGTTCCCCGGTAGCTCAGCGGTAGAGCATCCGACTGTTAATCGGACGGCCGCCTGTTCGAATCAGGCCCGGGGAGCCACTCTTCTCTTCCAAAATCTCCCGAAATCCCGCCATGTTCCGCGAATGTTCTTTTTTCGCTTGACGAAAGAACATTTGGGGATCAAAAAAACGAGAACAAAAGGAGATCACTGATGCACCTCTTCGCTTTTACGTTCTTTTCCGGCCTGATCGCGCTGTCTGCGCTGATGATTCGGGGGATGTTCGCAGAATCGGGCGCAAAGATTGAAGCGGCCCTGGCGGGTGAGCATCGGCCAATGGCGGCGCACGACAAGGTGATTTATGTGGCACGTCGGCGCCCGGCTGCAGCACCGCGGCCCCGCCCTGCCCTGCGGACGCGCCTTGCCGCCTGAAGCACCCTGTTCGGTAAAAAGCCGCGTTAGCGCGATTGGACCCCGCGCTTGACTCGCGCATAGCTGCGCAGGCTGAACGGGATCATGGCGAGATAACCCAGCGAAACGACGATCAACGTAATCCACGGCTCGGAGAAGAGCGCCGCGCCCAGCAAGGCAACCAACAGTATCGCTTCCAACCGGACATGGCGGCGCAAGCGAATGGACGACCAGCTATAGGTTGCCACATTTGAGATCATCAGTGCCGCGACAAAGACGATCCAAGGGGCCACAATGACGGGGTTACGGAACAGGTCATTGCCCGTCACGATCCAGAGATAAAGAGGCACAAAGGCAATCCCCGCCCCTGCCGGCGCCGGGATGCCCGTTAAAAAGCCCGCAGATTTATGCGGCTGGTCTTCTGCATCAATCGCAGCGTTGAACCGGGCGAGGCGCAAGGCACAGCACACGCCGTAAGCCAGCGCACAGGTCCAGCCGAAATGCGGCATGTTCTGCAACGACCAAAGATAGAGGATGATCGCCGGCGACACGCCAAAGGCGATGACATCCGAAAGCGAATCAAGCTCTGCCCCAAAGCGGCTTTCGCCTTTGAGCAACCGGGCAATGCGGCCATCCAGACCATCCAATACCGCCGCAATCACAATTGCGCCGATTGCGCGCTCCCAATCGCCGGGATTGGGCGTCGCACCCACTGCCGAAATAGCAAAGCGAATGCCCGTCAACCCAAAGCACAGCGCAAGCGCCGTCACCGCATTGGGGGCGACTGCTCGCAGGCTGATGCCGCGCTTGACGGGCGGGGTCACTGGCTCAGCGCCACGGCCGCCTGACCGTTCCCGATCACGCCCAATATGGTTTCCCCGGCGACGCAGCGCTGGCCAAGCGCCACTTTGGGGGCTGTCCCTTCAGGCAAATAAACATCAACCCGGCTACCAAAACGGATCAAGCCGACGCGTTCGCCGGCCGTCACGACATCCCCCACCTTGGACAAAGGCACGATCCGCCGCGCCACCAGCCCGGCAATCTGGGTGAAGCCGATTTTCACGCCATCGGCGCGCTCGACTAGAAAATGCTGCCGCTCGTTATCCTCGCTCGCCTTATCAAGATCGGCATTGAGGAACTTGCCCGGAATATATTCAATCTGGCGGATCGTGCCGGCAATGGGGGCCCGATTAATGTGAACGTCAAAAACGCTCATAAAAATCGATACACGCACCATCGGCGCATCTGCCAGACCCGCCGGCCCGGCAATCTCGCGCGGGGGCCGGACCGTCTGAATCAGCGTAACCATGCCATCGGCGGGCGCGATTACCAGATCGGCACCCTGTGGAACGCTGCGGATCGGATCTCGGAAAAAGGCGAGAATCCATATCGTCAGCCCCGCCATCAGCCAGGCCACAAAGCTCCAGCCAAGGATCGCCAGCGCCACAACAACGGCGCCCGAGATCAACGCAAATTTGCGGCCTTCCGGATGGACGGAGGGCCAGGCCCATTTTACGCCTTCGCCCGCAGCGACGGCTTTCTCATGTTCGGTCATCGGGCCACCATAGAGGGTGGACCGGCCCGATACAATGAGAGCAGTTGATTGACGCGATTTCCCGCCCTAAGGCCGCTTGCGACCAACTCTCCCCGGGGAAAGAGCAAAACTATGTCCAAGATCAAGGTGAAAACCCCCGTCGTCGAAATGGACGGCGATGAAATGACCCGCATCATCTGGCAGTGGATTCGCGAAAAGCTGATCCTGCCTTATCTTGATATCGATTTGAAATATTATGACCTGTCGGTCGAAAAGCGCGACGAAACCAACGACCAGATCACAGTCGACGCCGCCAATGCGACGAAGGAATATGGCGTTGCGGTCAAGTGCGCGACGATCACGCCCGACGAAGCGCGCGTCACCGAGTTCAACCTCAAGAAGATGTGGAAGTCCCCCAATGGTACGATCCGTAACATTCTGGGCGGCGTGGTGTTTCGTGAACCGATCGTCATCAAGAACGTCCCGCGGCTGATCCCGGGCTGGACCGACCCCATTGTGGTCGGCCGTCATGCCTTTGGCGATCAGTATAAAGCGACCGACTTCGTAGTTCCGGGCCCGGGCAAGCTGCGCCTGGTTTGGGATGGGGAAAATGGCGAGAAGATTGACGAAGAAGTCTTCCAGTTCCCGTCTTCGGGCGTCGCCTTGGCGATGTACAATCTTGACGATTCGATCCGCGATTTTGCCCGCGCCTCGATGAATTATGGCCTTGGCTTGGGCTGGCCGGTCTATCTCTCGACCAAGAACACGATCCTCAAGGCCTATGACGGCCGCTTCAAGGACTTGTTTCAGGAAGTCTATGAAGCCGAATTCAAGACCAAGTTTGAAGAAGCCGGCATTGTCTACGAACACCGCCTGATCGACGACATGGTCGCCTCGGCACTGAAGTGGAGCGGCAAGTTCGTCTGGGCCTGCAAAAACTATGATGGCGACGTCCAGTCGGATCAGGTGGCGCAGGGCTTTGGCTCGTTGGGCCTGATGACCTCGGTGCTGATGACGCCCGATGGCAAGACGGTGGAAGCCGAAGCGGCCCATGGCACGGTCACGCGCCACTACCGCATGCACCAGCAGGGCAAGGCGACCTCGACCAACCCGATCGCCTCGATCTTCGCTTGGACGCGCGGCCTTATCTATCGCGGCAAGTTCGACAATACGCCGGACGTCACGCGCTTTGCCGAAACGCTGGAACGCGTGTGCATTCAGACGGTTGAAAGCGGTCAGATGACCAAGGATCTCGCGATCCTCATCGGCCCGGATCAGGCATGGATGACGACGGAGCAGTTTTTCGAAGCGATCCGCGCCAATCTGGAAAAGGAAATGGCTTCCTGGGCCTAATCCTTGCGCCACATAATGCATGAAAGGCCGGGGGCATACTCCCGGCCTTTTTTTTAGGCGCGCGCGTGTGACACCCGGTCAGATCATGGTTAGGGTAGGCCATGGCTCTTGAACCAAGCTCAACTGCTCTTCACGATACGCTGATCATTCTGGGCGCGGCGGGCATCGCCATCCCCGCCTTTGCACGTCTGCGCATTACACCCGTCATCGGCTTCATCTTGTTTGGCGTGCTGGTGGGCCCTTATGGGCTGGGCCAATTGGCGGCGCACTGGCCGTGGCTAAAAACCTTCACCATCGTCAACCGCCATGGGATCGAGCCCATAGCCGAGTTGGGCATTGTCTTGCTGCTCTTTACCATCGGGCTGGAGCTTTCCTTTGCCCGGCTAAAGTCCATGCGGCGGCTTGTCTTTGGCGTCGGGGCGGCCCAGCTTTTTGGCGCGGCCTTCCTGATTGGCCTTGGCCTGATTGCGGTGGAGGAAGATAGCCGGGCAGCCATGGGCCTTGGCATTGCGCTGGCGCTGTCTTCAACCGCGCTGGTGCTCCCCATTTCCGGCACCCGGGGCGCTGTGGGCCGCAACGCCTTTGGCATGTTGTTGTTTGAAGACCTTGCTTTGGTGCCCATCGTGTTTCTGCTTGGCTCTTTGGGCTCGGGCGCGACCGATTTGGGGGATTTTGCCCGCGTGCTGCTGGTCGGCAGCCTGACCTTGGCGGCCATGTTGCTGGTGGGCCGCTTGGTGCTGCCCCCGCTTTTTGCCCAGGCGGCGCGCACCAAAAGCCCAGAGATGTTTTTGGCGGTCACGCTGCTGGTCGTCATCTTGGCCAGCCTGATGACCCTTTCGGTCGGGCTGTCGTCGCTGCTGGGGGCTTTGGTCGCCGGGCTGCTGATTGCCGAAACAGCCTATCGCAGCGAAGTGGAAACCGTTGTCCTCCCCTTCCGCGGTCTGGCTTTGGGTGTCTTTTTGATCACGGTTGGCATGAATCTGGATCTTGACCGGCTGTGGCAAGACTGGGCCCTTGTCTTGAGCGCGCTGGCCGGACTGCTGATCATCAAATTTATCGTGACCGCCGGCCTGCTGCGTTTAAACGGCGTCCGGCGCGGGGTCGCAACTGAAGTTGGCGTGCTGATGGGCAGCCCTTCAGAAACAACGCTGATCGTGCTCGGCACGGCGGCGCAGGTTGCGATCATTGATGCACAAACCGCCTATTTCTGGCAGGTTGTGACGGCTTTGGGGCTGACTGTGACGCCCCTTCTCGCCAAGCTGGGCCAGAAAATTGCCGCCCGCATAGACCATCGACAGGCCGACGACACGCAGGCGGAAAGCACCAAGGCAGAGGGGCGCACGCTGATCATCGGCTATGGCAGGGTGGGCCGCATGGTCGCTGCGATGCTGGACGCCCATGAACAGCCTTGGCTTGCCATTGAGGGTGATGTGGATGTCGTGAACCGCGCCCGGCGCGACAGGCAGCCGGTCCGCTTTGCCGATGCCCGACGCATTGAGGCGCTGGAGGTGCTGGGGCTGGCCGAGGCCAAGGCCGTGGTCGTCACGATGGACGACCATGTTCAGGCGTCTCGGTTGATCCGCGCCCTGCGCCAGCGCCATCCCGATCTGACAATTGTTGCACGGGCGCGCGATACCAGCCACGCCGCAGAGCTTTATCTTGCGGGGGCAAGCGATGCTGTTCCCGAAACGCTGGAAAGCTCGCTGCAACTCTCAGAAGCGGTGCTGGTGGATCTGGGCGTTGCGATGGGGCCCGTTATCGCTTCAATCCACGAAAAGCGCGATGAGCTGCGCCAAGCGATCCGCCACCGCGCCTCGCTAAAGGTGGCGCCGCGCTTGGGCGCCCGAAAGCCAAAACAGGGGTAAGATCGGCGTGGTGGGCGCGACAGGGATTGAACCTGTGACCCCACCCGTGTGAAGGGTGTGCTCTACCGCTGAGCTACGCGCCCACGCCGATGGGCGTTGCCCCTAACCGAGGCGGCTGCGCAAAACAAGACGGGCGGCGCCTTTTCAGACACCGCCCGCCAAAAAATGTTCCGAAAGGAACGCGCGTCTTAGTTGACGGCGTCCTTCAGGCCCTTGCCAGCCTTGAACTTCGGCTGCGACGATGCCTTGATCTGCATCGGGGCACCCGTGCGCGGGTTACGGCCGGTCGAAGCCTTACGCTTCGAAACAGCGAACGTACCAAAGCCGACGAGACGAACTTCATCGCCCTTCTTCAGCGCGCCGGTGATGGCGTCGAAAACGCCTTCGACAGCCTTGCTCGCATCAGCCTTGGTCAGGCCGGAAGCATCAGCAACGGCAGCGATCAGATCTTGCTTGTTCATTAGGAAACCCCCTCGTCGAGTGTTTTAGGAATAGATTGTATTTTCGGCGAAAAGCCGTGGGAGCGAGTAATGCCACGCCGGATGCGACTGTCAAAACAAATTGCGGGTCCGACTCGGTTAATCAGGGAGTTTAGCGGGTTTTTCGGAACCAAAATGGCCGTATCGCTGCGTTGAATCGGCAATATGTCGAGAAATAACAATGACCCATGCCGAAACCTTGTCCCGGCATGGGTCGATTCGAAACCAGATTAATGCCGCACGACATCCCCCTGACCGGCTTGGCCGAGCGGCTGAGCCGCCAACTCATCGGCTTCTGACCAGTCAATGGGCTGCACTTCTCCGGCAAGCGCTATGTCCAGCACCTCATCCACATGGCGCACCGGCAGGATGGTCAGACCCTGCTTCACATTATCGGGAATGTCCGCGAGGTCCTTTTCATTCTCCGCGGGGATCACCACCGTGGTGATGCCCCCACGCAGGGCAGCGAGAAGCTTTTCCTTCAGGCCGCCAATGGGCAATACGCGGCCACGCAGCGTGACTTCCCCCGTCATCGCCACTTCGCGCCGCACCGCAATACCGGTCAGCGTCGAAACCATGGCCGTCACCATGCCGATCCCAGCCGACGGACCATCCTTGGGCACTGCCCCTTCGGGCAAGTGGATATGGATATCCTTGCGCTGGAAAATGCTGGGCTTGATGCCATAACCGGGCGCCCGCGCCTTCACGAAGCTCATCGCCGCCTGAATGGATTCGGTCATCACATCGCCAAGTTTGCCGGTGGTCTTCACCAACCCTTTGCCAGGGACGGTGACCGCTTCAATGGTCAGCAGCTCGCCGCCCACTTCGGTCCACGCAAGGCCTGTGACCGCGCCGATCTGATTTTCCTCTTCGCCAACGCCAAAGCGATATTTGGGCACGCCGGCAAAGTCGGCGAGGTTTTCCGGCGTAATCTCCACGCTGGTCGCCTTGCCTTCCAGGATCTTGCGCAGAGCCTTACGCGCAAGCTTGGCAATTTCGCGCTCTAGCGTCCGAACGCCGGCTTCGCGCGTGTAGAGCCGCACCAGATTGCGCAGGCCTGCCTCGGTGAGCGTAAACTCACCCGCCTTCAGGCCATGCGCGTCGATCTGCTTGGCGATCAGGTGGCGCTGAGCGATTTCCACCTTCTCGTCCTCGGTATAGCCTTCAAGACGGATGATCTCCATCCGGTCCAGCAGCGGCTGAGGCAGGTTCAGCGAGTTGGCCGTTGTCACGAACATCACGTCCGACAGGTCCACATCGGTTTCCAGATAATGGTCCTGAAACTTGCTGTTCTGTTCCGGGTCCAACACCTCGAGCAGCGCCGAAGCCGGATCGCCGCGGAAATCCTGACCCAATTTGTCGATTTCATCGAGCAGGAACAGCGGGTTCATCGTGCCAGCCTTTTTCAGGTTGGTGACGATTTTGCCCGGCAGCGAGCCAATATAGGTGCGGCGATGGCCACGGATCTCGGCCTCGTCGCGCACGCCGCCCAGCGATTGGCGGATGAACTCACGCCCGGTGGCCTTGGCAATCGATCGGCCCAGCGAGGTCTTGCCCACGCCCGGCGGCCCCACCAGACACAGGATCGGCCCTTTGAGCTTGTTTGTGCGCGCCTGAACCGCCAGATATTCGACGATCCGGTCTTTGACCTTTTCCAGCGCATAATGATCGGCATCCAGCACCGCCTGAGCGGCCGCGATGTCTTTCTTCAGCTTGGACTTCTTGCCCCAGGGCAGGCCCAACAGCACATCCAGATAATTGCGCACCACCGTCGCTTCTGCGGACATTGGGGCCATCGTCTTCAGCTTCTTCAACTCGCCCTGCGCCTTGGCGCGGGCGTCCTTTGACAGCTTCAGCGTGTCGATCTTGTTCTGAAGCTCCTGAATTTCGTTGCCGTCGCCGTCCTCGCCCTCGTTGCCGAGTTCGCGCTGGATCGCCTTCAACTGCTCATTCAGATAATATTCGCGCTGGGTCTTTTCCATCTGGCGCTTCACGCGGCTGCGGATCTTCTTTTCGACCTGCAACACGCTCAATTCGCCTTCCATGAAGGCGAGCGCCATTTCGAGCCGCTTGGCGACATCCATTTCCACCAGCAGTGTCTGCTTGTCGGCGACCTTCAGGGCAAGATTAGCCGCCACCGAATCGGCAAGTCGATCGGGATCGTCAATTTCGCTCAGCTGACCGGCCGTTTCAGCAGGAAGTTTCTTGTTGAGCTTGGCGTAATTTTCAAACCGGTCGATGACAGAGCGCATCAGCGCTTCCACCTCGTCGCCAGCTTCATCGCCCGATGCGGTGACGGGCTCCACCTCGGCCATTGCGGTTGCATCCACCACATCAATATCGACAAGGCGCGCCCGCTGCTTGCCTTCCACCAGCACGCGCACGGTGCCGTCCGGCAGTTTCAGCAATTGAAGGACGGTGGCGGTGACGCCCATATCATAAAGATCATCGCGGCCCGGATCATCCTGACCCGGATCTAGCTGCGCAACCAGCAGGATTTCCTTGTCGCCCGCCATTGCGTGCTCAAGCGCCGCAACCGATTTTTCCCGCCCAACAAACAGCGGCACTATCATATGTGGGAACACAACAATGTCCCGAAGCGGCAAAAGGGGAAGTTTCAACGTCATATCTGCTCCGTGCGGGCCCTAATCAGCCCTTTGAGCACGAATATGGTGGCGCGATTTCCGCTAATCAATGGCTAAGCAGAGAGCCGGCCATCTTGAAGTCGAACAACTCGGTCCATCTTGGCCGCAAGCCGCTCATTATGCGTTGCCACCAACGCGGCCGCACCCTCCCCGCGCACCAGACCCAAAAACTCTGCCAGCACGATATCGGCTGTTTTCTCGTCCAGATTGCCGGTTGGCTCATCGGCGAGGACGAGGCGCGGCTGATTGGCCAGCGCGCGTGCCACCGCCACCCGTTGCTGTTCCCCGCCGGATAATTGGCTGGGGCGATGGGTCATGCGATGAGAAAGGCCAAGCGCGGCCAACAGCTTTTCAGCTCGGGCCTGCGCGTCCACTTCTTCTATATTGCGGACCAGTTGGGGCAGCATCACATTTTCAAGCGCGCTGAAATCGGGCAGCAAATGATGGAATTGATAGACAAAGCCCATCGTTTCGCGCCGGACCCGGGTGCGGCCCTCATTATCGAGCGCGGCCACTTCTTCTCCGGAAATTCGGATCGAGCCTTCAAAGCCGCCTTCAAGCAGACCAACGGCCTGCAATAAGGTTGATTTGCCCGAACCAGAGGGGCCCAGCAGCGCCACAATCTCGCCCGGCGCGACCGACAGATCAACGCCGCGCAAGACAGATATGCTCTGCCCGCCTTGCGTAAAGCTGCGCTTCAAGCCGGTGACGGAGATGATATCATTCATAGCGCAAGACCTGCACGGGGTCGGTGCTCGCTGCCTTGAACGCCGGATAAAGCGTCGCCAAAAAGCTGAAGAACAGCGCCATCAGGATGATCCCCAGAATTTCCACCGGATCCACCTTGGCCGGCAGTTCCGTCAGGTAACGGATTTGCGGATCCCAAAGGGTCTGGCCGGTCAGATATTGCACCCCGTTGACAACATTCTGCCGAAACAAAAGGAAAATCAGGCCAAGCACCACACCTGCCGCCGTTCCCAGCGCGCCGATAACGGTGCCCACCGTCATAAAGATTCGCAGCACCCCCGCGCGCGAGGCCCCCATGGTGCGCAGAATCGCGATATCGCGCGTCTTGGCGCGCACCAGCATGATCAGCGACGACAGGATATTAAACGCCGCGACGAGGATGATGATCGACAGGACAACAAAAGAGACAACACGATCAACGGCCAACGCCTCAAACAGCGAGGCGTTCATCGTCCGCCAGTCAGAAATAACGGCTGTATCCACCACTTTGGGAGCCAAGGGCGCGAGAATATCGCCGACCTTGTCCGCATCGGCGGTTTCCAGTTCAACCATGCCCACCGAATCGCCCATCAACAAAAGTGTCTGCGCGTCCTGAATTGGCATTACGACAAAGGCCTTGTCGTAATCATAAATGCCCACCTCAAAAACCGCAGCCACCCGGTATGAAACGATGCGCGGCACGGTGCCGAACGGCGTCGTCTGCCCATCAGGGGAAATCAGGCTGATCGACCCACCGGGCTGGATGCCCAATGCTTCGGCCAGCCGAGCCCCAATGGCGACATTGCCGCTACCGGGCGCCAGATCGGTAATTTTGCCGGCAATCAGCTTGGTGGTGAAGGTCGGGTTGGACCGGATATCCTCCATCCGCATGCCGCGCACCAAAATGCCCTCCACCCGGCCATTATAGGTCGCCATCAGCGGTTGTTCGATCAGCGGCGTTGCCTTGGTAACGCCCGGCGTCGCCTGCGCCTGTTTGACGATATCCTGCCAGTTCGGCAGCTTCCCGCCATAGCCCTGCACCACCGCATGGCCATTGAGCCCGACAATCTTATCAAATAATTCCGCGCGAAAGCCGTTCATCACGCTCATCACGATGATCAGCGCGGCAACGCCAAGCATCACCGCAACCAGGCTGATTGAGGCGACAAGGAAGATAAACCCCTCCCCTTTGCCGGGAAGCAAGTAGCGTTTGGCGATGAAGCGCTCATAGCGGGTCAAAAGCATCGAGAGGCGATCTAGATGGCGACGGCTCGGCTGGCAATGGCGCAGCGACCTGTTGCGGATTCACCACAGGCCGGAGCAAATCGTTTTAACGACTTAGCTAGGGCCATGACAGGGCGTCTGGCTTGGGTTAGCCCTTGCATCCAGAACATGGGGTCAATGGCCGTCGGTTCGGGGAGCTCGGAAGAGACAGGCAAGAATGCCTGCATCTGGGGTCTGATAAAAATTGGGGGCGGACGAGATTATTTTCGTCACGCAAAGGCGCCCGGGTTCTGAAATATCAGGCCCGGGCGCTGTGCGTTTGGGCTTCTTCTTCGGTCGGCGGCACGCCCCCATGCTGCCTCTTTGCTCCAATTCCCCGCTTGCATGGCGCGCAGCCGCTGCGTATCCCGGCTTCAAAGTTGCCGTTTACGTCAAAGGAAATGTCGATGCGCTTTGAAGGTACGAAATCCTATGTCGCAACCGATGATCTGAAGGTCGCTGTCAACGCTGCCGCCACGCTGCGCCGCCCCCTTCTTGTCAAAGGGGAGCCGGGCACCGGCAAGACCGTGCTGGCCGAAGAAGTGGCCAAGGCCATGAACGCCCCGCTGATCACCTGGAACATCAAATCGACGACCAAGGCGCATCAGGGCCTTTATGAATATGATGCGGTCGCCCGCCTGCGCGATGGCCAATTGGGCGATGAGCGCGTCCACGACATCCGCAACTACATCAAGAAGGGCAAACTTTGGGAAGCGTTTGAAGCGCCCCAATTGCCCGTTCTCTTGATCGACGAAATCGACAAGGCCGATATCGAATTTCCGAACGACCTGTTGCAGGAACTCGATCGGATGAGCTTCGACGTCTATGAAACGCAGGAAACGGTGGCCGCCAAGGAACGCCCGATCGTTGTCATCACCTCGAACAACGAAAAGGAACTGCCGGACGCCTTTCTGCGCCGCTGCTTCTTCCATTACATCAAATTCCCGGACCGCGAGACGATGCTGTCGATCATCGACGTCCACTTCCCTGGCATCCAGAAGATTCTCGTCTCCAAGGCGCTCGATATCTTTTATGAAGTGCGCGACGTGCCGGGCCTGAAAAAGAAGCCCTCTACCTCTGAGCTGCTGGATTGGCTGAAGCTGCTGCTGGCCGAAGATATGCCGCTCGACGTGCTGCAGAATAAGGACCCGACCAAGGCGATTCCGCCGCTTCATGGCGCGCTGCTCAAGAACGAGCAGGATGTAATGCTTTTTGAACGCCTCGCCTTCATGGCGCGTCGTCAGGGCTAATCCAGCAAGGGCTGAGCCATGTTCCTCAATTTCCTCGACGAGTTGCGGTCTGCGGGCATCCCGGCCAGCCTCAAAGAGCATCTGATGCTGCTTGAGGCGCTGGACCGGGAGGTGATCGGCCGCAGCCCTGAGGAGTTTTATTATCTGTCGCGCGCCGTGTTCGTGAAGGATGAAGGCCTGCTCGATCGGTTCGATCAGGTCTTCAACAAGGTCTTCAAGGGCATCCTGACCGAATATGGCACCCAACCGGTCGAGATCCCGACGGACTGGCTCAAGGCAGTGGCCGAGAAATTCCTGACGCCCGAAGAAATGGAAGCGATCAAGTCGCTCGGTTCTTGGGATGAAATCATGGACACGCTCAAAAAGCGGCTCGAAGGGCAGCAAGAGCGGCATGAAGGCGGGAATAAGTGGATTGGCACCGGGGGCACCTCCCCCTTTGGCAATAACGGCTATAACCCCGAAGGCGTCCGGATTGGTGGCGAATCTAAGCATAAGCGCGCGCTGAAAGTCTGGGAAAAGCGGGAATTCCAGAACCTCGACAACACGCGTGAACTGGGCACCCGCAACATCAAGGTGGCGCTGCGCCGCCTGCGCAAATTCGCGCGCGAAGGGGCCGCCGAAGAGCTGGATATCAAGGCGACGATTGACGGCACCGCCCGCCAAGGCTGGCTCGACATCCATATGCGGCCGGAACGGCGCAACGCTATCAAGGTCTTGCTATTCCTGGACGTTGGCGGCTCGATGGACCCGTTCGTCAAGCTGGTGGAAGAGTTGTTCAGCGCAGCAACCGCCGAGTTCAAGCATCTGGAATTCTTCTATTTCCACAACTGCCTTTACGAAGGCGTGTGGAAGGATAACCGCCGCCGCTTTTCCGAACGGACGATGACGTGGGAATTGCTCCATAAATTCCCGCATGATTACAAGGTCGTGTTTGTCGGCGATGCGGCGATGAGCCCCTATGAAATCTCGCACCCGGGTGGCTCGGTAGAGCATTTCAACGAGGAAGCGGGCGCCGTCTGGCTGCAACGAATTGCCAACACCTATCCGGCCACCGTCTGGCTCAACCCGACGCCGGAACAGCATTGGACCTATTCGCAGTCGACCAAGATCATCAAGGATTTGATGAACGACCGGATGTATCCGCTGACGCTTGAAGGCTTGGATGATGCGATGCGGGAACTAACCCGCAAGCATTAAAATACCGGCTTAATAGCGCAGAAAAGCGCGGCGTTCCTCAATCCAGTCGCGCTCATCGGGCTGTGTCAGCGCGTCGAGATCGGCCGGGGTTGCCGCCCTGTCATCCACCCATTCCCGCAAGAGCGGGCCGCCATTGATGACATCAATGGCAAGCACATCATTGGTATATTCATATTTGAAATCGGTGCCGCGCCAGATCTGGTAATCCGGATAGAGGTTGCGGATCGCCTTGAAGCCCAAAGCCTGCACCCGCCATGGCTTGAACGCTGCCGGATCATAGCCCGGGCCTTCGGCATGAATATGCACGCCGTTGCACAGCTTGCCGACATGCTTGTGGAAAGTGGGCTCAAACCAGATATCGCGCAACCGGCATCCGCCCAGCCAGTCCGGCGCAAGGCGCTGCATTTCGGCAATAACGTCGCGCGCGTCGATGTCCGGCGCACCAAAAATCTCAAGCGGCCGGGTTGTCCCCCGCCCTTCCGACAATGTGGCCCCTTCCACCATCACTGTCCCGGCATAAGCACGCGCCATGTTGATGTTGGGCGCATTGGGGCTGGGGTTGATCCAGATGCGTTCCGCCAAAGGCCAGCCAAAGCCGGGCGCGGAATGCGGGTCATAGCCCTCCATACCGACAAGTTTATAATCCACATCCAGCTTCAGATGATCGATAAACCAGAGCCCGAGTTCGCCCATCGTCAAGCCATGACGCATCGGTATCGGCCCGGCCCCGACAAAGCTTTCCCAGCCCGGCCGCAGGCTTAGCCCTTCAACCGGCCGACCGGCCGGGTTGGGCCGGTCCAGCACCCAAACCGATTTACCCGTGGCGGCCGCAGCTTCAAGAATATAGCGCAGCGTCGTGATGAAGGTGTAAATCCGGCAGCCCAGATCCTGAAGGTCAATGAGGATGACGTCAAAACTGTCGAGCATCGCCGGGGTTGGGCTGCGCACGTCGCCATAAAGGCTGAAGATCGGAATGCCGAGCGCCGGATCAGAGAAATCCGGGCTTTCCACCATATTATCCTGCTTGTCGCCGCGCAGGCCATGTTGGGGACCAAAGGCGGCTGTCAGCGTGATTTCCGGGCAGGCGGCGAGCGCATCTAGGCTGTGCGTCAAATCCTCGGTGACGGAGGCAGGATGCGCGAGCAGCGCGACACGACGGCCTTCCAACTCCTTGCGAAGCGAGGCATCTTCCAAAAGGCGATCAATCCCGAACTTCATGTTCTGTCCGCTGCATTTATCTGGAACGCAAAGCAATCCCGATGATGAAAATCCGGTTTTTCCGGTGGATGGTTGAGCGCCCAGAAGGATCGCTCTCCCGATGTGCCGCAGATGACGGCAGATAGCCCTAAACACCAATCCGCTTGGGCAAAGGCTGTCGGCAGCAGGGAAAGATCAACCCGCGCCGTCAGCGTCAGGCCTTCTGCCCCCACTTCCCGATCAATGACCGGCGCCGCGCCGATGTCGCGTGGCCTCATGCCTTCGCGATAATTGGTAAAGCCATATACGGCCCATTGCGTGGACGGAGACAGGTTGATCTCGACATAGCTATCCTGCCCGGCGGCCTGCAAAAACGCCTCGCAGCAGGTTTCTTTCCACAAATCATCTGCGCGGACTGGCTCCTCATAATTGGGGACGGCCAACCCGCTCTGGGGCGTTGTGATCTGGTAGGTCAGCTCAAGTGACCGGCCATGGAGCGCAAGCGCAACATCAATCCGGCTGGCGACCGAGCAGGGCGTCAGCGGATGGGGCTTGAGGGTCAGTACAGACTGCATCTGGCGGGATTGGCGCGATAACGCCCGCTTGGCAAGCAACGCGCGGCATTTCCATTTGGGCGATCCCCTGCTAAGCGCCCCGCCAGACAAAGAGACCATGATGACCAACTATCGCTCAGACCTGCTCCGCACCCTTTCGGACCGCGGCTATATCCACCAGATCACCGATGCGGCGGCGCTTGATGCGCTTGCGGGCAAGCAGGTTGTGCCAGGCTATGTCGGCTTTGATGCAACGGCGGCGTCGCTTCATGTCGGCAATCTGGTCTCGGTTATGCTGCTGCGGCGGCTGCAACAGGCTGGGCACAAGCCCATCGTCCTGTTGGGCGGCGGGACGACCAAGGTCGGCGATCCTTCCGGCAAGGATGAGGTGCGCAAGCTTCTTGATAATGACGGCATCAATGCGAACATCGCGTCGATCCGCCGCATTTTTGAGCGCTTCCTGACCTTTGGCGACGGCCCGACCGACGCCATCATGGTCAACAATGCCGATTGGCTCGACAAATTGGGCTATATTGATCTGCTGCGCGATGTTGGGCGGCACTTCACGATCAACCGGATGCTCACCTTTGATTCGGTAAAGCTCCGGTTGGATCGGGAACAGCCGCTGACCTTCCTTGAATTCAACTATATGATCCTTCAGGCCTATGATTTCATGGAATTGTCGCGCCGGGCGGGCTGCCGGCTCCAGATGGGCGGGTCAGACCAATGGGGCAATATCGTCAACGGGATTGAATTGTCGCGCCGGGTGGATGGCAGCGAGCTTTATGGCGTCACCACGCCGCTGATCACCCGGGCAGACGGGCAGAAAATGGGCAAGTCCGTCTCCGGCGCGATTTGGCTCCATGAAGACCAATTGTCGCATTATGACTATTGGCAGTTCTGGCGGAACACCGACGACCGGGATGTCGGCCGCTTCATGCGCCTCTTCACCGATCTGCCGCTGGACGAAATCGCCCGTTATGAAGCGCTGGAGGGCAGCGAGATTAACGCCGCCAAGGTCGCGCTGGCCAATGCCGCAACCGAATTGTGCCGTGGCAAGGACGCCGCGCTGGCCGCCGCCGAAACCGCGCGCAAAACCTTTGAAGAAGGTGTCGCGGGCGATGATCTGCCGCGCCTTTCCGTCTCGGGCAGCATCGACATTCTCGACGCGCTGGTCGGCCTTGGCTTTGTTGCCTCGCGCGGCGAAGGCAAGCGCAAGGTCGCGGAAGGTGCAGTGAAGGTGGACGATGCCGCGATCAGTGCGGCGGATCTCAGCATCGCCGTTTCGGGCGAAACGAAGATCAGCCTCGGTAAGAAGCGCCACGGCCTGCTGGTCGCAGGCTGATCAGCCTGCCTTGATCAGCGCCACCGCCGCGTCGCGCTCAAACAAATAAAGCGCCAGCCGCGCGGCCTGTCCGCGGGGGCTGGCCAAGCCGCCATCGCGGTCTACCAGCAGCCGGGCATCGTCATTGGCCGCGGCGATCAGCGTGTTGACCTGTTCTGGCGAAGCAAGACGAAAGCCCGCCTCGCCCGATTGGCGCGTGCCCAAAATCTCCCCCGCCCCACGCAGCCGCAAATCTTCTTCCGCGATGCGGAACCCGTCATTGGTTTCGCGCATCAGCGCCAGCCGCGCGCGCGCCGTTTCACTAAGGGACGTGCCCCGCAGCAACAGGCACACCGACTGCTGGTCCCCGCGCCCCACCCGGCCGCGCAACTGGTGCAGTTGCGCCAGACCAAAACGCTCGGCCTCTTCAATAATCATCAGCGTGGCATTGGGAACATCAACGCCCACTTCGATCACCGTGGTCGCAACCAGCACCGATAAGGCCCCGCTGGCAAAGGCCGCCATCACCGCGTCCTTCTCTGGCCCTTTCATCCGGCCATGAACCAGGCCGATCTTGCCGGGAAACCGCTGTTTGAGCGCCTCAAACCGTGCTTCGGCTGCCGCCCTATCGGATGTTTCATTTTCTTCCACCAACGGGCAAACCCAATAGGCCTGCGCCCCGCGCCCAATATGCCGGGCAAGGCCTTCCACCACTTCGTCCAGCCGCTCCACCGACATGACGCGCGTGTCGATGGGTTGGCGGCCCGGCGGCATTTCGTCCAGCCGGCTGACATCCATCTCGCCATAGTTGGAAAGCGTGAGCGTGCGCGGAATCGGCGTGGCCGTCATCACCAACAGATGGGGCGGATGCTCGGCCTTTTGGGTCAGCATCAGCCTTTGCGCGACGCCAAAGCGGTGCTGTTCGTCAATCACCGCAAAGCCAAGGCGCTTATAGCCAACACCTTCCTGAAAAATCGCGTGCGTGCCGACCAAGATGTCGATGCTGCCATCGGCCAGCCCCATTAGCGTTGCTTCGCGCGCGCGGCCCTTGTCGCGCCCGGTCAGGATCGCAATGTTGATGGGAAGGCCCGCCAATTGGCGTTGCAGCGTCTCAAAATGCTGGCGGGCGAGGATTTCAGTGGGGGCAAGCATTGCGGCTTGTGCCCCCGCCTCCACCGCAATCAGCATGGCGTGCAGCGCGACCATCGTCTTGCCCGCCCCAACATCGCCCTGAAGCAGCCGGACCATCGGCACGGGCTGGAGCAGATCGCCCTCAATCTCGCGGATCGTGCGGCTCTGCGCACCTGTTAGTGCATAAGGCAGATTGAGCATCGCCCGCAGCCGCCCATCGCCAACAAGCGGCACACCGCGCCGCCGCCGGGACGAAGCACGAACCAGCATCAGCGCCAGTTGGTTGGCAAAAACCTCATCATAAGCGAGCCGGGTCCGGGCCAACGCGTCGGTTGGATCGGCATGAATAGCGTGCAGCGCCGCGTGCCAAGCCGGCCAATCCCGTTCCGCCAGCAGCGACGGCTCGATCCATTCGGGCAGATCAGGCGCGCGCGTGAGGGCCTGCGCCACCAATTGCTGGAGCCGCCGCCCGGTCAAACCGTCGGAAAGCGGATAAATCGGCTCCCGCTCGGGCAATTGATCCGCTTCGTCCACCTTCAGCACATAATCGGGGTGGACCATTTGCAGGTCCTGCCCATAGCTTTCGAGCTTGCCAGAGATGATCCGCGGCTCACCCAGCGGCAATTGCTTCTTTGCCCAACCGGGATTGCCGCCAAAATAAACGAGCGCGATGCGGTTGCCCGCCGCATCCGACGCCCAGACGCGGAACGGCCCCCTGCCCCCGCTTGCCCGATAGTCCTCCGGCGTCAGCGTGATCGTCACGACCCGCCCGGCATAAGCGGGATCAAGTTCGTCTATCTTCAACCGATCGACATAGCCGACGGGCAGATGGAACAGCACGTCCACCAGCTTTTCCAGCCCCAACCGCTCCAGCGGGCGCGCCAGTTGCGGGCCAATGCCCTTAAGCGCCGTTACCTCGGCAAAGATCGGGTTGAGAAGTTCTGGTCGCATGGCTATTCCCGCCCCTCTTACCCCAGCCGACTGGCGCGTCAAAATGCCCGTCGGCCAATTGGCGTTGCGGCGATGGATTTGGAAGCAAGACTGAAGCGTTTGAAATTCCGTGCTTGGCACCGTGGCACGCGCGAAGCCGATTATATGGTCGGCGGCTTTTTCGAGGCCTATGCCGCCAGCTGGAGCGCGGCCGAAATGGATTGGTTTGAAGCGCTGCTTGAAGAACAGGATGTCGATATCATGGGTTGGGCCTTGGGGACAATTCCGGTGCCACCCCAATGGCAGGGGCCGATGATGGACGCCTTCCGCAAGCTGGATTTCATCCGGATCAGCCCGTGATCGAACTAACCCGCATCCTCTCTGCCACCGCGCCCTTGACCTTGGCCGGGGCACCCACGGGCTTTCTGCCTTGGCTGATGACCGATCTGGCGCGTGCGGCCAATGGTCGGGCGGTCTTTATCGCGTCTGACGAGGTATCGATGCGGGCGCTGGCGGATGCTGCCTGCTGGTTTGCACCCGAAATAGAGGTGCTGTGCTTCCCTGCCTGGGACTGCCTACCTTATGACCGCGCTTCGCCCTCGCTGCGCGCGACGGCAGAGCGACTGGCGACGCTGGCGGCGCTGCAACGACGCACGGACCGTCCCCAATTGCTCCTCACCACCGCAAATGCGGCCTCGCAGCGCGTGCTGACGCCGTTTCGTATCCGGCAGCTCACCGCGCACCTAGCTTCGGGCGCCCGAATTGACCGCGACAAGCTGACCGAGATGTTGCAGGCCAATGGCTATGTCCGCACCGATACGGTTGCCGATGCCGGTGAATTCGCGGTGCGCGGTGGCTTGGTGGATCTTTACCCTTCCGGCCTCGCCCATGGCCTGCGGCTCGACTTTTTTGGGGATGAGATTGAGAGCGTCCGCGCCTTTGACCCCGCCGACCAGCGCACGATCGGCCGGATGGAAGAAGGTTTCACCCTCCTGCCCGCTTCTGAAGCCTTGCTGGATGAAGAAGGCATCAAGCGCTTCCGCACCCGTTATCGGGAACTCTTTGGCGCTACGGCGACCGGTGATCCCCTGTATCAGGCGGTGTCCGAGGGCAGACGCCTTGCGGGCATGGACCATTGGCTGCCGCTGATTGAAGACAAGCTGGCAACGCTGTTTGACCATCTCGGCAATGATCCCTTGATCGTCCGGGAACTAGGCGTGGATGGAGCGATCCTCAGCCGGTTCGAGGCCATCGCCGATTATCATGGCAATCGCGAAAGGGCGCAGACCGCCGAGCCCGGCAGCTATCGCCCATTAAAGCCCGACGCGCTGTATCTGACGCAAGACGGCTGGGACGCGCAGATGGCGCAAGCTCCCGTCCATTTGGCAACCCCATTCCACGAACCCCCTTCCGACACCGTGCTGGACTTTGGCATTGATGGCCCGCGCGATTTTGCGCCGGAGCGGACCAAGGGCGATAATGTCTATGATGCACTGGCCGGCCATGCGGCGGGCCTTGCGCTGAATGACAAGGGCATGGTGCTGGCCTGTTATTCGCGCGGCTCGCGGGAACGACTGACCGGCTTGCTGGCCGATCATGGCATGGCAGGCGCCGTCCAGATTGAAAGCTGGCAGGAAGCCCAAGGCTTTGTCGGCGCGCCGCGAACGGTGAAGAACGAGGTGCGGATCGCGCTGGTCGTCGTGCCGCTGGAACATGGCTTTACCACGCCGGGCCTCGCCCTCTTGACCGAGCAGGATGTGCTGGGCGACCGGCTGGTCCGCCGCGCCAAGCGCAAGAAATCCGCCGATGCCTTCATGGCAGAACTGGCGACGCTATCGCCGGGCGATCTGGTTGTTCATATCGAGCACGGGATTGGTCGCTATGAAGGGCTGACGCAGATCCCCGTCTCGCACGCCCCGCATGATTGCGTCGCGCTGAGCTATGCAGGCGGCGACAAGCTCTATGTGCCGGTTGAGAATATCGACGTTCTGTCGCGCTATGGCAGCGAGAGCGAAGGTGTGGCGCTGGACCGGCTGGGCGGCGAGGCATGGCAGCGCCGCCGCGCCAAGATGCGCGAGCGCATCCGCGAGATTGCCGGCGAG
This sequence comes from Chakrabartia sp., assembly GCA_046074265.1. Lineage (GTDB taxonomy): Bacteria > Pseudomonadota > Alphaproteobacteria > Sphingomonadales > Sphingomonadaceae > Aquisediminimonas. The sequence continues at coordinate 128,085 of JBJTNW010000003.1, forward strand.
CTGATCGCCACCGCCGCGCTGCGGGCGCTGAGGCCCGGCGAAGTCGCCGAGGCAGACCCCAGCGCCTATGCCAGCTTCGTCAACCGCTTCCCCTATCAGGAAACCGAAGATCAGGATCGCGCCATTGGCGATGTGGTTGAAGATCTGGGCGCCGGCAAACCAATGGACCGGCTTGTTGTTGGCGATGTTGGCTTCGGCAAGACGGAGGTTGCGCTGCGCGCCGCCTTTATCGCGGCCATTTCGGGCCTTCAGGTGGCGCTCATTTGCCCGACAACATTGCTGGCGCGTCAGCATTACCAGAATTTTGTCGAGCGGTTTCAGGGCTTCCCGCTGCAAATCGGCCGTCTGTCCCGCCTAGTCGGCGCGGCTGAGGCCAAGGCAACGCGCGAGGGGCTGGCGGCAGGCAGCATTGATATTGTCATCGGCACCCATGCGCTGCTCTCCAAGGGCATCGAGTTCAAGAAACTGGGCCTCGTGATCGTTGATGAGGAACAGCGCTTTGGCGTCGTCCATAAGGAAAAGCTGAAAGCGCTGAAGGCCGATGTCCATGTGCTGACGCTGACCGCCACGCCCATCCCGCGCACGCTGCAAATGGCGATGTCGGGCCTGCGCGAATTGTCCGTCATCCAGACCCCGCCGGTCGATCGCCTCGCCGTGCGCACTTATGTGATGCCATGGGACAAGGTGGTGATGCGCGAAGCCCTGCTGCGCGAACATTATCGCGGTGGCCAGAGCTTCTTCGTCACCCCGCGCATTTCCGACCTGCCCGATATTGAGGAATTTCTGCGCGGCGAAGTGCCCGAGATCAAATATGTGGTCGCGCACGGCCAAATGGCCCCGGCGGATGTGGAAGAGCGGATGTCCGCCTTTTACGACAAGAAATATGATGTCCTTGTCTCGACAACGATCGTCGAAAGCGGGCTGGACATCCCAAGCGCGAACACGCTGATCATCCATCGCGCCGATCGTTTTGGCCTCGCCCAGCTTTACCAGCTGCGCGGCCGCGTCGGGCGGTCAAAAACCCGGGCCTATGCCTATTTGACAACCGCGCCCAATCGCCTGCTGACAGATGCGGCAGAAAAGCGCCTGAAGGTCCTTTCTGATCTGGATAGCCTTGGCGCCGGCTTCCAATTAGCAAGCCATGACCTTGATATTCGCGGGGCCGGGAACCTGCTGGGCGATGAGCAGTCGGGCCATATCCGTGAAGTGGGCTTTGAGCTTTACCAGTCGATGCTGGAAGAAGCGATTATGGAAGCCAAGGCGGGCGGGCTTAAACAGGATAATCTGCGCGATCTTTCGCCGCAGATTACCGTCGATGCGCCCGTCTTGATCCCCGATGATTATGTGCCTGACCTTGATCTGCGTATGGGCCTGTACCGGCGTCTCAACGATCTTCAGACCGTGGCGGAGATTGAGGCTTTCGGGGCCGAGATGATTGACCGCTTTGGCCCCCTGCCCGAGCCGACCGAAAATCTGCTGACGCTGATTCAGGTGAAGCTCAACGCGCGTGCCGCCCATATCGCCAAGATTGATGCGGGCCCGCGCGGCGCCTTGGTGTCTTTCTGGAATGATAATTTCCCCAAGCCCGAAGGACTGCTCGCTTATGTCGCGCGGCTGGGCGATACGGCCAAGCTGCGCCCAGATATGAAGCTAAGCATTGTGCGGGCTTGGCATGACCCCAAGGCCCGGTTGAACGGTGTTCTGCAGTTATCGCGGGGGTTGGCGAAGGTTGCGGGCTAAGCCGCTTTAGGCAAAGCGGCGACGCAACAGGGGCCTGGCCAGCAGCAAACCAACCAGAAAGCCGCCAATATGGGCCGCGATCGCAATGCTATAGCCTGAGGCGGCACCGGCCGCGCCGATCATCCACTGCACCCCGGCCCAGGCTGCGGCAAGCCACAAGGCGCGCACCCATTCTGCCGGGATCGGTCCAAGATTGCGCGCCTGGCTGGAACTGAACAGCATAGCATATGCGCCCAGAACGGCGGAAATAGCGCCGCTGGCGCCGATCATGGGATCGGCCTTGTTCAGATTGACAAGCAGATGGGTGGCCGCCGAGGCATAAGCGCCAATGACGTAAAGCAGAACCAAGCCCGATGTCCCAAGCGCCCGCTCGACAATCCTGCCGCAGAACCAGAAAGTCAGCAGATTCATGGTCAAGTGAAAGAAGTCGCCATGCACCAAGGTGGCGCTCAACGGCGTTAACAGGCGCGGGATAAGATCATAGCCCGGCATCTCGCCCCAGAAGCGCGCCGGGACAAAGCCCCCCAGCACCGCTGCATCTTCAAGCGGGATGAAGGCCATTTGCGCCAGCCAAGCCAAAACGGTGATCGCCGCGATCAGGCGAACACCGGGGCCGGCCGGGACGTCGGGCATCCTTAGATGAACTCGACCTTGGCGACCTGATAATATTTGTCACCCGACGGGACGGTCACTTCCACCTCATCGTCGACATTGCGGCCGATCAGCGCCTTGCCAAGCGGGGAGTTGTAGGAAATGCGGCCTGCCTTGGCATCCGCCTCCACCTGACCAACGATCTGGTAGCGGATTTCCTTATCATCCTCATCCAGCAGCGTCACCGTTGCGCCAAACATCACCTTGTCGCCCGAGAGGGTCTTGGGATCGATAATCTGAGCGCGGGCCAGTTGGTCTTCGATATGGGCGATGGTTGCTTCCACCTGCCCCTGACGTTCTTTCGCCGCATGATATTCAGCATTTTCTGACAGGTCGCCATGCGCGCGCGCTTCTTCAATCGCGTCCACAATCAGCGGACGCTCTTCCTTCAGGCGCTGCAATTCGGCTTCCAATTTGCGGAAGCCCTCTTCGAGCATGGGCACTTTTTCAGCCGAAGCCATAGAGACAGTCCTTTACCTGCCAGCGTCAAAATCTTTTCCCCGGCGGCCCTTTTTAGAGCCACCCGCACCGTTAACAGGGAGGGGAAACTTAGCGTGCGTTGGATGAATGATAAGACTGGAGCGGCCGGACTTCAAGTTTCCTGTCACCCAAGGCCGCAATCGCCTGTGCCGTCGCCACCGAAGCTGCGGCTGTGGTGAAGTAAGGAACCTTGCCCATCAGCGCTGATCGGCGGATATCTTCCGAATCCTTCAGGCTCTGCCAGCCTTCGGTGGTGTTGAAGATCAGGTCGATTTCACCATCCTTGATCTTGTCCACGATATGCGGACGGCCCTGTGCGACCTTGTTGACCTTTTCCACCTTGATGCCCTGCGCGGCAAGATAGTCGGCCGTGCCGCCGGTTGCACACACCTCAAAGCCCAGCGCCTGCGCTTGCTGAACGGCGGGCAGGATAACCGGCTTGTCGCTATCCTTCACCGAGACAAAGAGCTTGCCCTTTTGCGGCAGACGCACGCCACCGCCCAATTGCGCCTTGGCAAAGGCAGTCGCAAAATCGCGATCAATCCCCATGACTTCGCCCGTGGACTTCATTTCCGGTGACAACACCGGATCCACCCCGGGGAAGCGCGCAAACGGGAAAACCGCTTCCTTGACCGCGATATAATCGACATCAAGGTTGATGTTGGGGAGATTTTTAAGTTTCTCTCCCGCCATCACCCGCGCGGCAATCTTGGCGATGGGTGCGCCAATGGCCTTCGCCACAAAGGGCACGGTGCGGCTGGCGCGCGGATTGACTTCGATCAGATAGACCTGCCCGTCCTTAACCGCGAACTGCACGTTCATAAGACCACGAACATGGAGCGCGCGGGCCAGTGCCTCGGCCTGACGGCGGATTTCATCCACGATCGCGGCGGGCAAGCTATAGGGCGGCAAGGTGCACGCGCTATCCCCTGAATGGACGCCAGCTTCTTCGATATGCTGAAGGATGCCCGCGACAACGACATCATCGCCATCGGCAATCGCATCGACATCGACTTCAATCGCATCGCGCAAATAGCTGTCGATCAAAACCGGCGAATCCCCAGAGACGATCACCGCTGTCTGGATATAATTTTCCAGCTGCGCCTGCGTATCCACAATCTCCATTGCGCGACCACCCAGCACATAGCTGGGGCGCATCAGCACGGGATAACCGATGGTCTCGGCAACAGTGATCGCCTCTTCCCGGCTGCGGGCAATGCCATTGGCCGGCTGTTTCAGGCCAAGCTTGGTGACAAGCGCGGCAAAGCGTTCCCGGTCTTCTGCCAGATCAATCGCGTCGGGCGAGGTGCCGAGGATGGGGATGCCCGCCTCTTCCAGCGCGCGCGCCAGATTGAGCGGCGTCTGCCCGCCAAATTGGACAATGACACCCTTCAGCGTGCCGCGCTGTTGTTCCACATGGAGGATTTCCAGCACATCTTCCGCGGTCAGCGGCTCAAAATAAAGGCGGTCGGACGTATCATAATCGGTCGAGACCGTTTCCGGGTTGCAGTTAACCATGATCGTTTCATAGCCCGCATCTTCCAGCGCGAAGCAGGCGTGGCAGCAGCAATAATCAAACTCGATCCCCTGCCCGATCCGGTTCGGGCCGCCGCCCAGAATGACAATCTTTTCGCGATCAGACGGCTGCGCCTCGCATTCCGGTGCGCCAAAGCTCGGCGCTTCATAAGTCGAGTACATATAAGGCGTTTTCGCCTCAAACTCAGCGGCACAGGTATCAATCCGCTTGAAGACCGGGCGCACGCCCAGCTTGTGACGCAGCGCGCGGACTTCCTTTTCGGTCACGCCGCCGGTCATCGCCTTGACCGCATCATGGATCAGGCCTGAACCATGGGCAATCGCCCGATCCATCCCCGACGCAAGATGCGCGGATTGAAGCGCAAGATACGCAAGGCGCTTGTCGGAAAAGCCCATGGCTTTGAGCCGCCGCAAGCCTTCTGCGTCCTGCGGCAAGCCATTGGTCATCACTTCGTTTTCGGCGGCGACGATTTCCGCAAGCCGCTCAAGGAACCAAGGATCGAACTTCGCAATCGCGTTAACCTCGGCAACGGTCATGCCTTCGCGCAGCGCTTGGGCAGCCACCAGCAGCCGGTCGGGGGTCGCGCGCGACAAAGCGGCAACCAGATCGTCTCGCGACGCGCCTTTAAGCGCATCGACAAAGTTGAAGCCGGAAAGCCCCGTCTCCAACCCACGCAACGCCTTTTGCATCGATTCATGGATGTTGCGGCCAATCGCCATCACTTCGCCGACCGATTTCATCGCGGTCGACAAAATGGGCTCTGCCCCCTTGAATTTTTCAAAGGCAAAGCGCGGGATTTTGGTGACGACATAATCAATCGTCGGCTCGAACGAGGCAGGCGTCGCGCCGGTAATGTCGTTGTCGATCTCATCAAGCGTATAGCCCACGGCCAGCTTGGCCGCGACCTTCGCAATCGGGAAGCCCGTCGCTTTCGACGCCAGCGCTGAAGAGCGCGAGACGCGCGGGTTCATTTCAATAACGATCAGGCGGCCATCCTTGGGGTTAACCGCAAACTGCACGTTCGACCCGCCAGTTTCGACACCAATCTCGCGCAGCACCGCAATCGAGGCGTTGCGCATGATCTGATATTCTTTGTCGGTCAGCGTAAGGGCTGGCGCGACAGTGATGGAATCGCCGGTATGAACGCCCATCGGATCGATATTTTCAATCGAGCAGATGATAATGGCATTGTCGTTCCGGTCGCGGACGACTTCCATCTCATATTCTTTCCAGCCGAGGAGCGATTCCTCGATCAGGACTTCGGTCGTCGGCGAGGCATCAAGCCCACCGGTGACGATCTGGATGAACTCTTCCCGGTTATAGGCAACGCCGCCGCCCGTACCGCCCATCGTGAAGCTCGGACGAATGATCGACGGCAAGCCTGTGCGCTCTAGCACTTCCAAGGCCTCTTCGAGCGTATGGGCAATGCCCGAGCGCGCGGACTCGAGGCCAATCCGATCCATCGCATCGCGGAATTTGATCCGGTCTTCAGCCTTATCAATGGCTTCGGCGTCCGCACCGATCATCGTCACGCCGAACTTTTCGAGCGTGCCATCGTGGAAAAGCGCCAGTGCGGTGTTGAGCGCGGTCTGCCCGCCCATCGTCGGCAGCACCGCGTCGGGCCGCTCTTTCTCGATGATCTTCGCCACAATTTCGGGCGTGATCGGCTCGACATAAGTCGCGTCCGCCAATTCCGGGTCGGTCATAATCGTCGCCGGGTTGGAATTGACGAGGACGATGCGATAGCCCTCTTCCTTCAGCGCCTTGATCGCCTGGGTTCCGGAATAATCAAACTCGCAGGCCTGGCCGATAACAATCGGGCCAGCGCCGATGACGAGGATGGAGGAGATGTCGGTTCTTTTCGGCATTAGTTGCTCCCCATCATCCCGACAAACTTTTCGAACAGATAATGGCTGTCCTGCGGGCCGGGTGACGCTTCGGGGTGGTATTGGACGCTGAAGGCGGGCTGGTCGGTCAGTTCAAAACCGCAATTGGAGCCATCGAACAGCGAGATATGGGTCGCCCGCGCATTGGCGGGCAGCGTGCCTGCATCCACGGCAAAGCCATGGTTCATGCTGGTGATTTCGACGCGGCCATCTTCCAGACGCTTGACCGGGTGGTTTGCGCCGCGATGGCCCTGGTGCATCTTTTCGGTCTTGGCGCCGACCGCAAGGCCCAGCATCTGGTGGCCAAGGCAGATGCCGAACAGCGGCTTCTTGGTCGCCAGCCATTGCTGGATCACGGGCACGGCATAGGTGCCGGTCGCGGCCGGATCGCCGGGTCCGTTGGACAGGAAGAGCCCATCGGGGTTGTGCGCCATAATCTCGTCAAAGCTGGCGGTCGCGGGCACGACCGTTACCTGGGCCCCGGCATCGACGAGATTGCGCAAAATGTTGCGCTTCACGCCATAATCAATCGCGACAACGCGCGGCCCCTTGGGGTTGGCGCTGTTGGTCGCATAGCCTTGATGCAGGCTCCACAGCCCGTCTGCCCAGCCATAGGTTTGGAGCGTGGAAACGTCCTTCGCGAGGTCCATCCCCTCCAACCCCGGCCAGCCCCGCGCCTGCGCCAGCAGCGCGGCAAGGTCGAACTGGCCCTTGGCATTGTGCGCGACAACCGCATTGGGCGCGCCCTTCAGGCGGATAAGACGTGTCAGCGCGCGGGTATCTACGCCCGACAGGCCGATCCGCCCATTGGCGGACATCCATTGCACGAAATGCTGGGTGTTGCGGAAGTTGGACGGGTCGGTGACGTCTTGCCGCACGATGCAGCCCAAAGCATGCGGGTTGGTGGCTTCCACATCTTCCGGGTTGGTCCCGACATTGCCGATATGCGGGAAGGTGAAGTTGATAATCTGGCCGGCATAGCTCGGGTCCGTCATCACTTCCTGATAGCCGGTCATCGCTGTGTTGAAGCAGACTTCACCCACGGCCGCGCCCTCTGCGCCAAAGCCCCGGCCCCAGATCACATCCCCGGATGCCAAAACCAGAACGCCTGTCGCTCCGTTGGGCGCGCGCGTGCTGGTTGGGTCGGCCATGATGGGGCGCTCCTTCAAATCGAGTTTTTGGCGATGTCGCTAAGGCACCCCCGCTAGAGATGGGGGCGGGAAGCGTCAATCTATTAAAAACGTTTTTCCCCAGCTAAGGACTTAACTTTCCTTTGAGCGAGAGAGTTTCATGATTCGCGACGACATCAAGGCGGCGCTGGTGACGGCCATGAAGGCCGGAGACAAGCCGAAAACAGCGACCATTCGCCTCATTCAAGCGGCGATCAAGAACCGCGATATCGAAGCGCGTACGGGCAAGGCGCCGGATGATGATGACCTGCTCGTCACCGAAGTCTTGCAGAAAATGGTCAAGCAGCGGCGCGAATCGATTGATCTTTATGTCAAAGGCGGTCGCCCAGAACTCGCCGATATCGAAGCTGCCGAAGTCGTCGTGATCGAAGCCTTTTTGCCGCAGCAAATGACCGAGGCCGAAACCGCCGCCGCGATTGAGGCAATCAAGGCCGAACTGGGCGCGACCAGCGTAAAGGATATGGGCCGGGTGATGGCCACCCTGAAGGAACGCCACGCCGCCAATCTGGATATGTCCAAAGCCAGTGCGCTGGTGAAGGCGGCGCTGAGCTGATCGGGCGGGAGGGGAACGCGCGATGACCCTCTCCCCTGCTTGGCTGGATGAGTTGCGGGCGCGCACCCAATTGTCGACCTTGGTCGCCAAGACCGTAAAGATCACCAAGGCAGGCCGCGAATATAAGGGCTGCTGCCCCTTCCATAATGAAAAAACGCCCAGCTTTTACGTCAACGACGAAAAGGGCTTTTACCATTGCTTTGGCTGTTCGGCGCATGGCGATGCCATCCGCTGGATGACGGACCATCGCGGCCTGCCCTTCATGGATGCGGTGAAGGAACTGGCGGACGCCGCCGGGCTCGAGGTTCCAGCGATGGATCCCAAGGCGCGGGAGCGATCCGAACGCGCCAATTCCCTTTATGACGTCATGCAGGCAGCGGCCGATTGGTTTACCGAGCAGCTTCACGGCGTAGAGGGCGGCGAAGCGCGCGCTTATGTGGAGCGGCGCGGTCTGAAGGCGGCCACCCTCAAGGCCTTTGGTTTGGGATTTGCGCCCGACAGCAAAACCAAGCTCAAGGCCGCCCTCGCCCGCTTTGGCGAAGACAAGCTGATCGAAGCCGGCCTGCTGATCAAGGTCGACGACAAGGACAGCTATGACCGATTTCGTGGCCGCTTGATGATCCCCATTCGCGATGCGCGAGGCCGGGTCATCGCCTTTGGCGGCCGCATTTTGGCGCAGGGTGAACCCAAATATCTGAACTCACCCGATACCCCGCTGTTCGACAAAGGCCGCACGCTCTACAATCTGGACCGCGCCGGGCCAGCCAGCCGCAAGACCAACCGGGTGATTGTGGTGGAAGGCTATATGGATGTGATCGCGCTGGCGCAGGCGGGCATTGAAGATGCCGTCGCCCCGCTCGGCACCGCGCTGACTGAAGATCAGATTGCCCGGCTCTGGCGGTTAAGCGATGCGCCTCTGCTGTGTTTTGATGGCGATGCCGCCGGGCAAAAGGCGGCCATCCGCGCGATTGGCCGCGCCCTGCCCGGCCTTGCCCCGGCCCGATCCCTCCGTTTTGTCAGCCTGCCCCAAGGCCAAGACCCGGATGACCTCATCAAATCCGGCGGCCGCCGCGCGATGGACGCGCTGCTGGATGCCGCCGAGTCGCTGGTCGACAAGCTGTGGCGCCATGAAGTTCAGGCCGAGCCCCTCACCACACCCGAAGCGCGCGCGGGCCTGCGCCAGCGCCTGCGCCAGCACGCCCAAGCCATTGCCGACCCCGGCGTGCGCGACCAATATCAGATTGAGTTTCAGCAGCGCTTTGACGACGCCTATCGCCGCCAGCCGCCGCCCCCTGCCCGCCCCGGCTTTACCCCGATGCGCGCGACGGGGCGCAGGGACGGCCGCAACAGCCGGTTCCAACCCTTTGAAGCGCCACCCGGCAGCACGGTGCGGCGGATCAGCGGCAGCGGCGTGGATCTGCTTTATGTCCGCGCAATTTTGGCCGGATTGCTCCAGCATCCGACGATGATCCTGGCCTGTGCCGAGGCACTTTCTGCGCTGGTGATCGCCGATCCAGAACTTTCTGATCTGCGGAACCTTTTGCTGGATGCGGCGTACGACAATCCCGCGCTTGATTCTCTGCAAATCATCCCCATATGCGCAGAACGCGGTTTTGGCGCGCTGGCAGAACAGTTGGTCGATGCGAAGGGGCTTGCCTTTTCCTTCACCCGGCGGCAGTCGGATGCCGAACTCGCCCGGAGGGATCTGGCAATGGCGATCGAAGCACTGGCGGCGCGTCCGGAACTGGATGCCGCGCTGGATGCAGCGACCGCGCGTCTTGCGGAACACTGGGACGAAACGGGGTTTGCCGAACAGATGCGCCTGCAACAGGCGCGACGGGAAGCCGATGCAAAGCTTGCGCAGCTGGCCGAACGGTCTGGCGAGGGCGATTGAAGAAGGGTGATTGGGGTCACATGGCGAAGACTGACACTGCCGACGCGATGGACAAGGATGGCGCAGACGCGCCGCTGATCGACCTGAACGAGGCGTCGATCAAGAAGCTGATCGCCCGCGCCAAAAAGCGCGGCTACATTACCTATGATGAGTTGAACGAGGCGCTGCCGCAGGACCAGATGTCGTCCGAGCAGATCGAAGACGTGATGGCCGCGATCAACGATATGGGCGTCAACATCGTCGAAAATGACGAAGCCGGCGAAGATGGCGAAGAAGCCGAGGCTGAAGACGATATCGAAGCCGTTGACGCTGCCGACCCGATGGGCGCGCCGGTTGTTGAAAAGAAAAAGGAAACCGTCGACCGCACGGATGACCCGGTGCGCATGTATCTGCGCGAAATGGGCGCGGTGGAGCTTCTCTCGCGCGAAGGCGAAATCGCGATTGCCAAGCGCATCGAGGCGGGCCGCGATACGATGATCCTCGGCCTGTGCGAAAGCCCGATCACCTTCAACGCGATTATCGATTGGTCGACCGCGCTCAACGAAGGCACGATGCAGCTGCGCGAAATCCTCGACTTGGAAGCGATGCTTTCCAAGGGGCCGGCGCCCGAGGCGCTGACCGATGAGGAAGAGGAAGGCGATGGCGAAATCTCGGAAAAGACCGCCGGGCCGTCGTACAAGGAAGAAGAAGATGTCGCCGAAGAATCCTCCGATGATGAGGATGAAGACGGCCTGATCGAACGCCGGATGAAGGCGCAGGCGGACGATGATGATGAGGATAACACCCTCTCGCTCGCCCAGATGGAAGAAACGCTGAAGCCCGAAGCGCTGGAACGCTTTGCGCGCATCACCTCCATCTACAAGAAATTCTCAAAGCTCCAGGCCCAACGCATGGATGCGATGTCGGCCGTGCAGGATTTCCCGGCGGCCGAGGAAAAGAAATATCACAAGCTGCGCGAAGAACTGACGGCGGAAGTTGAAAGCGTTCAATTCCACAACAGCAAGATCGAATATCTGGTCGATCAGCTGTACAGCTATAACCGCCGCCTGACCGCGCTGGGCGGGCAGATGCTCCGCTTGGCAGAGCGCCATAAGGTCAACCGCAAGTCATTCCTCGACAATTATATGGGGCATGAGCTGGACGAGAACTGGCTCGATACCGTCAAGTCGATCGACAAGAAATGGGCCGCTTTTGCCGAGGCAGAAGCCAATGCGGTAGAGCGCATCCGCAACGAAATCGCGGAAATCGCGCAAGCCACGGGCATGTCCCTCCCCGAGTTCCGCCGCATCGTCAACATGGTGCAAAAGGCCGAGCGCGAGGCGCGCATCGCCAAGAAGGAAATGGTGGAGGCCAATCTGCGCCTCGTCATCTCCATCGCCAAGAAATACACCAATCGCGGCCTGCAATTCCTCGACCTGATTCAGGAAGGCAATATCGGCCTGATGAAGGCGGTCGATAAGTTTGAATATCGCCGCGGCTATAAATTCTCGACCTATGCCACTTGGTGGATCCGTCAGGCGATCACGCGGTCCATCGCGGATCAGGCGCGCACCATCCGTATCCCGGTGCATATGATCGAAACGATCAACAAGCTGGTGCGGTGCAGCCGCCAGTTCCTCCACGAAACCGGCCGCGAGCCGACGCCCGAGGAAATGGCCGAGCGCCTGTCCATGCCGCTCGAAAAGGTCCGCAAGGTGATGAAAATCGCCAAGGAGCCGATCTCCCTTGAGACGCCGATTGGCGATGAGGAAGATTCGCATCTGGGTGACTTCATCGAAGATAAGAACGCGGTCATCCCAGTTGATGCGGCCATTCAGCAGAATCTGAAAGAAACCGTCACCCGCGTCCTCGCCTCCCTCACCCCGCGCGAAGAACGCGTGCTGCGCATGCGCTTCGGCATCGGCATGAACACCGATCATACGCTGGAAGAAGTGGGCCAACAATTCTCGGTTACGCGCGAACGTATCCGCCAGATCGAAGCCAAGGCGCTGCGCAAGCTGAAGCACCCGAGCCGCAGCCGCAAGATGCGGAGCTTCTTGGATCAGTAAGGGTCTGGGATAGGGTTGGAGTTAAGGAAACGGGGCTTAGCGGCCCCGTTTTTCATTTTAAGGCACCCCAAGAGGTCTGGGCATAGTTACAAAAAAGCCCCGCATCGCTGCGGGGCTTCTTCATTTCCGGTTCGGAAAAAGAAGGGCGGCTTAGGCCGCTTCTTCCAGATCTTCCGCGGTGAACACCGGGCCGCTGTCTTGGCCCTTGGCGCTCGTGTCGCGGTCGACGAATTCGATGATCGCGATGGGGGCGGCGTCCGAGGCGCGAATGCCGGCCTTGATAACGCGGGTATAGCCGCCGTTGCGATCCTTGTAGCGCTCTGCGAGCACATCAAACAGCTTCACCAGCTGCGCGTCGTCCAGCAGACGGGCGTGCGCGAGACGACGGTTGGAAAGGCCGCCCTTCTTCGCCAGCGTGATCAGCTTTTCGACATAGGGGCGGAGTTCCTTCGCCTTGGCGAGGGTGGTGGTGATCTGTTCGTGCTTGATCAACGCTGCCGACATGTTGCGGAAAAGCGCGATACGATGGGCCGAGGTGCGCTGAAGCTTACGGCCGCCACTGCGGTGTCTCATGTGTCTTCCTTTCGTTCGTCAGGGGGCCGGATAAGGTACCCCTAGCCAGGCGGTGTTGGGTGGGGCCACCGCCCTTTGCCCGTAATCCCCCCTCCCCCCTTGCGGGAGAGGGAGGCGGAACGAATTAGCCCAACAATTCATGTTCGAGCTTCTTCGCAATGTCTTAGATGTTCTCCGGCGGCCAGCCGGGGATGTCCATGCCGAGGCGCAGGCCCATGGACGACAGCACTTCCTTGATTTCATTCAAGGACTTGCGGCCGAAGTTCGGCGTGCGGAGCATTTCGGCTTCGGTCTTCTGAACGAGATCACCGATATAGATGATGTTGTCGTTCTTCAGGCAGTTGGCCGAGCGGACAGAGAGTTCCAGCTCATCCACCTTCTTCAGGAGGAAGCGGTTGATCTGGTTCGTGTCGCCTGCGGCTTCCGGTGCGCTCGAAGGTGCTGCCATGCCGATCAGCTGCGAGGACTGGGCCAGCGCTTCGTCGAAGTGGACGAACAGCTGAAGCTGGTCTTGCAGGATGCGGGCGGCATAAGCGATCGCATCATCCGGCGAGACGGTGCCGTCGGTTTCAACGGTCAGCGTCAGCTTGTCATAATCCAGTTCCTGCCCGACGCGGGTGTTTTCCACCTTGTACGAGACCTGACGGACCGGCGAGTAAAGCGCATCGACCGGGATCAGGCCGATCGGCGCATCGGCCGGACGGTTGGCGGCCGCCGCGACATAGCCCTTACCGGTATCCGCGGTCAGTTCCATGTTGAGCGTCGCGCCCTGATCGAGATGGCAGATGACCAAATCGGGGTTCATCACTTCGATGTCGCCAGAAACGGCAATATCGCCCGCCTTGACTTCCGCCGGGCCGGTGGCCGACAGCTGGAGCCGCTTCGGGCCATCGCCCTGCATGCGCAGCGCGATCTGCTTCACGTTCAGGACGATGTCCGTCACGTCTTCGCGCACGCCCGCCAGGCTTGAGAATTCGTGCAACACGTTCTCGATCTTGATCGAGGTGACGGCCGCGCCCTGCAGCGAGGAAAGAAGCACGCGACGCAGCGCATTGCCGAGCGTCAGGCCAAAGCCACGCTCCAGCGGTTCGGCGATGAAGGTCGCCTTGCGCAGCGCATCGCCGCCGGTCTTCTTTTCCAGGGTGTCGGGCTTTTTCAGTTCCTGCCAGTTCTTAAGATTGACTGCCACGGTGTTCCCCTTGGGGTTGGGTGGAAGGCGCGTCCGCCGCCCACCGATTGAAACTCAAAACAGACAAGAGCCGCCCGCAAGCGGCTCCCGCCAAAAAACCGACTTAGACGCGACGACGCTTGGACGGGCGCACGCCGTTATGCGGGATCGACGTCACATCGCGGATCGCGGTGATCGTGAAGCCCACGGCCTGCAGCGCGCGCAGCGCCGATTCACGGCCCGAACCCGGGCCCTTCACTTCGACTTCGAGCGTGCGGACGCCATGTTCGGCGGCCTTTTTGCCCGCGTCTTCGGCGGCAACCTGAGCGGCATAAGGCGTCGACTTGCGGCTGCCCTTAAAGCCCATCATGCCGGCCGACGACCAGGCAATTGCATTGCCCTGCGCATCGGTGATGGTGATCATGGTGTTATTGAAGCTGGCGTTAACATGGGCAACACCAGCAGTGATGTTCTTGCGCTCTCTACGACGAATGCGCTGAGGTTCGCGTGCCATAAGGAAATCCTGACTTTAATCTCAAATGCTGAAACAGCGGCGTGGAAAAATAATGCTCGGCCATCCCCCGGACGGCCGTGAATTACTTCTTCTTACCCGCGATCGGCTTGGCCTTGCCCTTGCGGGTGCGCGCATTGGTGTGCGTGCGCTGGCCGCGGACCGGAAGGCCCTTGCGGTGACGAAGGCCACGATAGGACGCAAGGTCCATCAGGCGCTTGATGTTCATCGACGTTTCGCGACGAAGATCACCTTCCACCGTGTAATCGGCGTCGATCGTTTCACGGATGTGCAGGACTTCCTGGTCCGACAGATCCTGAACGCGACGCGCGGCATCGATGTTCAGCTTGGTGACGATTTCCTTGGCTTTGGCCGGGCCAATGCCGTGGATATATTGCAGCGCGATCAGAACGCGCTTGTTGGTCGGGATGTTAACACCCGCAATACGTGCCATGAGGTACTTTCTCCTGCTCCACAGGCCAGCGGGCAAGGCCGGCCTATCTCGACGCTTTGACATCCCTCCAACGCATAAACGCGACGAGCGCACAAAGGCGTCGCCGTGTGAACGGTCTATGGGATGACTGGTCTCTATATCCGAGAGATGAGGGTGTCAAGCAGTGCGCCTTTGCCCTATGCCCTCCCCATAATTGCTATCGGAGAAGATGCCATGCGTCGCCTGACTATTTTCGCTACCGCCCTGATGTTTGCCGCCACGCCGGCACTGGCCGCCCTCGCCCCCGGCGCCAAAGCCCCTGATTTTGCCACCAAGATCGCCAAGGCAGGCAAAATCTCGGACTTCTCGCTTGCCCAACAACTGAAAAAGGGGCCCGTCGTCCTTTACTTCTTCCCGGCGGCATTCACCTCGGGCTGCACCGTTGAAGCCAATCAGTTCGCCGAAGCGACCGATGAGTTCGCGCGCTATGGCGTGACGGTTGTCGGCCTTGCCGCAGACCCGATCGACAAGCTCGCCAAATTCTCAACCAGTGAATGCCGCAACAAGTTCGCGGTGGGCGTCGCCGGCCCGACGACGATCGCGGCCTATGACGCCAAGCTGATCTTCGGCAAATCCGACCGCACCTCTTATTTCATCACGCCGCAAGGCAAGATTTCGGCGGTCCATTCCAAGCTGGATTATCGCGACCATGTGCCGATGATGCTGAAGGCCGCCAAGGCCTGGCACGACGCGCAGAAATAAACATCAAGGGGCGGGTCTACCGCCCCTTTTTATACCGCCCGCGAAATTCGGCGGCGAAATCTGCAAATTGTCCGGCCGCAATCGCGGCGCGCATGGCGCCCATCAATTGCTGATAGAACCAGAGATTATGCTCGGTCATCAGCATCGCACCCAGCATCTCGCCCGCTTTGACGAGGTGGTGAAGATAGGCCTTGCTCCATTGCCCCACGGGCGAGGCCGGATCGAGCGGGGTTAAATCTTCGGCATATTTGGCATTGCGGATGTTGACCGGGCCGTCCCAGGTGAAAGCCTGACCATTGCGGCCAGAACGGGTGGGCAGCACGCAATCAAACATATCGACCCCGCGCTCAACCGCGCCCACCAGATCATCGGGCTTGCCAACGCCCATTAAATAGCGCGGTCGATCCGCCGGCAATTGGTCTGGCGCAAAATCCAGCGTGGCGAACATCGCTTCCTGCCCCTCGCCCACCGCAAGCCCGCCAATGGCATAGCCATCAAAGCCAATCTCTTGCAGCGCCTCGGCCGAGCGTTGGCGCAGGTCCTTGTCCAGCGAGCCCTGCTGAATGCCAAACAGCGCGGCGCGGGCCGCATGGTCACCGCCCGCGTCAAAGGCGTCGCGCGACCGCTTGGCCCAGCGCATCGACATTTCCATGGAGCGTTCCGCCACCTCGCGCGCCACGCCATGCGCCGGGCATTCATCAAAGGCCATGACGATGTCAGAGCCTAGAAGTCGCTGGATTTCCATCGAGCGTTCAGGCGTCAACATATGGCGCGAGCCATCAATATGGCTGGCGAACTTCACGCCTTCTTCGGTAATTTTCCGCAGGCTGGCGAGGCTCATCACCTGATAGCCGCCGCTATCGGTGAGGATCGGGCGATCCCAGCCCATAAACTTATGGAGGCCGCCCAGCCGGTCCATCCGCTCCGCGCCCGGACGCAGCATCAGATGATAGGTATTGCCCAAGATGATGTCGGCCCCCAGCGCGCGGACGTCCGCCGGCTTCATCGCCTTGACAGTTGCGGCTGTTCCAACGGGCATGAAGGCGGGCGTGCGGATATCGCCGCGCTGCATGCGGATCACGCCCGTCCGGGCTTTGCCGTCGGTCGCATCAATGCGGAAGTCGAAACGCGGTGCCGTCATGGGCTGGCCGTATAAAGCCCTGCGGCGATTTGCCAAGCGCCGCGCCACCGGACTATGGGCCGCCGCATGATGACCCCTCACCCGCTGGACCGCCCCGCTTTTGCCGCGCTGTGGAGCGATTGGGCCAGCTTTGCCCAAACGCAGGGCAATGCCCGGCGGTTGCACCCTCATTATGGCCCCTTTGCCGCGAGCAAAGACCCGATGCAGTTGGACGAGTTGGTGCCACTGGCACGCGCGCACGGCCCGGTCTGGATTGTCGAAGACCATCTGCCGGATCAGTTGCCAAAGGGGCTGCGGCTGGAAAAGCAGGCCGAGGTTATCCAGATGGTCGCCGCAGACCTTATCGCGCCGTCGCTGCCGGATGATATGGCCGATTTGCCAGATCGCGACGGGCCGGAAATGCGGGCGCTTGCGGTGATGACGGAACCCGGCCCCTTTGCTGAAAAAACGCATCTGCTCGGTCGCTTTGTTGGTGTTCGTCGCAACGGGCAGATCATCGCGATAGCGGGCGAGCGGATGCGGCTGCCCGGCTTTACCGAAGTCAGCGGCGTGTGTACCCACCCCGACGCGCGCGGACAGGGTCTGGCAGCGGCGCTGACCTATGAGATTGCCCGGGGCATCCACGCTACAGGCGCGGTGCCCTTCCTGCATTGCTACCCTGAAAACAGGCCCGCCGTCGCCGCGTATGAACGGATCGGCTTTACGACGCGGCGTCGGCTTTCTGCCTTTATTCTGTCGGCGGTCTCGCCGCGCGCGAGAATTTGACCTCGATCAAAGATAGTATGCGTTGCATACGATATATCTTCTCCTGTCGATGTGAGAGGAGAATTGAGGATGGCCCCTACCCCCGCCAAGCGCGTGATCCCCGGCACCCCGGTTTTTGACGGGGCAGCGGCCCGCAAGGGCTATGCCCTCAACGCCATGTGCTTTTCCTTCAACGAGGCGGCCAACCGGGCCGCTTTTCTGGCCGATGAAGAAAGCTATTGCGCGCAATATGGCCTGACCGCTGAACAGCGCGCGGCCGTCAAGGCACGTAACGTGCTGGCGATGATCGCCGCTGGCGGCAATGTCTATTATCTCGCCAAGCTTGCCGGCATTTTTGGCCTGAGCGTGCAGGACATCGGCGCCCAACAAACGGGCATGAGCGTGCCCGCCTTTAAGCAGATGCTGCTCGATCAGGCGAAAGGTGCATAACATGGCCCAGATTATCGGCGGCATCTTTACAAGCCATGTCCCCGCCATTGGCGCAGCCATTGCCAAAGGTTTGCAGCAAGACCCTTATTGGAAGCCCTTTTTTGACGGGTTCCTGCCGGTCCATGATTGGCTGGCCGCCCACAAGCCCGATGTCGCGATCATGTTCTACAATGATCATGGCCTTAATTTCTTCCTCGACAAGCTGCCCACCTTCGCGGTCGGGGCCGCCCCGGTTTACGAGAACGCCGATGAAGGCTGGGGCCTGCCGCTATTCCGGCCGTGCCAGGGCGATCCTGATCTAAGCTGGCACATCATCGAGACGCTGGTCGCGCAAGAATTTGATGTGACCACCTGCCAGAAGCTGCTGATCGATCATTCATTGTCCATCCCGCTGGAACTGGCCTGGCCAGACCATTCGGGCAGCTTTCCGGTGCGGATTGTACCCATTGCCCTCAACACCGTGCAACACCCCCTACCCAGCCCCAAGCGCGCGCTGGCGCTTGGCCGCGCTGTCCACGCCGCGATCCAGAGCTGGCAAAGCGATGCAAAGGTTGTTGTGTTTGGCACAGGCGGGCTCTCCCACCAGCTGGATGGCGCACGCGCGGGGCATATGAACCCAGAATATGACCGGTTCTGCATGGACCATCTGGCGGCAGACCCAGATGCGCTGACGCAGCATTCTTCGCTCGACATTGTTGATCTGGCCGGCAGCCAAGGCATTGAGATTCTGAACTGGATTGCCGCACGCGGCGCGATGGGGGCGGATGTGCACGAGGTCTCCCGCAATTATCACATCCCCATTTCCAACACCGCGGCCGCCACGATGCTGCTGCAAACAGAAGCGGCGATGGTGCCCGCCGAATGATTTGACAGAACGTCTCTCCTCATGTGTTCTGACCTCCCCCCTATTTGGAACACATGAGGAGAGGCACATGGCCAATTTATTTGATCTGACCGGCAAGGTCGCGCTGGTGACAGGCGGTAATGGCGGCATTGGCCTTGGCATGGCAGAGGGGCTTGCCCAACACGGCGCCACCATCGTCATCTGGGGGACCAATGTGGCGAAGAATGCGGCAGCGACCGAGGCCCTCGCGCGCCATGGCGGCATTGTCCGCGCGGCCCGGGTGGATGTGTCTGACGAAGCAGCGGTGAAGGCCGCCATGGCCGATATCCTGGCGGAATTTGGGCGCATTGATCAGGCCATTGCCAATGCCGGCATCGGACAATCCCGCCGCGATATGTTCGACATCAGCCAAGAGGATTTTCAGAAGCTGGAGTCAATCAACGTCCATGGCGTGTTCTTCACGCTGCGCGAAGCGGCACGGCATATGATTGATCGTCATAAAGCGGGCGATGGCGGCGGATCGCTGGTGGGCATTGCCTCAACGGCGGCCGTCCATGGCGCGGCCCGAAATGAACATTATGGCGCAACCAAGGGGGCTGTCGTCTCCATGTGTCGCGCGATGGCGGTGGAACTGGCCCGTCACCAGATCACCGTCAATTCGATCCTGCCCGGGTGGATCAAATCGGACATGACGGCCGGTTTGCAGGCGATGGACAAATTCAACGAACGGGTGATCGGCCGGGTGCCGATGGGGGGTTGGGGTGAGCCGGAAGACTTTGGCGGCATCGCCGTCTATCTCGCCAGTCGCGCCGCCCGCTTTCACACGGGCGACGCGCTGGTTATCGACGGCGGATATACAATTTATTGAGCTTTCTCTCTGAGCTCCGACGCGGGCCGGAGCTCAGAAAAGCGGCTCTATTTGCTCAGCTTGGCTGCAAGCCATTTCACGCTTTCAACAAAGCCGGCAAAGAAGAGCCCACCCGCGACGGTCGCGAGCGCAAAGTCCACAAAGTCCACTTTCAATTGTACCAACGGTGCTGCGGCGACCGTCAGATAAAGCATGGCCGAGGCGTTAAAGAACATCGGCAACACGGCAATCACCTGAAGATAGATGCCGGCAAGCATCACCAGAAGCCCGATCAGTGTCCCGTGCGGCCCCATTTGTTGCGTCAACCAAACGACCTGCCACGAGAGTGCGATGCCAATAACCGCCCCTGCCAAAGCCTGAGGCAACTTCTTGATCTCCAACTGCTCCATATTCGCATAATGCCAGAGCATCAAAAACCCGCCGAATAGCGATGTTTCCTGAAACAAGCGGCCACCAATAATAGCCCAGCCGATAATGGCGATAGCGACAACGGCTACAATCCCAAGGCCCGCCAATGGCGACGGCACTTCCGCCGAATTTTGATCAGACATATCCCTCTCCCTCCCGTCTTGATGCGGGCGATAAGGAGGAGAGCCTATTTGTGCGCGTCGGGCAAGGGCAGAAGCAAACTGGAATCGCCATAGCTGTAAAAGCGATAGCCCTGTGCAATCGCATGGGCATAGGCCGTCTGCATCTGCTCTAGCCCCATTAAGGCGCTTACCAGCATGAACAGCGTGGATTTGGGCAGGTGGAAATTGGTCATCAGCCCGTCAATCGCCTTGAAGCGATAGCCGGGCGTGATGAAGATGCGGGTGTCGCCCTCAAAGGGACGGATAATCTTGTCGTCGCCTGCTGCGCTCTCCAAAAGGCGCAGCGAGGTCGTGCCCACCGCGATCAGTCGACCACCCTTGGTACGCACGGCGTTCAGCCGGTCGGCCGTTGCCGCATCAAGCCGCCCCCATTCAGCGTGCATCTGATGATCCGCCGTATCGTCCGCCTTCACCGGCAGGAAGGTCCCTGCCCCAACATGAAGCGTCAGCGTTTCATGACCCACGCCGCGCGCGGCAAGGCCCGCCATCAGCTCTGGAGTGAAGTGAAGCGCCGCCGTGGGCGCAGCAACCGCCCCTTTTTCCCGCGCGAACATCGTCTGGTAATCTTCTTGGTCGCGGTCATCGACCGGACGGCGCGCGGCAATATAGGGGGGAAGCGGCATAGTGCCGGCCCGCTCCAGCAGAAGTTCTACCGGCTCGTCGCCTTCAAAATGAAGGAGCAAGCTGCCGTCTTCCCCGCGATCCTGCGCAATGGCAGTGACACCGCCGCCAAAGATAATCTGGTCGCCCAGCTTGACCCTTTTGGCATTGCGCACAAAGGCGCGCCAATCCCGCAGGCCTTCGCGCTTGTGGAGGGTCGCGCCAATCTTGGCCTCCCCACGTCGGCCTTCCAATTGCGCCGGGATGACGCGCGTATCGTTAAAGATCAGACAATCGCCGGGCTGCAACAGGCTGGGCAGATCGCGCACATTGTGGTCGGCAAGCCCCGCTGCATCCACGCGCAGCAATCGGGCCGCGTCGCGCGGAACCGCCGGCCGCAGGGCGATGTTTTCCTGCGGCAAGTCAAAATCAAACAGATCGACGCGCATCAGCTTTGCGGCGTGCTATCCTGCGGTGCAGGCGGCGGCGCCAAGGCCGGCACATCAGTTTCGGGCAGCGGCACGCGGGCCGCATCCGGGCCATCCGCCTCAATCCATGCCTTTACAATGCTCGACGGGTTGGCAGGCGGCTCACCCCGTTCCAACGCATCTACATAGGCCATGCCCGACAACACGCGGCCGACCACGGTATATTTGCCATCCAGCCGAAGCACGGGCTGGAACACGATGTAAAACTGGCTGTTTGCGCTATCCGGATTATCCGCACGCGCCATGGCCAAGGCACCGCGCAAATGCGGCAGATCGTTAAATTCTGCCTTCAGATCGGGCAGCGGCGAGCCGCCCGTGCCATTGCCGCGCGGGTCGCCGGTCTGCGCCATAAAGCCTTCGATCACCCGGTGGAACAACAGGCCATCATAAAAGCCCGCACGGGTTAGCTGCTTGATGCGCGCGACGTGATTGGGCGCCTTGTCCGGCCGAAGCTGGATGCGCACCTGACCACCGGTCGACAGCTGAAGGTCAAGGACGTTTTCTGGTTCCGGCGCCGGCACGGCCGATGGTGTCTGGCTGGGGGCGGTTTGCGCAAACGCGACGGGCGCGGCACCCAACAGGCCCAGAAACATGGAAACGGCGGTCATCAAAGTCTTCACAAGGCACCTCAATCTCTGCCGTGCCCCTTTGGCGCCGGCTGGCTTAGCTGATGATGAACGGATCAGCGACCGCGTCGGCCGGTCTCTCCGATCCGCGCCAGCACGTCGGCTTCGACGGCAGGCGTCACAAATTTATTGATCGCTCCACCATAAATCGCGATTTCCTTCACGAGCCGCGAGGCGATCGGCTGGAGCGACACATCGGCCATCAAAAAGACCGTCTCCACCCGGTCGTTCAACTGCTGGTTCATGCCCGCCATCTGATATTCATATTCAAAATCGGCAACAGCCCGCAGGCCGCGTACGATGATGGACGCCCCTTGAGCTTCGGCAAAATCCATAAGCAGCGAGTCAAACCCAACCACGTCGATCTTCGCGCTAATGCCCGCTACTTCGCGCTCCACCATCGCAATGCGCTCAGCATCCGAAAACATAGGCGATTTGCTGGCATTGGTGGTCACGCCGACAATCAGCCTGTCGACAAGCTTGGCCCCCCGCCGGATGATATCCATATGGCCCAGCGTAATCGGGTCAAATGTGCCGGGGTAAACGCCAATGCGCTCTGCCATTACCGGTCCCTTTCCACGGTATAGCGGGCAATCGCCCGTAACAGGTCCGCTTCTTTGCCAAAGCCATGCAGATGCGCAATCGCTTGATCCACCAGCAGGTGCATCTGCGCCTTGGCCCGATCCAGCCCCAAGAGTTGCAAGAAGGTTGCCTTGCCGGCGGCAGCATCTTTTTGCAGCGCCTTGCCGGCCAAAGCGGCATCGCCTTCGGCATCCAGAACGTCATCGGCGATCTGAAAGGCAAGGCCAATATCGCGGGCATAGCCGCGCAACCCGTGCCGCCCTTCGGGTGGCACCCGCCCCAAAATCGCCCCTGCTTCTAGGCAGAAAGAAATCAGCGCGCCCGTTTTCAACTGCTGAAGACGGGTAACGGCAGCAAGGTCAAACGCCGCATCGCCCGCCATCAAATCCATCATCTGCCCGCCGGCCATCCCGGCCGGGCCCGACGCCCGCGCCAGTTCTGCCACCAGCTCTGAGCGAACAAAGGGATCAGGATGGGTATCGGCGTCTGCCAAAATCTCAAAGGCCAGCGCGTGCAGAGAATCCCCGGCCAAAACGGCCGTCGCCTCATCAAAGGCCTTGTGCACCGTGGGCTTGCCGCGCCGCATATCATCATCATCCATGCACGGCATATCGTCATGGATCAGCGAATAGACATGGATGCACTCAATCGCTGTGCCCACGCGCAGCGCCGCATCGCGGCTGACGTTGAACAAGGATGCCGAGGCCCAGACCAAAAGCGGCCGCAGCCGCTTGCCGCCGCCAATCGCAGCGTGGCGCATCGCTTCGTAAAGCCGCGCCCGGCCATCTTCAGGCACCGGCAAAAGCAGATCAAAGGCGCGGTCAATATCAACCGCGATCTCCGCCATTGCCGGTTTCAGAAGATCGCCCCCGCCCATGATCGCTCAGCCCGCATCAAAAGCGGTCGTGCCCTCGGGCTTGCCATTGGCGCCCAGGGTGATTTTTTCGATCCGCGCCTGCGCATCTTTCAGCCGCGCTTCGCATTGCGCGCGCAGCGCCTCGCCCTGAGTATAGAGCGTAATCGATTCATCGAGCGCTGCTTCTCCTGATTCGAGCCGCGCGACAATCTCTTCAAGCCGCTTCAGGGCCTGTTCAAAGCTTAGGGTGGAAAGGTCCGGTTGATCGGTCATGTCACTGCTTTGGCGGGGGGGCGGTGCCGGGTCAAGCATCTGCCGCCGCGACAATGGCCGCCCAGCCCGCTTCATCAATCACCTCGATACCAAGTTCGGCCGCCTTTTTGAGTTTTGAGCCCGCCCCGGGCCCGGCGACGACGAGGTCAGTCTTGGCCGACACAGAGCCAGCGGTGCGCGCGCCCAGCGATTCGGCCTGCGCCTTTGCCTCGTCGCGGCTCATCGTCTCAAGGCTGCCGGTAAAGACAATCGTCTTGCCCGACACGGCGGAGGCCCGCACCGTCGACACATAGGCCGGCGGCGCAACCTCGCTCATCAAATCGTCCCAAACGGCCTGATTATGCGGCTCATGGAAGAACTCGGTCAGGGCCTCGGCAACCACCGGTCCCACGCCTTCCACCTGTGTGAGTTCGGTCATCGCATCTGCGCTTGTGGCGGCCGCCTGAACCGCGGCCACCGTGCCAAAGGCCTTCAGAAGGTCCCGCGCGGTCACCGCGCCAACATGGCGAATGCCCAAGGCGAAGATCAGCCGGGCCGGGTCCGGCGCACGCTTGGCCTCAATCGCCGCCAACAGGTTATCCACAGACTTATCCTGCCACCCCTCGCGGCCGACAATCTCGGCCCGGCGGGCCTTTAAGCGGAAGATATCGGCCGGGCTGTGGAGCCAGCCCAGGCCGAAAAATTCGATGATCGTCTTTTCGCCAAGCCCCTCAATATCCAACGCTGCGCGGCTGACAAAATGCTTGAGACGTTCCACGCGCTGCGCCGGGCAGATCAGGCCACCCGTGCAGCGAACATCCACCTCGCCCTCTTCGGCCACGGCTTCCGACTGGCATTCGGGGCAATGATCGGGAAAAGCATAGCCAGGTCGATCGTCTGTCCGCGACAGATTCTCAACAATCTGGGGGATGACATCGCCAGCCCGCTGCACAACCACCCGATCACCGGGGCGCACGCCAAGGCGCGCAATCTCGTCCCGGTTATGCAGCGTGACATTGGCGACAACCACGCCGCCCACCGTCACCGGCGTCAATCGACCAACGGGCGTCAGCTTGCCGGTGCGACCGACCTGAATATCAATCGACTCGAGCGTCGTTTCTGCACGTTCGGCGGGGAATTTATGGGCGATGGCCCAGCGCGGCGCCTTCGCTACAAAGCCCAGCCGGACCTGCCAATCGAGCCTGTCTATCTTGTAAACAACGCCATCAATATCAAAGGGCAGATCCGCGCGCTGCGCCTCGATCGCGCGATAATGGGCAAGGGCATCGGAAACAGATGTCAGCCGGACAAAGCGCGGATCGACCGGAAATCCCCAATCGCGGATCGCCGAGATGACGGCAAATTGCGTGTCACCCGGCAGATCAGCCACCTCTCCCCAACCATGGGCCAGAAAGCGCAACGGCCGCGCTGCGGTGACCACCGGGTCCTTTTGCCGCAGCGAGCCGGCCGCTGCATTGCGCGGATTAGCAAACAACTTGCCGCCTTCGGCCGTCATGCGCGCATTCAGCGCGGCAAAATCAGCCTTTGCCATATAAACCTCGCCCCGCACTTCAAAAACTGGCGGTGCGCCGGCGGGCAGCTGCTGCGGAATATCCGTAATCGTGCGGACATTGGCGGTCACGTCCTCGCCCACCATGCCATCCCCCCGAGTTGCCGCCAGCACCAATTGCCCCTGTTCATAGCGCAAAGAGCAGGAAAGCCCGTCGATCTTCGGTTCGGCCGTCAGCGCGATAGCGTCGCCTTCCCCCAGATTGAGGAAGCGGCGTACCCGGCCAACAAACTCCTCAACATCTTCATCCGAAAACGCATTTTCCAAGCTCAGCATCGGCCGGGCATGGGTAACTTTGGAAAGATGGGCCGCAGGCGCAGCCCCCACCGCCCGATTGGGGCTATCAGGCCGGACCAGATGCGGATAGCGCGCCTCAAGCGCGTTATTCTCGCGGATCAGCGCATCATATTCGGCATCGGAAATTTCGGGCGCGTCCAGCGTGTGGTAAAGTCGGTTGTGCTTGGCGACCTCTTTGGCCAGCCGCATCAGCCGATTGGCGGCTTCCGCTTCGGACATATCGAACAAATCGCTCATGCCGCCTCCATCAGGCGGCTGGCTTGCGCCCGGGCTTCGTCGGTGACCTGAGCGCCCGAGAGCATCCGGGCAATTTCTTCGCGTCGTTCGGCCGCATCAAGCCGGCGCACGCTGGTGCGGGTCACCGTGCCGTCCGATGCTTTGGCGATCATCAAATGCGCTGCCCCCCGGGCCGCCACCTGCGGGCTATGTGTAACAACCAGCAACTGGGTCCGCTGAGCCAAGCGCGCCAGTCTTTCGCCAATGGCAGACGCCACGGCACCGCCAACACCGCGATCAATTTCATCAAAAATCATCGTGCCGGCGGCGCCCTGTTCAACAAGCGCAACCTTCAGCGCGAGGATGAAGCGCGACAATTCCCCCCCCGATGCAATCTTGACGAGCGGCGCAAAGGGGGCGCCCGGGTTGGTCGATACGAGAAATTCCACGCGATCCATGCCCGCCGGGCCCCATTGAGCGTCGGGCAGCGGGTCAACCTGCGTCTGAAACCGCGCAGCATCGAGCTTAAGCGGCGCAAGCTCTGCCATGACAGCCCCGTCAAGCCGGGCTGCCGCATCCGTTCGCTGGCGGCTGATCTGCCGCGCAAGGCTTTCATAAGCGGCGCGCGTGCTGGCCAAATCAGCCTCCAGCCGGGCAAGGCCCGCACCGCCCGCCTCCATCGCGGCAAGTCGGTCTGACAATTCCTGCGTCAAGGCCGCCAGGTCATCGGGCTTAACCCGGTGCTTGCGGGCCAAGCCGCGCAGATCAAATAACCGCGCTTCATCTGCTTCCAGCGCCGCGGGATCAAAGCTGAGCGCCCGGGCGGCATCGTGCAGCCGGTCTTCGGCCAGATGGCCTTCGATCAGCGCGCGGTCTATCGCTGCCAGCGCGTCGGCGAGCGCGGGATGATCGCCCGATATCCGGTCAAGCACGCGGGCCGCCTGCCGAAACTGCGACAACGCGCCATCCGCGCCATCCACAAGGGCGGTGACAGCGGCCAGTTCCGCCGCGATCTTTTCGCCCCGCTGCATCGTCGCCCGGCGCGAGGCCAAATCTTCCTCTTCCCCCGGCTGGGGCGCAAAAGCGGTCAGTTCGGCAACCGCGTGCGCCAGCCACTCGCGATCCCGCTCGGCATCTTCAAGCGCTTGTCGTGCGGTTTCCAGCGCGGCCTCGGCGGCCCGCCAATCGGCATAGGCTTGCCCCAAAGCCCGAATGTCCACGCGGGCAAAATTATCAAGCAGATCACGATGCCCCCGCGGATTGATGAGGCCGCGATCATCATGCTGGCCGTGAATTTCCACCAGCGCACTGCTCAATTCCCGCAGCAGCGCGGCAGAAACGGGCTGGTCGTTCACAAAGGCGCGGCTACCGCCATCGGCTTTGACGGTGCGACGGATAATCAGGTCTTCGCTGGGATCGACGTCAAAATCATTCTCGCGCAGCAGGGTAAAAGCGGCTTGTGGCGCGGCAAAACTTGCCGTCACGCTGGCCTGAGCACATCCTTGGCGCACTAGGCCGCTATCGGCGCGATCGCCTAAGGCAAGGCCCAGCGCATCAAGCAGGATGGACTTGCCTGCCCCGGTTTCCCCGGTCAGCACGCCAAGGCCCTCTGCAAAGTCGAGGTCAAGCGCCTCGATCAGCACGACATCGCGGATCGAGAGGGACGTCAGCATCGGCAGGATTACGACTTGGGCGCGTTCTTCTGCATCAGATCATAAGCGCGCTGGTACCATTCCGTTCCCGGATAATTGCGGCCCAGAACGGCAGCGGACCGCTGCGCCTCGTCCGTCACGCCCATGGCAAGATAGCTTTCCGTCAGCCGCATCAGCGCTTCTGGCGTGTGGCTTGTGGTCTGATACTCGTCAATCACCTTGCGGAAGCGCACCGTGCTGGCAAGCCACAAGCCGCGCCGCTGGTAGAAACGGCCAATTTCCATTTCCTTGCCAGCCAGATGGTCGCGGATAAGGTCCACCTTCAGCCGCGCATCTGCCGCATAGCGCGACGTTGGATAGCGCCGGGTCAGTTCCCCAAAGGAATCGAGCGCCTGTTGGGTGATCTTCTGGTCGCGCGTAACATCCGAAATCTGCTCATAATAATTCAGCGCGATCAGATAATACGCATAAGGCGCGTCGCGGTTGCCCGGATGGATCGACAAGAAGCGCTGCGCCGAGCTTGTCGACTCGGTATATTGGCGCGCCAGATAATAGGAATAAGCGCTCATCAACTGCGCGCGCCGCGCCCAGACTGAATAGGGGTGCTGACGCTCCACTTCGTCAAACAAAGCCGCCGCCAGCTTGTACTGCCCCCGGTCCAACCGCGCTTTTGCGGCATTATAGAGGGTAGAAACGTCGCGCGCGACATAAGACGTATCCGCCTTGCCCCGGGCGCGATTCCCGGCGCAACCGGCAAGCGGCAAGGCAATTACGAGGGCGGCGAGGACAGCGGCGGTCCGGAAGCGGAAACTCGACATGGCCGCGTCTTAGCCCGGCAGACAAGATCCGCCAAGCACAGAGATAGCCTTTTGGTAATGGCTTGTGACTATCCCCCAAACTTATGCCCGGTGCCCCGCCCAATCTCTTGCGCGTGCTGACGCTTTCAACCCTGTTTCCGGACAAGAGCTGCCCGCACCTCGCGCCGTTCGTCGTGCGCCAATGCCGGGCGCTGGCCGCCCTGCCCGGTGTGGCCATGAAGGTCGTCGCGCCGCGGGGGCTGCCCCCTTGGCCGCTCTGCCGCCATCCCCGCTACCGCGCCCGCGCCGCTGTGCCCGTGCGCGATATGTGGGAAGGGTTGGATGTTTATCGCCCAGCCTTTCAGCATTGGCCCTTTCTGGCGGGCCGGGCCGATGTGCGGGCGCTGGTCGACGCCCTTTTGCCCGTGCTGCGCGATATACGGCAAACATTCCCCTTTGATGTCATCGACGCTCAATATTTCTTTCCCGATGGTCCGGCAGCCGTCCAGCTTGGCAGGCTGCTGGGTGTGCCCGTGTCGATCAAGGCGCGCGGGGCGGATATCCATTATTGGGGGCAAGCGGGCCCAAGCGGGCGGCAGGTGCGCGCCGCCGGGCTGGACGCCGCCGGACTTCTGGCCGTGTCTGCCGCCTTGCGCGATGATATGGTCGCACTGGGCCTGCCGGGCGCGCGCATCCGCGTTCATCACACCGGCGTGGACCTTGATCGCTTTCAACCGTGCGATCGGGCGGCAGCAAAGGCGAGTTTGGGCATAACCGGGCCACTGATCGTGTCGGTCGGTGCGCTGATCCCCCGCAAGCGCCAGAAGCTGCTGATCGATGCGCTGGCTTATGTGCCGGGCGCACACTTGGCATTGGTAGGCGATGGGCCTTTGGCGCGCGCCCTGCGCCGTCAGGCGTCCCGGCTTGGCGTGGCGGATCGCATCACCTTTGTCGGGTCGGTTGATGAGGTGGCGGTTGCCCATTGGCTGGCGGCGGCGGACGTGATGGCCCTGCCCTCGGCGTCAGAGGGGCTGGCGAACGTCTGGCTGGAAGCCTTGGCCTCTGGCACGCCGCTGGTTGTGACCGCCGCTGGCGGCATAAAAGAGGTTCTGCGCAATCCTGCTTGCGGGCAGATCGTCGCAGCCCATCCCTTGGCCCTTGCGGCGGCCATTCGCCATCTGATCAAAAGCCCGCCTGATCCGGCGGACTGCCGGGCGCTGGCGTTGCCGTTCAGCTGGTCACGCAACGCCGAGGCGCTGCGCGATCATTTATCCCTTTTGGTCGGGAAGTGACTCAGCGATCCGCTCTGCCCCGGATTTCGGCGATTCCACCTGAACAAAGCTATCGGGCGTCACATTCAGCCAGATCAGCACCGGAGCCGAGATGTAGAAGGACGAAAAGGTCCCGATCACAATCCCGAGCAGCATCGATGCGGTAAAGCCAAAGATGCTATCCGGCCCAACCAGCAGCAAAATGGTGAGCGTGAGGATCAGCGACAGCGATGTGGTCACCGTGCGCGACAGGGTTTCGTTGACCGAAAGATTGAGCAAAGGCTCGATTTCCATCTTACGGTATTTGCGCAGATTTTCGCGGATGCGGTCATAGATGACGATCGTATCGTTCAACGAATAGCCGATGATCGTCAGGATCGCGGCCACCACGTTCAGATCGAAAGGCAGGCGCGTCAGGGCGAAAAAGCCGAAGGTCAGGACCACATCGTGGAACAGCGTAATCAGCGCGCCAACGCCAAACTGCCATTCAAAGCGGAACCAGATGAAAAGCGAAATGGCAAGCATGGCCAGCGCCAGCGCAAAGCTGCCGGTGCCGAACAATTCGCACCCGACCTTGCCCGAAACGGAATTGACCGCCCCGATATCCACGCCGGGATATGCCTTGGTGAGTTCTGAGCGCACGCGCGACGCGATCTTGTTGGACTGATCGGCCGGGCCATCGGTCACAACGCTTGTGCCGATGCACTTGCCAATCGGGTTGGTCGCTTCGCCTTCCAGCGGAATGCGGATGCTGACAACGCGCGGATCGGTCATCTGCTGAAGCACGACATCGCCGACATTCATCGTTTCAAGCCGGCCGCGCAATTCACCAAGATCAACCGGCTTTTGGAAGGTCACGCGGATCGACTGGCCACCCACAAAGTCGATGCCCCAGTTAAGCCCTTTAACTGCGACCAGCGCAACCGAACTGAGCAGCAGGATGATGGAAACAGCCAGCGCCCACCAGCGATAGGACAGGAAGGCGATGTTCGTGCTGTCGGGAACAAGTTTTACGGGGCGCATATCTGCTCTTCCGTCACAAGGTCAGCGTCTTCGGGCGGCTGCGCTCAAGATAGTGCGAGACCAGAAGGCGGGTGAATGTCACGCCGGTAAAGACCGAGGTCGCGATACCCAGCGCCAGCACGACGGCAAACCCCTTAATGGGGCCCGTGCCGAACCAGAACAGGATGATCGCCGAAATGACGTTGGTGATATTGGCATCGAAAATCGCGGTTGACGCTTCTTTAAAGCCAAATTCCACGGCCTGCATGGTGCGCCGGCCGCGTCGAATTTCTTCGCGAATGCGCTCATTGATCAGGACGTTGGCGTCCACCGCCGCACCAATGGTCAAGACAAAGCCGGCAATGCCCGGCAGGGTCAGCGTTGCGTTGAAAACGCCCATCAGGCCCAGCACGAGCACCCCGTTCACGAAAAGCGCAATCGTGGTGTACACGCCGAAGCGGAAATAGGTCATCACCATATAGATGACGAGCGCCAGCGTGGCGAGAATACCCGCCAGCACGCCCTTCTCAATCGAATCCTTGCCCAGTTCCGCGCTGACGCTCGATTCTTCGATCACCTTGAGTGCAACCGGCAACTTGCCCGACCGCAACGAAATGGCGAGTTCATTGGCCGATTCGACAGTGAAATTGCCCGAAATCTGGGCGCTGCCGCCCAAGATCGGTTCATTGATATTGGGCGCCGACAGCACCACGCCATCAAGGATGATGGCAAAAGGCTTGCCGACATTTTCGCTCGTCACACGACCGAATTTGCGACCGCCCTGGCTGTTGAAGCGGATGGAGACCACCGGGTTGCCATTTTGCGGGTCAAAGCCCTGGCGCGCGTCGTTCAGCTCATCGCCCGACACCATCACCCGGCGCTTGACGACAATCTTGCCGCCGCCTTCGGCCATTGGCAGGATTTGGCTGCCCGCAGGTGCACGCCCGGCGGCGACTTCCTGCGGATTCGCGGTCTGATCAACCAGCTTGAACTCCAGCTTGGCCGTCTTGCCCAACAGGCGCTTCAGGCTTTCCGGGTCCTGAAGGCCGGGCACCTGCACCAAGATGCGGTCGCTACCTTGGCGCACGACCGTGATTTCCTTCGTCCCTTCCGGGTCGATACGCTTGGCCACCACGTTGCGCGCGGTTTCCAAGGCGCTGTCGATTTCAAAGTTGATGCCGGCCTCGGTCGGCTTCATCACGACGCGGGTCGAATCCCGCACCGAAACTGTCCAGTCGCGCGACCCACCAATGCCGATGCCATTGGTCTGCTGCCGCGCCACCTCAACCGCCTGATCCAGCTGGGCCGGGTTGCGCGGGATGAATGACAATTCGCCATTTGCGGTCGAAATGTCGCTGATGTCGATTTGCGGCGCAGCACGGCGCATTTCGGTGCGAATAGTTTCTTCCATCCGCTCAATCTGCTGGCGACGCACATCGGCGGTATCGGCTTCCAGCAGCAAATGGCTGCCGCCCGACAGGTCGAGCCCGAGGTTGATGTGCGATCCTTTCAGCCAGCCCGGCAGTTCATCGCGCGTATGTTCGGGCAAAAGGCTTGGCACGGCGGCAATAATGCCCGTGACCGTCGCCAGAATGACAAGCCAGACCTTCCAGCGCGGGAAATCAAGCATCGTGCGCTCAATCGTTCGCGGGCTTGGAGGTGCCGCTATCGACATCGGTCAGGGTCGCCTTGATGACCCGCACCTTCACGCCGGTTGCAATTTCCACCTCAACCATCCGCTCTTCCACCTTGGTCACTTTGCCGACAATGCCGCCGGCGGTGACAACCTGATCACCCTTTTTAACAGCCGCAATCAGGGCCTGATGCTCCTTGGCGCGCTTTTGCTGCGGGCGGATGATCAGAAAGTAAAAGATCAACCCGATCAGAACGAACTGACCAAGGAAGAAAATGGTCGACGCCGGACCGCCGGAAGAAGCGGAGCTGGCGGTTTGGGCAAAAGCAGGGGTTGCGAACATCAAGATACTCTTGTCTGATTATGGCCGGCGGCCAAGTCCGCCAATAAGGCCGCGCGGTTACCAAATCCATTGCGCGCGCGCAACCGAAGTTGACCATACCGACGAAAAGGTCCGAGAAAAGGCGCAAAAGAAGGAACGCAAAGAAATGATCATCGTAATGGGCACAATCCGCGCAGACGCGGCCGAAATTACCAAGTTGGAAGCCGCAATGGCCACGCAAATGGCCACCACCCAGGCCGAAGATGGGTGCGAACTTTATGTGTTTTCCCGCGATGTGACGGATCCGGGCCGTTTGCTTATCTCTGAACGCTGGCGCGATGCCGAGGCGTTGGCCGCACACAGCAAGGCCCCGCATATGGCAGTGTTCAATAAAGCGGTGGGCGGCATCAAGATCGATGAGATCAGCGTGAAGGCCTATGATGTTTCCGGCGTGCGGACGCTGATCGGCAATTGATCGCTAGGCTGCACCAGGGAAAAAGGCGGGAAGTGCAATTAGGCGGCTTCCCGCCCTTGCAATGGCAAAAAGCGCAGCGTAAAGCCGCGCCTCCGGTCGGGACGTAGCGCAGCCTGGTAGCGCATCACACTGGGGGTGTGGGGGTCGCAGGTTCGAATCCTGTCGTCCCGACCAATAATCATCAGATAATCAGCCGCAGCCCCGCTTTCAGGGGCACAGCCAGCGTTAAGGAACGTCGCGATCCGCGGCGGCCTTTTGCCGGGCTTCTTCCTTGGCCTGACGCATTTGTTCTGCCCAGCAGCCGGTCCAGCCACCCGCCCCGGTTGCCGAGCAGCTGCCCGTTCCAGTCCGGCCTGTATCAAGCGTGGATTGCGCGCGAACCGCCCAGCTTTTGGAGTCGGGAGATTGGCCCCGCGGCCGCAATTCCTGCGGGATGCGATAGCGTTCTGCCTCTGGCCGCCGCGCGCAGACGATAATTTCTTCCCCATTGCCGTTGGTCGGGCATGGATCATTGCCGAAGATGACCAACACCCGCTCGGTGCGCTGCGCCGCAGCAGGCATGGCAGGCAGAAGGAGCGGTAGAGCCGCAAGGCTGGCAAGAATGAGTCGCATAACCGAAAGTCTCTGCCTGTTTTTGCCGATTGGCAAGGTGATTGCGCCGATTAGAAGCGTTCAGACAGCCGAATGGCCGCCCGACAGCCCAGCCTTATAGCGGCGGACAATAAGGGATAAGCGGGCGCCTGCTCTGCCCCGGCGGCAAGAGCGGCATCCCGATGTTCGCGCTCATCCTCGCGGAAATCGTGGATGACGGCCGTCAATTCCGGCTCATCTTCGCCCAGCGCCGCGATCTGCGCCGAATAATGGCGGTCAATCTCGGTCTCAATGGCCGCCGTGCAGGCCATAGCGGCCTTGGGGCCAATCAGCGCGGTGGCTGCCCCCAGGGCAAAGCCCGCAACGTGCCAAAAAGGCTGGAGCAGCGTCGGGCGGACGCCCCGTTCTGCCAACAGGCTGTTGAAGCGGTCTAGATGCGCGTCTTCCTGAGCGGCCATATGACGAATTTCAGCGGCGCTGGGATGACGATCTCCCAGAACGGCCAATTGCCCGGCATAGATGCGCTTGGCGCCATATTCGCCCGCCTGGTCAACGCGCAGCATCACATCGGTTGACGTGCGGCTCATGCCCGCCCCCCGCGCCGCACCAAGAGGGTAAAGATCACCAGCGCCGCCGAGATTGAGATCAACGCATTATAGCCCGCCAGCGAAATGCCAAACAACGTCCATTGCGGGGTATCGCAGCGGATAATCGGCGCGTTCAAAATGGCCTCCAGTGTGACGGCAGACGCCGTTGTCGCGCAGGTCGTCAGCCCCTGCCACCAGCCATATTCGACGCCGGCATGAAAAACGCCGATGGCGCCGCTGGTAAAGATGGCGGCACCCGCCACCCAGACGAGCAGGCGGGCGGCATCATCGCGCCGCGTGCCAAACGCAAAAAGCGCAGCGACAATCGCCGCATCATGCGGCCAGCGCTGCCAGTGGCACATTTCGCACGGGTAAAGCCCGCCAAGATACTGGCTGCCCAGCGCGCCCATCATCAAAAGTGCCGGAACGATCAGCGCGAGCGCACGGGCCTTGGCAAAATTGGTCATCATGGCGGCCCTTATCTGCGGGCCTGACGACGCGGCGTGGCAGGGGCAAGCTGCGCCTTGCCGAGGCGCGAAACAGTCTGCAGCGCATAATAGAGCTGGAAGTCGTCAATGCCCTTGGCCTTTAACTCTTCCGCTGTGGCCTTGAACCGCGGATCGGCCTTTTCATCGGCTTCAAGCACGCTGTTATCCACCTTCGCCTCATTGATCAGATGGCGACCAAGATCCACTTCGCGGAAGCGCGGCCGGGACTTGTAATCCGGATCGCTCAGCTGCGGCACCGCGATATCTGGCTCAATCCCGCCTTCCTGCACCGAGCGGCCAGACGGCGTGTAATAGCGCGCCGTTGTCAGCCGAAGCGCGGTGGTATCGTCCAGCGGAATCAGCGTTTGGACCGATCCCTTGCCAAAGGTTCGCTCGCCCATCACCAGCGCCCGATGATGATCCTGAAGCGCGCCGGCGACAATTTCTGCCGCTGATGCGGAACCGGAATCGACCAGAACCACGATCGGCAGGCCTTCTGCAAAATCGCCGGGCTGGGCAAAATAGCGCTCAATATCGCGCTTGTCGCGGCCGCGCTGGGAGACGACTTCCACCCGATCAAGGAACACGTCAGATACTTCAACTGCCTGATCCAGCAACCCACCCGGATTGGAGCGCAGATCTATGATATAGCCAAGCGGGCGATGCCCGAGCGCCTTTTCAATCGAAACAACCGCCGCGCGCGTCATCTGACCGGTCTGTTTGGAAAAGCCGTTGATGTTGATGATGCCTACGCCGTCTTTGACTTCCCATTTCACCGGCTTGATCTCGATGATTTGGCGGGTGACGGTAACGTCAAAGGGTTTGTCGCGACCGGTGCGCACGATGGTCAGCTTAATGCTGGTCCCGGGCACACCCCGCATCTGGTCCACCGCCTGATCCAGCGTCCCGCCATAGAGCAGCTTGCCGTCCAGATGGGTGATGTAATCGCCGGGCTTGATGCCCATTTTCGCAGCCGGGCTGTCTTCCTGCGGGGCAACGACCTTGATCGCCCCGTCCTCCATCGAGACGACAAGCCCCAAGCCGCCATAATTGCCATCGGTCGTGATCTGCATCTGCTTGAAGTCACGCGCGTCGAGATAGGAGCTATGCGGATCAAGGCTGGCCAGCATGCCATCAATCGCGCCTTTGATCAGCTGTTCGTCGCTGACCTTATCGACATAGCTGGTTTTCACCCGCTCATAAACATTCACAAACCGCTCGATATCACGGTTGATCGTGACGTCGGCAGACGCCATGCCCGCAGTTGCGGCAGGTACCAGCGCAACGGCAGAAACAAGCAGGGCAATACGCAGAAATTTAGTCGCCATGTCGGGTCCTGAACTGATTTGCTGCACCATCTAGCTCGAAAAGGGCCGGAATCAAACCGATCTCTTGAGCCAATCGATCGATCACGACACAAATTGAAGAATGTCGACCGGGCGGCTCCCCTGACGCAGCTCTACCATGACCCGCGCTGGCCCCTGGCCCGCGCGACCTAGCGGTGCCCCCTCTGCCACGGCCTCCCCTACCCGCACCTTCAAGCTGGCAAGCCCCGTCAACAAACTGGTCCAGCCCGTGCCATGATCCAGAATGATGATCTGGCCATAGCCGCGAAACGGCCCGGCATAGACAATCCGGCCCGCCCGCGGCGCGACGAGCAAGGCCTGATCACGCGTTTCGAATGTCAGCCCACGCGATCGCGCGCCGCTGCGCGACAATTCGCCAAAGCCTGCCACCAGCCGCCCTGAAACCGGCAAACGATAGCCGGGCACACGGCGCGGTGCGGTTGATGGGGCCCATGCAGGCGCGCCGATGCGCCCCGGCACAGCCGGGCGCATCATGGGGCCCGGCAATTGGGCAAGGTCTGACTGCCGCGCCGATTGCACGCCCAATTGATCAATCAGATCCACCAGGTCGCGTGCCCTTTCGCCCAGCGCCACGGCCCGATCCTCCTCGGCCAAGGCGCTGTCAGCAAAGCGGGATGCGGCGGCGCGATGGGAAATTTGCAGCCGGATCAGGGCCTGGTGCTGATTGCGCAGCGCCGCCCGCCCCTCTGCCATCTGGGATCGAGTGCGGGCGGCGCCCGCCTCTAATTGCCGACGGGTGACAAGATCCGCCGAAAGATCGGCCGTGCGGCGCTGGATGTGAGGTAAGAGCGCCACCACCAGCATCCGGCTGTGGACCAAATCGCGGCTGGTGCCTGGCTGGATCAGGGCCAATGCAGGCGGACGACGCCCAAGCATCTGAAGTGCGCCAATAAGCCGCGCCGCCGGGCGCTGGCGCTCTGCAAGGCGCGCGCGGACCAGCTCTGTCATGCGCTGCAACAGCAGCAACCGCGCTTCGGCCGCGCTCAACCGGGCTTCGCTGGCCTGAATTCGGGTGGCAAGGGCTGCCGCCGCGCGCTCGGCACTGCCCGCTGCGTCGGCCTCGCGCTGGGCGCGCGCCTCCAGCATATCGGCCAGCCGGGCCGCACGCTGCGCATCGGCACGCAACTGCCCCAGGGCGCTCGTGTGAGCCCCCAGATTTTGCCCGGCAACCGCCCCTGAAAGACCAACACTCACAACAAGGGCAACCAAACCGGCGGAAATACGCCCGCACGTCATTTAGAAAGGGGGTCAGGTCAAGGGCGCATCAAGCTTGCCATAAGTCGCCTCAAAGGCGGCGATATCGCCCGCCGCTAGCAAGCGCGCCTGCGCGACAAACTGGTCACGCTGAATGCGCCCTGCAAAGGTCCCAAGCTTGGCGTCAATCGCGGCGATATCCGCATCGCTCCACCCGGCAATCTGGTCAAAACGGGTAATGCCCTGTTCGTTCAAAAGCGTCTTGAGCTTGGGGCCAAGACCCTTGATTGCTGCCAAATTGTCTGGACCCGCAGCGGGCTTTGCGGGCGGCGCTTTGGCGGCCGCTGCTGCTTTGGGCTTGGCCACAGCCTTGGGCTTGGCGGGGGCCTTTGCGGGGGCTTCTGCCTTCGCCTTCGCGGGGGCCTTTGGCGCTTCTGCCTTGGGCTTGGCGACCGATTTAGGAGCCGGCGCTGCCTTGGCCTTTACAGCCGGCTTGGCCGCGACCTTGGGCGCTTCTTTGGGTTTTGGCGCAGCCTTTGGTTTGGCGGCGGCCTTTGGGGCAGCCTTTGGCTTGACCGGGGGCGCGGCCGGCACATCGGCAGCGACCGGTTCAGCGCTTTTGGCAACCGCGGCAACCGGTGCTGCCTGTTCTGCCTTGATGGGCGGCGGTGCAGGTTCGGCCGGTTCCGGCTGCGTTACCTCTTCTGGCGGCAGCGCCTTGCCCTTGGCGGGCACAAGCCAGATCCAAAGGGCAATAAGGACAATTCCCAAGCCGATGACGATGAAAGGCATAAATTCAGAAAGTTGAGTGGTCACGTCGCACTCCCCCGCAAAAGTGAAGGCCGCAGATTAGTGGCAACGATCAATCTGTCCAGTGGTGCGATCAGCTCTGGCCAGCGGCTTGGTCTCACGCCATGATGCGCCCTGAGGACCAACAGGAGATGATGATGACGCGAAAAGCCCTTATGCTCTTGGCTGCGGCCACCATGCTGACCAGCCCGGCGGCGGCGGCCCCAGATTATGCCGCCGCGATCAAGGCAGATTATGACAAGTCGCTGGCGAGCCTGTGGGATTATTTTCATCGCAACCCAGAATTGTCGTTCAAGGAAGTGAACACCGCCGCGCGCATGGCAAAGGAATTGCGGGCGGTTCCCGGCATGGTCGTTACCGAAAAGGTCGGCGGTACCGGGGTGGTCGGTGTGCTGAAAAACGGGGCTGGCCCGGTTGTTCTGCTGCGCGCCGATATGGACGGGCTGCCGCTGCAAGAACGCTCTGGCCTTCCCAACGCCTCTACGGTGCGTCAGATCGGCATTGATGGGCAGGAAATGCCCGTCATGCACGCCTGCGGCCATGATGTGCATATTACGTCGATGGTCGGCACCGCCCGCCAGCTTGCCGCGCTCAAGGATCGCTGGAAGGGAACAATCCTCTTCATCGTCCAGCCCGCCGAAGAGCGGGTTGGCGGCGCGGCCGCGATGCTGAAGGACGGCCTTTACAGCCGCTTCCCCAAGCCGGATTATGCGCTGGCCTTCCATGTCGCAGCCAATATGCCGACGGGCACGATCGCCGCATCAGAAGGTATCCAATATTCTTCGGCCGATAGCGTTGATATCAACGTGCGCGGCGTTGGCACCCATGGCGCCTCGCCAAATCTTGGTCGCGACCCGATCTATATCGCGTCAGAAATTGTTGTTGGCCTTCAATCCATCATCAGCCGAGAAAAGGGCCCGCTTGATCCTGGCGTCATCACCGTGGGGTCGTTCCATGGCGGCACCAAGCACAATATCATCCCCGAAGAAGCGCGGCTGCAAATCACCGTACGCGCCAATAGCCAAGAAACCCGCGACATGCTGATCGCGGCGATCAAGCGCGTCGCGATCAACACCGCCCGTGCGCACGGCGTGGCCGAAGACCGGCTGCCCGAGGTCAAGATTTCTGAAACAACCCCGGTGACGATCAACAATGCTGGCCTTGCCAAAAGGCTGAACGCGGCGCTGGCAGAACGGCTGGGCCCCGGGGTCGTCGTGCCGTTTGAACAGACCAATATGGGGGCGGAAGATTTCAGCTATTTCGTTGACCCGGCCTTTGGCATTCCCGGCTATTATTTTGCGGTGGGCGGGTCCAATCCGGCGTGGATTGCCGCCGCGCAAAATGGCGGCCCGCCCATTGCGGGCCACCACAGCCCCTTGTTCAAGATTGATCCGGAACCTTCAGTGCGGCTGGGGACCGAAGCGATGGTCGCCGCCACGCTGGATTTGATGAAGCCCTAAACAACGCCCGATAGGGTGACGCCCCCTCCTGGGCACATTGGAGGGGGCGTCGGGTGTCAACGCGCGGGAGCAATCTCGCGCGTTTTCCAAAGCGACCAGAAGATGCCGCCCAGGATCAGGGCAAAGGTGACACCAAGGCTCAACAGCGGCGGGAACTTTGTGCCGTCGAGCAGGAAGTCGGAGACGAAGATTTTCGATCCGATGAACACCAGCACCAGCGCCAGCGCATATTTGAGATAGTGGAAGCGGTGGACCATCGCCGCCAGCGCAAAGTACAGCGCCCGCAGGCCAAGGATGGCCATGATGTTCGACGTATATACGATGAACGTATCGGTCGTGATCGCAAAGATCGCCGGCACGCTATCCACCGCGAACACCAGATCAGCCAGGTTGATGACCACCAGCGCCAAGAACAGCGGCGTCGCCGCACGCACCATCTTGCCCGTTTTTTCATCGGCCACACGGACAAAGAATTTCTCGCCATGCAAATCCTTGGTCACGCGCATGTGCGATGAAATCCAGCGCACCACCGGGTTTTTGGAAATATCGGGCTCATGGTCGCTGGCCCAGAGCATCCGCACGCCGGTGGCGACCAGGAAGGCCGCAAAGAGGTAGAGGACCCAATAAACTTCCTGAACAAGCGAAGCGCCTGCTGCGATCATCAGGCCGCGCAGCACAATCACCGCCAAAATACCCCAAAGCAGGGCCCGGTACTGATAGGCGCGGGGAATGGCGAAGAAGGTGAAGATCAGGCTGATGACAAAGACGTTGTCGATGGACAGCGCCTTTTCAATAAAGAAGCCGGTATAATATTTAAGGCCCAGATCCGCGCCTTTTTCCAGCCAAATCCAGCCGCCAAACAACATGGCAATGCCAATGTAGAAAGCCGAAAGCTTCAGGCTTTCGGCAATGCCCATTTCGCGATCCTCTTTATGCAGGACGCCAAGGTCAAAGGCGGTCAACGCCGCGACGATGGCCAGAAAGGCCATCCAGAACCAGACTGGCGTGCCCAGCCAGTCCATCATCAAGAATTCCATTTTATGCCCCTGTTCTACTTAAGTCATAAATCGGGGAAACGGCTGGCAGCGTTCAGGTGAGGGGAAGGGGTGAAGATCCGCCGCCAGCCGCCCCGGTCAGGCCGTCGCTTTAGGCGGACGGCCAGCCGAAAGTCTGTGCAACCGGTCTTTCAACGCGAGCTTCAGCTTTTTCAGCTTCTGGACCCGATAGAGATCCGGAAGCCGACGCCGCTGCTCGCTGCGAAGCGCCTCATCCAGGCGCTGGTGCTGCAACAACAACTTAAAAACGCGCAAACTCATATGCCACTCCATGAACAATCAGGTTGCTCAATCGGAGAGATCCGGCGCTTTGGGATGTTGCGGCTTTCGGCCTGTCCACGTCGCACCGGTCACCCGATGCGGTCCGACATCACGACTGCATAGAAGCAATCGCCAGAGGGGCCCGGCCCGCAAGAAATTAATTAGAGCGATTCGATCTGAATTGCAAGTCCCCTGCCCGGTTTTTTAGTCAATCGGGCGGTCAGGCGTCGGCCCAAGCTGCATTTGTTCAACCTCATAGGTCAGCAAATGAATATCGCGGGCCCGCTTGGCGGCCGCGCGCTGCCGCTGGGAAAATTCTGACGCGACAAGCACCGCCCGGCAGGGTGTCCCGGTTTCTTCCTCAAGATCATTGGAATAGCCAAGAACCTGCTCAATCGCGCCGGCGGGGCACGGGCCAACCTTCAGTTCGATGACGACATATCTGCCTTGCGCATCGCGCGCGGTGATGTCGATCCGTCCGGTTGCAACCGCCCGCTCACGCCCGCCATCGTCCGCGACAAGGCCCGGCTCCACCTTTTCCAATTGCGCGCGCAGGAGCTTTTTCAGCTCCCGCTCATAATTCAGAATGCGCGTTTGATTCAGCACGCGCTTTGCAACGGGCTTTTCGCTCATATCCACCCCCGTCAGAAACCTGATGTCGCCTTTGTCCAAAGAACATAAACGTCAGGTAATCCGATATGGTGAACAAAAGGGGCGGCGCCCCTGCCCGCTTAAGCCTGTTCGAGCAGCTTTTCTTCCGCGATCTTCTTTTTCCAGACCAGCGGCGCGCTGGTGTGGACATTCTCGCCGCTGCTATCCACGGCAACCGTCACCGGGAAGTCCTGCACTTCAAACTCGTAGATCGCTTCCATGCCCAGGTCTTCAAAGCCAACAACCTTGCTGCCCTTGATGGCGCGGGCGACGAGATAAGCCGCGCCGCCAACGGCCATCAGATAGGCCGATTGGTGCTTGGCAATCGCCTGGGTCGCCGCCGGGCCGCGCTCTGCCTTGCCAACACAGCCCAACAGCCCTTGTTCGAGCATCATGTCCATAAACTTGTCCATGCGCGTTGCGGTCGTCGGGCCAGCCGGGCCCACAATCTCTTCGCCCACCGGATCAACCGGGCCGACATAATAGATCATCCGGCCCTTGAAGCTGACAGGAAGGTCCTCCCCCTTGGCCAGCATATCGGCGATCCGCTTATGCGCGGCATCGCGACCGGTAAGCATCTTGCCGTTCAAGAGCAGGCGGTCACCGGCTTTCCAGCTGCGCACATCTTCTGCCGTCAGCGTATCAAGATTGACGCGCTTGGCCGCGCTGTCGGGCGCCCATTCCACCTTGGGCCATTCGTCCAGCTTGGGCGTTTCAAGGAAAACGGGCCCTGCCCCCTTCAGCGTGAAATGCGCATGGCGGGTCGCCGCGCAATTGGGGATCATCGCAACCGGCTTGGACGCCGCATGGGTCGGGTAATCAAGGATTTTCACATCAAGGATCGTCGCCAGTCCGCCAAGCCCCTGCGCACCGATGCCCAGCGCGTTGACCTTGTCAAAAATCTCAATGCGCAGCCGTTCAATATCGTTCTGCGGGCCGCGCGCCTTCAACTCAGCCATGTCGATGGCGCCCATCAGGCTTTCCTTGGCGAGCACCATCGCCTTTTCAGCCGTGCCGCCAATGCCGATGCCCAGCATCCCCGGCGGGCACCAGCCAGCCCCCATTTGCGGGACCATTTCCAGCACCCAATCAACAATGGAGTCGCTGGGGTTCATCATCTTGAACTTGGTCTTATTCTCAGACCCGCCGCCTTTGGCCGCGACATCAAAGCTCACCTTATCGCCCGGCACCATCTCCAGATGGACGACCGACGGCGTATTGTCCTTGGTGTTGACGCGGGTGAAGGCCGGATCGGCGAGGATCGAGGCGCGCAGCTTGTTTTCGGGGTGAAGATAGGCGCGGCGCACGCCCTCATCGATCACCTCTTGCAGCGACCGCTTGGACTCGAGCACGCAATTCTGCCCCCATTTGACGATCACGGTGACAATGCCCGTATCCTGACAGATCGGGCGGTGCCCTTCGGCGCACATGCGGCTGTTGGTCAGGATCTGCGCGATCGCGTCCTTGGCGGCCGGGCCTTGCTCCTTCTTATAGGCCTCCCCCAGCGCCCGGATATAATCCATCGGGTGGAAATAGCTGATATACTGGAGCGCATCGGCCACGCTTTCGATGATGTCGTTTTCACGGATAAGGACGGTCATGGAAAGCTCCTGTACGGCCAAAGATGGCGTCGCCTTAGCGGCGGCAAAAGGCGGGGACAAGTTGGCGATGCAGATAAGAAAAAAGGCGGCCCCTGCCCGTGCAGAGACCGCCCTTATTTCCGTGCCAGAGCGTCGTCTTAGTAAACGCGCGCCTTGGGCTTGATATACTCAGCTTCGTCGGTGAGCGTGTAATTGTGCACGCCACGATAATCGAGCGTCACCTTGCCGCCCGAGCCACCCCAGCCGTCGAACCAGCTGATCGTGTGCTTCATCCAGTTTTTGTCATCACGATCCGGG
Organism: Chakrabartia sp.; assembly: GCA_046074265.1. GTDB lineage: Bacteria > Pseudomonadota > Alphaproteobacteria > Sphingomonadales > Sphingomonadaceae > Aquisediminimonas. The sequence goes on from JBJTNW010000003.1 coordinate 171,149, forward strand.
AAATCCTCATGCGCATGGGCGCCGCGCGATTCCTTGCGGTTGTTCGCGCTTTCCATCGTGCAGACGGCTTGCGACATCAGATTGTCGAGTTCCAGCGTCTCGATCAGGTCGGTGTTCCAGATGAGGCTGCGGTCAGACACCGCGACATCTTCCAGCCGCTTGTTGACGTTGCGCATCAGATCCACGCCTTCCGCCAAGAGCGCGGTATCGCGGAACACGGCGCAATGCTTTTGCATGGTGCGCTGCATTTCAAGGCGGATCTGCGCCGTGGGCGAGCCGCCCTTGGCGTTGCGGAACTTGTCGACACGGGCGAGCGCGAGGTCGGCCGCATCCTTGGGCAGCGCCTTTTGGGCGGCGCCCGCCTTCAGCGTTTCCTTCAGGTGTAGGCCGGTTGCGCGGCCGAACACGACAAGGTCGATCAGCGAGTTGGAGCCCAGGCGGTTCGCGCCATGGACCGACACGCACGCCGCTTCACCCACCGCATAGAGGCCGGGGACAACGGCATCGTCGTCCTTACCCTTTTTGGTCACGACCTGGCCGTGATAGTTACAGGGAATGCCGCCCATATTATAATGGACCGTCGGGCAGACCGGGAGCGGCTGACGCGTCAGATCGACGCCCGCGAAAATCTTCCCGCTTTCGGTGATGCCGGGCAGACGCTCTGCCAGCACCTTCGGATCGATATGATCGAGGTGAAGGAAGATATGGTCCTTGTTCGGGCCAACGCCGCGGCCTTCACGCATTTCCATCGCCATGGAACGCGACACAACGTCACGCGAGGCAAGGTCCTTGGCCGACGGGGCGTAGCGCTCCATGAAGCGTTCGCCTTCGGAATTGGTCAGATACCCGCCTTCGCCGCGCGCGCCCTCGGTGATCAGCACGCCCGCGCCGTAAATACCGGTCGGGTGGAACTGCACAAACTCAAGGTCTTGCAGCGGAAGGCCGGCACGCAGCACCATGCCGCCGCCATCACCCGTGCAGGTGTGCGCCGAGGTGGCGGAATAATAGGCCCGGCCATAGCCGCCCGTCGCCAACACCACGGATTGCGCGCGGAAGCGATGGATTGTCCCGTCTTCCATGCACATGGCAATCACGCCACGGCACGCGCCATCTTCCATGATGAGATCAAGCGCGAAATATTCGATGTAGAAATCTGCATCATACTTCAACGACTGCTGGTAAAGCGCGTGAAGCATGGCATGGCCCGTGCGGTCCGCCGCGGCGCAGGTGCGCTGCACCGGCGGGCCCGCGCCCATATTCTGCATATGGCCGCCAAAGGGACGCTGGTAGATCGTGCCATCGTCATTGCGGCTGAACGGCACGCCGGCATGTTCCAGTTCGTAGACTGCGGCCGGCGCTTCGCGCACCATATATTCAATCGCGTCCTGGTCACCCAGCCAGTCCGACCCCTTGACGGTGTCGTACATATGCCAGGTCCAGTGATCGGGCGAGTTGTTGCCAAGGCTGGCAGCGATGCCGCCCTGCGCCGCCACGGTGTGCGAACGGGTTGGGAAGACCTTGGTGACGCAGGCCGTTTTCAGCCCGGCTTCCGCCGCGCCCATCGTTGCGCGCAGGCCCGAGCCGCCCGCGCCGACAACGACAACATCATAGGTGTGGTCAATGATCTTATAAGCGTCGGACATCAGCTGTGCGTCCCCGTCAAAGCAATTTTGGCAATGGCAAAGAGCGCCAGCGCGCCCGAGCCGAAGGTGTAAAAGCCAAGCGCGGCCAGGCTCGCAAATTTGAGCCCGTCGTCATGCACATAATCCTCGATAAGGACTTGCAGGCCAATCCGGAAATGCCAGAAGACCGAGATGACGAGCAGCATCATCGGCACCGCCACCAAGGGCTGTTCCAGCCAGAGCCGGACAGCAAAATAATCATAGGCCGGCAGCCGCAGCAGCGAAAAGACGAGCCACAGCATCAACAGCAAATTGCTGACGGCCGTCATGCGGTGCAGCACCCAATGGCCGCCGCCATGTTTGGCGGAGCCAAGGCCGCGAACCCGGCCCAGACCTGTTCCGTTCCCCATCGCCTTACCCCTTCACAAACAGCAGATAGGACCAGACGGCTGCGGTCGCCACGACCCCGAAAACAAAGGTCGCCCGCGCCCAGAAGCGGTTGGTCGAAAGTTCATAACCCGCGCCGATGTCCAGCACGAGGTGACGCAGGCCCGAAGCCAAGTGCTGGAAAAAGGCCCAAGTCAGCCCAACCAGCACCAGCTGGCCCAGCCAATGATGCGCCCAGCTCAGGAAATAATTATAGGCGTCCGGTCCTGTGGCAGCCGCGGTCAGCCACCAGACGAAAATCACCGCGCCGACAATGGCCATGCCATCGCCCGTTGCACGGTGGAAAATAGAGGTCGCCATGTGTGCGCCCCATTTCCAGATCGAAAGATGCGGCGAGATCGGCCTTGCGCGGTTTTGCGCCATGATCATTCCCTGTCGTTGTCTTGCGTCGGCAACCCATTAGCGAATCAGGCCGCTCGTGCAACTGCCTTTGCCGAAGTTCAACCCCGCTTTATGGGGAGGACATGACCAAGAACATCCTTTTAACCGGCGCCTCGCGGGGCATCGGAGCTGCGATTGCCGCCCGCCTGGCGGGTGAGAATACGCGCATTTTCGCCGTTTCCTCCAAGGATTTTGACCTTGCAACGCCCGAGGGCGCGCCCCGTTTATGGGCGGCTGCGGAAGAAGCGCTGGACGGTCGAATCGATATTCTCATCAACAATGCGGGCGTTTTTGAGAACAACCCGATCGATCAGGACACGGCAGACTGGCGCGCCAATTGGGATCGGACCCTGCAAATCAACCTCACCGCAAGCGCGCAACTCTGCCGCGATGCGGTGCGGGCCTGGCAGGCAACCGGGCGTGGCGGGCGGATCGTCAACATTGCCAGCCGCGCCGCCTATCGCGGCGACTCCCCAGAACATTGGCATTATGCTGCCTCCAAGGCCGGCATGGTCGGGATGACCAAGTCAATCGCACGGGCCTATGCCCGGCAGGGCATTCTTGCCTTTGCCATCTGCCCGGGATTTACGATGACGGGAATGGCCGACGATTATCTGGCCAGCCGGGGCGGAGACAAGCTGCTGGCGGATATTCCTTTAGGCCGGGTCGCTCAGCCGGAAGAGGTTGCGGAACTCGCGGCATTCTGCGCGCTTTCGGCCCCGGAGTCGATGACGGGCGCGGTGCTCGATATCAACGGCGCAAGCTATGTGCGCTGATCAGCGCACTAGTGACAACACGCTGAAAGATATGCGTAAATCTACTATATGGCAGACGATCTGATCTCGTCTTATCCCCCGCCGCCAAACCGAAAGGACCAAGGGGCGAGGATAAAGGATCAATGTGCCAATCCAGCCAGGATGAGACGCAAGCGGCAATCCAGCGGGCGTTGGAGGCGCTGGTCGCGCTTTCCCAACGCATCTCTGCCCCCGCGGCGGAGGCCTTGCTCCACCCCGTCGATGCCGAACTGCGGCTCCGGCGCCGTCGCGAGCGCAGCTTCAACCTTGATTATTTTGGGGACGCCGCCTGGGACATTTTGCTGGAACTGGAACGCGGCCAAAGATTGGGCCACCGGCTTGCCATTACGGATATCGGCGTCGAATCACGCATTCCGCTGACCACGGTGCTGCGATATCTTATCCGGCTGGAAAAAGACGAACTGATTAGCCGCCGTGTTGATCCCAATGATCGACGACGCGTCTTCGTTTCGCTGACGCGCCGGGGCTATGAAATGGTCTGCGACGCGTTTGGGATAGAGCCGACGCCGCTTCCTGCCGAGGTTGAACATCGCATCGGCTTTGCAGCCACACCGCGAAGCGCCTTGCTGCGCTAAGCGGATCAGTGGCCATGGCGCGACGGGGCTTGGCCGTCCTGACGCGCAACATGGTCGCAAAGAGCATCCAGTGCCTCGGCAATGCGCAAAGCGACAAGGTCGAGCCCCAGCGCATCGGCCAATTCCAAGCTGGCCTGTAACTCCCGGACCAGCATTTGCGGGCCTTGGCGCATGGGTAGCGCCGCCGCAGCAGCGGCAGACGGGTCACAACAGGGCGTATCAGGCGACATAAGCTCTCCAATTTGGTCAACCCGGGCCGGGAGCGGACCTTTCCGGCCTGAATGCAGGGTTCCAAGCAAAGTTCCTGCCAGAGGCGGGAAGACTATCTCTGATCTGGGTCAATTTGACGACTTGCGTAATCTTCAGCGGCGCGCGATGGCCGCGCCATGACAAGCGAGACTGGCAATTGGTGCCTCACCTTTCCCTGCACGCGCCGCGAGGCCGACCAATTGACCGGGGATGATGACCCTTTTTGGCAATTGGATGCACCGCCCACTCTTACCGCGCGAGAACCCGACGCCGCATTTCCCGACCGGTGGGAATTATCAGCCTATTTCAATCACAAGCCGTCTGAATATGAGATAGAGCTGGTTCAATCGCTGATCCCAAGCGCCGGCAAGGCCGTCCCCCGGCTAGAAGCCCTGCCCGATGCCGATTGGGTAACGATGAGCCAGCAGGGGCTGGCGCCGGTTATGGCCGGCCGGTTCTTTGTTCATACGGCGCGGGACGCCGCCGCCATTCCCTCCGGATCGGTGCCTTTTCTGATCGAGGCAAGCCGAGCCTTTGGGACCGGCGGGCATGACACTACGCAGGGCTGCCTGGTGATGTTGGATCGGCTCAAGCGTCAGGGTCAGATTTTTGACAATGTGGTGGACATTGGCACGGGCACCGGGCTGCTTGCCTTTGCCGCACGCCATCTTTGGCCCCGCGCCTATGTGACCGCTTCCGATATTGATCCGGTCAGCATCGATATTTCGGTCGAAAATGCGGCGGCCAACAACGTTCCAATGGGGGCCTTGCCCGGCCAACTGGCGCTTTGCGTGGCCTCGGGCACTGATCATCCGCTGATCCAGCAGCGCGCGCCTTATGATCTTGTGATTGCCAACATCCTTGCCGGACCCTTGATTGAACTGGCCCCGGCGCTTTCGGCGATTTTGCGCGATGGCGGCACGCTGGTTCTGGCCGGGCTGCTCGACCATCAGGTCGCGGCCGTCAAAGCCGCTTATTGGCGCGTTGGCCTGCGTCTTGCCGAGGCCCGCGGCGGTGAATGGCCGTGCCTTCGCCTCGTCAAACGCCATCGGCTAGGTTGGCGCCGTCCGGTGCGGCCGCGCCTGCGCACAAGCCAGCCGCCGGGTGATTTTGGCACCTGGTAAGCGCGCGCCAAAGCCAAGCGCGATCAGATAATCGTTTCATCCTGCAACGGACGAGCCTAAAGGGCAGCCATGAGCACAAGGACCGAGAGCGGGGAGTTCGACCCGCCGATTGAGAACCGCGCCGATTTGATCAGCGTGTTTGCCAAGGGAGAGAAGCCGGTAGAGCGCTGGCGGATCGGGACCGAGCACGAGAAATTCGTGTATCGGACGGCCGATCATCGCGCGCCGTCTTATGACGAACCCGGCGGCATTCGCGACTTGTTGATGGCGCTGACCCGCTTTGGCTGGGAACCGGTGATGGAAGGCGACAATGTCATCGCGCTTTCGGGCAGCGACGGCACGGTGAGCTTAGAGCCTGCTGGTCAATTGGAACTTTCAGGCGCGGCGGTTGAAAATCTGCACCAGACCTGCGCCGAAACCGGCCGCCATTTGCGGCAGGTGAAGGAAGTGGGGGCAGAACTGGGCCTTGGTTTTCTGGGCCTCGGCCTGTGGCCGGACAAGACCCGTGAAGACCTGCCGATCATGCCCAAGGGCCGCTATGGCATCATGCTGCGCCATATGCCGCGCGTCGGCTCTATGGGCCTTGATATGATGCTGCGCACCTGCACCATCCAGACTAACCTCGATTATGCGAGCGAGGCGGATATGGTGCAGAAATTCCGCGTCAGCCTTGCCCTGCAACCACTTGGCACCGCGCTTTTCGCCAATTCGCCGTTTCTAGAAGGAAAGCCCAACGGCTATCTTTCCTACCGCTCGCATATCTGGACCGATACTGATCCCGCGCGCACCGGCATGCTGCCCTTCGTGTTCGAAGACGGCTTTGGTTATGAACGCTATGCCGATTACATGCTCGATGTGCCGATGTACTTTGTCTATCGCAATGGCGGTTACGTTGACGCGGCGGGCAAGAATTTCCGCGATTTTCTCGATGGCACGCTGGATGTCGTGCCAGGCGAAAAGCCCACAATTGGCGACTGGAACGACCATTTGTCGACGGCTTTCCCTGAAGTCCGCCTGAAAAGCTTCCTCGAAATGCGCGGCTCAGACGGCGGGCCTTGGAACCGCATCTGCGCCCTGCCGGCGCTTTGGGTGGGCCTGCTTTATGATCAGAGCGCGCTTGATGCGGCGTGGGATCTCGTCAAAAACTGGTCGATCGAAGATCATCAACGCATCCGCGACGCCGTGCCCAAACTTGGCCTGCGCACGCCCATGCCCGATGGCCGGACGATGCAGGATGTCGCCCGCGAGGTGCTCGACATCGCGACATCTGGCCTCAGCGCCCGCGCGCAGGTCAACTCTATGGGCGATAATGAAAGCGGCTTTTTGAACCCGCTGCGCGAAATGGTGGATCGCGGCCAGACCTCTGCCGATATGCTGCTGGAGAAATACCGGACCGATTGGGCGGGTGATCTCTCCAAAATCTATGATGAGATGAGCTTTTAAAAAGGGTGGCCTAAGGCCACCCCTTAAACCAGCCGACTTTGCCGGACCGCGGCTTCGACAAAGCTCGCAAAGAGCGGGTGCGGATCAAAGGGCTTTGATTTCAGCTCTGGGTGGAACTGCACGCCGACAAACCAAGGATGGTCCGGCCGCTCGACGATTTCAGGCAATTGCCCATCTGGCGACATACCGCTGAAGACGAGGCCGTTGGATTCCAGCGCCTGACGATAATGGGTGTTGACCTCATACCGGTGGCGGTGACGCTCCGAGATGGTCGTTGACCCATAAATGGCGGCCACGTGGCTATTGCCGGCCAACTGCGCCTCATAGGCCCCCAGCCGCATCGTGCCGCCCAAATCACCGCCTTCTTCGCGCTGCTGGATGCCCTCTTCGCTCATCCATTCGGTGATGATGCCCACCACCGGCTCTTCCGTCGGGCCAAATTCAGTCGACGATGCCTTGCTGATCCCCGCGAGGTTCCGCGCCGCTTCCACGCACGCCATCTGCATCCCAAAGCAAATGCCCAGATACGGCACCAGACGTTCGCGCGCAAAGCGGATGCTGGCGATCTTGCCCTCGGCCCCGCGTTCGCCAAAGGCACCGGGGACGAGAATGGCGTGGAGCGGCTCCAGACGCGCGGCGATATCGCTATCTTCCGCCTCAAAAAGCTCTGCGTCGATCCACTGAATGTTGACCTTTACCCGATTGGCGATCCCGCCATGGACAAGCGCTTCGTTGAGCGACTTATAGGCATCCTGAAGGCCCACATATTTGCCGACCACACCAATCGTCACCTCGCCTTCCGGGTTGGTGAGACGATCCATGATGTCGATCCAGCGCTGAAGGTCGGGGTCTGGCCCCGGCTCGATCCCAAAAGCGCGCAGCACCTCTGCATCCAGGCCTTCAGCATGATATTGCAGCGGTACGCCATAGATTGACTTGGCATCAAGCGCCGGGATGACCGCTTCCTTGCGGACGTTGCAGAACAGCGCGATCTTGGCGCGTTCATTTTCCGGCAAAGGATGCTCGCACCGGCAGATCAGCACATCGGGCTGAATGCCAAGGCTCGTCAGCTCGCGGACGGAATGTTGGGTCGGTTTGGTCTTTAACTCGCCCGCCGCCGCGACATAGGGCACCAACGTTACATGGGTGAAGACAGTTTTTTCCCGGCCCAGTTCGTTGCGCAGCTGTCGGATTGCTTCAATGAAGGGCAGCGATTCAATATCACCCACCGTGCCGCCAATCTCGCACAGCACGAAATCCAACCCTTCGGTATCGGCCTTCGCAAATTCCTTGATGGCATCGGTAACATGCGGGATCACCTGAACGGTTGCGCCCAGATAATCGCCGCGGCGTTCCTTCTGGATAATGTTCTGATAGATCCGGCCCGAGGTCACATTGTCAGACTGGCGGGCCGAAACGCCGGTAAAGCGCTCATAATGGCCCAGATCAAGGTCTGTCTCGGCCCCGTCGTCCGTCACATAGACTTCGCCATGCTGATAGGGCGACATCGTCCCCGGATCGACGTTCAGATAAGGATCAAACTTACGAATGCGGACCTTATAGCCACGCGCCTGCAACAGGGCCGCAAGCGATGCTGCCATAAGACCTTTGCCAAGCGAGGAGACCACGCCGCCGGTGATGAAAATGAACCGCGCCATGGGAGAAGAGCCGTAAGCGGAGCAGGTCGGATTCGGCAAGGGCCAAATCCGACGCAGCAAAATATTTTGGGGATTAGTTTACTTGGCTGCCGGCGGATTGGCCGGCGCGGCGGGAACCGCCAGCGGCACCGGCGCATTGCCGTCATTTGCGGGCGCGCCGGCCGGCGGCGTCGCCGGACGGGCAAGGCTGGCATCAATCGTGTCGGCCTTGCGGCTGACGGTTGCAACGGCAGCCAGCCCGATCGACAGCAAGATGAAGACCGAGGCCAAAATCGTCGTTGTCCGCGTCAGGAAGTCACCTGCCCCGCGCGCCGACATCAGGCCGGTCGGGCTGCCGCCGGTCAGGCCGCCCCCTTCAGAGCGCTGGACCAGAATGACGCCCACCAATGCAATTGCGATGATGACATGGACAACGAGCAGGAAGGTGAACATCGAAAAGCCAAACTCTCTAGAAGCTATCGGGCCGCATGCGGCAATCAGGGGGCCTTAGCCGAGCGACGCCCCCCAATCAACCTTGCACAAAAGCCCAATCAGGCCTGGGCCGCGCGGATGATTGGTATAAAATCGATAGCTGTCAGGCTCGCCCCGCCGACCAAGGCGCCATCAACGTCCGGCACATGGAGCAATTCTTGCGCATTGGAGGCTTTAACCGAGCCGCCATAAAGAAGTCGCAGCTGCGCGCCTTCATTGCCCAAAAGCGCGATCAACTCTGCCCGGATCGCCGCGTGCATTTCTGCAACATCCGCAACAGACGGAGTGCGCCCGGTCCCGATGGCCCAAACGGGCTCATAGGCGATGGCGGTCGTGGCGCCGCGCGAGGCAGCCGGCACGGACGCGCGCACCTGCCCAGTGACCACCGAAATGGCCTGCCCGGCATCGCGCTCTGCCTCTGTCTCGCCCACGCAGATGATGGCCATCAACCCTTCGGCCACAGCGGCCGCGGCTTTTTTCTGAACTTCGGCGCTGGTTTCATGATTGTCGGTCCGCCGTTCGCTATGCCCGACGATGACGAACGCGGCACCCGCTTCCTTCAGCATCGCAGCCGACAGGCAGCCCGTATGGGCACCGGACGCATTCCAGTGGCAATCCTGCCCGCCAATCGCAAAACCCGGCGCCTTATGGGCGGCGGGGGCGATTAGCGTTGCAGGCAGGCCAAGCGCGACATCGACCCCCGGCATCTCGCGGGCGGCGGCCGCAATGGCTTCAACTTCCGACAGGGCGGCAAGGCTGCCATTCATCTTCCAATTGCCTGCGACCAGCTTTTTTAGTGCCATTTTGCGCCCCTTTTTTGGTGGAATGCCGCGCCGTTAGCAAAGCCGCCTGACCGACGCCAGCCTTGCGAACGCTTGATGCCCTGCGCTCAGCACTCTAAGGCGTCGGCAAATTCGACTGGAGACTCTTTTCCGATGCTGGCCTTTTTCCGACGTGCGCTGTCTTCTTGGGTCGTGATCGGCCTTTTGGGCCTGCTGATGGTTGCCTTCATTGTAACCGGTGTCGGCACGCCTTCCAGCATGGGCGTAATGGGCGGCGTTGGCAGCAGCGACGTTGCCCGGGCGGGGAACAAAACGCTCGCCGTCAGCGATGTCGCGCGGTTGATGGAGCTGGAATTCCGCCAAGCCCGCCAGCAAAAGCCAGAACTGACCATGGCGCAGTTCATGCAGGGTGGCATTCTCGACAAGATGATCTCTGAATTATCGGACCTGATGGCGCTTCAGGCCTTTGCCGAAACCCATGGCATGACGGTAAGCGACAAGCTGGGCGATGCCGAAATTGCGAGCAGAACCGAATTTCAGGGGCCGACCGGCAAGTTTGACGAAAGCCGCTATCGCCAGCTCTTGGCGAATAATGGCGTTACCGAAGCCCAGTTCCGTGCCGATGTGGATCAGCAGATTGCGCTGCGCCATTTGCTTTTGCCGGTCACTGCCAGCGCGGTTCCGCCCAATGATCTGGTACGCCCTTATGCCGCGATGCTTTTGGATCGCCGCTTTGGGACCGCACTGGACTTTGGTACGGCCGCTTTTGCCGCGGGCCCTGCGCCCGACGCAGCCCAGCTGACGGCCTTTTATAACGCCAATAAGGCGCGCTACACCGTGCCGGAACAGCGTGTTCTGCGCTATGCGGAAATCGATACGTCGATGGTTGCCAAGTCCGCAGCGCCGACCGAAGCTGAAATTGTAGCCCAGTATAAAAAGGACGCAGCCACCTATGCCGCGCGCGAGACGCGCGACCTGACCCAAATCATCGTGCAGGATCAGAAGGTTGCGGCCAGCATTGCCCAGAAGGTCAAGGCGGGCACCTCGCTGGCCGATGCGGCCAAGGCTGCCGGAACCGACCCGATTGAGACAAAGGGCGAAACCAAGGCGAGTTTTGCGGGCCAAAGCGCCGATGCGGTGGCGGCTGCGGCGTATGCGGCGCCCAAAGGCGGCGTTGTCGGTCCGGTTAAATCGGCCTTTGGATGGCATATTGTACGGGTAGATGCGATCACCGTGACCCCCGGCAAATCGCTGGATCAGGTTCGCGCCGATATTGCCAAGGCCCTCGCCACGCAGAAAGCTGCCGATGCCTTTGCCGATCTTCTTGCCGGGATCGAAGAAGATGTCGCCAACGGCCAGACGTTTAGCGATGTTGCCAAAGCACGCGGCCTGAAAATTGTGACAACTCCGCCGCTGATGGCCAATGGCGCCGTTTTGGGTCAGCCGGGTGCCGCGCTTGAGGCGCGGTTTGCCCCCGTGCTCAAGGATGCGTTCCAGGCAGAAGCAAATGATGATCCGGCCTTGGTCGCGCTGGGTCCGGACAAAGATGTTTTCTACGCGCTGGATCGGGTCATTGCAGCCGCGCCGCGTCCGCTGGCGGATATTCGTGCTCAGGTGACCGCTGATTTCATCGCTGATCGCGCCGCGAAGGCCGCGCGTCGGGCGGCAGAACTTGCGCTGGGCAAAATTCAGGCAGGCGAACCGCTGGGCAATGCGGGGGGCGTCGCCCGCGCGGTCACAGCCCGTCGGCTCGACCTGCTGACAGGGGCGGTACAACCCACCGCCGAGCTGCAAGAATTGTTCGCGCTTCGGCCGGGCAAGGCCAAGATTGTCGAACGCGCGGATAAAAAGGGCTGGATTGTGGTGCGGGTAGACCGCATCGCACCCGGCGATCTGCGAGAAGACCCGCGCGTTATCCCGGCCATGCAAGAGCAGCTGACCAACGCGCTGGGCCAAGAACTGACCCTGCAATTTGCAGCCGCGGCCAAGGCCGAACTCAAGATCAAGCAAAACCCGGCGGCCATTGAGGCCCTGCGCAAGTCGCTTGCCGGATCGGGCGCAGCCGCGCGGTGACGACCCGCAACGATGATGCGCTGGCGCTCCATCAGCTGCGTTCGGGCAAGCCGGCGCTGGTCTGGCGCAGCCTGATTGCCGACACGGAAACCCCCGTTTCGGCCTTTCTGAAGCTGCATGAAGAAGGCCGGGGCGACTTTTTGCTGGAATCGGTCGAAGGCGGCGCGGTGCGGGGCCGCTATAGCCTGATTGGCCTTGCACCTGACCTTGTTTTTCGGGCCGACGGGCCAAAGGCCGAAGTCAATCGCGACTGGGCAACGGATCGCACAGCCTTTCGCCCGCTGGCAGATGACAGCCTAACGGCGCTGCGCGCGCTGGTGGCGGCCTGCCATATCGACGTTCCGGCGGCCTTGCCCAAGGCGCTCGCCTGTCTTGTCGGTTATTTTGGCTATGAGACGGTTGGCCTTGTTGAAAAGCTGCCGCGTCCAGCCGCCAACCCGATCGGCGTGCCCGACATGTTGTTTGTCCGGCCAACGCTGATCCTTGCTTTTGACCGGCTGGCTGACCGGCTGTTTCTTGTCGCCCCCGTCTGGCCCGGGCATGGCGATGCGGGCCAGCTTGTCGAGGCCGCTGTTGACAGGATCGAAGCGGCGGCCGCCCGGCTTGCCCAGCCTTTGCCAGAGCAACTGCCAACGCACGTCGGCGTTGACCCCGATCAGATCCGGCCCAGCCCTGTGCTGGAAAGCGGCCAATATGCCGAGATGGTTCTGAAGGCGAAGGACTATATTACCGCAGGCGACATCTTTCAGGTGGTGCTTGCCCAGCGCTTCACCCTGCCCTTTCCGCTTCCGTCCATCGACCTGTATCGCGCGCTGCGCCGCATCAACCCGTCGCCCTTTCTCTACCATCTCGATTTCCCGGGCTTTGCCCTGACCGGCTCCAGCCCTGAAATCCTTGTTCGGGTGCGCGATGGAGAAGTCACGATCCGGCCGATCGCCGGAACCCGCCCGCGCGGCAAAACCGCGCTTGAGGATGCCGATAACCGGGCCTCTCTGCTTGATGATCCCAAAGAGCGGGCGGAACATCTGATGTTGTTGGATTTGGGCCGCAATGATGTCGGCCGCGTTGCCGAAGGCGGCAGCGTGACCGTGACCGACAGCTACATGGTCGAATTTTACAGCCATGTGATGCACATCGTATCGAACGTTGTCGGCAGGCTGGCCAAGGGGAAGGATGCGATTGACGCGCTGTTTGCCGGTTTCCCGGCGGGCACCGTCTCGGGAGCGCCCAAGGTGCGTGCGTGCGAAATCATCGCCGAACTCGAACCGGAAACCCGCGGAGCCTATGCCGGCGGCGTCGGCTATTTCTCGCCCGATGGCAATCTCGACAGTTGCATCGTCCTGCGTACTGCCGTGGTAAAAGACGGGGTGATGCACATTCAGGCCGGAGCCGGCATCGTCGCCGATAGTGACCCTGCTTATGAGCAACGCGAATGCGAAGCCAAATCCGGCGCGCTGATCGCGGCCGCGAAAGAAGCCATGCGAGTGGCGGGAGAAGCGCGGTTCGGCCAGTAATTTTAAGCAAAAGGATCAGGTTGATGAAGAAGCTGCTGTTATCGCTTTGTCTTTTCGCTGCCCCGGCGCTGGCCGCCCCGCTTGATACCGCCCGCGAGGCGGATGCTGTTTTTCCCAATTTCCGCTTCGGCAGCGGGCAGTCTCTGCCCGCGCTTAAAATCCATTATACAACGCTTGGCACGCCCCATCGCAATGCCAAGAGAGAGATCGACAATGCCGTTCTGATCCTTCACGGCACGGGTGGGTCAGGCAAGCAGTTCTTCCGGCCGCAATTTGCCGATGAGCTTTATGGTCCCGGCCAGCCGCTCGACATTAGCCGCTATTTCATCATCCTGCCCGATAATATTGGCCATGGCGCCTCTTCCAAGCCGTCGGACGGGCTACGCATGGCCTTTCCGCAATATGATTATGACGACATGGTTCGCGCCCAATATCGGCTGGTCACAGAAAAGCTGGGCATCAAGCAATTACAGCTGATCCTCGGCACCTCCATGGGGTGCATGCACGCCTTTGTCTGGGGCACGACTTATCCCGGGGCGGCGGCACGACTGGCGCCTTTCGCCTGCAACGCCATGCCCATTGCCGGGCGCAACCGCTGGTGGCGCAAAATGTCGGTTGATGCGATCAAGGCAGACCCGGCTTGGCAAGGCGGCAATTACACCACCCCGCCCGTTGAGGGGCTTCGGACTGCAGATTATCTGGGCCTGATTGCCGGGGCTAATCCGGTTGCGCTTCAGGCCAATTATCCCACGCGCGCGGCCGCAGAACAGGCGCTGGATGCAGCAATGTCCAACCGCTCTGGCAGCGCGGACGCCAATGACACGATCTATCAGCTGGAAAGTTCGCGCACGTACGATCCGTCGTCCGGACTGGAAAAAATTACCGTCCCCGTGCTGTGGATCAATTCAGCAGATGATTTCATCAACCCGCCAGAGCTGGGCACGGCAGAGGCCGCAGCCCGGCGGATGCCCAAGGCCCGTTTCCTTCTGATCCCCGCCAGCGCCGAGACCAAGGGCCATGGCACCCATACATGGGCGAAATTCTGGAAGGCGGATCTGGCAAATTTCTTGGCAAAATAGGCCGGGCCGCTTAGAGGCGGCCCATGGCTGGCAACAACATCCTCGTCATCGACAATTATGACAGCTTCACCTGGAACCTTGTCCATTATCTGATGGAATTGGGGGCCGAGGTGGATGTTGTCCGCAACGATGCCCTTTCTGCGGGGCAGGCGATTTCGTCCGGGGCCAAGGCTTTCCTAATCTCGCCCGGCCCCTGCACACCCAATGAGGCGGGCATTTCGCTGGATCTGGTTGGCGCCTGTGCAGAAGCGGGCAAGCCGCTTTTGGGCGTCTGCCTTGGCCACCAGTCCATCGGCCAATATTTTGGCGGTACGGTCGTGCGCGGCGGGCTGATGCACGGCAAAACCTCGCCCGTCAGCCATGACGGGACCGGCTTGTTTGCTGGCCTGCCCTCCCCCTTTACCGCCACCCGGTATCATTCGCTGGTGGTAGAGGACATTCCCGATTGTTTGATTGTCAATGCAACCAGCGATGATGGTCATGTCATGGGCTTTCGCCATCGGGACCTGCCGATCCATAGCGTTCAGTTTCACCCGGAAAGCATCGCGACCGAACATGGCCATGCCATGCTCGCCAATTTCCTGAAGATTGCCGGACTGCCGGTAACGGCCCGCGCGTGAGCCGTCTTCCGGATGCAACCGAGCCGCTGAGCGCGGAGGCAGCGCGGACGGCTTTTGACGCGATCCTGGATGGGGCCTGCGTGGCCGAAGATATTGCCCGCTTCCTGACCGATATGTCTCGGCGCGACGAAACCAGCACCGAAATTGCGGCCGCCGTGCGGGCGATGCGCGCCCGCATGCTGCCCATCGCGGCCCCCGAAGGCGCAATTGATGTGTGCGGCACCGGTGGCGACGGCGCCCATTCGCTCAACATTTCAACCGCCGTTGCGCTGGTTGTGGCGGCCTGTGAGGTCCCGGTTGCCAAACATGGCAATCGGGCTGCTTCGTCAAAGGCCGGGGCGGCCGATACGCTGGAGGCGCTGGGCCTTAACCTTGATCGCGCATCTGACCAGGCAGAAGCGACGCTGGCAGACCTGGGCATCTGCTTTTTATTCGCCCAAAAACACCACCCGGCGCTTGCGCCGCTGGCCCCAATCCGCAAGGCCATTGGCCGCCGCACCGTCTTTAACCTGACGGGGCCGCTTGCCAATCCGGCCCGGGTCCGCCGCCAATTGATCGGCATTGCCCGGCCCGATTTTCTTCCCGTTTGTGCCGCCGCCATTGCCGAACTGGATTATGAAAAGGTGATGCTGGTGGCCGGTGATGAGCCGCTGGATGAGCTTTCTGTCTCTGGCATGAGCACCTGCCTGGCCGTTGGGTCGCCCGCGATCCGAATGAGCCCCGAGGACGTTGGCCTGCCTCGCCACCCGGCCGAGGCCCTGCGCGGCGGCGATGCAGCCTATAATGCTGCCGCTTTGCGGCGGCTGTTGCTGGGCGAAGCTGGCGCCTATCGCGATGCGGTTCTGTTGAACGCGGCCGCGGCCCTGATGGTCGCCGGCCATGCGGCCGACTTCCGCCAAGGGATTGAAGAGGCTGCCGAGGCGATTGATCGCGGACTTGCCAACACCTTGCTCGATTGCTGGATACGGTATTGATGAACAAATTGGATGAAATCTGCGCGACCAAGCGCGAAGAGGTGCAGGCGCGTAAGGCGGCCCTGTCGTTGGCAGAATTGGAAGCCCGCGCCCGCCAGCAAACGCCGCCCCGTGGCTTCCGCCGGGCGCTTGATGCAAAGGCGCGTCAAGGCTTTGGCTTGATTGCCGAAATCAAAAAGGCCAGCCCTTCCAAAGGGTTGATCCGCGCTGATTTTGATCCGCCTGCCCATGCGCGTGCCTATGAAGCCGGAGGTGCGGCCTGCCTGTCTGTGCTGACCGACGCGCCCTATTTTCAGGGCCATGAGGACTATCTGGTCGCGGCCCGCGCGGCCTGCACGCTCCCGGTGTTGCGCAAGGATTTTATGATTGACCCTTGGCAGGTTCTGGAAGCGCGCGCCCTGGGGGCAGATGCCGTGCTTGTCATCATGGCCGCTCTGGACGACGGGCTTGCGGCCGAAATTGAGTCAACCGCAATCGGCCTTGGCATGGATGTGCTGGTTGAAACGCACGATGCGGATGAACTTGAGCGGGCCTTGTTGCTCAAATCGCGTCTGATCGGCGTGAATAACCGCAACCTCAAGGACTTCACGGTCGATTTTGCGCGAACCTATGAGCTTGTTGAACATGCTCCCAAAGAGTGCAGCTTTGTGGCGGAAAGCGGCTTGGGCAGCCATGACGATCTGCAAGCCATGGCGGCGCACGGTGTGCGCTGCTTTCTGGTGGGCGAAAGCCTGATGCGGCAGACAGATGTAGAGGCAGCCACCCGTGCGCTGTTGACGGGCGCATGAGCAAGCTCACCCATCTGGATGCGGCAGGTGCTGCCCATATAGTCGATGTTTCGGCCAAGGCGGCCACGGCGCGTGAAGCCATTGCCACCGGCGAGATTAGCATGTCAGCCGACGCGCGGGCTGCGATCCGCGATGGCAGCAGCAAAAAGGGCGATGTGCTGGCCGTGGCGCGCATTGCCGGCATTATGGCGGCAAAGAAGACGAGCGATCTGATCCCGCTTTGTCATCCCATTGCGCTCAGTTCTGTGACCGTAGAGCTGGACTTGACCGACAGCGGCGTGCGGGCCACCGCCACCGCCCGCACCACGGGGCCAACCGGGGTTGAAATGGAAGCGCTGACAGCAGCTTCCGTCGCCCTTCTGACAATTTATGACATGGCCAAGGCGCTCGATAAGGGCATGATCCTTTCTGGCATTCGCTTGCTTGCCAAATCGGGCGGGCGTTCGGGCGATTGGCGGGCGGTGCCATGATCCCCTTAGCCGAGGCTCAACAGCGCGCGCTGGCGCTGGCCCCGGCGCTTGCGGCGGAACATGTGGCACTGGCAGCAGCACTGGGCCGCTGGTTGGCAGAGGATTTGCCTGCCTTGCGCACCCAGCCCGTGCGCGCGCTTTCTGCCATGGATGGGTATGCCATCCGCTATGCCGATCTGCCCGGCCCCTGGCAGGTCATGGGCGCCTCCGTTGCCGGTGGGCCCCTGCCCACCCCGATCACGGCGGGCATGGCGACCCGTATCTTCACCGGTGCGCCGCTGCCCGACGGAGCGGACATGGTTGTCATGCAGGAAGACATGGCCCCAAGCGGCGATCAGGTCGCGCTGGCCGTGCCGCTGGACGCCAAAATCGGCAAGCATGTCCGTCAGGCAGGAGAAGATTTTGCCGCCGGCCAAATTCTGCTGCCGGCAGGCACATTGCTCACTCCGGCCGCGCTCGCGCTTGCGGCCATGGCCGGCCATGGAACGCTCAGGGTAAGGCGGCGGGTTCGCGTTGCGCTCCTTTCCACCGGGGATGAGCTGGTCCCGCCCGGCCAGCCTTTGGGCGAAAACCAGATTCCGGCGTCCAACGGCCTGATGCTGCACGCCCTGCTTCAATCCGGCGCCGCAGATGTGGTGGATATGGGGATCGTTGCCGATACGCGCGCCGCAACCGAAGCGGCGTTTCGCTCCGCCGCCCAATCCGCCGATCTGGTGATCTCAACAGGCGGTGCCTCTGTGGGCGACCATGATCATGTGAAGCCGGCGCTGGAAGCGCTGGGCGCCGAGATTGATTTCTGGAAAATCGCAATGCGCCCGGGCAAACCGCTGATGGCCGGACGGCTGGGGGATGCCTGCATCCTTGGCCTGCCAGGCAATCCGGTTTCGGCCTTTGTCACAGCGCACCTCTTTGCCCGACCGATGATCGCCAAAATGGGCGGCGCGCATAATCCGCTGCCGGCTTATGAAACGGCCGAACTGGCCGCGCCGATGCCCCCAGTTGCCAAACGGACTGACCATGTCCGGGGCATTTTAGCGGACGGACGCGTCACGCCAGTCGGCCTGAACGACAGCGCGGCCCTTCTTGCACTGAGCCGAGCCAATGCCCTTATCATCCGGCCTGAAGGGGCACCCGCAGCCCATACAGGCGATGCGGTGCAGATCTTGCGCACCGCTTGACTTAACCTGAAATGTTTCCTACACGTTCCGCGTTCGTTCCATAGCGGAGGCTCGCGATGCTCACGCGTAAACAGCATGAACTGGTTTGCTTCATACATGACCGTCTGGCCGAAACCGGGGTGTCGCCCTCGTTTGAGGAAATGAAGGAAGCGCTGGATCTTAAATCGAAATCCGGCGTGCACCGGCTGATTTCTGCCTTGGAAGAGCGCGGCTTTATCCGTCGTTTGCCCAACCGCGCCCGCGCGCTGGAAGTGGTGAAAATGCCGGAACGCAAAGAGGCAAAGCCATCGCGCGATACGGGCAATGTTGTTCCGCTCGCACCCCGGCCGGCGGCCCCCGCCCCCGCCCCAAGCGCCGCGAACGATGTTCTGGAAATTCCGCTTCACGGCCGGATCGCAGCCGGTCTGCCGATTGAGGCGCTCGAAGGGCAGGCTGCACTGGCCGTGCCCGCCGCGCTGCTTGGCCCGGGTGAGCATTTCGCCCTGGAAGTCTCTGGAGACTCCATGGTCGAAGCCGGCATTCTTGATGGCGATTATGCGCTGATCCGCAAGGCCGACATGGCCCGCCCCGGCGATATTGTGGTGGCGCTGATCGACGATGCGGAAGCCACGCTCAAATATTTCCGCAACGAAGGCAATATGGTTCGGCTGGACCCCGCCAATCGCGCCTATGAGCCGCAGCGTTACACCCCGGCCCAGGTGCGTATTCAGGGGCGTCTTGCAGGGTTGCTGCGGCGCTATTGATCGTCTGACGGCAATGGGCGGCGCGCCCAAGGGTGATCATCCCGCGCTGGTTGTGCAGCCATAATGCGTAAAGGGGCAAGCATAAGCGCCAGCCCGCCCGTGCGGGCCAGCATGTTGGCATCCAGCGTGAGCCAACGCGCGCGACAGGCCAAAGGCAGACGCCGCGGACTAATAAGAATATCTGACTTCTGGCAGGCGGAAACCAGCTGCGGCCGGGCTAGATAGGCAGCGCCGCGCACAGCAAGGATATGCCAATACCGGCCGCCGCGCCAAAGCGTGATGCGGCACGCCTCTGCGCTGCACTGCGCGCCCGGCGCGGCATCCAGATCCGCCAAATCATCGGAGATGCCCGCCCGCTCTGCCAGCGCCTGCCGGATGAAGTCGCGCGCGCGCGGCCGTAAGATCGTCCAGCGACCCAAATCATCGCGCAGGGCCAGATGCCGCCCATCCCCCGTGACCAAAAGGTCGGGGGCCGGTGCTCCGATTGTCCATAAAATGCCCGCAATAATCGGCGCAGCCCCCAGCCATCGGGCCCGGGATCGCCACAGCAAAAGCCATAATCCCCCTGCAACCACAATCAGATAGGCAGGCATCGGCATGGCCGGTAGCAGCGTCACTGCGCCGGGCCAGGCTGCCACTTTCTGGGCGATCCAAAGCAGCAGCGCGATGGCGTGCGCGTTCAACGACCAAAAGGGCGCCGCCAGTCCCAGCGGATCGAGCACCAACGCCAGCGCCTCTGCCGGCATGATGACAAAGGTCGTCAGCGGGATGGCGACCAGATTGGCAATCGCCCCGTAAAGGCCGGCCTTGTGAAAATGGTAAAGACCCACGGGGGCCAGCGCCGCCTCTACAACAAGGCCGGTCAGCAGCAACGAGGCCAGCATTCGCCCCATCCGGGGCACAAACCCCTCGTCGCGCCGCGCAAACCAGCCTTTTACACGCGGGCTTTCGTGCAAGGCGACAATGGCCGCAATCGCCGCAAAACTTAGTTGAAAGCTAGGCCCGATCAGCGTTTCGGGCCAGATGAGCAGAACGATCAGCGCACCGGCGGCGACCAGTCGCAGCGTCAGCGCCTGCCGCCCCAGCGCCATGGCCAGCAGCACAAGAAGCGCCGCCACGCAGGATCGCACCGTTGGCACTTGGGCGCCGGTCAACAATGTATAGCCAAGCCCGGCCCCCGCGCCGGCTGCGCCGGCAACCAGCAACAAGGGCAGCCGCAGCGCCAGAACCCGGCTTAGCGCCAAAAGGCGCAAGGTCAGGAAGAATGCCGCCCCGACAACGGCCGAAATATGCAGGCCCGAAACCGAAAGCAGATGGGCAAGCCCGCTTTGGCGCATCGCTTGTTGATCCGCCTCGGCAATATGCCCCTCCTCCCCTGTCGCCAGCGCCATGGCAATGCCCACCTGCGGCTCCGGCAGGCGCGCCAACAACTGGGCGTTGATATGGGCGCGCAAGCCGGGGTCCGCTGGGGAAAGCTGCACGCTTGGCACGTCCAGCGCCTTGCCGACGGCGCCGATCCCGGAAAACCAGGCCGGGCGACGAAAATCATAGCCATTGGGCAGCGCGGCCGTTGGCGGAGGCGCGAGCCGAGCGCGAACGGCAATCAGGCTTCCCGCCGGCAGTGGCGCGCCAAAAGCCTCGGCGGGCACCGACAGCCGGACTAACCGGGGCAAGCCAAGATCAGGGTCCGGCGCAATCGTCAGCCGCCATGCCGCGCGGGCGGTGCGCAACTCTGCTGACTTTACCACGCCGCGCAACTGAACAATCTGAGGCCGTGTGAGGACAGGCCCGGCGATATGTTCCGCCCGCGCCCAGACCAGCGCGCAGCCAAAAGAAAGCGCAAGCCCGCCCCAGATTAACGCCCAGCCCGCCCGGCGAGACCGCCCGACCGCCAGCCCCAATGCCACAAGCCCGCCCCCGGCCATGATCAGCGCCATCCATAGGGGTTTTGTCGGCAGAGCAAACCAGCCACCTATGCCCGCGCCCAGCATGACAGGAAGCCATAAGGCAAGCTGATCCCGCTCGCGTTCCAGCCAGAGTTCAAGCTGGCCGAGAAAGGCAAGGGCATGGACGTTCGCGCGTGTTTGAAGCGCGCCCAATCCCGTGCTAGGGGCCTCGCCGGCTGTGCTGGCCATAACATTGTTGTTGGAGAAGAAGCGCGTGGGCGCAAGCGAAGAAAATCCGGGCGTCGTCACGCGTTTTGCCCCCTCGCCGACGGGCTATCTGCACATTGGTGGCGCGCGCACCGCGCTTTACAACTGGCTTTATGCCCGGCGCATGGGCGGCAAGTTCTTGTTGCGCATTGAAGATACCGATCGTGCCCGATCGACGGACTCCGCGATTGAGGCGATCCTGGATGGCCTGCGCTGGCTTGACCTGAATTGGGACGGCGAGGAAGTTTATCAATTTTCGCGCGCGGCGCGTCATGCCGAAGTCGCGCATGAGTTGATCGCCCGCGGCCATGCCTATCGCTGCTATCTGACGCAGGATGAACTGGCGGCCATGCGCGCCTCTGCCGAAGCAGAAAAGCGCCCCTTCCGCATCCGCAGCCCGTGGCGCGACACCCCGGAGGCCGATCAGCCGCAAGACAAGCCCTATGTGGTGCGCCTCAAGGCCCCCACTGAAGGCGCTGTCACCATTTCCGACCTTGTTCAGGGCGATGTGACCGTCGCCAATGCTGAACTGGACGATATGATCCTGCTGCGCTCCGATGGCACCCCCACTTATATGCTGAGCGTGGTCGTCGACGATCACGATATGGGCGTCACGCATGTGATCCGCGGCGATGATCATTTGAACAACGCCTTCCGCCAATTGGCGCTGATTCGCGGCATGGGCTGGCCCGAACCCATTTACGCCCATGTCCCCCTGATCCACGGGCCGGATGGCGCCAAGCTTTCCAAACGGCATGGCGCGCTGGGTGTGGACGCCTATCGCGATGAAATGGGCTATCTGCCTGAAGCAATTAACAATTATCTGCTGAAGCTGGGCTGGGGCCATGGCGATGATGAAATCATCAGCCGCGCACAGGCGCTTGAGTGGTTTGATGTGGCCGATGTGGGCCGGGGCGCCGCGCGCTTTGACTTTAAAAAGCTCGAAAATCTGAACGGCCACTATATCCGCGAGGCGGATGATGCCCGGCTCGCGCATCTGGCCCAGCCTTATGTTGAGGCACGGATTGGTCGACCCTTGACCGAAGCGGATATGGTCCTGCTCGGGTCCGCGATGCCGGTTTTGAAGGTGCGCGCCAAGACGGTGATCGAAATTGCCGAAGGTGCACTTTTCCTTTTTGATGTCCGGCCTATTTCGATGGACGAAAAAGCCGTTACCCTGCTAGGTGGAGAGGCCGATGTCCTTCTGGGCAAGGCCTATGAAGCACTGAAGAGCCAGCCCGTTTGGGACATGGCTCCGCTGGAAGAGGGTGTGAAGGCCGTTGCTGCGGAGGCCGAGATCGGTCTCGGCAAGGTTGCGCAACCCCTTAGGGCTGCGCTAACCGGCCGGGGAACCTCCCCGGGGATATTTGATGTGCTGGTTCTGCTCGGGCGCGAGGAGTCTCTGGCACGGATTGAGGACTGCTTGGCGCGGCGCGCCTGAAGACGACGAGAATAAGGGGCAAAACCATGTCGGATAACACTGCGAATCTCTCCCTGGGCGGCAAAGACACCGGCTATGCGGTGCGTCAGGGAACCATCGGCCCGGATGTCATTGATATCCGCAAGCTCTATGCAAATACCGGTGCCTTCACCTTTGACCCCGGCTTCATGTCGACCGCGTCGTGCGAATCAGGCCTGACCTTCATCGATGGAGACGAAGGCGTTCTGTTGCATCGCGGCTATCCAATTGGGCAGCTTGCCGAGCAATCGTCCTTCATGGAAGTGGCCTATCTCTTGCTGAACGGCGAATTGCCCTCGCAGGATGAATTGTCGACCTTCACCCGCACGATCAGCCGCCACACCATGGTGCATGAGCAGCTGTCGACCTTTTACCGTGGCTTCCGCCGCGATGCCCACCCGATGGCCATCATGTGCGGCGTCGTCGGTGCGCTTTCGGCCTTCTACCATGACTCGACCGATATTGCCGATCCGCATCAGCGCATGGTTGCCTCGCACCGCCTGATTGCGAAGATGCCGACCATCGCGGCGATGGCGTATAAATATTCGATCGGTCAGCCCTTCATCTACCCGCGCAATGATTTGTCCTACACGGCCAATTTCCTGCGCATGACCTTTGGTGTGCCGGCAGAAGAATATTATGTCGACCCGGCGATTGAGCGCGCGATGGACCGGATTTTCATCCTCCATGCCGACCACGAACAGAACGCCTCTACCTCGACGGTCCGGCTTGCCGGCTCTTCGGGCGCCAACCCGTTTGCGTGCATTGCGGCCGGCATCGCCTGCCTCTGGGGCCCGGCGCATGGCGGCGCGAACGAAGCTGCGCTCAATATGCTGCGCGAAATCGGCCGTCCGGAACGCATTCCGGAATTCATCGCCCGTGCGAAGGACAAGAATGATCCGTTCCGCCTGATGGGCTTTGGCCACCGCGTGTATAAGAATTATGATCCGCGCGCGACGGTGATGCAGCAGACGCTGCGGGAAGTTTTTGATGCGCTGAAGATCAATGATCCGGTGTTCGAAGTTGCCCTTCAGCTTGAAGAAATGGCGCTTAACGACCCGTATTTCATCGAGAAGAAGCTGTTCCCGAACGTCGACTTCTATTCGGGCGTTATCCTCTCTGCCGTCGGCTTCCCGACCGAGATGTTCACCGTGCTCTTCGCGCTCGCCCGCACCGTTGGCTGGGTTGCGCAGTGGAACGAGATGATCTCGGATCCCGAGCAGAAGATTGGCCGTCCGCGTCAGCTCTATACCGGGCCGACGCAGCGGGATTATGTGCCGCTCGCCAAGCGCTGAGGCAAGGCCCAAACCCAAGAACAAGGCGCCTCTCCCTCGGGAGGGGCGCTTTTTTTATGGCAGCGTCGCCGCTTTCAAACGCAGTTTGAACACCGCGCCTGCGCCAAGCTGACTTTCTACCGTCAACGCGCCCCCCATCGCGCGCGCAAGCTGGCGCGAGATATAAAGGCCAAGGCCGCTGCCCCCGGCTTCGGCCATATCCAGACGTTCAAATTTCTGGAAAATCCGTTCCTGATCCGCCGGCGCAATTCCGGGCCCCTGATCGGAAACGGCAATCTCCACCGCCCCCCCTGCCCCCGTCACGCGCAAACCCACCATGCCGCTTTCAGGAGATTAGCGCACGGCATTGCTCAGCAGATTAACAAGGATTTGGAGCAGGCGGCCAAAATCGCCCGCGGCATAAGGGTGGCTTGGGTCAGGAAGGGCTGCAATCTGCACCTGCTTTTCGGCCGCGCGCACCCGCATCAGCGCGGCTGCCCGCTGCAAGAGATCGGCCAGATCGACCGGCTCGGTCTCAATGCGAAAGTCTGGCGCTTCAATCGCCTGAAGATTGGCAAGGTCGCCCAGCAAGTCGAGCAGGTGGCGGGCAGCAACGGCAATATCGCCCGCATAACGAACATAGTCCTGACGCAACGGCCCTATTTGTTGCAGCGCCGCGACCTCGGCATGGTCGATGATCTTGGCGAGTGGACGGCGCAAGGCTGGTTCGAGCCGTTCCGACAAGATGCGATCAAGGTCAGACGGCCCGGACATAACGTCGCGGGCTGCCAGCCGCGGTTGGACGAAGGTAAAGGAGCCGATCAGGCCATCAAAGCCTCCGTCTTCATCATAAATTTGGGCGGCGGACAGCAGCACCGCCCGGTTGCCCGCGGGGATGAGTTCCGCGGGCTGATCACGAAAGGGTTGGCCCTTGGCCAGCGCGGCCAATATCGGCAATTCCCCCGCCATATCGGGCAGCAGCCGAAAAATCTGAGCCAAGCCGCTGCCGCGCGCGGTGGCTGGCAAAAAGCCCAGATCACGACCCACCCCGGCGGCCATCCGCGTCATCTTGAGATCGGCATCGGCAGACCATGCGCCATCGGCTTCCAGCCTTGCAAAATCAAACTGTGCCTGTTCGTGCCATTCAATCGGCAAGGGTTGGGCAATATTGTCCCAACCGCGCAAAACAATGTCGACGCCCGCCGCATCCGGCTTGGCATCGCCTATCAATTCGCGGGTCAGCCCGCCATCAGCGACCAGAACGGGCCGCTGGACCTGCTGGCCCAAATCACGCGCCAACCTCACCAATGCGGCAATTTGCGGGACGATAATCTCCCCTCGGGGAAGCCCCCCGGCATCCTGATGAAGCCGGGCGAAAATGGGGTCTGCCTCCAGCAATCGCCCGTCCAGATCGGCGCGCCCGTACAGCGTCACCACCGCCCGCCCTCCGGTCGCGGCAAGCGGCCCGGACCAGCCATCGCCAAGGACAAAATGACATCCATATTCGACCTACTAAACACGCAGCGTTAAGCCTGCACTAAAGACGATTGATCCTTGCCTGAGTGGAAAGTTGCGCCGCAAGGCTGACGAATAGGCACAAGGCCAGACCCGGCAGCGGCACGCCAAGCACGGCGGCAATGGCAAAGATAATGGCAATTCCGGCCCCGCCAATCCACCACCGTGCGCCCGCTTCCATCCGGCCAGCCAGTTGGAGCAGCAGGGCCTGCTGGACCGCCAGCCAGACCAGCAGTAGCACCATGGGTTGCAGCGGGTCTTCCGTCAGGGAAAGCCTGCCTGCCAGCACAAGGCACGCCAGCGGCACCCAAAAGCGACGTGTTCGCAATGGAGCCTCAAGCCAGCGGTGGGCGGGTGTCCCCACTTGGCCAAGCACCCCGCATAAAAGCGCGGGAAAGGCGGTTAGCGCGATCAAGATCATAGCCAGCGCCGCCAGCCCCAGACCGGCCACGCCCAGCCCCACCAGACCTAGCAGCAGCGCCAAAAGGGCCATCATATTGGGCGTTACCCGCCGCAGGGCGATTGCGCCCGCCAGCGCACGCATCAGCGGCAGGATGATCGCCCGCTCCAACAGGCCATCGGTTGCCACGCGTGCCGCACGGACCAGCGCCCGCGCTGTCCCGGCCAGATCATCGCGCTGAATGGGGGCAATATCGTCCGCCTCGGCCTCGCTCACAACGCCCAAAGGTCGGCGTGGCAGGCCCGTTTGCACCGCCCGGCGCAGCAGCGTGGGCCCGAAGGACCAATCGCCCAACATCGCAACCGTATCGCGCACCAAAGCTGCGGGCACCAGCGCAACGCCGGCCCAATTATCTATCCCGTCTATCCGTTCAAAACGATCCCGGCCCCAGGCTTCGGGCAGGGTCAGCAGCATCGGCCACCGCTCGGCCAGCAGCTCGATGAGCGGCGCGTCTGGCATGACAAAGGCCGTGCCAAATAGCAGCACCTGCTCTTGCGGATGGAGTAAATCTGCCGCCTCGCGCGGGCTGCGCGCCAAACGCACATCGCAGCCCTTGGCCTTGGATCGGGAAATCGACGCAGCAAGCGCCCCCGGCAGCGGCCCGGCACAAACGATAACATGGTCGCAGCCCACCCGGCAGGCCTGATCAATAAGCCGCTCAAGCAGCGTCTGGCCGCCCAGCGTCAGCAACAAGGGCTGGGCACTGGGCTGTGCGTCATCATCAAAAGAAGCAAGGATAAGCGCCGCGGACGGCACGCTGGAACTCCCCGAAAAACCAATCCTGCCGGGATAGGAGATTTGCGCCGATTTGCAACCAGAGGCAGGCGTCACCCCTGAAGATTGACGATGGCGCGGGTAATCCGCCGCAGCGCGACCGGATCGCCGGGCGCACCTGCCAGCGCTTCATCCGCCGCTGCCTGTAATTCGGTGGCGCTAAAGCTGGCCGCCAGACCCGAAAGGCGTTTGGCCGCCACCACCCAATTGGCATCGCACCGCGCCCGCTTGAGCAGATCGGCATAATGCGCCGCGCCGCCCAGCAAGGCGGTGCGCAATTCATCGGCAAGGTGCGGATCATGGCCCGCAACCGCCGCAAGAACATCATGGATTGCAAGAGAAGGGGGAGCCATAGCCCCCTCCTGAGCGCCAAAGCGTTAACATCTGGTTGACCATGGCATTTGGACAATCGCAATCGACCCTCCTGCCCTGTCTTTCTGTCGCCATCAGGGCTTTGAATCGCGCCGCAACCTGCTAGGATTTGCCGATGACTGGGGACTCAAAAATTGTCGGCATCAGGCCGCAGCACAATGTGGCCGGATCAGGCAAAGGGCGCGGCAAACCCCGCGCGGCCGACATTGCGGCAGAAGCACTGCCCGAGCCTGATGATTCGCCCAAGGCCCGCTGGGGAATGCGGTTGGGCGCAGCCTTTGGGGTGATAGTGGCGCTGGCATGGACGGCGCTGGCCACGCTTTCCTTTCTGGAAACTATCGGCTTTCAGGCCGTCACGATCAGTCAGATCACCCAGTTCCTTGCCGGCTTATCGGCCCCCTTGGCGCTGATCGCGCTTGTTTGGGCGATTGTGCAGCGCACGTCCATGGGCGCAACGCGACGCTTTGCGACGACGGTGCGAGCTCTGCGGCAGGAAGAAGCCCGGCTGGCCGAAACTTTGGGGGACATGGCGCAGCGGATAGACGCCAATCGTGATGCGCTGGCCGCCCAAGCCGAACTTATGGCAACGCTGGGCGAAGAGACAACGGACCGTCTGGCAGAAGCGACGCGGTCCATGCAGGGCCAGGTGGATGCCATTAATCGCCACGCCGCGACGCTGGAATCCCGCACCTCGGGCGCCCGGTCCGATATGAACAGCCTGTTGACCGATATGCCGCGCGCCCATGCCGAGGTGCACCGCTTTGCAGAATTGCTCGACACAACGGGGCAAAGCGCGCTGGCCAGCGCCAATGAACTGGCGGCCCAATTGGCGCTGTTGGCAGAACGCGGCCGCAATGCCGACGACATCGCCTCGCGCGCCGCACAGCGACTGGCAGAGCGCGTAGCCGGTCTGGACGATATGGCGCGGATTGCGGTGGCGCGCATTGAGGAAGCGGCAGAAGCCACGACATTGTCGGTGCGGACCGCGCTTGAAAACGCGCAAGAAGGCTTGTCGATCGCGCGCGAGACGCTGGACAGCCAGGCCGCAGACATTGCCCGCTTGATGGATGAAAGCCACGCCCGCATCGCTGCCGCCGGCGTTCAGGCCACGCAGAATGTCGCCGACCGCGTGAGCGATATCGCCAAGCGACTGACCGAAGTTGGCCAGATTTTCGCCGCGCAAGATGCCCAGAGCCGGGCGCTGCTTCAGGCCATCGCGGCCGAAATCAGCCAGCTTGATGCGCGATTGGGCGATCTTGGCAATCAATCAGATGCCAGCGCAGCACAGGCTATTCAGGCGTTGCAGCAGGTGCGCGAACAGTCTGACCTTCTCAACACCGCGCTCGACAATGGCAGTCGCGCCACACAAAGCCTGACAGACTTGTCCGGCACGCTGCTTTCCACGCTTCAGGCGGCCATTCAGGAAATTAATGAGGCGCTGCCCCGCGCGCATCAGCAACTGGAAGATACAGCCGCGGCCAGCCGCAAGGCCGCCCGCGAGGCCATGCCGGATATTGCGGCGCTTGAAGCCTCTGCGTCGACAGCGCTGGAGCGGCTGCGCGATGCCGAAGGACTTTTGGCGGAACAACGCGCCCTGATCGACACGTTGATCCAAGCCGCGGATGCAGCGCTTGCAGAAAGCCGATCAACCGCGCAGGCCCTGACCAAGGACCTTGAAGCCGCTGAAGAGCAAACCCGGTCATTGACAGGGTCTGCCGCGCCCTTGCTGATCGAGGCGCTCCTGCGGATCAAGGATACCGCGAACCAGGCCGCCGAACATGCGCGCACAGCGCTTGATTCAATCGTGCCGGACGCCGCGGGCAAGCTTGGCGATGAAGCCCGTACCGCGCTGGAAGCTGCGCTTGCCGGTCCGGTTGAGGCACAAATGGCTCATATTGCGGCCCGGGCAGAGCAGGCGATTGCGGCGGCCCGACAGGCTGCGACCCAGCTGACCGCCGATGTGGCAGCCATTGATGCGGCGGCCTTGGGCTTGGAAGACCGGATCGACACGGCCAAGGATGCCGCCGTACGCGGCGACAATGCGCAATTCGCCCGGCGCATGGCGCGGATTATCGAAGATCTTCAGTCCAGCGCGATCAATGTATCGAAAATCCTCGATGCCGATGTCACCGACACCGCTTGGGGCGCATATCTGCGCGGCGAGCGCGGCATCTTCACCCGTCAGGCTGTCCGTTTGGTCAGCGGCGGCGAGGCCCGGGAAATTCGCCGCCTCTATCGCGATGATGATGATCTGCGCGAACAGATCAACCTTTATGTCCATGACTTTGAGGTGATGCTGCGCAATGTGATGGCCACGCGCGACGGCGAGGCGTTCAGCGTCGCCTTGGTTTCCTCAGATGCGGGCAAACTTTATGTCGCGCTGGCGCAGGCGATTGAGCGGCTGCGCTGATCGCTCTGACCAGCGAGACTTTCTTACCAGCGGGTAAAATCGAAATCTTCAGGCGTCAGCCATTCGTTGACGTAATTGGCATAATAAAGCCCGAACGCCATGGAAGAGATCAACGTCGTCCACAAGGCAATACGCAACGCCTTAAACTGATGGGGCGCGCTTTCTGCCTGCCCGGGGACCAGGGCTTCGCCCATTTCTTCGCTGGTCCGCACAAAAAAGGGCATGACAACAAAAGCGCACAGGACCCAGAACAGGGTGTAGATGGCGAGAACAGACGTCCACTTCATCAGGCGGCTCCTCGGATAAGATGCACTTCGACAATCGGCTTCTTGCCAGTCCAATCGGTTGCGATGCGACGCACGCCCAGCCGGATGGCCTCGCGCAGCCGGTCTTCATTGCGTTCGCCGGATTGAGCCGCCTTTTTGGCAGCGACGCACGCCTCGTCAAGAAAGGCGGTGCGATCTTCTTCTACCGGCACGCCCAGCAAACGGCACGACGGCGCGCCAATCACCCGGCCCGCGCTATCCAGCGCTACCGCAACAGAAATGATGCCGTTGATCGCCATCTTGCGCCGCTCGCTCATGGTCGCGCCATCAGCAGGCAGGATGACATCGCCATCCAAAATCAGGCGGCCTGTCCGCTCATGGCCAATGATCTGCGGCCCATCCGGCGCCAACCGCACGACATCGCCATTGGATTGCACCAGCGCCTGAGGGACGCCCTTGGACAGGCCAAAGCGCGCCTGCTCTGCCATATGGCGTCGCTCCCCGTGCACGGGCAGCAAAATCTGCGGGCGGAGCCAGCCGTAAAGCGTCGCCAGCTCTGGCCGCGCGGGATGGCCCGAGACGTGCACATGCGCCTGTTTTTCGGTGACCATGCGGATATTCCGTCGGGCAAGCTGGTTCATCACCTTGCCAATCGCCACTTCATTGCCCGGGATCTGGCGCGACGAGAAGATAACCGTGTCGCCTTCGTCAAGCTTGATCGGGTGAGAGCCGTCGGCAATCCGGCCTAATGCAGCCCGCGGCTCTCCCTGCCCGCCCGTAGCGATAACAAGAACCTCGTTACGGCGCAGGCCATCGACCGAGTCCATGTCCACCATATCCGGCAGCTTCTTTAGATAACCATTGGCTTGCGCCACGGTCATCATCCGGTTGAGCGAGCGCCCTGCCACGCACAGCTTGCGCCCCGTTTCACGCGCCACATTGGCAAGTGTCTGGAGCCGCGCGACGTTGGAGGCAAAACTTGTCACCACAACCCGCCCCTTGGCGGCGCGTACCTGCTCCAACAACCCGGGATAGACGCTGCCTTCAGAGCCGCTGGCGGTATCGTTAAAAACATTGGTGGAATCGCACACCAGCGCAAGCACGCCGTCATCGCCCAATGCAGTCAGCCGTTCCGCCGTGCTGGGCTGGCCGATCACGGGGGTTTCATCCAGCTTCCAGTCGCCGGTGTGGAAAATCTTCCCATAAGGCGTGGAGATCAGCACCGCGCTCATTTCCGGGATACTATGGGCAAGCGGCACAAGCGCGCAGCCAAAGGGGCCGATCTGCACCGATCCGTCCAGCGGCAACACGCGCAAATCTACTTCGTCGGCCAGCCCTTCCTCTTCCAGCTTCCCGCGGATCAAGCCGGCGGTAAACGGTGTTGCATAGAGCGGCACACCCAAATCTGCGGCCAGATAAGGCACCGCGCCAATATGGTCCTCATGCCCGTGCGTCAGGACGATGCCGAGCAGATCCTTTTTGCGGTCCTCGATAAATTCAAGATCGGGCAGGACGATCTCAACGCCCGGATAGTCATTGCCGGAAAAGGTGATCCCAAGATCAACCATCAGCCATTTACCTTGGCAGCCATAGAGATTGACGTTCATGCCAATCTCATCCGACCCGCCAAGCGCGAGGAAAAGGAGTTCGTCCTGAGGGTGAGTCATGCCCTGCCTTCGCGGCGCGCGTAGAGAATGGCAAGGCCCCGCAGCGTCAAATCGCCATCCACCGCGTCAAAAAGATGCGTATGCTGCTGAAAAAGGACAGCCAATCCGCCAGTGGCGACCACTTTAACGGGCACGCCAATCTGCGCCTTCATCCGTGCGATCAGCCCTTCGATCATCGCAACATAGCCCCAATAGATGCCAATCAACATCTGGCTTTGCGTGGTCTTGCCAATCACGCTGTCGCTTTCAGGCGCTTCTATCGCGATGCGCGGCAGCTTGGCCGCTGCCGACACCAGGGCATCGAGCGACAGGTTGATGCCGGGTGCAATGATCCCGCCTTTATAGGCGCCCGAGGCGCTGACATGGTCCACCGTGGTTGCCGTGCCAAAGCTGATGACAATCAACTCCCCTGCATAAGTGGCATGGGCGGCGGTTGCATTGCACGCACGGTCCGCCCCGACATTTTGGGGCTCATCCACATCAAGCTCCAGGCCCCAGGCGACCGGCGCGCGGCCGGCCACGAGGGCTTCGAGCCCAAAATATTTGGACGATAGAACCTGCAAATTATGAAGCGCGCGAGGCACCACGGTTGAGATGATGACATCGGTCACATCTTCCTTGGAAAACCCTTCAATCGTAAGAAGTTGAAGAAGCCATACCGCATATTCATCGCCGGTGCGCCGGGCATCGGTTGCGATCCGCCAGCGGGCTTTGATCTCCAGCCCGTCAAACAGCGCGAACTTGATATTGGTATTGCCGGCGTCGATCGCGAGCAGCATCGGCCTATCCTTGGTCAGATCAGGAACACATCGCCCGCGTGAATGGCACGAACAGAACCATCCGCCAAGCGCAGGTTGAGCGCGCCAACCTCATCCAGCCCGTCAAACACGCCGTCGATCACCGCGCCATCGGGCGTGGTAACGCTTAGTCGCGTGCCCGTGGCGTGCGCACGGGCGCGCCATTCGGCCGCAATTGCCGCCAGCCCGGCATCTCGCCAGACGGCCAGCCAAGCGGCAAAGCGATCTGCCAGCACCTCCTGCGCGTGCGCGACCGGCGGCACCGGCAGACCAAGCGCGGCAAGGCTGGTTACCGGGCGCGGCAAGTCTGTGGGGTGAAAGGCGAGGTTGATCCCTATGCCAACCACTACGGCCCCTGCCCCGCTGCGCTCCAGCAAGATGCCAGCCAATTTGGCTGGCCCCACCATGATGTCATTGGGCCATTTGAGCGTGGCTGTGAGGGCCGGACAAAGCCGTTGAAGCGCGTCATGCACGGCAATGCCGGCCACAAAGGCCAAAGACGCCGGAGACGGATCCGCCGACTGAGGCCAGACAAGCGTGCTGCCATAGAAATTACCAAGCGGCGACGACCAGTTGCGCCCCATGCGCCCGCGCCCGGCCGTTTGCCGATCAGCACGCAGCCACTGGCCTTCGGCTGCGCCCTCGGCAGCCAAAGCCAGCATGTCCGCATTGGTCGACCCGGTTTCGGCGACCGCGCGGAAAAGACCGGTCAGAACAGTGCCTTGGCGGCAACCGCCGTTGCTGCCCCAAGCATGGGGATGGCAAGATAGCCAAGCGGCGAAACGGCCAGCGCCGACAGCGCAATCACACCATTTTCAACCGGGCTGCCCACAGGCGCAAACTCTGCCGACGGCTCGTCAAAATACATGATCTTGACGATCTTCAGATAATAAAAGGCACCGATCGTGGACGCAGCAATACCGATGGCGGCCAGCGGCAGCAGGCCCGCCGCAACCGCCGCGTCAAACACGACAAACTTGGCCCAGAAGCCCAGAAGCGGCGGAATGCCCGCGAGCGAGAACATGAAGACCGCAAAGGCCGCCGCCAACAGCGGTTGCCGCCGCGACAAGCCGGACAGGCTCTGAATATCCTCCACATGGATGCCGTCGGTGCCGCGCATCTGAAGCACGCAGGCAAAGCTGCCCAGCGTCATCACCACATAGATGACCAGATAGGTCAGCGCCGCGGCAACACCCGCCTCTTTCCCGGCGGCCAGACCCACCAGCACAAAGCCGACATTGTTGATCGACGAATAGGCCAGCAGCCGCTTGATATTGCTTTGGCCAATGGCACCCACCGCACCCAAGATGATGGAGGCAAGAGAGGTGAAGATCAAAATCTGCTGCCAGCTGGACTGCGCGCTGCCCATCGCCTCAATGGTCACGCGGACAAGCAAGGCAACAGCCGCAACCTTGGGAGCGCTGCCGAAATAGGCCGTTACCGGGGTTGGCGCACCTTCATACACATCGGGCGTCCACATGTGGAACGGCACAGCGGCAATTTTGAAGGACAGGCCGGCCAGCACAAAAACGATACCAAAAAGCTCGCCGGCATTCACGCCCGTGGCGAGCGCTGCGGCAATCCCGTGATAATCAGTTGTCGCGGTAAAGCCGTAGAGCAGTGAAATGCCGTACAACAAAATGCCCGAGGCGAGCGCCCCCAGCACAAAATATTTAAGCCCCGCTTCAGCCGAGCGCGCGTCCTTGCGCATAAAGCTCGCCAGCACATAGGCCGCAAGGCTCTGCATTTCGAGACCGACATAAAGCGTCAGCAAATTGGTGGCAGAAACCATCATGCCCATGCCGACAGTCGCCAGCAGCACCAGCACCGGATATTCAGCACGCAGTCGGTCTTCCGCGGCAAAGAAGCGCGTGGACAGCAGCAGCGACACACCCGCCGCCAGATAGATTAGCGGTTTGACGAAATCGGAAAAGGCGTCGGCCGAATATAGCCCATCAAAGGCCACCCCTTGCCGACCCAGCACAAAGGCCGCAGCCACCAGCGCGGCAATGGCGAGCGCATTGACAAGGCGGGTTGCCTTGTCGCCCGCAAAGGCCGCGACCAGCATGAGGATAAGGGCGGACGCCGTCAGGATGATTTCCGGCAGCGTCAGCATCAGAGAGTCGACAATAGACATTAGTGCGCCTCCCCGTGCGCGGCTTCATGGGTTGCAGCGGGCTTTGCTTTGCCCAGCTTCAGCGCGGCATCGCCCTTGGGCGCAGCCGGTTCAAGACGTGCGAGCAACGCCGTAACGTCCGAACGCATCGGCGCCATAAAGCTTTCCGGATAGACGCCCATCCACAAGGTTGCGGCCGCAATCGGCGCTAGCGTTAGCCATTCGCGCGCCGAGATATCCTTCATCGACGCCGTATCCTCACCTGCCGCCGTGCCAAAAGCCACGCGGCGATAGAGGTAAAGCATATAAGCCGCGCCCAAGATCACGCCGGTCGTGGCGACCGCCGCAACCCAGCTGTTCGCCTTGTACGCGCCAACCAAAGCCAGAAACTCGCCAACAAAGTTGGCAAGGCCCGGCAGGCCAATGCTCGCCATCGTGAAGAACAGGAAGAAAAGCGCATAATAAGGCATGTTGTTGGCAAGGCCGCCATAGCGCGCAATCTCCCGCGTATGGAGCCGATCATAAATCACGCCAACGCACAGGAAGAGCGCGCCCGAAACAAGGCCGTGCGCCAGCATGACCACCAGCGCGCCTTCAATGCCCTGCTGGTTGAAGGTGAACAGGCCAATCGTCACAAAGGCCATGTGCGCAACCGAGGAATAAGCAATGAGCTTCTTCATATCCTGCTGCACAAGGGCCACAAGCGAGGTGTAGACCACCGCGACCATCGACAGGCCAAAGACGAGCCAGACCATCTGGGCCGACGCATCCGGGAACATCGGCAGCGAGAAGCGGATAAAGCCATAGCCCCCCATCTTCAGCAACACGCCCGCCAGAATGACCGACCCTGCGGTCGGTGCTTGAACGTGGGCATCCGGCAACCAGGTATGGACCGGCCACATCGGCATCTTCACCGCGAACGAGGCGAAGAAGGCAAGGAACAGCCATGTCTGCGCTTCGACCGGGAAATTATACTGCATCAGCGCCGGGATATCGGTGGTTTCCGCTTCCTGCGCCATCCACAGCATCGCCACCAGCATCAACAACGAGCCGAACAAGGTATAAAGGAAGAATTTATAGCTGGCCTTGATCCGGTCTGCCCCGCCCCAGATGCCGATGATCAGATACATCGGAATGAGGCCGGCTTCGAACATGATGTAGAACAGGAACATATCCTGCGCGGCGAACACGCCGATCATCAAGGCCTCCATCAGGAGGAAGGCGGCCATATATTCGGGCACCCGCTTTTCGATGGATTCCCAGCTGGCCAAAATGCAAATCGGCATCAGGAAGACCGACAGCACGATCAGCATCAGCGCGATGCCGTCAATGCCCAGCGCCCAGGCAAATCGCCCAAAGATCGGCGCGCGCTCAACAAACTGCCATTGCGGGCCGCCCACATCAAACCCATCCCACAACAGGATGCCAAGGCCAAACAGCGCAAGGGTGGTGACAAGCGCGGTCCAGCGCGCGGCATTGGCGCTCAGGAACAGGGTGAGGATCGCCGCTGCAACCGGCAGCAGGATCATGGTCGAGAGAATGGGGAAGCTCATCGCGTCATCGCCCAGGTTGCAAAGCCCACGAGGCCGAGGAGCATCACGAAGGCATAGGAGTAAAGATAGCCGGTCTGGAACCGGACAGCGAGGCGGCTGCTCTGCAACACGACTTCCGCCGCGCCATGCGGGCCAAAGCGGTCGATCGTGCCTTCATCGCCCTTCTTCCAGAAGAGGCGGCCGAACCAGAAGGCCGGCTTGACGAGGAGCAGGTCGTACAATTCATCCCAATACCATTTATTGAGAAGGAACCGGTAGATCCCGCCAAAGGTCGCGGTAAAGCGGCCCGGGATGCTCGTATCCTTGATATAGGCCCACCAGGCGATGGCGAGGCCGAGGATCATCACGATCGTCGCTGAAAGCTTCACCAGCGTGGGGACACCGTGCATCGCGTGCATCAGATGCGCGTCAAAGGCGAGGCTGCCCTGCCAGAATTCCCCACCGGTTTCTGCGCCGATGAAATAATCATGCCAGACATAGCCCGCAAAGACCGCGCCCAAGGTGAGGACGATCAGCGGCACCAGCATCGGCAGCGGGCTTTCATGCGGGTGATAGCCAAGTGTCCCATCATCGTCGTGCGCATGGCCATGGCTGTGATCATCATGGCCGTGCCCGTGATCATGTCCATGGTCATGGGCTGCGTGCTGGATATGCTCAGACTGCGACCAGCGCGGCTTACCGAAGAAGGTGAGGAAGATCAGACGCCAGCTGTAGAAGCTGGTCAGCAGAGCGGCGAAGACCGCCACGCCAAAGGCAACGCCGCCGGCCTGTGTGCCCGACGCGAAGGCCGCTTCGATAATCGCATCCTTGGAATAGAAGCCGGCAAAGCCGAAGATGCCCGCAACCCCAACGCCGGTGATCGCGAGCGTGCCCGCCATCATCGCCCAGAAGGTCAACGGGATGTGTTTCCGCAGGCCGCCATAATAACGCATATCCTGCTCATGGTGCATGGCGTGGATCACCGAGCCGGCGCCCAAGAACAGAAGCGCCTTGAAGAAGGCGTGCGTGAAGAGGTGGAACATCGCCGCGCCATAAGCGCCAACGCCTGCTGCAAAGAACATATAGCCCAGCTGCGAACAGGTCGAATAGGCGATGACGCGCTTGATATCGGTCTGCGTCGTGCCCACCGTCGCTGCGAACAGCGCGGTGGCCGCGCCGACATAGGTGACCAAGGTCGTCGCCGTTTCCGACAATTCAAACAGCGGCGACAAGCGGCAGACCATGAAGACACCGGCGGTGACCATGGTCGCGGCGTGGATCAGCGCCGACACCGGGGTCGGGCCTTCCATCGCGTCCGGCAACCAGGTGTGGAGGCCGAGCTGCGCCGACTTGCCCATCGCGCCGATGAACAAGAGGATGCACAGCAAGGTGATCGTGTCGATCCGATAGCCAAGGAAGCCGATGGTCGATCCGGCATAAGCCGGCGCCGCTTCCAAAATGGCCGGAATGGAGACCGTACCAAACACCAGGAACACGCCGAAAATGCCGAGCGAGAAGCCAAAGTCGCCCACGCGGTTGACAACAAAGGCCTTGATCGCGGCCGCATTGGCGCTGGGCTTGTGATACCAGAAACCGATCAACAGGTAGGAGGCAAGGCCCACCCCTTCCCAGCCAAAGAACATCTGCACCAAGCTATCCGCCGTCACGAGCATCAGCATCGCGAAGGTGAAGAGCGAGAGATAGGCAAAGAAGCGCGGCTGGCTGGGGTCTTCCGACATATAGCCCCAGCTGTACAAGTGGACGAGGCTCGATACGCTCGTCACCACCACCAGCATGACCGCCGTCAGCGTATCAACACGCAGCGACCATTGGACCTTGAGATCGCCCGAATGGATAAAGTCCAGCACCGACACAACATGGCCCTCGGCGGTCCCGGCCATGAAGTCGAGGAAGATCGGCCAGCTCAGCGCGCACGAGGCAAACAGCGCGGCGGTCGTCACGGCCTTGGCCGCGACATTGCCGATCATCCGGTTGCCCAGCCCCGCGATCAACGACGCGAGAAGCGGCAGGAAAACGATAAGCTTGATGGTTTCCACGACGCGCTCAACCTTTCATCCGGTTGACATCATCAACCGCAATGGATCCGCGACCGCGGAAGTAAATCACGAGGATGGCAAGCCCGATGGCCGCTTCGCCCGCCGCCACCGTCAGCACGAACATCGCAAAGACCTGCCCCACCAGATCGCCCAGATAGGCGCTGAAGGCGACAAGGTTGATGTTCACGGCCAGCAAGATGAGTTCAATCGCCATCAGGATGATGATGATGTTCTTGCGGTTGATGAAGATGCCCAGCACCCCCATCACGAAGAGGATCGCCGAGACGACCAGATAATGCTGGAGCCCGATCATAGCTCTACCCCCTGCCCGACCGGCTGGTCGATATTGCGCACCGCATCTTGCGGACGGCGCTTCACCTGATCCGAGATGTTCTGCGGGCGGACATCCTTGCGCTCGCGATGGGTGAGCACGATCGCCCCGATCATCGCAACCAGAAGGACCAGCCCGGCGGCTTCGAAAATATAAAGATATTTGGAATAGATCAGCGATCCGATCGCTTTGATATTATCCATGTCAGCGGGAACCGGCGCCGTGCGGTGTGCAAGGTCAATCGCAACCGCGCTCCATGCGCCGCCCGCAATCACCAGTTCTCCCGCCAGCACAAGCGCGATCAACAGGCCAAAAAAGCCGTAGCGGACAAAGCCGCTGCGCAATTCCGCAAAATCAATGTCGAGCATCATCACGACAAAGAGGAACAGCACCGCGACCGCGCCGACATAGACGATGACAAGCAGCATCGCGATAAACTCGGCGCCCACCAGAACCATCAGCCCGGCGGCGTTGAAAAAGGCGAGGATCAGCCACAGCACGCTATGCACCGGGTTGCGCGACAAAACAGTCAACGCCCCCGAAAGGATGACGACGGCCGAAAACAGGTAAAAGGCGAAAGCCTGGATCATGGTCTCCCCCCTACCCGATCAACGATAAGGCG
Source organism: Chakrabartia sp. (assembly GCA_046074265.1). Taxonomy (GTDB): domain Bacteria; phylum Pseudomonadota; class Alphaproteobacteria; order Sphingomonadales; family Sphingomonadaceae; genus Aquisediminimonas. The sequence goes on from JBJTNW010000003.1 coordinate 209,960, forward strand.
CATCGGCCGCGATATTCGCAGCGATGGCGCGTTCCCAGCGATCCCCGTTGGCGAGCAGCTTCGCCTTATCATACAAAAGCTCCTCACGGGTTTCGGTCGAAAATTCGAGGTTCGGGCCTTCCACGATCGCGTCGACCGGGCAGGCTTCCTGACAAAAGCCGCAATAAATGCACTTCGTCATATCAATGTCGTAGCGCGTCGTGCGGCGGCTGCCGTCTTCACGCGGCTCGGCTTCGATCGTAATCGCCAAGGCCGGGCAGACAGCTTCGCACAGCTTGCACGCGATGCAGCGTTCTTCCCCATTGGGGTAACGGCGCAGCGCGTGTTCGCCGCGGAAACGGGGCGATAGCGGGTTGCGCTCATAGGGATAGTTGATGGTCGCCTTGGGCTTGAAGAAATACTTCAAGGTCAGCCAGTGCGCCTTCAGAAACTCCCAAAGGGTGAAGGTTTTGATATAGTGAGCAATCGCACTCATGCGCCGTACCTTGTCAGCATCAAATAGCCCGAAACGATAAAGACCCAGAACAGCGACAGCGGCAGGAAGACCTTCCAGCCCAGCCGCATCAGCTGGTCATAGCGGAAGCGCGGCACCGTCGCCTTGATCCACGAGAAGATGAAGAAGAAGATCAGGATCTTCGAGAAGAACCAGATAATCCCCGGCACAGCGTAAAGCGGCGCCCAATCAATCGGCGGCAACCATCCACCCCAGAACAGGATGGCATTAAGGCCGCACATCAAGATAACGTTGGCATATTCACCGAGCCAGAACAGCGCGAAGGACATGCTTGAATATTCGGTCTGGTAGCCGGCGACGAGTTCAGATTCCGCTTCGGTCAGATCGAAGGGCGCACGCGCCGTTTCAGCAAGCGCCGAAATCAGGAAGACAACCGCCATCGGGAACAGCAGCGGGTTGAAGCCAAAGCCGTTGAGCGGCCCAACCAACGCCTTTTGCGCCATCACAATCTCGGACAGGTTGAACGAATTCGCCCAGAGCACGACCGAAATCAGCACAAAGCCGATCGACACTTCATACGACACCATCTGTGCCGCGGCACGCAGCGCCGAATAGAACGGATATTTGGAGTTGGACGCCCAACCCGAAATAATCACGCCGTAAACGCCCAGCGACGAGGCGGCGAGCAGATAGAGCAGGCCGACATTGATGTCTGCCAAGACCATGCCCGGCCCGAACGGAATAACCGCCCAGACAATCAACGCCACCGTGAAGGTGATGATTGGCGCCAGCAAGAACAGCCCGCGATTGGCGGCCGACGGGATGATCGTTTCTTGCAGCATGACCTTAAGGCCATCGGCAAAAGATTGAAGCAAACCAAGCGGACCGACCACGTTCGGGCCACGCCGCAAGGCCATGGCCGCCCAGATCTTGCGGTCTGCGTAAATGATCATTGCGACCGCCAGCATCAGCGGCAGCGCGATCATCAGGATGAGGACGGTGGTTGCGAGGAACCAGCCAAACGCCTCACCGCCCCAGGATTGGAACCATTGGGTAAAGGTCATTCCGCGGCCTCCAGCCATTCTTCACCCTTGACCAGTTCGCTTGAGCAGCGTTGCATCGTTTCCGAGGCGCGGCAGATTGCGTTGGTCAGGTAGAAATCCTTGATCGGATAATCAGCGATGTCGGCCGTGGCCTTTTCGGGCAGCGCCGGGACATCCCAGCCATAATCGGCCAGCCCTTCCCGGCCAAGCGCGGGCACGGCCTTTGCCATTTCAGCCCGCAGCGCCTCAAAGCTGTCAAACGGCAGCACCTTGCCCGTCAGGTCCGACAAAGCGCGGAAGATTGACCAGTCGTCGCGGGCATCGCCCGGCGCAAAGACAGCCCGATCGCCGCGTTGAACGCGACCTTCCAGGTTCACATAGGTGCCGGGCTTTTCGCTATAGGCGGCGCCGGGCAGGATCACGTCCGCCGCATGGGCGCCCGCATCGCCATGATGGCCGACATAGACTTTAAAGCTATCAGCAAAGAGGCTGTAATCCACCTCGTCCGCGCCAAGGAAGAAAGCAAGCTTCGGCTTTTTCGCCGCAACCGCCTTGATCCCGCCTTCGGTCGCATAGCCGAGCATCAGCCCGCCCATCCGCGCGGCGGCGAAATGGAGGACGTTGAAGCCGTTCCAGTCTTTGCGCACCAGCTTGTGCTTTTTCGCAAAGGCCAGCGCCGCGCCATGTGCGCCTTCATAGCGCAACGCCCCACCGCCCATGATGAGGACCGGGCGTTCCGCCGCCTTGAAAGCATCGGCGACGTGCTTGGGCAGCTTTGACAAAAGGCCAAGGTTCGCGCCCAAGAATTCCGCCTTATAGGTCAGGTCCGTTTCCGGCCCGATGGCAAAGACCTTCGCGCCCTTTTTGCGCACGGCCTTTTGCACGCGGGTATTCACCAGCGGCGCTTCGCGGCGCAGGTCAGAGCCGACCAGCAGAATGACATCGGCATTTTCAACATTGGCGATGCCGGTGTTGAAATTGACGGCAGAAAGGCTTGACGTGTCATAGGCCAAGCCGGTTTGGCGGCCTTCAAACAACGACCCGCCCAGCGATTTGACGAACTGGCGCGCGGCGAACATCGTTTCGCAATCGACCATATCGCCGGCAATGGCGGCAACCGACTTGCCGGCCTTTTCAGCCGCCGCGGCAACAGCCTTCAGCGCCTCGGCCCAATCAACGGCGACCAGCTTGCCGCCTTTGCGGACATAGGGCCGATCAAGGCGACGATGGATAAGGCCGTCGACTGCGTGGCGCGTCTTGTCGCTCGCCCATTCCTCGTTCACGTCCTCGTTGATGCGCGGCAACGCGCGCAGCACCTGACGACCGCGGCTATCGAGGCGGATATTGGTGCCCACGGCATCCATCACGTCGATCGCCGGGGTCTTTTTCAGCTCCCACGGACGCGCGATAAAGGCATAAGGCTTGGAGGTCAGCGCACCAACCGGGCAGAGATCAACGACATTGCCCGAAAGCTCGCTTGTTACCGCGCGTTCCAGATAGCTGGTGATCTGCATATTCTCGCCGCGATACACCGCGCCGATTTCTTCAATCCCCGCCACTTCTTCGGCAAAGCGCACGCAGCGCGTGCACTGGATGCAGCGCGTCATCGTCGTCTTGACGATGGGCCCCATATATTTCTCGGTTACGGCGCGCTTATTTTCATCATAGCGCGATCCGCCCCGGCCATAGGCCATGGACTGATCCTGAAGGTCGCATTCGCCCCCCTGATCGCAAATCGGGCAATCGAGCGGGTGATTGATGAGGAGAAACTCCATCACCCCTTCGCGGGCCTTCTTCACCATCGGGCTATCGGTGCGGATCACCTGACCTTCGCTTGCCGGCAGCGCGCAACTGGCCTGCGGCTTCGGCGGGCCGGGCGACACTTCAACCAGGCACATACGGCAATTGCCGGCAATGCTCAGCCGCTCATGGTAGCAAAAGCGCGGGATTTCCTTGCCCGCAAGCTCGCACGCCTGAAGAACAGTCGCCCCTGCGGGTACTTCGATTTCGGTGCCGTCTACGGTGACTTTAGGCATGGTTACTCCGCGGCCTCCAGCATCTGGCCGTCCTTGTTCGCGGCAATCCGGCGTTCAATTTCGGGGCGGAAATGACGGATCAGGCCTTGGATCGGCCATGCCGCTGCATCACCCAGCGCGCAGATGGTATGGCCTTCAACCTGCTTGGTCACTTCAAACAGCGTATCGATTTCCGACACATCGGCCTTGCCTTCGCGCAGCCGCTCCATCACGCGCCACATCCAGCCCGTACCTTCGCGGCACGGCGTGCATTGGCCGCAGCTTTCATGCTTGTAGAAATAGCTGAGGCGCGAAATGGCGCGGACGATATCGGTGGACTTGTCCATGACGATGACCGCCGCCGTCCCAAGGCCCGAGCCGAGGGCGCGCAGCCCGTCAAAATCCATCGGCGCGTCCATGATTTCTTTGGCCGGCACCAAAGGCACCGAAGAGCCACCGGGGATCACCGCCAAGAGATTGTCCCAGCCACCGCGAATGCCGCCGGCGTGCTTTTCAATCAGCTCGCGGAACGGAATGCTCATCGCTTCTTCGACGGTGCACGGCGTGTTCACATGGCCGGAAATCTGGAACAGCTTGGTGCCCGCATTGTTTTCGCGGCCAAAGCTTTTGAACCAATCTGCCCCGCGACGCAGAATCGTCGGCGTAACAGCGATGGATTCCACATTGTTGACCGTGGTCGGGCAGCCATAAAGCCCTGCCCCCGCCGGGAAAGGCGGCTTCAGGCGCGGCTGACCCTTTTTGCCTTCCAGGCTTTCGATCATCGCGGTTTCTTCGCCGCAGATATAAGCGCCCGCCCCGCGATGAACGAAGACGTCAAAATCATAGCCCGACTTGGCGGCGTTCTTGCCCAGCAGGCCTGCCGCATAGGCTTCTTCCACCGCCGCTTGCAGCACCTTGGCTTCGTAGATGAACTCACCGCGAATATAGATATAGGCGGCGCGCGCGCGCATCGCGAAGCCAGCGATCAGCGCGCCTTCCAACAGGCGGTGCGGGTCATGCCGGATGATTTCGCGGTCCTTGCACGAGCCGGGCTCGGATTCGTCCGCGTTGATGACGAGGAAATTGGGCCGATCGGGCGTCGGCGTCTTGGGCATGAAGCTCCACTTCATCCCCGTCGGGAAGCCTGCGCCGCCCCGGCCGCGCAGGCCCGAGGCCTTGACGATCTCGATGATCTCGTCCGCGCCGGTCTGGAGCAGCTTCTTGGTGTTATCCCAGCAGCCGCGCTTCTTGGCAGCATCCAGATTCCATGGCTGGAAGCCATAGAGGTTGGTAAAGATGCGGTCCTTGTCCTGGAGGCTCACTTCCATTCCCCCCGATAGTCATGGTTGTCCTTGACCATCTTCTTAAGGCTGGTCGGCCCGCCTTCGGGGCAGCTGGTCTGGCGCTTGATCTGCGGGCCGATCTTCACCGGCTTGCCCGCCGCCAAGGCGTCGAGCAGCGCGACCGTGCTGTCAAAGGTCAGGTCTTCGAAATTATCGTCGTTGATCTGGACCATCGGCGCATTGGCGCAGGCGCCCAGACATTCGACTTCGTTGAGGGTGAAGAGGCCATCGGGCGTCGTGCCGCCCTTGACCAGACCCTTGGATTTGCAGGCCGCCAGCACATCGTCCGATCCGCGCAGCATGCACGGCGTCGTGCCGCACACCTGCACATGGAATTTGCCGACCGGGGCCATGTTGTACATGGTGTAGAAGGTCGCGACTTCATAAGCGCGCATATAGGGCATGCCCAATTGCGCGGCGACATATTCAATCACCGGCACGGGCAGCCAGCCCTGCGTGTTGGTTTCTGCGCCAACCTGACGCTGGGCAAGATCAAGCAGACCCATCACGGCCGACGCTTGCCGCCCTTCGGGATACCGCGCGATGATCGTGCGCGCCTTTTCCATATTTTCGGGCGTGAAGGCAAAATTGCCCCAGCGCGCCCGAACCTCCGCCTCATCGGGGATATGAACTGCGTCAGCCATTAGCGGATGAACTCCACGCGAGAGCACTTCTCGCCTTCAAAAGAATAGACAGCGATCACGTCAAACGGATCGACCAGCGGCGAACCATCGCTGGCCGGGCCGCGCGTCACATGTTCGCGCATCAGCACGAAACTGCCGATTTGCTGCGCTTCGACGATATCCGCCTTGTTCTGGGGCCATTTTGCAAAAGCAGCCGCCAAGCCGCTGCGCGTGCCCTCTTTGCCCTCGCGCACAACATCGCCGCGATAATTGGCCTCGCAGGCATCGTCGGTCATGTACGACACATAGGTATCGACATCCTGCGCGTTATAGGCGGCGATCATGGCCTTGGCGGTATCGAGATTGCTCATCGGTCGCACTCCCCGAACACGATGTCGAGCGCGCCCAAAATGGCCGTGGTATCGGCGAGCATATGGCCGCGCGACATGAAGTCCATCGCCTGAAGGTGCGAAAAGGCGGTCGGCCGGATCTTGCAGCGATAGGGCTTGTTGGTCCCATCCGACACCAGATAGACGCCGAATTCGCCCTTGGGGCTTTCGGTGGCAACATAGACGCTGCCTTCGGGCACCTTAAAGCCTTCGGTATAAAGCTTGAAATGGTGGATCAGCGCTTCCATCGACTGCTTCATGTCACCGCGCTTGGGCGGGGCGACCTTGCGATCTTCGGTCAGCACCGGGCCTTCCGGCATATCGCGCAGGCACTGCTTCATAATGCGGATCGACTGGCGCACTTCTTCGACGCGGACCATGAACCGGTCATAGCAATCGCCCTTGGTGCCCACCGGCACGTCGAACTCAACGCGGTCATAGACGTCATAAGGCTGGGCCTTGCGAATATCCCACGGGATGCCCGCTGCGCGGATCATCGGGCCGGAAAAGCCCCAGCGGATCGCGTCTTCCTTAGAGACCAGCGCGATATCGACATTGCGCTGCTTGAAGATGCGGTTGTCGGCAACAAGGCTGATCGCATCTTCAAATAACTGCGGGACGCGGTTGTCGAGCCAGTCGGCAATGTCGGTCAACAGCTTCAGCGGCACGTCCTGATGGACGCCACCGGGGCGGAACCAGGCCGAATGCATGCGCGCGCCCGAGGCCCGCTCAAAGAAGTTCATGCAGTCTTCGCGGATCTCGAACAGCCACAGGTTCGGCGTCATTGCGCCTACGTCCATGACGTGCGACCCAAGGTTCAGCATATGGTTGCAGATGCGCGTCAGCTCGGCAAACAGCACGCGCAGATATTGGGCGCGCAGCGGCACCTCAACATTCAGCAGCTTTTCGACCGCCAGAACATAGCTATGCTCCATGCAGAGCGGCGAGCAATAATCCAGCCGGTCAAAATAGGGCAAAGCCTGCAAATAGGTTTTATACTCAATCAGCTTTTCGGTGCCGCGGTGGAGCAGGCCGACATGCGGGTCGAGCCGCTCGATAATTTCGCCGTCCAGCTCCATCACCAGACGCAACACGCCGTGCGCTGCCGGGTGCTGCGGGCCAAAGTTGATCGTATAGTTTTGAATGTCCTCGCCCGTGGTGGTGGGCGCCAGATCAGGGGACAGGCTCATTTCTGCTCTCCCTTTTCATCGCCGGGCAGCACATAATCTGCACCTTCCCATGGCGACATGAAATCGAACTTGCGGAAATCCTGCGCCAAGCTGACCGGCTCGTACATCACGCGCTTATGCTCTTAAGAATAGCGCAGTTCCTGATAGCCCGAGAGCGGGAAATCTTTGCGGAACGGATGGCCTGAAAAGCCGTAATCGGTGAGGATCCGGCGCAGGTCCGAATTGCCTTCAAACAGCACGCCATACATGTCGAACACTTCGCGCTCGAGCCAGCCAGCGACCGGCCAGATGCCCGTGACGGAGGGCACCGCCACATCTTCATTGGTGCGGACATGCACGCGGATGCGGTGGTTCTTCGTCAGCGACAACAGGCAATAGACAACTTCAAATCGCGGGTCCTGATCGGGCCAGTCGACGCCTGCAATTTCCATCAGCTGCTGATAGCCCAGATCATCGCGCAGAACCGTCATCGCCTCAACAAGGCGCGCCGAAACCACCGTCACGGCAATTTCGCCATGGGCTTCCACCACGCTCAGGGCATCTTTGCCCAGCGCCTTGGAAATCGCGTCTGCAACGCCATCGTTGCTGGCATAGCGAGGGGCAGAATGCATCAGCGCGTCACCGTTCCCGTGCGGCGGATTTTCCGCTGCAATTGCATGATCCCATAAAGCAGCGCCTCGGCGGTCGGCGGACAGCCGGGGACGTAGATGTCCACGGGCACAATCCGGTCGCAGCCGCGCACGACGCTGTAGCTATAGTGATAATAGCCGCCGCCATTGGCGCAGCTGCCTATCGAAATCACATATTTCGGAGCGGACATCTGTTCATAAACGCGGCGCAACGCCGGTGCCATTTTGTTGCACAGCGTGCCCGCGACGATCATCACGTCCGACTGGCGCGGCGAGGCGCGCGGCGCAGCGCCAAAACGCTCAAGGTCATAGCGCGGCATGTTGACGTGGATCATTTCAACGGCGCAGCAGGCCAGACCAAAGGTCATCCACCAGAGCGAGCCGGTGCGCGCCCATTGAAACAGCTCTTCAGCCGACACGACAAGAAAGCCCTTGTTGGTCAGCTCATCATTGAGTCCGTTGAAGAAGCTGGCGTCCGGTGCCGTTCCGGGCGGCGGTGCCGTCAGATCTACTCCCATTCGAGCGCTCCCTTCTTCCACGCATAAACAAGGCCCAGCACCAATTCGCCAAGGAAGACCATCATGCCCGTCCAGCCGGCCCAGCCTGTCCATTCAAGGCTGACCGCCCAAGGAAAGAGAAAGGCTGCTTCAAGATCGAAGATGATGAACAAAATGGCGACAAGGTAAAACCGCACGTCAAACTGCGCGCGGCTGCCTTCAAAAGCGGGAAAGCCGCATTCATATTCGGTGAGCTTTTCCGGCGTCGGGTTGTGCGTGCCCGTCAGGCGCGACACCAACATCGGCAAAAACACAAAGGCGCTCGACAAGATCAGCGCAATTGCGAGGAATAGCAAAATCGGCAGATATCCGGCTGCAACCGAAGACATACGACTTACCCCTAGGACCGGCAGGACGCCGGAATCGTGGCGGCTTTAGGCCGTCCTTCTGCCCTTCGCAAGCGCAGCAGGGGTGGCTTTTCGTCCGGGGCGGGGGATAATTTCACCGCGCGCGCGAATGGGCATCGGAAATCCGAGGGTTTTGGTACGCAAGGCTTACAGAAAAATTGCCAATTTCCGGCTTATCGAAGCGCGCCTGCGACCAACTTGTGCAGCTTGGAATGGAGCACATCATTGGCCGCCAGAAATTCGCTGCGCTCAATGCAGCGCTCGCCGCCGCGGAAATCAGTAACAAAGCCCCCGGCTTCGCGCACCAACAGCATCCCGGCCGCCACATCCCAAGGCTGGAGCTTGCTTTCCCAATAGCCATCATAGCGCCCGGCCGCGACCCAAGCGAGGTCCAGCGAAGCGGCACCAAAGCGGCGGATGCCCGCAACGCTGGGGGCCACCGCGCCAAAAATCCGCACCCATTCCGCCATATCGCCATGGCCCATGAACGGGATTCCGGTTGCGATCAGCGCGTCTGAAAGGTCGCGGCGCGCCGAGACACGCAGGCGCTGGTCTTGCAGCCACGCGCCCCGGCCCTTTTCGGCCCAGAAGCTCTCGTCGGTAATCGGGTTATAGACCAAAGCGGTCGTAACTTCGCGGCGCCCGCCGGTCAGCGGTTCTTCCACCGCGATCGAAATCGCGAAATGCGGAATGCCATGAAGGAAGTTGGACGTCCCATCGAGCGGATCGATGATGAAGCGCGGCTTGTCCGGATTGCCTTCAATCTCGCCAGCTTCTTCAAACAGAAAGTTCCAATCCGGCCGGGCCTTGATCAGTTCTTCATAGATCGTCCGCTCTGCGGCGAGATCTGCCTTGGACACAAAGTCCGCCGGCCCTTTCCGGCTGACCTGAAGGTGCTGCACCTCGTTAAAGTCGCGGCGCAGCTTGCCCCCCGCTTTGCGCGCGGCGCGTTCGATAACGGTCATAATACCGGAATGGGCTGGCACTTTTAAATTCCTTCAGTTCGAGGCAGGACGCCGCCCTGATAGTCAATCTTACGATCCCGCTTGTGCTGAGCTTGTCGAAGCACCGTCCTTAAAACAAGAACGGCCCTTTGACGGGCTCAGGGCAAACGGCGCAATTGGCCTTAGTCGGCGCGCTTCACATATTCCTGCGAGTAAACGTCCACGACAACGCGCGTGCCCGTGCCGATATGCGGCGGCACCATGATGCGCACGCCATTATCCAGCAAGGCCGGCTTATAGGAGGAAGAGGCCGTCTGGCCCTTCACCACCGCATCAGCCTCGACAATCGTCGCCTCAACCTGATCAGGCAGCTGCACCGAAATCGGGCGCTCTTCATGCAGTTCGAGGATCACGTCCATGCCATCCTGAAGGAAGGCCGCCGCGTCGCCCAACATGTCGCGCGGCAAAGTGATCTGCTCGTAGCTGTCCTTATCCATGAAGACGAGCATGTCACCATCGGTGTAGAGATAGGTGAAATCCTTGGTGTCCAGCCGAACGCGCTCCACCTTTTCATCGGAACGGAAGCGGTTGTTGGTCTTGCGGCCATCCATCAGGTTCTTCATTTCAACCTGCATATAGGCCCCGCCCTTGCCGGGCTGGGTGTGCTGGATTTTGACGGCGCGCCACAGGCCGCCTTCAAATTCAAGGATGTTGCCGGGACGGATGTCCACGCCGCTGATCTTCATGGGATGCACCTATAGGATTTAGAAAGAGCGGCTGCGCCCCTAGCCTAAGCGCGGGGTGCGGGCAAGGGCGCTTAGCGTCCCAGCGCCTCAAGGAACGCCTTCACCGCCGCCGCCTCGCCTGCCGGATCATTCCAGACGGCACCCGAAACCGCGATAAAATCCGCGCCTGCCTTGGCAATGGCCCCGGCCGTCGCGGGCGTAATGCCGCCAATCGCCACACTGGGGATGGGCGACACGACCGACCACCAGCCCAAAATCGCCGGGTCGGCAATATGGGTGACCTCTTTGGTCGTCGTTGGAAAAAAGGCGCCAAAGGCAACATAATCCGCCCCCGCCTCGCCGGCCTCCATCGCCAGATGGCGGCTGTTATGGCAGGTCACGCCAATCTGCGCATCCCGGCCCAACACGTCGCGGGCCTCGCGCGGATCTCCATCGCTTTGACCAAGATGGACGCCATCCGCCCCCAGCCTTTTGGCAAGCGCGATGCTGTCGTTCATAATGAAGGCCACGTCATGCGCTGCGCAGATGGCCTGAAGCGGTTCCGCCGCGCGGGCAATGGCGTGGTCGTCCGGGCCCTTCAGACGCAGCTGGAAGGCCGCAACCGGCCCGGCATCGAGCGCGGATTTCAACCGGTCGGCAAAATCCGCCGCAAGCACGGGCGGGGAAATCAAATAGAGTTCGGCCGGCTCGCGCGCTTCCTGCGCAAAGCGTTCAACAAACCCTTCGGGGACTTCGGGAAGCTCAAGATCATCCATGTGGGCGCTATAGGGGCCAGCAGCACAAAGCGGTAGTGCCAATAAAAAGGGCGGCGGCACTTGCGCGCCGCCGCCCCCTCCCTCTCCCAGGAAGCTCGATCAGGCCGTCTTTTGCGTCGAGGCCTTGAAGATATCGTCGATCGCCCCGCCCAGCGACGCATCAAATTCCGCATCGCTCATCTGGTGGCGCAGATCTTCAAGCAACGCGCGGCTGAAGCTGGCGATGATCCCGGGGTTCTTGGCCAGCTCAACACAGGCGTCGGGGCGGTTATAGCCGCCCGAAAGCGCGACAACGCGCAGCACGCGCGGGTGATCGACCAGCGCATCAAAATGGCCCGGCGTCACCGGCAGGCTGAGCTTCAGCATCACCTTGTCGCTGCCCGGCATCGCATCCAGCGCCTTGACCATCTCGTCGAGGAGGATCGCGTCGCATTCGGCACGCTCGGCGCTCTTGATGTTGATTTCCGGCTCCAGCATCGGGACAAGACCGGCCTTCAGCACCTGCTGGCCGACTTCAACCTGCTGGCGCACAATATCCGCAATGCCCTTGGCGTTGGCGAGATTGATGACCGACCGTTCTTTGGTGCCGAATACGCCCAGCCCCTTGGCACGGGCGAGCAGCGCATCAAGCTCTGGCATCGGCTTCATCAGTTGAACGCCATTGGCTTCGTCTTCCAGGCCCTTGTCGATCTTGATGAAGGGAACAACGCCCTTGTCCCAAAGCGCGGCCGGGGTCGGCTTGCCGCCCACTTCGCCGTCCATCGTCTTTTCAAACAGGATCGCGCCAATCACCTTGTCGCCCGTGAAGGACGGAGACGAGATGATGCGGCTGCGCATCTGGTGGATAAGCGCAAACATTTCCGCATCGCCCGAATAGGCATTTTCTTCAATGCCATAGCCCTTGAGCGCCTTGGGCGTGGACCCGCCGCTCTGGTCAAGCGCGGCGATAAAGCCTTTGCCGCTGGCAATTTTTTGCATCATCTTCGGATCGGTCATCATCATCCCTCATCAATTCGGGCTGCATTCGTATGCAGCAACGGCCAGAAAAAGGCCCGGCAGAAATCTGCCGGGCGAAAAATCAACTGCGATTAAGCGCGGAAACGCCGGGAAGGTCGCGCCCTTCCATCCACTCCAGAAACGCCCCACCGGCGGTTGAAACAAAGCTGAAATCAGCCGCCACACCCGCGTGGTTGAGCGCGGCGACCGTATCGCCCCCGCCCGCAACCGAAACCAGCGAGCCTTCTTTGGCTAGCGCGGCCGCCGTGCGGGCGAGCGCGACCGTTGCCTTATCGAATGGCGTGGTCTCAAATGCGCCCATCGGCCCGTTCCAAACCAACGTCCGGCAGGTCTTGAGCACATCGGCCAGCGCCTCAACGGCGGCCGGGCCAACATCAAGGATCATCTCGCCCGCAGCGACTTCATGGACGTTGCAGGTCCGCAGCGACGCCGGGTTGGCCGCGAATTCCTTGGCGACGACAACATCATAGGGCAGGTGTACGGTGCATCCGGCTGCATCTGCCGCGTCCAGAATCTCTTCCGCCGTCCCCGTCAGATCATGCTCGCACAGGCTCTTGCCGACATCGACGCCACGCGCGGCGAGGAAGGTGTTCGCCATGCCGCCGCCGATGATGAGATGGTCAACCCGGGCAACAAGATGCTTGAGCACATCAAGCTTGGTGGAGACTTTGGCGCCGCCGACAACCGCGGCAACCGGCTTTTCAGGCTTGCCCAGCGCCTTTTCCAGCGCGACGAGTTCCGCTTCCATCGACCGGCCCGCAAAAGCCGGGAGTTTATGGGCCAGCCCTTCGGTTGAAGCATGGGCACGGTGCGCCGCCGAAAAGGCATCATTCACATAAAGATCGCCTAGCGCCGCCATCGCGGCGACCAAGGCCGGATCATTTTTTTCTTCACCGGCATGGAAGCGGGTGTTTTCCAGTACCGCGATGCTCCCCGGCGCCATCGCCGCAACCGCTGCCGCGGCGGCCTCGCCTGCGCAATCGTCCACAAAGGCAACATCACGGCCCAAGACGTTGACCAGCGCAGGGACGACCTGTTCCAGCGACATATCGGCCTTGCGCTCGCCCTTGGGGCGACCGAAATGCGCGAGGATCAGCACTTTCGCCCCGCGATCCGCCAGTTCCAGCAAGGTCGGCGCGGCGGCGCGCAGGCGCGTATCATCCGTCACCTGACCATCGGCCATCGGGACGTTCAAATCCTCGCGCACCAGCACGCGCTTGCCCGTGATATCGCCCATATCGTTGAGGGTTTTGAACGTCGTCATCCGTCAATCCTTACTTCATCGCCCAAGGCAATTTCGCCATCGGCAATCACGCGCCCCAAAATGCCGCCCCGCCAATCGGGCAGAAGCGCCGCTTTCAGGCCCGGCGCAATCGCGTCCATGCGGCTGCACGGATCGCATTCAACCGTGGTTTCAATCCTTAGGCTCTTGCCAATCGCGATCACCCGCCCCGCTTCGCGCGGCAACCGAAGGCCCGCCACCAGCAAATTGGCCCGCCGTTCCTGCCAGGGGATATCTTCCCCCAGTTCCGCGAGCGCTGCCGCCCAGCTTTCGGCTTCGATCAGCGAGATTTGCCGTTTGCCGGACTTGCCCGGCAACACCACACCCCGGCCGTCGCCAGCAATGCCGGCCTCGCGGGTGACCAGAACCCGATCAAGGCACTCCATGGGCGCGCGCGGCCGATCATGCCGCGCGATCCCACGAAGATGCCCCATCGCCATCTGGCCTTAGAGGAACTTCGCCATCGCGCCCGCAGTATCGAGCATGCGGTTGGAGAAGCCCCATTCATTGTCGTACCAGCTCAGCACGCGGACAAGCTTGCCGTCGATAACGGCCGTTTCGAGGCTGTCGATGGTCGAGCTGTTCGGGCAGTGGTTATAGTCGATCGAAACCAGCGGCTCGTCCGAATAGCCAAGCACGCCCTTCATCGGGCCTTCAGCCGCCGCCTTGAGCAGCGCGTTGACTTCTTCAACGCTCGTGTCGCGCTTCGGCGTGAAGGTCAGGTCCACAACCGAGACGTTCGGCGTCGGGACGCGGATCGCCGAGCCATCGAGCTTGCCCTTCAGTTCCGGCAGAACCTCACCCACGGCGCGGGCGGCGCCCGTCGTCGTCGGGATCATCGACATGGCGGCCGCACGGGCACGACGCATGTCAGAATGGATCTGGTCGAGGATCTTCTGATCGTTGGTATACGCGTGGATCGTTGTCATCAGGCCGCGCTCAATGCCAATCGCGTCGTTCAACACCTTGGCAAAGGGTGCCAGGCAGTTGGTCGTGCACGAGGCGTTGGAAACGACAAGATGGTCGCCCGTCAGCTTGTCATGGTTCACGCCATAGACAACCGTCAGGTCAACGCCCTTGGCCGGGGCCGAGATCAGCACGCGCTTGGCACCCGCCGTCAGATGCTTGCCCGCGCTCTCCTTGTCGGTGAAGAAGCCCGTGCATTCCAGAGCGATATCAATACCCTGCGCGGCGTGCGGCAGGTTGGCGGGGTCCCGCTCAGCCGTCACATGGATGCGCTTGCCATTGATGATCAGATCATTGCCATCAACTTCGACCGAGCCGTTGAAGGCGCCGTGAACCGAATCCCGCTTGAACAGCAGGGCATTCGACTTGGCGTCGGCAAGATCGTTGATCGAGACCAGTTCAAGCCCGCAATCGGGGCGCTCAAGGATCGCCCGCGCCACGTTGCGGCCGATGCGGCCAAATCCGTTAATGGCAACCTTCGCCATGGGTAAGCTCCTTTGGTTGGAATTAGTTGGAAAGTCTCTCCAGAACGCGGGGCACGATCTTTTCTGCCGTTAGCCCAAAATAATCATACAGCGCTTCTGCCGGAGCAGACGCGCCGAACCGGTCAATGCCGATGTTAAGACCATCAACGCCGGTATAGCGCTGCCATCCCAGCGTCACGCCCGCCTCAATCGATACCAGCAGCGCATCGCGCGGCAGAAGATCAGCCTTATAGGCGGCAGGCTGTGCATCGAAATATTCGGTCGACGGCATCGAGACGACGTCCGCGCCGATGCCCTTGGCTTCAAGCGCTTCCGCGGTCTTGAGCGCCACTTCGACTTCGGAGCCGGTGGCGATCAGCACCACCTTGCGCGCTGCACCCGCGGCCTTCAGGCGATAGCCGCCCTTGGCCGACAGATTTTCCGACACATCAAAGCGCACCGCCGGCAGATTTTGACGCGACAAGGCGAGCAGCGACGGGCCATCCTTATGCGCCAAAGCCAAAGCCCAGCATTCCGCCGTCTCAACGGCGTCCGCCGGACGGAACACGGCCAGATTGGGCATTGCCCGCAGGCTCATCACATGTTCAATCGGCTGGTGCGTCGGCCCGTCTTCGCCAAGGCCAATGCTGTCATGCGTCATCACATAGATAACGCGCTGCTCCTGAATAGCAGACAGGCGGATGGCGTTGCGGCAATAGTCGGAAAAGACAAGGAAGGTGCCGCCATAAGGCACAATGCCGCCATGCAGCGCCATGCCGTTCATCGCTGCGGCCATGCCGAATTCGCGAATGCCGTAATAGACATAGCGGCCCGCATAATCATTGCGGTTAAACGGCGCCGTCGCCTTGGTCTTGGTATTGTTGGACCCGGTCAAATCCGCCGAGCCACCGACCAGATCGGGGATGTCGGCCGTCAAGGCTTCCAGCGCCATCTCGCTCGACTTGCGGGTCGCGACCTTGGGCGGGTTGGCAACAAGGCTTTGAAGATAGGCGTCAAACGTCGGCGTCGCGGGCAGATCGCCCGACATCCGGCGTGAAAACTCAGCGCCCTTGGCATTGCTTGCAAGGCGCGCCTGCCAATCGGCATGGGTCGGCGCATGACGGGCCCCCGCCGTGCGCCAAGCATCCAGAATATCTGCAGGCACGACAAAAGGTTCTGCCGTCCAGCCTAACGCCGTGCGGGTGGCAGCCACCTCGTCCGCGCCCAGCGGCGAGCCGTGAATGCCCGAGCTGTCCTGCTTGTTGGGCGCACCTTTGCCGATCAGCGTGCGACACGCGATCAGCGAGGGGCGATCCTCTGCAAGCGCGGCGGCAATCGCGCGGCGAATATCCGCAAAATCATGCCCGTCACAGGCTTCGGTGTGCCAACCGGTCGCGCGGTAGCGGGCGGCAATGTCTTCGCTGGTTGAAAGGTCGGTACGGCCATCAATGGTGATGCGGTTATCGTCCCACAGAACAATCAGCCGCCCCAAGCCTAAATGCCCGGCAAGGCCAATGGCTTCGTGGTTGATGCCTTCCATCAAGCAGCCATCGCCCGCGATCACCCAGGTGCGGTGATCGACAAGATCGTCGCCAAATTCCGCATTCAGGTGACGCTCGGCCATTGCCATGCCGACCGCCATCGCCAGCCCCTGCCCCAGCGGACCGGTGGTCGATTCGACGCCTTCCAGCTCAATATTTTCCGGGTGACCCGCGCATGGGCTGTGCAATTGGCGGAAGTTCTTGATGTCCGCCATTGTCGGACGCGCATATCCGGCCAGATGAAGTGTTGCATATGCCAGCATCGAGCCATGGCCGGCCGATAGGACAAAGCGATCCCGGTCTGCCCATTTCGGGGCTTTGGGATCAAACTTCAAAAATTCGGTGAAAAGAACCGTTGCGACATCGGCCATGCCCATCGGCATGCCGGGATGCCCGGAATTGGCCGCTTGCACGGCGTCCATCGACAACGCGCGAATGGCGTTGGCGAGGGGCTGCTTATCAACAGTCATGACGATCCTTCTGGCTGGCCACCGGGGAAACGCGACTCGCGTACGCGCGGACGCCGTCCTATTGCCCCCCCATCGCGGATGGTCAACCGAAGCGGCGGCATTTTGCTTGCGGCCAGAAGCGCGCATGGTAATCTTGCGCTATGTCCAATGATCGTAAGAACAAGGCCTTGGCACGCATTGCAGACGCGCTGCACCGCCTCGATACGCTGGCTGAAAGCCCGTCTCCGGCCGGGTCAGACACCGGCGCAGCCGCAGAATTGGCGGATCTTGCCGCGCGTCACGCCAAGCTGAAGGAAGAGGCGACCATCGCGCTTTCTGCGCTGGATGCAGTCATTGCCCGCACCGCTGCGGGAGGGCGCAACTGATGGCCAAGGTTGATCTGGTCATTGGTGGCAACAGCTACACCGTTGCCTGCCGCGACGGCGAAGAACCGAATCTGACCAAGGCCGCCGCGCTGGTCGATGCCAAGGCACAGCAAGCGCGTCAGGCCTTGGGGGGCGTGAGCGAAGTCCGGCAATTATTGTTCGCGTCGCTTCTGCTGGCAGATGATCTAGCGGAAGCCCGGCCCCCGGCGCCGGCCGCCACGCCTGCGCCGCCGCCGCCCGCTCCTGCCGATGCGGCCGACAATTTGGACGCCGAATTGCTTGAAGATATTGCCGACCGGCTAGAAAGCCTCGCCCGCCGCCTTGAGCAGCGTGGCTGACGCGCCTATATAGGCGTTGGCGGATACTGCCCGGTGCGCGCTGAAGCGATTATCCCTGAGGCGATTCCACATCCATGGGGGCTGTCCCTGCCCAGGTCTTGGCCTGTGGTACATGGTCCCCACCTGACGTACTTGGCGTCAGAGGATATTCCGGCAAACGGCCATGGCGGGTCCGCCAACCCCTCCCCGCTCCTGAAGGGCCGATGATGACCAAGGCCGATTTGCGCAAAGAGGCGCGCGCGCGTCGCCGCGATTTCGTCAAGGCCAAACAATCGGCGGCATTCCCGACAAAAGGCACAGGCGTTGCGGCGCTGGAACAGCTATTGGCGCCGTCGTCCTGCATTGCCGGATATCGGGCGATGCACAGCGAAGCGGACCCGGCCAACCTTCTCCAGCATTTGGCGCATCTAGGCCATAAGCTGGCGCTGCCTTGGATTGGGGATGACGGCTCGGCGATGCTGTTTCGGCGCTGGGGGCCAAGCGATCCGCTAGAGCTTGCAGTTGACCAGTTTGAGCAACCCCTTGCAGACGCAGAGGCGTGCGCGCCCGATATCATCCTTTTGCCGCTTCTGGGCTTTGACCGGGCGGGCAATCGGCTGGGTCAGGGCGCGGGCCATTATGACCGGGCGCTGGCCCATTTGCCGAATGCGCTGCGCATCGGCCTTGCTTGGTCTGTGCAGGAATTTGCCGCTCTGCCCGCGGATGCTTGGGACATCCCGCTTGACGCGATCCTGACAGAAGCCGAGTGGATTGCGACCCCTTATTGCCGGATCACATCCTGATGAAAAATGACGAACCAAGCTGGCGCAAACCAGCCGGAACTTTTGCGATCCTTGCCTATATGCTGATCTGGGCCGTGCTGATTGCCAGCTTGTCCAGCTATGTCGGGGCGTGGCCGGTGCTGGTGCAGGCAGTATTTTACCTGATTGCCGGAATTATCTGGATCTTCCCGCTCAAGCCCATGCTGCGCTGGATGGAAACGGGAAAATTTCGCTGAGGAAACGCCAACTTCCCTTACGGGAAGTGGCGCGAGTGACGGGGCTCGAACCCGCGACCTCCGGCGTGACAGGCCGGCGCTCTAACCAACTGAGCTACACCCGCGAACTGGCGTGAGGAGGCGGCCTCTAAGGGACGGCCTTGGGGCTGTCAAGGCGAGGTGGTCGACATTTTTCGCAATCGCCCAACCGCGCGCGCAATGCGCTTGAAAAGCGGGCCTGCCCTTGCCCGCCTCCATTCAATCTTGGCCCGACAGACAGAAGCGGCTAGGCCGTGGCGATGCTGAAAGTCGCCAGCTACAATATCCGCAAGGGCATCGGGACAGACCGCTTACGCCGGCCAGAGCGCATCCTTGATGTTTTGCGAGAGGTCGATGCCGATATCGTCGCGTTGCAAGAGGCGGACCGCCGCTTCGGCAAGCGCCTGTCCGCCCTGCCGCTGGACCTGATTGCCGAGCAGAGCGACTATATGCCCGTGCCGTTCGACACCAGGGCGGGATCTATCGGGCATCATGGCAATGCCGTTTTGATCCGGCGCCCGTTACGGGTTCTGGACCATGACGTGCTGCATTTGCCGACCATCGAGCCTCGCGGCGCGGTTTTGTGTGATATCGCGATTGGCGATCACGCCCTGCGGATTGTCGGTATGCACCTTGACCTTTCAGGCCTGAGGCGGCGCCAGCAGGTGCGCGCCGTTCTGGCAGATATGGCAAAGCGGTCGCCCCATTTGCCCTCCGTGCTGATGGGCGATCTGAACGAATGGTCGCGCAGTGGCGGCTGCCTGGGCGAATTTGTTGGCCAGCACCATGATGCCCATACCGGGCCCAGCTTCCACAGCCAGCGGCCCATGGCCCGGCTGGACCGCATCTTTGTCAGCCATGATCTGCGCATCCTGACCTCTGGCACACATCACAGCCTGAAGGCGCGGCGTGCGTCGGATCACCTGCCGGTCTGGGCAGAACTTTCGTTTGAGTGACCTTTGGGCTATCGGCATTGGCTATGACGTCTGCTCCGCTCCGTATCGCGCTGTTCAGCGGGAATTATAACTATGTCCGCGACGGCGCGAATCAGGCCCTGAACCGTCTGGTCGGCTATCTGCTGCGCCAGGGGGTCGAAGTCCGCATTTATTCCCCCACCACCGACACGCCTGATTTTGAACCGACCGGCGATTTGGTGAGCGTCGCCTCGGTGCCGCTGCCCTTTGGCCGAGGCGAATATCGGCTTGCCCGCGGCCTGACTGGCGCGGCCCGGCGCGACCTTGCCCGGTTCAAACCAGATATCGTCCATGTCGCAGCCCCGGATATTTTAGGCCATCGGGCGATTAGTTGGGCCCGCAAGCGCGGCATCCCGGTTCTGGCGTCGATGCACACGCGCTTTGAAACCTATCCGCGCTATTATGGCCTCGCTTTTTTAGAGCCGGCGCTCGAGGCGATGCTGCGGCGCTTTTACCGGCGCTGCGACGCGGTGGTCGCCCCTTCTGAATCGATGGCACAGGTTATGCGCGAACAGCGGATGAGCTATAATATCGGGATCTGGGCACGCGGGATTGATACCAGCATCTTCAACCCCGGCCAGCGCGATCTGGCGTGGCGGCGCAGCCTTGGCATCGGCGATGCAGAGCCGGTCATCGGCTTTCTGGGCCGACTTGTCATGGAAAAGGGGCTGGACGTTTTTTCGGACGCGATCGACCAATTGCGGGCGCGCGGCGTGCCGCATAAAATTCTGGTGATTGGCGAAGGCCCTGCGCGCGACTGGTTTGAAAAGCGCCTGCCCGGGGCGGTCTTTGTTGGCTTTCAATCGGGCAAGGACCTAGGCCGGGCGGTCGCCTCGATGGATATGCTGTTTAATCCGTCCGTCACCGAAACCTTCGGCAACGTCACGCTGGAAACCATGGCCTGCGGTATTCCCGTTATCGCCGCGCGCGCCACGGGCAGCGAAAGCCTTGTGCTCGATGGCGAGACGGGCCGGCTGGTGAAGCCCGGTGCCATTTCTGGCTTTGCGGATGCGCTGGCGGATTATTGTACCCAGCCAAATTTGCGCGCCGCGCATGGCCTTGCGGGCGCCAAGGCCAGCCAGGCTTATGATTGGGATGCCGTCAACCAGGCCGTGCTGGACCAATATCGCCGCTTGGTTACCCAAAGCGCAGGGCGGCATGGCTGATCTATTTGCCGGCGAAGCGCCACCTGCCCCGCTTGCCGAGCGGCTGCGGCCCACCTGCATCGCCGAAGTTGTCGGTCAAGAGCATCTGACCGGACCCAATGGCGCAATTGGCCGAATGCTTGCCGCGGGCAAACTGGCCTCGATGATCCTGTGGGGGCCGCCGGGGACAGGCAAGACCACCACGGCTCGGTTGCTGGCGGATGCCGTGGGCCTGCGCTTTGAACCGCTTTCTGCCGTTTTTTCCGGCGTGGCCGACCTTAAAAAGGCCTTTGCCGCTGCCGAAGACCATGCCCGCACCGGGCAAGGCACGCTGCTGTTCGTGGACGAAATTCACCGTTTCAACCGCGCCCAGCAGGATAGCTTTTTGCCCTTTGTTGAAAAAGGGACGGTCACTTTGGTCGGTGCCACGACCGAAAATCCCAGCTTTGAATTGAACGCCGCCGTGCTGAGCCGCGCGCAGGTGCTGGTGCTGCACCGGCTGGATGCTGCCGCGCTAGATACGCTGCTTACCCGTGCCGAAGCCCTGATGGACCGGCCCTTGCCGCTCACCGATGATGCCCGCGCCGCCCTGATCGCCTCTGCCGATGGCGATGGACGCTTTCTCCTCAATCAGGCGGAAACGCTCTTTTCCGTCCGCATTGACGCGCCTTTGGACCCCAAAGGGCTGGCAGAATTGCTCCACCGGCGAATGCCCGTCTATGACAAGGACCGCGAGGGGCATTACAACCTTATTTCCGCGCTTCACAAAAGCCTGCGAGGCTCCGACCCGCAGGCCGCGCTTTACTATCTCGCGCGGATGCTGGTGGCGGGCGAAGAGCCGCTTTATGTCCTGCGCCGTCTGGTGCGCTTTGCCAGCGAGGATATTGGCCTTGCCGACCCACAGGCGCTGGTTCAGTGCCTCGCCGCCAAGGACGCCTATGATTTTCTGGGCAGCCCAGAAGGCGAATTGGCGATTGTGCAGGCCTGCCTTTATCTGGCGACCGCGCCCAAATCCAACGCGGCCTATGCCGCGCAGAAGGCGGCCTGGAAAGCAGCCCGAGATACCGGCTCGCTGATGCCGCCTGCCAATATCCTCAACGCGCCCACCCGGCTGATGAAGGATCTGGGCTATGGCAAAGGCTATGCCTATGATCATGAGCAAGACGGCGCGTTTAGCGGCGATAATTACTGGCCCGAAGAAATGACGCCGCAGGCGTTTTACGCCCCCTCCCCGCGCGGCTTTGAGGCCAAGGTGCGCGAGCGGCTGGCTTATTGGGATAAGCTGCGGGCCGAGAAGCAATCCCGCTAACGTAAACGTAAGGTTATGCTGGACAGCAAGCGGGCTTTGGGCAAGAAGCCTTGGCTATGACCTTACCAGCCATTTTTGATCGCCTCCGCCTTCCCGTCATCGCCTCGCCGCTGTTCATCATCTCGGGGCCAGAGCTTGTCATTGCCCAGTGCAAGGCCGGCATTGTCGGGTCTTTCCCGGCCTTGAACGCGCGTCCGCAGACGATGCTGGATGAATGGATTCACCAGATCACGGAAGAGCTGGCGGCGTGGAATCGCGACAACCCTGATCGGCCCGCCGCACCCTTTGCGGTCAACCAGATCGTCCACAAATCCAACAACCGTTGGGAAGAGGATATGGTGACCTGCGAGAAGTGGCAGGTGCCAATCATCATTACATCGCTTGGTGCGCGCGAAGACCTGAACACCTCTGTCCGGAACTGGGGCGGTATTACGCTCCATGACGTGATTGATGATCGCTTTGCGCGCAAAGCGGTTGAAAAGGGCGCAACCGGCCTGATCCCGGTCGCCGCGGGCGCGGGTGGCCATGCCGGCCGCCAATCGCCTTTTGCGCTGATGCAGGAAATCCGCGAATGGTTTGAAGGCCCGGTAGCGCTTTCCGGCTCGATCGGATCGGGCGCATCGATCCTCGGCGCCCAGGCGATGGGGGCTGACCTTGCCTATATTGGCTCTGCCTGGATCGCGACGCACGAAGCGCGCGCGGATGACAGCTATAAGCAGGGCATTGTTGAAGGCTCTGCTTCGGACATCGTCTATTCAGACCTGTTTACCGGCGTCCACGGCAATTATCTGCGCAAGTCGATTGAGAATGCCGGTCTTGATCCCGACAATCTCCCCAAGGGCGACATCTCAACGATGAACTTCGGCTCCGGCGGCAATACCGAAGCCAAGGCCTGGCGCGATATCTGGGGCTCTGGCCAAGGCATTGGCGCGGTCAAAGCAGTTGAGTCTGTTGCCGACCGCGTGGACCGGCTGGAACGCGAATATCTGGCAGCAAAGGCGCGCCTCGCCGCGCTTTAAGCGTCAGGCTTTGCGCGCGCCGCGTCCTTGTCATCTGC
Source organism: Chakrabartia sp. (assembly GCA_046074265.1). Taxonomy (GTDB): domain Bacteria; phylum Pseudomonadota; class Alphaproteobacteria; order Sphingomonadales; family Sphingomonadaceae; genus Aquisediminimonas. The sequence continues at coordinate 232,938 of JBJTNW010000003.1, forward strand.
GTAGATATCCCACGCCGCGATGAACATCGCGGCGATAACGGGACCGATGATGATGCCGTTCATGCCGAGCAGCGCCAAGCCACCCAAGGTCGCGATCAGCACGATGTAATCGGGCATTTGCGTGTCTTTGCCGACAAGGATCGGCCGCAGAACATTGTCGATCATCGAAATCACGAAAAAGCCAAGCGCCAACAGCGTCAGGCCCCGCGCCGTATCGCCGGTTGCCAGCAGGAAGATCGCAACCGGCGCCCAGATCAGGCCGGTGCCAATCGCCGGGACCAGCGACAACAGCCCCATGACCACGCCCCATAAAAGTGGGGCCCGAATGTCGAGCATATAAAAGGCAAAGCCACCCAATATGCCTTGGGCGATGGCAACAACGATGCTGCCTTTAATGGTTGCGCGCACCACCGTGATAAATTTTTCAAACAAGGCGCGGCGCTTGCCCGCGTGCATTGGCATCCGCGCGCTGATCTGGCGAACAATGGCGCCGCCATCCCGCAGGAGGAAATAAGTCAGATACAACATGATCCCAAGGCTGACGACAAAGGAGAAAGCTCCTTGGGTGATCATCAGGGTTTTTTCAGCGGCGATGCGTAGCCCGTCGGACAAGACGCTCGACAGTCTCTGCTCAATTTGATCCAGATCGGCCAAGGCATAGCGATCTACGATATGAACCAAGGGACGCGGCAGGCTGGCGCGCAAACTTTCCAGCGAGGCGCCAAGATCAATCTTCTGACGGAGCAGCGCATCATAGGTGGACAGCGCCTCATCCAGCAGCAGCGACCCCACGACAAAGGCCGGGACGATGACCAGCGCGATCACCAGGCCCAAGGTTAAAAAGGCGGCCGTATTCTGGTGCCCGCGCAGGACGCGCACCAATGAACGGTTGACGGGCATGAAGACAATCGCCGTCACCAAGCCCCAGAGGATGGCCCCAAAAAAGGGCGAGGCGATCCACGCCATGGCAAGCGTCGCCGCGACCAGAAACCCCAGAAAAACGCGATCTTCGATTTGGTTCATCCAGCATCCGCCCTGCTCATCTGGCTTGCTTATAGCGTGCTTGGCGGCCCTGTCACCTGAGCCGCTCAGTCGCTTGTCGGTGCGCCATGATAATAATCATACACCGCCTGCGCTACCGCCGCCGACACGCCGGGGGCACGCTGCAAATCCTCAAGGCTTGCCGCCCGCACCGCGCGCGCCGTGCCAAAATGCTGGAGCAGCGCCTTTTTGCGCGCAGGCCCGATGCCCGGCACCTCATCCAACGGGCTAGAGGTGATCGCTTTGGCGCGCTTTGTGCGGTGCGCGCCAATGGCAAAGCGATGCGCCTCATCGCGCAGCCGCTGGAGGTAGAAAAGGACGGGGGCGTTGATCGGCAGGGTCAATTCCCGTCCATCGGGGAAGTGAAAAATCTCGCGGCCCGCATTGCGGTCTGGCCCTTTAGAGACACCCACATAGGTAAGGTCTTCAATGCCCAGCTCGTCCAGCACGCCCTTTACAGCGCTCACCTGCCCCTTGCCGCCATCAATCAGGACAAGGTCAGGCCAATGGCCCTTGTCGCGATCCGGGTCTTCCTCCAGCGCGCGGCCAAAGCGCCGCGCCATCACCTCGCGCATCATCGCAAAGTCATCACCCGGCATGGTTTCGGCCCGCTTGATGTTGAACTTGCGATACTGACCCTTTTGGAAGCCCTCTGGCCCGGCCACGACCATCGCGCCCAACGCATTGCTGCCCTGAATATGGCTGTTGTCGTAAATTTCGATCCGCTGCGGCGGCTCTGCCAGATCAAAGAGTTCGGCTACTTCGCGCAGCAATTTGGCCTGGGTTGTGGTTTCCGCCAGCCGCCGGTCCAGCGCCTCAACGGCATTGCGGGTTGCCTGATCGACCAACCGCTTCCGGTCACCGCGCTGCGGCACCTGTATCTCCACTTTGCGACCCAAGGCCGCGCCCAGCGCCTCGGCCAGCAACGGCGCGTCGGGCAAGTCGCGGTCGAGCAGGATCGTTTTAGCGGGCGGGACGTCCTCATAAAATTGGGCAAGGAAGCTGGCGAAAATCTCTGCCTCATCCAGGTCTGCCGTATGCGTCGGGAAGAAGGCGCGATGCCCCCAATTTTGTCCGCCTCGGATGAAAAAGGCCTGAATGCCGATATGGCCCGATTTGGCGGCCAGCGCGAAGATATCGGCATCCCCCACGCCCTCGGCATGGATCGCCTGACTGCCCTGAATGAAGGTCAGCGCCTTCAATCGATCGCGCAGCACGGCCGCCCGTTCAAAGTCGAGCGCCTCGGCCGCCTTTTCCATTTCTCCCGCCAGCTTGGTTTGAACCGCTGTGGATTTGCCACCCAGAAAGGCCTTGGCGTCGGCGACCAGTTCCGCATAGCCCACCGTATCAATCCGCCCGACACAAGGCGCCGAGCAGCGCCGAATTTGGTAGAGCAGGCAGGGACGATCGCGATTGTTGAAATAGCTGTCGGTGCATGAGCGCAATAGGAACAGCTTTTGCAGCGCATTGAGCGTGGTGTTGACGGAGCCCGCGCTCGCAAAAGGCCCGTAATAATTGCCTTTGGCGCGACGGACGCCCCGATGCTTCTGAATCCGTGGAAAATCATGGTCCGCCCGCAACAGGATGAAGGGGAAGCTCTTATCGTCCCGCAAAAGGACATTATAGGCCGGGCGATAACGCTTGATCAGTTGCGCTTCGAGCAACAGCGCCTCTGCCTCGCTATTGGTCGTGACAATCGTCATATTGCGCGTCTGCGCGACCATCCGCCGCAGCCGGTTGGGAAGCCGTTCTACTTGCGTATAATTTGTGACCCGGTTCTTGAGCGCTTTCGCCTTGCCAACATAGAGCACATCGCCCCGCGCATCGTGCATCCGGTAAACGCCCGGGCGGATCGGCAGCGTCTTCACGACATTACGGATGGCGGCCACCCCCGCCTCAAGGTCAGGTTGGTCCACGCCACGCACCGTATAGGCTGCGCGTTCCTCGTTGAAACGGTCTGGCGAATTCGGATCAGTCATGCTTTGCGAGGGGAACCAACAAGCCACAGAATAAAAACCGAAGGAGAGCGTAAATGCAATTGGCGGGGAAGACCATCTTATTGACAGGCGGAACCGATGGAATCGGACGCGAACTTGCTCTGCAATTGCGGGCCCTTGGCGCAACGCTGATCCTGACCGGCCGAACCGATACCCGACTTGCCGAAATGCAGGCGCTGGGATTTGAGACGATCAAGGCAGAATTATCCTCCCCCGCAGGCATAGACGCGGTGTTGGCGGGCCTGGCGGGACGCCCAGTGGACATCCTGATCAACAACGCAGGCGCGGGCAGCGACCATGATTTTCGTGAGGGAGACCCCTATCTTGCCGATAATGATCGCTGCATCTTCCTGAACCTCAATGCGCCCATCCACCTGATCACCCGTTTAATGCCCGTGCTGAAGTCCCGGCCTGAGGCGATGATCGTCAATGTGACCTCGGGCCTTGCCATTGCGCCGCGCGCGGGCGGGCCGGTTTATTGCGCCACCAAAGCGGCATTGCGCAGCTACACCCAGGCTATCCGTGCGCAATTGGCGGGAACGCCTATCCATATTCTGGAAGCACTGCCACCCGTTGTCGAAACCAAGCTGACGGCCGGGCGCGGCAGCAAGAAAATGGCACCCACGGAATGTGCGCGGCAAATTGTATCCGCCATGCAGCGCAATGCCGCTGAGGCCAATGTCGGGCTCGTCAAGCTGCTTCAGGCGGTCCACAGCCTCTCCCCCGCCCTTGCCCGCAAGATCATGCTGCGGTTCTGAGGTTCGCCGGTTAACGATAACGAAAAAAGCCGGATCGCACTGCGACCCGGCTTTTTTTCTGATCCGTGAAACCGCGACTTAGTTGAGCGTCGAGATCGTCTGATCAATCAAGGCTTTGTCCGCCTTTGGGTCATGGCCCTTGGCGATCAGCGTGGCAGCAGCCTGCGCCGCAACGGCGGCTGCGCGGCTGCGCACTTCTGCAACGGCCAAACGTTCTGCGGCGGCAATCTTTTCTTCAGCCGACTTGGTGCGCCGCTCAATCAGGGCAGAGGCATCTGCCTTTGCCTTGGCGACGATCTGCTTGGCTTCTTCGGCAGCGGCCGCCTTCATGGCTTCCGCGTCCTTGGCCGCTTCCTTCGCCTTTTTCTGATAATCAGCCTTCAGCGCCTCGGCTTCCTTGCGGAGATTTTCAGCGGCCTCAAGATGCGCGCGGATGCCAGCGATCTTGGTGTCGAGTGCAGATGCAATCATCGCCGGCACGCGCTGCCACAGCGCGATCGCGATGACGATGATCATGGCAAGCGCAACCCACATGGTCGCGTCCATACCCAGAGCAGCGGGCGTAGCGTGTTCCGCAGCGCCGCCAGCGGCTTCGGTTGATGCGTGGGTTTCTTCAGCCATTGGCCAATACCGCCTTCACTGCCTGTGCCGCTTGGGCCGGGGTCACCTTGATGCCCGAAACCTTGGCGACAATATCCTGCGCCGCATCGGCCGCCACCGCATCCACCTGCGCCAAGGCGGCCTTGCGGGCCTTGGCAATCGCGGCTTCAACCGTCGCGGTCTTTTCAGAAATTTCCGCATCTGCCTTGGCAAGGCGCGCTTCTGCGTCCTTTTGCGCCTTGGCTTTGGCTTTTTGAGCCTCAGCCTGCGCGGCAGTGCGGGTTTGCGTCAGGTCGGCCTGCCACGCCCCTTCCAGATCCACGGCCTCGGCGCGCGCCTTGTCGGCGGCGGCAAGGTCGCCTGCGATCTTCGCATCGCGGGCATCAACCGTTGCATCAATCTTCGGCAGCATTGCCCGGCCAATCCCGAAATAGAGAAAGCCAAAAACAATGAGCAGCCAGAAGAACTGGGACGCATAGGTCTCAAGGATCTGGGAAATCTGGGGCATGGCGAAAAGCCGTCCTTACGCTTGTGGGTCGGTTCGTTACGCGACGAAGATCAGGATCATCGCAACGACGAACGCGAGCAGGCCGAGAAGTTCAGCAGCCGCGAAGCCGATGAACAGGCGGCCCTGCTGGCCGTCAGCGGCCGCCGGGTTGCGCAGCGCGCCCTGAAGGAAAGAACCGAAGACGTTGCCCACGCCGCCGGCGGCAAGACCCGCACCAATTGCGGCAAGACCGGCACCGATCAACTTTGCAGCTTCTGCGTCCATGATAAAACTCCCTTTAAAAATCCGTGGTTAGGTGGTGGTTAAAAAACTCGATGACAACTCAGTGCAAATTGACCGCGTCGTTGATGTAGAGCGAGGTCAGCAGTGCAAAGACATAGGCCTGGATGGCGCAAACCAGCAGTTCAAGCATGGTAATGCCAATCATCAGGATAAAGCTCGGCAAGCTCACAACCGGCGCCACCCAGGCGGCATCGGCATTGAGGCCGTTGATCACGAACCCGGCCAACACCTTCATCAAAACGTGACCGGCGGTCATGGCGACGAAGAGACGCAGCGCGAGGCTGAACGGGCGGATGAGGAACGAGAACAGCTCGATGAACGGGATCAGCCACATCAGCCACCAGGGCGTGCCATGGGGCACGAACAGCGAGAAGAAGTGCAGCTTGTGCTTCCACAGGCCGACAACCAGCACGGTGCCGAAGCTGAGGATCGCGAGAACCGCCGTCACCGTCAAATGGCTCGTCACCGTAAAGGCATGCGCGCCGGGCACGATCCCAAAGGGCATCATGCCCATGAAGTTCGCGGTGAGGATGAACATGAACAGCGAGAAGACGAGCGGAACGTACTTCTTGCCTTCCGGGCCAATGCTGGTCGACACCATGTCGTTGATGAAACCGTTCACGCCTTCAACCGCGGCTTGCCAGCGCCCGGGGACGAGGTCCCGCTTCAGGCCACCCAGCATGAACAGCCAAATCGTGCCAAGCACGATCAGCATGAACAGCGAGGAGTTGGTGAACGAGATGTCATAACCAGCAAATTTGATCGGCGCGATCGGCTCAATCAAAAACTGGTGCATCGGATCGATCTTGCCGCCTTCGGAAGCCACGTTTTTCCAACCCCGTTTATGCACACAAAGCGCCCGGACTATTCCGGACGCTCGTTTGAAATCCTAATGATATTCCTGAACGCCACCACGATCCCAAGGAACATGGCGACAAGCAGGATCCAGGGGGCTGTGCCGAGCTGCTGATCCAAGAACCAGCCGAGCAACGCACCACCCGCAGGACCGGCAATCAGTTCGGTAAGAACCCGGTTGCCCTGCCGCATTCCTTTGGCGGGCGCCTGATCCTTTTTCCCCGAACGGACCTGTTCCGCCTCCCGGACCTTTTTCAGCTGCATGTCTAACGAATCGAGCCGAGGGTCTGATGAGACTTTACCGTCCTGCGCGGGATCTTCCGAAGCCATGTCGATTCGTCCTTTCCAAGGAAAGTAAACCGCCATGGAAACGGGCAACCCCGCCAAGGCGCGCTCCCCTTAGGAAGCACAACCCGCCAAGTCAACCGCCGTTCAGCACCCCCCCGGCAAGACCCTGCCCGATCATGCTGGTCAGCGCCGTTGGCGCCGCTCCGGAATTTAACTGGGCTTTGTGGCATCGGGGTCAGAACAAAGGCGCGATTTTATAGTCCACTTCCTTAATAGTCGTTTTGGCGCATCCAGCGCTCAGCCCGGCGCAGGCCGCTTGCCCAAATCAGAAGCGCACAGCAGCCTATTGTTTCTTGGAATGAGAGACAGCGAGTCGAACCTTCCCCCCCCAAATCCGGCTTGGGCGGGCAAAAGAAATGCTTCGTTTATAAAGTCTATCGATTTAGTGGATGAAAAGACATCTGGAGGATCAGGACATGACGAACATTAAAGATCACTCGGGAGCGCCGGCCGCTTCAGCGAAGCGGCCAGAAGGATTGCAACTGGTTGAAGAGGCTTTGGCCAGGCTTCGGTTCGGCGTGATCAACCTGACCGTTCACGACGGCAAGCTGGTGCAGCTCGACATTACCGAGCGCAAACGCTTTCCGGCCTGAGAGACCGAACCCGGGCAAACCGGGCGGGTCAACTCCCGATACTATGGATGCTGACCAGACTGCTGGAAGCATCCCTTTTGCTTTTGAACAGGAAAGCCGATCCATGATCTTCAGCGCGGGACAGTTCTCCTGAAGACGGAGCGGCTCGGTTTCAAGGAAATGGCCCATCCCGCCAAATCTTAATCCAAGGGAGAGCGGAACGGTGTCCAACCATGTTAAGAGGGGGAAAAGGTGCCAGAGTTGAGCATAGACCAAATCCACGCGATCCTGCCGTTTATTGCGGTCGGCTTTTTTGCCCAGCTTGTCGATGGCGCGCTGGGCATGGCCTTTGGCGTCATTACCAACACATTGCTGGTCAGCGTCATGGGTGTCCCGCCTGCCCGCGCCTCGGCCAGCGTGCATCTGGTTGAAACCTTTACCACTGCGGCCTCTGCGATCAGCCATGCGCTGCACCGCAACGTCAACTGGAAGTTGTTTGCCCGGCTCGTCATCCCTGGCATGATCGGCGGGATCACGGGCGCCTATCTTCTCGCCAATATAGACGCAAAAGAGGCGCGGCCCTTTGTGATGGCCTATCTGGCGGGGATTGGGGTGTATCTGCTCTGGCGCGCTTGGGAAATGAGCCACCAGCATGAGCATAAGCCCGCCAAGGTTGTGGAGCCCTTGGGCCTGATCGGCGGCTTTCTGGATGCGGCAGGCGGCGGCGGCTGGGGCCCGGTGGTTACGTCCAACCTGCTGGTTCAGGGCACCAACCCGCGCGAAACAATTGGTACTGTCAACACCGCCGAATTTTTCCTGACGACGGTGATCTCCCTCACCTTTATCGCAACCATCGGGCTGGAGGCCTTCACCATCGCGGCGGTTGGCCTGATTATCGGCGGATTGTTTGCAGCGCCGCTTGGCGCGGTGCTGGCCAAGCGCATCCCGGCCAAACGGCTATTGTACATGGTCGGCACCGTGCTGACGCTGACAAGCCTCTTCAGCCTGTACAAGGCGCTGGCGTAGCGCGCGGCCGGGTTAGTTGCCGCAATAAGCTGGCAGGGTGATGGGCTCTGCGCCCTTCACCCGCCAAATGCCATCGGGCAGCAGATAAGCGCGCCCGGGGGCGACGCGCGACTTTAACGTCTCGCACCCAACCGTGGCCGCAACATCCTTGACGGTCACTCCGCGCTGCGACGCAAGCTGGGTGTAAACCGCGCGGCGCTTGATGTTGATGGCGTCTACTTCGGCCCGCAGGGCATCGGTTGGCGCTGCGCGAAAGCCCATATAGCCATCGGCCTGTTCGCCAACGCTGCCTTCTGTCAGGGCATTGGGGACAAGCGCGGACTGTGCCCAGCCGGCCGATGCGACCACCAAGGCGCCTGCCATCAGGCCGGCCATGTGCATCTTCTTCAAGGTCAGACCCTTCATTTCGGGAACAACTCCGGATTATTCGTCATCAGGTCCTGCGCGTCCTTTTTAAGGCTCAGCACAACTTCTTGCCGGATGTTGACGTTCAGGTTGATTTCGATCGGCTTGTCAGGCGCCTGGATTTGCACGCACCCGCCCAAGGCCAGACCCAACCCGGAGATGATAATGATCCGTTTCATAAGAACGGGGTTCGCACCGGATCGACCCAAGGTCAACATCTGAGGCTCCTTATGGCTGAGGCTGGCTGTCCGCAGGCTGAACGGCAGGCGGCGGGCTTGGCAGAGGCTCTAGCTGCGGGACCATGCGGTTGATCAGCACCGAGGGATCGTTGAAGCTCTTTGCCATATCGAACAACTGGCGGAATTTTGCCGTAATCGTGACATTGAAGATGAAGGGCAGGTTGGACACGCCCAACACCTTTATCGGTAATTTGGATCGCCCTCCGGCCACCGGGGCCTGATTGACCCCGGCAAAGCTGATCCGCGTGATGACGTCGCCATCAATCGCGCCATCAAGATCAATCGCCAGCCGGTTATAACGCATGGACTTTAGGGCATCGAAGGCGAAGCGCCCCATCATCCCCAGATTTTCGTTAGAGACCGGCCCAACATAGGACAAAGTGCCCCCGCCCCGCGCAACAAGCCGGCCGCCTTCAATCCGCCCGCCGCGATCGTCAAAAACCATGGGCAAAACCCCATCGTAAACCCCTGTGGCGGCAATGTTTTCAAAGCCCATCGCCGCGATGAAGCGCGCTGCATCCAACCCTTCCACGCGGAAGGTCAGCCGACGCACGGCGGCATGAGACATATCGATAATGGTCGGCTCTAGGATCAACGCACCGCCGGCAAAAGGCCAGCGCCCGGCCAGAACCTCCACCTTATAGCCGGGCAGGATGCGATAGCGGATATCGCCATCCCCCACGACAACCCCCGGATTGATCGCGCCAATGCGCATTTTCTGGTCAGGCTCTGTCACAAGGTGCAGCAGGTCGGAAAAACGGACTTCCCCCGCCATCGCTGTGACCGGGCCAAATGCGGCCGCGAAATCCAGTCCATCTGACGCAAAGCGCCCATGGCTTCTGACCCCATCTGGCCCCCAGATAATTTCCCCTTCGCCCCGCAGCGCACCCCGCACATTGGCAACGACGCCCAAGGTAACGGGCGTCACCTCTTCAGGCTGAAGCGCATCACCCAGAACCAGCCCGTCAACCTTCAATTGGGCATTGCCCTGCCCCGCGGCCAAATCATGGCGCAGTTGAACATGGGCAAGCGGCGCCCCAGTCCGCTCGGACTGCAATTCGGCCGTGCCGGTCAATTGGCCCTGACGCATGGCAAGCCGCACCTGCTCTGCCCGAACGCGGAAGAAAGCCGGGTCGGCAGAAGGATCGTCCAGATCAGCGCGGCCGTCGAGCTGCAGCACGCCATGCGCAAATCGCCATTGCCCGGCGCCGGACGTCGCCCGGATCGGCACACCGCCCAACGCCCCCGACATCCCGGATATATCGCCCTGCCAGCCCCCCTTCTTTGCCGACCCCGAAAGGGCATAGAAGGACAACATTGTTCCGGCGCGGGTGCCCTCTATCTGCACCGCGCCGCCTTGCGCACGCAGGCGCCCTGCCCCCAGCGACACCGCCACGCTTTGGGCGGCTAGGCGGATCGGGTCGCTGCCCAATCGACCGGCCAGACGCGGCGCAATAAGGCGCAGCTCTTGCCCGGACAGGCAGGTGCGCACCGCTGATTGGCCGATATGCAGCGCGCCTGCCGCAAGCGACTGAAGCCGCGTTCCAAAACACCCGCTGGGTAATACCGCGCCCGGGGCCAAGGTCAGCGGGAAGCTTAGCCCGCGCACCCGGCCACCCGGAACCGGGCCATCAAGCGTCACCCGGGTGCGCACGCCGAGGCCGGCATCGGCCAAGTTTACGGCGATGGGGTCAAGCGTCACCAGCCCGCCGCGTGCTCGATAGGGCGCCACGCGGATCACGCCGCTGCGGCCTGCAAATTCCGCCCGGCCTGCGGGCAGTCCCCCGCCGCCAAATTCTGCCCGGCCATGGAGCGACCAGCCATCCTCATCCCAGCCCAAGGCCTGATCGCCCGCCCACAAGAAGCGCGCCCCTGTTGGGCTGGCGAAGCGCAGGTCCGCCAGTTGCAGCGATGTCTTGCCATCCACATGGCTTAGCGAAAACTGGCCACGCCCAGAAAATCCGTCCGATAAGCCGCCCAAAGCCTGATGCAATTGGGCCGCCACAGGGCCGATCACCGCCGCACCGCGATAGCCGTCAAGCTGCGCTTGAAGAGGGCCCAAGGTCTGCCGCCCTGCCAGCGACTGTGCCTCTGCCCGGCCGGTCACCATGATGCCTCGCTGACCCAAGAGCGCCTCACCCGCTAGTTTCAGGCCAGCGGCAACATTTTGGTCGCCCTGTTTCAGGCCGCCGATATTGGTCGTAAAGCGGGTTGAGGTTTTTGGACCGCGGGCCTTGAAGGCAAGGTCTGCGGCGATATCGCGGGCCTGCCAGCGATGGTCGCCGACATCGGCAAGATCCGCATGGGCGGTACCGCGCCAATCGCCCCCATTCTCGGCCATCGATGCATCAAGCCGCACGGTTCCACGGCGGGCTTGGACCGCCGGGCAGGTTATTGCGTCAAACCGCAAGGGCCCGGCAAAGCTGGGCCGCGCGCCAACAACCGAAAGGTCTCCATAAAGCTGCGCATCGCGAACCGCGCAGCCTTGTGCGGCAAACCGGGGGGCGACGGCCGCCAACTTGCCTTCAAACCCCGACCGCAAATTCCCCTGCCCATCGAGCCGGAGGCCTATGCCGCCCCAAGGCGTATCGATTCGGGCGCGGGCATCTTCCAGCGAAAGATCGAGCCGGGGCAGTTCAAACGGCGCGCCCGTGGGCGCGGGCAAGAGCCGGTCCAGCGATCCCAAGGACAGGCTTTTTCCGATATATCGGCCCCGTAATCGGACACCTCCGGCACGCACGGCTTTGGCCGACAAGCCCGACAGGCTGGGCCCGACATCAACCTCAACCCAGTCCGCCGTCAGATCAGGCGCCGAGGCGGGCCCCAGCCGCACCTGTTCAAAACGCTGGCGTCGAGTTTCTATCGCCTTGATTTGATAAGAAGCCTCAACGCCATGCCGCGCAAAATAATCGTCAAGCGCCTGTTTGGCGATCGGCTCGCGATAGCTCCACAGCACAAGGACAGCCCCGAGGCCGAGGCCAACAAGCGCAAAAATTCCCAATCTGGCTTTGCGTGAGACCGCCATTTCTCCTTCCAAGCCGCTTTGGCGCGAGCGATCAAGCGCAATTGCAGCCTTGTGTCGTCAAAGTTAGCGTCCCGAAGATGAACGAGATGGCAACAGATGCCAGCGGCCACCGCGACCGGCTGCGCAAAAGGCTGCTCGCGGGCGGGCCCGATGCGCTACTTGACCATGAATTGGTCGAATATTTGCTGGGCCTGGCGATCCCCCGGCGCGACACCAAGCCGCTCGCCAAAAAGGTGTTGGCAGAATTTGGCGGGTTAAGCGCGCTGCTGACGGCCGATGCCGAAGCGATTGGCCGCAGCACCGGGCTCGGCGAAACCGGCGTTGCCGCGCTCAAGATTGTTCATGCCGCGGCTCTCCGGCTCTTGTCAGAACCGATCCGGAACCATCCGATTCTGGGCAGTTGGCAGGCCCTGCTGGATTATCTGCGTGCAGATCTGGCGTCGTTGACCGTCGAACGGGTCCGCGTGCTCCACCTCAATTCGCGCAATATGCTGATCCGCGACGAACTTATGGCCGAAGGGTCGATTGATCAGGCGGTTATCCACGTCCGCGAGGTGATCCGCCGGGCGATGGATTTTGGCTCCGCCGCTCTCATCCTTGTCCACAACCACCCCTCGGGCGATCCGACGCCCAGCCGAGCCGATATCCAGCTTACCCGGCAGATCGCTGAGGCCGGGCGGCTTTTGGGCATTGTTGTGCATGACCACATCATCATCGGCGCCAATGGCCATAATTCGCTGCGCGCCGCAGGCTTGATCCCCTAAAAAAGGCCCCTGTCCCAAGGGAACAGGGGCTAAGGTGCATCACAGGGGGAACGGGATAAAAGTTGAGGCGCGTTTAGCTCTTGGCGCCGCGCGTCAAATAGGTCGTCAGTTCAGCAAGCGAGATGCTGCTGCTCTTGTCGCTATCCGCTTCGGTAAAGGCAGTGCCAAGCCATTCGGTCTGCTGGGCATCCGTCAGCGGCGTCTGCTGCGGGGCCGCCTTTTTAAGCGCCAGCAGCCAGGTTGAAAACTCGGTCTTGCTCAAGCTGCCGCTCGCATCCTTATCATAGACCGGGAATTCGGTTTTGAGGATGGTCACCGGATCGCTGGTCTGGCTTTGCGCCGTTGGGTTGCCGGGGGTCGCGGGCGTAGCCGAGGTGGCAGCCATATTGGCGGAAGGATCAGCCGGCGATGCCGGCACCGCGGGGTTGGCGGCATTGTCCGCGCCCAAAGCGCCCGCCCCATCGCCGGTTGTCATATTGCCGTCAGCTGCCCCGCTTGTGCTGCCTTTATCCGCCTTGGTGCTGTGCGGCTTGGTGGATTTGGCGCCGTGATGGGGAGATCCGGCTTCATTAGTTGTCTGGGCAACCGCAGGTGCCGCAAGGGCGAGGGCAAGCGTCGAGCAAAGGATGAACTTCATAAATGTCTCCACTGGTTTACGCGCCGCTGGCCATCAGGGCCGGAGCGGTCGGGTCGAAAACCAAAGGGGGGTGCGGCCGTTCCGCAGCCCGCCGCGCGCGCGGCTCGGCCTATCCCTTGCGCTCGTGCATTGCCGCCCTTGCCCCTTCCTGCTAGCGGCACGCCCACCACAGGCATTTGAACAGGATGGCCCCATGATTCCCCGCTACGCCCGCCCCGACATGGTTCAGATTTGGGAGCCGGAAAGCCGCTTCAAAATCTGGTTCGAGATCGAAGCGCACGCCACCGATGCGCTGGCGGAACTGGGCGTTGTTCCCAAATCTGCCGCGAAGGCGCTGTGGGACTGGTGGGCGACCAACCCGGCCATCGACGTCGCCGCCATCGACGCGATTGAGGCGGTCACCAAACATGACGTGATCGCCTTCCTCACCTGGGTTGCGGAAAATGTCGGCGATGAAGCGCGCTTCATGCACCAGGGTATGACCAGCTCTGACGTGCTGGACACCTGCCTTGCGGTTCAGCTGACGCGCGCCACCGATATCTTGCTTGCCGATCTTGATGCCCTGCTGGACGCGATCAAACGTCGTGCCTTTGAGCACAAGATGACACCCAGCATCGGCCGCAGCCATGGCATCCACGCCGAACCCGTCACCTTTGGCCTCAAAATGGCCGAAGCCTATGCCGAGTTTGCCCGCTGCAAGGATCGCCTGCTCGCCGCGCGCAAGGATATTGCCACCTGCGCCATTTCCGGCGCGGTCGGCACGTTCGCCAATATTGACCCGCGCGTGGAAGCGCATGTCGCCGCCAAGCTGGGCCTCGCGGTCGAGCCGGTCTCAACGCAAGTCATCCCGCGCGATCGCCATGCGATGTATTTCGCGACCTTGGGCGTCATCGCCTCGTCCATCGAGCGTCTCGCCATCGAAGTGCGCCATTTGCAGCGCACCGAAGTGCTGGAAGCAGAAGAATATTTCTCGCCGGGGCAGAAGGGCTCTTCGGCGATGCCGCACAAGCGCAACCCGGTCTTGACGGAAAACCTGACGGGCCTTGCCCGCATGGTCCGCAGCTATGCCCTGCCGGCGATGGAAAATGTGGCCCTCTGGCATGAGCGGGACATCAGCCACTCCTCGGTCGAACGCTATATCGGCCCGGATGCGACGATTACGCTCGACTTCGCGCTCGCCCGCCTGACCGGCGTGATCGACAAGCTGCTCGTCTATCCCGAGCGGATGCAGAAGAATTTGGACAAGATGGGCGGCCTTGTGCACTCGCAGCGTGTTCTGCTGGCCCTCACCCAGGCCGGGGTGAGCCGCGAAGACGCCTATCGCCTTGTCCAGCGCAACGCGATGAAGGTCTGGGAGTCCGATGGACAGCTCTCGCTGATGGAATTGCTGAAGGCGGATGAGGAAGTCACCGCTGCCCTTAGCCCCGCGGAAATCGAAGAAAAATTTGACCTCGGCTATCATCTGAAACACGTCGAGACAATCTTCGCGCGGGTCTTTGGCTGAATATCCGAAGGTTAACAATTTCGCACGACGCAGTTGCAAATTCTGCAATCATAAGTGCAGAGCTTGCGATTGAAATTTCATGTTGCAGCGCACAAATACCGGTCATCCGGACGGCCCTACCGTTCGCTGTAACATGAAGGATAAAGACATGGCACGCCTCACGCAGCTCGCCAGCGTCGCGATTGGTCTGATGACGCAGGGTATCCTGATCGGCATTATGATCGGCGCCTAAGCGCCCGTGATAGACAGACACAGACAGATAAGCCCGCCGGTGCCTCTCGCTCCGGCGGGCTTTTCTTTGCCTGTTTGACCAACTTTGAAGAAGCGCCCCCCGGGCTCTGGTCCTGCCGGAGCGCGAAAGAGGCCGGGATCGCGAAATCCTTAATCCGTCAAATCGTCCCACATATCTTTAAGCTTGGCGAAAAAGCCGGTGCTTTGCGGGCATTCCTCGCCTGTCTCCGTACCGCGGAACTCTTCCAGCAATTCGCGCTGCCGGGCGGTGAGCTTGGTGGGCGTTTCGACCTCAATCTGAACCACCAGATCGCCCGTGCCACGACCATTCAAAACCGGCATCCCGGCCCCGCGCTGACGCAATTGCTTGCCAGACTGAATGCCGGCTGGAATGCGCAGTTCATGCCCGGTGCGATCCAGCCCGGGAACCGTAATCGTCCCGCCCAGCGCCGCCGTCGTAAAGCTGATGGGGGCGCGGCAGAACAGGGTTGTCCCCTCGCGCTGGAAGATGGCGTGGCGCTTCAGATGGATGAAGATATAAAGGTCGCCTGATGGAGCCCCACGGGCGCCCGCCTCCCCCTCACCCGACAAACGGATGCGTGTGCCATCGTCCACGCCCGGCGGAATGTTGACCGACAGCGTCTTGCGCTTGTCCACGCGGCCCTGGCCGCGACATTGGGTACAAGGATCGCTGATAACTCGGCCTGCGCCCTGACATGTTGGGCATGTCCGCTCCAGCACGAAAAAGCCTTGCTGCGCCCGCACCTGGCCATGGCCGCCACAGGTTTGGCACGCGCTGGCCGATGTGCCCGGCTTTGCGCCCGATCCATCGCAGGGTTCACAACGGGCAGATACGTCCACCTCAATCTCGGTCGCCTTGCCGTGATAGGCTTCTTCAAGCGTAATCTCGAGATCAAAGCGCAAATCGGCACCGCGCTGCGGCCCGCGTTGCCGGCCGCGCCCGCCGCCCATGAATTCGCCAAAGATATTTTCGAAAATATCAGAAAAGCCGCCAAAGTCCTGCGGCCCGCCGCCCCCGCCATTCTGAAACGCGGCCTTGCCATATTGATCATAGGCAGCGCGCTTTTGCGGGTCTTTCAAAACGTCATAGGCCTCGCTGATGGCCTTGAACTTGGCTTCAGATTCCGCACAGCCCGGGTTTTTATCGGGATGGTAGCGCATCGCCAGCTTGCGATAGGAAGATTTGATCGTCCCATCATCCGCTGTGCGCGAAACTTCCAGAAGCTCGTAATAATCGTCGGACATGAGGTCCCCCTAAGTCCTCATCGCCAGACCAATCGATGACCCAAAAGTCACCGATGGTCTGGCAGACGAGTTCATGCCTCAGCCCTTGTTTTCGTCGACTTCCGAGAATTCGGCATCAACCACATCGTCATCCTTCGGGCCTTCAGCCCCCGGCGACGCGCCTGCTGCCTGCTCCTTCTCGTAAATCGCCTGACCAAGCTTCATGGCAACCTGCGCCAGCGCCTGAGCCTTTTCGGTCATCGCGTCGGGATCGCCGCCGTCTACCGCCGCCTTGGCTTCGGCAATCGCCGCTTCAATCTCGCCCTTCAGCGCATCATCCACCTTGTCGCCATTATCCGCCAATTGACGTTCGGTTGTGTGGATCAGGCTTTCCGCATTGTTCTTGGCTTCCGCCGCTTCACGCCGCTTCTTGTCTTCTTCGGCAAAGCGCTCTGCGTCCTTGACCATCTGGTCGATATCCGAATCCGACAACCCGCCCGAGGCCTGGATTTTGATCTGCTGCTCTTTGCCGGTGCCCTTGTCCTTGGCGTGAACGGAAACGATACCGTTGGCGTCAATGTCAAAGGTCACTTCAATTTGCGGCACGCCGCGCGGTGCGGGCGGAATGCCAACCAAATCAAACTGGCCAAGCATCTTGTTGTCCGCCGCCATTTCGCGTTCGCCTTGGAAGACGCGGATCGTCACGGCCTGCTGATTGTCATCCGCCGTTGAATAAACCTGCGACTTCTTGGTCGGGATCGTCGTGTTGCGGTCAATCATGCGGGTAAACACGCCACCCAGCGTTTCAATGCCCAGCGACAGCGGGGTAACGTCAAGCAGCAGCACGTCCTTAACATCGCCCTGCAACACGCCCGCCTGAATGGCAGCACCCATCGCAACGACTTCATCCGGGTTCACGCCGGTATGCGGCTCTTTACCGAAGAACTGCTTCACGACTTCGCGAACGCGCGGCATACGGGTCATCCCCCCAACCAACACGACGTCGGAAATCTCGGCCGCCTTCACGCCCGCATCGGCCAGGGCCTTGCGGCACGGCTCCAGCGTGCGCTGGATCAGATCTTCCACCAGCTTTTCAAGGTCGGCGCGGGTGATCGTCTTCACCAGATGCTTCGGGCCCGACTGGTCGGCCGTGATGAACGGCAGGTTGACTTCAGTCGACTGGGCCGAAGAAAGCTCAATCTTCGCCTTTTCAGCGGCTTCCTTCAAACGTTGAAGCGCGAGCTTATCGTTGCGCAGGTCAATGCCTTCGGCCTTTTTGAACTCGTCCGCCAGAAACTCGACGATCTTGGAGTCAAAATCTTCGCCGCCCAAGAAGGTATCGCCATTGGTCGACTTAACCTCGAAAACGCCGTCTCCGATTTCCAGAACGGAAATATCAAAGGTGCCGCCGCCAAGGTCATAGACCGCGATCGTCTTGCCGTCGTTCTTTTCAAGGCCATAAGCGAGCGCCGCCGCCGTCGGCTCGTTGATGATGCGCAGCACTTCAAGGCCCGCAATCTGGCCGGCGTCTTTGGTCGCCTGACGCTGGGCGTCGTTGAAATAAGCAGGCACGGTGATAACCGCCTGTGTCACCGTTTCACCCAGATAGGCTTCGGCCGTTTCCTTCATCTTCTGAAGCGTGAAGGCCGAGATTTGCGACGGCGAATAATCCGCGCCGCCCGCAGCCACCCAGGCATCGCCATTCTTGCCCTTGGCGATCTGATAGGGGACAAGACCCATGTCCTTCTTGGTCATCGGGTCGTCAAAGCGGCGGCCAATCAGGCGCTTCACCGCATAAACCGTATTTTCCGGATTGGTGACGGCCTGACGCTTGGCGGGCTGGCCAATCAGGCGCTCCCCGTCCTTGGCAAAGGCCACGATCGACGGCGTGGTGCGCGCGCCTTCCGCATTTTCAATCACCTTGGGCGTGCCGCCTTCCATCACTGCAACGCAGCTGTTGGTGGTGCCCAAATCAATCCCAATTACTTTAGCCATAGTCTCACTTCACCCCGATAGGTTTACCGGCCGTCTTTTCCCCTCAGAAAGGAACGGCCATCACTCGTCGTCTGGCGATATAGGAAGCGTTTTTCGGCTCGCAAGGCTTCTGCCCTCAAAGCCTGTCAAAGGGGGTGAAATCATTGAGTGAACGCGATATGGCAAAAGTAGAACTCTGAGCTGAAGGATCTTGTGATGCGGATCGCCCTTGCCCTGCTTCCCGTTGCGCTGACACTGGCCGCCTGCGCGCCGAAATCTGAGGCGCCGATTACCGACGCTCAGGTCCGTCTGCCGGCGGTGGATGGTAATCCGGGCGCGGCCTATTTCACGCTTCACGGCGGCGCCAAGGGCCGTACCCTTGTGCGCATTCAAGGCGCCGATATCGGCCGCGCTGAAATGCATGACATGGCGATGAGCGACGGCATGATGAAGATGGTGCCGCTTACCCAGGGCGTCGCGGCGCCGGCCGGCGGCGAAGTCAGCTTTGCCTCCGGCGGCAAGCATGTGATGCTGTTTGACATGAAATCCGGCCTGAAGCCGGGTGACCCGATCCGGCTGGATTTCGCTTTTGCAGACGGCAGCACCTATGAAGTGACAGCCAAGGCAGAAGCACCTGGCGGGTCAGACACGCACGACCATTGACCCCCGCCCTCCAGCCTTCATAACGTGATAACAAAACAGGGAGAGCATGATGCAACACCGCCGCCTTGGCAAAAGCGCCATTTACGTTTCCGACATCTGCATGGGCACGATGACCTTTGGCAGTCAGGCCGATGAGGCGACGTCGCACCGGATCCTCGATCAGTCGCTGGATGCGGGCATCAACTTTTTTGACACGGCCGAAGGCTATCCGGTGCCCCCCGACACCAAATGGGTTGGCCGCACCGAAGAAATTGTCGGCCGCTGGCTGAAGACCAAGGATCGCGATGCGATCATCCTTGCGACCAAGGTTTCGGGGCCGAGCCACACTTGGTTCAAATCTCCCAAGCGCGCGGGCATGACCGCGCTTGACCGCCACAATATTATGAAGGCGGTGGAGGACAGCCTGCGTCGCCTCCAGACCGATTATATCGACCTGTATCAGACCCACTGGCCCGATCATGGCACGCCCTATGAAGAAACCATGGACGTGCTGGATGAATTGGTTCGCGCCGGCAAGGTCCGCATTCTCGGCTGCTCCAACGAAACCAGCTGGGGCCTGATGAAATCCATTCAGGCGTCCGAACGGCTGGGCGTTGCCCGCTATCAGACGATCCAGAATAATTTTAGCATGAACAACCGCCGCTTCGAGGATGAACTGGCGCAGGTCTGCCGCGAAGAAGGGGTGAGCCTCATTCCCTATTCACCGCTGGCGGGCGGCGTTCTTGCCGGAAAGTACAATAATGGCCAGCGTCCGGCAGGCGCGCGTTTCTCGCGCTATTTGGAAATGGGCGGGCGTCAGGCCGACATGGCGAAACGCTTCGTCAACGACAAGGCACTGGCCTCGACCGAACGCTTCATGGCGATCGCCAAGGAAGCCGGCATGGATATCGTCACCCTCGCCACTGCATGGTCCAAGCAGCATGATTTTGTTGCATCCACCATCGTTGGCGTCACCAGCGAAGACCAGCTGCCGCCGATCCTCGCCGCCGCCGATCTGACGCTGAGCGATGATCTGATGAAGGCGATCTACAAGGTCAGCCGCGAGATCATGTACCCGATGGGCTAAGGAAGCCGAGTTTCCCGATCTTCCTGCTGGCGGCGGGCCTCTGCGATCCGCCGCCGCAACCATCCGAACAAAAGCAGATGTGCTGCCACAACCAGCAGCACGGCAATGACGATGATGCGTCCTGCGCTCACTCGACTGTAACTGACTTCGCCAAATTGCGCGGCTGATCAACATCGGTGCCCTTGGCGACGGCGACATGATAAGCCAGCAACTGCACGGGAACGGCATAAACGAGCGGCGCGATCAGCGGGTGGACCTTGGGCATCTCAATCGTCGCCAGGCACCCCTCGCCCGCTTCGGCCAGCCCTTCCGCGTCAGAAATCAGCACGATCTTGCCGCCACGCGCGCGCACTTCCTGCATATTGCTGACGGTCTTTTCAAAAAGCGGGCCAGACGGCGCAAGGACGATCACGGGCACCGCCTCGTCAATCAGCGCAATGGGCCCATGCTTCATCTCGCCCGAGGCATAGCCTTCAGCGTGGATATAGCTGATTTCCTTGAGCTTCAGCGCCCCTTCCAGCGCCAGCGGATAATCCGGCCCACGGCCCAGATAAAGCACGTCGCGCGCCGGGGCGATATGGTGCGCCATATCCGCGATCTCGCCATCATGCGCCAAAGCCGCATTCAGCGCGGCGGGCGTCTGCGTCAGATGGGCGACAACGTCGCGCTCCTCCTCGCGGCTCATGCGGCCTTTGACGACCGCCAGATGCGCCGCCAGCGCGGCCAGCACCGCCAATTGGCAGGAAAATGCCTTGGTGGAGGCGACACCGATTTCCGGCCCGGCATGGGTGGGCAGAAGCAAGTCTGCCTCGCGCGCCATGGAACTGGTCGGCACGTTCACGACCACCGCGATTTTTTGCCCTTCCGCCCGCGCATGGCGCAGCGCGGCCAGCGTATCGGCCGTCTCGCCCGATTGAGAGATGAAGAGCGCAAGGCCACCCGGCTCCAGCACCGGGTTGCGATAGCGGAATTCCGACGCGACATCGATATCGACGGGCACGCGGGCAAATTGCTCAAACCAATATTTGGCGACCATCCCAGCATAAAAACTGGTGCCGCAGGCAACGATGGTGATGCGACGGATTTCCGAGAGATCAAAATCCATCTGCGGCAGCGCGACCTGCTGTTCAACTGCGCGGATATAGCTTTGCAGCGTCTGCGCGACGACAATGGGCTGCTCATAGATTTCCTTGAGCATATAATGGCGATACGGCCCTTTTTCGGCCGCCGCTGCCGATACCCCTGAGGTGGTGACCGGGCGCGTCACCGGGCGATTATCCTTATCGAAGATCTTGGCGGCATCGCGGGTGATGACCACCCAGTCGCCCTCTTCCAGATAGGCGATTTTCTGGGTGAGCGGGGCGAGCGCCAGCGCGTCAGAGCCAAGATAGGTTTCCCCATCGCCAAAGCCGACCACCAAGGGCGAGCCAAGCCGTGCGCCGATCAGCATATCGGGCTGCTGGCGAAAAGCGATGGCAAGCGCAAAGGCCCCGCGCAGCATCGGCAACACCGCCTGCACCGCCTCTTCTGGTGACTTGCCCGCCTCGACCTGCTCAGAGATGAGATGGGCGACCACCTCGGTATCCGTTTCGCTTTCAAACTTTCGGCCTTTGGCGATCAGCCCATCGCGCAGCGCCTTGAAATTCTCGATAATCCCATTGTGGACCAGCGCGACTTCAGCAGTCGCATGGGGATGGGCATTGCTGGTTGTCGGCGCACCATGCGTCGCCCAGCGGGTATGGGCGATGCCGACAACCCCCGGAGCCGGGTTACCCGCCAGTTCCTTCACCAGATTATTGAGCTTGCCTTCGGCCCGCCGGCGGATCAGCTGCCCGCCCTCTACCGTGCAGACACCGGCTGAATCATAGCCGCGATATTCCATCCGGCGCAGCCCTTCGACCAGCCGGTCCGCCACCTGATCCTTGCCGACAATTCCGATAATGCCACACATGGGTAACGCCTCTTCTACAGCTGATAGGGGACCCGGATGCCGGGCATATTGGCAGGAAAGTCTTTTACATTGCGCGTAATCAGGATCGCCCCGTTCACTTGGGCCGTGGCCAGAACATAAGCGTCCATCAGCTTCATCCGCGTCCGATGGCGAATATCCGCCGCCGCCAGCGCGATCCGCGCATCAATTTCAACAATTTCAAAAGATGTCAGGACTTTTTGCAGGACATCCCGCCGCTCCAGCGGCTCGCCTACCAGAATTTCCGTCCAGACAATCCGGCTCATGCGATGGCGCTTATAGCGCGCTAGCTCCGCACTGGCGGCCGCTTCGCCCTTGAGCCAGTCAACAAGGATGTTCGTGTCAAAAAAAGGGTCTGACACGGATCAGAGGTCTTCCATCGTGCTGCGATCTTCCCGAAGACCGCGCTGATAATCGACCGCATCCCCCAGTTCCGCACGCCCCTTCCAAAGCCCCGCCCCTTGGGCAATCCAATCCTTACTGCCCGAATGCTGGACAAGATACATCTTCACCGCTTCGCGAATGGCAGCCGCGCGCGAGCATTTTTCGCGTGCGGCGAGCGCGTCAAGCCGCTCAATATCTTCATCGGGAATATCTGTCAGGATACGCATAACGTCTAAATCCAAGCCGAGCCGATATGCATGATATACTGATATGATATCACGATATCAAGCGCGTGACGGCGGGATTACAGACCCGTCATTTACGCGCCTTTTTCTCCAGCATCCGAGCCCTGAACCGCGCCGCCCAGCCGGGCTTTTCCTCCTGTGCTGGGCGGACGAGCGCCAACGCGTCGGCTGAGACATTGGCCGTCACCGTGCTCCCCGCCCCCACAATCGCCCCATCGCCGATGGTGACAGGCGCGACGAGCGCCGAGTTGGAACCGATAAAGGCCCCTGCCCCAATCACCGTCTTATATTTGAAAAAGCCGTCATAATTGCAGGTGATCGTCCCGGCACCGATATTGGCGCCCGCGCCAATGTCTGCATCGCCCAAATAGCTGAGATGGTTGGCCTTGGCCCCCTTGCCAAGCTTGGCTTTCTTCACCTCGACAAAATTGCCAACCTTGGATTTCTCACCCAGTTCCGCGCCGGGCCGCAGCCGGGCATAAGGGCCGACTTCTGCGCCTGTTTCAATCACCGCCCCTTCGATATGCGAGAAAGCGCGGATCACCACCTTGTCCGCCACCCGCACGCCGGGGCCAAAAAAGACATTGGGCTCAACCATTACATCGCGGCCAAGCTGCGTATCATAGGCAAACCAGACCGTTTCCGGCGCGATCAGCGTCGCGCCTTCGTCCATCGCCTGACGGCGGCGGCGCTGCTGCCATTGATCTTCCATAGCCGCCAATTCAGCGCGGCTGTTGATGCCCGCGACATCGAAAGGCTCGGCCATTACGACCGCGCAATGCCGGCCATCTTCATTGGCGATGTTGACGATATCCACCAGATAATATTCGCCCGCCGCATTGGCGTTACCCACCCGGTCCAGCAGGCTGAACAAATCCCGCGCTTTCACCGCCATCAGGCCGGAATTGCAGCGGCGGCAGGCGCGCTCTTCAGGCGTCGCATCCTTATGCTCCACCATTTTCAGGACTTTATCGCCCTCGCAGATCACCCGGCCATAATTGAGCACATCGTCAGGCTCGAACGCCAGCACCACCACCGCGGGGGAATCAGGCGCATTCAGCCGATCAATCATAGCCTGCATGGTTGCCGTCGGCACAAAAGGCACGTCGCCGTAAAGAATAAGGACATCGCCTTCAAAGCCCGTCAGCGCGGCCTGTGCCTGCTGCACGGCGTGGCCCGTCCCCAATTGCGGGTCCTGCACCGCAAGCTCGGCCGAGCCGTTGAGCGCGGCTTCAAGCTGGTCTTTGCCCGACCCGACAACCACCACCTTGCGCGCCGGGGCCAGCGCATCGACGGCATCCAGCAGGTGCATCAGCATCGGTCGACCCGCAATCGGGTGGAGAACCTTGTGCAGGTCAGACTTCATGCGGGTGCCCTTGCCCGCGGCAAGGACGATGGCGGCGATGGAACTCATCGCGCGTTCTTGCCACCAAAGGCTTGCCGTTTCCAGTGCCCCAGGCCAAGGCGCTGCCATGACCGGTAACCTTGGCTTTGATATTGTCGGCTTTGACCTTGATGGCACGCTGGTGGATTCCAGCTTTGAGCTGGCCGCCTCGCTCAACCATGCGCTGGCCCAAAGCGGTCGAGCGCCCATCCCTTCTGAAGATGTGAAGCAGCTTGTCGGCATGGGCGCCCGCCATATGCTGGAAATGGCGCTGGAGAAGACCGGGCCGGTCGATCGCGCCGAGGTCAAAGCGCTGATGCCCGTTCTGGTCGCGCATTATGAGGCCCATCTGGGCAGCAACTGCCCGGTCTTTCCCGGCCTGATCACCGCGCTTGATCGGCTGGCGGAGCAGGGCGTGCGGCTCGCCGTTGTGACCAACAAGTTTGAAAATCTGGCGGTGCAACTGCTGGACGCGCTTAATATGCGGCAGCGCTTTGAGATCATCATCGGCGGCGACACCATGGGGCCGGGCCGCGGCAAACCAGAGCCGGATGGCCTGTTGCATATGCAACGCGCGCTTGGCGGCGGGCGTGCCGCTTTTGTGGGCGATTCGATCCATGATATCCATGCGGCCCGGGCCGCCGCCTTCCCCAGCATCGCGGTGCGTTTTGGCTTTCTGCACCAGCCCGTTGAGGAATTGGGGGCAGATGCGATCATCGATCATTTCGATGCGCTAATCCCCACGCTGGCGGCACTGACCTAGCCGCGCCACGCCTTCCAGCGGGCCCGCAGGCGAAAGGCCAGACGCAGCCAACCGGCGGTTTCCTGCCCCGCCCCATTTCGTGCCAGCAACCGGCCAACAAAGAAAATGTCGCTGCGCTGCCCTTGCCACGCCAGAAACGGGTCAACCTCCGTTTCAAAAAGGTGGTGGCACAGGCGCAGCGCCCGCGACACGGCGGGTGTTGCCCGTTGCGCCCGACTTTCCTGCGCCAAGCGATCCCAAAAATCAGGACAGGCCTTGCCCTGCTGCACCATGACGTTGATCTGCCACAGCCGCTGCAATCCCTGCTCCAGCGCCCCCTTTTCGAGTAAGGCGACCGCCGCGCGACAAATCTCGGCTTCCAGCGCGGAGGTGGGCGGGGCGTTTGCCAGAACGGGCCCGGCCAATGTTTGGGCCAAATCCTCTGCCATCCCTTCGGCTTCGGCAATGCGCGAGATGCCTTCCCGCTGCACAGAAGATAATTGTGCCATTCGGGTCGGATCTGCCAGAACCCAGGCGAGGATGCGCGCATCCCGCATCACGGGCGCGGTAGATCGGGAAGGCGGGAAATCATAGCCTCTTCCAAGCCGCCCGCGTCCCCGCCGTCAAGGCCCGGACGAGTCGCACGGACATTTTCAGCAAACAACGCAAAGCCTGCCGTAGCGTCGATAAAGACCTGCTTGCCAAGCCGCAAAGCTGCGCTAAGCAGCGCCATTCGGTTTTATGGCTGCAAAGGAACAGGACATGAGCATCGATTTTACCGGCAAGGTTGCCATTGTCACCGGCGCGGGCGGTGGCCTTGGTCGTGAATATGCGCTGGAACTCGCCCGCCGCGGCGCGAAGGTTGTCGTCAACGATCTGGGCGGCGCGCGCGACGGCACCGGCCATTCGGACGCCGCGCTGAAAGTGGTTGAAGAAATCAAGGCCGCCGGCGGCGACGCCATGTCGAATGGCGGCAATGTCGCTGAATTTGAGCAGATGCAGGAAATGGTTGCCAAGGCGAAGGAAGCCTGGGGTGGCGTCCACATCCTCATCAACAATGCCGGCATCCTGCGCGACAAGAGCTTCACCAAGATGGAAATGGCCGATTTCGATCTGGTGGTGAAGGTCCACCTGCTCGGCTCGGCTTATGCGACCAAGGCCGTGTGGGATACCATGCGCGAGCAAAATTATGGCCGCATCCTGATGACCGCCTCGTCGACGGGGCTTTACGGCAATTTCGGTCAGACCAACTACGGCGCGGCCAAGCTGGGCCTCGCCGGCTTTACCAAGTCGCTCTACCTTGAAGGCGCCAAGAACAACATCAAGGTCAACACCATCGCGCCGCTCGCCGGCACGCGCATGACCGAAGATATCATGCCGGAAGAAGCCTTTAAGGCGTTCAACCCGGTCAATGTTGTCCCGGCTGCGCTCTTCCTCGTTTCGGAAGACTGCCCGACCAACACGATCATGGGCGCGGGCGGTGGCTTCTTCCACACCGCAAACGTCACGATGACGCGCGGCGTTGCCCTGCCGGAAGGTGAGCGCACGCCCGAGGCCGTCGCGGCCAATTTTGCCAAGATCAGCGATCGTGCCGGCGAAACCGTGCCGCAATCGGGCGCGGAACAGTCCATGGCGGCGATCCAGCGCCTTCAGGGCAACTGATCCGTTTTTCCAACACACCCGCTGTATTGCAAATCTAATACAGCGGGTGTATTGCCCTCTTCATACAGCCAGAGACTGTGAGAGGGCGCCAAATGTTTACCCAAGCTGATCTTGAGTCCGCCGTGGCGGCTGGCGCATTGACGCCAGATGCCGCAGCCGCATTTCGCGCGCATCTGGATGCCCGAACCCCCGCCTCCAGCGTGGATGAAGAGCAGTTTCGCCTGATTACCGGCTTTAACGATATCTTTGTCTCCATCGCCGCCATTCTGTTCCTGACCGGTTGTGCCTGGGCAGGCAGCAGCATTGTGCTTTGGCTCGGCGCGGCCCTTGTCAGCGCGGCTGCCTGGGGCATGGCAGAATTTTTCACGGCCCGACGGCGCATGGCGCTGCCAAGCATTCTCTTGCTGATCGCCTTTGTCGCCGGGCTGTTTGCCACCGTCATCACCCTGCTGGCGCCGTCAGGCTATGTCAGCGGCGATGACATTCATGGGAAGTGGATCGTCGCCGGGGCTGCCGCGGTGAGCGCCCTTGGCGCCTGGGCCCATTGGCGGCGCTTTCAGGTACCTATTACCGTTGCGGCGGGTGCGGCGGCTCTGACCGGCCTGGTCTTTGCCATTCTGGCTGCCTTGTTTCCGGCAATCGAGCAGCACATCCTGCTGCTGTTGTTCGCAGCTGGCGTCGCGCTGTTTGCGACGGCCATGTGGTGGGACATGTCTGACCTTGAGCGGCGGACCCGGCGCTCTGACGTCGCTTTCTGGCTCCATTTGCTTGCCGCGCCGATGATGGTCCACCCCATATTCAGCGCGCTGGGCGTGATGGAAAACGCCCCACCCATGGCCACCGGGCTGCTGGTAATCCTGCTTTATATCGGGCTTGGCGCGATTGCTTTGGTCATTGATCGACGGGCCCTGATGGTCTCGGCACTGGCTTATGTGCTGGCGGCTCTGGGGGCTGTCCTGCGCGAATTTGGCGCACTGAGCCTAGATGTTGCCATTACCGCGCTGGTGATCGGCTCGGCGCTGTTACTGCTTTCGGCCTTTTGGCACAGCGTGCGCGCTGCCTTGATTGGCTGGTTGCCTCCGGCCCTTCAGGCGCGCCTGCCCCCGGTTCAATCGGCTAGTCCGCAACCAGCTTCATAAGCCGCCGCTCGATGGGGGCCAGAACGGATGCCAGTTCGTGCCCCCGCTTCAACACCACGCCATGTTCGCCAATCAGCGCCCATTGCCCCTGCCGACTGCGCAAGGCTGGCCGCTTTTCAATCCGAAACTCCGGGCGCTCGGCCGCACGGCGATAGGCGCAGAACACAGCGGCATCCTTGCCCATATCCATCGCATAATCGCGCCAGTGCCCGGCCGCGACCATTCGACCATAAAGATCCAGAATGCGGGTCAATTCCGTGCGATCAAAGGCTGTCTGACTTCCCGCAAGCTGCGGGAAAGGCGCAACAACCCCCATTAGGCGCTGGTCCGACGCGCAGCCGCGTCCTTCGCCTCGGTCAGTTCAGCAAGCCGCTTTTGCAACTGCTCTACCTCGCATTTGAGGATTTCAAGCTGCTGGGTCGCCGGATCAAATTGTTCTCGACACGGCGTGCCATAAGGCATGAAGGGCTTTTGATAGTCTTTGGCATCAACCAACAATGGCCGGGCGGGGATGCCCACCATGGTCGCGCCTTCCGGCACATCCTTGGTGACAACCGCATTGGCCGCAATCCGGGCGCGTTTGCCAACCGTAATCGGGCCAAGCACCGCGGCGCCCAGGCTGATAATCGCATCATCCTCAATGGTCGGGTGGCGCTTGCCAGCCTCGCCATTGGTCGGGTTGGTGCCGCCCAGCGTCGCGCCCTGATAGATGGTGACGTTATCGCCAATCTCCGCCGTTTCACCAATGACGACAAAGCCGTGATCAATGAAGAAAAACTTGCCGATCTTGGCGCCGGGATGAATGTCGATCGCGGTCAGGAAGCGCGAGAGATGGTTCACGAAACGGGCCAGGAAAAACAGGTCCGCCTCAAACAGCCAATGCGCGACCCGGTGAAAGGCCAGCGCCCAAACGCCGGGATAGGTCAGGATTTCCCAACGCGATCGGGGCGCAGGATCACGCGCCTTGATCGAGTCTAGATAGTGAACAATGCCCTCAAACACGCAGACGCCCTTCCTGCCCCTGATGCGCGGAATCTAAGCTCAACGCACGCCAAATACCAGTGCCGATGCGCGCAGATCAGAACAAGGCGCGAAATCCACCAGAAATCAGGGGCCGCTTCTTGATTGATAAACTCAATCAACTTACATGGTATTTATGAAGAAAGGCGATCAATGAGTGTCTTCCTCCCCACGCTGAAACAGCTTCAATATCTGGTCGCGCTGCATGATCATGGTCATTTCGGCAAGGCCGCGGAAGCGTGCTTTGTGACCCAATCTACGCTGTCGGCAGGCCTGCGCGAGCTGGAATCGCTGATCGGCGTGACACTTGTTGAGCGTAACCGCCGCGTTGTCCGGTTTACCGCGCTTGGCGAACGGATCGTGGAAAAAGCCCGCCGCGTCGTGCGCGAAGCAGAAGAACTGGGCGATATGGTAAAGGCGGGCGGAAAACCGCTGGCCGGTGAGCTGCGGCTGGGCGTTATCCCCACCATCGCCCCCTTTTTGCTGCCCCGTTTACTTCCCTCGATGCGGCGCGATTGGCCAGACCTGAAGCTTTATTTGCGCGAAGAAACAAGTGCAGCTGCCTGTGACTCGCTCCATCGCGGCCGGCTTGATTGCGTGCTGTTGGCCCTGCCCTATGCCTGTGGTGATGTGGAAAGCGCCGTGCTGTTTGATGATGCGCTGTTTGTTGCCTACCCCAAAGGAGAAAGCCCGCCCGCCCGCATCCCGCCCGAAGCCATTGATGAAACGCGGCTATTGCTGCTTGAAGACGGGCATTGCCTGAAAGACCATATCTTGTCGGCCTGCAATCGCCCGGAACTTCGGTCCGAAGCGAAAATGCTGGGGACCTCGCTCCACACATTGGTCCAGATGGTGGATAATGGGCTGGGCATGACAATGCTGCCGCAAATGGCGATTGATGCCGGCATATTGGAACATACAAGCGTTGAGGCGCGGCCGCTTGCCGCAGAATATCCAGCGCGGACCATTGCGCTTTTGTGGCGCAAGGCCAGCCCACGCCGCAAAGAATTCCAGATGCTCGCAGATGTGCTGCGCGAGGAATATGCCCAAAGCACGGCCGGGCGGAAGCCGGCGAGCTAAGGCGAGCGCCAGCGATCGGCCGCCTTGTTGTCGCTGTCGCGTGCGGCGACCCAGCGGCGCTCTCCAGCCACGTCTTCCCGCTTCCAGAAGGGCGCATCGGTCTTCAGCCGATCAATCAGAAAGGCACACGCTTCAAGCGCGGCGGCGCGATGCGCGCTAGCTGTGCCGACAAAGACGATCCGCTCGCCCCGCGCCAGATCGCCGATGCGGTGGATCAGGATAATGCCGGCCAGCGGCCAGCGCGCCAAGGCCGCATCGGCCAACGCCACCAGCGCCCGTTCCGTCATACCCGGATAATGTTCAAGCGTCAGCGTCGAAACGCCATCATCGCCCCGGACAAGGCCGGTAAAGCTGGCAACAGCGCCCGCATCCAGCGCCTCTAGCCGGGCAAGCTCCGCGCCGGGATCAAAGCCTTCGGCCTGAACGCGGACATACTTCATCCGCCCGTCACCGGCGGGAAAAAGGCGATTTCGCGTGCCGCGCCCAGCGGCGTATCAAAATCCGCCATTTGCTGGTCCAGCGCCGCGCGCAGATGGCGTCGATCAGCAAAAGCCTCTTGATGGCTTGGGCTGCGGCGGGCCAGAAAATCGGCCAGATCAGCCAGCGTGCGCACCTCAGGCGGCAGGTCCACCATCTCGTCGGCCAGGCCGATCTGCTCGCGCACCCGGGCAAAATAAAGAATATGGACGGCCATTGCCTAGTCCATATGCTTGAGGCCGACCCGCAGATAATCCCACCCTGTCATAAGGGTAAGCGCGGCAGCAGCCCAAAGCGATACAAGGCCCACATCCTTAATCCACGGCTGGCTGGGAAAGCCGCCCGCCAAGATCAGCGCGCCCAGCGCGACCAGTTGGAAAGTGGTCTTCCATTTGGCGAGCTTCGTCACCGGCATGGAGACGCGCAGATCGGCCAGAAATTCGCGCAAGCCGGAAACGGCGATCTCGCGGATCAAGATGACGATGGCGGCGATCACATGCCAGCCGGCAATATCGCGCGTTGCGACAAGCATCACGATGACCGCCGCGACCATGATTTTATCGGCAATGGGGTCCAGAAAAACGCCAAGTTTTGACACCGCCCCTTGGGCGCGGGCCAGATAGCCATCAAAATAATCGGTAATGCCCATCAGGCAATAAAGCGCAAAGGCCAGCATATATCCGGGCTCCCAGCCCGGATACCACAAAAGGGCCACGAGAATGGGAACCGCGAAGATCCGCGACAGCGTGAGGAGATTGGGAAGACTGGTCAACACAAGGTTCCCTTAAAGCGTTTGCGTCCGACCGAAAAGCTGGGTTATGCGACATATGAAAATTTACTTCCGGGGATGATACCCTTTCCTAATGCAAACTTCCCTTCGCCTTCTGGGGCAGCGGCGCTTTCTGCCCCTGTTCGCCACACAATTTCTCGGTGCGTTCAACGACAATCTGTTCAAGATGGCGATGGTCGTGCTTGTCACCTACACGATCCTGCAAGATCCAACGCGCGAGGCGAATTTCAGTGCCTTGGCGAGCGGATTGTTCATTCTTCCGTTTTTTCTGCTGTCCGCCATTTCGGGGCAACTGGCCGATGCGCGCGATAAAGCGCTGCTGATTCGCATTATCAAGACAGCCGAAATTCTGATCATGTTCGTTGGCGCGGCGGGCCTGTTGCTCCATTCCATCCCGCTGCTGCTGGTTGCCCTGACGGCAATGGGTGTCCATTCGACCTTTTTTGGGCCGATCAAATACGCGATTTTACCGCAGCATCTGGATATGAAACATATCTTGGGCGGCACAGGGCTGGTGGAAGCCGGAACCTATATCGCCATCCTGCTTGGCACGATCGTCGGCGGCTTGCTGCCTTCGCATTGGGCGGCAGTTGGTGTGCTGGCCGTTGCCATTCTTGGGCGGATCAGCGGGCAGATGGTGCCGCCTGCCCCACCTGAAGGCAAGAATGAAGGCCTTAAGGTCGACTTCAACGTCTTTCGGGCTTCTTGGCGCCTTGTGCGCGATACGATGCACACCCCCCGGCTGTTCATGGCCATCATCGCAATCAGCTTTTTCTGGGGAATTGGCGCCATCCTTGCCGCCCAGTTTCCGCCGCTGGTCAAAAACGCGCTTGGCGCTGACCAGTCGGTTGCGACGTTGTTCATGGGCATCTTCTCGGTTGGGGTGGCCATTGGCTCAATCGCGATCAACCGGCTTTTGAAGGAAGAAGTATCGGCGCGCTATGCGGCTGCCTCGGTCATCGTCATGGGGCTTTTCGTGCTGGATTTCTGGTGGACCATAAGCGGCTGGCACGTCTCGCCGCACGGCCTGATGAACTGGCGGGATTTTGTGGCGGTCCAGCGGGCGGATCACCTGCTGGTTGATCTGCTTGGCATCTCCATTTTTGGCGGGATGTTCGTCGTGCCGCTCTACGCCTTTTTGACAACCACGGTTGAAAAGTCAGAAACCGCCAAAACCGTGGCGGCAAACAACATCGTCAATTCTGGCTTCATGGTCGTGGCGACTGGGTCGCTTGGCCTGCTGACCACGCTTGGCATTACGATTGAGGATACGCTGCTATTCGTTGCGCTGTCCTGCCTTATCTCGGCGTGGATTGGCTGGAAGCTTCATAAATTGTGCGACTAAGGCCGCCTGCGTCAGGCAGGGGCCAAATCATCGCCTGAAATCCAGTCGGGAAAGAACATCGGCTCTCGCTCTGACCAGGCAGAGGCTGTGGCAGCCGCTTCGGTGATCGACTTTAGCAAGGCGGCTCGCTGGCTGGGCGCGATATGCGGCAGGCTTGCCGCGCCGCAAAAGGCCATTGGCAGCCATGGCCGGATCGCCGCGCCAAAGAGCCGCTCATATAAAAACCGATAGGCAGGAAAGCCGTCCAACTGGCCCTGTCCCAGATCAAAGCTGCTGATCTGGACCAACGCCCCCACGAAATCGGCCTGTTCTGCGCCCGGAGCGGTAGGCAGGCTTTGGCGTACCACGCCCAGCCGGGCATAAGCGCGGCGCTGAGCAAGGCTTGGCCTGCCCGGCTCCGCGGGCGGGGCTGCGTCCGCCATAAGCTGTTGCCGATCAAAAGCGACATCCAGCGCCCGCCGGATATACCGTTGCGCCGTCGCAGATAACGCTGCGAATTCCTTCATTTCCTGTAACGTACGCAGCCCGGCCATTTGCTTCGACATCGCGATTGCTTCCTTGTCTTTGGACAAGGCCGTCATGGCGCAATCAAGGTTATCAAAGACTTAAAGTGGCATTCCGGGAATATACGGAAAAGACCGCGGCAAAAGAGGCGCTTAGCCCTCCAGATCGCGCATCAGCGTGCGCACGTCGCTGTCGATATCCGTATCAATGCCACGCAGACGTTCAATCTGACGGATCGCATGGATGACGGTTGTGTGATCACGCCCGCCAAATTTCCGGCCGATTTCCGGCAGCGAGCGCGGAGTCAGCTGCTTGGCAAGATACATGGCGACCTGACGCGGACGGGCGACTTCGCGGGCACGGCGGGCAGAGACCATTTCTGCCTGACGGATGCGATAATGTTCTGACACCCGACGCTGGATTTCATCAATCGTAATCCGGCGACGGCTTGCGCGGAACATTTCTGCCAAAACTTCTTCGGCAAAGGCCTCGTCGATCTTGCGGTTGTGCAGCTGGCCATAAGCGACAAGCCGGTTCAGCCCGCCTTCAAGCTCACGGATGTTGCTGACGATGCGGGCAGCCAAAAGATCAATCACTTCGCCGGGCATCGGAACGCCCAGCGCGTTGACCTTTGCCTGAAGGATCGCGCGGCGCAGCGCAAAATCCGCTCCGGCAATATCCGCAACAAGGCCCTGTGTCAGGCGCGACAAGATGCGGCCTTCTACGCCATCCAGCGCGTGCGGCGCACGATCGGCACTTATGACCAGACGGCGCCCGCCCGACATCAACTCGTCAACCGTGTGCAGAAATTCTTCCTGCGTCGATTCCTTGCCAGCGATGAACTGGACGTCATCGATCATCAATACATCGGCCGACCGCAAACGTGCCTTAAAAGAGAAGGTATCGCGGGCGCGCATCGCAGTGACGAAATCAAACATGAACCGCTCGGCGGACATATAAAGCACCCGGGCGTCCGGGTTCTTGCGCAGAACCTCGTGCCCGATGGCGTGCAGCAAATGCGTTTTGCCCAGACCGGTTTGCGAATGGATGTACAGCGGGCTGAATGATCCCCGATCGCCCGCCGCAAGCGCCTGAGCCGCGTTAAAGGCGACAAGGTTGGGTGCGGCCGTAACAAAGCTCGAAAAGGTCAGGCGGCGATCAAACTGGCTCGACAGCGGCGACTTCTGCTCGGCGGCAACCGCCTCTTCCACGACCGGCTCGGCGGTGAACCGCTCTACCGGCTTGCCCGACGAGGTTTCGATCCTCACCGAACGCACCTGCGGCAACATTGCGCGCCAAGCCAGCGTCAGACGATCTGTATAGTGCGACGAAACCCAGCTGGCCATGAAGTCGGACGGCAAGGTCAGGCGGACGGCCTGATCCGTTTCGCAATAGCCGGCAAGTTCAACCGGTTTCAGCCAGTGATCAAAAGTGCGGGCGCCCACATCGGCCCGCAGCCCGGCGCGAATGGCTGTCCATGCGACCTGAAGCTGGTCCAGATCTGTTGGTCGAACCGCATTGAATGACAGGCTTGAAGACACGCGCTTAAATCTCCCCCGGCCCGACTTCGGCGCCAAAACTTCCCCCGCACTCGACACACAATCCCCGCGTCCAAATGCCAAGGCATCTGGCCAGAAAAGCTTTTATCGAATGATTGGCGGCAAACTGATTCGCTGACCGCCGAAGTTGTTTTCTGTGGCACTCGCCCCTGTGGATCAAGCGTCGGCGTGTAAAAAAATCGAAATAAATGCAGTTGACTCGCAAACCCCAAGGGAATCCTAATATCGCGAATAAATATCTGATTTTACTCAATTTTTTTAGATGAAGAACAAAATGAGATTCGGCGAATCGTGGATTGAGGCCGAGTTCAGCAAACCGGCAGTCCAATCAAAGAAAAAGCCTGCCGGAATGGTCCGACAGGCTTTCAATTTGGCAGTAATTTTTGGCCGGCTTAGCCGAGCGCAGCGACCCGCTTGGTCAGGCGCGAGAACTTCCGGGCAACCGTGTTCTTATGAAGAACGCCCGTCGCCACGCCGCGTGCCATTTCCGGCTGGGCTGCTGCCAGCGCGGTAGAAGCTGCCGCCTTGTCGCCCGCTTCGAGCGCCAGTTCCACCTTCTTCACAAAGGTACGAATCCGGCTGATGCGGTTGTGGTTGATAACCGCACGACGCGCGTTGCGACGGATGCGCTTTTTGGCTTGCGGCGTATTCGCCATATCGTCTGACCTCAAATCTGTCCGAAACAAAGAAGGCGCGGAATCACCCGCACCTGCGTGAACCGCGCCCTTAACGCCCGTAATACGGGTGGTCAACCTTCATCGCTGGCATTTCGCGCAGAAGAAGGTGGAGCGCCCGCCATCAACGCGCCTTTGAACCGGCGCCCCGCACGAACAGGCCTCCCCTTCCCGGCCGTAAACGCGCCATTGCTTAAAGAAATAGCCAAGCTCGCCATCCGGCCGGGCAAAATCGCGCAAGGTCGAGCCTCCAGCGTCAATCGCGGCGGCCAAAACCTCTTTGATGGCGCCAACCAGCCGTTCCAACCGGGCGGCGCTGATGCTGCCGCCCGCGCGGCCGGGCGCGATGCCGGCCATATGAAGCGCCTCGCAGACATAGATATTGCCCAAGCCAGCAACGAGCCGCTGGTCCAGCAGCAGCGCCTTAATGGGCGCAGCCCGCCCGGCAAGCCCCGCCTTGAGCACGGCAGCCGTAAAAGCCGGGTCCAGCGGCTCCGGCCCCATGGCGGCAAAGGCAGGAAAAACAGGCAGATCCGTCCGACGTACCAGATCTAGCGAGCCAAAGCGGCGCGGGTCATCCAGCACCAATTGGCGGCCCGTATCTGTTTCCAGCACCAAATGCCCGTGTTTGCCAATCTCGGCAGGGTCGATGATCCAGCGGCCGGACATCCCCAGATGGAAGATCAGGCTGTCCTCGCGATCCGTGTGAATAAGACCATATTTGGCGCGACGGCCAAGGCCCGTGACCCGCGCCCCTTGCAGCCGCTGGCGCAGATCCGCGGGGATCGGGCGGCGCAAATCGGCACGGCGCGGTTCAACCCGGGTCAGGACCGCGCCGTCCAGCACGGCAGCAAGACCACGCACTGTGGTTTCAACTTCAGGAAGCTCTGGCACGCGATTCCGCTAGCGGGCGCGGCTCGGCTTGGCTAGAGGCTCGGCGCATGAACGATACCGTGTCCTTCGGCTATGAAGAAGTCTCCCCCGAGGAGAAGACGCAGCGCGTGGGTGAAGTGTTTTCCAGCGTCGCCCGTCGCTACGACATTATGAATGATGCGATGTCCGGCGGACTGCACCGGCTGTGGAAGGACCGCTTCGTCGCCCGCGTCAAGCCGCGTCCCGGCGAGATGATTCTCGATATGGCGGGCGGCACGGGCGACATCGCCTTTCGCCTGCAAAAACATGGCGCGCTGGTTACGGTGTCCGATATCAATCCGGATATGCTGGCGGTCGGCATGGACCGCGCGGCCGAGCGCGACATTGGCGGGCTTAGCTGGTCCGAGCAGAATGCCGAAACGCTGAGCTTCGATTCGGCAAGCTTTGATGCCTATACGATTGCGTTCGGCATCCGGAACGTCACGCATATCGACAAGGCCCTCAAGGAAGCCCATCGCGCCCTGAAGCGCGGCGGCCGCTTTTTCTGTCTGGAATTCTCGACAACGACCTGGCCCGGCTTTTCTGAGGTCTATGATTTTTATTCGCACAAGATCGTTCCCAAAGTGGGACAGATAATTGCGGGCGATGCGGAAAGCTATCGCTATTTGATCGAATCAATCCGTCGCTTTCCGGACATGCCGCGCTTTGAGCAGATGATCCGCGACGCGGGCTTTGTGCAGACGCGCTGCGAACCAATTTTGGGCGGCCTTGTGGCCATTCATAGCGGCTGGAAGATTTGACCAGCCGACTGACCCATATCTGGCGCCTGCTGAAATGGGGCCGTATCCTGGCGCGCCATGGCGCGTTGCGGGGCATTGAACAGAGCCCGGTTGCTCCAACGGGCATTCGACGGCTTGCGCGCCTGGCGCGTTTGGGCGCGCGGCTACCGCAAACGCCCGATTATGCCGGTGCCTTTGAAAAAATTGGTCCGGCTGCGATCAAGCTTGGCCAGACGCTGGCCACCCGGCCTGATTTGGTAGGCGAAGAAGCCGCGCGTGATTTGTTGCGGCTGCAAGATACGTTGCCGGCCCTGCCGTTCGACAAAGTGCGTGCAGCGGTGGAGCAATCGCTCGACGCGCCGCTGGAAAGCCTGTTCCAGTCGATCGACCCGGAACCCGTCGGCGCCGCCTCGGTCGCACAGGTGCACAAGGCTGTGACAAGCGATGGCCGCACCGTTGCGGTGAAGGTGCTGCGCCCGGGCATTGAAGAAAAATTCGCCAGCGACATTGAAACCTATGAATGGATCGCCGCCCATGCCGCTGCGCGCGGCGGCGAACTGGCTCGGCTGCGCCCGCGTGAGGTGATCGCAACTTTCAAACAATGGACGGTGCGCGAGCTGGATCTGCGTCGCGAAGCCGCAGCCGCGTCAGAATTGCGGGCCATGATGGCCGCTGAGTCGGGCTATGTCGTCCCCGAGATTGACTGGAAGCGCACCAGCCGCCGCGTGATGACGCTCGACTGGATCGAGGGCATCAAATTGACAGACCGCGCCGCACTTGATGCGGCGGGCGTCGACCTTAAGCAGACGGCGAAAACCTTGGTTCGCACCTTTCTTGGGCAAGCCATCACGCATGGCTTTTTCCATGCCGATCTTCATCAGGGCAATTTGTTCGTGCTGGCAGATGGCCGGATTGCGGCCATTGATTTTGGCATTATGGGCCGCATCCATCGTCAGGCGCGCATCTGGTTGGCCGAAATTCTTTATGGCCTCATCACCGGCAATTACCGTCGCGTGGCCGAAATCCATTTTGATGCGCAATATGTGCCGGCGCACCATAATGTCGATGAATTCACAACCGCCCTGCGCGCGGTGGGGGAACCGATCCGCGGCGTCCCGGTGAAAGACATCAGTGTCGGCAATATGCTGGACGGGCTGTTTGCGATCACCCGCGAATTTGACATGCCCACCCAGCCGCATCTGCTGCTGCTGCAAAAGACGATGGTGATGGTGGAAGGCGTCGCCTCCACGCTCGACCCGGAAATCAACATGTGGGAAGCCGCGGGCCCCTTTGTTGAGAACTGGCTGCGCGATGAGCTGGGCCCGGAGGCCCGGTTGGCTGATAGCGTGCTCAAAGGCGCCCGCATTCTTGCCGATCTGCCCGATCTGGTCCGCCGGATCGAACTGCGCTACCCCAAGCCCGGGGCCGCGCCGCCGGCCCCTCCCCTGCCGGACATTCCGGTTGGGATCAGCCAGGGCTGGCGGTATTTGGTCGCCGCTTTGGCGGGCGGTGCGCTGGTTGTGCTCGGCCAAGCGGCAACAAGCCTTTAACCATTTCCCGCCATATGGCATAGCAACGGGGTGTTGCCGACGCGGCGATGCGGGGGACAGGGCTTGGTTCAAGAAAATAAGGCAAATTCAGAGGCACATGGGCAAGCGCCCGGGCCGCTGGAACTTGCCGTCATCGTCCCCACCTTCAACGAGATGGCCAATGTGGAGCCGCTGCTCGCGCGGCTTTCTAAGGTGCTGGCCGGCTTTGCCTGGGAAGTCATTTTTGTTGACGATAACTCGCCCGATGGCACGGCCGATCATGTCCGCCAGCTGAGCCTGACAGACCCGCGCATCCGCATTGTCCAGCGGGTTGGCCGCCGCGGCCTATCCAGCGCTGTTGTCGAGGGCATGCTGGCAACCGCAGCCCCAATTCTTGCGGTGATTGACGGCGATCTTCAGCATGACGAGGCCATCCTGCCAGACTTGATCCGCGCGGTGGGCGAAGGGGCCGATCTTGCGGTCGGAACGCGCTATGCCGAAGGCGGCAGCGTTGGCGCTTGGGATGCTCGGCGCCATCTTTTGTCGCGCGGCGCCACTTGGCTTGGCCAACGCGTCGTGCGTGTACCGCTGTCCGACCCGATGAGCGGTTATTTCGCGTTGCACCGGGCCACCTTGATGCGGGCGTTGCCGCGCCTTTCCGGGGTGGGCTTCAAAATCCTTCTTGATATCGTCGCGTCTCTACCCGCTGCGCCCCGCATCGCCGAAATTCCCTATGTCTTCCGAAACCGGCTGCATGGCGAAAGCAAGGCCGACAGCATGATCGCGATGGAATATCTGTCGCTGTTGATCGACAAGACGATCGGACGTCTGATCCCGACCCGGCTTGTTTCTTTCCTTGCGGTCGGCGCGCTAGGGGTGGTGGTTCATTTGAGCATCTTGGGCGGCCTGCTTGCCTTGGGAGCCAGTTTCTTTGCCGGGCAATTGGGGGCTGTAATGACGGCCATCGCGTTCAACTTCTTGCTCAACAACATCTTTACCTATCGCGACCGTCGCTTGCGGGGCTGGAAGATGCTGGCCGGGTTGATCAGCTTTTACGCCGTATCGGCGGTGGGCGCCGTCGCCAATATTGGTATCGGCACTTGGGTCCATGATCTGGACAGCCGCTGGTGGCTTGCGGGCATGGCGGGCGTTGTCGTTGGCGCGGTATGGAATTTTGCCGCCTCCTCCTTCCTCACATGGCGCAAATGATGGCTGGCCTTTCCCGTTATGCCGGCCTTTCTGGCAATATGGCTCGCGCTGTCATGGCCGCGCTGGCGCTATTGATGCTTGCCAGCCTTTGGCCAGCCACCCACATCCCGCCGGAAAAGGTGCTGATCGTCAACGGCAAGCCCGCTGAAAGGGATGCGGACCTGAGGCTTTATGAAGCGATTACACGGCGCATTGCCGCGGGCGAAAGCTATTATGTGGCTGCCGCCGATGAGCAACGGCACCGCAGTTACCCGCTCAAGCCGTTTGTCACGGTGCGCCTGCCGACCTTAGCCTTTGTGTCAGCGAAGATCAGTCCTTGGGCCCTGCATGGTCTGGTGCTGACGCTTGCGGCCGCCGTAGTCCTCGCCTGGCGGCGTCGGCTGCGCGGTGAATTGCCGATGCCCGCGCAGGAAATTGCGGCCGCCCTGCTGCTCATTCCCGGCATGACGCTGATCAACACGGGCTATTACCTGACCGTCCATGAAATCTGGGCAGGGCTGCTGATCGCGCTGTCGCTGGCACTATACCGCCCCCAACAATGGGGGCTGGCCTGGTTGGCCGCCGCTGCGGCGGTGGCCGTGCGAGAATTGGCCGTCCCTTATATTCTGTTGATGGCAGCCTTTGCGCTTTACAATCGCCAATGGCGCGAATTCGCGGCGTGGGTCGGGCTGATCCTGCTGCTGGCTATTGGCCTTTATGCCCATATGCAGGCGCTGGCGGCCGTGCTGCGCCCCGGCGACCCCGCATCCGGGCCGTGGACGGTGATGGGCGGCCCGGGCGCAGCGCTCAGTTTCATCCACCTGACGGCCGGATTGCGCGGCGTGTCGCCGCTGATTGGCTATCCCTTCATCCTTTTATGCCTGTTCGGCTGGCTGGGCTGGCGATCT
Source organism: Chakrabartia sp. (assembly GCA_046074265.1). Lineage (GTDB taxonomy): Bacteria > Pseudomonadota > Alphaproteobacteria > Sphingomonadales > Sphingomonadaceae > Aquisediminimonas. The sequence goes on from JBJTNW010000003.1 coordinate 272,929, forward strand.
GAAACCGGGCTTAGGGTTGTGCTGTTGATGGCCGGCTATGGCCTGTTGTTCATGCTGACCGGCCGCGACGTCAATTTCTATTGGGGGCTGCTGCTCGCCCCGCTCTTGATGCCCGGGCTGGCCTTTTTGCGGCCCGCTTTTGGCGACCTGCTGGCCGCGATGCGCAAGCCAAAACTGGACTTGGCGCGCGACTAGGGGCAAAGAGCCGCTCTCATGGACGGGAAGCGCATCCTCTTGATCGTGGGCGGTGGCATTGCCGCTTATAAATCCTGCGAGCTTGTGCGGCTGCTGCGCAAGCAGGGCGCGGCTGTGCGCTGCGTGGTTACCAAGTCCGGTCAGAAGTTCGTCACGCCGATGACCCTTGCTGCCCTAAGCGAAGACAAGGTCTATACCGATTTGTTCGACCTGAAGGACGAAGCGGAAATGGGCCATATCCAGCTTTCGCGTCAGGCGGATCTGGTGGTCGTGGCCCCCGCCACGGCAGACCTGATGGCCAAGATGGCCGCCGGCATTGCCGATGATCTGGCCACCACCCTGTTGCTGGCGACGGACAAGCCGGTCCTTGCCGTTCCTGCCATGAATGTGCGGATGTGGGCGCACCCGGCAACGCAGCGCAACATGGCTACGCTGCGCGCGGACGGCATCAAGGTGATGGAACCCGACGAAGGCCCAATGGCCTGTGGCGAATTTGGCCCCGGCCGCCTGCCGGAACCAGAAGCCATTGCCCGCGAAATTGCGGCTTTATGGTCTCCGAGCGCCCGACCTCTGGCGGGTCGCCATGCCGTTATTACCGCCGGACCAACACATGAGCCGATTGATCCGGTGCGCGTCATTGCCAATCGATCCTCCGGCAAACAGGGCTTTGCGATTGCGGCCGCGCTGGCCGACCTAGGGGCCCGGGTTACGCTGATTGCCGGGCCGGTTAGCCTTGCCACACCGCAGGGCGTGGACCGCGTGGATGTGGAAACGGCGCGCGAAATGGCGGATGCAGTTGCCGCCGCGCTCCCCGCCGATGTGGCGGTCATGGTCGCCGCCGTAGCAGATTGGCGTGTGGACGCCGCCGCCCAAAAGCTGAAGAAGGAAGCGGGCGCGCCCAGCCTGGTCTGGCATAAGAACCCCGATATTCTGGCCAATCTTTGCGCCTCGCCCCAGCGCCCCCCGCTTATCATCGGCTTTGCGGCTGAAACAGAAACCGCGATTGATCACGCAACGGCCAAGCGTGCGCGCAAGGGCTGTGACTGGATTGTCGCCAACGATGTTTCGATCGACCCAATGGGTGGCGAACAGAACCGCGTGCATATCATCTCGGCGGCCGGCACCGAAAGCTGGGACCGGATGGACAAAACCAAAATTGCCCGCGCCCTTGCCCAAAGGATTGCAGATGCCCTTGCCTGAAATTCAGATTGCGCTTCATCGCCTGCCGCATGGTGAAGGCCTGCCCCTGCCCGCTTATGCGACAGAAGGCGCAGCGGGCATGGATGTTGTGGCCGCTGAAGATCTGGACCTTGCGCCGGGCGCGCGCCACGCGGTCGCCACCGGCTTTGCCATGGCGATCCCCGAAGGCTATGAAGTACAGGTTCGCCCGCGCTCGGGCCTTGCGCTGAAACACGGCATTACCTGCCTCAATACGCCGGGCACGATTGACAGCGATTATCGCGGCGAGGTGAAGGTGATCCTCGCCAATTTGGGGGATACCCCCTTCCCAATCCGCCGGGGCGAACGGATTGCCCAGCTTGTCCCCGCCCCTGTGCAGCGCGCCCGCTTTGCGCTGGTCAATTCGCTGGATGAGACAGAGCGGGGCTTTGGGGGCTTTGGCTCAACCGGACGATGAGCCTGACCGACGCCGAGCTGGAACGTTATGCCCGCCATATCGTGCTGCACGATATCGGCGGCACAGGCCAAATGGCGATCCGGTCAGCCCATATGCTGGTCATTGGGGCGGGCGGCATCGGCTCTCCCGTCATTCAATATCTTGCAGCAGCCGGCGTTGGCCATTTGACGATTGTGGACGACGATGTTGTCAGCCTGTCCAACCTCCAGCGTCAGACGCTCTACGCCTCCAGCGATATCGGCCGACCCAAGGCGGATTGCGCGGCGGCGCGGGTGGCCGCGCTTAATCCCCATGTCGCGGTGACAACCCACCATGTACGGGTAACGGCACAAAATATTGCGGCTCTTTTGAAGGGGGTCAGCGTTGTCATCGACGGGTCCGACAATTTCGCGACCCGGCTGGCGGTTGCCGATGCCGCCCATGCCGCGCGGGTGCCGCTGGTTTCGGCGGCGATCGGCCAGTTCCACGGCCAGTTGGGCACTTTTCGCGGCTGGGAGGCAGACAAGCCTTGCTATCGCTGCTTTGTCGGCGACGCGCATGATGCAGAGGATTGCGACAGTTGCGCTGATCTTGGCGTATTGGGCGCGATGGTGGGCATGGTCGGCAGCTTGGCCGCGATGGAGGCCATCCGCGCTGTTACGGGCTTTGGCAGCGACCCTGCGGGAAAATTGCAGGTAATTGACGGGCTGGACCTGACGATGCGGGCGATCCGCCTGCCCAAGGACCCGGCCTGTTCCACCTGTGGCAGCAAAAGCTGACCTTGCTCTTGCCGCCCATCACGGGCATAGGCGCGGCCATCCACTTTTAGGTAAAGGACTCGCCCGCGATGAAAGCCCGCGTCACCATCACCCTCAAAAACGGTGTTCTCGATCCGCAGGGCAAAGCGATCCATCACGCGCTGGAAGGATTGGGCTTTTCGGGCGTCAACGATGTCCGCGCCGGCAAGATGATCGAACTTGATCTGGCCGATGGCACGCCCGATGCCGAGATTGAGGATATGTGCCGCAAGCTCTTGGCCAATACCGTGATTGAAAACTTCCGGATTGAGCGCGCCTGATGAAAACCGCTGTCATCGTCTTTCCCGGCTCCAATTGCGACCGCGATCTGGCGGTCGCGTTTGAACAGGCCACGGGACATAAGCCGCACATGGTGTGGCATCAGGAAACCAGCCTGCCCGAGGGTATCGACCTGATCGGCGTGCCGGGCGGTTTTTCTTATGGTGATTATCTGCGCTCGGGCGCAATGGCAGCGCAATCGCCTGTGATGCGCGCCGTGTCGGATGCCGCGTCGCAGGGCCGCTATGTGCTGGGTATCTGCAACGGCTTTCAGGTGCTGACCGAAACCGGTCTTCTGCCCGGTGCGCTGATGCGCAATGCCGGCATCTCTTTCGTCTGCCGCGATGTGAAGCTGAATGTGGCCAACAGCCAGTCCGCCTTCACAAATCTTTACGAGGCCGGCGAGGAAATTCTGGTTCCGGTCGCGCACCATGACGGCAATTTCTTTGCCGATACCGATACGCTGGACCGGCTGGAAGGCGAAGGCCGCGTGGCTTTCCGCTATGCGGAAGAGGTCAACGGTTCTGCCCGCAATATTGCCGGCATCCTGAACGAAGGCGGCAATGTTCTGGGCATGATGCCGCATCCAGAGCGGCGCAGTGAGCCGGCGCATGGCGGGCTTGACGGCAAGCGCCTGTTCGACGCGCTCGCCCAAAGCGCCTGACGTTCCTTAAAGCTTAATCCCAGCCTTCCAGCACCTGATCTGGTGGACGCAGCCCGTCCACCCAGGCGCGGATATTGGCGATCACCCGTTCCCCCATCGCCGCGCGCCCTTCATAGGTGGCGGAACCCATATGCGGCAGCAACACGGTGTTGGCGAGCGTGAGCAGGCGCGGATCGACATGTGGCTCGTTAACGTACACATCCAGCCCGGCCCCGGCGATCCGCCCTGCCTGAAGCGCAGCGATCAGCGCATCCTCATCGACCACCTCGCCGCGCGCGGTATTCACCAGATACGCATCGCTTCGCATCTGGCTGAGCCGATGGCCGTTGACCAGATGATGGGTCTCAGGCGTGTGCGGGCAGTTGAGCGAGATAATGTCCGACTGGGTGAACAACGTATCAAGGTCGACAAAGCGCGCACCCAATTCTGCCTCCACGCCGTCAGGCAGGCGATGGCGGTTATGATAGATGGTGCGAATGCCAAAGCCCTGCGCGCGCTTGGCAACGGCCCGGCCGATCCGGCCCATGCCAATAATCCCCAGTGTCTTGCCGTTGACGCGGTGCCCCAACATGCCGCTGGGCTTCCAGCCACCCCATTGCCCGGCGCGGATCAGCTTTTCTCCCTCGCCCAGCCGCCGCGGGACAGAAAGGATCAGCGCCATCGTCATATCGGCCGTATCTTCTGTCAGAACGCCGGGCGTGTTGGTGACAAGGATTTTGCGCGCCCGAGCGGCGTGCAGATCAATATGGTCAACGCCCACGCCAAAATTGGCGATCAGTCGCAATTGCGGGCCAGCCTTGGCGATTAGATCGGCATCCAGCCGATCGGTAATCGTGGGCACAAGCACATCCGCTTGCGCAAGCGCCACTTCAAGCTCGCTCCGCGACAACGCCCGGTCCTCGACATTCAGCTGGGCATCGAACAATTCGCTCATCCGATGCTGGACATTGTCGGTCAATTCGCGGGTGACGAAAACCTTGGGGCGGGCTGGGCGATCTGGCGCGGTCATGCGCTATCGCTAAGGCCGGGCGCATTAAGCTGCAAGCACAGGTTGATGTATGCCCGTTCTTTTGGCTAAGGATTTGTCCAGACAACTGGAAAATAAAATGAAGCTCTTGCGAAGTCTCCTTGTCGTCGCGCTTCTTGTCGGCCCGACGATTGCTGCAGCCCAGCAAAGGCCGCCTTATTGGGCCTCTATTGGCGCAAGCAAGGCCCGTATGCGCACCGGGCCGGGCCAACAATTTCCGGCGACATGGTTTTACCAGCGGGCGGGCCTGCCGGTTAAAGTGGTGGCGACCTACCCCAGCTGGCGCAAGATTGAAGACCCAGATGGCACGCAGGGCTGGATGCAGGCCAATTTGATTTCCCAAACCCGCACGGCAATGGTCAAGGGCGACGTCCGAACCCTGCACGAACTGCCAAATGCCTCCGCGCGGGTGGTGTGGCGGGCAGAGCCGGGCGTGATCGGTAAGATTACCGATTGCGAGAATGGCTGGTGCAAGTTCGATATTGATGGTCGGATCGGCTATATCGCAACGGCCAATATCTGGGGCGCCGATTGATCAGATATTTGGCCGCTTAGCCGGTCCATGGCCTTAGTGCCTATTGCGTGTGCCTGTCTCCCTCGCCATCATCTGGGCAAAGAACAGACGAGAGGAGAGATGACATGGCTGTCACCAAAGACCAGATGCTGGCTGCGCTCAATGCCCAGCGCGCGGCATTTACCGCAGAATTGCCAGTTCCTTCCGCGACCCGCAAAGACCGGCTGAAGCGCGCCATCGCGATGATGGTCGATCATGGCGAAGCCTTTTGCAAAGCCTTGTCTGAAGATTTCGGCCATCGCAGCACCGAACAATCGATGATGACGGATATCGTCGCCTCGATCCACACGCTCAAATATTCGATCAAGATGGTCGACAAATGGATGAAGCCGGAACGCCGCAAGCCGACCTTCCCGCTCGGCCTATTGGGCGCCAAGGCGACCGTTGAATATCAACCCAAGGGTGTGGTGGGCATCATTTCGCCGTGGAATTTCCCGGTCCAGCTGACCATGGGGCCGATGGCGGGCGCCTTTGCCGCGGGCAACCGCGTAATGGTCAAATCCTCCGAATACACGCCCACGGTCGCGGCGCTGTTTGAAGAAATTGGCCCGAAATATTTCGCCGCCGAAGAAGCGCTTTTCTACTCAGGCGGGCCGGACGTGGGCCAAGCCTTTGCGGCGCTGCCTTTTGATCATCTGATCTTCACCGGTGCGACGGGCATCGGCAAGCACATCCTTCATGCGGCGGCTGACAATCTGACACCGGTCACGCTGGAACTGGGCGGCAAATCGCCCACCATCATTGGCCGGTCTGCCAATGTCGAAACCGCAACCCAGCGGATTGCGCTCGGCAAGATGCTGAACGCGGGGCAGATCTGCCTTGCGCCCGATTATCTGATGGTGCCCAAGGACAAGGAAGAAGAGGTTGTGGCCGGGATGACGAAGGCCGTTTCCGTCATGTACCCGACCTTGCTTGAAAATCCGGATTATACCTCTGTTATCAACGCACGGCACCGCGACCGGCTGACCGGCTATCTGGAAGACGCAAAGGCCAAGGGTGCCGAAGTGATTGAGGTCAACCCGGCCAATGAGGATTTTGGGGCCTCTAACCGGAACAAGATGCCGCTTTACCTCGTCCGCAACCCGACAGATGACATGAAGGTGATGCAGGAAGAGATTTTCGGCCCGGTTCTGCCGATCAAAACCTATGAGCGGATCGAAGAGACCATCTCTTACGTCAACGCGCATGATCGCCCGCTTGGCCTTTATTATTTTGGCGAAGATCAAAGCGAACAGCGCCAGGTGCTGGAGCGGACCATCTCTGGCGGCGCGACGGTCAATGATGTGATCTTCCACGTCTCGATGGAAGACCTGCCCTTTGGCGGCGTTGGCCCCTCGGGCATGGGCTCATACCACGGCTATGATGGCTTCAAGACCTTCAGCCATGCAAAGAGCGTCTATCAGCAGCCCAAGGTCAATGTCGCCAAGCTGGCGGGCCTGTTGCCGCCTTATGGCAAGGCAACCAAGACGGCGATCGCGCGCGACTTCAAGGCCTGAGTGGGCACACGCATTTAAGGGGGCAAGATGATCATCCATATGTTGGCAACGAACGCCGTGATCCTCGGCGTCACCATGCTCGCGCTTTGGGCTTATTGCGTCCGCATTCGCGACGTTTCGGTGATCGACAGCTTCTGGCCCTTTGGCATGGTGCTGCTGGCGGGGACGAGTTATGCGATTGTCGGGGCGACGGGCACGCGCTTTGCGGTGCTGTTTGGATTGACGGCCATTTGGGGGCTGCGTCTCGCAATTCACCTGTTCACTCGCTGGCAGGCGCATGGCGTTGACCCGCGCTATGCCGCCATCCTTGGCCGGTTGATGGAAAAGCGCGGCTGGAGCTTTGCCAAGGCGTCGTTTCTTCAGGTCTTCCTGATGCAATATGTTCTGCTCTTCCTCGTCTGTCTGCCCGCGCAATTGGGCCAGCTTGATGGGTCGCTTGAACTGGGCCCGCGCGCTTGGGCAGGCGTTGCCCTCGCCCTGATCGGTATCTTGTTTGAAACCATTGGCGATGCGCAGTTAACGGCGTTTCGCAACAACCCGGCCAGTGCCGGCAAGGTGCTGGATACGGGGCTTTGGCGTTATACCCGCCATCCCAATTATTTTGGCGATGTGTGCGCCTGGTGGGGTATCTGGCTTGTCGCGGCAGAAGGCGTGCTGGGCTATGCCAGCATTATCGGCCCGCTGCTGCTGACCTTCCTTCTAACGCGGGTGTCGGGCGTGCCAATGCTGGAGCATCGCCTGAAAAAGAACAGGCCCGGCTATGAGGAATATCTCCGCCGGACCTCATCCTTCTTCCCGCTCCCGCCCAAAAAGGGCTGAGCGGGGTATTTAGGGGCAGTTAGCCGTATTTCGGTTCGTCCATCCAGGGCGAGAAATGCGGCATATCGCTGCTGACCTTGTCCGGATATTGGGCCGGCCGCTTTTCAAGGAAGGAGGTTACCCCTTCCTTGGCATCGCCTGCCGCCCCGCGCGACCAGATCGCCCGGCTGTCTAGCTTGTGCGCTTCCATCGGGTGCGCGGCACCCAGCATCCGCCACATCATCTGCCGGGTCAGCGCGACGGAAACCGGCGCGCTGTCTGCCGTCAGTTCCTTCGCCAACGCGCGGGCGGCCGGCAGCAAGTCCTGGGGTTCATGGATGGAGCGGATCAACCCGCCCTTCAGCGCCTCTTCCGCGCCAAAGACCTTGCCCGAATAACACCATTCAAGCGCCTGGCTGATGCCGACGAGACGCGGCAGGAACCAGCTTGAGGCCGCTTCCGGCACGATCCCGCGCCGGGCAAAAACAAAGCCAAACCGGGCATTGGTGCTGGCAATACGAATATCCATCGGCAATTGCATGGTCACGCCAATGCCGACCGCCGCGCCATTGATCGCGCCAATCACCGGCTTTTTGCAATTGAAGATGCGCAGCGTCACCCGGCCACCGCCATCGCGCGCCCCTTCATGGGTTACATCAATCGTGCCATCTGCACGGACGGCAGAAGAATTATCATCCCGGTCACCGCGCTTGGCATAATCGAAAGTCGCGCCGCCCGCCGACAAATCCGCGCCGGCACAAAAGGCTTTTTCGCCCGACCCCGTGACGATCACCGCCCGAACACTATCATCGGCATCAGCGCGGTCGAATGCGCTGATCATTTCCGCCATCATCTCGCTGGTAAAGGCGTTCATCTTTTCCGGGCGATGCAGCGTCAGCGTCATAATGCCTTCGGAGATATCGACCTTGATTGTCTGATAATCGGACATGGCTTCCTCTCATTTGCTTTACGTTTACGTCATGGCGCGAATATTCGGGTGGCGCAACTGGGCTTGGCATTGACTTGGACGGCGCGGCTTCGCACCAGGGCCGCATGACCGAGGACATCAAATTAGAGCCAAGCTGGAAAGCCGCTCTCGCGCCCGAATTCGAAACGCCAAGAATGAAGGCGCTGCGCAGCTTTCTGGTCTCGGAAAAAGCTGCGGGCAAGCGCATCTTCCCCAAAGGGGGCGAATGGTTCCGCGCGCTGGACCTGACCCCGCTCGACAAGGTGCGCGTCGTGATTTTGGGGCAAGACCCTTATCATGGCGAAGGACAAGCCCATGGCCTGTGCTTCAGCGTGCGACCGGGCGTGCGACCGCCGCCGTCGCTGGTGAACATCTACAAGGAACTAGAGAGCGATCTGGGCCTTCCCCGGCCGCGGCACGGCTTTCTGGAACATTGGGCGCAACAAGGCGTGTTGCTGCTCAACAGCGTGCTGACAGTTGAAATGGGGTTGGCGGCGAGCCACCAGAAAAAGGGCTGGGAAGAATTTACCGATGCCGTGATCCGCGCGGTCAACGCCCGGCCTGACCCGGTCGTCTTCCTGCTCTGGGGCAGCTATGCGCAGAAAAAGGCCGCCTTTGTGGATACGTCGCGCCATTTGGTGCTGAAGGCGGCACACCCTTCCCCCCTTTCAGCGCATTATGGCTTTTTGGGGTGTCGGCATTTTTCCCAGACGAATGCGTTCCTCCAGTCAAAAGGTCTGAAGCCAATCGACTGGTCGCTGCCTGAGGTGACAAGCTGACGCCTATTTGCGGACGAGCGTCCCCGCCCCGCCCCGGGTGAAGATTTCCAGCAGGGTGACATGCGGCACCCGACCGTCGAGGATAACGGCTGCGTCCACGCCGCCTTCAACCGCCGTCACGCAGGTCTCCAGCTTGGGGATCATCCCGCCCGTAATCGTGCCGTCTGACTGAAGCTCGGCGATCCGCGCCGGATCAAGGTCGGTCAGCAAATTGCCCGCTTTATCCAGCACGCCCGCCACATCCGTCAGCAAAAAGAGGCGCGCCGCCTTTAAGTGCGCGGCAATCGCCCCCGCCATTGTATCGGCGTTGATGTTGAAGGTTTCGCCCGTTTCGTCAGGCGCGATGGGCGCGACGATGGGGATCACGCCATTGTGGGTCAGCGTCTCAAGGATCGCCGGGTTGACGGCGACAGGTTCGCCGACAAAGCCGATATCGACATTGCGCTCAATCCCGCGATTGGGGTCGGCCTCGCGCCCTTCAATTTTGCGCGCGGTCACCAGCCCGGCATCCTTGCCCGAAAGGCCGACGGCCTGACCACCGGCCTGCATGATCCAGCCGACCAATTCCTTGTTGATCGCGCCCGACAGGACCATTTCCGCGACATAGGCGGTTTCCTTATCGGTCACGCGCAGGCCGCCGACAAATTTGGATTCAATGCCCAGTTGCTTCAGCATCCGGCCGATTTGCGGGCCACCGCCATGAACCACAATCGGGTTGATCCCGACCGCCTTCAACAAGACGATGTCCTCGGCAAAATTCCGCGCCGCCTCTGGGTCGCCCATGGCGTGGCCGCCATATTTCACCACAAAGGTCTGCCCGGCATAACGCTGGATATAGGGCAAAGCCTCGGTGAGGATTTCTGCCTTGGCGAGCGCGGTCTGATCGGGTGCGTGGTTGGTCATGTCCCGGGCGCTATGCGTTCCCGCCCCCCGGGTCAAGATTTGGCTCAGCGCGTCGGAACCGGCACCGGTCCCGAATAGTCATAAAAGCCCCGACCGGTCTTGCGGCCCAGCCAGCCGGCTTCGACATATTTCATCAGCAGCGGCGCCGGGCGGTATTTGCTGTCGCCCGTGGTGTTGTAGAGCACTCTGATGATATCAAGGCAGGTATCAAGCCCCACAAAATCCGCGAGCTCCAAGGGGCCCATCGGGTGGTTGAGGCCGATGCGGCAGCCCTTGTCGATATCCTGAATATTAGCGGTGCCCTGCCCCAGCACGAACACGGCTTCGTTGATCATCGGCAGGAGGATGCGATTAACGACAAAGCCCGGCTCGTCCTCGGCATAGACGATTTCCTTCTTCAGTGTATCGCAATAGGCGCTGACGGTCTCTACCGTTGCTTTGGAGGTGGCAAGACCCGGAATGACTTCAATCAGGCCCATGACGGGCACGGGATTGAAGAAGTGGATGCCAATGAAGCGCGCCGGATCAGGCGAGGCCTGCGCCATACGGGTAATGGGGATTGACGAGGTGTTGGACGCAAGGATCGCATCGTCGCGCAGAACCTTGCCGACATCGGCAAAAATGGCGCGCTTGATTTCTTCCTTTTCGGTCGCGGCCTCAATCACCAGATCGGCATCCGCAAAGGAACTGCTGCCCTCAACCGGGGCAATGCGCGACAAGGCCTCGTCCCGTGCAGCTTCTGAAATTTTTTCGCGGTCCACCAGACGCTGCAACCCCTTGGCGATGGTCGCCTTGCCCGCTTCTGCACGAGCGAGGCTGACATCAGACAAGCGCACCGTGTAGCCGGCCTGCGCCGAAACCTGGGCTATGCCCGACCCCATCTGGCCCGCGCCGATCACGCCGATGATTTTCATGCCCGTAGCTCCCTTGTGCAGTGCAATATGTCGATTGATGAGGGCCTCTATCGACTCAAGCGGGCTTGGGCTAGTCTGTTCCGATGCTGGCAATCCTAACGCTGGCGGCGGCGGTGGCAACACCGGCTCGACCCGGCGAACTCAAGAGTTTTGGGGACTGGACCATTGGGTGCGACAATGGGCGCGCCTGCACGGCCATTTCGCTGATGGAAATGGAATCGGGGGAAAACCAGCTCACGGTTGAAATCAGCCGCGAAGCCGATCCGCTGGCAACCGTCCAGCTGCGCATTCCCAATATCGAGCAGGCCGCCCCCGGCGCAGCGGTTGAATTGCTGGTCGACAAGGACACCGCCTTGGCAAGCGTGAATTTGCCCAAGGATGGCGGCCCGCTTTTGATGACCGCAGACCCGGCACTGATCGCCCGCCTGACAAACGGACAACGGCTGACTCTGATGAGCGCGCAGAACGGGTTTCTGGGCACGACGTCTCTAAACGGGCTGGCCGCAGCCCTAGATTATATGGACCGCCAGCAACAGCGCGCGGGCACCGTGACGGCGCTTGTCCTTAAGGGCGAAGGGCCTGCAAATCTTGTGCCCAAGCCGCCCGCGCTACCCGTTCTTCCGCCATGGCGGCAGGGTCGCGCAGACACCCTGGTGCTGGCAGAGCAAGATGTGCAAAGCCTGCAAGCGCGGACCGGCTGCGACGCCAACGGCGATGCGCCGCTGCCCCTTGAAGCCTCACGGCTTGATGGTCGCAACTGGCTTGCTCTGCTGCCTTGCGGCAGTAGCCCCTATAATATCGTGACAACGGCCGTGCTTATTTCTGGCAAGGGCAAGGCGCGTCGGATGAAGCCCGCCGCTTTTGACATCTTGCCGGGCCTTGGTCAGGCGGATGGCCCGCCGCTGCTTTCCAACGCGGCGTGGGACCCGCAAGCGGGCGAACTGGTCAGCTTTGCGAAAGGGCGCGGGCTGGGCGACTGCGGATCAGCCGAAACCTACATCTGGGATGGCCGCCGGTTTCGCCTTGTCACCCAGGTCGCGATGGCGGAATGCAGAGGCGTTCTTGATTGGATTCCAACCTGGCGCGCCACCGTCAAGCGCCGCTAGGCGCGGTTGGCCCCCGGTACCCAGAGGATATCGGCTGCGCCCTGCGCATTGGCGTGCCGGGCCGCGACGAACAACCAATCCGACAGGCGATTCAGATAACGTTGCGCTTCGGGGTTGACGGGCACGGCGCGACGGGTCGCAACAAGACTGCGTTCGGCACGCCGGGCAACGGCACGCGCGACGTGCAGGCTGGCGGCCAATGCCGACCCGCCGGGCAGGATAAAGCTGGTCAGCGGCGCCATATCGGCATTCATCGCATCAATTTCTGCCTCAAGTCGGGCAACCTGCGCCGGAATGATGCGGAGCACCATTTCAGACGGGGTAAAATCTTCACCCGGTGTCGCCAGATCGGCTCCAAGATCAAAAAGGTCATTCTGCACATTGCGCAGTTGCGCGAGCATGCGCGCATCGGCGTGCACAGCGGCCACGCCCAGGCATGAATTCAGCTCGTCCACATCGCCAATGGCGGCCATGCGCGGATTGTCTTTGGGCGTACGGCTGCCATCGACCAGCCCGGTTGACCCATCATCGCCGGTGCGGGTGTAGATTTTGGTCAGCTTGACCACAGGCTTATCCGCGCGCGGCGAACAACATGATCACGACGATGACAATCGCAAGCGCCTGAAACATCACGCGCTGCATCATCGCCTTGTTCTGCCTTTGGCTCGAGACAGTGGGTCCCGATCCCGTGTTCTTAAGGTCTTCTTCGGTCGTCTTAAGGAAGGAGACCAAGCCACGGATCAGCGCCACCAGCGTGGCAATCATGGCGGCGATGAGGAAAAGAATGAGAACGGTGTGCATAATGGAAGGGACATACGCTGCTCTCGCGCGGGAGCAAGGGCTTTCATCACCGCCATATCCCAAAGGACGTAAATCCGCGTCAGTCTGAAAGTCGCAAGCCATCTGGCAAAAGGCCGGCGCGCAGGCCGCGCATCAGGCCCTGGGGGTCTATTCCCTGCGCGCGCAAATCTGCCAAGCTTGGTGAATTGCGGCGTTTCGCCAAGCGCAGGCCGTCTTTATCCAAAACCAGCGGATGATGATGATAACGCGGCGTCGGCAAACCCAGCAGCGCTTGCAACAGGCGGTGGATATGCGTCGAGTCGAACAGGTCGCGCCCGCGCACCACATCGGTAACCTGCTGGGCGGCATCATCCACGACAACTGCGATATGATAGCTGGTCCCGGCATCCTTACGCGCCAGCACGACATCCCCCAGCAATTGGGGATGCGCCACAACCTCACCCGAGCGGCTATCATGCCAAGAAAGCGGCCCTGCCTGTGCCATTGCCGCCGCGCAATCAAGCCGCCAGCAATAAGGCCGACCATCGCCCGGGTCGGGTCGCCCCCGGCAGGTCCCGGGATAGAGCGGTTGATCGCCCTGCGGCGCGCCCGCCGCCGCCGCAATTTCGGTGCGCGTACACCAGCATCGGTACACCAGGCCCTGAGCCTGAAGCCGCGCCAGATGGTCGTCATAAACGGACAGGCGCCGCGACTGGACCCAGACGTCGTCGTCCCAGGTCAGGCCCAGCCACTTCAGGTCTTCGTAGATGCTTTGAAGATAGTCGGCCCTGCAGCGGCTCTGGTCGATATCTTCGATCCGCAAAACAAAGCGCCCGCCCTTTTCCCGCGCAAGGTCATGCGCGCGCATGGCTGAATAGGCATGGCCCAGATGCAGCCGCCCGGTCGGGCTTGGCGCAAAGCGGCTGACGCAATTTGTAGTCACCTGCGGACTTGACCCCAAGATATTGTAGATGCAGTCATAGCCCTGCAATCTTTCCGGTTAAAGGAAAGGATGCAAAAAAGGGGAATGACCGACGTCATGTATCAACCCGATCTGATTCGTCATCCAGACAACTGCCCGGCGCTGGTTTTAAACGCCGACTATACGCCGCTTTCTTATTACCCATTGTCGCTTTGGCCTTGGCAGACGGCCGTTAAAGCCATGTTCCTTGAGCGCGTGGATGTGGTTGCCCATTATGAACGCGAAGTCAGAAGCCCCAATGCGCGGCTCCGCCTGCCGTCCGTCATCGCGCTCAAGCAATATGTGAAGCCCTGTGAAAACCCGGCCTTTACCCGGTTCAACCTGTTTCTGCGCGATCGTTTCCAGTGCCAATATTGCGGGTCGCCCAAGGACCTGACCTTTGATCATGTCATCCCCCGATCCCAAGGCGGACGGACGACATGGGAAAATGTGGCCACCGCCTGCGCGCCCTGCAATCTCCGCAAAGGAGGGCGTACCCCCAAAGAAGCGGGCATCCGCCTGATGCAGAACCCGCATCGCCCCACCAATTGGGAGTTGCAGGACCATGGCCGCAGCTACCCGCCCAATTATCTGCACGAGACGTGGCGCGACTGGCTTTATTGGGACATTGAGCTTCAGGCCTGACGCGCGCGGGCTCGCCTATTTCTTGTCATAGGGATTGCGGCCGCCGCGCAAGGTCAGACGCACGGGCACCGCGCCAAAGCCCAGTTCCTTGCGGATGCCGTTGACGAGATAGCGGCGATAGCTTTCCGGCAGATCATCCACCCGGTTGCCAAACACAACAAAGCTTGGCGGGCGCGATTTAATCTGCGTCACATAGCGCAGCTTGATCCGCTTGCCGCCGGGCGCGGGCGGCGGGTTCTTGGTCAGCGCGGTTTCAAACCAGCGGTTCAACAAGCCCGTCGGCACACGCTTGCTCCACGCTTCACGCACTTCGAATGCCACCTCAAGAAGCTGATCAATGCCCTTGCCGCTAAAGGCGGAAAGGGTGAGCAAGGGGACGCCCTTTACCTGGGCAAAGCCTTCATCCAGCGCCGCGCGAACGCCTTGAAACAAGGCGCTGCCATTTTCTACCGTATCCCATTTGTTGAGCGCGATAATCATCGCCCGACCTTCGGCAAAAATCTGGTCAGCAATGCGCAAATCCTGCGCTTCCAGCCCGCGCGTGGCATCAAGCAGCAGCACCACGACTTCGGCAAAATCAATCGCGCGCTGCGTGTCGGCCGCTGACAGCTTTTCCAGCTTGTCATCCACCTTGGCGCGACGGCGCAAACCGGCCGTGTCGATCAGGCGGACCGGCCTGTCGCGCCAATGCCAATCAATACTGATGGAATCACGGGTAATCCCGGCCTCGGGGCCGGTGATCATCCGGTCTTCCCCCAGCATCCGGTTGACGAGCGTTGACTTGCCCGCATTCGGCCGGCCGACAATGGCGAGCTTCAGCGGCGCGCGGGCCAGCGCATCTTCATCCAGTTCCTCTTCTTCAGGGAAGTCCTCTTCCTCGCGCTCCACATGCGGCAGCAGGCTCTGGAAAAGATCATCCATCCCCTCGCCATGTTCCGCACTGAAGGGAATTGGGTCGCCCAGACCCAGGCTGTAGGAATCAAGAATGCCCGGCTGCCCTGCCCGGCCTTCTGCCTTGTTAGCCAAAAGGATAATGGGCGTGGATAGGCTGCGCAGCCAATTGGCGATCTCGCGGTCCAGCGGCGTAATTCCGGCGCGCGCATCGACAACGAACAGCGCGACGTCG
This sequence comes from Chakrabartia sp., assembly GCA_046074265.1. Taxonomy (GTDB): domain Bacteria; phylum Pseudomonadota; class Alphaproteobacteria; order Sphingomonadales; family Sphingomonadaceae; genus Aquisediminimonas. The sequence goes on from JBJTNW010000003.1 coordinate 288,555, forward strand.
GCACTTTGGGCCGCCGCCTCGGTCTGCTGGCGCATCCGGCCCGGCAGCGTCTGCGCGTCCTCATCTTCAAATCCGGCGGTATCGACGATGCGGAATTCAAGGCCAAGCAAATTGGCCTCGCCCTCGCGCCGATCGCGCGTTACGCCCGGGCGATCATCGACAAGCGCCAGTCGCTTGCCAACCAAGCGGTTGAACAACGTCGATTTACCGACATTTGGTCGCCCGATGATGGCGACCACGGGGAGCGCGGAGGCCATCCGTTCAGGCCTCCTTAGCGCCAGGCGGTCAGGCGACCGGCATTATCAAGGACATAGAGCGTATTGCCCGCCACAATGGGCGACAACAGAACAGGCCCGCCCGACTTAACCGTGCTTTGCACCTTGCCGTCGCTTGGCGAGACATTGACGAGTTGGCCATCCGAATTGGCGAGGATCAGCCGGTCCCCGGCCAGCAAAGGCCCAGCCCAGCTAATCGGGCCCTTCTTCTTCTTTTCCACCCGATAGCGCGGCAATTGCGTGGCCCAGCGCACCTTGCCGCTGTTACGGGCGATGCACAGCAGGCGCGCATCGTCGGTGACGACAAAAACCCATTCCCCGGCCACCCAGGGGGTCGAAATGCCGGCAAGGTTGATTTCCCAAAGGCGCTGCCCCGAAACCAGTTCCAAGCTGACCATGCGGCCGCCCTTGCCCACGGCAAAAACCCGCCCACGATCAATGACCGGGTTGGCATCAATATCCGCCAGCGCCGAAACAGAAGTGGTCGTGCTCGTGCGCGTCAGGGCATCCCCCCACAGCACGCGCCCGTTTTCGTAACGATAGGCATTGAGTTCGCCAGACGAGAAGCCGGCAACGACGGTCCCCTGGGCAAAGGCCGGTGCCCCGACCCCGAACACGCCCGTCAATTCCGTCGCGCCCGATTCCTGCCAATCGACCGAGCCATCGCTCGCCTTCAGGGCAAAAATCTGGTTGTCGGCCGTCATCACATACAGGCTGCCAAAGGCCACCGTCGGCGCGCCGCGCAGCGGACCTGCGGGCCGCTTTTTCCAAATAACGCTGCCATCGCTCGCCTTGAGCGCGGCCACATCCCCCACGCCATTGGTCGCAAACAGCGTATCGCCGCTCACGCTGACGCCGCCGCCCCAGACAGCCTTATTGTCCTTGCCCGGCGCTCCAAAGACGACCGACCAGATTTCATTACCCGTCCGCGCGTCAAAGGCATGAATGCGGGCCTGCGTGTCCATTACATAGACGCGGTTGTTCGACACAACCGGCGCGGCGGCAAGCCGCTGCTTGTTGTTGGATCCGGCAATATGCGCCGTCCACGCCGGGGCAAGCGAGACGCCCAGCGCCAGATGCTCCATGAATTTTGACGCATTGCCGCCCGGCTGGCCCCAGACATCATTGGGCTGGGCCGGGGGAAGCAGCACTTCCACATTGGCAAGCGCGGGATCTGTTTCTGCCACCGCTTCGGATGTCAGGATCGCCACGCGCTGGCCCAAAATCGGGGTCTTTGGCTTCTTGCCGCCGCCGCCGCCGCCAAACATGCCACAAGCAGAGACCGCCAAAAGAACGGGCAGAAGAACAAAGGCCTTAGAGCGCATCTGCGCGGATCGGGTCATTTAGAGGTTCCTTGCGTTGCAGCCGCGGGCGGGACCGCAGAAAGAGAGGCGGACAAATCGGTCGCACGTTTGCGGATCGACTCCGGCACCGATTTGTCGGCCGAAATCTCGTCAAACAATTTGGCAGCTTCGGCAAAACGCTGCTTCTTGATATAAGCGATGGCGACCATTTCGCCTGCGCTGCCAAACCACGGGTTGCCCTTGACCGCCAGCTTTGACAATCGGGCAATCACCTCATCCGGAGCGACGCGATCATATTGCGCCGCTGTCTGCCGGACCAGGGCCAAATCGCGCCAAGCCGTTGGCAGCGTTTCATCTGCGGCGACCTTCGCATAAATTTTGGCCGCGCCATCCGGATCGCGCTTTTGAAGTTTAAGGGCGGCTTCTGTCAGCATCGCCGACGCACGATAGCCATCGTTTGACGATGTTTTCAGGCCATCGAGAGATTTGATCGCCGCCGCATCGCCGCCGGACGCTGCCTTGCGCATGGCATCATCCAGAATTTCACTTTCAGCACGTGACTGCTTCAGTTGCTGCTCTTGCCAGACCAACCAGCCTGCCAGCGCAGCAAGGCCAACCAGAACCAAAGCAATGACCGAGCGGCCATAGCGGACCCAAAAGCCGACAAGCCGATCCCGGCGCAATTCCTCATCAACTTCGCGGATGAAGCTGTCTTCACTGGTATTCATGGGCGGAAGCGCCAAAACCTGTCTCCCTGCTTGTCAGACGGTGATCCCTTAGCCGCGCGACGGGGCAAGGGGAAGCGGCAAGAGCATCAAGCCAGGTAAAGCTGGTCTTCGCCCGGGAATGTCCGGTTGCGGACATCTTTTGCATATTGCTCAACAGCTGCCGCCACAAAGCTCGACATGCCCGCATATTTTTTCACGAATTTCGGCGTGCGTTCAAACAGGCCAAGCATGTCTTCTGTCACCAGCACCTGCCCATCGCATTGCGCGGACGCCCCAATGCCAATTGTCGGGCAGGCCACACGGCGCGTAATCTCGATGGCGATGGGTTCCAGCACGCCTTCAATCACCATGGCAAAAGCACCGGCATCGGCCATGGCGACGGCATCCTCGATGATCGTCTGGGCTTCCTGCTCGCTTTTGCCGCGAACGCCATAGCCCCCCAGAATGTTCACCGCCTGCGGCGTCAGGCCGACATGCGCCATCACCGGCACGCCGCGCGAGGTGAGGAAATCAACCGTCGGCGCAAGCACCTTGCCGCCTTCAATCTTCACGCCCGCAGCGCCCGTTTCTTTCAAGAGACGCGAGGCGTTGGTGAACGCCTGTTCGGGCGAGCCTTCATAGCTGCCAAAGGGCATATCGACGATAACGGCGGCATGATAGCTGCCGCGCACAACGGCAGCGCCATGGGCCGCCATCATTTCCATCGTCACCGCAACGGTGTGCGGAAGCCCATAAATGACCTGACCAAGCGAATCTCCGACAAGCAGAAGATCGCAATGTGGGTCGAGAAGCTGGGCCATGCGGACGGTATAAGCGGTCAGCATAACCAGCGGCTCGCCGCCTTTGCGCTGGCGAATACGCGGCACCGTTAGGCGCTTCATCGGCGTTGGGGTCGGGTTGGCGCGGCTCGTCGAAGTATCGAGCGTGAGGGTTGTCGAAGTCGTTGACATAGCCCCTCATAGACCGGGCAGACGGCAGAGGCAAAGCCTTGCCGATCTGCATGGCCTTTTCCGGCTGAAATATGACAGTTGGACGACAAAAACTTGCTCTGGACGGGTGAATTGGATAGGCGCGGCCCGTGGCGGCGGGGGAACCCCGGGCCGACCAGACAGGGGCCCTTTTCGTCGCATGAGCAATTTGAGCCAAGACCAGTTGCAGGTTGCTGCGCCTGCCGGCGATCTTCTTGGCCGGCTATGGACCCGGTTGCGCGTCCGGTTTCATCGGGACCTAACCGCCGGGGAACGCCTGTACCTCGGCAGCCTTTTGGCCTTCATCGCGGTGACAGGCGTGTTGCTGTTCAGCGTGACACCCGTGCCTTTTGGGGCGCTTGCCCGGGGCATGAGCCTTTATCTGATGCTGCCGCTGATCAGCATGTCCACCGTTTGGGGCGTTTTGCGCATTGCAGAACTGGTCGCAGGCCACCGCTTTGAGATCCCCCACGCACGCATGCAGTGGATGGCGGTCACCGCCATTGCCACCAGTTGCAGCATTCCGGTCTATGGCTTGTTCAAGCAATATGTCCTCAAAGATCAGGGCTTCCCGCTAGACCCCTTTCTCGCTGAGGCAGACCGCTATCTGTTCTTTGGGCAGGACGGCTGGGAGGTCATGCACGATCTGTTCGATTCCGTATGGTTCACGCTGCTGCTCGACCGTGCCTATGGTTTCTGGCTCCCCATTTTGATGTTCTGCCCGGTCCTTTGGGCCGCCATCATCACCGACCCCTGGGTGCGAGGCCGTCTGATTGCCTGCTGGCTGGCCGTCTGGGTTCTTGTTGGGGGCGTAGCCGCCTGGTTGCTGGCTTCGGCCGGCCCTATGTATTATCCGCACTTCATCGGCCCCAACCCCAGCTTTCAGGCCTTGCATGACCGGATCGTCACGCTGGGCGCGCTTGCCCGCAATCAGGGTGAAGTTCTAACGACGCCTATTGGCCATGCCCTTTTGATGAAGCGCTATTTATCGGGCCATTATATGCCTGGCTTTGGCATTTCCGCGATGCCGTCCGTCCATGTTTCCATGGCGGCGCTGTTTGCGATTGGCGGCTATGTCATCCATCGTTGGCTCGGCCGCATCCTGCTGGGCTATGCCGTGTTGATCTGGATCGGCTCCGTCTATCTTGGCTGGCATTATGCCCTGGATGGTATTGTGGGCGCAGGCCTGACCTATGGCATCTGGAAATTGTCAGCAAAGGTTGCGGCCCCCTTTGCCGAGCGCGCCAAATCACCTGATTGATCCGCCCGCTGGGCATTAACCATCTATTTTCGTGATCGCTTAATTGCAGGCGGCTAGAGCACATGCTCTGGCTCCCAGTGACGGAAAACAGGTGTTATGCGTAAATTGAGCTCCTTCTCCCGCACGCCCCTTCGGGCAACGTCTCTTCTTCTCTGTTCAACGGCTTTTATTTCAGGCGCTTATGCAGCCAATCTGCCGCAAGGCGGCCAGCTCGCAAGCGGCAGTACCGGGCAAGCGGCGATCAGCATCTCACCCGATCAGCGGACCATGACGATCACCCAAAAGGGGCCGGTCGCGGCGCTGGATTGGACCAGTTTTTCCATTGGCGCGAACAATCTGGTCGACATTCGCCAAACAAAGGCAACTGATTTGCTGATCAACCGGGTGACCGGCAGCGAAGCGTCGCTGATCAACGGTACGCTCAAAGCGCAGGGCAATGTCTTCCTGATCAATCCGAACGGGATTAGCATTGGCACCAGTGGGAAGGTGACAGCCAAGGGCTTTCTGGCATCCACCCTCAACATGACGTCTTCTGACGGCAGCTATTCCTTCGCCAAGCAAGGCGCACAAGCCTTGGCCGTAGACGGCAAGATCACGACGACCGGCACCGCCGGATATATCGTGCTCATGGGTGGGCAGGTGACGCTTGGCAAAAACGCCTCTTTGAATGCGGTGAACATCGCACTCGGTGCGGGTGAGTCGGCCAGCCTTACTTTGCCCTCCGCCACTGCTGATTTGGCTTTTCGGGAAATCCCAACCTTGCCGAGCACAAACCCCGCCCCACCGCTTGCCGCTGGGGGGAGCATTTCCATTGCAGGTACTGTCGTCTCAAGTAACGGATCGCTGATCCTTGATGCCGGCGGCATTCAGAGCAAGATTTCAATCGACGGCACGGTGTCCGTCTCCAACAGCGACGTCACCATAAGCCTTGATGATCCATTGGCGAACTTGCGGATTGGGAATGCCACCGGCACGCGCCGGGGCACGCTGAATTTCGCCCCAAACCAGCCGAATTCCACCCTCAATATCAATGGCATTTTCTATAATCTGATTTGGACAGCGGAAGATCTGCGGAACATCTCTAAGGATATGAAGGGCTATTATGCGCTTGCCCAGAATATCGACTTCAAGGGTGCGCCCGCCTTTACCAACACCGTCATCCCCTTCTCGACACGTAACGCCGATTTCCTTGGGGGATTAAATGGTTTGGGTCATAGCCTCTCCAATATCCGCATCTCTGTGACACCAGACGCCTATACGGTTGGCCTGTTTGGCAAATTTGGCGTCAATAACGACAAATATCCTTACGCCTTTGCGACCAATCTGGGGCTGACCAATATCCAGATAACGCCCAGCAGCGACACATGGAGTGTGCGTTATCTCGGCGCGATTTCGGGGCTCGCATCCCATGCCGTATTCAGCAACAACTGGGTTACAGGCACGATCCAGTCCCCCATTAACAGCCGAAATCAGGCCGATATTGGGGGGCTTGTGGGCTATGCGACCGGAGGCACAACCCAGTTTCTGGGGAACTACTTCGCAGGCAGAATTACGGGCCCATCTCTTGCGTCGAGCAGTGCCTCGGTTGGCGGGATTGCGGGCGTCTCGATCGACGCCGTTTTCCGCAATAACAAGGTCACTCAGACAACCCTTTCCGGCGGCAGGAACTTGGGCGGCATATCCGGTTACGCCATTGGAATTGAGTCGTCTGGCAACAGTTTTGACGGCAACATTACCAGTTGGAACAGCGATTTAGATGGCAGTCTTGAAAATGCCGCGACCGTCGGCGGCCTCTATGGCACCGTTGCTGAAGGCTTCCTTTCCGGGGATTCTGCCCAAGGCACTCTTGACGCGCGAGGCACATATGCGACCGTTGGGGGCCTTGTCGGCCGTTATTACTGGAGCACTGATCCCGTTAAAATTGGGCAGGTTCGGGTCGGCATCGCCAATAGCCAGTTTCTGCGTGGGACAATCCGGGGCGGAGCCTATAGCTCTGTCGGGGGTATTGCCGGTGTCTCGGGCGGCTATTGGATAGGGGACGCATTGGCCGATTTTGAGGTCATGCGGCATGTTTCTGCGGCCGCAAATATCTCCGCCGGCGCGAATTCCTATGCTGGCGGCATTGCGGGCTATACCGACATTCTTGAAGATGAGGTTCCAGTCGAACCCGGCGACATTGTGCAGTACAGCCTCTTGTCCAGTTCTGGCAGCATAACCGCTGGCAAGGGCAGCATGATTGGCGGCATGTTCGGGCGCTTCAGGGGAGCGGCGCAAGGGATGATGTCGACAACGGATATCCGCACCAGCGGCATTGCAAAGAATGTGGGCGGGATCGCGGGTCTTAATGATGGCATTATCACAGATGCCCTTTTCCTCGGCCGGCTCAACCTCGCCCGGGCGACCTATAAAGGGGCCTTGGTGGGCCTGATGACGAACGATTATGGGGCCTTTCTTGGCCAGAGCCTGTTCGATCTCGCCATTGGCGGCACTGCAGTCGGCGCCGCGCCGCTCGACCCAGAATCCACCGATGGCGCACTAGGGCCGATCAACGATGACGCATTGACTGCGGTGGCCGGTCTCTCGCTTGATCAGATGAAGGAACGCGCCAATCTTCTGAATTATCTAACGACGGTAGAAGACACGGGTGAAATGGCCTATTTCAACATGGTTGAAGGCCAATTGCCGACGCTGAAAACCGCGCCATAAGCGCTCGAAAAAAGCCTCATCTTCCCCCTTGCGTGACAGGAGAGCGGGCGGGCCCTTTCCGGGCAGTCCAACAGGCCGGAATGAGCCCGCCAGCCGTCCATTAACCGCCTCCATTCGCCCTTACTTAAGACTAGCGGGATAGACTGGGGGCCAGTAACCCTCCTGCTGGATTGTAAGCCATGAACCTTCTGACTGCTCTCCCGCGCCGGTCCGTTGGCGCTCTGACCCTCTTCCTGTGTTCAACCGCTGCCCTTTCAACTGCTTATGCCGCAGACCTGCCGCAGGGCGGCAAATTGGCCACCGGGAGCCCCGGCCAAGCCAAAATCACCACCTCCCCTGATTTGCGGACGATGACAGTCAGCCAGACAGGGGCTGTCGTGGCGCTGGACTGGACGAGCTTTTCGATCGGCGCGAGCAATCTGGTCGACATTCGCCAATCCAAGGCAACTGATTTGCTGATCAACCGGGTCACGGGCAACGTCGCATCGCAGATTAACGGCACACTGACTGCAAGGGGCAATGTCTTCCTGATCAATCCGAACGGGATTAGCATTGGCGCCAGCGGCAAGGTGACCGCCAGCGGATTTCTGGCTTCCACGCTTGATCTCGCGTCTTCTCCGGGCGCCGCCTTTGACTTTGGCCGGGCGGAGGCGAAGCCGCTTGCCGTGGACGGCAAGATCGTCGCGAACGGCGCGATGGGATATATCGTGCTGATGGGCGGCCAAGTCACGCTAGGCAAAACCGCTTCTTTGAACGCGGCGAACATCGCGCTAGGTGCAGGTGAATCGACCAGTGTGACGCTGCCGAGCGCGAAATCCGGCATGGCCTTGAGTGAAAATCATCGCTTGCCGGGTGGAGAGATTGCAGCGGCAGGGGGCACTGTTTCCATCTCAGGCGCTGTCTATTCCAAAAATGGGTCGGTGATTATCGATGGGGGCGGCTATGCAAGCCAGGTCCTTATCGATGGAATCGTCACGGCATCAAACAGCAAGGTTTCCATCAATCTTGATGATCCAAGCCGCGATTTGCGGATCGGCAACGCCACCGACAAGCGCATCGGCGCGCTTAATTTCACCCCGAACCAGCCGAATAATAGTCTGACAATCAAAGGGGTTACTTATAAGCTCTTGTGGACCGTCGATGATGTGAAGAGCATCGCCAATGATATGCGCGGCAATTATGCGCTTGCCCAGAATATCGACTTCAAGGATGAGTCAGCCTTTACCAATAACGTGATCGTCGCCAGCGCGACGTCGCCGATGTTCGGCGGCGCGCTGAATGGCTTGGGGCACCGGCTGTCCAACATCCGGCTTTCGGTTTCGCCCGACGCACAACGTGTGGGTCTGTTTGCCAAGGTGGGTGTCGACATTGCCCCGCCTTATCCGCCATTTGCTTCCATCTCCAATCTTGGCATATCCAACATCCTCATCGCGCCAAGCGGCAGTAATTGGGGCGATGTAAAGATCGGCGCCATCGCCGGGGAAATGTTCAATGCCAATTTGAACAATAACTGGGTTACCGGCACCATCCAGGCACAAATCGACAGCTACAGGTCAACCAATATTGGCGGCTTGATCGGCTATGCCGGGGATGGATGGAATACCCTGACGAACAACTATTTCTCGGGCAAGATCCTCGGCCAATCCGGGGCGCAAAGCATGGCCTCGGTCGGCGGGATTGCGGGGGCCGTGCAAGGCTATCTCCGCAGCAACAAGGTTTCCCGAACAACCCTTTTGGGCGGGGCATGGATGGGCGGCATTGCCGGGCGGCTTTGGAACGCCGATTCCACTTATGACAGCTTTGATGGCACGATCATCAGCTGGAACACCAATATCGTGGATGATATCGGCTATTCCGCGGCTGTCGGGGGGCTTTTCGGTGAAACCTATTGGAGCCGGATCGCTGGCGGTACTGCCCAAGGCCGGATTGAAGCGCGCGGCGCATCAACCGTTGTCGGTGGCTTGGTTGGTCAGGATCTGGGCGCCGCGCCAGATGACTCCAGCTATCTGGGCGCCACCATCGCCGACAGCAATTTCCTGAGCGGGACGATCCGCGGCGGATCTAGAAGCCATGTGGGCGGCATTGTCGGCTATCTTCAGGCGCTGGAGCTCGTCGACTTTGCGCCAAACTATTTTGCCTTGAAAAACCTGTCCGCTAATGCCGTTATCTCGGCCGGGAATGACGCGGTCGTTGGCGGTATTGCAGGTTACACCGTTATCGATAACGACGCTTGGTTGATCGCACCGGAATACACCACTTATTACGGCTTACTGTCCAGCGCTGGCAGCATCGCCGCCGGCAAAGGGAGCCTGATCGGCGGAATTTTCGGGCGCTTCAGAGGCACAGCGCACGGCCTGCTTTCCTCCATGACGCTCTCAACCACCGGGATCGCCAATGCCGTGGGCGGCATTGCCGGGGTGGCAAGCGGCGAAATCAGCGATGCAGTCTTCCTCGGACGGATCAACCTTGCCCGCGCCAGCCAAAAGGGGACGATGATCGGCGTTCTCGCGCGATATGACAGCGGCGACCTCAATCACAGTATCTACGACAAAGAGGCGGGCGGGCCGGCCGTGGGCGCCGTGATTGACAGGGTTGGATTTTATGACATCTCCGGCCCGATGCCCATAAGCGACGCCCAACTGAACACGGTTGCGGGGCTATCGGATGCGGACATCAGGGTTCGTGCAACACTACTCAACTATCTGAGTATGGCGGGCGATCCGCCAAGCTTTACCTATTTCACTGTTGCTGACGGCACGCTGCCGACGCTGAAAACGGTTCGATAGGCTGCTGGCATCCGTCCCGATATGATCCGACCCTGCACAACGCTGTCGGCGGCCGTTTGCGCCCTGCTTGCCCTGCCGATATTCGGCGGGACAGCGGTGGCGCAGACAGCGTCGCAGCTTCAGCCCGAAGCGCCAACAGCCCCACCCCCTTCGCAACCGCCCCTGGAGACGCTGCCCACAGTGCCTTCGGCAAATCTGCCAAGTGACCTAGGGTCGCTGCACATCACGCCGCGGCGGCTGACCATCGACAATCCACCCCCCGGCACCGAGGCGCAAAGCAAAGCGCTGCTTCAAACCTTGCAGGGCCGGACCTTGGACGGGCAGGATATCGTCAAAACCTTGGCCAGCCTGCAAGATCTTTACAGCGCGGCGGGATTTGCGCTGGTCCGGGTCATTCTGCCGCCAAAGGGCGCGACGGACGAAGAACTGCGCTTTTTGGTCGTCGATGGCTTTATCGAAAGAGTGACGCTGGACGGCGTGCCACCGCGCCTGCGCCCGCGCGTGCGCGGGTTGTTACAGCCATTGGTTGGCCAATCTTGGATGCGATCCACTGCATTTTTCCGTCAGCTCTCTCTGGTCAACGAAATGGCGGGCGGACAAATCGCCGCCGCGCTGACCAAGGGCATCGGCTTTGGCGGGGTGAATTTGCAGGTGATCGGCCGAGCAAAGCCGGTTGCGGCTTGGCTGGCGACCTCTAAATCCCAAAGCCCGGCCTTGGGCCCGCTGGAAAGCGTTGCCGGGGTGGAGATCAGCAACCTCGCAGGCGGTGGGGAGCAACTGCTGGTGCAGGCCTCGGGTGATTTCAGCCGCAGCTTTCTTGCAACTGATCCCCGCTACCGCGCGCTTTTGACGCGCCTGAGTTTGCCTCTTGGCACGCGGGGACTGGTCGCCGACTTTAGCTATACCAGTGTGTCCGCCCAACCTACGCCGACCGCCAACACCCTGCCCACCGTTTCAGGGTTTCGTAAAGCCAGCGCATCGTTGCGTTACCCCTGGTTGATTTCGGAAAATCGACGGGCGTCTGTCTTTGTCAGCGCCGAAGCCATGACAGATCAACAAGATGTGGCGGGGCATGTTTTGGGCCTGTCACTCGACAAAACAAGGGTGGTGCGGGCGGGCATAGACCTGACCGGCCGCCGATCTGGCTGGCCAAATGCGTGGCAGCTTCGGCTCACCCAATCGGTCGGGATCGATGCTTTGGGTGCGCGCAGCGCGGCACAGGCGACGCCGCTCCTTCCGCTCTCCCGCCAAGGCGCGGACGCCCATTTCTGGAAGCTGGAGGTGCAAGGCAACGCCGTGCAGCCGCTGGGTCGTAAAATGTCTCTGCGACTTCAGGCGCAGGCCCAGACGGGCTATGGGGCAGCCCTGCTGCGCGCCGAACAGATCGGCCTTGCCCAGAATGACGGGCTGAGCAACCTGGCGCCCGGTGCGCTTCAGGGGGATGACGGGGCGGTCGCGCGGATTGAAGTCAGTCGCATTGCCGCAGTGCACCAGCTTGCAGCTGACCTTTATGGTTTTGGAGCTGCCGGTATCGTCCACGTCGCCCGCCCCACCGCTTTGGAGCAGCGCGACGTCCGCGGCGCAGCGCTGGGCGGCGGCATGCGTGCGCAGATTTTCCTCAAGAATGGCCTGCGCCTGTCCGCAACGGGGGAATATGCGGCAGGATGGCGCAGTGATGCAAAAAGCGGCGAGCAGCGGCTGCGCCTTGGCCTTCAAATCAGCTATTGATATCGTTTAGCCTAGGGCCTTGGCCCATTCGTCCGGCTTGAACCCGCAGAGCAACCCGCCCGGATGGTCAACAATCGGCCGTTTGATCATCGAGGGCTGGGCCAGCATCAGGGCAATTGCGCGGGCCTCGTTCAGCTCGGAGCGATCTGCCTCGGGCAGCTTTTTAAAGGTCGTCCCGGCGCGGTTCAGCACCTTCTCCCACCCGAGCACGGCGCACCAGCGGCTCAGGCGACCTGCATCCACGCCCGCCTTTTTATAATCATGGAATTCATAAGCGAGGCCCTGCGCGGCCAGCCAATCCCGGGCCTTTTTCACCGTATCGCAATTGGGAATGCCGTAAAGCGTGAGAACCATGCGGCTTATTCCCACTCAATCGTGCCGGGCGGCTTGGAGGTATAATCATAGACGACGCGGTTAATGCCCTTCACCTCGTTCACGATGCGGGTCGCAACCCGGCTCAGGAAGCCGGCGTCGAACGGGTAGACATCGGCCGTCATGCCATCGGTGGAGGTGACGGCCCGCAGCGCACAGACGCTGTCATAGGTGCGGCCATCGCCCATCACACCCACGGTGCGGACCGGCAGCAACACGGCAAAGGCTTGCCAGATCGCGTCATAAAGGCCCGCTGATCGGATTTCCTCCAGATAGACGGCATCGGCCTTGCGCAGGATGTCGCAACGTTCCTTGGTGACTTCGCCCGGAATGCGGATCGCAAGCCCTGGCCCGGGGAATGGGTGTCGACCAACAAAGATATCCGGCAAGCCCAGTTCCCGGCCCAAGGCCCGGACTTCATCCTTGAACAACTCACGCAGCGGCTCAACCAGCTTCATGTTCATCCGCTCAGGAAGACCGCCAACATTATGGTGACTCTTGATCGTGACGGACGGACCACCGGTGAAGGAAACGCTTTCAATCACATCCGGATAAAGCGTGCCTTGAGCGAGGAAATCAGCGCCGCCGATTTTCGTCGCTTCTTCCTCGAACACATTGATGAATTCTGCGCCGATAAATTTGCGCTTCTTTTCCGGGTCGGTGACGCCCGAAAGCCCGGCCATGAAGCGGGCCTCTGCATCAACGACGACGAGCGGGATCTTATAATGTTCGCGGAATAATTCTTCGACTTGCTGGCGCTCATTCAAGCGCAGTAGGCCGTGATCGACAAAGACGCAGGTCAACTGATCGCCAATGGCTTCGTGGATCAGGATCGCCGCGACCGAAGAGTCGACGCCGCCTGAGAGGCCGCAAATCACCCGGCCATCACCGACTTGCGCGCGGATATCGGCAATCTTGGTCGCGCGGAACTCCGCCATCGTCCAATCGCCCTTCAGCCCGCAGACCTTGTGGACGAAGTTGGAGATAAGCTTGGCGCCATCGGGCGTATGGACAACCTCTGGGTGGAACTGCGTCCCATAAAAGCGACGGGCGTCATCGGCGATGACGGCAAAGGGCGCGCCTTCGGTGGTTGCAACGACGCGGAAGCCCGGCGCAAAGGCGGTGACCTTGTCGCCATGGCTCATCCACACCTGATGGCGCGAGCCCTTGTCCCACAGCCCGTCGAACAAAAGGCAGTCGTCTGAAATATCAATGAAAGCGCGACCAAATTCGCCGCTATCGCCCGGCTCCACCGTGCCACCCAATTGCTGCGACATCGTCTGCTGGCCATAGCAGATGCCCAGAATGGGGATGCCCGCCTCAAAAAGGCGCTGCGGCGCCCGCGGTGAGCCTGCTTCCGGGACCGAAGCTGGACCCCCAGAAAGGATGATACCCTTGGGCTTCATCCGGTCAAAAGCCGCTTCTGCGGCGTTGAAGGGCGCGATTTCGCTATAGACCCCGGCTTCGCGCACGCGGCGCGCAATCAACTGCGTCACCTGGCTGCCGAAATCGACGATAAGGATGGAATCGGAAGGCTGAACGGTCATCGCCCGCCGATAAGCAGGCCGGACCCATCTGTCCAGTTGGGCCGCGCCAAGGACAGGGGCGGCAATGCGCCCTGCCCTTGGCCAGTCCCTTGTCAGCCACGCAAGCCTCTGAGGTCGAGGTCATCAATCCGGCCATAGCGGGTCACGCAGGAAAAGCGTCCTTTGTCATAGCCAGAGCCATAACGATCATAACGATAGCCCCAGCGATCATTGCGATCCCAGCCGTCTCGCCGCCAGCCATCCTCACCCCAGCGTCGATCATCCCAGCCGCTGCCCGATCCATCGCGGCCATAACGACCGTCTGCATAGCCGCGATCGACAACCAGCCGGCCGCGCACCTCATAGCCATCGCGGACCCTCTCGACCCGCGTCACATCGGTCACGCGCGCCCAATTTCCATATTGGCGGGCTTCGCGCTGGGCGGCGCGCACGCACTGTTCAACGGCGGCCCGGCTATCATAACCGCGATAATCTGTATCGCGATAACCATAGCCGCCACGGTCCCGCGAGGCCGCCGATGCAATGGCCGCAATGCCGCCGATAATCAGCGCGCCCGCAATCACGTCGCCCGCATCAATCCCATCATGATGACGGCGATAGTCGCGCGCCTCGGCCGGCATGGCGGTCAGCAGCAACGACCCGCTCAGGCCCGCAAGCATGGCTTTTGTCGAGAAGGTCATGGTCTGTCTCCACAAGGCCCGGCCCAAATGCCGGTCTTGCCCTGTTAGACCCAGGTGACTGACCTTCATCTGAACCAGCCTGTCGGCTGGCGTTCATCTATCGGCCCGCAACAACTGAAGCCTCCACCTTGTCGAGCTCAACCAGATGTTTTTGGACGACGCCCGAAATCTTGTCGGCCACCATCCGCAATTGGCCGCTACTTTGCGACCGGGCAAAGCCCTGGTGCAACGCCAGAGCTGCGGCATGGGCCGTGCGCTGATGCTGAAGGTAGATGCGATCCAGCGTCGTTGGATCGGCCGCCTTGATATCCGCCAGCATCGTCTGCTGGTCGGGCGCGAGCGTTGGCGGGCTGACCGAAATGCTATCTGCCTGCGCTGCCGCCTTGATCTGGCTGGTAGAGCTTGTGTGCTGATCGACCATCATCTGCGCAAATTGGCGCACGGCTGCATTTTTGCTTTTTTCAAGCAGGGCCTTGGACGAATTGATTTCAAACAGGTCGCCCGCCCCTGCCCGCGCCACATAAGTGGCAGGATCGGTTGTCACGCCCGCATCTCCGGGCAAGGCAGCAGGTGGCGTTGCCAGCGCAACATTGCCCGCTTCGCCCTCCATGGCGTTGGTGGAGGCGGCCATATTCTGGTCGGTGGCGCTGCGATTGCAGGCCCCAAGCGCAAGGGCCGTCAGGGCCGTTAGGTAAATTGCTTTCATCGCTTTGTCTCCGCGTCAGAGGAGACCGGGTAACGGGTCGGGATGCTCAGTGTTCCCGCCCGTCTCCCCTAGGCGATGGCTTAGCGCCGCTCTTCGATCTTCAGGCCCGTCCAATAAGCGGCAAAGGCCCAAAGGTCGGCCGTTTCGGCCACAATCTTATCGGTCGGCTTGCCCGATCCATGGCCGGCGCGCGTTTCAATCCGGATCAGGTGCGGCTTGTCGCCCGCCCGCGCCGCTTGCAGCGCCGCCGTATATTTAAAGCTATGCCCGGGCACGACGCGGTCATCGGTATCTGCTGTGGTCACAAGAACCGCTGGATAATCCTTGCCCGACTGGATGTTGTGATAGGGCGAATAGGCGCGCAGGACCTTGAAGTCCGCCTCTTTGCCCGGATCGCCATAATCATCGACCCAATAGCGACCAGCCGTGAAGCGGTTGAAGCGCAGCATGTCCATAACGCCTACTGCCGGGAGCGCGGCAGCGAACAGATCGGGACGCTGATTGGTTACCGCGCCGATCAGCAACCCGCCATTGGACCGCCCCTCGATCGCCAGCTTGCCCTTGGCGCTGACGCCGGAGGAAATCAGATATTCCCCAGCCGCGATGAAATCATCAAAGACATTCTGCTTTTTGGCGAGCCGCCCGGCATCATGCCAATCGGCTCCATATTCTCCCCCGCCGCGCAAATTGGCGACGGCAAACACGCCGCCTTGCTCCATCCACGCGATCTGGGTCGGGCTGTAGCTTGGGGTCAGCGAAATGTTGAACCCGCCATAGCCATAGAGCAAAGTTGGCGCACCCGCCGGCGTATCCTTGCGGCGGGTGATATAAAGCGGAATGCGCGTCCCATCCTTTGACGGATAAAAGACCTGCTCGGTGATATAATCTTTGGGATCAAAAGCGAGCTTGGGCGCAAAGAAGCTATCCAACGTGCCGGTTGCCGTATTGAGCCGATAAACGGTCGGCGGCGCAGCGAAGCTGGAAAAGGTGAAGAAGGTTTCCGGATCACCGGCTTTACCGCCAAAGCCAGCCGCCGTGCCGATGCCCGGCAACTCAATTTCAGAAACGCGGCGACCATCCAGCTCGCGCACCTCAATCTGCGACCGGGCATCGCCCAAATAGGCCAGTATCATCCGGTTGCCGACCAGCGAGGTTCCGACCAGCGTCTCTTTTGCTTCGCCAACAATCTCGGTCAGCGGGGCGTCAGGCCGCGCGACATCCATACGCACCAGGCGGCCGCGCGGGGCATCTTTGTTGGTGAGGAAATAGAAAGACGTCCCCGAATTGCCCGCCAGACCCCAATTGTAATCGAGCCCGGCGACCAATGTCCGGGTGGGAACGGCCCGGCTTACCGTGCCCTTGGCGTCTAATTTGCCCAAGGTCAGCTCGTAACGATCATCGGTGCCGCCAGAGCTGGTGATGAGCAGGTAGCGGCCATCATCCGTGACCTGCGCAGAATGGCCCAGCAGCGGCCGATCGGGCGTTTCATAGATTTTACGGTCGCTTGCCTGCGGCGCGCCGATGCGGTGATAATAGACCGCCTGATTGGTATTGAGCGACTGAAACTCAGCCTCTTTCTTTGGCTCTGGGAAGCGCGAATAGAAAAAGCCCTGATTATCCTTGGACCAGCTGATGTCCGAGAATTTCACCCAACGCAGCTCGTCCGACAATTGCACGCCCGTCGCCACGTCAATTACGCGCACGATCCGCCAGTCGGTGCCGCCATCCTGCACCGTGTAAACAAGATAGCGCCCATCATTGGAGGGAACCCATTCAGCGAGAGCGGTCGCGCCGTCCTTTGCCCAGAGATTAGGATCAATCAGAACGCGCGGCGTGCCGTCCAGCCCCTCCCGCACCATGAGGACCGACTGGTTCTGGCGACCATCATTGCGCGTGTAGAAATAGCGGGTGCCGGCCTTGCGCGGGTTGCCGATCCGTTCAAAATCAAAAAGCTTTTTCAATCGGCTGGCAAGGATATCGCGGCCGGGCAGAGATTTCAGATAGTCCCCGGTCACCCGGTTCTGAGCCTCCACCCAGGCGCGGACTTCCGCGTCGGTGCGCACATCATTTTCAAGCCAGCGATAGGGATCGGCGACCTTGTCGCCAAATTGCGTCTCTACCAAATCGGTCGCGCGGGTTGGCGGATAGGCCAAGGGCGCGGCGGCAAGGCTGGACCCCATTGTCGCCGCCATCAGGAACAAACCAAATCGAGACATGTCGCAGACCCCAAAATCATCTTCATCATGCATCACCGATTAGCGGTGCTTGCAAAGCCATTGCAAGCTCGCAGCTTATCGGCAAATCCTTGAACCAAGGAGATTGATATGCGCCCGATCCTCGCCGCTATGGCCTTGAGCCTTGCCACCCCCGCTGTTGCAACCCCCGCCGACGATCTGGCTGGGGTGATCCGCGATCATTGGGCCGGATGGTTAAAGGACAACCCCGTATCGGCCTCGGCGCTGGGCGTGCATGATTATGACGACAAGCTGCCTGATCTGAGCCTGATGGCGCAAGACCGTAGTGCCGCGGACGCGCAAAAGCTGCTGGATCGGCTGGCCGCCATTCCCGATGACGGACTGACCGAGACGGATCGCGCCAATAAGGGCGTGCTCAGCCATATGCTGCGCGAACAGGTCGAAGCCAATGGTTACGGCCAGCGGATGATGCTGTTTACCACCTATGACAGCCCCTATCAGGGCTTTGCCGCCTTGGGCGAAACCATGCCCTTGTTCACCGGCGCGGATTATCGCGCCTATCTTGCCCGGCTTGCCGCCTTTCCCAAGATGAATGCCGATATTATCGCCGTCACCCGACAGGCCCTGCGGCAAGGCTATATTCAACCCTGCGCCGCAATGGGCGCGTTTGACAAAACGGTCGAAGGGGCGGTTGCCGGCCCGGCGGAGGAGACCCGCTTTTTTGCCCCCTTCACCCGCGCCAAGCCCAATGACGTCGACGCGGCGGAATGGGCACAGATGAAGACCGAAGCACTGCGGCTTATCCGCGAGGTGGTTGCCCCCGCCTATCGGGACTTTGCCGGCTTTTATCGCACCAGCTATGGCCCCAAATGCGCCAAGCGCGAAGGGGCCTCCTTCCTGCCCAAGGGGCGGGCCTATTATGCCTTTCGCGCCCGGGCGCACACGACGACCGACCTGACGCCCGACCAGATCCACCAAATTGGCCTTGATGAGGTGGCACGGATCCTGACGCGGATGGATGCGGTGGCCAAGGCGGCAGGCTATCCTGACCGCCAGACCATGATCGCCAAGATGCGAACTGACCCGCAATATTATGCGACCAGCCCAGAGCAATTGATGGCGGCAGCGGCGCGCGAAGCGAAGCGGATTGACGGGCTGTTGCCCAGTTATTTTGGCAAGCTGCCACGCCTGCCTTATGGACTAAAGGAAATTCCCAAGGAAACCGCCGAGACGACGACCACCGCTTATTATGGATCTGGGTCCTTATCGGGTGGGATTGCCGGGTTTTACTTTGTGAACACGTCAAAACTTGATCAGCGGCCGCTTTATGAACTGCCCGCGCTGACCGCGCACGAGGCCGTGCCAGGCCACCACCTGCAAGGCGCGTTGCAACAGGAAATCGACCTGCCCGATTTCCGCAAGCACGCCGCCTGGTTTACCGCTTATGGCGAAGGCTGGGGGCTCTATTCTGAATATCTGGGCGAAGAGATGGGGCTTTACGACACGCCCGAAAAGATGATGGGCCGGTTGTCTTATGAAATGTGGCGGGCGTGCCGTCTGGTGGTGGATACCGGCCTTCATGCCAAAGGGTGGACCAAGGAACAGGCCATCCGGTACATGACCGAGAACTCTGCTTTGAGCGCGGCCAATATCGAGGCGGAAGTGAACCGCTACATCTCTTGGCCCGGACAGGCGCTCGGCTACAAAATCGGCGAAATCAAGCTGCGGGCCCTGCGCACCAAGGCAGAGCAGGCCTTGGGCCCAAAATTTGACCTGCGGCGCTTTCACGATGCGATTCTGGCGCAGGGTGCGGTGCCGCTGGACGTGCTGGACACCGCCATGACCCGATGGATTGCCGCCGAATCAACGCGTTAGAGAAAAGGAAAAAAAGCTGTCCTACAGGACACCTATTTGGTTATTTGGGGATAATTATTTGAACCGGAGAAACCTGATGGCGTTGATAGAAGGCATCCTTTCCCCCATCGTCAAATTGATCGACAAGATCATCCCGGACCCCAAGGCCCGGGATGCAGCCAAGCTGGAACTGCTGAAACTGCAAGGATCGCAAGAAATGGACGCGCTGCGCACGCAAATGTCGGCCATTATCGCCGAAGCGCAGTCCGAAGACCCGTGGACCAGCCGGGCCCGGCCTAGCTTTCTCTATGTGATGTACACGATGATCCTTTGGGCGATCCCGATGGGGCTGATCGCTGCGACCCAGCCACAAATGGCCCGCGATATCACCACCGGCATGAGCGCCTATTTAGCCGGCATCCCCGAGCCGCTTTGGGCGCTGTTTGGCACTGGCTATCTGGGCTATACCGCCGCCCGCCAATTTGGAAAAATGCGCGACACCCGCCCTTAGCAGCGGTTGCGCGCCCCGTAACAGGCTGTTAGCGGCCGCCCCATGTTCAACGACACCGCAAGCCCGATTGCCCTTCTTCTCTCGCGCCGGTCTGGCAAGCCGCGCGACATGATCGCCCCCGGGCCTAATGCGGCTGAAATGTCCCAGATATTGGCCGCCGCCAGCCGCGTGCCGGATCATGGCAAACTGGCCCCTTGGCGATTTGTTGTCGTTGGCAGCGACCAGCGCAAGGCGTTGGCCGATCTTTTGGTATCGGCCTATCGGGCGGAAAAGCCAGAGGCGGGCAAGCTGGAGTTAGAGGCAATGCAGCAATTTGCGCATCAGGCCCCCGGGCTTGTGGTTGTCCTGTCGAGGCCCGTTGCAACCAGCAAGATCCCGCTTTGGGAGCAGGAACTTTCTGCCGGTGCGGCCTGTATGCAGTTGCTGAATGCCGCCCATGCGCTGGGTTTTGTTGGTGGCTGGCTGACCGGATGGCCGGCCTATTCCCCCATGGTCCGCGATGCCTTTGGGGGAGCGCAAGACCGGATTGCCGGCTTCATCTTCCTGGGTTCGCCCAGCCGGGAGCTTGAAGAGCGCCCCAGGCCTGAAGCCTCTGAAATCATTCAGAACTGGAAGCCATGATCCGTTTTTTTGCGTGACTTCAGGCTGCTTTGCTGTATTAAGGTGGCATGACAGCAGCGAGCTTTGACGAAATACCTGTTTATCTGCGCCTGCGCGGGATGCTGGCGATTGAGATCATTGAGGGAAAATATCGCGAAGGCGATCAATTGCCCTCGGTCCGGTCATTTGCGGCGGCGACCGGGACTAACCCGCTGACTGTCGCCAAGGCCTATCAAACCTTGCAGGATGACGGCCATGTGACCGTTAAGCGCGGTATCGGCATGTTCGTGGCCCCCGGCGCGGTTGAATCCCTGAAGGTGCAGGAACGCGAGATTTTTCTGACCCGGGTTTGGCCCCGGATGCGCGCGCTGATTGATCGGCTGGATATTGACCTTGCCGATCTGGTCGACCACGCGCCCGCCTGACCCCTAGGCAAGCCCAGCGCGATCCATTAGCTTTGGCCCATGGTATTGCGTAAATTATTCAGCCAGATTTCCGCCCCCCTCTCCTCACGCCATGCCTTGCCACCGGGCGAGCGGGCCTATGCCATTGGCGATGTGCATGGCCGGATTGACCTGTTGGACGCGCTGATCGCACAGATTGATGCCGACAATAAAGCTCGGGGCAAGGCCGATTGCTGGCTGATCTTTCTGGGCGACCTGATCGACAAGGGCCCCCATTCCCGCGCCGTTATAGAGCGCGCGCTGGAGCTAAGCGCATCGCCCCGGGCCTGCATCTTCCTGATGGGCAACCATGAGGAATTGCTGTTGCGCCTGTGGACGGGCGACGCGCGCGCGGCGGACCCCTTCCTCACTTATGGCGGCATTGCCTGCCTGCAAAGCTATGGGCTGGATGCGCCGGAATCCCAGATTACAAAGCTGGACGGCAAGGAAGTGGTGGCTGCCGTGCGCGATCATGTGCCGGAGACACATATCCGGTTCTTGAAAAAGTTCGCGCCGATCTGTCAGATGGGCGACTATGCCTTTGTGCATGCAGGGGCCCGGCCGGGTATTGCGCTTGCCGATCAGGACCCGCTTGATTTGCGCTGGATACGCGGGGACTTCACCCGGTCTAAAGCAGATTTTGGTGCGATGATCGTCCATGGCCACACGATCGTCAAAACGCCGGAGATCCGATCCAACCGCATCGGCATTGACACCGGGGCCTATGCCAGCGGACGGCTGACGGCGCTGGGTCTTCAAGGGCAGGACCGCTGGTTCCTTTCCACCTGACCGCTAGCCGAGAAGCAACCCGGCCAACGCCGCGCTCATCAAATTGGCGAGGCTGCCCGCCAACAAGGCCCGCAACCCCAGACGGGCGATGACGCTGCGCTGATTGGGCGCCAGCCCGCCTGTGACCGCCATCTGGATCGCAATTGAGCTGAAATTGGCGAAGCCGCACAAGGCAAAGGTAACGACGGCAAGCGTCGGCCCCGACAATTGGCTTTTGAGCGGTGCCAATTGGGAGAAGGCCACAAATTCATTCAGGACAAGTTTGGTGCCAAACAGACTGCCCGCCATCTGCGCTTCCGGCCAGGGGATGTTGAGCAGCGCCATGACGGGCGCAAAGACCCAACCGACGATCTGCTGAAAGCTCAGGCCCGGCGCCCCGACCCAAGCGCCGATGCCGCCCAAAATCCCGTTGGCAAGCGCCACCAGAGCGACAAAAGCCAGCACCATCGCCCCAACCGCCACGGCAAGCTTAAGGCCTGTCTGCGCGCCTTCAGCCGCCGCCATCAGGATATTGGCGGGCCGTTCTTCCCCCAAAGCCCTGTCAGCGGGCGCGTCTGGCTCGCGGCCGTGATCAGCCGGATCATCGGGCATCATCAGCTTGGCCATCAAGATGCCCCCGGGCGCAGACATAAAGCTTGCCGCCAACAAATAGGGCAACGCCGCTGTTCCGAGCATGGCCGCATAAGCTGCAAGGATCGTCCCTGCGACCCCCGCCATGCCAACGGCCATCACGGTGAAAATCTGCGCCGGGGTCATCCCCGCGAGATAGGGCCGGATAACCAAGGGTGCTTCGCTCTGGCCGACAAAGATATTCGCTGCGGCCCCCAAAGATTCCGCCTTGCTGATCCCCGTGACCCATTGCAGCGCGCCGCCGACCCAGCGCACGACAAGCTGCATCACCCCCAGATAATAAAGGATCGACACAAGACTGGCGAAGAAGATGATGAGCGGCAGGGCCGATATCGCAAAGCTGGCTCCGCCCAAATCTGGCCGGGCAAGCGGCCCCAGAAGAAAGTCCACCCCGGCACGGCCATAGCCAAGCAAATGGGCAACCCCCGCCGCCATGCCGGCAATCAGGTGCTTGCCAGCAGGGACTTTGAGAACAAGCACGGCCAGCCCCGCCTGAAGCGCAAAGGCCGCACCGACCACGCGCAGACGGATGGCCCGACGGTTGCTGGAAAACAAAATGGCGATCAGGAGAAGAAGGGCAATCCCGGCGAGACCGATCAGGATCCTGTGCATCGCCCCCTCCCCCATTTAGCGCTTAATAGGTTCGGCCGATCAAAATCCGTTCTACTGCCGGCTCCCCGGTGAAGAAACACGCGCCATCGGCCGGCGCCGCATCAAGCGGGGCGTTCCGCATGGTTAGCTTCAGGCCCTTCAGCTGCTCGACAATCTTGTTCAGCGCCGCACCTGTTGGCCGCGCCCATTGGACCTCAACCCAACCGACAAACTTTTCTTCGCCGGCGAAATGCGCAGCCAGATCCGTCACATCGCGGCGGATATTGGCCTCCAGCCGCGCCTTTGCTTCGGCAAAAAGATTGGCTTCGATAGACCCCAAAAGTTCAGACGCCTGCGCCACGAAATCCGCACGCGGCACAAAGGCCGTGTCCAGCTTGCCATCTTCCTTATACAAACGGTCGCGACGAAGAAGCGCGACATTGCCACCCGCCACATCGCGCGGGCCGACTTCGATGAGGATCGGCGCCCCCTTCTTCACCCAGGCCCAGCGTTTGTTGGACGCCTTGGTCGCTTTGGTATCCAGCAGGACGCGGATCGGCTCGCCAAAGGCAGAGCGGCCCCGCAGTTCTGCAGCCAGGCTGCGGCAATAGTCGAGCACGGCAGCGTCTTCCTCATTATCGCGCAGCATCGGGATAAGGACGATCTGGTGCGGCGCGATCTGCGGCGGGCAGCGCAGGCCATCATCATCGCCATGCGTCATGATCACGCCCCCGATCAGCCGGGTAGAGACGCCCCAGCTGGTGGTGTGGCAATATTGCTGGCCGCCATCCTTATCCTGATAGCGAATGCCGGCGGCTTCGGCGAAGCCGGTCCCAAGATAATGCGAGGTGCCAGCCTGAAGCGCCTTGCCATCTTGCATCATCGCTTCGATTGAATAGGTCGCGACCGCGCCGGGGAAACGCTCATTTTCCGGCTTTTCCCCTGCGACCACCGGCATGGCGAGCGGCCCTTCGGCAAAGACGCGGTACATTTCAAGCGCGCGACGCATTTCAGCCATCGCATCGTCGCGGTCGGCATGGGCGGTATGGCCTTCTTGCCAGAGGAATTCCGAGGTGCGCAGGAACATGCGGGTGCGCATTTCCCAGCGGACGACATTGGCCCATTGGTTGGTCAAAAGCGGAAGGTCGCGCCAGCTTTGCACCCAACGGCTCATCGCCGCGCCAATCACCGTCTCGGACGTCGGGCGGACAACCAGCGGTTCTTCCAACTTTGATTCAGGATCGGGCACCAGCTTGCCCTTGCCATCGCCGACAAGCCGATGATGCGTGACGACCGCCATTTCCTTGGCAAAGCCATCCACATGGTCGGCTTCTTTCTCAAAGAAGGACAAGGGAATGAAGAGCGGGAAATAGCAATTCTCGACGCCTGCCTGCTTGATTTCGGCATCCATCAGCTTCTGGATGCGTTCCCACATGCCATAGCCCCAGGGGCGGATGACCATGCAGCCACGCACCCCCGATTCCTCGGCAAGGTCTGCCTCGGCGATGACTTCCTGATACCAGGCGGCGAAATTTTGGGTGCGGGTGACGTTGAGGGCGTGTTTCATAGGCCCGGCGTTAGCCGAGGCGTGCTGCCCACCGCAAGCCTTGGGAACCAGAGCACGGCATCTGCGGTTAGTCCCTCAAAGCGCAAAAGGAGATGAAAATGGGCTGGCTTGGTGCATTGGCAGGTGCAGCGCTCGACCGACGTGACGGCGATAGCGGCTGGAAAGGCGCGGTGATGGGCGCGGTCGCGGGTCGGGCAATCAAATCCGCCGTGCCCTTAGCGACAGCCGCGACCTTGGGCTGGGTCGCGCTTTCCGCTGTGCGCAAGGCCCGCCGCCGCAAGGCCGAAGGACAGACCCGTGGGTGAGGCCGCACGCAACAGCAGCGCGCTTCACCCAGCCACGCTGCGCGACGACATGGCTATTTATGACCAAAGCGGCACGCGGCTGGGCAAAGTGACAGAAGTCATGCTCGACATGACATCCGGCCAGATTGAATTTGCCGTCATTTCCTTTGGCGGGTTTTTGGGGCTGGGCCAGAAATACCATCCTTTGCCGTTCCAGCTCCTCCACCTGCGCGATCCGGGGGATGGCTTTATCGTCAACGCCGATACCGCGCTGATTGATGGCAGCCCGGCTTATCGCCTTGATGATGCCCCCGTATTTGACAGCAGCTATGGAGAGCGGCTGCGGTCTTATTATGGGATCAAGCGCGACGCCGAGACCGGACGGCTTTTTCACGCCCTGGGCTGACAAAGAGAATATCCAGCTTGCACAAGCGCCTCTGATGCCTATGCGCTAAGGGCGTGATGCACGCTGCTGTTCCCCACCATGATCGACGCATGCTGGCGCTGGGCATGCGGTTGCTTTCGGTGCTGGCGCTGTCGTCCATGTCGCTGCTGGTCAAACTGGCCAGCGAAAGCGGCATAAGGCTGACGGAAATCATGTTCTGGCGGCAGTTTGCGGCGATCCCGGTCGCGCTGACCTGGGTCGCGCTGACGGCAGGATTTGCCAGCCTGCGCACCCAGCGCTTTGGGGCCCATTTGCGGCGGTCCTTTCTGGGCGTGACGGGCATGGTTTTTACCTTTGGCAGCGTTATTCTGTTGCCGCTGGCCGAAGCGACAACGCTGGGCTTCACCGTCCCCATTTTCGCAACGATCCTGTCGGCCATCGTGCTGCGCGAGCACGTGGGCGTGCATCGCTGGGCAGCGGTGCTGATTGGCTTTGTGGGCGTGTTGATCGTTGTCCAGCCGGGCAGCGGCGGCTTTCCGCTCAAGGGAGCGCTGGTTGGGCTGACATCGGCCTTGATCATCGGCATCATCAGCCTGCAGTTGCGTGACATGGGGCGAACAGAAGCCCCGGCGACGACTGTTTTCTATTTCTCGCTCCTGTCTTCGATGATGCTGCTGGCGCTGCACCTTGCGCCGCTGCCGCAAGAAGCCGCGCGTCTTGTGGCTTGGGGAGCGGACACCCATAACGCGCGGCAATGGCTGTTGATCGCGGGACTGGGCCTTTGCGGCGGGCTGGGCCAGATCGCACTGACCGCCTCGCTGCGTTATGCTCCCGTCTCCACCGTGGTCGCCATGGACTATACAAGCCTGATCTGGTCGACGCTTTATGGCTGGGCGATCTGGGGCGTCTTGCCAAGCCACGCGACTTGGCTGGGCGCGCCGATCATCATCGCAAGCGGACTGTACATTGCGTGGCGCGAGCACCGGCTTGCCATTGCCCAACCCAAGGAACTGACACCATGACCTTGCCAATCCTCCATCATTGCGAAGGCGCGCGCTCGTTCCGCTGTCTCTGGGCAGCGGAGGAGGCGGGCTTTGGTCTAGACCTTAAAATGTGGCCCTTCCCGCCCCGCTGGTTTGCGAAAGCCTTCAAAGACATCAACCCGCTCGGCACGATCCCGGCTTGGGAAGAAGACGGCCATTTGCTGACCGAAAGCGCCGCCATCTGCCAGCGCATCGCCCAAGGCACGCCGTTGGAAATCCGGCCCGATGAGCGCGATTATCTGCCCTATCTGAACTGGCTGCACCGGAGCGACGCGACGCTGACCTTCCCGCTCACCATCGTGCTGCGCTACACAAGGCTGGAACCGGAAGAACGCCGCCTTCCCCAAGCCGTGGAAGATTATAAAGGCTTTTTCATGGGCCGCGCGAAAAGCATTGAAGAAGCGTTGAGCGATGGCCGCGAGTGGCTGGTCGGCGGGCGCTTTACCGCAGCGGACATCTGTGTGGGCTATGCCGTCCATCTGAGCAGCAGCTTTGGCTATGATGCCGAACTCGGCCCACTGACCCAGCTTTGGTATGCGCGGCTGAAGGACCGGCCCAGCTTTGGCGCGGCGCGGGCGCGGGAAAAGGCGAACCGACCCGACGCCCCAGCGGCGCCCCTATAAGCCCAGCACCATTTTGGCGATGATGCCGCGCTGAATTTCGTTGGAGCCACCATAGATGGAGGCCGCCCGTCCGTTGAAATAGCTGGGCACAGCCGTCAGCGCGACCTCTGGCCCGATCGGCGCGATATTGCTGCCCGGCTGGCGCGCGGCAAACTGGCTGACAGCGGCATAATCGCCTGCCAATTCCACCGCTAGTTCCTGCACCTTTTGTGCCGTTTCCGTCCCCTGTATCTTGAGCATAGAGGCCGCCGGGCCGGGATTACGACCGCGCGCCACCTCTGCCATCACCACATCCTCACTCGCTTCAATCGCGGCGATCTGCGCGGCAAGGATAGAAAGCTTGCGGCGGATGGCCGGATCATGGATCAGCCGTCCATCTGTGCCGGCGTCGAGCGTTGTTGCGTGGTGGACCACCCTGCCCAACGCCGCTTTGAGCCCGGCTGAATGGGCAACCGCCCGCTCAAACTCCAGCAGATATTTGGCGACCGACCAACCCTGATTTTCCTCCCCCAAGCGCCCCGACACCTGCACGCGCGCATCTTCGAAGAAGACCTGATTAAAGTCATGGTCATCGGCAATGGAGGGAATGGGCCGAACGGTGATGCCAGGAGTATCCATATCCAACAGCAAGAAGGTGATGCCCTGTTGCGGCCGCCCGTCGCGGCTGGTGCGGACAAGGCAGAACATCTTGTTCGCGAAATGGGCATGGGTGGTCCAGATTTTGGAGCCGTTGAGCACATAATGATCGCCGTCGCGCTCTGCCCGGAGCGAGAGCGAGGCAAGGTCAGACCCGGCACCCGGCTCGGAATAGCCCTGGCACCAATAATCTTCGCCGGACAGGATGCGGGGCAGATACCAGGCTTTCTGCTCGGCCGTGCCATAATGCATGATGGCGGGCGCCACCATGCGCAGCCCCATGGGCGAGAGCGAAGGCGCGCCTGCCAGCGCGCATTCTGAGGCAAAGATGTGCCGCTCTGCCTCGCTCCAGCCCGTGCCGCCATATTCTTTGGGCCAA
Source organism: Chakrabartia sp. (assembly GCA_046074265.1). Taxonomy (GTDB): domain Bacteria; phylum Pseudomonadota; class Alphaproteobacteria; order Sphingomonadales; family Sphingomonadaceae; genus Aquisediminimonas. Next base: position 316,146 of record JBJTNW010000003.1, read on the forward strand.
GTCGGCGCGGCCCAGCCTTTCTTGTGGAGGATCGCCTGCCATTTAAGCGTGTGCGGCTTATCGACAAAGACGCTGGTTGATTTGGCGGCGACGTCGCGCAGCTCGTCCGTGAGATTTTGGGCCAGCCAGTGCCGCACCTCGGCGCGGAACGCTGCGAGATCGTCTGCCACCGTCAGTTCACCTGCCGGTCATAGCCCGCCCAATAGGGCGCGCGCAGATCCTTGCGGAGGATCTTGCCGCTGGCGTTGCGGGGCAAAGCCTCGATGACGTCGATTGATTTGGGGACCTTGAACCCGGCGATCTTTTCACGCGCCCAGCCGATCACATTTTCCGGATCAATCGTCGCGCCCGGCTTAGGCACGCACACGGCCTTTACCGCCTCGCCCCAGCGTTCATCAGGTACGCCGATGACAGCCACTTCCAGAACATCCGGATGGCCATAGATCGCGCTTTCCACTTCCGCCGGATAGACATTCTCACCGCCGGAAATGATCATGTCCTTCACCCGATCATGGATGTAGAGATAGCCATCCTCATCCACATAACCGGCATCGCCGGTATGGACCCAGCCATCGCCGGTCATCGTCTTCTTCGTTGCGTCCGGCAGGTTCCAATAGCCCAGCATATTGTTGGAAGAGCGGGTGACGACTTCGCCCACCTCGCCCACTGGCAGCTCATTTCCGGCATCATCAACGATCTTGATTTCCACCCCTGGCAAGGGCTTGCCGGCAGAGCGCATCCGCTTGTTGCCATTGGGATCATGGTCTTCGGGCGGCAGCATCACGATGGTGCCGGTGGTTTCTGTCATGCCGTAATTCTGGATGAACTCGCAGCCGAACATCTGGATGCACTGGCGCAGCAATTCCAAGGGGATCGGCGCGGCGCCATAGAGAATATATTTGAGGCGGCTATAATCCACCGTTGCACAGCGCGGATGCTGGAGCAGGATGTGGAGCGCGGCTGGTACGATGAAAAAGCGGGTGACGCCGCCGGTTTCAATCGCATCAAACAGCCCGTCGGGCGTGAACTCTGCCAGCACATAGCCGGGCAGGCCGCTGGCGAGCGCCATCACGCCCAAGCCGGTGCCGCCAATATGCGCACAGGGCATGGCGACCAGCACGACCTCGTCATCTTCCCATTGGGTATAAGCAAGCCCTGCTTCGGCCGTGCCCTTGCGCAGGGCAAAAAGGTTGCGGTTGGAAAGCTCGACACCCTTGGGGTTGCCCGTCGTGCCCGAGGTATAGAGCTGCAAGACCGCTTCATCCGGCCCGGCCGGATCAAAATCCACCCGAGGGGCGTTGGCGGCGATGTCGCGGGCTTCTTCATGTCCAATGAAGCGCGGATTATGGCGCAAATGCCCCTCCAGCGCCGCTTGCGCACCTTCAAAGCCCGGCCCGGTAAAGACAATCTTCGACTGGGTATCGTTGACGATATAGGCCCATTCCGGCGGAGCAAGCCGCCAGCCAATCGGGGCCATCACCACCCCCAGCCGCGCGGCGCCATAGAAAAGGGTAAAATAAATATCGCTATTCTTGCCGATCCAGCAGATGCGATCGCCCTTTTTGAGGCCGGCTGACTTCAGGAACGAGGCCACGCGCGCCGTGCGGTCTTCCATTTGGGCGTAGGACCAAAAGCGATCTTCTTCGCGCATCGCGAGATGATCCGCCTTTTCCGCCCCCCAATGCTGCAAAAATTCATCAAATGTCAGCAGGTCCGCCACGTCACGCATCCAACATCCTCTCGCGATTCTTCTTATTTTCGCGATGCTAGGCGATGCTTTCCGCAAACGTAAAGGGCGTAAAGCGGCTAGGCCCGCCGAAAGATGACAGAAAGATTATTGGCCGGCATGTCGATCACCTGATCAAGCGCGAGCCCATGCACCTTGGCAGCATCTGCCACGGCAGCCAGATCGCGCAGGCCCCAATCCGGGTTTTGCGCTTTTAAATTGGCATCAAAGGCCAGATTGCTGGGGGCCGTTTCTACCCCGTCGCGCAGGAAGGGGCCGTAGAGATACACATATCCGCCGGGCGAGAGGCAGCGCCCGGCCCCGACCATCAGCCCCAAGGTCGCCGCCCAAGGCGCGATATGGACCATGTTGATGCACAAAACCGCATCTGCCGCGGTGATGGGCCAATTGGCCGCAGCGGCATCAATCTGAACCGGCAGGCGCAGATTGGGCAGGCCTGCCTCCGCCGACCATGCGGCAGTGGATTGGAGGCCGAGCGGGTCCGCGTCGCTGGGCTGCCAGACCAGATTTGGAAAAGCAGCCGCGAAATGCACGATATGCTCGCCGGTGCCGCTCGCGACTTCCAAGACCACCCCGGAGGCAGGCAGAAAACCGCGCAGCACATTAGCAATGGCATCGCGATTGCGGGCGGTGGCCGGGGCGTGACGCTTGGCATCAGGGCCAGCCTCAAGCGTGAAGGGTCTGGGGTCGCTCATTCCGCCGCTTGTGGCAGATCCTCCTCCTGCCAGACAAGTACCGGCTTGCGGGCGGCCAGAGTTTCATCCAGCCGCCGCCTTGGGGCGAAGTGCGGCGCCGCTTTCAACGCCGGATCACCTTGCTTTGCCCGCAGCGCAACCGAACGCAGCGCGCCGATAAACTGATCAAGTGCCGCTTTGGACTCGGTTTCGGTGGGTTCCACCAGCATTGCGCCATGGACAACCAGCGGGAAATAGACCGTCATCGGGTGATAGCCTTCGTCAATCAGGCCCTTGGCGATATCAAGCGTTGAAAAGCCTTCGGCCAGCCCGGCATCAGAGAACAAGGCCTCATGCATGCAGGGGCCCGCAACGGCAAAGGGGGCGTCCAGCACATCTTCCAACTGGCGCAGCACATAATTGGCGTTCAGCACGGCATCTTCGGCAACCTGGCGCAGCCCATCCGCGCCATGGCTGAGGATATAGGCAAGCGCGCGGGTAAACATGCCCATCTGGCCGTGAAAGGCCGTCATCCGGCCAAAGCTGTGCGGGGCATGGTCGGCCGCGCCTTCTTCTTCCACCAAACGCAAGCCCTGATCGGTCTGAATTATGGCGGGAAGTGGCGCAAAAGGGGCAAGGGCGGCAGAAAGCACGACCGGGCCAGAGCCGGGGCCACCGCCGCCATGCGGGGTGGAAAAGGTTTTGTGCAGGTTGATGTGCATCGCATCCACGCCCAAGTCGCCAGGACGAACCCGGCCGACAATCGCGTTGAAGTTGGCTCCATCGCAATACACATAGCCGCCGGCTTCGTGCACCGCATCTGAAATGGCTTTCAGGTCGCGCTCAAACAGGCCGCAGGTATTGGGGTTGGTAATCATCACGCCCGCCACATCCGGGCCAAGCCGGGCGAGCAGCGCAGCGCTATCCACCCGACCGTCATCGGTCGCCGGGATGTTTTCCACCCGAAAGCCGGCAAAGGCCGCCGTTGCCGGGTTGGTTCCATGGGCCGATTCAGGAACAAGCAGAACCGGCCGCTCTTCGCCGCGCGCGGCGAGGGCCGCCTTGATCGCCAGCACGCCGCAAAGCTCGCCATGCGCGCCAGCTTTGGGCGACATGGCCACCGCCGACATGCCGGTGAGCGTGACCAGCCAATCGGCCAGTTGCTGGATAACGGCAAGCGCACCTTGCACCGTTTCTTGCGGCTGAAGCGGATGAACGTCGGCAAAGCCCGGCATCCGCGCAACCTTTTCATTCAGTCGCGGATTATGCTTCATCGTGCAGGAGCCCAGCGGGAAGAGCCCCAGATCAATCGCGTAATTTTGTCGGCTGAGCCGGGTGTAGTGGCGCACTGTCTCTGGCTCGGACAGGCCGGGAAGGCCAATCGCCGATCGCCGCTCCAACCCGGCCAATCGGGGCGCAACCGCCGGGGCCGGAGCCAAATCCACGCCTGTGGTGTCGCCATCGCCCAATTCAAAAATCAATGCTTCTTCCAGCATCAGCGCGCGATTGCCGGTAAAGCTTCGGGACGCGTCGGCCTGTTCCGCGGCGCCCATTTGGGGGCGCCAGCCGCTTTGGTTGATCGTCATGCCAAAACCTCCTTCAATGCGCCGGCCAGCGCCTCGACGTCCGCCTCATCCGTCGTTTCGGTCACGGCGACGACAAGACCCTTGGCCAGATGGGTCGCCCCGGGATAAAGCCGCCCCAGCGACACGCCCCCCAGCACGCCTTGGGCCGCCAGTGCCTGCACAACCGGCCGCGCCTCTTGCGGCAGGACAAGCGTAAACTCGTTAAAGAAGCTCTGGTTCAGCAGCGTCACGCCGGGGACTTGCGTCAGCCGCTCGGCCGCCTGCACCGCCTTGGCGTGGTTCAGCGCGGCAAGATCACGCAGCCCCTTTTCGCCCAGCAAGGTCATATGAATGCTAAATGCCAGCGCGCACAGCCCGGCATTGGTGCAGATATTGGATGTCGCCTTTTCGCGACGAATATGCTGCTCGCGCGTGGACAATGTCAGCACAAAGCCACGCTGGCCGCTGGCATCCACCGTTTCGCCACAAAGCCGGCCGGGCATTTGCCGGACAAATTTTTCCTTGCAGGCAAAAAGCCCGACATAAGGTCCGCCAAATTGCAGGCCAACGCCCAGCGACTGGCCCTCGCCCACCACAATATCGGCCCCCATGTCCCCAGGCGCGCGGATCGCGCCCAGCGCGACAGGCTCTGTCACCACCGCAACCAGCAGCGCACCTGCCTCATGCGCGCGGGCGGCAAGGGCCGACAGATCGCCGATGCGCCCAAGAATATCGGGATATTGGACGACGACACAGCTTGTCTCGTCATCAATGGCGGCCAGCAGCCGCGCTTCATCGGTATCGGCCGTCAATTCAGGCAGCGCGGTTTCCAAAACATCCCCGGTAAAGCGGGCCATGGTCTGCGCGACCTGGCGATAATGCGGATGCAACCCGGCCGACAGCACGGCCTTTTTGCGCCGCGTGATGCGCCCGGCCATCGAGATGGCCTCCCAACAGGCGGTCGAGCCATCATACATGGACGCATTGGCCACATCGCACCCAAAGAGTCGGGCGACCTGTGTTTGAAACTCAAACAGCATCTGAAGCGTGCCCTGCGCGATTTCCGGCTGATAGGGCGTGTAAGCGGTCAGAAACTCGCCCCGCTGGATCAGATGATCGACGCTCGCCGGGACATGGTGGCGATAGGCCCCGCAGCCGAGGAAGAAGGGGTGGTCGCCCGCCGCGCGGTTCTGCCGGGCCAGGCCCGCCATATGCCGCTCGACCGCCAATTCGCTGGCATGGCCGGGCAGCCCGTCAATCGGTGCTGTCAGCCGGGCCGTTTCGGGCACATCAACAAAAAGATCATCCATCGATCTCGCCCCGATTGCCGCCAGCATCTGCGCCCGGTCGGCAGGGGTTAAGGGGAGGTAGCGCATCGTCAGCTCCTTATGTGGAGAGCGGCCAGTTTACTGGCCGGAAAGCCTAGAGACCGGCCACAAAACCGGCATAAGCCGCCGCGTCCATCAGGCCATCCAGCTCGCCCGGCGTGTCAAGCGTCAGACGGAAGAACCAGCCCGCCCCTTCCGGGTCGCTATTGACCAGCGCCGGATCGTCCGACAGCGCGTCATTGACCGCGATAACCGTGCCAGAAACAGGGGCATAGACATCGGACGCGGCCTTCACAGATTCCACCACGGCGGCATCGCCCCCCTTGGCGACGCGCGCGCCAATCGCGGGCAGGTCAACAAAGACGATGTCGCCCAACTGGCCTTGCGCATAATCGGTAATGCCGACCTTCGCATCGCTGCCATCCACCTCAATCCATTCATGCTCATCGGTAAAATAACGGGTCATTGGGCAGTTCCTTTGCGGTGATAGGTGTGCGGGATGAACGGCAGGGCCGTGACGGTGACGGCGATGCGCTTGCCGCGCACCTCCGCCTCAAGCGGGGTGCCCGGCGCGGCAAAGGCGGCGGCGACATAGGCCATGGCAATGGGGGCATCGACGCTGGGGGCAAACCCGCCCGACGTCACTTCCCCCACCGGCTCGGTCCCGACATAAAGCAGCGCGCCCTCGCGCACCGGCATCCGGCCCGCCACCTCCAAGCCGACGCGCCGCCGGGCGGGGCCGCTTGCCAATTGCGCAAGGATGCGATCCGCGCCGGGAAAGCCACCTTCCGCACGGCGGCGGCGCGACAAAGCGAAGGTCAGCGCAGCCTCAACCGGGTTGATCCCCGGATCGAGATCATGGCCGTAAAGCGGCAACCCTGCCTCCAGCCGCAGCGAATCCCGCGCGCCAAGCCCGATCGGGCGAACCTGAGGGTCTGCGCACAACGCATCTGCAAAAGCGGCGGCGTGTTCTGCCGGGAGAGAGATTTCAAACCCGTCCTCGCCGGTATAGCCTGAGCGGCTGATCCAGAGCGGCTCCAAACCCCATAAAAAGGAGCCGGCCTCCATAAAGGCCAGTCGCCGGACACCGGGCACCAGCTCGGCCAGCGCCGCTGCCGCGCGCGGCCCCTGCACCGCCAAAAGCGCCCGATCTGCCAGATGGTTGATGGCAATCTCATCGGGCAGATGTTCGCGCAGATGGGCAATATCATCCCATTTGGTCGCGCCGTTGACGACCAGAAAAAGCCCCATCGGCGCGCGCGCGATCATCAGATCGTCCAGAATGCCGCCCGCGTCATTTAGCAGCAGAGCATAACGCTGACGCCCTTCGGCCAAGGTGATAAGATCGGCCGTCACCAGCGCTTCAAGCGCGGCGTCGAGCCCCGACCCAGACAGGATCAGTTGGCCCATGTGCGACACATCAAACAGCCCGGCCGAGGCCCGCGTCCAGAGATGTTCCGCGATGATGCCTTCATACTGGATCGGCATATGATAGCCGGCAAAGGCCACCATCCGCGCGCCGCGCGCCCGGTGCCAGCCATCGAGCGGCAATGCCTCCACCTCAGGGGCGGGGCCTTCGCTTGCTTCAAATTCGTTTGTGTCGCTCACTAAAACCGGCTCCGTGCACAAAGGTTACCGGTGCGATGCCATATTGGCGGTGCACCAGACCCCCTCTGTCACGGGAACCTGAGAGCTTTCGCGGGCCTAAACGGGCCGCTTACCCCTTCGGTGGCTCCGGCCGGGGCCGGAACGCTTTCCAGAGTGTCGCATCTGTCGGCGCGGTCCTTTTGCCTGAGAGATTCCGGGGCGGTTGCTCCTTCGGCGGGTCTGGCAAGCCAGACCTCTCTCCCGCGCTATCAGCGACTCAATTAAAATGACCTTGCCCCTCCCCCCTGTCAACCGATGTCCGGCAGACGTACGGGATGTTGGGGAAAACCTGGATCAGCGCGTGGCGTTATATTGCAGCTGCGGACCCGAGAGCTGGAAGCCGATCAGCAGTTCAAAGCTGGCCTTCTGCACGGCGGTCCGGACATCGGGATCTGCCAGCGGGTCAAGCGCTGCATCCGCATCGCCGGCCTTGCGCTTGCGGGTCAGACGATCCTGAACCTCCAGCGGCAAGGTGGCGGCGGCCTTGTCGACATAGCCGGTTGCCGTCCCCTTGGCCTGGGCGGTGCGCTGACCATCGGCAAAATCAAGGGCGATGCTGCCAATCCGCTTGGAAATGACGGCACGACCACCCTGCACAACGGTGACGAAATAGGGCAGGTCAACGCGGCGCGCGCCTGCCACATTGGTGCGGGTCGCCACTACGTCAAAGCTCGCATTGGCGACAATGGCCTCGCCCTCGGTCGCGCAGGTTGAGCGCAAATTGGTGATGGTACCCACCACATCAATCGCGGTTGAGGCCCGGCTTTCAGCCGGATCAAACAGCGTCACATCGCCGGTAAAGGCCGGAATAGCGACACCGGGACAGGCCGAGCGCGTAATCGCAATGCCGCCCGAGGAATCAATATCTCCATCCTTAGAACAGCCAGCAAGCATAAGGGCGGTAAGCCCGGTCAGGATGAAAGTTTTGCGCACCATGTCAGTTGGATTCCTCACAGATATGGCCCAACCCTATAGGAAGCGGCTTTCCCGCCTGCAAGCAATCGCGTAGGGCATCCGCAAGATGCAGACGACAAAACCGCCTTTAACCTTGTTGATCGCCGCACCGCGCGGCTTTTGCGCCGGCGTGGATCGCGCCATCCTGATCGTGGAAAAGGCGATCGCGCGCTACGGCGCGCCCGTTTATGTCCGGCACGAAATTGTCCATAACCGCTTTGTCGTCGATAGCCTGAAGGCCAAAGGCGCGGTGTTTGTGGAAGAACTGGACGAAGTGCCAGATGGCGTTCCCGTTGTCTTTTCCGCTCATGGCGTGCCCAAGATTGTGCCTGCCAAAGCCGAGGAACGCGGGCTGGACTGGCTGGACGCAACCTGCCCGCTGGTATCCAAGGTTCATCGTCAGGCCGAAAGGCTGGTTGAGCAAGGCCGCCACATTATCTTTGTCGGGCATGAGGGCCATCCTGAGGTAATCGGCACCTTCGGGCAGGTTCCCGACGGGTCGATGACGCTGGTGGAAGATGTGGCAGACGTGGCCGCGCTGGGCGATTTTGACGGCAAGCCCTTGGGCTTTTTGACCCAGACAACCTTGTCTGTCGACGATACGGCCGCCGTCATTACGGCGCTGAAGGCCCGCTATCCCGATATTCAGGGGCCGCGTGGCGAAGACATCTGCTATGCGACGAGCAACCGTCAGGAAGCAGTGAAAGCCGTCTGCGCCCGGGCAGAAAAGCTGATCGTCATCGGCGCACCCAATTCATCCAATTCGCTGCGGCTGGCTGAAGCAGGCGAGCGGCTGGGCGTCCCGGCACAACTTGTGCAGCGCGCGACCGAACTTGATTTTGACTGGTTGGGCGCCCCCGCCACATTGGGGCTGACCGCGGGTGCCTCGGCGCCCGAAGTGCTGGTGCGCGAAATTATCGCCGCCTTGGAGACGCGCTTTACCGTAACCGAAGAAGAAGTGCGCACCGCCGAGGAGCATATGGTCTTCAAGCTGCCCCGCGCACTGACAGACTAAGGCCCCGCTTATGGCAGTCTATACCCATATCGCAGCCGAAGACATGGCGGACTATGTCCGCGCTTTTGATGCGGGTGAACTACGCTCGGCCAAGGGCATCGCCGAAGGGGTTGAGAACAGCAACTATCTGGTAGAAACCGACAAAGGCCGCTTCATCTTCACCGTTTACGAAAAACGGGTGGATACCAACGACCTGCCCTTCTTCCTTGCGATGATCGACCATCTGGTTGCGCGTGGCTGCCCCGTCCCCGCTGCGCTCAAAACGCGCGAGGGCGCCGGCACAATCACCCGGCAGGGCAAGGCCATGGCGATGATGCAGTTCATGCCCGGCCTTTCGGTCAGCCACCCCACGGCTGCGCAGGCCGAAGCCACGGGCCGGGTCCTTGGCCAGTTGCACGCTGCGCTGGCCGACTTTCCTTTGAACCGGCCCAATGCTCTGGGGCCGCAAGGCTGGTTTGATCTGGCCGCACGCTGCGGCGATGATCTGGATAGGATCAAGCCCGGCCTGAAGGCCCGCGTGGCGGAAGAAGTGGCCTTTCTAAAGGCGCATTGGCCCGCCGATCTGGCGCACAGCGTTATCCATGCCGATCTTTTTCCAGATAATGTCCTGATGTCGGGCGACACGGTATGCGCGGTGATTGATTTCTATTTTGCCTGCACCGAAATCCGCGCTTGGGATCTTGCCGTTACCCATAGCTCTTGGAGCTTTGATGGCGACAACCAATATCAACCCGCCATCGGTGACGCGCTGGTCCGCGGCTATGAGGCAGGCTTTGGCCTGACCGCGGCCGAACGCGATGCCTTTGCCGTGCTGGCACGCGGGGCCTGCCTGCGCTTCTTGCTGACGCGCGCTTGGGATTGGCTGAACACGCCCGCCGATGCGCTGGTCACCCGCAAAGACCCGCTCGCTTATTTGGCGCGGCTGGAACATTACGCCCGGCCGTGACGACGCTTCCTCATGTCAAGATCGCGACCGATGGCGCGTGCAAGGGCAATCCTGGTCCGGGCGGCTGGGGCGTCGTGCTGCGCTTCAATGGCGTGGAAAAGGAATTATCGGGCGGAGAGCCGGGCACCACCAATAACCGGATGGAATTGATGGCCGCCATCAGGGGCCTGAAAGCCCTGACCCGGCCTTGCCATGTTACGCTGGAAACCGACAGCGCCTATGTGCGCGACGGCATTACCAAATGGGTATTTGGCTGGCAGCGCAATGGCTGGCGCACGGCCGACAAAAAGCCCGTGAAGAATGCCGAGCTATGGCAAGAGCTGATCGCCGCCGCCGCGCCGCACCAGATCGACTGGCGCTGGGTCAAGGGCCATGCCGGCGATCCGGACAATGAGCGCGCCGACCGATTGGCCAGCGATGCGGCGCTTGCCGTCGGCAAGGACCGCCACTGGTAGCCGCTTAGCGGAAACGACCGGGCGTGTAGCGGGCGGGATCAAGCCCGGCATAAGCCGGGGAAGGCGCCTGGCCCGTCAATTCGGCCGCCAGCAAGGCAGAAATAGCCGGCGCCGTCTGAATGCCGGCTCCGCCCTGCCCGGCACACCAGTAAAAGCCCGGACAGGCAGGGTCTTCACCAATAACGGGCGCCCTGTCTGGCGCAAAGCTGCGAAGCCCTGCCCAGCTGCGTTCCAAGGCCTCGATCGGCCAATCCACAACCTCTCCAAAGCGGGCGATGGCCAGCGCGACATCATCCTCTTCAGGCGCCGCATCACAGGGCGGCGTTGGCGCTTCGTCATGCGGGCTCACCCAGACGCGGCGTGTCCCCTCGGGTTTGAAGTAAAAGCGGCCAGCAAGATCAACCACCAAAGGCAGGCCAGCAGGGATATCTACACCAAGCCGCAATTGTACCATGGTCCGCCGCTTTGGGGCGATGAGGATGTCACTCGCGCCTGCCAATTTTGCGATTTGGCTCGCCCACGCGCCCGCTGCATTGACCACGCACCGGGCCTGATAGCTTTGCCCCCCCGCTATGATCTGCCAAACAGCCCCCCTACGCGCCAGTTGGGAAACCTGCGCCCGAAGCGCCAACGTGACGCCTGCGCGACGGGCCGCGCGCAGATAGGCCTGATGAAGGGCGGCCACATCAATATCGGCGTTGCTTGGCTCTTCCACCCCAATAACCCAATCGTCGCGCACGCCGGGCAGGCAGATGCCAAGCGCCTCCGCATTCCGCCGGTGAAGCGCAACGCCAGAGCCTTCAAAATCCGCCAGAAAAGCGTCAGCCAAAGGCGTATCGGCGGCGCGGCCGATCATCAGGGCCCCGCGCGGTGTAACAAAGCCCTGATCGGCAAAGTCCAAGGGTGGATGCGCCAGAAACGCGCCCGAGGCGCTGGTCAGCGGCTGGACCAGCGGGCCGCCATAGGTTTCGGTCCAAAAGGCGGCAGAACGGCCGGTAGCATGATAGCCCGGCTGGTCTTCCGCTTCGAGCACAAGCACCCGCAAGTGGGGCGCAACAGCGGCGGCCAAGCTTGCGCCTGCCATGCCCGCGCCAATGATCGCAACGTCATAGACCATAGGTCGTCCGTGGCGGGGACAGCCGATGCGGTCAACCCTGCGCCTTGGTCTGCCCCCAAAGTTACGTTTTCCTAAGACATGGTGTTTACCAAAGGGAGCATGCAGACTGATAGCCTTGCCTTGGGACTGGATTTGGGGCTGGCCATAATCCTGCTGCTCGCCGCCGTGTCGGACGTGAAGTCACGCCTTATCCCAAATGCCTATCCCTTTGCGATTGCCGGGCTTGCGCCGCTGATATGGCTGGCGGCTGCGCCAGGCCAAGCTGCGCCTTGTGGGTGATGTTCCTCTGTCTTCCTCCACGCCAGATCAGGACCGGAACAAGATCGCCCGGCCAACGAGCAGCCGATTTGCGCAAGCCCTTCCCAACGGTGCCGAAATTGAACGTCGGCTTGAGCGGGCCGGCACGCGGTACAGCATCGACCAATTTCTGGCGGCAACCGGCGTCTTGTTTGTCATCACTTTGCTGCCGATTTTGGTGGCCGGGGCGCCCATCTTGTTGGGTCTCAGCCTCGGCGTTGCAGTTGCGCTCTATCTGCCGCAAGCCTTTTTGAACCGGCTGATCCGGCGACGGAGCAAGGCCTTTATTGATCGATTTCCGGATGCACTGGACCTGATGGTCCGGGGCTTGCGGTCCGGCTTTCCAGTCGCAGAGGTGGTTGATCTGGTCGCATCGGAACTGGATGGCCCGGTAGGCGAAGAATTTCGCGTCATTGGAGACAATATCCGGATCGGCATGACGCTGGAAGGCGCCTTGCGTCAGGTTGAAAACAGGCTCGCGATTCAGGAATTCCGCTTTTTTGGTATTGCGGTTGCCATCCAGCGGCAGACCGGCGGCAATTTGGGCGAGACGCTGAACAATTTGTCGGATGTGTTGCGCAAACGCGCCCAGATGCGGCTTAAAATTACCGCCCTCACCTCTGAAGCCCGAGCGTCGGGCGTGATCGTAGGCATTCTGCCCTTTTTCGTCGGGGGGATGCTGAGTTTTCTGAACCCGGCCTATCTCTCTCCCTTCCTTACCGATACGCGTCTCACAATTACGGCGGTTTGCGCGCTGATCTGGATGGGGATTGGCGCCTTCATCATGGCCAAGATGGCCGACCTGAAAATCTGATGGACGCACGATGACCCTGTTCGGCTTTGCCCTGCTTGACCTGATTACGCTGCTCAGCATGATCGCCGCGCTGGGCGCCATGGCGGCTGTCTATGGCGCAACTTCTGAAAAGCATCTGGCCCGCAGCCGGATTAAGGCCATTGAGGCGCGCCGCGATGAACTGAAGACCGAGCTGCTCCAGCCTGTCAACCAAAAGCGACGCAGGCGCCTGACACAGCGCAGCGGGCCCGCCGAGCAGCTCCGCCAGATCATGGACCGGTTCCGGCTGGTGAATGAAGACCAGTTGAAAGCAGCAGAATTGCAGCTCTGGCAGGCGGGCTTGCGCTCCAATGACTTAGCGGTGGTACTGATCTTGAGCCGGATCGCCCTGCCGCTGGTGTTGGGGGGCATGGCCCTTTTGACAATATTTTTCCTGAACCTCTGGCCCGACATGTCGATGGTCAAGCGGATGGCGATCCTGATCGCGTTGGTCGCCATCGGCAATAAGGGGCCGGATGTGATGATCCGCAACCAGATCACCAAGCGGATGGAGGCGATCCGCCTTGGCCTGCCCGACGCGCTTGATCTGCTTGTGATCTGCGCGGAATCTGGCCTGTCGGTAGATGCAGCGCTGACCCGGCTTGGGTCGACCTTGTCGTCGGGCTACCCCGAACTGGCAGACGAAGTGTCGTTAACCGCGATTGAGCTGGGCTTTCTGGCAGAGCGTCGCCAAGCCTATGAAAATCTGGCACGCCGCGTGCCGCTGGATGCGCTGCAAGGCATCTGCACCACGCTGATCCAGACCGAGCGCTATGGCACGCCGCTGTCTTCGGCCTTGCGGGTTCTGACCGCCGAGTTCCGCAATGACCGGATGATGCGTGCCGAAGCCAAGGCCGCGAAATTGCCCGTATTGATGACGCTGCCGCTCGTCGTCTTCATCCTGCCGACGCTGTTCATCCTTATCCTCGGACCGGCCGCCTGCTCAATCGCCGATGTGATGAAAAAGATGTAGCGTCCGGCTTCAGCCCGCCAGTGGGCGACAGGTGGATTGACGACGCACGCCGTCAAGCGAGGTGATCTCACTTGGCGCATTGAGCAACAGGCGGATCAGCGCGATGCCCATGTCATGGTCAACCCGGACCACTTCCTTGCCGGCGGGCACTGCTTGCCCCGGCCGGGCAAGCACAATCTCAAACGGCTTGCCGCCGGCCTGAAGATCGTTGCGGACAAAGACAACATCGGTCCGCGCATCAAAGATACTGAGCGAAGAATAGCGCCCCGCCACCGGCGTGACCGATATCAAAAGTGGCCCCTTGGACAAATCATAGGGACAGGACGAATAGGCAAGATCGGGGCTTGGCCGGACGATCGACTGGTTCTGGGGCGTCGGCAGATCGCCATAGCGCATCGTGTTGAGGCCATCTTCGCCCGCAATCCGCCAAATGGCGGCGCGCATCAGGCCATAAGTGGAAAGCGCAAGGCCGGCTTGCCAGCCAACCAGGCCAGCCAAAAGCGCGGCGATGAAGGGTCCAATCCAACGTTTCATGCGCAACCCTCCTTTTTCAAAACGGGTAAGGGCGCGCGGGCCGGATCTTTCATAAAGGCGGCACCGGGGTTGTACATTCGCAAGGTCAGTTCAAACCCCTGCTTTGGCGCACCGGGGAGCCAATGGCCCGCTGCCGGGCGCTTGGGCCCAATCGTCAGCCGCAAATTGCCCTTTTCCGCAGGGGACAATGCCGCTCCGCTGAACGACCAGATATTGGCCGGATTGGCGATCAGATAGCCTTCTTTGTCATACAGGGTGATGCTCCACCAACGGCTGTCGGGCGCCACGCCCGAGACGCTGTAGGTGCAGCTTCCGTCCAACGGTGCGCCGCTGCTGTCGGTGCTGGCCGCCCAATAAACGGTTTCGGTTTTGGGCAACGCCAAAAGGCCACGGCGCGCAACGGCGGCCCGCGTGAGTTCATCACTGGCCTTGGTGCCATAATCGAGCGATGTCGACCACGCCCCGTTGGTCACCGCCCCAGAGCGAAAGCCATTGCCCGTGGCGTGCCACGCCATGCCCCCGCCAATGGCAAGCCCCGCCGCCACGGCCAACGCGTATCGATGCCAGCTCTTCATCCTCAGCCCCTCCTAAGCCAAAGCTAATCCGCTTTGAAGCAAAGGGAAAGGGCCAAGGGGACCAATCAGCCCTTAAGCGCCGCCTGCGCTGCCGCCAGCCGCGCCACCGGCACGCGATAGGGCGAGGCAGAGACATAATCCAAGCCGACCGCCCCGCAGAATGCGATTGATTTCGGGTCGCCGCCATGTTCACCGCAAATGCCCATCTTGATGTCGGGCCGCGTCTTGCGCCCGCGCTCTGCCGCCAGCGCGATCAGTTCGCCCACGCCCTCCACATCCAGGCTGACAAACGGGTCCTGCGCGTAAATGCCATTATCGACATAGGTCGTCAGGAACCGCGCCGCATCGTCCCGCGAGACGCCCAGCGTGGTCTGGGTCAGGTCATTCGTACCAAAGCTGAAGAACGCGCCAACTTCGGCAATCTCGCCCGCCTTCAACGCCGCGCGCGGCAGTTCGATCATGGTGCCGACCAAATACTCAATCCTTTTGCCCTGCTCGGCAAAAACGGCCTCAGCGGTGCGGTCCACAACGTCCTTCATCAATTCCAGCTCGCGCTTGGTGGCAACCAGCGGGATCATGATTTCGGGCACCGGCGCGGTATCCAGCGCACAGGCGGCTTCAAAAATGGCGCGGGCCTGCATCTCGTAAATTTCGGGATAGGTCACCCCCAGACGGCAGCCGCGATGGCCGAGCATGGGGTTGAACTCAAACAGCTCTGCGGCGCGGCGCTTCAGTTGCTCCACCTCGACGCCCGCTGCTGCCGCGACTTCGGCAAATTCGCTTTCCTCATGCGGCAGGAATTCATGCAGAGGCGGATCAAGCAGGCGGATGGTGACAGGCAGGCCCGCCATCACCTCAAAAATCTGGCGAAAATCTTCGCGCTGTTCGGGAAGCAGCTTGTCGAGCGCCGCCCGACGCCCCTTTTCGCTGTCGGCCAAGATCATCTGGCGCACCGCCGTGATCCGCGCGGCATCAAAGAACATATGTTCGGTGCGGCAAAGCCCAATGCCTTCTGCGCCAAAGTCGCGCGCGGTTTGTGCATCATGCGGGGTTTCCGCATTGGTGCGCACCTTCATTTTCCGCACCGCATCAGCCCAGGCCATCAGCGTGCCGAAATCGCCCGCCAGTTCTGGCTGAACGGTGGCGACCGCGCCGGCCATCACCTCGCCCGTCGTGCCATCCAGCGTCAGGATATCGCCTTCACGCAATTCCCGATCGCCAACGCGCAAGGCCTTTACCTTGCTGTCGATCACAATGCCGCCGGCGCCCGACACACAGGGGCGGCCCATGCCGCGTGCCACAACGGCGGCATGGCTTGTCATTCCGCCGCGTGCGGTCAAAATCCCCTTGGCGGCGTGCATGCCGTGAATATCTTCCGGGCTTGTTTCAACGCGGACCAGAATGACACTTTGGCCATCGGCCGCCGCTTTTTCTGCGCTGTCCGCATCAAAGACGATCTTGCCCGACGCCGCGCCCGGCGACGCGGGAAGCCCCTTGGTCAAGACATCGCGCTGGGCCGCCGGATCAAGCGTCGGGTGAAGCAATTGATCCAGCGCCGTCGGCTCGACGCGCAGGATCGCCTCTTCCTTGGTGATCAGCCCTTCATTCGCCATATCAACCGCGATCTTCAGCGCGGCCTTGGCCGTGCGCTTGCCGGACCGGGTCTGGAGCATCCAAAGCTTGCCGCGTTCCACGGTAAACTCAATGTCCTGCATATCGCGATAATGGGTTTCAAGGATGCGAAAGACATCAGCGAGCTGGCCATAAACCTCAGGCATCGCCTCTTCCATCGACAGCGGCTTGGCATTGGCCCGTTCGCGCGCGGACTTGGTCAGATATTGGGGCGTGCGGATGCCCGCGACCACGTCTTCGCCTTGGGCGTTGATCAGGAACTCGCCATAATAAGCATTCTCGCCCGTCGCCGGATCGCGGGTGAAGGCAACGCCGGTCGCGGACGTATCGCCCATATTGCCAAAGACCATTGCTTGGACATTGACGGCGGTGCCCCAATCCCCGGGAATGGCGTTCAACCGGCGATAGACCTTGGCGCGCTCTGACTCCCAAGAGCCGAACACCGCGCCCACCGCGCCCCAAAGCTGCTCATGGACATCCTGCGGAAAGGGTTTGCCCCATTCCTTTTCGACCAGCGTCTTGAATTCGCCGACCAGCGCCTGCCAATCTTCCGCGCCCATTTCGGTATCGAGGAAATAACCGCGATCTTCCTTCGCGATTTCCAGCGCCTCTTCAAAAGCGCCATGATCCAGCCCCAGCACAACATCCGAATACATCTGGATGAAGCGACGATAGCTGTCCCATGCAAAACGAGCGTCGCCCGATGAGGTGGCAAGGCCCACCACTGTTGCGTCATTCAGGCCAAGGTTAAGGACGGTATCCATCATCCCCGGCATGGAGACGCGCGCGCCAGAGCGGACGGAGACGAGCAGCGGATCCGCCGCATCGCCAAATTTCTTGCCGGTTACCGCCTCAATATGCGCGATGCCGCCCGCGACTTCTGCTTGGACGCTTTCCGGGAAACGCTGGCCTTCCGCATAATAGCGGGTGCACATTTCGGTCGTGAGGGTGAAGCCCGGGGGCACCGGCAGACCAATTGCCGCCATGCCATCCAGGTTCGCCCCCTTGCCGCCCAGCAAATTCTTGTTGCCGCGCGTCGTGGCATCGCCGTCCGAAACACCCCCGCCAAAGCGGTAGACATATTGCGTCATGCGTCCTCCATGGTCAGGCGGGAGGCGGTATACCTCAGCCTTCAATCTTCGAAAAATCGGCAACGCGGTGGACCGCATCGCGGAAGCGGGCAAGAAGGCCAAGCCGGAAGGCCCGCTTTGCGGGGTCTTCGTCGTTTACCATCACATTTTCAAAAAACGCATCAATCGGCGCGCGCAGGCTGGCCAGCGCCGCCATGGCCGCTTCAAACTGCTCGCCCTCAACGGCCGACGCCGCTTTGGGTTCCGCCGCATCCAGCGCCGCCTGCAAGGCGCTTTCCGCCGGGATAAGGGTGCCTGACGCCGCCCCGGCCGCCGCATCGGGGGCGGCCTTCAAGATGTTCGCCGCGCGCTTGTAAGCGGCGAGCAAATTGGTGCCGTCCTCTGTTGCAACGAAGGACTGGAGCGCCGCCACGCGGGCAAGAACGCGCACCAAGTCATTCTCGCCGCCCAGCGCCAGCACGGCATCAATCAGGTCATGGCGCACGCCTGCTTCACGCTGCTGGACCTTCAGGCGATCCGCAAAAAAGTCGAGCAAGCCGTGATCGGCGGGGATCGGGTAGCGCAGGCCGTTATCGACAATAAGACGAATAACTGCGAGCGCCGCACGGCGCAGCGCAAACGGGTCTTTGGACCCGGTCGGCTGCATGTCGGCCGCGAAGAACTGGGTCAGCGTATCCAGCTTTTCCGCCAAGCTGACCGCGACCGTCACCGGCGCCGTCGGCACGGCATCGCCTTGACCGACGGGCTTGTAATGATCGCGCACGGCGGCCGAAACCTCCGCCGCCTCACCTTGCGCGGCGGCATAATAACCACCCATAAGCCCTTGAAGTTCTGGGAATTCTCCGACCATTCCAGTCACCAGATCGGCCTTGCACAGCCGCGCAGCGCGCTCGGCCATATCGGCATTGGCACCGGGCACGATCCCGCTTTCAGCCAAATGGCGCGCCAGCTTTGCAATGCGTTCCACCCGCTCGGCCAGCGTGCCAAGCTTTTCGTGGAAGACAATGTCCTTCAGCTTTTCCGCCTGCGTGTCGAGCGGGACTTTCAAATCCGTCTCGTAGAAGAAGCGCGCGTCGGACAGGCGGGCGGCCAGCACCTTTTCATTGCCCGCGACAATCGCCGTCCCGCCATCATACGCCGCAATATTGGCGGTGCAGACAAAGGCATTGGCCAGCTTGCCTGCGGCGTCGCGGCAGATGAAATATTTCTGGTTCACGCGTGCCGTCAGTTGGATCACCTCTTCCGGCACGGAGAGGAAGTCCGGATCAAATCGACCCAAGAGCGGGACGGGCCATTCGGTCAGCCCGGCATTTTCAACCACCAGGCCTTCGTCCGCCACCAAGGTGAGACCGGCCGCCGCAGCAGCCTTTTCAGCCCCTTCGCGGATGATCGCCCGGCGCTCTTCCTGATCAACGATCACATGGGCGGCACGCAGCTTGGCCGCATAGTCGCCCGCATTCGTAATGCTCACCGCGCCCTTGTGGTGGAAGCGGTGGCCGGCCGTCACCGATCCGCTCTGGATGCCGCCAATCTCGCAGGGGACCAGCGCGTCGCCCAGCAGCGCGATAATGCCCTGCAACGGCCGGACCCAGCGCAGGCTTTCGGTCGAGCGCGAGGCCGCGCCCCAGCGCTGTGATTTGGGCCAGGGGAAAGCGAGGATGATCGCGGGGATCGCCTCTGCCAGCACTTCGGCGGTCTTGCGGCCCGGCTTTTGAACAACCGCGAAGTAAACGCCATCGCGCTCTTCCAACTGGTCTTGGCTCAGCCCGGTCTTGCGCAAAAAGCCTTCCAGCGCCTGCGGCGGGGCGCCGACCTTGGGGCCTTTTGTTTCTTCAGAAACGGCCGCCGTTTCCAGAGGCAAATCCTTGGCAATCAAGGATAAACGGCGCGGGGTCGCATAAGTTTCAAGCGCGCCGACCTTGATCCCGGCCTTGTCCAGCTCTGCCGTGAAGAGGCGTGCCAGATCGTCGCGGGCTTTGTCCTGCATCCGCGCCGGGATTTCTTCGGACAAAAGTTCAAGCAGGAAGTCCGTCATCTTACGCCTCCCACCCGTTTTTCTCCATCCAGGCAGCGGCGCTGCCCTTCGCCAGATCGCGCACGCGGCCGATATAGGCCTGACGTTCCGCAACCGAGATCACCCCGCGCGCGTTGAGCACGTTAAAGATATGGCTTGCTTCAATCGCCTGATCATAAGCCGGCAGCGGCAGCTTTGCTTCGATGCAGCGCTGGCATTCGGCCACCGCCTTTTTAAAGGCGTCAAACAGCGCATCGGTATCGGCAACTTCGAAATTATAGGCGCTGAATTCCCGCTCATTTTCAAGGAACACATCGCCATAGGTCACGCCGGCATCGTTGAAGCGCAGGTCATAAACCCGGTCTACGCCCTGAATATACATGGCGAGCCGCTCCAGCCCATAGGTCAGCTCACCCGCGACCGGCTTGCAGTCAAAACCGCCCATTTGCTGGAAATAGGTAAATTGGGTGACTTCCATGCCATCGCACCAGACTTCCCAGCCCAGCCCCCAAGCGCCCAAGGTTGGGCTTTCCCAGTCATCTTCGACAAAGCGGATATCGTGCTTCAGGGGGTCAATGCCGATGGCATCCAGCGAGCCCAGATACAGCTCCTGCAGATTGGCCGGGCTTGGCTTCATAATCACCTGATATTGGTAATAATGCTGGAGCCGGTTTGGGTTTTCCCCATAGCGGCCATCCGTCGGCCGGCGTGAGGGCTGAACATAAGCGGCGTTCCAGCTGTCGGGCCCCAAAGACCGCAGCGTTGTTGCCGGGTGGAAGGTCCCCGCCCCCACGCGCATGTCATAGGGTTGCAGGATGATGCAGCCCTGCTTGCCCCAATAATCATGCAGGGTCAGAATCAGGTCCTGAAAGCTGAGTGAGTTTTTGTCCGCCGCCATGGCGCGCGCCTTAGGCAAGGGGGTATCTTGGGTCAAGCAAGGCAGGGCAGTTTCGCTTGACGATTACGGCCGCTCGGCGCAGCCTGTTCTCATAAAAAGCCGGGCACGACCCGGCGAGGAGAGCGATGCGACACGCGATGGCCCGACCCGCCATTTGGGCGCTTGCTGGCCTGACCTGCCTTTTTGCGGGCCAGAGCGTGTCTGCCGCGCCCGCGCCACACCCGGCCATTTGGAAAATCGCCGACGCCGATACAACCATTTACCTGTTCGGCACGACCCACAGCCTGCCTAAGGGACTCCGCTGGCAATCCCCCCAGCTGAAGCAGATTGCGCGCGCGGCCGACGAACTGGTTGTCGAGTCGCTTGAAGACGCGGCGGCCCGGCAAAAGACCGACCAAGCGGTGGACGCGGCGATCACCCCGGTTGTCGATAACCGGCCCATTTTGACGCGTGTGGCCGAAGACAAGCGCCCCGCTTTGGCCAAGGCGATCCTCCAAACCGATTTTCCGACCCAGTTTTATGACGCGATGCCGACTTGGATGGCCAGTCTGGTGTTGGCGGTGGAAACCATGTCTAAACAGGGCAGCCGTCAGGATCAGGGCGTTGAGGCTAAGTTGATCGCCCAGTTCCGCCATCGTCATCGCGCGGTGTTGGCCGTGGAGGATGGCAGCCTGATCCTGCGTCAGATGCACCAGCTTTCCGATGCCGCCCAGACGCGGATGCTGGAAGGCACGCTGGACGATATGGCCGGGGCGTCAGCGGCGCCCGACGCCGCCAATCTGGCTTGGGCAAGCGGTGATTTGGCGGCGCTGGAAGATGGCTTCAGCCGGGCCAAATTGGGCGATGAGCTGTATGAAATGCTGATATTGAAGCGCAATCAGGCTTGGTCCCAATGGCTGGCCGCCCGGCTCCAGCGTCCGGGCATTGTGCTGTTTGCGGTGGGGGCTGGGCATTTCGCGGGCCCTGATGGCTTGCCACACATGCTCGCCCAAAAGGGGTTTAGCCTGACCCGCGCCGATTAGCGCTTGCCTTGGTGCAGTCGGGCGATATGCAAATTGGCGATGCGTGCCTTTTTGTTGTTCTTGCTTGCGCCTGCGCTGCTGTCGGCGGCAGCCCCCGCCCCCGTTGCCAAACCGGCGCTTTGGAAGATCGCCGACGCTGATACAACCATCTATCTCTTTGGGACGGTGCACGTCCTGAAGCCGGGCGTCGATTGGTTTCACGGGCCGGTAGCCACAGCCTTCGCCGCGTCTGATCAGGTGGTTCTGGAAATGGTGGAGCCGCCCCCTGCCGAAGCCAATGCGATTATGCTTGCGCACGCCGTCGACCCAGATGGCCCGCCTTTGTCGGCCAAGCTGGGCGCAAAAGACGCGGCGCGGCTGCACGCGCTGCTGACGGGCTGGGGCATCAACCCCATGTCGTTAGAAACAATGGAGCCTTGGTTTGTCTCCACGCTGGTCTCGCTGCTGCCGTTGCAGAAGCTGGGCTATGATCCGGCAACCGGTGTGGACCGGACACTTGCCAAAGCGGCACAGGACGCCGGAAAGCCCGTGGAGGGGCTGGAAACCATGGCGCAGCAGATCGGCTATTTTGACGCGCTGCCCGAGCAGGATCAGCTGGCCATGTTGCGCGAAAGCCTGAAAGAAGCGCCCGAAATGCAGGAAATGGCCGACAAGATGACGCAGAGTTGGGCCAAGGGCCAAACCGGTGCGCTTGCCGCCCTGACCCGCAAGGGCATGGACGAAACCCCCAAGATGACGCGCATTCTATTGACGGATCGAAATCGTCGCTGGGCAAACTGGATCGCCCAGCGGCTGAACCAGCCAGGCACGGTGTTTGTTGCGGTGGGAGCCGCCCATCTGGCCGGGAAAGACAGCGTCCAGCAAGACCTTGCGCGCCTGAAGCTGCGGGTGGCGCGCATCAATTAGCCGACTGGTCCGGCTTGGCTTGCATTTCCGCCCTAATTCGCTTAGGGCCGCCCGCTTCCGCTATGGTCATCCCTGGAGGCGTGGCGGATAGTTAGACATTTATTTGGAGAATGACCATGAGCGATCAGCTGACGCTGTCGGCCGAATTGCGCGAGCGGGCGGGCAAGGGAGCCTCCCGTGCATTGCGTAATGCAGGCCGCGTGCCCGCCGTGATTTACGGCAACAAGGAAGACCCCGCCGCGATCCACATCGAAGAAAAGATGCTGTTGAAGGCGCTGCACACCGGCCACTTTATGAACTCGGTCGTGATGATCGAAGTTGGTGGCAAGCAGGTGCGCACGCTGCCCAAGGACGTGGCCTTCCATCCCGTGACTGATCGCCCGCTCCATGCAGACTTCCTGCGCATCGGTGAACACACCGAAGTGCACGTTGAAGTCCCCGTTCACTTCACCGATGAAGATGCCTCGCCGGGCATGAAGCGCGGTGCGGTGCTCAACATCGTCCGCCATGAGCTGGAACTCGTTTGCGACGCAGCGATGATCCCCGACGAAATCAAGATTTCGCTGAAGGGTCTGGAAGTCGGTGCCTCGATCCATATCAGCCATGTGGCCCTTCCGGCCGGTGCGCGCAGCGCGATCACCGACCGCGACTTCACCATCGCAACGCTGGTGGCGCCCTCGGGCATGAAGTCGGCCGAAGGCGATACGACCAAGGCTGACGGCGAGTAATCGCCACCCCCTTCCCTTCTCGCTGCGGCGGGAAGGGTCCGGGACGGGAGATACCCGTGCAAATTTGGGCAGGCCTCGGAAATCCCGGTTCGCAATATGCCATGCACCGCCACAATGTGGGGTTCATGGCGGCGGACGTGATGGCCGAGGCCTTCTCTTTTTCGCCATGGAAGGCCCGCTTTCAGGGTAGCGCCTGCGAAGGCCGGATTGGGCAGGACAAAATCCTGCTCTTAAAACCCGCGACATTTATGAATGAAAGCGGCCGCAGCATTGGCGAAGCGATGCGCTTCTTCAAGCTAACGGCAGAAGACGTCACCGTCTTTTATGATGAGTTGGATATTGATCCGTTTCGCGTGAAGGTGAAGCGCGGCGGCGGAGCAGCCGGACATAATGGCATCCGCTCCACGATTGCCCATATCGGCGAAAACTTCCGCCGGGTGCGGCTGGGCATCGGCCATCCCGGCCATAAAGATCGCGTCACCGGCTATGTCCTCGGCCCCTTCGCCAAGGCCGAGCAGGATGATCTGACGGCGATGCTGGGCGCGCTATCGGCCGAAGCCCCTTGGCTCGCCTCGGGCGATGATGTGCGCTTTATGAATGATGTCGCGCTTCGGCTGGCGCGCTAACCAACGTCACCAAGACCTCCAAAAATTCTCGAAATTCCCGGCATTTTAGGGTATGGCTTTTCGCCATGCCCGATCGAAGCGACAATCTTGTCCTTGCGCACCTGAAGAAAATTCAGGGAGAACAATCTGCTGCGCGCGACCGCGATGCAGAAATGCTAACAAGACTCGCGCACCTTGAAACGCTTATGGCTCGGTTAGCGCGCGATGGTGCTGACAATCTTGCCGAGGTTCTGGCAGACCGACACAGCATCGACCGCCTGCGCGAAAGGATCGAGCGGCGGCTTGAACTTCAGGGTTGATCGCGCAAGGGCTGGCAATCATCCCGGCCTGAGGCTAGGGAGCCCCCCGTATTTCTTGTTCAAAGGCATTGTTTGGGAAATGCGCCGCGACCTGACAGCTCTTGCTGCCAGACCCGCAGGCGCACCGGACCGCCGGATCGGTGACGGAGTAAAAAATGGGTTTCAAATGCGGGATTGTCGGGCTTCCCAATGTTGGCAAGTCAACCTTGTTCAACGCGCTGACCGAGACGCAGGCGGCGCAGGCGGCGAATTACCCCTTTTGCACGATTGAGCCCAATGTCGGCAATGTCGCCGTGCCGGACCCGCGGCTTGACGTCATCGCGAAAATTGGCGGCAGCGCCAAGATCATCGAAACCCAGCTGAGCTTTGTCGATATTGCCGGGCTGGTCCGCGGCGCCTCCAAGGGGGAAGGCCTGGGCAACCAATTCCTCGCCAATATCCGCGAGGTGGACGCCATCGTCCATGTGCTGCGCTGCTTTGTCGATGATGACATCCAGCATGTCGACAACCGGATCGACCCGATTTCGGACGCCGATACGGTGGAAACAGAGTTGATGCTTGCCGACCTTGAAAGCCTTGAAAAGCGGGTGCCTAATCTTCAGAAAAAGGCCGCCCAAGGTGATAAGGACAGCAAGGTCGCCGCCGCCGTGCTGGGCAAGGCGCTTGACCTTCTGCGCGACGGCAAGCCCGCGCGCCTTACCGTCCGCAATGATGTGGAAGAAGAGCGGGTCTTTCAACAGGCGCAGCTTTTAACATCCAAGCCCGTCCTCTATGTCTGCAATGTGGATGAAGCCTCGGCCGCGACGGGCAATGACTTGTCGGCCCGGGTGTTTGAAAAGGCGAAGGCTGAAGGCGCAGAGGCCGTTGTCGTTTCAGCCGCGATCGAAGCAGAGATTGTGACCATGCCGGTGGAAGACCGGGCCGAGTTTCTTTCGGATCTGGGCCTTACCGAAACCGGCCTCGCCCGCGTTATCCGCGCCGGTTATGATCTGCTCCACCTCATCACTTTCTTTACTGTTGGTCCCAAGGAAGCGCGGGCGTGGACGGTGTTCCGCGGCGCCAAGGCCCCGCAGGCAGCGGGCGTCATCCACACCGATTTTGAAAAGGGTTTCATCCGCGCCGAAACCATGGGTTATCAGGACTTTGTGGACCATGGTGGCGAGGCCGGCGCGCGCGAGGCGGGCAAATGGCGGTCTGAAGGCAAGGACTATCTGGTGCAGGATGGCGATATCATGCTGTTCCGCTTCAACGTCTGACACTACGGCCCATCCATTGACCTGCATCAAGGTCTAAATCGCCGCGTCCCGGCAGAAGCCGGGGGGAGGAGATTTTCTGCATGACCCAAGACGCAGCCCAGACGCCCTTTGACCGGATCGGCGGAGAGCCCGCTATCCGCCGCATGGTTGATCGCTTTTACGACCTGATGGAAGCCGACCCGGCTTTTGCCGAGTTGCGGGCCATGCACGCGGACGATCTATTCCCCATGCGGGTCTCGCTCACAGGTTTTCTGACGGCTTGGATGGGCGGCCCGCGGACGTGGTTTGACCGTGAAAACAGCTGCATTATGACGCTGCACCGTGGCCTTGGCATTACGCGCGACACCGCCGCCCAATGGGTTCAAGCCATGGGCCAGGCGGCGCGGGAAACGGTTGATGATCCGCCATTTGTAGACGCGATGATGGACGCCTTTGCGCATATGTCTGCGGGCATGGCCCCACCGCCGGAGACTGAGGAAGCAGCCTGACGCTTTTCGCGTTCTTCGCTCCCTTGGCCCAACTCCTTTCCCAACCCCTTGCCCTACCTCTTGCCCACGTGCTTTCCCTCTGCGTAAGGTGGCGCGGATAAGGAGGCTTGGATGCAATATCTTGAAGACATCAAAGTTGGCCAGAAGGTCAGCTTTGGCAGATATGAAGTCACGCGCGACGAAGTCATGGACTTTGCCCGCAAATATGACCCCCAGCCTTTCCACCTAGATGACGAGGCCGCCGCCAAGACGCATTTTGGCCGCCTCTCCGCAAGCGGCTGGCATACGGCGGCCATGACCATGTCGATGCTGGTTGAAAATCTGAAGAAGAACAAGCAGGCTGGTTTGGGATCGCCCGGGGTGGATGAACTGCGCTGGCTAAAGCCGGTTTATCCCGGCGATACGCTGCGGGTAGAGATTGAGACGGTGGAGGTCCGCCCGTCCCAATCGCGCCCGGAGATGGGGATCACCAAAGGCCTTGTGACCGTTTTCAATCAGAATGACGTTCCGGTGATGACGATGAAGTCCATCGGCCTCGTTGCCACCCGCCCAAAGGGGTAAGCGCGAAGGACGCAAGGCTCAGGCGACCCACCGGCGCCTGAGCCGCAGCGAGAAGTTAGTCCGGCTTTTTCGCCACGCCAACCAAGGCCGGGCGCAGCAGGCGATCCTTGATCATATAGCCAGCCTGCATTTCCTGCACGATCGTGCCCGGCTCTGCATCGCTTGGGATTTCAACCATCGCCTGATGCTGGTTGGGATCAAGCGGCAGGCCCATCGCCGCGATGCGGCTAATGCCATTGCGTTCAAAAACAGCCGTCAGTTCGCGCTGGGTAGCTTCCAGCCCGACAACAAGGCCCTTCATCGCCTCGTCGGCCCGCATGGCTTCTGGGATGACTTCGAGTGCTCGCGACAGGTTATCGGCAACGCTTAGAATATCGCGCGCAAAATTTGTCGCGGCATAAGCCCGCGCATCCTGTGCATCCTTTTCCAGACGACGGCGAACATTTTGCGTTTCCGCCTGCGCATAAAGGACTTGCTGGCGCGCCTCTTCAAGTTCGTTCTGCAACGCCAGAAGCGGGTCGACCCCTTCGGCTTCCGGGGAGGTTTGATCTTCGGCAGACGCGGACGTCTTCAACTCTTCATCACTCATTAGGTTAACAATCTCGTGAGGGTTTGTGCGGTGAAATCAACCATGGGGACGACGCGGGCGTAATTCAAGCGTGTCGGGCCGATCACACCAACCACGCCAACCACGCGCCCGTCCCGCCCGTGATAGGGCGCCGCTATCACCGACGACCCCGAAAGCGCAAACAGCTTATTCTCAGAACCGATAAAAACCTTGGTCGCCGGGCCATCGCGCGCGCTTTCCAGCAGGCGGGCTATATCTTCCTTGCCCTCTATCTCATCCAGCAACTGGCGAACGCGATCCAGGTCTGCGGCTTCGGCATCGTCCAGCAGGTGCGCCGCACCGCGCACGATCAGTACCGGCCGATGCGCGCTATCTTGCGACAAGACAGCGATGCCCTTGTGGACCAGCTGTTGGGCAGCCGCATCCAGCGCCGCACGTTCGCGCGCAATTTCACGCGACAGCGCGGCCGTGGCTTCGGGCAGGGTCATGCCTGCCAGCCGGGCTGAAATAAAATTCCCCGCTTCCACCAAGGCGGTCACCGGCAGACCGGGCGGCACATCCACAACGCGATTTTCAACCGAGCCATCCTCGCCAACCAGCACCGCCAGCGCCTGCCCTGGCCCCAAAGGCACAAACGTAAATTGGCGCAGCCGCGGTTCCCGCGCCGGGACCATGACAATCCCTGCGCATTGCGACAAACCCGACAAGGCAGCCGTGGCCGCAGCCAGCGCATCCTCTATCGGCCCGCTTTTGGAAATCCGCCCTTCAATCGCCGCACGTTCATCCGCTGTCGGCTCTGCCGCCTGCATCATGCCATCGACAAAGAGCCGCAGACCAAGTTCCGTCGGCATCCGCCCGGCAGAAGTATGGGGGGCGGCAAGCAAGCCCAGCTCTTCCAGATCCTGCATCACATTGCGGATCGACGCGGGCGACAGGTTCATCGTCCCCAATTTGGAGATGGTGCGCGACCCGACCGGCGCGCCATTCCCCAAATAGGATTCAACGACGACCCGGAACACGTCGCGCGCACGGTCAGTCAATTCGTGGACGGGCGTCATCATGCGTCTGATTTAGGGGCGATGCCCCCGGTTTCGCAAGACAGGATGCGAAGGGGCTGGCCTCCCCCCGTCCGGCGGGCTAGAGGCAGGCCAACTCCAAACAAAAGGAAACTGCCATGCGCCCATCCGGCCGCGCCCCTGACCAGATGCGAGAGATCAGCATCGAACCGCACTTCACCAAGCACGCCGAAGGATCGGTGCTGGTAAGCTTTGGTGATACCCGCGTGCTGGTGACCGCCAGCATTGAAGAGCGCGTGCCGCCCTTTCTGCGTGGCAAAGGCGAAGGCTGGGTGACGGCCGAATACGGCATGCTGCCCCGCGCCACGCACACGCGCGGCAGCCGCGAGGCCGCCAAGGGCAAGCAATCGGGCCGGACACAGGAAATCCAGCGCCTGATCGGCCGCTCGCTGCGCGCGGTGGTAAACCTGAAAGCCCTGGGCGAACGCCAGATCACGCTGGACTGCGACGTGATCCAAGCCGATGGCGGCACCCGTACGGCCTCTATTTCGGGCGCTTGGGTTGCGCTGCGCCTCGCCGTCGACAAGCTGATGGCCGATGGCCTTTTGGAAAAAGACCCGATTGAGCAGCAGGTCGCCGCCATTAGTTGCGGGATTTATAACGGCACGCCGGTGCTCGACCTTGATTATATCGAAGATTCCAACGCCGGGGCGGACGCCAATTTCGTCTTGCTGTCCAATGGCAATATCGCCGAAGCGCAGGCGACGGCCGAAGGCGAGACCTATGATGAAGAGGCTCTGCTCCGCCTGCTTCGCCTCGCGCGGATCGGCTGCAACCGCATCTTCGAAGCCCAGTTGAAGGCAACGGGCCGATAAATGGCGCGCACGCTTCCCCCCGGCAAGCTGGTGATCGCCAGCCATAACCCCGGCAAGGTCCGCGAAATCCGCGACCTTCTGGCCCCTTATGGCATCGAACCGGTTTCCGCGGGGGAGCTTGGCCTGCCCGAGCCGAAGGAAACCGGGACGACCTTTGCTGAAAATGCGCTGCTGAAGGCCCATGCATCGGCCGTTTCGGGCCTGCCCGCTTTGTCGGATGATAGTGGGCTGATGGTGTCGGCCCTTGGCGGGCGACCCGGCGTGTACACCGCCGATTGGGCAGAGCGCCAATGGTTTGAGGGTGCGGCCGGGCGCGACTGGTATCTGGCGATGGGCAAGGTGGAAGGGCTGCTGGCCGAACAAGGCCCAGATGTCGACCGGTCTGCCGCCTTTATCTGCACGCTGGCGCTGGCGTGGCCCGACGGCCATCAAGAGGTATTTGAAGGTCGGGTTGATGGCCATCTGGTCTGGCCGCCGCGCGGCGACAAGGGCTTTGGCTATGACCCGGTGTTTGTCGCAAAGGGGATGACGGATACCTTTGCCGAGATTGAACCAGATGCCAAGCACGCGATCAGCCATCGGGCAGATGCTTTTGCCAAGCTGGTTGCGGCGGTCTTTGCGGATCGATGACGCCACCTGACAAGGGCCCGGCGCCTTTGGCGCTTTATATCCACTGGCCGTTTTGCGTGTCCAAATGCCCCTATTGCGATTTTAACAGCCATGTCCGCGAGCAAGTGGATATCGCCGCGTGGCAGACCGCGCTGCTGGCGGACATGGCATATGAAGCCGCGTCCCTGCCCGGCCGGGAGGTGACGTCCATTTTCTTTGGCGGAGGTACGCCCTCGCTGATGCCGCCGGCGCTGGTCGGCACGCTGATTGACGCGGCGGCTGGGCATTGGACCTTTGCGCCGAAGATTGAAATCACGCTTGAAGCCAATCCGTCGTCCGTGGAAGCCGCCCGCTTTGCAGACCTTGCCCAAGCCGGCGTCAATCGCGTTTCGCTGGGGCTCCAATCCTTCCATGATCAAACGCTCCACCTGCTTGGCCGGGCGCATGATGGCGCAGAAGGTCTGGCCGCGCTGGCAACGGCCCAACGCCATTTTGGCCGGGTGAACTTTGATCTGATCTATGCCCTGCCCGGTCAGTCCTTGGCCGATTGGGAGGCAGATTTGGCGCGCGCCCTGGCGCTGGGGACCGAGCATCTGTCGCTCTACCAGCTAACGATTGAGCCGGGCACGCGCTATGAAACGCTGGTTCGGACCGGCCAGCTGGTCCCCAAAGAAGGCGATGAAGCCGCCGATTTTTACGAGTTGACCGGAGAACGGACGGCAGCGGCCGGCCTGCCCCTTTACGAAATTTCCAACCATGCCCGCCCGGGCGCAGAAAGCCGACATAACCTCACCTATTGGCGTTATGGCGATTATGCGGGGATTGGGCCGGGTGCCCATGGACGGCGTGCCGGGCTGGCGACCGCCCGCCACAAAAAGCCGGAAAATTTTTTGGCCGCTGTCACCCGCAATGGCCATGGCGCTCAGACGGAAGAGCTGCTGTCACCCGCCGAGCAGGCGCGCGAGGCGCTGTTGATGGGCCTGCGCCTTGCGGAAGGCGTTGATCTGGACAGGATCAGCGCAAAGACCGGCCTGAAAACTGCAGACATGATCAACCCGGCCGCAATCGACCAATTGGCAGGCCATGGGCTGGTGTGGCGCAACGCCGCCCAATTGGGCGTCACCCCTGCCGGAATGTTGCTGCTGGACTATCTTCTGGGTGAGATTGTCCGCGCTTAATCGTCAAAATTTTTGGGCGCGGCAGAGATGGTTGTTGTCCCACTCGGGGCGATTTGCTGCACCTCAAGCCCGCGTTCTGCCACCCCATAAGCATTGAAGCGAAACACGCCGTCTACCCCGGTAAAGCCCGCCGGATCATCCAGCGCGCGCAGCGGGAACGGGGTGCCCGGCTTCCAGTTGGCGGCAACCTTGGTCGCCAACAGCACGGCATCATAGCCAAGGCTCGACAGACGATAAGGCGCGGCCCCAAAGCGCGTACGGTATTTGGCAGCCATCTGGCCGTAAATGCCGTCGGGCACACTGGCGAACCAGGCGCCGCTCAACACCGGCGACGACAGGTTGCTTTCCGCATTCCAAAGCTCTGTCCCCAAAATGCGGGCCTGGGCGCTTGGCCCGCGGCGCAAAATGGGGATGGCCTGAACCGCGGTCTTGCTGGCATCGGCAATCAGAATCGCATCGGCCTTGCCGGATTTGTTGAGGCGCGAGATGGCGGCCATGATCGCGCCTGAATTGCGGTCATAGCTCTGGACGGACACCAGCGTCCCGCCCGCATCCTCGACCGATCGGGTCAGCGCGGTCTGGGCGCGCTGCCCATAGACCGTGGCAGGCACCAGCCCGGCAAATCGGGTCATCCCGCGCGACTTGGCATAGCCGACAACGCGCGTCACAGCTTGCGCCGGGGTGAAGCCAAGCAAATAGGTTCCATTTCCGGCAACCGACACATCGTTGGAAAAGGCGATCAAGGGTACGCGATATTTGCGCCCCACATCTGCAGCCGCGCGCACATCTTCTGCCAGCAACGGCCCCAAGATCAGCTTATTGCCTTCGGTAATGGCCTTTTCAGCCGCGGCACCGGGGTTGGTGCCGGTATCATAAACGGTCATGCGGATGCGCTCGCCGCCGGTATCGAGCACGGCCATGTTCGCCGCGTTGGAAATCGATTCCCCCACCGCTGCATTGGGACCGGTCAACGGCACCAAAAGCGCGATACGATGCCGCCCGGCATCGGTCGGCAAACCTTGGGTCAGCCCGTCTTCGCTGGGCGGCGCCACGGGCCGCGGCGGGCCTTTGGGCGTCGTCTGGCAGCCCGCGACCAGCAATATGGCACCCAGCGCACCCCAGCGCATCGCCTGTCGGCGCTGCCAGCCCCGTGCTTGCTCATACCCCTGTCTGTCTGCCATGATATACTCCCTATGGCCGAACCACTTGCACCCGGACTCTATATCGTTGCCACGCCAATCGGCAATCTGGGCGATTTGAGCCCGCGTGCAGCCGCGATTCTCTCGGCGGCGGACCTCATAGCCGTCGAAGATAGCCGCGTCACCGCCAAGCTGCTCCATCATATTGGCATAAAGCGGCCAATGTTACCCTATCATGACCATAATGCAGATAAGGTTCGCCCCGGCCTTATCGAGCGCATGGCAAGCGAAGCGATTGCGCTTGTTTCTGATGCCGGCACACCGCTGATTTCTGACCCGGGCTATAAGCTGGTCCGCGATGCGCGGGCAGCGGGCCGCCATATCGTGACCATTCCCGGCCCCTCCGCGGTCATCGCGGCCCTCACCCTATCCGGGTTACCGACCGACCGTTTCCTTTTTGCCGGCTTTCTTCCCGCCAAGACCAAGGCCCGCAGCGACGCAATTGCCGAACTGGCGCCCATTCGGGCGACCTTGGTCTTTTATGAATCAGGCCCGCGCTTGGGGGCGATGCTCGCCGATCTGGCAAAGGGGTTGGGCGACCGCGAAGCCGCCGTCGCGCGCGAAATTACAAAGGCCTATGAGCAATGCGTCACGGGCACGCTGTCCGACCTTGCAGCCCGATATGCCGAAGCCCCGCCCAAGGGTGAGATTGCCGTCATCGTCGGTCCGCCGGGCGAGGAAGAGCCTGCCAGCGCCGAAGATGTAGATGCCGCCCTGCGCACCGCGCTTCTCGACGCCGCCCCCGCCAAGGCCGCGGGCATGGTCGCGCGCGCCACCGGCGCCGATCGCAAGGCGCTTTATGCCCGGGCGTTGGAGTTGCAGGGCAAGTGAGCCGCCGGGCCGCAGAACGTCGCGGCCTTTGGGGAGAAGAAATGGCGGCTTGGTGGTTGCGGCTTCAAGGCTGGCGGGTGTTGGACCGCCGCGTTCGCCATCCTTTGGGAGAAGTGGACCTGATCGTCAGACGATCCGATATTCTCGCTTTCATCGAGGTGAAAACCCGAACCAAAAAGGCAGACCTTGCCACCGCCATTGATGCCTATCGCCTGCGCCGGGTGGCGGCGGCGGCCAATGCGCTTGCCCCGAGCTATCAACGTGGCGGGGAAGATATCCGGATCGACGTGATCCTGATCGCGCCCTTCGCCTTTCCAAAACACCTGATCAACGTCTGGCACGGGTGACAAAGCCCTTTCATTCCCCTAGATCGCCGGCGAACCAAGGAGTGCGCGATGTCATTGAAAGTGGCTTTTCAGATGGACCCGATGGAGGGTCTTAACATCGCAGGCGATTCCACCTTTGCGTTGATGCTTTCTGCCCAAGCGCGGGGTTATCAGAACTTCCATTATACCGCGGATCAGCTGAATTATAGCGACGGCCGGGTGTGGGTGGTCGCGCGGCCGGTGACGGTCCAGCGCGTCGCGGGCAACCATTTCCAATTTGGCGCGCCCGTCCGGCTTGATCTCGGCCGCGATGTCGATGTGGTGTGGATGCGGCAGGACCCGCCTTTTGACCTTGGCTATATCACGGCGACCCATTTGCTGGAGCGGCTGAAGGGAGAGACGCTTGTCGTCAACGATCCGGCAAGCGTCCGCAACGCGCCGGAAAAGGTGTTCGTGCTGGATTTTGCGCAGTTCATGCCGCCGACGCTGGTGACCAAATCGCTGGAGGCGGTGCGCGACTTTAACAAGACCCATGGTGAAATTGTCATCAAGCCTCTGCACGGCAATGCCGGATCGGCAGTCATGCACATTGGCCGCGACGGCAAGAACCTTGCCGCCCTGACAGAATTATTTGGCGAAGTGTGGCGCGAGCCCTTCATGGCGCAGGCCTTTATCCCTGATGTCGCGCAGGGCGATAAGCGCATCGTCCTTGTTGATGGCGAGGTGGCGGGCGCAATCAACCGCATTCCGGGCGCAGGGGAAATTCGTTCCAACCTTGCTGCGGGCGGCCGCGCGGAAGCGACGCAGCTGACCGCCGGGGAGCAGGCCATTTGCGACGCCATTGGCCCAGAACTCAAGAAGCGCGGGCTGCTCTTTGTCGGCATTGATGTGATCGGCGGCAAATGGCTGACCGAAATCAACGTCACCTCCCCCACGGGGATTGTTGCCATTGACGCGTATAACGGCACCGACACGCCGGCCCTGATCTGGGAGACGATTGAGCGAAAGCTGACTGCGTGACCGATTGGATCATCCGCCTGATCGAGGATGCAGGCTATCTGGGCGTCGGCTTTCTGATGTTTCTGGAGACGGTTTTTCCGCCCATTCCCTCTGAAGTCATTATGACGATTGCCGGCGTTGGCGCGGCAAAGGGGACGATGAGCATCTGGGGCGTGATCGCGTCCGGCACGGCGGGCGCGATGCTGGGCAATTATTTCTGGTATCTCGCTGCTCGGGTAATTGGGATTGATCGGTTCCGCCCCTTTATTCAGCGCTGGGGCCGTTATCTGACACTTAACTGGCATGAGATTGAAAAGGCAGAGAAGCTTTTCGGCACTCAAGGTTGGGCGATCGTCTTTTTCGGGCGGATGCTGCCTACCTTGCGGTCGCTGATTTCCATTCCCGCCGGGCTGCTTCACATGCGGCTTTTGACCTTTGTGATCTGGTCCACCATCGGCACCGCCGGATGGACAGCTCTGCTGGGCCTTGCAGGCTATGCGGCAGGCAAAACGGTAGACCAGGTTGATGCCATTGTCGGGCCGATTGCAACGGCGGTCATCGTGCTGATTTTGCTTGGCTATGTCTGGCGGCTGATCAGTTGGAAAGGCGATGCCAGCTAAGCCTTGGTCAGGCGCGCGGATGGGCGTTGCGATAGACATCCAGCAGATAGGCCGCATCCACGGCGGTATAAACCTGCGTTGACGACAGGCTGGCATGGCCCAGCAATTCCTGCAAGCTCCGCAAATCCGCCCCTCGGGCCAGCAAATGCGTGGCAAAGCTGTGGCGCAGCGCATGGGGGGTTGTCCGTTCACCCAGCCCCAGACGCGCGCGCGCACCGCGCACGGCCCGGCGCACCATGCTGGGCTCCAGCGGTCCGCCGCGTGCGCCGCGGAACAAGGCCTCCCCTTTTGCGGGAGGATAAGGCAGCAGGCGGGCATAATCGTCGATCGCCTGCCGCACATCGGGCAAGAGAGGGACGATGCGCGTCTTTTGCCGTTTGCCGGTGACGGCCAGCGTTTCCCCTAGCGGCAAGATATCTCCCGTCAGGCCCAGCGCTTCGCCGATGCGCAGGCCCGCCCCATAAAGCAGCAGCAGCACAGCCCAGTCGCGCGCGGCCATCCACGGCTCACGCGCTTGGTCTGCCACATCTTCGGCAAGCGCAATCGCCTCTTCAGGCGCGACTGGCCGGGGCAAGGCGCGTTTCAGCCGCGGGCCTTTGACGCGCGGCAAATGATCTTCCCCGCCGGCAAATTTCAAAAAGCCGCGCACCGCCGACAGTTCGCGCGCGGTGGACACATTGCCAAGGCCGTCCAGCCGCCGTGATGCCAGATAAGCCCGTAAATCTGCCGGGGTAAGGCGCGTTAAATCGGGCGGCCCGCCCTGATGCACCCGCAGGAACGACATCAGCCGCTCGGCTGTGGCAACATAGGCGCGCACCGTGTGGACCGAGCGTCGACGATCCCGGCGCAGATGGTCCGACCAAGATTGGACGGGGTCGCTCAACCGATCTTCTGGCCGGTCTTTTCCCAGTCCGCCAGGAAACCGGCAATGCCCTTATCCGTCAGGACATGGTTGAACATCGCCTTGATGACAGAAGGCGGTGCGGTCATCACATCGGCCCCAATTTTGGCGGCTTCCAGCACATGGATCGTATGCCGAACGCTGGCGACGAGGATTTCCGTGTCAAAGCCATAATTGTCGTAGATCAGGCGAATGTCGGCGATCAGCTGCATCCCGTCAAAGCCGTTATCGTCATGCCGGCCGACAAAAGGCGAGATGAAGCTGGCCCCCGCCTTGGCCGCAAGCAGCGCCTGATTGGCAGAAAAGCACAAGGTGACATTGACCATCGTGCCATCGCTCGTCAGCGCCTTGCAGGTCTTGAGACCGTCAATCGTCAGCGGCACCTTGATGCAGACATTATCGGCGATTTTGCGCAGTACTTCGGCTTCGCGCATCATGCCCGCATGGTCGAGCGCGACGACTTCGGCCGACACCGGGCCATCGACGATCGCGCAGATTTCCTTCGTCACCTCCATGAAGTCGCGACCCGATTTGTGGATCAGCGAGGGGTTGGTGGTGACGCCATCCAACAGGCCAGTCGCGGCCAGTTCTTTGATATCGGCGATTTCAGCGGTGTCGGCAAAGAATTTCATGGAAAAATGGCCCCGGACTGGAAAGATGATGGCTCCAAGATGTACCCCAAACCCGCCTGAAAACAACCAGCCGCGCCAAGTGCCGCGCATTTTGATGTGGACCAAAAGACGGGCATGCTCGCGACTTGCCTTCGCTCGGCAGGCCATGCACTAGGGGCCATAACTTCAAGTCACGGGGCCATGGCGCGCAAATTTCTTTACCTGATCGCAGGCATCATCGTTCTCATCCTGCTCGTGCTGACGAGCCTGAGGTTGTTTGGCCTGCAATTGTCGCGCATTGCCTTTGTGCCGGGCGGCGCATTTCAGCCGCAAGCTGCATTGTCCGTTCAGGCCTATGCCGCGCCTGATTTGTGGATCGCCCGACCCGACAAGCCGGGCAACCCCGCTTTGTGGCAGCCCGCCGGGACGCAGCCTGCAAAAGCACCCCCGGTTGCGCTGTTTTTCCTTCACCCGACCAGCTATTTCGACAAGGCACAATGGAATGCCCCGCTGGGCGATGCCGATGCCAATGACCGGGCGGTGCGCTTTGTTCGTAACCAGGCCAGCGCCTTTAATGCCAGCGCCGCTATTTGGGCGCCGCGCTATCGTCAGGCGACCTTTGGCACCTTCCTGACCGATCGCCCCGACGGCAAAAAGGCGGTGGACCTTGCTTATGCCGATGCACGGGCGGCTTTTGACGCCTTTCTTGCAACTCAACCGGCAGATCGGCCGATAGTGCTGGCCGGACACAGTCAGGGCGCGCTGCTGATTATGCGGCTGATGAAAGACCGGGTGGCGGGTACGCCGCTCGCCAAGCGGGTTGTTGCCGCCTATACCGTTGGCTGGCCAATTTCGCTTAGAGCCGATCTTCCCGCCCTTGGCCTGCCCGCCTGCTCAAAGCCCGATCAGACCAGCTGCGTGCTGAGTTGGCAAAGCTATGGCGAGCCGGCAGATTATGCCGGCATGGCCGGCGCTTATGATGCACAACCGGGCCTAACCGGTCGGGCGCGCGGCGATGCCTATCTGTGTACCAACCCGTTGACCGGCGGAGCCTCGCCCCGCGCCGAGCTTAAAGCCAATCTTGGCACGCTTGTATCCCAGCCCGACCTGACAGTGCCGCGGCTTGGTCCCGGTCTGGTCGGTGCGCGCTGCGACGCCAAAGGCTATTTGCTGATCGGCACTGGCCCAGACCTTGGTCCCTTTGTGCTGCCGGGAAATAACTATCACGTTTATGATTATAGCCTGTTTTGGGCCAATATCCGGGCAGATATTGATCGCCGAACCAAGGCTTTTCTGGCGCGATGAATACCACCGATCCCCAGATGTTCCGCACGGCCCTGCCAGAAGGCGGGCGGCTCATCGGCCTAGATGTCGGCACCCAGACGATCGGCACCGCGCTGTGCGACGCTGGCTGGACGATTGCCACCCCGGCCGACTTGATCCGCCGGGCCAAATTTGCGGTGGACAGAGCAAAGCTGCGCGACATGATGGCCGCCCAATCGGTCAAGGGGATTGTTATTGGCCTGCCGCTCAATCTGGATGGCAGCGATAGCCCCCGCACCCAATCCACCCGCGCCTTTGCCCGCAATATGGATGATCTGGGCCTGCCCATCCTGCTTTGGGATGAGCGTTGGTCTACCCAAGCGGTTGAACGCGCGATGATCGCTGCCGACCTGTCACGCGCCAAGCGCGCCGAGCGTGTCGACTCCGCCGCCGCCGCTTATATTCTCCAAGGCGCGATTGATGCGCTTGCGATGGGCGCGTTGCCACGCTAGGGCTGGGCTTTAATGACATCGCCTCTTTTCCCGCACCGGCATCTGCTCGGTATCGCTGGCTTGCAGCCGCACGAAATCCTCTTTTTGCTTGATGAAGCGGAACAATGGGTCACGCTCAACCGCTCGCCCACCAAGCATGATGACCGGCTGTCTGGCCTGACCCAGATCAACGCCTTTTTTGAAAATTCCACGCGCACGCTCTTGTCCTTCGAAATCGCGGGCAAGCGGCTGGGTGCGGATGTCGTCAACATGCACGCTGCCACCTCAAGCGTGAAGAAGGGCGAGACGCTGATTGATACGGCGATTACCCTGAACGCGATGCGCGCCGATGTGATCGTTATTCGCCATGCCTCGTCGGGCGCCGTCGCGCTGATTGCCGACAAGGTTGATTGCCCGGTCCTGAACGCCGGCGATGGCCGCCACGAACACCCAACCCAGGCGCTGCTGGACGCGCTGACGATCCGCCGTCGCAAGGGTGGGTTTCAAGGCTTGAAGGTCGCGATTTGCGGCGATGTGCTGCACAGCCGAGTGGCCCGATCCAACATTTTGGCATTGACGTCGCTTGCGGCAGATGTCCGTGTCGTCGCCCCGGCCACGCTGATGCCGCCCGCGATTGAGCAAATGGGCGTGACGGCCTTTACCGATATGGACGAAGGCCTGGAGGGGGCGGATGTGGTGATGATGCTGCGCCTCCAGACCGAACGGATGGAAGGCGGCTTCATCCCCTCGCTGCGCGAATATCATGCGCTCTACGGCCTGACCTATGAGCGGCTGAAACGGGCCAAGCCCGATGCGCTTGTTATGCACCCCGGCCCGATGAACCGCGGCGTCGAAATTGCGAGCGATGTGGCAGATGACGTCAACCGCTCTGTCATTGCCGAGCAGGTGGAAATGGGTGTCGCCGTGCGCATGGCCTGCCTTGATGTCCTGACCCGCAACTGGAAGGCCGGAGCATGAGCCAGATCCGCGCGATTACGAATGCGAACATTCTCGGCGGCGGGCAGAGCCTCTTGCTCGATGGCGACAAGATCGCGGCGATTGACGCCCCCATCCCAAGCGGCATCGACACGCTGGATGCCAAAGGCGCACATCTTGCCCCGGGCATTGTGGATCTGGGGGTTTTTGCGGTCGACAAGGCCGCCTGTATCGCAGGCGGCATTACCCGCATCGCGCTGATGCCCGATCAGACGCCGGTTCTGGATGAGCCGGGGATTGTTCAGCGGGCCGCGCTTGACGCCAAGCCCGATCTTTGGGTCCACCCACTGGCCGCCGCCACCCGGGCATTGGCCGGGCAGGAACTGGGCGAATATGCGATGATGCGCAAAGCCGGGGCGCGCGCCGTTGCGACCGGGCGGCAATGGATTGCAGATTCCGGCGTGATGATGAAGGTGATGACCTATGCGGCATCGCTGGGGCTAACGCTTGTTTCCCATGCCGAAGATGCGGGCCTTGTGGGGGGCTCGGTCGCGACCTCGGGGGAAACCGCAAGCCGATTGGGGCTGGCAAGCGCCCCTGCCGAAGCCGAAGCCATGGCCATCGCGCGCGACGTGATGCTGGCGGAATTAACGGGCGTGCGGCTTCACTTCCGCAACGTCACCACGGCCAAGGGGCTTGATCTGATCCGCGCCGCAAAGGCCAGGGGCCTCGCCGTGACGTGCGGCATTGCGCCGACGCATCTCTTTTTATCGGAAATTGCGATCAACGACTTCCGCACCTTTGCCCGGCTTAGCCCGCCGCTCCGATCGGAAGCGGATCGTCAGGCCTGTCTGGCGGCGACGAAAGATGGGACGATTGATGTCTTGTGTTCGGCCCATGACCCGCGGGGGCCAGAGGCCAAGCGACTGCCCTTTGCCGATGCCGATCCGGGCGCAGCCGGGGCAGAGACGCTGCTGGCGCTGGGGCTGGGGCTGGTGCGCGATGGTCAAATCACCTTGGCGCGGCTGTTTGAGCTATTGTCCGCCACGCCGTCGCAGTTGCTGGGCCTGACAAGCGGTATTCTGAAGCCGGGGGCTCCAGCGGATCTCGTGCTATTTGATCCAGACGCACCATGGCAGATCGACGCCGCCCATTTTGTCGGCAAGGCGGGCAATACGCCGTTTGACAAATTGCCGGTTCAGGGCCGGGTGATCGCTACCATCAAGGGCGGACGCGTGCTCGACGGGCGGACAAGCTAAACCAACGCGGCTTAGCGCATCGCCAATTGCCGCAACGGACGGTCTGACCGGGCCGCCCAGCGGATCACATCTGCCCGCGCCAAAGGCCGGCTAAAACAGACACCTCCTTGCGCCCGCAGCGTGCGGCACAGGCGCACCGCCTGTTGGCGCGTGGCAAAACCGCCGACGGACAGGCGATGGAGGCCACCGGTCATCCGCCCTTGACGAATATCATATTGGCGCAGCACCGGCCATCGCGCGGCAGACCGCGTCCAGGCGACCGCAACGGCGCCAGAAGATCGGAACGCGCCGATCTGGACAACAAAATTGGCAGGGGCCCGCCGCGCGCGCGGTAGCGTTGGTGCCTCGGGCGTATCGCTTCGGGCAAAAGTCCGGGCCTCGATCTGGCCGGGATCCTTGACTTCTGGCGGCACATCAAATCGAGCGCGCTGTGTCTCGTCTTGCGCAGACATCGCCGTTTCGCGGCCATCGGTCAGATCGGCAGCCGGTTCAACCGTGGGCACATCGCCCGGGGGGGCAGCTTTGGCCAAGCCAAGCTGGGGTGGCAGGCCCGGGTCCATTTGCGGGCGAATGCCAAGCAGGGTGGAAACTTGGGTCATGGACTGGCCGGGCGCGACCAATATTGCCCATTGCGCAAGCCTTTGGCGCACAAGATCGGGCGTAAGGTCAATCGAGGCGGTCACCCGCGCCTCATCCCACCGCCCGGCAAAAGCATAGGCCAAGGCCAGATTCTGACGCAGCTTGGCGGTATCTTCGCCCGCGCGTACGGCCGTTTCCATCGCGGAGATGCCGGCCGGCGCATCCCCTGCCAGTGCCATGGCCAGACCATAGTCCGGGATCGCCAACGCGGATTGATGGGCGCCCAGCACCATTTGGGCCTCAGCACCTTTGCCCAGCGCAACCTGCGCCAAAGCAAGCTTCAGCACCGCCTTGTCCATATTGGGCTTGAGCCGCAGACAATCTTCCAGCGCCACGGCGGCGGACGCAAAGCGCCCATTGGCGAGATAAGCCTCGCCCAGCACCAGCCGATAATCGGCAGAAGATGGCAAGGCCGCCACGGCGCGCTCTGCAAATGTCACCGCCTCGGCAGACCGCTGCCGGGCAAGCGCCTGCCTGGCGCGCCCTGCGTCTTTTGCAGCGGTGCGGGCAAGACGCAGCTCTTGCGGCGCAGCGCTTTCTGCCACCGCATGTGGAATGGCGTTTGCCACGACACCCAGCGCAAATAGGGCATCCCGATGGTGAGGCCTGCGGCCCGCAGATCAAGCGGGCTTGGCCGAAAGGGCATAACCGTCAGGTCCGCGTGCTGGACGGCGGCCTGCACGATCATCGGATTGGCAGGCGGCGTATCGATGATTGCAAGGCGAAAGCCGCACTGGCGCAGCCGGTCCAAGTCCGTCGCCAATCGGGCAACATGCGTGTCGGCAAAAGCAAGATCATCCACCTCGCGGGCATCCCACCAATCTGCCAGCGCGCCGTGCGCATCAAGATCCACCAGCACAACTGGGCCGGCACCGGCATGGCTCGCCGCAACCGCAAGATGCGCCGCCAATGTTGTCTTGCCTGACCCGCCTTTGTGCGACGCCAATGCCAGAACCCGCATATGACCTCCCAAGCCCCGCGCCCTGATCGGCGGTTGGATGCCAACATGGCATTTACCCATGGGTGCTAAATTCGGGTTAACGTCCCCCAACAAAAGCGGCATAATCCCGGCTGATCCGGCTCGGCCTTAAGGGATCATTCACCCCTTTCGGCGACGCACAGATCGCGTAACGAAGAGGTATGTATGCGTAACCATCTGCGGGCGGCATCTGCCGCCGGACTAGTCTTTCTCCTCACATCCCCCGCCCTTGCGGACGTCAAGTCCGGCATAGATGCTTGGGAACGCGAAGATTATGCGGCCGCCATCGCCGCCTGGACCCCCTTGGCAGAAAAAGGCGATGCGGATGCCCAGTTCAATCTGGGGCAGGCCTACCGCTTTGGCCGGGGCGTGCCGCTTGACCTTAAACAGGCCGAAAACTGGTACCGGCGGGCTGCGGTTCAAGGCCATATTCAGGCAGAGGACAATCTGGGCTTGGTCCTGTTCCAAAATGGCGACCGGCTGGGGGCGATGCCGCTGATCCGCAAGTCGGCAGACCGCGGCGATGCGCGCGCGCAATTCGTGCTGGGAACCGCCTTCTTCAATGGCGACCTTGCCCCAAAGGATTGGCCCTCAGCTTATGCCTATATGGTGCGGGCCGCCAATTCCGGGCTGGACCGCGCCCGCCTTCGCCTGACAGAGTTTGACAGCTTTCTTTCGGCTGAAGACCGCCAGAAGGGGCTTATCCTTGCGCAGCAGATGGACGCCAAGGCCCCGCCCCCCGGCATCAGCCTTTTGCCGGCCCGCGCTTTGGCCCCTGCCCGGCTTGCCACGCGCGATCAGGCCCTGCCACCCCCGGTCATGCCCGATCCCAAGCCGTCAGCAGCGGCGGCGCCTTCCATGGCCGCGCCGGTCTCCCCACCGGCCACCCCTTCGGTCGTCGCCCCGCCGCCGCCTGCGCGCCACGCCGCTCCAGCAGCATCGCCCGCGCCGCCCGCGCCGCCTACCCGGCGCACGACGGTGGCCGCTGGCTGGCGTGTCCAGCTTGGCGCTTTTGGAGATGCAGCCAAGGCCCGGTCCCTATGGCAGCACCTTCGCCAGCACCAGCCGC
The DNA here is from genome assembly GCA_046074265.1 of Chakrabartia sp. Taxonomy (GTDB): domain Bacteria; phylum Pseudomonadota; class Alphaproteobacteria; order Sphingomonadales; family Sphingomonadaceae; genus Aquisediminimonas. The sequence continues at coordinate 358,695 of JBJTNW010000003.1, forward strand.
TCATTGCGCGGCTTTCCCCCAGCTTTGAGACCAGCGGCGGACTGACACGATTGCGGGCGGGCCCGGTGACGAGCGCGGCAGAGGCAGCGCGGCTTTGCAACACTTTGGCCAAAGCCGGGCAGCCTTGCATGGTCATCCAGCCCTGATCGGCCCGGTCCCGGCTTAGTCTGCCGCGGCCCAGCGCGCGCGCGGATAGCCCATGGCATAGAGGATCGCGGTCAAATCATTATGGTCGATGCGTGCCGGGGCTGCCGCCGCCGTCTTGGGCTTGGCGTGATAGGCAACGCCAAGTCCAGCGGCCTCAATCATCGGAATGTCGTTCGCGCCGTCGCCGACAGCCAATGTCTCGGCTGGAGACAGGCCCAATTGGCTGCGGGTTTCGTCCAAAACCCGCCTTTTGGTGGCCGACCCGACAATCGCCCCCTCGACCGTGCCCGTCAGTGCGCCCTTGTCGATCCCCAGCACATTGGCAATGGCCCGATCAAAGCCGATTTCAGCCGCAACCGGTTCGGCAAAGCGGGTGAAGCCGCCTGACACCAGCACCGCCGCCCCACCTTGGGCGCGGATCGTGCGGACCAGCTCTCGCGCGCCGGGCATAATCACCACCCGTTCGGCAAGGCATTGCGAGATCACAGTTTCGGGCAGCCCCTCCAGCAGCGCGACGCGGCTTTTCAGCGCTGATTCAAAATCCAGCTCGCCGCGCATCGCCCGCTCTGTCACCTCGGCAATTTGCGGCTTGATGCCGGCATAGTCAGCCAGCTCGTCGATGCACTCAATGGTGATCATCGTCGAATCCATGTCGGCGACGATCAGTTTGCGCGCCCGGTCTGCACTTTTCTGGATGATCGCATCGGTTGCCGCAAAGGCGCCTTCAAGCGCGTTGCGCACGGCCACGGGGTCGCCGGAAAATGCGATGTCCACGGCCTTGCCCGGCTCTAGCCAGTGCGTCTCGCGCACCGCCGCCCCGGTTGCCGTCACCCGGTCCGCAGCCTCAGAAATATCACCTGCATCAAATTGGTTCGCTGCTATGAGCGTCGCTGTGAACATGGAATCGTCCGATAAGCCTATCCCGGTCGCGCTCATCGCAGGGCCAACGGCCAGCGGCAAGTCCGCAGTGGCACTCGACTTGGCTCAGCGCATCCCCGCGACCATCATCAATGCCGATGCAAGCCAAGTCTATCGCGACCTGCGTATCCTTTCTGCCCGGCCGTCCGAGGCTGAAGAAGCGGCCGCCCCGCACCGGCTGTTCGGCTATATTGATGGCGCGGAAAGCTGCTCGGCCGCGCGCTGGGCCAAAGATGCCCAAAAGGCGATAGAAGAAAGCAGCGCCACCGGACGCCTGCCCATTTTGGTTGGGGGAACCGGTCTTTACCTGCGCACTTTGCTGGACGGCATCGCCCCGGTGCCGGAAATTGACCCGGACATCCGCGCGATGGTGCGCGCGATGGACATCGCGGACGCGTATCAGGCGCTGACCCGCGAAGACCCCGGCGCTGCCGCGCGCCTTGCCGCCAATGATCGCACCCGCGTGGCCCGCGCGTTGGAAGTCGTGCGCGCGACCGGCCGGCCGCTGGCGCAATGGCAGGCAGACCGTGTGGGCGGCCTGGGACATCGGCTCCGCCTGGCCGCCATGGTTTTGCTGCCGCCACGCCCCTGGCTCTATGCCCGCTGCGACCATCGCTTTGGCCAGATGCTGACCGGCGGTGCAATTGCCGAGGTAGAGGCGCTGCTGGCCCGCGGCCTGTCGGCAGACCTGCCCGTGCTGCGTGCCATTGGCGTGCCCGAAATTGCCGGCATGATCCAAGGCGCGCTTTCCCGCGATGCAGCACTGGCGCAGGGGCAGCAAGCCACCAGAAACTATGCAAAGCGCCAATTTACATGGTTTCGCAACCAACCACCGGCGGATTGGCAGCGGATCGAGCAAGAATTAGATAACAAAGTGATTTCCGATTTAGCAATAAAATTACGCGATCTTGCGTTGACATAGATATTTATTATCCTTAGGGCGCTCGCCTTGCTTTAAATCTGCCGCGGTGCAACACAGCGCCGCCCATGAGCCGGGAAGAGTGCGCATGCCGAAGGAAATGTCTGGAGCCGAAATCCTCATCGAGGCGTTGAACGACCTCGGTGTTGATGTCATTTTCGGGTACCCGGGCGGTGCGATCCTCCCGATTTATGACGTGCTGTTTCAGCAAAAGCGCATCCGCCACATTCTGGTGCGGCATGAACAGGCCGCGACCCATGCGGCCGAAGGCTATGCCCGCGCCACCGGCAAGCCCGGCGTTGTGCTCGTCACCTCCGGCCCCGGCGCAACCAATGCGGTCACCGGCATTACCGATGCGCTGATGGATTCGATCCCGATGGTGGTCATCACCGGGCAGGTGGCGACGCACCTGATTGGCTCTGACGCGTTTCAGGAAGCCGATACGGTGGGCATCACCCGCCACTGCACCAAGCATAATTATCTGGTGAAGTCACCGGAACGGCTGGGCGATATTGTCCACGAGGCGTTCCATATCGCGACGACCGGCCGCCCCGGCCCGGTTGTCATCGACATCCCCAAGGACGTGCAGGTCGCGACCGCGCCCTATAAAAAGCCCGGCAGCATCCAGCACCCGAGCTATAAGCCGCAGGTCAAGGGCGATATCAAGCAGATCGAAGCCGCGGTGGAGATGCTTGCCAAGGCGAAGCGCCCAATCCTCTACACGGGCGGCGGCATCATCAATTCCGGCCCCGGCGCCAGCCAGATCCTGCGCGAACTGGCGCGGATCACCGGCGCGCCGGTCACGTCCACGCTGATGGGCCTTGGTGCCTTCCCCGCCTCAAGCGATCAATGGCTTGGGATGCTGGGGATGCACGGCACTTACGAAGCCAATTGGGCGATGAACCAGGCGGACCTGATCCTCTGCCTTGGCGCGCGTTTTGACGACCGGGTGACTGGCCGGCTTGACGCCTTTGCCCCCCATTCCAAGAAAATCCATGTCGATATCGACCGCAGTTCAATGAACAAGACGGTGCGGGTTGATCTGGGCATTCTTGGTGATGTTGGCCGGGTGATGGAAGATATGGTGAAGCTGTGGAAAGCGCACCAGCACCCCAAGCCCGATCTTTCGGGCTGGTGGAAGCAGATTGACGGCTGGCGCGCGAAAAATTCGCTCGCGTATCCGGAGTCCAAGGCAGAGATTATTCCGCAGGCCGCGATCAAGGCCCTGTGGGATGCCACGCACAAGAAAAACCCGATCATCACGACCGAAGTCGGCCAGCACCAGATGTGGGCGGCGCAGCATTTCCATTTTGAAGCGCCGAACAAATGGCTGACCTCGGGCGGCCTGGGGACGATGGGCTATGGCCTGCCGGCCGCAATTGGCGCGCAATTGGGCAACCCCAATGCGCTGGTTATTGATATTGCGGGCGAAGCCTCCATCCAGATGAACATTCAGGAATTGGGCACGGCGGTGCAATATCGCCTGCCGGTGAAGATCTTCATCCTGAACAATGAATATATGGGCATGGTCCGCCAGTGGCAGGAACTGACCTATTCCAGCCGCTATTCGGAAAGCTATTCCGATGCGCTGCCGGACTTTGTGAAGCTGGCCGAAGCCTATGGCTGGAAGGGCATCCGCATTGAAACGCCGGATCAGCTGGACCAGGGCATTGCCGATATGCTGGCTTATGATGGCCCGGTGATTGTGGACTGCGTGGTGGCAAAACTTGCCAACTGCTTCCCCATGATCCCTTCGGGCGCGGCCCATACCGATATGATCCTCGCCGATGACCAGGTGTCTGGCGAAATGGACGATGAAGCGAAGGCGCTGGTGTAACATGCATATCAAGGAAGGCATTAAAGAGCGTCACACGCTCTCCGTCACCGTGACGAACGAGCCGGGCGTGCTTGCCCGCATCGCCGGCATGTTCACCGCGCGCGGCTATAATATCGAAAGCCTGACGGTGGCCGATATTACCGAGGATGACTCGATCAGCCGCATCACCATCGTGACGACGGGCACGCCCGCCGTGATCGAGCAGGTGGTGGCGCAGCTGGACCGCATGGTCCCGGTGCACAAGGTTACCGACCTGACGGTGCTGGGCGACCATGTTGAGCGCGAGCTGGCGCTAGTGAAGGTGGCCGGCACGGGCGATCACCGCATCGAGGCGCTGCGCCTTGCCGAGGTGTTCCGCGCCAATGTCGTCGACACCACGATTTCGAGCTTCGTTTTCGAAGTGACGGGCGCATCCACCAAGATCGACCGTTTTGTTGAACTGATGCAGGAAATTGGCCTTGTTGAGGTCGCGCGTACCGGCATCGTCGCCATGGCCCGTGGGAAAGAGGCCATTTGATTTTGTCCCTCGCCATAGCGGGCGAGGACAGACTTTGAAGGGAAAGAAGAATGCGCGTTTATTATGATCGTGACGCCGACCTGAAGCTGATCGAAAACAAGAAGATCGCGATTGTCGGTTATGGCAGCCAGGGCCATGCCCATGCTCAGAACCTGCGGGATTCGGGCGTGAAGGACGTCGCGATCGCGCTGCGCCCCGGTTCGGCAACGGCCGCCAAGGCTGAAGGCGCGGGCTTCAAGGTCCTCTCCAACTCGGACGCCGCCAAATGGGCCGACATCGTGATGATCCTCGCGCCCGACGAACATCAGGCCGCGATTTGGGATAACGATCTGAAGGGCAATATGAAGCCCGGCTCGGCCCTCGCTTTCGCGCACGGCCTCAACATCCATTTCGGCCTCATCGAAGCGCCGGCGGATATCGACGTGATTATGATCGCGCCCAAGGGTCCGGGCCACACGGTGCGCGGCGAATATGTAAAGGGCGGCGGCGTGCCCTGCCTGATCGCCATCCATCAGGATGCGTCGGGCAATGCGCATGACATTGCGCTGGCTTATGCCTCGGGCGTGGGTGGTGGCCGTTCGGGCATCATCGAAACCAATTTCAAGGAAGAGTGCGAAACCGATCTCTTCGGCGAACAGGCCGTCTTGTGCGGTGGCATCACCCACCTGATCCAGGCCGGGTTCGAAACGCTGGTGGAAGCTGGCTATGCCCCCGAAATGGCCTATTTTGAGTGCCTGCACGAAACCAAGCTGATCGTCGATCTGCTCTATGAAGGCGGCATCGCCAACATGCGCTACTCGATCTCGAACACCGCTGAATATGGCGACATCAAGACCGGGCCGCGCATCATCACCGATGAAACCAAGGCAGAAATGAAGCGCGTTCTGGCCGACATTCAGTCGGGCCGCTTCGTCAAGGACTTCGTCCTCGACAACCGCGCTGGCCAGCCGGAGTTGAAGGCCAGCCGCAAGGCCGCCGCTGCCCATCCGATCGAACAGGTCGGGTCGGAACTGCGCGCGATGATGCCGTGGATCGCCAAGAACAAGCTGGTCGATAAGGCCAAGAACTAAGCCAGACCGCCGGGCGAGATAAACGCGCCTGGCTGGCTTGACGAATGAGAGGGCGCTCCCAACATTGGGGGCGCCCTTTTTTTCTTTCCCCCAAGGAGTGCCCCCTAATGACCAAAGCCTATTTGCTGGCCCTGCCCTTGATTGCCGCGGCGCCGCTTCTTGCCCAAGGCGGAGCACCGCAAACCCCGGGTCAGGTGGACCCGGCCCGTGTTGCAGCAGGGACATACACTGTCGACAATCATCACGCCCAGATCCTCTGGACGGTCAATCATTTTGGTTTCAACGATTATTTCGGCATTTTTGGCCAGCCCACGGGCAGCCTGACGATTGATCCCGCCAAGCCCAACGACGCCAAGGTGAGTGTGACGATCCCCATTGCTGAGGTCGCGACATCGCGTGCTGATTTAACGAAGCACCTGATGACGCCGGACTTTTTTGACGCTGCCAAATTCCCGACCGCCAGCTTCCAATCCACCAAGGTGGAAGCCAGCGGTACCAAGGCCAAGATCACCGGCAACCTGACCTTGTTGGGCGTGACCAAGCCGGTGGTGCTGGACGCCGCGTTTACCGGCGCGGGCAAAAACCCGATGATGGGCAAAGACACAATCGGCTTTCACGCGACAACCAGCCTGAAGCGCAGCGACTGGGGCATGACCAAGTTCGTCCCCTTTGTCGGCGATGATGTGAAGATCGACATCTCTGTCGCGTTTGAAAAATAAGCGGGAAAAAAACGATCTCGCGGGGCAATTTGACGTTTACGTCAAGTTGCCCCTTGAAACTGTTCCCAAACCTGCCAAAATCCGCACCATAAACGGATAGGATGGATAGCCATGGCGGTTGAACATGTGGATGCCCTGATTGTGGGCGCCGGGATTTCGGGCATTGGCGCGGCCGTGCACATGCAGAAAATGTGCCCGGGCAAGACCTTTGCGATCATGGAGCGGCGCGACAATTTTGGCGGGACATGGGATTTGTTCCGCTATCCGGGCATCCGCTCTGATTCGGACATGTACACGCTGGGCTTCCGCTTCAAGCCGTGGACTGCGCGCAAGGCGATTGCCGATGCGCCCTCAATCATGGGCTATCTGAAGGAAACGATTGAGGAATATCAGCTCGGCTCGCACATCCGCTACAACAGCCAAGTGAAGAAGGCGTCTTGGTCCAGCGAAGACGCTTTGTGGACGGTCGAAATCCAGTCCGGCAAAAAGACGGTGACGATGACCTGCTCCATGCTGTTCATGTGCTCGGGCTATTATAATTATGATCAGGGCTATACGCCCGACTTCCCCAATAAAGACGCGTTCAAGGGCAAGATTGTCCACCCGCAGCATTGGCCGGAAAGCCTTGATTATACGGGCAAGAAAGTCATCGTGATCGGCAGCGGCGCGACCGCCGTCACTCTGGTTCCGGCCATGGCCGATACTGGCGCGGGCCATGTCACCATGCTCCAGCGCACGCCGACCTATATGGTCTCGCGCCCCGCGGAAGACGCGTTCGCCCTGGGCCTTCGGAAAATCCTGCCCGGCAAGCTCGCTTATGCGATCACGCGCTGGCGCAACGTGCTGTTGCAGCAATTTATGTTCAAGCTGGTGCGCAAGCGCCCGGAAAAATCGGCCGAGCGATTGATCGGCATGGTGAAAGAACTTTTGCCGCCGGGCTTCGACGTCGCAAAGCACTTCACCCCGCCCTATAAGCCGTGGGATCAGCGGCTGTGCCTGGTGCCCGATAGCGATTTCTTCAAGGCGATTTCCGACGGCCGCGCCTCGATTGAGACCGACCATATCGAGCGGTTCACCGAAAAGGGCATCCTTCTCAAATCCGGCAAGGAACTGGAAGCGGACATCATCGTCACCGCAACCGGCCTCAACATGCAGATGCTTGCCGGACTTGAAGCCTATGTCGATGGGGAACGGTTCAACGTTGCAGACCGCATCCTTTACAAGGGCGCGATGTTCAACGATGTGCCCAATCTGTTGATGTGGTTTGGGTATACGAATGCCAGCTGGACGCTGAAGGCCGATCTGACATCGGAATATGCGTGCCGCCTGTTCAACCATATGGACGCAACGGGCACCAAGATTGCCGTGCCGCGCCTGAAGGGCCAGCATGTTGAGCTGGAGCCGTTCGTCGACTTTTCGTCCGGTTATTTCCAGCGCGCGGCGAACAACCTGCCGAAGCAGGCAACCAGCGCGCCATGGAAGCTCAATCAGGACTATGCGAAGGACATCAAGAACCTTCGCTATGGCCCGCTGACGGATGAAGCCATGTGCTTTGAAAAGCCGCACAAGGTGGCCAGCGGTCAAAAGCCGGCAGAGTTGCTCGAAGCCGCAGAATAAAGCCTAGGAGCCGCCCGGCGCCTATGCGGCGTCGGGCGCGCCCCGAGCGATCAGCAGATACATAACCGGCGTCACGATGCGGCTGAGAACAGTCGACGAGACGAGGCCGCCGATGATGACCCACGCCAGCGGCGCATAAAGCTCTGACCCCGAAAGCGCGAGCGGCAGCAGCCCACCAATGGCCGTAACCGAGGTAAGCAGCACCGGCAGGAAGCGGATTTCGCCGGCCTGCTCAATCGCATCGCGCAGCGCCACACCTTGCCGCCGCAACTGGGAGGTGAAATCGACGAGCAGGATGGAATTCTTGATCTCGATGCCGATCAGCGCGACGAACCCGATAATGGCGAGAAACGACAGCGAATGGCCGGTCAACAACAGCGCCGCCAGCCCACCAAAAAGCCCCAAGGGGATAACGCCGGCCACCACCGCCACTTCCCGGAAACGGCCAAATTCTGCAACCAGCACACCAAAAATGCCGAAGACGGCCAGCAGGATCAGCCCACCCAGACCATCAGAGTTGCGCGCAGCCGCTTCTGCTTCGCCGCCGACGATATAGGTATAGCCCGCTGGCAGGCGCACCGCTTCCAGCTTTTCGACAACCTGCTTGGTGATCTTGGAGGCAAGATAGCCTTCTTTTACATAGGCCGTGACCGTGACCGATCGTTCCAGCTTATAGCGGTTGATCTTTGACGGCGCAGACGACAATTCTGGCCGGGTCACTTGCGACAGGGGCACACTGCCCCCGGATTGCGACGGCACATAAACCGCATTCAGCGCCGACATGGGCTGTGCCTCGGCAAGCGGCAGCCGCACAGTGACGGGATAGCTATCGCCCTCGCTGTCGCGCAGGTTGCTTGCGCGCTCACCCGAAATGGCAAGCCGCATCGTCCGTCGCACGGCATCGGGCGCGACGTTGAGCAGCCCGGCCTTTTGCGTATCCACGCCCAAATTCAGGTCCACCCGGTCAACCGCCAGCGGGTCATCAATATCGCGCGTTCCGTCAGTGGTGCGGATCACCTGCGCGACATCGGCTGACAAGCGCTTGAGCACGGCCAGATCAGGGCCACGCACCCGGATGGCGACGGGCGCTTCTACCGGCGGCCCTTGCTCAAACCGAACCACGGTCACGCGGGCTTCGGCCACAGTCGACAGGTCTTCGCGCAGCTTTTCAATAAAGCCGGGCGTTTCGCGCGGGGACCAGTGCTTCAGGGTGACGAACAACTCCCCATAGCGCGTATCAAATTCACGCGGGATGTTGTTGTAATAGATTTGCGGATTGCCCCGGCCGCTATTTTCCATGATCGCTTCGATCTCGGGCAATTTCTGAAGCCGCGCGGCCACTTTGCGGACAATCGCATCGGTCTGCGGCACGCTGCTGCCTTCGGGCGCCTCGATCCGGACGACGAAATAGGGCACATCGGCTTTGGGGAACAGGCTGAACCCGATGACAGGGATGGTCGCGAGGATCAGCACGCATCCGGCCATGGCAGACCAGAGCGTCTTGTGCGGATTCTCCAACGCCCAGTGGAGCAACGGGCGGTAGAAGCGCTCAATCCGAGTTTGCAGCCACTGCAAGAAGCGGTTGCCGTGCGGCCCGGGGTTGGGTTCTAGGATGCGGCTGGCGACAAAGGGCACGATGGTCAGCGAGACGAGCAGCGAGGCTGCCACGGTGACCAGCACCGCCACGGGCAGGCTGCGGGTGAAATCACCGGCAGTGTCGGGCAGATTGGCAAGCGGCAAAAAGGCAAAGAGCAAAACGCCGGTTGACCCCAGCACCGCGAGGCTGATTTCCTTCGTCGCACGGACGGCCGCATCCGCACGCGCCGCGCCCATCCGCAGATGCCGCTCGATATTTTCCGTGACGACAATCGAGTCATCCACCAAAAGCCCAAGCGCCACGATAAAGCCAGAAATGCTCAACTGATTGAGCGTAAAGCCCAGGCTGTAAAGCGAGACGATGCCCACGGCGAGCGAGGTGGGAATGGAAATCATCACCACCAAAGAAGCGCGAAAGCCCAGCGGCAAAAGCGTGATCAAAACCAGCGCCAGCGCTATGCTGAAATCAATCCCCAGCTGGCCCAATTTGCGTTCAATATCGCCGCTCTGATCAAAGCCGATGGCCAGCCGCATATCGGGCGGCAAGCTGGCGCTGAACGACCCGGTCGTTTGTTTCAGCGCATCGCGCAGGCGCACCGTATCTGCCTCGTCCTTTTTGCGGACCGTCAGAAAGACAGCGCGGTCGCCATTATAGCGGGTGATGTTAAGATGCTCGGCCTCCGCCCAGCGGACATCGGCGACATCCCCCACGGTCAGTAGCTGGCCATTGCCGCCTCGAAGCGGCACGGCGCGAATAGCCTCTAGGCTGCGGAACGCGCCGCCTGCCTCAACATTGAATCTACGCCCGCCGGACTGAACCGACCCGGCCGGCATTTCCAAACCCGCCGCATTAACGGCCGCGGCAACCGCTGTTGCGGGAAGCCGGGCTTCCGCAAGCCGCCCGCTATCCAGCGCCACCCGCACTTCAGGCGTCGCTAGACCAAAGATGGAAACAGCGCGCACGCCGGGAACAACCGTTAACTGTTCGCGCAGGTCTTCGGCATATTTTTCCATCCGCTGCCAAGAGGCATCCGGGCTGACAAGGGCGACCTGCTGAACGGCCGCTTCATTTGTCCGCGGCCGCCGCATTTCCAGCCGAACAAGGCCCGGCGGCAGTTGGTTGCGGATGCCGTTGACCTCGCGGACCGTGCGATCCAGCGCCTGCTCGCTATCGGTGCCATGTTCAAAATTGACGGCGATCACCGCCAGCCCGTCGCTGCTGGTGGAGCGGATATCGCGAACATTATCCAGCCCCTGAAGAACCGTCTCAATCGGCTTGGCGACCGTCTCTTCCAGCTCAGATGCGTCCGCACCCGGCAGCACCGCCGTAACAATCGTGGTCGGAACCGGGAAATAAGGGTCAACGGTGCGCGAGATAGAAAATAGCGCGTTCAGGCCCATCAAGCAGATGAGCAGGAAGCCAACCAGCGTCAACTGCCAGCGACGGACCGCAAATTCGGTCAGATTCACGGGCGGGTCGCCTTGGTTTGAACCGGGGTGCCGTCGCGCAGGCGATCGAGGCCCGAGGTAATCACCTCTTCACCTGCCGCAAGGCCAGAGAGAATAACCAGTCCGTCATCCCGCGCCTCGCCCAACCGCACCTTGCGAACCCGCGCCCGGCGCTTGGCGTCAATGACATAGACAAACCCCTCGCCGGCGCGCGCGGAAAACAGGGCAAGCGGATCAATGATCACCTGCGTGCTTGGCAATGCGGCATTGGCCGCAGACTGGATGGCGGCCCGCCCGGTCAGACCAGAACGCAGGCCGGGCAGGTCCGGCAAGCCGATTTCGATTTGGAACGCGCCGGTTGCGCGATCAGACTGGCTGCCCACTTCGATCACCTGGCCCTTAATCGGCCGATCGCCAAAGGCATCCAATCGCACTTCGGCGGCCGCCCCTTTGACTATCTGCGCGCTTTGCCGATCAGACAGCGGAACCCGCAGCACAAAGCCACCGCCGGCATCACCCACCACAACCACCGGGCTACCCGCTGCGACAACTTCATTAGGTTCAGCCAGACGCGCCAGCACCAGCCCGTCATTGGGCGCGACGATGCGCGCGGTATCGACGGCAAAACGCCGGGCCTGAACGGCGGCCAGCGCTGATTCCTGCGCAGCGCGCGCATTATCGACACGGATCTGGGTGACCCAGCCTTGCGCCCGCAAATCCACCGCGCGCTGATATTCTGCCCGGGCCCGCCGCGCTTCGGCTTCGGCTGCCGCAAGCGCAGAGGCGACCTGATCGCTGTCAAGCGCGGCAAGCAACTGGCCTTTGCGCACACGATCTCCCTCGTTGACGGTGATCGTGCGGATTTGGCCCGCGGTGGTGAAGCCCAACGACAATTCCCGGCGGGCAGCGACTGTCCCGACTGCGGCGACCATCTGTTCGCCATTATCGGCCCGCGCCTTCTGGCTATCCACAACCAGAATGTCAGCCGGACGCTGAGCAGATGAGGAGCCCCGACCAAGGCCCAGCAGAAAAACGGCCGCCAGGGCTATGGCGCCGGCAATTGCGGCTGCGATGACAACGGATTTTAGCCGCACGGTGCCCCCTCCCTACCCAAATATGGCCTTTGGATATACGTTTTATTTTGAAACGTAAAGATCGAGCTTTATTTTATCCCGATCCGGCTCGGCAGACAGAAGGGCGCGCCTTAGCGCAGCAACCTAAAGCAGGTCCGCACTTCATTTACGTAAAGCGCGGGCTGCTCCCAGGCGGCGAAATGCCCACCCTTTTCCAGCTCGTTCCAGTGGATGATATTGGTCATCGTCGCTTCAGCCCATTCACGGGTCGGGCGCATGATTTCTTTAGGAAAAACGCTGACACCGGCCGGCAAGTTGATCGCGCGCGGGGCAAAGCTGCCAAAGCTCTCCCAATAAAGCCGCGCGGAAGACGTGGCATTGCCCGGCAGCCAGTAGAGCATGATATTGTCCAGCATCTCATCCAGCGTCAGCGCATCTTCTGGCGCGCCCTGATTGTCGGTCCATGACCACATTTTCTCATAGATCCATGCCGCTTGGCCCACGGCGGAATCGGCCAGCGCATAGCCCAAGGTTTGCGGCCGGGTCGCTTGCTGCTTGGAATAGCCCGAATCCCAATCCTGATAATGCTGGAGGGCGGCAAGCGCCTCCAACTCGCGCGGGCTTGGGTTCTGCATCGCTTTGGCGGTGGGCCGGGCCATCGGCATGTTGACATGGATACCAAGGCAGCCGGCCGGCGCCTGCTCCCCAATCGCGCTGGTCACGGCCGAGCCCCAGTCCCCGCCTTGGGCCACCCAGCGATCATAGCCAAGCCGCGCCATCAGCACCGCCCAGCTTTGGGCAATCTTCTCCACGCCCCAGCCGGTCGTCGTGGGCTTGTCGGAAAAGCCAAAGCCGGGCAGCGATGGGAGAACAAGGTGAAAGGCGTCTTCCGCCTTGCCGCCATGCGCCACGGGGTCGGTCAGCGGCCCGATGATCTTCATGAACTCCAGAACTGATCCGGGCCAACCATGGGTGATGATCAATGGCAAAGCATTCGGCTCTTTGGAGCGGATATGAAGGAAATGGATGCCTAGCCCGTCAATCTCCGTCTTATATTGGCCAAGCGCGTTGAGCCGGGCCTCGCAGCGCCGCCAATCATAGCGATGCCGCCAATGATCAACGAGCGCCTGCACCTTCGCCAAGGGGGCGCCCTGCGTCCAATCGTCGACCAGTTCGGCCTCTGGCCAGCGGGCATGGTCAAGCCGACGCTGCAAATCCTCAAGCGCGGTTTGCGGAATGCTGAGACTGAAGGGCTGAATCGCGTCGGACATCGCATCTCTCCATTATTCTTTATGGCCCATCTGGCATAAGCGGGCGGCGTTGCGCAACGCGCGTCGCGCAACTCGCCTCTGGACAAGGCCTGCGCAAATCCGCATAGAGACTGGCACCATGACATGTCGGTCGGCCCTTCTCCTTCTTCGACTTACGCGCCCTTAGGCGCGTGACGATTTGCGTGCTTCTGCCACGCACCGCTGCCTAAGGGACATCAGACCAACCCAACCGGCTTTGAAGAGAAGACCCCATGCTGCGCAATCCCTCGACCAAATATCGCCCTTTCCCGCAGATCAACCTGCCCGACCGGCAATGGCCCAGCAAGACAATCACCAAGGCGCCACGCTGGCTGTCGACCGATATGCGCGACGGCAATCAGGCGCTGATCGACCCGATGGACGCCGAAAAGAAGACCCGCTTTTTTGATTTGCTGCTGAAAGTCGGCCTGAAAGAAATCGAAGTCGGCTTCCCGAGCGCGGGCGCGACCGAATTTGACTTTATCTCGGGGCTCGTCACCTCGGGCCGCATCCCGGATGATGTCGCCATTCAGGTGCTGACCCAATCCCGCGAAGACCTGATCCGCACCAGCTTTGACAGCCTGCGCGGCGCCAAGACCGCCATTGTCCATCTCTACAACGCAGTCTCGCCCGCGTGGCGCAAGATCGTGTTTCAGATGGAACAGGCTGATGTGAAGAATATCGCCATCGCCGGCGCCAAGATCATGCGCGACGAAGCGGCAAAGCAGCCCAATACCGATTGGCGCTTTGAATATTCGCCCGAAACCTTCTCCACGGCCGAGCTGGATTTCAGCCTTGAATGCTGCGAGGCAGTGATGGACATTCTCCAGCCCACGCCGGAAAAGCCGATCATCTTCAATCTGCCGGCGACGGTGGAAGCGGCAACGCCGAATATCTATGCCGACCAGATCGAGTATTTCTCGCGCAACATCTCAAAGCGCGATGCCGTCATCATCAGCCTTCACGCGCATAATGACCGGGGCACGGGCGTCGCCGCGACCGAATTGGGGCTGATGGCGGGTGCAGACCGCGTCGAAGGCTGCTTGTTTGGCAATGGCGAACGCACGGGCAATTGCGACCTCGTGACCGTCGCGCTCAACATGTACACCCAAGGCGTCGATCCGGGCCTTGATTTCTCCGACATTGATGAAGTCATCAAGACGGTGGAATATTGCAACCAGCTGCCCGTCCACCCGCGTCATCCTTATGCGGGCGAACTGGTGTTCACCGCCTTTTCGGGCAGCCATCAGGACGCGATCAAAAAAGGCTTTGCCGCCCAAGAAGCCCGCAATGATGAGCTGTGGGAAGTCCCCTATCTGCCGATCGACCCCGCGGATCTGGGTCGCAGCTATGAAGCGGTGATCCGCGTCAATTCCCAATCCGGCAAGGGCGGCTTTGCTTGGGTGCTGGAACAGGATCAGGGCCTGAAGCTGCCCAAGAAGATGCAGGCACATTTCAGCCGCCATGTGCAGGCGCTGGCGGATGAAACCGGCCGCGAACTGCACGCGGGCGATATCTGGGATGTGTTCCAGCGCGTCTATTGCCTCAACACCCCGCAGCATTTCCAACTGCTTGATTATGAAGAAACGCGCGGCAGCAATGGCGAGCGCATCTTTGCCGGGAAAATCTCGGTCGATGGGCAGGAACAATCGGTCAGCGGGCGCGGCAATGGCCTGATCTCTTCGGTCGTCTCGACGATCCGCGACAGCTTTGGCCTAACGCTCGACATCGCGGATTATAGCGAACACGCCATGGGCCACGGCACCAGCGTGCGCGCGGCGGCCTATGTTGAATGCACGACGCCCGAAGGAAAGACCGTCTGGGGCGTGGGCATTGACGAGGATGTAGCAACCGCCAGCGTGCGTGCCGTGCTCAGCGCTGCGAATGCGGTGCGCGGCTAAGGCCTTTAGCTCCAGTTCAGGATAATCGACATCCGCCGGTTGCGTGGGTCAAACTTGTTCTTGGGGTTATAGGGTTCCCGGTCTGCGACCCCCTCGATCCGCTGAAACCGCTCGGGCGCAATCCGCATCCCGCCAAGGAACATGCGGGTTACCTCCGCCCGCTCTGCCGAGAGCCGCCAATTGGTCATGCCGGTCTGGCGCGTCCAAGGGGCGGCATCGGTATGACCGCGGATTTTGAGGCCATTCGGCAAATCGCGCAGCACAGAGGCCACTTCGGCCAGCATTGTCGTCGCCGCCGGTGTCAACTGGCTGGTCCCCATGCCAAACATGGAAAAATCCGCCTCATCAACCAAATCTATGCGCAAGCCCTCAACCGTTTCTGTAAAGCGCACATGCCCCATCAACTGACGCAAAGCCGGAGCCGCGCGCATCCGTTTGATCAGGGCGGCATGCGCCTCGGCAAAACGCTTGCGATCCAAATCTCGGGCATAACCCTCTTTCGGCCCGCCCGACGCATCTTGCGGGACGGTCAGCGATTTGGTGCCTGTCTGCCCCGGAGCATGGGGGTATTTATCGACCGAAACAATTGATGACCCACCAAAAAAGCCGCGCCCGCCTGCGGTATCGGTCTTGGTTTTGATGACGGTTGGCGCAAAATAATCAGCGATGGACTTGCGCTGCTTTTCCGTCGTCGCGCCCAACAGCCACATCAGCAGGAAAAAGGCCATCATCGCTGTTACAAAGTCGGCATAGGCCACCTTCACCGACCCGACACGCGCCTGCAAAAACGCCAGCGACGTGCGGTAGGCAACGGCATTTTCCGCAAATTGCGTCTGCTCGACCGAAAGCTCGACCGTATTGCCATCCAGAGACGGCTGAAGCGGGACGCGATAAAGAACCGCATCATCGGCCGTGCGCCCCTTTTCGGCGGCGTCTAGCGCCGCGCCAAAATCAAGATCGCGCGCTTTGTAGCCGGGGGTCGCCGCATTGGCGATGTTGGATGCGATCAGCCCCAGCCGCTGCGAGCGCAGGGCCAGTGCCGTGGCATGAATGCCAAATAGATCATCCGACATGGGCATCTTCATTCTCCTCGACAGGCCGGGACAGAGCCTGCCCGGCAATCAAAGCAACGCGCGTGCCAAATGGCAGATTTACGTCCCTTTCCGCAGAAGAAGGGGAGGGCTTGTCGGCAAAGTGACGCGGCATTGGCACGCCCTTTGCTCCGCCACCGGGCAAATGCTGGACCGGAGAAACAGATGATTATCCTTGCCCTTGCCGCCGCGCTTGCCGCGCCCGATGCCGCCTTTGAGGATCTGGCCGCGCTCGATGCGCGGATCGCCCAGATCGGACCAGCCCAAGTAATTGATAAAAGGCTTAAACTTCCGCGCTGTCCGCAGCCGGCAGAGATCACACAGAACGGACCCTCTGCTTTTGCCATCCGCTGTTCAGCGCTTGGCTGGCGGCTGCTTGTCCCGCGCGATGACGGCCCGGCAAGCGCAATGGAGGCCCCTGATATCCAGAGGGGGGATGGGGTGGAGCTGGTTTTGACGGGCGACGGATTTGCGCTTTCGACCCCGGCAACGGCGCTTGATCAAGGCCGCAAGGGGGAACAGGTGCGCATCAAAATCCTTCAAAATAGTACAATTCTTCAAGCCGTTGTCATCGGCCGCGGGCAGGCAGAGGTGCAAATGGGAGCTGCGCGCTAAACGCCCCTGTCAATTTGTCGTTACCGGCCTCAGGAAGCCTGTCAGATCGCTGACGGGTCATTGAGAGAACGGGACTATGGTTGACTCAGTGAACGCCTCCGGCCCGGTTCAGGGCGTTGCCGCCCTTCGCCCGGCCAGCACCAAAGCCGCGCCCCAGGCCGCCCACCAACGGACCTTGGCCGATGTCCAGAGCCTTGTCCGGCAGGCGGCCGCCATTGCCGATCAGGGGCCACCGGTGGATTATGTGAAATTGGCGCAAATCCGGGCGGCAATCTTTCGCGGCGATTATCCCATCAACACGCGCGCCATTGCAGACGCCATCGCGATGCAGGCGCATTTGTGATGTCGTCGAGCGCGATTGAGCATCTGATCTCGTGCCAGAATGATTTGATCCGCGCGCTCGACGCGGGCGATGTCATCGCGCTTGAACTGGCAACGGCCCGCGTAGGGTCAGCGCTGGACCTTGTCCGCGCCGATCCCGGCCCCGTTACCCGAGAGCGAGAGCGGTTTGACCACGCCCTGCGGCAGGCCGAGGCCGCGCGCTTCCGGGTCAATTTCCTGACAGACCGGGTGACCCAGCGGCTGGATCGACTTACCCGAAGGCGCGGCCAACGCATCGTTCAAACCTATGATCGTGCTGGAAAAATAGGCCAGAAACTGTTCGCCTGATAATTTGGCACGGGCTTTGCTGATTGCTTGGTTGACCTTCAATCGGGGAAAGCCTGCATGGCCCAGACGGCCCTTATCTCTTCGCCTTCAAGCCAGACCATCCGGACCGCCGTTGCCCGCGCGGCTGCGGCCCATGGTGTTGATTTTGGCTATTTGCTCAATCAAGCGCAGATCGAAAGCGGTCTGAACCCAAGCGCAAAAGCCCCCAATTCCAGCGCGGCAGGCCTCTTTCAGTTCACCTCGCAGACATGGCTGGCCATGATCAAGACCCATGGTCCGGAAATGGGGCTAGACGCGGCATCGCGTGCGATTACGACCGGGTTGGATGGCCGGCTGGCGGTGGCAGACCCGGCCCAGCGCGCCGCCATTTTGGACCTGCGCTTTAACCCAGACATCGCCGCGACCATGGCAGGGGCGCTCGCCGCCGATCATCGCGCCATGCTGGAACAAGAGCTTGGCCGCCCGGCAGAAGCGGTAGACCTGTATATGGCCCATTTCTTGGGCGGGGCGGGTGCCTTGCGCTTTGCCCGGGCGCTCGCCGCAAACCCTGATCAGCCCGCGGCAGCCCTGTTTCCCGAGGCCGCGGCCACCAACCGGCCGATCTTCTTTGCTCAAGATGGCAGCGCCCGCAGCCTGAACGATATTCGTCAAAGGCTGGCCGCCCGGCTGGGTGGCGCCACGTCGCCGTCGGGCTCGGGCTCCGTGTTCGCTTATTCTGACAACAACGCTCCCGTGCGGCTGGAAATGGCCGAGATAGAAGCGATGCCAGGGCATCTTTCGCTGGGCTTTGCACAGGCCGCCTATCAGCGGCTTGCAGCGATGGGCGGTGCCGCATGATGCCGCTGCGCCTGTTAATGGCCGGACGGGCGGCCCTGCGCGACGCCTTGCTGCCCATTGGCATTTTGGTGCTCGTTATCCTGATGATCGTGCCGGTGCCGGCGGTGCTGCTCGACATTGGCTTTATTGCGAATATCGTCATCGCGCTGGCCGTCCTGATGGTTGCGCTCAACGCCGCGAAGCCGCTTGATTTTTCTGCCTTTCCAACCGTTCTGCTGCTGGCCACGCTGGCCCGTCTTGCGCTGAATGTCGCTTCGACACGCGTTGTTCTTGTCCACGGCCATGAAGGCACCGGGGCTGCTGGCCATGTCATCGAAGCCTTTGGCAGCTTCCTGATCGGCGGCGATTATATTGTCGGCATCTTCGTCTTTGCGGTGCTGCTCGTCATCAATCTGGTCGTCATCACCAAAGGCGCGGGCCGCGTATCTGAAGTCTCTGCACGCTTCACGCTGGATGCGCTGCCCGGCAAGCAAATGGCGATTGATGCAGACCTCAATGCCGGGTTGATCACGCCAGAAGAAGCCAAGGCCCGCCGCCATGATGTGGCGACCGAGGCGGATTTCTATGGGTCGATGGATGGGGCCTCCAAATTCGTCAAAGGCGATGCGGTTGCCGGGCTGATCATCCTGTTTGTCAATATTCTGGGCGGGATGGTGCTGGGGGTGGTGAGCCACAAGCTGGCGCTGGGGGAAGCGGCACGCACCTATACCATGCTGGCCATTGGCGATGCGCTGGTGGCGCAGGTTCCGGCGCTGCTGTTGTCCATTGCGGCGGCTGCGATTGTCACGCGGGTGACCTCTCCTTTTGATCTTTCAGGCCAGATCGCCAGCCAATTTGGTGCAGCCAAGGCCTGGGCGCCGGTTGCCGGCATAATGACGATATTGGGCGTGCTGCCGGGCATGCCGCATCTGGTCATTCTGCCCGCTGCTGCCCTGTGCGGCGGCCTGTATTGGACGCTGCGCACGCGCGACAAGGCCGCTGCCGCGCTGCCTGCCCCCTTGCCCGCCCCCGAGCCGCTTTCCCAAATTGCGTGGCGCGATGTAACCGAGGCAGCGCCCGTGGTCATCGAACTGGGCTATGGGTTGGTTGATCTGGTGGATGAGCGCAAAGGCGCGCCGCTGATGGGCCGGATCACCGGCATCCGCCGCCAATTATCGCGCGAGCTTGGCTTTGTTTTGCCGCTGGTCAAGGTGAAGGACAATCTCTCGCTAGAGGGCAATGCCTATCGCATCACCATTGCCGGGGTGGTGATGGGCGAAGACATGGCCTTTGCCCGCGACCTGCTGGCACTGGATAGCGGAGAATGCGAAACCCGCCTTGCCGGACGCGCCGTCAAGGACCCCTGTTTTGGGCTGGACGCGGTGTGGATTACGCCGGATCAGCGCACCGATGCAGTGATTGCCGGCTATACCGTGGTCGACGCCCCCACGGTGATCGCTACCCATCTAAATGCGCTGCTGACCGCCAGTGCGGCAGAACTTTTTGGGCTGGATGAAGCGCAGGCGCTGCTTGAGGCGCTTAAAGAGAATTTCCCGCAGCTGGCGGCGGGCCTGTCGCCCCAGCCCTACACCATTGCCCAAATTGCCGGGCTGGCGCGCGCACTGCTGGCAGAGCGCATACCTTTGCGCGATTTTCGCCGGATCGCCGAAGCGATGGTGGAAGTTGCGGGCCAGCACGGCGACATGACAAGCCTGACAGAGCTTGTGCGCCAGCGCATCGGCCCGCTGATCGTCCAAACCATCGTGCCGGGGCGGATGCCGCTTCCGGTCCTGACGATCGACCCGGAATTGGAAAGCCTGTTGAGCGATGCCGTGCGTGTTGGCCCGCAGGCGCTTTACCCGTTTGATCCCGCACTGGCCGGCCAGCTTGTCGCGGCGGTGCGCGAGGCTGTCCAGCCTCTGCTGCTGGCGGCCCGCAGCGTTGCCATTGTCACGGCCCCGGCGCTCCGCCCGGCCATTGCCCGGCTGTTGCGCGGCCATCTGGCGGATCTGCCTGTCCTTTCTGTCCTCGAAATCCCTGAAACCAAGACGATCGATGTGATCGCCGCGGTTGGCGGCCTGGCCGCCCCACCCCCTGCGCTTGCCAACCCTTATCCAGAGGAGTCCCGCTGATGTTGCAGCACAGCCTATCCCCCGCCCAGAAATATGCCGCGCGCGATCTTGACGCGCTGGTGACGGAAACCATGCCGCTGGTGCGGCGCATTGCGTGGCACGTCCACGCCCGGGTCGCATCGGCCATTGAGGTGGAGGACCTGATCCAGATCGGTATGATCGCGCTGGTGGAAGCCGCGCGCAGCTATGAAGACCGGGGCCACGCCTTTTCCACCTATGCGTCAATGCGGGTGCGCGGCGCGATGATTGATCATCTGCGCAAAGAAGCGCGGATGGCCCGATCCGCCATCCAGCGCCGACGCGACGTAGAGGCCACGCGGGCAAAATTGGAGCAACGCTTGCGCCGCAGCCCGAGCGATAGCGAAATGGCGGCTGAAATGGGCCTTTCTATTGCCGCCTTTCAAGAAGTGACGGCCGCGATCCAGCCGCTTCGCACCGAAGCAATTGACGAGGCCTATTCAGACCATCTGATGGTTTTTGCCGATGAGGCAGAACTGCCCGATGAAACCCTGTCGCGCGCGCAACTTGCCGAAGCGCTGAACGTCGCCATTGACCAACTGACCGAGCGGGAAAAGACGATCCTCCAGCTCTATTTCGTCGAGGAATTGAACCTTGATGAAATCGGCCTTGTCCTGGGCGTGGGCGCGGCACGGGTTTGCCAGATCAAGAAAGCCGCGCTGACCAAGATGCGAGCCCTGATGGACCGAGATGCCGACTTTTAGGCGAAGCTGGCCTTGATGCCATCAATCACAAATTGTGCCGCCAGCGCGGCCAAAACCACACCCAAAATGCGGGTGATGACAACTTCAACCCGATAGCCAAGCAGCTTCATCAACGGGGTTGCCGCAAGCAACGCGCCCAGATTGACAAGCAGCACCGCCGCAAGCGCCGATAAGACGATCAGGCTTTGCGTCATGCCCTGCGACCGCGCAGTTAGCAGCATGACCGAGGCGATAGACCCCGGCCCGGCAATCATGGGGATCGCCATGGGGAAGATGGAAACATCCTCATGTTCAGGATGCGCCTTCACATCTTCGGCGCGATGGGTGCGGCGTTCGGTGCGCTTTTCAAACACCATTTCGAGCGCGATGAGGAACAGCATCACGCCGCCTGCAACGCGAAAAGCGTCAAGGCTGATGCCCAGCGCGCCCAGAAACGCCTCGCCAAAAATGGCGAAGGAAAAAAGGATCGCAGCCGCCACCAGCGTCGAGCGCAGCGCCATCGTCCGGCGATGGCTCGCAGGCGCCCCGCTGGTCAGGCTGGCAAAAATCGGCGCGCAGCCCGGCGGGTCGATCACCACAAAAAAGGTCACAAAAGCCGAAAGGAATAATTCCACCATGGTTTGTGACCCGCCGTCCTTATAGGCCCGCTTCAGCCGCCAGCCCCAGCCGCGCGCGTGCCGCAACCAAGGTATTGCGCAGCAAGACGGCAATCGTCATCGGCCCAACGCCGCCCGGCACGGGCGTAATCGCCGAAGCCGTTGCGGCAGCCTCTGCATAGTCCACATCGCCCACCAGCCGGGTCTTCCCCTCGCCCGCGTCCACGCGGTTGATGCCAACATCAATCACGACTGCCCCGGGCTTGATCCAGCTGCCCTTGACCATTTCAGGCCGGCCAACCGCAGCCACCACAATATCGGCACGACGTACAACCTCTGCCAAGTCTTTGGTCCGGCTATGCGCGATCGTCACCGTGCAGCTTTCACCCAGCAGCAATTGCGCCATTGGCTTGCCGACAATGTTGGACCGACCGATGACCACCGCCTCCATGCCCGACAAATTGCCCAGCTTGTCTTTCAACAGCATCAGGCAGCCCAGCGGAGTGCACGGCACCAGCGCGTCTTCGCCCACCGCAAGACGCCCTGCGTTGACGACATGAAAGCCATCCACGTCCTTTGCCGGATCAATCGCGGCGATCACCGCCTTGTCGTCAATCTGGCTGGGCAGCGGCAGTTGGACAAGAATGCCGTCCACCGTCTCGTCTGCATTCAGCGCTTGCACCAGCTTAATCAGATCAGCCTGGCTGGTCGTTTCTGGCAGACGATGCTCAATGCTTTCCATGCCCGCCTCGCGGCAGGCCTTGCCTTTTGAGCGGACATAGACCGAAGAGGCCGGGTCTTCGCCCACCAGCACCACGGTCAGACCCGGCGCACGGCCGGCTTCTTTTGAAAAGCGCGCCGCAGCTTCCGCCACGCGACCACGCAACCCTTCTGCAAACGCTTTGCCGTCGATCACAGCAGCCGACATTAATTTCCCTCCAATTGGGTCGCGATGCGACCAAGCCCTTCGGCTTCACCCAGAATTCGAAACCGCTTTAGACGAGAGGTTGCCCCGCTGGCCAGCACCACATCGCGTGGGCGCACCCCAAAATGATGGGCAATCAGCGCCGCGACGGCCGCCGTCGCCCGGCCGCCATCTGCCGGGACCGATACGCGCACCGCAAGCCAGGCCGCGCCCGCTGCATCTGAAAAAACGCCTTCCACGGCATCGCGCCCGCCTTTGGGTGTCGCCCGCACGGCGATGTCCAGCCCGCCGTCAACGGCCTTCCAGAAACGGGCGGTCACATCATCAGCGGAAAGGGCGCCAGCCGAGCCAGCCCTTCCCGCGCGATCAGAATGCCAAACAGGACCACCATCGGTGACAAATCAAGGCCGCCAAAATCCGGCAGAATTCGCCGGATCGGGCGATAAAGCGGCTGGGTAAGGCGGTCGAGCGTGAACCAGATCTGGCGGACAATATCATTGTGCGTGCTCAGAACATTAAACGCGATCAGCCAAGACAGGATCGCCTGAATGATGATCACCCACCACAAGATGTCGAGCAGGTGGAGCAGGATCTGAACTACAAAACTCATCGGGCTGACCTTTGTGAAAGCGAAGCGACCTTCTGCCCGAACATCGAGATATCCGCAATCCGGCACCGCGCCGGCAAAAGGCTCCCCGCAAATTTGTTCCGTCCCGGTTCACCCGTCCCTGTTAGACCGGCAAAAACTCGCGATGAACCGTGATTTTACGGCATTGAGCTGATCGCGGGCGTCCCGCTAAGCCTCTGGAACCCGCCTGACCAAGGAACCAGCCATGAGCAATTTTGTCCGCGAATATGTCCAGATTGATGACCATGCGTCGCTTGATGATGTGATCGAGGTGCTGACCGCCGTCCGTCGCGCCCTGCCCCAAGGTGCCGATGCGGAAATCCGCATGCGCGGCGACGATATTTTTGGTCGGCATCTTTCCATTTGTTATTTGCGGCCCAAGGCCATGGACGAACTGGTCACCGAACTGCCTTATCGACTGGCAGCAGGCACCAGCCGCGCAGCGTAAGACTTACCATTCGGCCAAGGCCCCATCGCCCAGCCGCCAGATTGGGTTGCGCCAGCGGTGGCGTTGCTCATGGGCAGCCCGCACGGCGGCCTCGTCAATCACCACGCCAAGGCCTTTGCCGGTTGGGATATCAAGCATGCCATCCACAGGGGTCAGTACCTCCGGGTTGAGCACAAAGCTCAGCAAATCATGCCCGACATTATAATGAATGCCGAGCGAGATTTCCTGAAGCACAACGTTGCGGCAGGTTGCGGCCAATTGCAGGCAGGCGGCCAATGCAAGCGGGCCAAGCGGACAATGCGGGGCAATCGCGACATCATAGGCTTCTGCCATCGCGGCAATCCGCCGGCATTCACTCAAGCCGCCGGCATGGCTTAGATCGGGCTGGAGAATATCCACATGCCCGCCTTCCAGAAACGGGCGTACATCCCATCGGGAATAGAGCCTTTCCCCCAATGCAATCGGCGTACTGCCCTGCGCCGCAATCTCGGCCAGACCTTGCGGATTTTCTGACAGCAGCGGTTCTTCGATGAACAACAGCCCCAAAGGCGCGACAAGCCGCGCCAATTGCTTGGCCATTGGCCGGTGAAGCCGGCCGTGAAAATCAAGCCCCACCGCAACGCCCGCCCCTTGCGCCGCCAAGACCCGCTCGACCACGCCGACCAGCGCCTTGGGCGTGCCCATCACGTCCTGTTCCGCCGTCGCATTCATCTTGATTGCAGAAAAGCCCTGCGCCCGGCGGGCGGCCGCCGCTTCTGCCACATCATCCGGCCGGTCCCCGCCGATCCACGCATAGGCCCGTACCCGATCACGCACCCGCCCGCCCAGCATCTGCCAGGCGGGCAGACCATGGACATGGCCCTTCAAATCCCACAGCGCCTGATCCAGCCCCGAAAGCGCGCTCATCAGCACCGGCCCGCCGCGATAAAAGCCGCCGCGATAGGCAATCTGCCAGATATCTTCGATCGCCTCCGGGTCTTGACCGATGAAACGGTCGCGAAAGGCGTCAAACACGCCGTCCACTGCCTCGGCATGGCCCTCAAGGCTCGCTTCGCCCCAGCCGACATGGCCGTCCGATGTTTCCAGCCGGACAAACAGCCAGCGTGGCGGCACGAAAAAAGTCTCGATCCGCGCGATGGTCACGAGCTCATTTCCTCAACTCCCTTGGGTTCAGCCGAAGGGCGGGCCGCCATTCGCCGGGCCTGACGCTCTTGCTCGGCCGCGGCCACAAGATGCGTTTGCTGCGGGCTGACCAGCGGCACCACAAGGCAAACGCTTTGCGCTGGGAGAACATCGCGCCAATCCTTGATCAACTGCTTATAGGCGGTGCCGACATTGCGGATATTGCGGTTGAGATCATAAAGACCCAACGGGTTCACATTGCCATTCTGTTCCCGCAGGGCCGTATCCCAATCCACCTGATCGGTCAGCGAGTACCAGGTAAAGCCCACGGTCGGGATGCCGATATTGCGCAGCCGCAGCACATTAGCCCATTCTTTCCAGAGCCAGTTGACGGCCTCATCCCCGTTCGGCCCTTCGCGATAATTGGTTTCGGTGTGCATGACCGGCAGGCCATAACGGCCATAATATTGACGGGTGATCTCGCTATAGCCGAACACCTCGCCCGAGGCGCAGGTTGCGCCATCGGCGTGGACGCGATGCTCGTTGGTCCAATAATAGTCATTGCCCAAAATACAGTGCTGCTTGATGCGGTTGCCGAGGAAGAAATGATATTCATCCCGCGTCATGCCGTTATCCATCAGGAATTCGTACATCTCGCTGTTCACGCGCCGCCCGTAATTGAGGTCGAGCGACAAAAAGCGCTTGGCGTTCATAATCTCCGCCGGCCCAATCGCCCCCGGACTATCGGCATGGAAATATTCTGAAGATTCGCTCTGGATGAAGATGGCATCAGGCCGCCGCTTCAAAATCTCCTGCATGGCGAGCACATTGGCCTTCACGATGTGCTTCAGCGCCGTGACAAAGCCGAGGTCGCTCGTCATCTGTTCATTCCACCAGCCATATTGGGCGGAAAAAACGGCACAAATGAACATCTCGTTCACCGGCGTATAGAGCTGGATCCAGTGATAACGTTCAGCAAAATCGGCGGCATAGCGGGCGAACAGTGTCGGAAAATCCGGGTTCTGGAAGTTGCCGATCCAATCGGGCACCCCAAAATGGCACAGATCGACAATCGGCGTGATGTCGCGCGCCTTCAGGTCTTGCAGGGTCAGGTCCGCAAATTCCCAATCATAGCGGCCCGGGCCAAGAAAGCTGCGGTGCAAGGGCGGGCCAAAGCGCAGATAGCGAATGCCCATATCGTCGACGAGGTCAAAATCCGTCTTCCAATGGGTGTAATGGCCGCAGCTTTCCATCTGATCAACACGCGTGCGGCCATTGTTGATCGTCGGGATGCTGTTCTCGATGCCGGTTGCGAACATGAAGTTAGCCATTGACATGCCTCTCCCTTGCGGGCCTCACCCGCCAAAGTCCGGCAACGGCCAGCCATGCACACCCGGGTCGACCACAAATAGCGCCCCAGCCTCTGGCTCGGCGGCAAGCTGAAGGTCGGACAGCCCGGTCCTTGCCGATGTGATGAACAGCTGGTCCAGCGCGGCGCCGCCAAAGGCACAGCTTGTGGGGCGCGAAACGGGCAGATCAATCTGGCGGAGCAACGCGCCATCCGGGTTGAAGCAGCGAACGCAGCTGCCATCCCAGAAGGTGACCCATAAGCACCCATTGGCATCGGTTGCCATGCCATCGGGAAAACCCTGGCTGGCCGCGCAATGGAGAAATTCGGTTCGGCCCAAAATCCGGCCATCCGCTTCCAGTTGATAGCGATAAATCAGGCCGCGGGGGCTATCGGCCAAATAGGCCGCCTGGCCGTCTGGGCTGAAGGCAGGGCCGTTGGGCACCCGAAAGCCGCTCCCAATCCTTTCCCAGCGATGGTCGGCCGTGACCCGGTAAAGATTGCCGCTATCCGCCTTTTCGTCGCCATCCATCGAGCCGATCCAAAAGGCCCCTGTGGTATCCACCCCGCCATCGTTGAACCGATTGCCGGTAAGTCCGTGCTCTGGATGGTCAAAAACCTCGTAAAGATTGTCGGCGAGCGAGAGGGTCAGAAAACCGGCATCGCCCGCGCCCGCCAGCCCGCCAGACCGGCGGGGGACAAGCGCGCTGATCCGAAAAGGCGGGGTCCAGTGGTCGGCAACATGGTCAACGAGCGACAAGCGCCAAATGGCAGGCTTCAGGATATCCACCCAGTAGAGCGCCGTCTCCCGGGCGACCCAGACAGGCCCCTCCCCCAAGATATTGGCACAAGCCAAGGCCGCCTCTGCCGGGCCGCATCCGGAAACATCGTCACCCATCCGTCCTTCAACGCGGCATTGGCCTGTTTGCTCCCAATGCGCCGCATCTGGGCGGGGCGGAGCAATCTGGCCCCGCACGCGTTGTCTTGGGCGCCATGACAGAGCCAATCACGCAAAGCCGCCCGCTCGTTGCGATCGACTGGGGCACCACCAACCGCCGCCTGTTCCTGATGGATAAAGACGGTGAATGCCATGATGAACAGGCCGACGGATGGGGCGTCGCGACGCTGGGCAAGGCGGCTCTGGCGCGCGAAGTAGACGCCTTGCGCACGCGCTATGCCGGGCATGATCTGCTGATGGCGGGGATGGTTGGCTCCTCCATCGGCTGGCGCGAAGTCGCCTATATTCCGTGCCCGGTGAACTTGGGCGGGCTTGCCACGGCCCTTTATCGATCGGGCGACGGGCAAGGCTGTATTCGCCTTGTGCCCGGTGTGCGGACCGCCCCAGACGATGTGCCCGATGTGATGCGAGGAGAAGAAATCCAACTTTTGGGGGCGGTAGAAGCCGGCCTCGTCCCGCCGGATTGCACCATCTGCCATCCGGGCACGCACGCCAAATGGGTGCGGCTGCGCGGCTATGCAATCCAGCGCTTTCGCACCGTGATGACGGGCGAGATTTTTGCGCTGCTGAAATCGGGGTCCATTCTTGCGCCCGCGCTGGTCGGGAAGGTTGAGCCGAATGGCGCCTTTCTGGCTGGCGTCGCACAAGGCTTGGCAAGCTCTGCGCTGGCGGCCGATCTGTTTTCAATCCGCGCGCGCCTTTTGTTGGAAACACTGGCCGCCGAGGATGCCGCCGCCTTTTGCAGTGGTCTGCTGATCGGCAACGATATCCGCTTTGGACTGGACGCCATTGGCCGTGATCCGCCGCTGGCGCTGATTGGCGACCCTGGGCTGACGGCGCTTTATGCCGCGGCGTTGCGCGTTACCGGGCAAAGCGCCATTGAGGTGGATGGCCGGGCCGCCTTTATCGCGGGCGCGCGCGCCCTTGCCGGACGTTGACCATGCCGCCTGTCACCCGCTTTCGCGCCGAACTGGAAAAATGCCCGCTGATCGCCATCCTGCGGGGTCTGACGCCCGACCAAAGCGCCGAAATAGGCGCGGCGATTGTGGACGCCGGGATTGCCATAATCGAGGTTCCGCTCAACTCGCCCGACCCGCTGGAAAGCATCGCCTGTCTGTCGCGCCGGCTGGCGGGCCGGGCGTTGATCGGCGCCGGCACGGTGCTTGATCCGGCGATGGTGCCGATGGTCCACGCCGCGGGCGGCGCGTTGATCGTCGCCCCGAATGTTGATCCGGACGTTATCGCCGCCAGCGTTGCCAGTGGCCTTGTGTGCCTGCCCGGCTATTTTACCCCAAGCGAGGCATTTACCGCCGCGCGTGCCGGCGCCCATGGACTGAAGCTGTTCCCCGCAGAGGCGGCCCGGCCCGACGTGCTGAAGGCCCAAAAAGCGGTGTTGCCGCCTGATCTTCCCGTCATCATTGTCGGCGGGGTCACGCCCAATCAGATTGCGGGGTGGCAGGCCGCTGGCGCTGCCGGATTTGGCCTGGGGTCTGCGCTTTATCGGGCAGGAGATAAAGCAGAGCTGGTTCACGCCCGGGCACGCGATTTTGTGGCGGCCGTTCAGCATGGATAAGCAGCGGATTGCCTTAATCGGCTATGGCCAGATCGCCCGGACCGAGCACGCGCCCGCGATTGCCGCAAGCAACGCGTTTGAAATGGTCGCCGCCGTCACAACGGGCCAAGACCATGGTCTTGATATCCCCGTCTTTCCCTCAACCGAGGCGCTTTTAGCCGCCGATTTGGGGCTGGACGCCGCGGCCATCTGCACGCCGCCCGCTGCCCGCCATGCCATTGCGTGCCGCTGCCTTGATGCAGGTCTGCACCTGCTTTTGGAAAAGCCAACCGCCAGCACTTTGGGGGAAGCGCAGGATATAGCCGCCCGCAGCCATTTGGCTGAACGCACAGCTTTTGCGACATGGCACGCCCGCCACCACCCGTCCGTGAATGACATGGCCCGTCGGATTGCCGAAGAGGGGCTTGCCTCGCTTCACATTGTCTGGCGGGAAGATGTGACGAAATGGCACCCGGACCAGAGCTGGATTTGGCAGCCCGGCGGCTTTGGCGTTTTTGACCCCGGGATCAACGCGCTCTCAATTGCGACGCGGCTGTTGGACGCACCCTTTTTCGTCCGGGCGGCTGCCTTGACGCTGCATGAAGCGGGGCAACAGCCCATCGCCGCAACGCTGCGCCTCGCAGCGGCGGGCGTAAGGGGGCCAATATTGGCTGAATTTGATTGGCGGCCACAGCCGGCCGAGTGCTGGACGATCCGCGCGATAACCGAAAGCGGAACGCGGCTGGTGCTCGATCAAGGCGGGCGTCAGCTTGAGGTGGACGGGCAGGTGCAGCCGGATGCGGCAGGAGACGAATATGCCGCCCTCTACGCGCGCTTTGCCGAATTGATCGTCAACCGCCGCAGCGACATGGATATCGAACCGCTCCGCCTCGTGGCAGATGCGCTGCTGGTGGCAGAGCGGATGCCGGCGATCAGCGGGTCGCCGGCTTGAAATCCAGCGACCCGCGCCGTTCCACAAACCGCCAGCCCTGGGCTGTCTTGACCAGCCGGTCCTGATAGGTGCCCACCATCGGCGGCAAGGCAGATTGCTGGGGCAGCCCGCCTGCCTCCCCCGCTTCGCCAACAAAGAGCAAAATCTGGCTGGTTGCCCGCGCCGCCTCTGGCCCGTCCAGCGTCACCAGAATATTGGCGCAGATGTGGCGCGCAGCCCGGGGCGGCCGCGCGGTAAAGCTGGCAAGAATGGCCTCGCGCCCCTCCACAAAATCATCGGGTGCCGTCGGGCGGCTCATCCGACCATCATCGGTATAAAGCGCCGCAAGCGCTGCCCATTGCCCGGCATCATTGAGCCGCGCATAGTCGATAATCGCCTTGGAAATTTCGTGCTCAGCAACAAGGGCATCTATGGGGGTCATCTTGGGTCTCCTTGGCTCTGCCCTATCAAGACCACCCCGGCCGAGCAATGGCTTGAGATTTTCATATATGTGAAATAAAACCCTCAAATGGCCACAACCAAACAGAGTGACTCCGTCAAGTCCGCCGTGCGCGCGCTGGAAATTTTGGAAACGGTCGTCGCGCTCAACCGGCCGCTGAGCGCGCAGGAAATCGGCACGATCAAATCCATTCCGCCAAGCAGCTTGTCTTATTTGCTGAACACGCTTGTCAGCTTAAATTATCTGGTGCGCGATGGTCGCAACTATGCGGCGGGCCCGGCGCTCGCCCGACTTGGGCCGCCAAGCCTGTCGGCCGGCCTGCGAGAAACCGTGCGGCCGCTGGTCACGTCCATCCGCGACCGGATCGACGAAACGGCCGCCTTTTTCGTAGTTCACGACAACGAGATTGAAGCGATTGCCAGCGCGATCAGCGGACAGGCGCTCCGCTATGCGGTCGAGGAAGGGCGGCGTGCGCCGCTCCACGCCTTTGCGGCTGGCAAGGCGCTGCTGGCGACATTTGAGGCAGAGCGGTTGGACGCATATTTGAAAGCCGCGCCGCGCGAGGCCTTTACCGAAAATACAATTGTCGATGAGGCCGCATTGCGGCGCGAGCTTGATCTGGTGCGCAATACGGGCATCGCGCTGGTGCGTGAAGAATATACGCGCGGCATCTGCGCTTTGGGCAAGGTGGCGTGGCGCGACGGAAAGCCGTTGGGCGCCTTTAGCGTTGCCATCCCGGCGGCGCGCTTCGATGCAGAGATCGAAGCGCGCGCAACCGAGCTACTGGTTCAAGCCTCGGCCCTTTTGGGTCAGGCCTGACGGGTACGCCAGCCATCGGCATAGCCGGTGCGGGCGACTTCGGCATAAGGCACCGGGCTCACCACGCCGGTGATTTCCACCTGAACATGCTTTTCAACGGTCGGCTTGGTCGTGCCGCCATCGGGCTCGCCCCAGACA
The DNA here is from genome assembly GCA_046074265.1 of Chakrabartia sp. Classification (GTDB taxonomy): domain Bacteria; phylum Pseudomonadota; class Alphaproteobacteria; order Sphingomonadales; family Sphingomonadaceae; genus Aquisediminimonas. The sequence goes on from JBJTNW010000003.1 coordinate 389,717, forward strand.
AGCGAAACTTCGGTGCCCGGCACCGCGTGCTCGGCATCCAGCATGGCAAGCGTCAGCATCCGGCCTTCGTTGGAGCTATAGCCAATCCAGGTCGACAGGCCGACTGTCTTGCCGCCCACGACAACGCGGTCAAACGGGTGCATCGAATAAACGGCAGACGGAAATTCGAAGAACTTGGCGCGACCCCCCTTGCCGAACATCGAGCCCATGGCTTCGAGGACCGAGTCATTATCCAGCGCAAGCGTCACTTTTTGGCGCTTGGGCGCAGCATCCATCTTCTTCAGCGCGTCGGCACCAATGAAATCATGGTCAAATTTGACGAACGGACCATAGCCGAGGTCCCACGGCGTCAGATAATAATCTTCGACATTGTCAGAGACATGGCTGCCGCCAATCGACGCCTTGGCTTCATAATGATTGACCGTCAGCCATTCACGATAGGGCTTCAGCGCTTCGCCCGTGTAAATGGCGGGCAGCGGTGACGGGATCCAACCCGATTCAAGCGTATTCGACGAATAAGCACGGCCGCCAACCAGACGCATACCATGCGCCTTGCCGGCTTCCACCAGCGCCGCATGGACGGCCTCGCCATCAGCGGTCGGGCCAAAAAGCTCATAGCCCGGCTGCCCCGCCATGCCGTGACGCAGCGCGCGGACCTTTTTGCCGCCAATCGTCATCCAGCACATGTTGAAGAACTTAAGGTCGGGCGCCGCTTCACCGGTCGCCGCTTCGATGACCTTGGCCGCATTGGGGCCTTGGATCTGGTAGCGGTAATTCACACGGTTAAACGGATCAGGACGCGCGGCAGATCGCTCGTCATAGGTCAGCGTTACATCGTCCTTGCCGACTTCGGCATTGTACATAACCCAGTTCAGCGTCGGCGCGCGGCCGACAAGGTTGAAGCTGTTGTCATCCAGATAGAAGAGGATCACGTCGCCGATGACATAGCCATCGGGCGTGCAGGGCACAAATTGCTTGGCCTTGCCCGGGACAAAGCCCTTGAAGCTGTTGATCCCCAAGCGGTTGAGCAGCGCAAAGGCGCCCGGACCTTCCACCAGCAGTTCCGCCATGTGGTAGGATTGGTTGAACAGGACGCAGGTGTTCTGCCAGGCCCATTGCTCGTCGCGCCAATTGCTATATTCCGCCGGCACGCCCGGATAGACATTGGGGCCGCTTTGCTGGTTGCGCAGGAAGCTGGCGATATTGCCAACGCCGGACAAAAGCGCTTCAAGGGACTGGGTGCTCATGGCAGACCTTTCTCTATTTCATATTGACGAAACGTTCGCATATATGAAGGAAGAGGGTCGCGCTAGAGCGAAATTAAGGGGCAGATCAGGATGAGCAAATTTATTGAAACCACCCATGTCGGCAGCCTGCCACGCGGCGACGAACTTGTCCCGCTTCTGCTCGCACGCGATCATGGCGAGCCTTATGACGTGGCAGAGTTTGACGCCAAGGTGCAGGCCGCAGTGGACGACGCGGTTGCCAAGCAGATGGCCGCCGGCGTCTCCATCGCCAGCGATGGGGAGCTCGGCAAGGTTGGCTATTCCACCTATATCACCGAGCGCCTGTCTGGCTTTGGCGGCGATGTGCCCCGCAAGCCCGCGCTTGACCTTGCCCCCCTGCCCGAGTTTCGCAAAAAGCTGGCCGCCGTGATGGGCGATCAGGAATTTGTTCGCGCGGCGTGCATTGGCGAGGTGAAGCTCGTCAATCTGGAGCCCTGTCACGAAGATATTCGCCGCTTTCAAAAGGCGCTCAATGGCAAGCCGGTATCGGGCTTTATGAATGCCGCCTCGCCCGGCCTCATCACCGCCTTCCAGCCCAACCAATATTATCCAAGCCATGAAGCCTATCTGGCTGATCTGGTGACGGCGATGCGCCCGGAATATGAAGCCATCGCGGCAACCGGCTATTATCTCCAGCTCGACTGCCCCGATCTCGCCATGTCGCGCCACACCGGCTATCAGGATGTCAGCGAGGCAGACTTTTTGAAGATTGCGGAAGCCAATGTCGAAGCGCTGAACGCCGCGACCGCGAACATCCCGCCAGAACAGATGCGCATGCACATTTGCTGGGGCAATTATGAAGGCCCGCATGACCATGACATCCCGCTGGAGCGCGTGCTCGACATCATCCTGAAGGCGCGTCCTTCAACGATCCTGTTTGAAGCTGCCAACCCGCGCCATGAGCATGAATGGAAGGTGTGGGCGGACGCCAAGATCCCCGACACCAAGATCCTCGCGCCGGGCATGATCGACACCTGCTCCAACTATGTCGAGCATCCAGAACTCATCGCCCAGCGGATCGAACGTTTCGCGGCGATTGTTGGCGCGGACCGGGTAGTCGCCAGCACCGATTGCGGCTTCGGCACCTTTGCCGGCTATGGCAAGATTGACCCGGCCGTGACGTGGAAGAAGCTGAAATGCCTGCGCGAAGGCGCAGATATCGCCGCTAGCCGACTATAACCAAAGCCAGATGAAGATCCGCCCCCTAGGCCCTGCGCGCGGTTAGGGGGCGGTCTTTAAATTGGCCGCGTAGCGCGCAGCGGCGATCTTCTCCACATCAAGCGCCCCGGCAACGCGCGGCGCAAGGCTGGGCGGGATGTCGGCCAGACTGGCGGGCACCGCACGCTGGACGGCTTTCTTCTTCTTGCCAAATTTTTTCAGGATGCGCTGCCAATGCTCGCCCTCGTCAATCGCCTCGGTGCGGGCGAGCACGGCCCCCTCTCGGCTGGCGACAAGAAACACGTCGCGCGCATCTCCCCCTTCGGGCGCCACGACCGACCAGCTAATCCCGTCCTTGTCAAAACTTAACGCGGTCCAGCTTTCATCCCCACCAACGGTCTGGCTTGTCATGCGAAAGGCGGGAGCAGACCCAGAGGTGTCCAACTCAAGAGCGCCGGGCTTGCCAAACCGAATAGCCACCTTCTTCGGCCCGGGCAGTTGATCGACACAGATCGACAAGACCTTGTCGCCCTTCACCTTTTTGCGGGTGTGCGCCGTGTTCCAAAGGGCGGTGCCCATGCGGCTGCTAAACAGCGCAACCTCATCCGCCGCGCAATGGCTACCGCTCAGCGGGGCCGGCAGAACGGCAGGGCTGGCCGCGGCCAAGGCGAGAAGAAAGGCAGACATGAAAGGGGCGGCGGGCTAGGTGGATCAGGCGTCCACCATATCCTTCAACGCAAGGCTCGTATCTGCCAGCCGCTCCGGCGCAATCGCCGCGCGCGTTTCCACCAGCTTGCGGCCCTGCGCATAATCCTTGACCGCGTTCACACAATCGAGCGCGATAACCCGACCTTGCTTCAGATAGACCACCGAAAAACTGCGTGTGGCGGGGTCGCCCCGGGTCACGGTCGCGTCATGTCCGGTCGACAGGCCCACGGTTTGCAGCTTCAGATCATATTGGTTGGACCAGAACCATGGCGTCGCGCCATAAGGTTGGGGGGTGCCAAGTATGGCCTGTGCCGCAATCTTGGCCTGATCATTGGCGTTCTGCACCGATTCCAGTCGGATCACCGCGCCTTCAGCAAATCCATTGGCGTGCGCCGCGCAATCACCAATCGCATAGATATGCGGCAGGCTGGTCTGGCACTGGGCGTTGACGGCCACACCATTGCCACCTTCCGCCCCGGCCGCCAGCAACGGCGCGACAGCGGGGATAATGCCGATACCCACAATCACCATTTGCGCGCTCAGCACGCTGCCATCCGCAAGCTTGACGCCTGTTACCTGCCCTGCTTCGCCAACCAGTTCAGCCACCGCCGCCCCTGTGCGCAAATCAACCCCATGGGCGCGGTGCTCCGCTTCGTAAAAGGCCGATAAATCAGGCCCGGCCACGCGCGCCAAAACGCGGTCCAGAGCTTCCAGCAGCGTTACCTTTTTGCCGAATTTCGTCAGAACGGCCGCGGCTTCCAGACCGATATAACCGCCCCCGATCACCACAACCTCGCGCACCTCTTCAAGCTCGGCCATGATCGCATCGGCATCTGCACGGGTGCGCACGCCGTGCACGCCCTTCAAATCGGCGCCCGGACAGCTCAACCGGCGAGGGTCGCCGCCCGTCGCCCAGATCAGATCGCCATAAGCAATTTGCCGGCCATCAGAGAGCGAGACAATCTGGCCCGCCGCATCAACCGCCGTCACTTCCGTGCCCAGCGCCATATCAATCGACTTGTCAGCCCAGAATTGGGCGGGGCGAATGCAAAGCCGCTCAAAAGTCTTTTCCCGGGCCAGATATTCCTTGCTGAGCGGTGGACGCTCATAGGGGATTTCCGGCTCTCGGCCGATCATCAGAATGGAGCCGGCAAAGCCCAATTGTCGCAAGCTCACCGCGGCCTGCGCACCGCCATGGCCAGCCCCAACGATGATGACGTCTGCCTTATCCATTCCAGCCTCCCTTGGTTGCGGCGGCAGTGCGTCGTTCGGCCACGAACGTCAAGCCGGGGATGCGTTTTCCCCCTGGCTGGCTTTGGCCTCATGGCGCGTGCGCCAGGCGATGGCCGCATAGCAGAACAGCGTCAGCAGCGACACGCCATCGGCGGCGATCAGCGGGACCGTCAGCGGGTTCTCCGTGCTGGCGCCGGCCAGATGGTCGCTCGCGGCCCCAATCAAAAGGCTGCCCAAGCCCAGCGCAAAGATATTGACCAGCAGCATCGACAGGCCGGTGACCGATGCGTGAAGCCGCTGCGGCGTCACAGATTGCAAAACAGCAAAGGCCGGGCCGTAAAAGGCCGAAAAGAACAGCACGCCGGCCCCCATCCCAAGGAAAAATAGCGGGCCGCCCGGCTCAACCAACCGGAAGGCAAGCATGAACGGGGCCAAAAGCGCGACAAATAGGGCCAAAAAGGCCGCCCGCCCGCCGGGCCAGCGCCGGGCATAGGCATCTGCCAGCACGCCGCCCAGCCCAGCCCCGATGATGCCGAGAAGAATAACGGCAATGCCATAATCAAGCGCGAGGCTGGCGGCCTTTGCCGGGTTGGCCGCGGCCAGCCAGATTTTGATGAATGGAACGCCGGCCAGATGGACATGCATCAGCACGGTGCCCATCAGGCACAGGCGCATTTCTGCATTGCGGCGCATTTCGCCGATCAAATCTGCCAGAATGTCGCGCGCGGCGCGTGGGCGCTGGCCGTGCACGGAAACTGGGGCGGCCGCGATTTTCAGGCGCAGAACAACCGGCACCAGCAGCACCCCAAGCAGCCCCAAAAGCAGAAAAACGCCCCGCCATCCCAGAATAGGCCCAAGCCAGCCCGCGACGAAAAAGCTCGCCCCCACCCCCAAAGGCACGCCGATGAAGAACAGGCCAATCGCCGTTGCGCGTCGATCTGCGCTGAACTGCTCTGAAAGAATGGCGGTTGCCGTTGGGATCAGCGTCGCTTCCCCGGCCGCCACCAGCGGACGAATGCCAACCAAGGCGCCAAAGCTGCGCGCCATGCCGGAAAGAGCGGTAAAGCCGCTCCAGATCGCAAGCCCTCCAGCCATGACCCGCACCCGGCCAAAACGATCAGCCAAGACCCCTGCCCCCAGCGCCAAAAAGGCATAAGCAGCGGTAAAGGCGATGCCGGTGACAACGCCAAATTGGGTCAGGCTCAACCCCAGATCGCGCTGGATATCAGGGCCGAAGCTGGCGATCAGGTTGCGATCGACCTGATTGAGGATGTGCAGCAGCAAGAAAAAGCCAAGCAGGCCAAAGGCGCGCCCGCCCGAACCCGGCGTCACCGATGGCGGGGCGAGAGGCGGGGGGCTGCCTTTTGGCAAAAGGTCGCGCGGATCAGGCAGCCTGAAGCTCGCCGCCAACCACCGAAACGCGCTCTGCAAAGCGACTATGGGGGTAATAATCCCAGACGGCATGGTGCTGGGTGCCAATATTGTCCCAGATCACCAACGTATCCTTTTCCCACTGGACACGGCACTGAAGCCGCGGCGTCACTTCAATATGGCGGAACAGCATCTCCAGCAGGGCGGTGCTTTCCAACGGGGTTACCCCTTCAATACGGGTCGTAAAACCGCGATTGACCCACAAAAGCGGCACCCCGGTTTCCGGATGCGCGATAACCAGCGGGTGCACGGTCCGGTTAAACGCCATGCCCGCATCTGGCTCTTTGCCATAAAGCTGCCGCCAGGGCAGCGCGCCATCATGCACGGCCTTTAACGATGAGACAAAGGCCTTTACCGGGTCAGACAACAGGGCATAGGCCTCTGTCATGCTGGCAAACATCGTATCGCCGCCGCCGCTTTCCGGCATTTCGCGCATATAGAGCAACGAGGCTGCAATCGGCGCGGGATCGCACGACACATCGGTATGCCAGCCATCGCCAATGGCATAAGCCGAATTGGCGGTTGTGCGGATGGCAAGCACATCAGGGTCTGCGCTGCCGGCGCCCACAGCCAGCGGATGCCGATGCAACTGCCCGGTGCCAAAACAGGCGGCCACCCGCTTGTGTGCGTCATAATCAAGTGTCTGGTTGCGGATAACAAGCACGCCGCGCGCCGCCAGCAGCGCGCGCAATTCCCGGCCCAAGTCCGGTGTCAGATCGGCCAGGTCGATATCGCAGATCTCTGTCCCGATAACCGGCGTGATGTTTCTGACTGAAAATGCCATAGCCTTGCTCCTCTTCCTCACCCCGAGCCTAAGCGAATATCGCGCGGCATCAAGAGTGATTGCGCCCGGCGGGGCGAAAAAAGAATAGACAGAATAATGCGGCGCCCAGCAGATAACCCCGTTACCGCTTTACCTGCTCAAACAGATCAATCAGCTCGTTGAACTTTATTTGTTGCTTTTGGGCGTCGCCAGAGTTGATCGCTTCGCGCACGCAACAGGCGGCGTGATTTTTCAGAAGCGCGCCCTCCACCTTGGCAAGAGCCGCCTTTACGGCTTGGATCTGGTGGACAATATCAATGCAGTAGCGCTCATCAGCCACCATCTGCGACACGCCCCGCACTTGCCCCTCAATCCGCTTCAGTCGATTGACTATGCCCGATTTATCCGCCGTCATCCGCGCACCTATTGAAATACCCATAGGGGGTATCCTAGATACGCCGCTGCAACGAGGGTGCAAGGCATGGCAGACAGCGTGAAATTCTCCCGTCGGTCGATCGTGAAGGGTCTGGGCGTTGGCACCCTGCTCTCCGCGACGCCAGCCTGGGCGCAGGGCCATAACCTGAAGAGCCATGACAACGCGCCGATCCGTGTTGGTTTTGATCAATTGAGCGGGCCGGAAATCAACCTGACCGTCGCCGCCGGGCAGCGCCTTGTAGAAGGCCGAAAAGGACATGGCGTTGCGGTGAATGGCAGCGTGCCCGGCCCGCTGATCCGGCTGCGCGAAGGCCAGAACGTCCGCCTGAATGTGACCAACCATCTGGCTGAAGATACCTCCATCCACTGGCACGGGCTGCTTGTTCCCTTTCAATATGATGGCGTGCCCGGGATCAGCTTTCCCGGGATCAAGCCGCACGAGACCTTCCGCTATGAATTTCCGATCCGGCAGGCTGGCACCTATTGGTATCACAGCCATTCGGGCTTGCAGGAACAATCGGGTCATTACGGCCCGCTGGTTATCGATCCGGCAGGGGCCGAGCCCGTTGCCTATGACCGCGACTATATTCTGCTGTTGAGCGAGTTCACCCCGCTTCATCCGCATTTCATTATGAGCCGCCTGCGCACCGGCGAGGCCTATTTCAACCGCCAATTATCCAGCTGGACCGACAAATACCCGATGTCGGGTGCTGAGCGACGGATGTGGGCACAGATGCGGATGCTGCCCACCGACATCGCCGATGTCAGCGCGCCCACCTACACCTATCTGGCCAACGGCCGGGGCGCGACGGAAGGCCTGGAATATCTGTTCCGCGCCGGAGAACGCGTGCGTCTGCGCATCATCAACGGTGCGGCCATGACCTTTTTCAACGTCCGCATCCCGGGCCTGCCGATGACCGTCATCGCCGCAGATGGGCAGAATGTCCGCCCGGTTGAAGTGGATGAACTTCAGATCGCCACCGCTGAAACCTATGATGTGATCATCGAGCCCGGCAGCGCCGAAGCCTATGCCATTGTCTGCGAGTCAATGGACCGATCGGGCATGGCGCTGGCGATGCTGGCAAGCCGGCCCGGCGCGCGCGCCGCCATTCCCGCGCTGCGCGACCCGCCGCTGCTAACAATGGCGGATATGGGCATGAACCATGGCGATGGCGGCCATGGAGCGCATGATATGGGCGGCATGAGCATGCGGGACGTGGCGTTGCTGCCCCCGGACGTTCAAACCGGCCCGGGGCTGGACATGGTTTCGATGGCGCCAGTGGACAAGACGGGCGACCCCGGCCTTGGCCTGCGAGATGTGCCGCACCGCGTACTTACCTATCGCATGCTGAGCGCACTTGAGCCCAACAAAGACATTCGCGAACCATCCCGGCTTCTGGAACTTCATCTGACTGGCAACATGGAACGCTATATGTGGTCGTTCGATGGCAAGATGTACCATGCGGTCGATGACGCTCCAATCCGCTTTGCCTGGAATGAGCGGGTGCGGGTAAAGCTCGTCAACAATACGATGATGGCCCACCCCATCCATTTGCACGGGATGTTTTTTGAGGTTGTGAACGGCCAGTCGCCCGCGCATCAGCCGCGCAAGACTGTTCTTGTCGTCCAGCCGGGCGCAAGCGCCACCTTTGACCTGACCGCGAACGAGCCGGGGGATTGGTCATTCCACTGCCATCTGCTCTACCATATGCATGGCGGCATGATGCAGGTGGTGACGGTTGTCGGCGCGGAGGGCAACTAATGGCGCGACCTCTTCTCTTCGCCCTCTTGCCGGCCACGGCCCTTGGGCTGGCATCGCCTGTTCTGGCGCAGCAGGCTGATGCCTCTCCGCTGCACCCGCATCAGCATCAGCACGAAACGCCGGCCCCGGACCCAACCGCAATATCCCCTGGGCCGAATATGGAAACGCCACCCCCGCCTGAAGCCGGCAGTGGCCCGCCCCGCGCGGCCGATGCCATATGGGGCGCAGAGGTGATGCAGGGCAGCCGCCATCAAGAGCATGGGGCGCACGGCGCCTCTTCCACGCTCTGGGTTCAAGCGGATCGGCTTGAAAGCCATGTTCGCCAAGGCCGGGACGGCTATCTTTGGGATCTTCAGGGCTATTATGGCGGCCCCACCAACCGGCTTTGGCTGAAAAGCGAAGGCGAAGGGGCATTTGGTGAAAAAGTTGAAGACGCCGAGGTTCAGGCCCTTTGGTCAAAGGCCGTCTTGCCTTATTGGGATCTGCAAATTGGCGCGCGTCAGGATGTGGGCGGCCCAAATACCAGCCACGCGGTGATCGGCTTTCAGGGGCTTGCCCCTTATTTCTTTGAGGTGGATGCCGCTGCCTTCCTTTCTCATCGCGGCGATGTCACCGCCCGGCTTGAAGCAGAGCTGGACCAACGGATCACGCAACGCCTGATCGTGCAGCCGCGCGCCGAACTCAATCTGGCGGCACAAGACATCCCAGAACTCGGCATTGGTGCCGGGGTCGACAAGATCGAGCTTGGCCTGCGCCTGCGCTATGAAGTCATCCGAGAATTCGCCCCCTATATCGGCATTGAACAAATTTGGCGGACAGGGGCCAGTGCCGCATTCACGCGCCAAAAGGGCGAAGACCCCAGCACCACAAGCCTCGTGTTGGGCGTCCGCTTCTGGTTTTGATTTTGCAAAAGGACTGAAGATGACAAAATGTGCTCCCCGCTTGGCCGCTGCCGCGCTGCTGTTTGCCAGTTCCGTCCCGGCGCTTGCCGAGACCCGCATTATCGCCTCCACGCCGGCCCAAGGCGCAACGGTTGCTGCCCCGCGTGTGCTTACGCTCAGCTTCAGCGATCCTATGCCTGTCCCGACAACGGCCATAGCCGTCGTTATGACGGCGATGCCCGGCATGGCGGATCATGGGGAAATGGCCATTCGCAATTTCACCCCGGCTTGGTCAGACAATAACCGCAAGCTTACCCTGACGCTTAAGAAACCGCTTTATGCGGGCACCTATGACATTCGCTGGCAAGCAGCGGGCGCCGAGGGCCGCCGCCTCTCTGGCAAAGTGACCTTCACGGTCAAATAAACCGCCGTGGAGGCCGTGAGGGAGTGCCGGAAAAGCAGATCAGGCGTGCAAATGTCGCCGCCAGATCGGCTTCAGACCTTCCAAAACAATAAACAGGCCCGCCGCAAGGACGCCCAGAACCACCAGATAGAAGGGCGGCACGGGCGCAAAGCGGAAAAGCCCTGCGAAAGTAGGAAAAACCTGCGTTGCCGCCAGAGCGCCTGCGACAAGCGTGGCGACAAGCGCCAGCGCGCCGTTCTTGCGCAACAAAGCCGAACCGAAGGAAGAGCTAAACCGGCGGTTAAGCAGGATCAGCACGAAGGTTGAAAGGACCAACGCAAAAAAGACGATAGAGCGCAGCTCGTCCACGCCCGTACCGCTGCGCCAGAGAAACAGCGACAGGGCGATCAGCAAGGCCATTGAGAGAGCCCCTTGCATCACAGACCAGCCGAGCAATGCGCGCGAGAATAAGGGCGTTGCGGATTGGCGAGGCGGCCGCTTCATCAGATCGCCCTCCTCATCCTCTGCTTCAAAGGCAAGCGCGCAAATCGGGTCAATAATCATTTCCAGAAACGCAATATGGATGGGCCCAAGCAACATCGGCATGCCCGTGACAAGAGGCATCAAGGCAAGCCCTGCGATGGGAATATGGACGGCAACAATAAAGCCCATCGCCTTGCGCAGATTATCGTAGATGCGTCGCCCTAGGCGCACCGCGCGGGCGATCGATTCAAAATCATCGTCCAACAGCACGAGCGCTGAAGCCTCCCGCGCGACATCCGTTCCCCGTCCGCCCATGGCGATGCCAATATGCGCCGCTTTAAGGGCGGGGGCGTCGTTCACACCATCGCCGGTCATGGCAACCCGCTCTCCTGCTGCCTTAAGAGCGGTGACAAGGCGCAGCTTCTGCTCGGGCATGATACGCGCAAAGACGCAAACGGTCTGAACTTGCAGCACCAAAGCGGCGTCATCCAAGGCGCCCAGCGCCTCGCCCGTCAGGACCTTTGAGGCATCAATTCCGGCCTGCAGAGCAATGGCTTGCGCCGTTTGCGGGTAATCGCCCGTAATCATAACGACTCGGATGCCCGCGTCCCGACATTGGCGAACGGCGGCGGGGACTGAAGCGCGGATCGGGTCCGCCAGCCCAACCAGCCCGCGAAAGGTGAATGAAAACCCGCGATGGCTGTCGGGCAGCGCATCTTTCTCAGGCCATTGCGCATCTGCGACGCCCAGCACGCGCAGCCCGTTTGCGGCCATAATATCCACCAGATCGCGCAGGCGGCGCCGTTGTGCTGCGTCCATCCCGCAAAGCTCGGCGATCGCCTCGGGCGCGCCCTTTGCCGCAATCAAATGGTCTTTGCCGCCGCACGCCCAGACATGCGACATGGCCAGCAGGCTTGGGTCTAGACGATAATGGTGCCGCAAGGTCCATCCCTCTGCGGCGCGCGCGCGGCTTGTCTTGTCTGATAGCGCATGAAAGGCCTGCTCCATGGGGTCGGTTGGCTGCACTGCGCTTGCCAAAACGCCCAATTCTGCCAACCGCGCGACATCGGGATGCTCGGAAAGGCGCGCATCGTCTGCCTCAAAGGCCTGACCATCCGGCAGTCGCAATTGGGCAATGCGCATTTTATTTTCGGTCAATGTGCCCGTTTTGTCGGTGCACAATACGGTCGCCGATCCAAGGTCTTCAATCGCGGCGGCGCGGCGGGCCAAAACCCGGGCGCGCGACATGCGCAGCGCACCCATTGCCATAAACACCGTGAGAACCACCGGAAACTCTTCAGGCAGCATCGACATGCCAAGGGCGATCCCGGCAAGCAGCGCGTCCAGCCAGCCGCCTCTAAACAGCCCGTATAACAGAACGCACAACAGGCTTGCGGCCCCGCCCAGCAGCGCCATCCAGACCACTAGCTTGCGTGTCTCTTGCTGCAACCGCGGGGCCTCTGCCTCGATTGCGGTCAACTGGCGCCCAATTTGGCCGATTTCGCTTCGCGGGCCGGTCGCCATTACCTGAAAAAGGCCCCCGCCGCGCACCACAAGGGAACCGCTGAACACAAAGGGCATGCCATCTCCCCCGGGACGCCCCATGCGCGCTGCAACGGGATCCGCCATCACGCCCTTGGTCACGGGCATGGATTCTCCCGTCAGCAGCGACTCATCGAGGCTCAGGCCGTCATTTTCTAAAAGCACGCCATCGGCTGCCACCCGATCGCCTTCGGACAGGAAAATCAGATCGCCGCACACGACCTCGCTGCCGGGCACCCGGATTTGGCGGCCTTCCCGCAACACCAGGGCCCTTGGGCTGGTCAGATCGTGCAGGGCTTCGATCGCCCGCTCGGTGCGCGCGTCTTGGGCAACGGTGATCACGATTGATATGCACGCAAAGGCAAGGAGAATGACCGCCTCGTGCCAATCCCCAAGCGCAAGATAGACAAGGCCGCCGCCTGCCAACAAGGCCAGCATTGGCTCCCGCATGACATCAATGAAAATCCGGCGAAGCGTTCGACGCTCGCCCCGGGGAAGGGCGTTCGGTCCGTCCAGCTTAAGACGCTGACGCGCTTCTTCGTCGCTCAACCCGATAAACGGCGCATTTAAGGGGCGGGTCATGTCCGGACGCTAACCCAAGACGCCCGGCGCCTAAAGCCCCTATTGTGTTGCCGCTTTGCGCCTCGGCGCGGCGCCTGGCACTTTGCGCGCCATATCTTGGTTTTCGGGAAAGATCGGCCAGAGCAGTTGCTGCCCCAGCGTCGCGTCGGGCAGATCCTCAACACCATAGCTTTGCGGATAGGTGCGCGTGATCTTGGCCGTGCCAAAAAGCACATCCCAGAAAAACAGAAGATTCCCGTAATTGCCTTTATAATGGACAGCCGGATCGCTCTGATGCCGACCATGATGGGCATGGTGCGTGGCCGGGGTCGAAATCGTCCGCTCAACCACCCACATCAGCGGCGATAGCCATTTAATCCGGTAGAGCGGCGCGTCCCAAGCCAGGTCGCTGTGCGCGCCCATGATGACGATCATCTTGATGATGAGATAAACCGCATAGAACCAGCCAAGACCCAGATAGAGCAGAACCGCTGCGAACCAGATGCTGGGCATCATCGCATAATAAATGATGTTGTTCCGATAGACGAGCCGGACGCTCATATAGCGTGCATTATGGTGCGCCCGGTGCAGGTTATAAAGCCAGCCCAAGCTATGCGACGCGCGGTGCCACCAATATTGCATCATGTCTTCAAAGACGAGAAACAGCGGCATCGCGATCCAGATGCTAACGTCCGCCAACGCATTTTGATATTGTGGGAAATTCCGCAGCCCGATCCAGTTGACGAGTAGGATAATCCCAGGCTGGGTGACTGTGAGAAGAAGGACCGTCGAAATTGCTTCGACCACCCCGTCATTGCGGCATTGCTCGGCCTTTTTGAACAGATCGGAGCGAAAAAACTCCAGCAGGCCAAAAGCGCAGTAAATCCCAATAACAATCCAGTTGGATATCGGCATCTTTGCTCCCCCTCTTCTGGCGCGTCGCTTCTAGGCGCTGCCGGCTTGCATTCCAGTGACTAACCGCTCAGGACAAGAAAGAATGCAAAGAACTTATCAATTGTCGGACATTATCCCGACCCGGGCCGAAGGGCGGCTTGCCGAACTTTTGCGCCAACGGGGCAGACTTTGCCATTTTGCGGCGGGCGCGCTGATCCAACAAAAAGGCGATGAAAGCAGCGGGTTCTGGCTCGTCACATCGGGCACAATCTCACTTTGCCGGTTCGCACCCGGCGGCAACGTGACCATTTATGGTGTGCTGGGGTCAGGCGATCTCTTCGGGGAACTGGCCTATTTTGCCGGCGTGCCGCGTCAGGTGGATGCCGTGGCCGATGAGGACGCCACGCTCGTCCACATCAACGCGCCGTTGATTGAGCTCCTGCTGGCCAGCGAGCCAGAATTTGCCCGCTGGCTGCTCAGGTCGATATCGCATCAGTTGCGCATCGCGATCGACCAGATCGAGGGCGATCGGCGGCTCTCGGCCGAGCAGCGCCTGATCCGGATCTTGATCGATATGGCAAAAAGGGACGGCCCGAAGCTGAAGATAAGCCAGCAGGAACTGGGCGAACTTATCGGCGTTTCGCGCGTTACGTCCGGTCAACTTCTGCGACGGCTTGAAGCCAAGGGAATGATCGGCTTGGCTTATCGAGGCATCCTTGTGCCCGATCTCAACAAGCTGTCTGGTCTGGCCGACGCCCTGTAAAGGCGCGAAGCGGCATGGCGATGGTTTGACAGCGGAGATATCCGCGCCCCGCGCCACTGATGGCGCTAAAGCCCCGTCAGAGTTTGAGCTTTACTCCGCGCAACTGCATCGGCCAAGTTGCGGGTTCGATTATGTCGACAAAGGGGGCTCAGATAATGGCATCAGACACAAACGTCGCCGCAGCGTATGAAAGCGTCGTCAAAGGGCGCCGCAGCATCCGCGGCTACAAGCCGGATCCCGTGCCTAAAGAGCTGATTGCCGAAATCCTGGAAATGGCCATGCGCGCGCCCTCCTCTTTGAACACCCAGCCTTGGAATTTCACCGTGGTCAGCGGTGCCGCGCTGGATGCCATTCGGCGCGGAAACACCGAACGCAATCTGGCAGGCGTCCCTTCTTCTAGGGAATTCAAAGCAAGCGAAGGCTATGAAGGAGCGCATCGCGCACGCCAGATTGGCGTCGCAAAGCAGCTTTTCGCTGCGATGGACATCGCCCGCGACGATCAGGTGAAGCGCAAGGAATGGGTACTTCGCGGCTTCCGGCAGTTTGATGCTCCCGTCTCGATCATCGTCACCTACGATAAAATCCTGAAAGGCAATGACATCGCGCCGTTTGACTGCGGCGGCGTCATCAATGCTTTGGTGAATGCGGCATGGTCCCGCGGGCTGGGATGCGTCATCAACAGCCAGGGCATCATGCAATCACCGGTTGTGCGGGAACATGCCCGTATTCCCGATGATCAATTGATTATGATGTGCGTTGCCATGGGCTGGCCGGATGACAGCTTTCCGGCAAATGCCGTCGTTACCGAACGCAAATCGGTTGAAGAAGCCGTCCGCTTCATCGGCTTTGACGATTAAGGCAAGGCCCATCCATCTGCGGTCGACCGCGCAAAAAAGCCCAGAAACGCAAGAAGCTCCCCGAAGGGAGCTTCTTAAATATGGCGGGTCGAGTTGCGCCAAAGATTTGAATCTTCAAACCGAAACGCTCATAAGCAGGCTTACGATTGCACTGATGCCCATGACGCCGATGATGTTCCAACGTGCCCGGAAGATCAAAATTGCGGCAAGGCTCGCCAACAGCGCGGCGCGCCAATCGACACTTGATGGATCGGGTATGGTGATCGCCATCCCGGCGAAGTTGGCGACCTGTATCTTGGCAAACAAGACATGCAATCCAAACCAGACTGACAGATTCGCGATCACGCCAACAATCGCGGCGGTTACCGCAGCCAAGGCACCCTTGAGACGTTGGGCATGCTCCAAGCGTTCCATCCAGGGGGCAAGCGTGAAGATCCAGACGAAGCACGGGACAAAGGTGACCCAAGTGGTCAACCCAGCGCCCAAAATGCCCGCCATAAGCGGTGAGAACGGCGCGGGATCGCGAAAGGCGGCGAGATAGCCGACATATTGCGTTACCATGATCAGCGGACCTGGCGTGGTTTCTGCGAGGCCCAGACCATCTGCCATCTCGCCGGCGCTGAGCCATCCAAAATTCTGGACAGCTTGCTGGGCCATATAAGCGAGGACGGCATAAGCGCCCCCAAAGGTCACGACGGCCAGCTTGGAGAAAAACGCGCCGATGTGCCAAAGGACGTGGTCCTCGCCGAAGATCAGAAGCACGGCGACCATCGGCGCGGCCCAAGCCAAGAGGCCTAGAAAGACCGCCCACAGGCTCGCCGCCCATGGCCTTGGCGCGACGACCGAGGCGGGGGCCGTGGACTTGAGCGCCAGCATGTGCGGCTGCCATGCGGCGGCAAGGGTACCGGTCAGCGCGGCACCGAGCACAACAATCGGGAAGGGCAGGTTGAACAGGAACAAGGCTCCAAAGGCCGTCAGCGCGATCCCTTTTTTAAGGCCCGTATTGAGTGCACGGCCCGCAACCCGCAACAGCGCCTGCACGACAATGGCCATAACCGCGGCCTTGATGCCCAAAAAGAGCGCCGCAAACCAAGTAAGATGCGCCGCGTACCCGTAAAGGATTGATAGCGCCAAGATAACCAGCGCGCCGGGCAAAACAAACAACAAGCCGGCCGCCAATCCGCCGCGCACACCGTGCAGCTTCCACCCAATCCAGATCGCCAATTGCTGCGCTTCTGGGCCGGGCAACAGATGGCAGAAATTAAGCGCGTGCAGATATTGGTCCTCGGTTACCCATTTGCGGTCCTCCACCAGCTCGCGATGCATCAGCGCGATCTGGCCAACAGGCCCGCCAAAACTCAGGCAGCCAATCCGTGCGGCAACCCGAATGAGTTCGGCAAAGCTCGGGTGTTCTTGTTCATTCCGCATCGCAAAAGACCCTTCTACCCGCATCGCGGGGCAAGAAAGGCAACGCTTGGGCTTGCGCCTGACCGGGAGGTTGCATTGTCCCGGTGTTGAAGAATATCGCAAGGAAACCCCAGCGTCACCTCACAGGGGTGTCGGCAGTCAACTTTACTTCGTGCGGGGCAGCCAAGACCTTGACCAAGAGCTGCCCAGCTGAAAGCGCGAGGACGGCTGCCAGCAGAGGACCCTTCCTAAAAGGATTTTGATGCCTCCAGAGGTCCGGTAGGCATTTGAAAAGAGTAAGGCTCACGCTTTCGGAGGGATCGAAAACGAACGCCCCTGCGAGCCCAGAAGATTTAAAATACATTTATTTAGTAGGTGTTATAGGGTCAAGGATAGATTTGCTTTAATAGGGCCAAGCTTAACATCGGACATCGCTCTTTCGGCATTGGCAGAGCGGCCTTTTCTCCTCGCGCCTTCTTCGCATTAAGCAAGGATAAATGCCATATTTATAATGGCTTCCAAATGCCACCTCGCTGAGACACGGCGAATTTTGGAAGCGTTGATGGCCGCGCTCAACAAAGCACATAAGACTGTAAAAACGCCTCTTGACGACTCAATATACACCAAATAAGTAGAGATTAATCTGAGCGATCAGGATCTGGTCAGGGTCCCGCTCAATCCAAGGATCCTGACCCGCGGCTTTTGATCGGGATGCAGCTTGCTCCGCGTTACCAACGGCTAAAGCGCACGATGCTCGGGCGACAACGCCAGGCGTCGTGATCCCCTCAACCAGATGAGGCGGTACGATGCGAATGACCCAACTCCCGCACTGATAACAGGGCATTGCGATCCCCGGGCCCTGCCCGGCTGATCCTGATTTCCTTTGCGGCACTGCGCCACTTTTAGGTCCGGACATGTTTGTGTCCGGCACAGCGGAGCTGCGCCTCAAATTCCCTATCTCACTTGCGCCCTTCGCCATTCGGCGAGCGGCGCCATGGGCAGGCTTGCCCGCTTTTTTAAAAGGATTTTTCTCATGGCGACGATCATTTCTTCCTATCCCAATGCCAAAGACCCTTCATCCCCGCTGGATATCCACCCAATTGGCGGGCGGATTGGAGCCGAAATTCGCGGGGTGACGCTGTCGGGTGATTTGGATGCGACGACGGTGCAGGCGATTGAAGCGGCGGTTGTCCGACACAAGGTCGTGTTCTTCCGCGGTCAGACGCATCTTGATAATCAAGAGCATGAGGCCTTTGCCGGGCTGTTTGGCGATCCGGTCGCGCACCCGACGGTACCCGTCGCGGAAGGGTCGCGCTATCTGTTGGAGCTTGACAGCAAGGAAGGTTATGCGGCGTCCAGCTGGCACACCGACGTGACCTTTGTCGATGCCTATCCCAAGGGCTCGATCCTGCGCGCCATCACCATTCCGGAAGCTGGCGGCGATACCGTCTGGGCCAATGGCGAAACGGCTTATGAGGGCCTGCCCGAGCCGCTGCGTCAGTTGGTCAACCATCTGCGTGCGATCCACAGCAATGACTATGACTATGCCGCCACGCTCGCTGCTGCTGGCCTGACCCAGGGGCAGAGCGACTACCAGAAAAAGCATAAGGCCGTCTTCACGTCGACCGTTTACGAAACCGAGCATCCTGTTGTCCGCGTCCACCCGGTATCTGGGCAGCGCAGCTTGCTGCTTGGCCACTTCGTGAAGAATTTTGTCGGGCTTAATCAGGCGGATTCCCAACGTCTCTTTGCCATTTTGCAAGACCATATCACGCGCGAGGAAAATGTCGTGCGCTGGCGCTGGCAGGCGGGCGACGTCGCCTTTTGGGATAATCGGTCGACCCAGCATCGCGCCGTCGCCGATTTTGCCTTGCAACGCCGGACGCTGCGGCGGGCAACGATTGCGGGCGATGTGCCGGTGGGCGTTGATGGCCAGCTGAGCAAATCGCTCCGGACCGAGCCCAACCCCGCCCTCCAGACGGCCTGAGCCCAACAGGCTGGGGTTTCGGCCCCAGCCTGTCTTAGCGGACCTGACCCGCGCGGTTGCGTGCGGGATCGATGGCCTGCGCCTTCCAAAAAACAACATTCAAATCAGGGACCTCCCCACCATGACATTCTTTTCTTCGCCCTTTCGTCTCGCGGCTTCCAGCCTGCTCGCCCTGACCGCGCCGCACATCGCCTTGGCGGCCGATGTGGATGCCGCGCCGCTCGCGCCCCTCGCACCAGAGGCTGAAGCGGAAACGCTGGACACTATTGTTGTGACCGCCCGCCACCGGGATGAACGGCTGCAAGACGTGCCGCTGGCGATCAGTGCGGTCGCAGGCGCCGAGCTCAACGCCAAGCATCTCGACCGGGTTGGCGATTATGCGACCCGCGTCCCGAACTTCGCCGCGCTTCAGCAGAATACGCGCGTCTCGGGGTTGTTCATTCGCGGCCTTGGCGGCAATGCCAGCAATGATGGGGCCGAAGGCGGCGTCGGCCTGATTGTCGACAATGTCTTTTTCACCCATGTCGGGTTTAGCTGGCTGGATTTTGTCGATCTGGAAAGCGTCGAGGTCGCCCGTGGGCCGCAAGGCACGCTCTTGGGCAAGAACACCACAATCGGCGCGGTCATCGTCCGCACGGCCAAGCCAAGCTTTACGCCCGGCCTCAATATCAGCGCTACCCTTGCCAATCATGGCCGCTATCAGGCCCGCGCCAATGCCACCGGCCCGTTGATCTCGGATAAGCTGGCCTATCGGCTGACGCTGGCGGGCGACTTAGGGGGCGGTTGGATCACCAACGCCTATGACGGCCACAAATTTCTCGACAATCGTCGCTGGTCGGCGCGTGGTCAGCTCTTGTGGACGCCCACGCCTGATATTTCGAGCCGACTGATCGCTGAACATTATGAAAGCCATGAGTTCAACAATTTCTATCCGCCTGCCGCCGATGTGAACGCCAATCTCCGATTGGACGGCAGCATAATTTCTCCTCGCGCGGCAAGCTGGACCAACAAACTCGTCACCCGCTTCAACTATACGCCGAGCTTTGATGTCCCGAACAATGCCAATTACAACACGCAAGAGCGGCTCACGGCCCGCACCGATGGCCTTTCCAACGAACTCAATTGGGATTTGGGCGGGCCGACCCTGACAGCGGTGAGCGCGTGGCGGCGGCTCTATTTCCGGCCGGCCAATGATGGCGATGGGACGCCCTTTTCGCTTTACCGCAATGGCTATGATGTCGATGTCGACCAATATTCGCAGGAAGTCCGGCTGGCCTCGCCCACCGGCGGGGCGATCGATTGGCAGATTGGCAGCTATTATCTGCATGAGGACCTGAGGAGCGTTCTGCGCCAGATCTTCTATGCCGATGCGTCCAAATTCGTGCTGGGGGCAGCCGTTCCCTCTGCCGTGCTGAACGGTGTTGAATTTTCCAAAGACGGCGCCTTGAAGGTCGATAGCATCGCCGGCTTCGGGCAGGCGACCGCGCATCTGAACGAGGCCTTTTCGCTGACAGCGGGGCTGCGCTACACCAATGAATTGAAGCGCGTGACCGTCATCGGGCGGTCGACGGGAGGGGCGGACCTCAGCGCCACGCCAGCGCTGCTGGCGGCACGCAACGCAACGCTGGCCAATTTTGGCGGCACCGCGGTGGCCGCGGCCGGCGCCTATCAACTGGAAGGCCGCGCCCGGCGCGGTAGCTGGTCTTGGCTGATCAATCCCGCGCTCAAGATCACGCCCGACATTCTGCTTTATGGACTTGCCAGCTATGGGGAGAAATCGGGCGCGGCCAATACCGCCGCCTCGGCCGCACAGGCGGCGGTTGCGCTGACTGATCCTGAAAAGTCGCTGGATTTTGAAGCAGGCCTCAAGACCAGCTGGCTGGGCGGCCGGGTGACCGCTAATTTCAACCTCTATAATAATATCATTCGCGGTTATCAGGACGCGCGCATTGATCCGCTCAATCCCGGCATCGGCTCCTTCCTCGCCAATGTCGGCAAGGTCCGCCTGCGCGGCTTTGAACTGGAGACGACAGCGGAAATTGCCCGTGGCGTGACGCTGCACGCCAATGCGGCGCATAATGATGCGACCTATTTGTCTTATGACGATGCGCCCGCCCCGCTGGAATATCAGGTGGCGCTGGGCGGCACGGCGGCCACGCTGCCGCTGACCGGCTATCAGATCCGCGGTGCACCGCGCTGGACCGTACAGGGGGGCGCCAGCTTTGACCGTCCGGTCAATGATCACCTCGCTGTCACCGGCTATGCCGATGTCAGCTGGCGGTCTGCCGTGGCCTTTATCAATCCGCGCTCCAATTTTGGTCGCCAATCCGCCTATGCGCTGGTCAATGCCGGATTGGGCATCCGCGGCGCGGACAAGGATTGGTCGCTCCTCTTCTGGGCAAAAAACCTGTTCGACAAGCGCTATGCCGCCGCCTTTGGCGCAGCGACCGCGCTGACGCCGGTGATCGAGATCCTCGGCGATCCGCGCAGCTTTGGCGCCACGCTGTCGAAGCGGTTCTGACGATGGCAAGCCCCCGTCCCTTGCGCTTGGGCGCTTTTCTGTTTGGCCTGGGGCATCATGCCGCGGCGTGGCGTCACCCCGGCGTGACCCCCGCCAATCTGTTTGACGCGCAATTCTTTATCGGTCTTGCGCGTCAGGCAGAGGCCGCGGGCTTCGATGCTGTTTTCCTTGCCGATAATGTCGGCCTGTTGGGGGACAGTCCCGAAGCGATCAGCTGGTCTTGCCCAGTTTATTATTGGGAGCCGCTGACGCTATTGGCGGCCATCGCCGCGCACACCAGTCGGATTGGGCTGATCGCGACCGTCTCCGCCACTTATATGCCGCCTTATCATGTTGCCCGGAAATTTGCCGCGCTGGATCAATTGAGCAAGGGCCGGGCCGGGTGGAATTTGGTGACCTCCGCCTCGGATGCTGAAGCTGCCAATTTCGGGCTGCCCGAACAGGTAAGCCATGCCGAGCGCTATCGCCGGGCAGCCGAGCATGTCGCCGTGGTCAAAGACCTTTGGGACAGCTGGGCCGATGACGCTTTTGTCCTTGATCAGGCAAGCGGGCGGTTTTCAGACCCGGCGGCTGTGCGTCGGCTCGATCATAAGGGCGAATTTTTCGCCGTGCGCGGGCCGCTTCAGTCGAGCCGTCCGCCTCAGGGGCGTCCTGTCATCGTGCAGGCCGGATCGTCGGACGCCGGCCAGGATTTGGCGGCCGGAACGGCAGATATCGTCTTTACCGCGCAGCAATCCCTGGATGGCGCCAAGGCCTTTGCGCGCGGCCTGAAGGACCGCGCGGTGGCGCAGGGCCGATCGCGCGAGGATATTCTCGTGATGCCGGGCGCCTCCATCTATGTCGCACCCACCCGGGCCGAAGCGCAGGCCAAGCTCGACGCGCTCCAAGCCTTTGTCGATCCCGTCGCCAGTGTGCGGGCCTATGCCTCTTTTCTCGACTGGGATTTGACCTCGGTTGATATCGACGCCCCACCGCCCGTCCCCCGCTTTACCGAAGGGTGGCAGAGCCGGCAGCAACTGGCTTATGATCTGGCGGTGCGTGAGAGCTTGAGCGTGCGCCAATTGGTTGCGCGTTTATCTGCTGCGCGCGGCCATCTGGTGCTGGTTGGCACGGCATCGGACATCGCCGATGTGTTTGAGCAATGGCGCGATGAAGGGGCGGCCGACGGGTTCAACATCCTGCCACCCACATTCCCAGAAGGACTTGAGGATTTTATCGCCTTGGTTCTGCCCGAACTGCGGCGGCGAGGCCTTATCTCCCCACAGGCGCACGATGGGACATTGCGGGAGCAATTGGGTCTGGCACGGCCCGGACGCCAGCCCCTCTCCCCCAAGATTGGGGAGCAGGCCGCATGACACAGCGCGCCACTTCAGATCGCCTCACGCCGGCCCGATTGATCCGCTTCTCGGCGCTCGCCATGCCTCTGGCCGCCGTGGAAGTGCCATTGAGCACTTATTTGCCGCCGCTTTATGCCAGCGCCTTCGGCTTTGATTTGGCGACCTTGGGCCTCATCTTTCTGGCCGCGCGACTATGGGATGCGGTGATTGACCCGGGCATCGGCATCCTTTCCGATCGTACCCGAACACGCTTTGGCCGACGTCGGCCGTGGATAGCGGCGGGGGCGGTCTTTTTTGCGCTCGGGGCGATCCCGGTCTTTCTCCCGCCAGCCGGCATCGGTGCGATCGGCCTGTCGGCGGCACTGTTCGTCTTTTATATCGGCTATTCGATGATGGCGACGCCCTTTGCCGCTTGGGGCGGGGAATTGGCGAGCCAATATCATGAGCGGACCCGCATCGCGACCTATGGTCAGGTCATGACCTGCATCGCGCTGCTGCTGGCGCTGGTGCTGCCCAGCCTGTTGGTCACGCGCTTTGCGGACGCCCCTCGGCTGCAAATTGCGGCCATGGGCGCCATGGTTGCGCTGCTCTTCTTCCCGGCGCTGATCTTGGGCCTCACGGCGTTGCCCGAACCGCCGGCGGCACCGCCTGTCACGCGCGATTTGAAATTGCGGGTGCTGCTGCGGCTGGTCTTTACCGACAGACTGTTGCTGAGGGTTCTCGCATCCAACTTTGCCGTCAGACTGGGCCAGGGCATCCGCACCGCGCTGTTTGTCTTTTTCATCGCGCATGTGATGGGGCAACCAAGCTGGGCGCCGGGGCTGTTTTTGCTCCAATATCTGGTCAGCATTTCCGCTGGGCCGATCTGGCTGCAGATTGGGCGGCGGCTGGGCAAAAGCCGTGCGGCGGTCGTCGGCGAGCTGGTTCAGACCGGGATCAACCTGATGCTGCTTCTGGTAACGCCGCAGGCCGTGCCCTTGCTGCTTGCGCTCACGGTCGCACAGGGGCTGGCGCAAGGCTCTGGCAATTTGATGCTGCGCGCGATTGTCGCGGATGTCGCCGATCATCATCGCCTGCACACCGGGCATGATCGCATCGGCCTGTTCTTTTCGGTCTTCAGCCTGAGCGACAAGGCGGCCTTTGCCGTGGCGGTCGGGGTCGCGCTGCCGCTGGTCGGCTGGCTGGGCTTTAATCCCGCAACGGCCAATACGGGAGACGCGCTTGCCGGGCTTCATTTGGTGTTCGCGCTTGGGCCAGCGCTGGCGCATCTGCTGAGCGCTGTCCTGATCCACGGCTTCCCGCTGGACGAGGCCCGCCATGCCGATGTGCGGCGGCAATTGGACAAGGCGGCCGCAACGCCGCCTGCACTGATGGTGGCAGCAGAATGAGCCTGTCACCCCTTATTCTGACGGTTCCCGGCCTTGAGAATAGCGGGCCGCACCATTGGCAGACGCTTTGGGAAGCACGCCTTCCCCATTGCAGCCGGGTTGAGCTGGGGATGTGGGAGCAACCGCACCGCAACACCTGGGTCAATAATCTGAATCTAACGATCCTGAGCGCGTCTGCCCCGGTGGTTCTTGCCGCGCATAGCCTGGGCTGCATGGCGGTTGCGTGGTGGGCAGCCCTAGCGCCCGATGCAGCGGCGCGGATCAAGGGTGCGCTGCTCGTCGCGCCGCCGGAAGTGGAGAACGCTCCGTGCGATGAAAGACTGCGCGCCTTTGCGCCCGTCCCCCGCAAGACACTGCCCTTTCCAACAATTGTCGTCGGCAGCCATGACGATCCCTATCTTTCGCTTGAAGGAGCCCGGACCTTGGCGCGTGACTGGGGGGCACGTTTTGCTGATGCCGGCCGCGTGGGGCACATCAATGCGCGGTCGGGCCTTGGTGACTGGCCCTTTGGGCAATTTCTCTTGCGGCAGTTGATCGCCATGACAGCCTGCCAGCCCTCCGCCTCTTGCCCAATGCTCATCGCCTCACCGGATTGCCAATTGCCAACAACGATTAATGAAAACGGCGATCGTCCGTCACTGTTGCCCGATGCATCCGCTGACATTTCAGCTGACAGTCGTCTACGGCAAAATACAACGTGATGCGATGATCCCAAAAGGCACACACCCCGTGCCAGAACGAGCCGGATCCTTCTTGCTTCCACTGTGCTGACAACGGCACAGAAACGCAAAAAGCTCCCCGAAGGGAGCTTTTGAATGCGCAGATTTTGTTGGTTGCGGGAGTAGGATTTGAACCTACGACCTTCAGGTTATGAGAATACGCAATAACGCGATGGACTACGCTTTGCCCATCAAAAGCCCTCTCAAACCCGCACTTTTCCTCGCGTTGGACTACGCTTTGGTTGGAAAAAATACCGCACTTTGAAGTAGGCAAGAACCTAATGGTTGTCGAGGATGCCTGCCCTACTTTTCAGCAGTTTAAGGCATCATGAACTCCTTTGGATATGCGAGGTTAAATGTAAAGAAAATGCCAAAAGCTTTACACGTTTTCATTACCTGCCAAGATTCTGCGGCAATCTGT
>JBJTNW010000004.1:0-62405 GCA_046074265.1 Chakrabartia sp.
AGCGCGCGCGGTGCCGGTCAGCACCTGCTTGAACTGATCGAGGGGGGATTGCTCGGCCATGGGACCGTCAGCGTTAGCGAGGAAGTTGGCCTACGAAAAGCCGTGATTCACCCATGTCGCCATTCCCCAAAGGGAATGAAATGCCAGAGGGCCTGTAAGCCGGGTTCTGTCCACCCCTTGCCGAAGCACGGGGATGGGCGACCATTCCTCTAGGCGGACTGTTGCCAGCCCGCTCAAGCAACCAACCCGGGCGACGGGGAGGAGGAATCCCATATGCCGCCCCTATTCGGTCTTGCTCCCGGTGGGGTTTACCATGCCGCTTCCGTTGCCGGACGCGCGGTGCGCTCTTGCCGCACCCTTTCGACCTTACCGTGCCGAAGCACTGGCGGTTTGCTTTCTGTGGCACTTTCCCTGGGGTCGCCCCCGCCGGACGTTATCCGGCACCGATCCTCGCTGGAGCCCGGACTTTCCTCCCGCAATCCGTAAAGAATTGCCGGCGGCCGCCCGGCCCTCTGGCCCGGATCATCTAGGCGGATCACCGGACAAGCGCAATCCGTCGGCCTGACGGGTTAAATCGCGCGCGATGGCAGCCGTTATCCCAGGCGCAGCAAGACCAGAGGTGGGGAATGTTCTGGAACAAGATTTTTGGCGCTCAACAGCCGGGCGACGGAGCGTTGGCTGACGAGCATATTCTGCCGCTGGCCGCAGATTTGGGGCTCATCTCTGCGCAAAGCCTTGCTGCACTGGCAACCCGGCTGGACGATCAAATCCATGCGCTGGAAGCCTTGATGGACCGGGTAAGCGAGGACGCGCGCGATTATGCTGTCTCGCTTGAAAAGGCAGCAGGACGGCTGGCCAGCAGCGCGCCCCCTGATCCGGCTTTCGCAGACCTGATCCGTCTGGCACGGGACACGGCGGATAAGACGCGCCAGTTGCAGGCCCAGTTGCATAATCGCGGCGCTGAAATCGCCCTTATTCAAAGCGGCCTTGTGGAGGTAAGCGTTGCGGCTCACGCCTGCGCCAAAGGGTTGCCCGAGCGGCGGGAATTTGAGCGCGCGCTTGGCTCGGCTGTTGAGCGCGCCAAACTGGCCGGAACGCCGCTGTGCGTCGCCTTGTGCGATATTGATGGCTTTGCCGCCGTCAATCAGGCGCATGGATTGGAAACCGGCGACCGGGTGATTGGGTTTGCCGGGACGCTGATTGAGCAGGTGATTGATAAAGAAGGCTTTGTCTGCCGCGGCATGGGCGCAGAATTCCTGATCCTCTTTGATGGCAAAAGCACCCGCGCCGCGCGCGACATCACCGAAAAGGCCCGCGAAAGCCTGTCCGCCCGCAACATTGTTGATCGGGAATCGGGCCGGCGGATCGGGCATCTGAATTTTTCGGCCGGCATCGCGGCGCTGGATGGCGAATATAATATCAGCCAGATGCTCGGCCGGGCCGACAGGGCGCTACAACGCGCCAAATCAACCGCGCGGGGCACGGTGAAAATCGGCTATTGACCAAAATCGCCCAAAGTCCGGTCCCAATGATAGGCTGCAAGCTCGGGCAAGGTTTGAAGCGCAGCGCGCAGGGCCGCAATCCGCGCCGGCCAGCGCCGCGCACCAATATCCAGCAACGCCGCCAGTGCCTCGGGCTGATCCAGCGCCGCAGCCAGTCGCGCCCAAGGCCGCGCCCCGCCCCGGCCATGATGCAGCACATCCGCAATGACCACGGCATTAGGGGCGGCCAGCCGGCTTACCTCTAAATGTCGACAGGCTCGGCCAAGCCCGGCGCGGAAAGAGGCGATCATTTGTGCCAGTTGGACCAGCCGGGCCGACCGATGATGCGCCGTCCAGTGGATAAGCCGGGCAGCCAATTGCGCTTCTTGCCCATCTATTTGGGCGCGGTGCGGGTTGCACCACAAGGCCAGCCGGGCCGAAGATTGGCCGCTTTCCAGCGGCTCAGGCGCGTCCGGCCCCGCCCGGCAGATCCTGCCGGCCGCAAGGCAAAGATCAGGCAAATAGGCGGCTGCTTCAGGCAAGATGAGCAAGCGACGCATGAGCCCGACAAAATCGCCCTCGGGCACATGGGCGGCAAATTGCCCGATCCCAAAGCTGAAGCGGGCGCGATCATAGCTGTTGAGCGCGCAAAACCGGCCGCCTTCACACGCGATGGTCGGCGCGAGGGCCGACGCCCAAATGCCGATATCGGGCAGATAATGGCGCGCAACATAAGCGGGGCCGGTACGGTCGTTCATCAACCCGGTCCGGCCGCCAAAGCGCACGCGGCGGCCAACAAAAAAGGCCGCGCCCCCGGCCGCCTGCGCCCAATAGTCCGCGCCCCGAAGCTCAATCTGAAAATCCATCGCCCGCCGCCTCCTTGGCCGCGGGGTGGACCCGTTGCCGCCCTGTAGGACAGCGGGGTTCGGTCAGCCTCTGTCCCGATCAGGCACGTTCGAAGATGGCGGCAATCCCCTGCCCGCCACCGATGCACATGGTTTCAAGGCCATAGCGCCCTTGGCGGCGATGAAGCTCACGAACCAAATTGGCGAGAATTCTTCCCCCTGTCGCACCAATTGGGTGACCAAGCGAAATGCCAGAGCCATTGACGTTCAACCGGCTGCGGTCATCCCAGCCCCAGCCCTTAAGGACAGCAAGGACCTGCGGGGCAAAGGCTTCGTTGAGTTCAACAAGGTCAATATCGTCCCAGCCCAGGCCGGTGCGCTTAAACAGCCGCTCCACTGCCGGCACCGGACCAATCCCCATGCGCGAAGGATCGCACCCCGCTGCCGCCCAGCTATGGAACCAGGCCATCGGCTCCAGCCCTAGTTCAGCAAGCTTATCTTCCGCCACAACAAGGCAGGCCGCGGCCGCATCATTTTGCTGGCTGGCATTGCCCGCGGTGACGACCCCGCCTTCAATCGCCCGCAGCTTGCCTAGGCTCTCCAGCGTTGCATCGGGGCGATAGCCCTCATCCTGCACAAAGCGGATCGGGTCGCCCTTTTTCTGCGGGATATCAATCGGCACCAGTTCGTCGTCAAACTTGCCCTCGGCCCAAGCGGCGGTCGCGCGCTGGTGGCTCATAGCGGCATAATCGTCGCATTCCTCGCGCGTGATGCCATAATCTTTCGCCAGATTTTCAGCGGTTTCGATCATGCCCGAAATCACACCAAAGCGCTCAATCGGTTGCGACATCACCCGGCCGCGCGCCAGCCGGTCATGCAGCGTGACAGATCCGGCGCGCGCGCCTTTGCGCATATCGGTTGTGTAATATTCAACGTTCGACATGCTCTCGCAGCCGCCCGCGATGACGACATCGGCAACGCCCGTCTGGATCATCATCGCCGCATCCACAATCGCTTGGAGGCCAGAGCCGCAACGGCGATCCAACGAATAGCCGGGCACGCTGATCGGGAAGTCGGCACGCAGCAGCGACCAGCGCGCGATGCACGGCGCTTCACCATTAGGATAGCCTTGGGCGAAGATCACATCATCCACCTTGGCGGCATCCAGCCCGGTCCGCTCGATCAGCGCCTTCAGGACAATCCCCCCCAAATCGCCCGCGCTAAAATCAGACAAGGCCCCCAGATATTTGCCAACAGCAGTACGGATGGGGGAAACAATGGCGGCGCGGCGCATGGCGATCCTCTCCTGAATTGATTTTCTTCAATCACCCATAGGCTTGGGCAAGAGCAGCGCAAGCAGGATTGCGCGGCATTCCCCATCGATAATCCCGTCGATCAACTCGGGCCGAAACCGCCGCTGAAAGGCGCGGACAGCGGCCGGGCCATCGGTAATATCATAGCCAAAGCGTTCGAGCGCGAGGAGAAAGCCGGCATCCCCCCAAAGCGGGTCCATCAAATTCTTGGCGGGGCGCGGCAAGGCAAGGCGCAGTCTGGCCAGCCGATACCAGGGGAACAATTCCCCCGGGTCTTCCTTGCGCGCCGGGGCCACATCGCTGTGCCCCACCACATTGCCGCGCGTAATGCCGTGGCGCGGCACAATGTCCCCCACCAGTCGCACCACGGCGTCAATCTGAGCGTCGGGGAAAGGCCGATAGCCAAATTCATGGCCGGGATTCACAATCTCGATGCCGATGCTCGCCGAGTTGATATCGCTTATCCCGCGCCAATAGGCCCTCCCGGCGTGCCAGGCGCGGTGCGCCTCATCGACCATAGAGATGATCTGCCCGTCCTCCAGCACGACATAATGGGCCGACACCTCGGCCTCCGGGTCTTCCAGCCGGGCAAGTGCCGCCTCGGCGCTTTCCATGCCGGTATAATGGAGAACCACCATCGAAATGGGCAGCTTGCGCGCGTTGAAATTGGGGGAAGGGCGCGCGATCATTTGTCCGCTCACGGCTGATGCGCTTCGGTTGCTTGGGCCGTGCGCAGCGTGACGATGGCCACGCCCGCCAGCACGATCACACCGCCCGCAATCATGACCGGGGTCAGATGCGTATCAAACCAGACGGACGCCGCCAGCACCGCAATAACGGGCGAAGGCAAGGTCAGCGGCACAACGGCGCTTACCGGGTGGCGTTGCAGCAACAGGCTCATCGCGCCTTGGCCGATCACCGTTGAACCCAGCGCTGAAAATAAAATCCACCCCAAGGTCGATAGCGGCAAATGCGCCACAGACGCCATGGCGGCCGGTTCCAGCGCCAGTGCAGCTGGCAGCAAGACCAAAGTCCCGACAAATCCAACCCAGGCATAAATGGTCAAGACCGGCACCCCGACCAGCCGACGCTGGATCAGCGAGCAGATGGCCCAGATCAGGCTGGCCAGCGCCGTCAGCGCCAAGCCCAGCCGCTCATCAATCGCATGGGGGTCAAAAACCAGCAGCACGACGCCAAAGAAGGCAAGCGCCATGCCGGCGATGCGATATTTATGGACCCGTTCGCCCAGAAAGATGATCGCAAGGATCAGCGAGAAAGGGGCCCCCAATTGCCCGGCAATCGCCAGCGCGCTGACATTGGTCGTCACCGCCATGGAAATGTTGACGACGATGTAAAAGGCACCCCCAGCCAACGCCCCAAGCAAGATCAGCTCGCGCATCCGGCCTTCGATAATTCGCAGCGCCGGCAGGCAGATCAGCATGACCATCACCTGCCGCAGCCATGCTGCTGTCAGCGGCTGAACAAGGTCCACCCCCATTTTCACCGCGATCAGGTTCAGGCCCCACATCACATTCATCGCAATCGCGATCAAAATGTCAGAACCGCTGAACCGATGGTGGACAGGTGCCGTCATGTCGCCTTCCCTTAAGGCACAGACGGGGCAATGCAACTCCCGGCGGCGCGCGCCCCACTTAAGCTGGGGAAGGCAGAAGCACGCCAAAGACCAGTGTCGTCGCCTCTGGCTCGGAAATCCGCAGATCGCCGCCAACCTGCCGCGTCAGGTCGCGCACCAGCCAGGCCGCAGCAAGCCGAACCGAAAGCGCCTCGCCATCCGCCAAGCCCAATAAGGTCTGGCGCACCTCGGCGTCCAGCATCAGGCGTTCGCCACTGGCCCGCACAACCATTTCGGTCCGACCGGCTTGGTCTTCAACGCCAATGTCCAACTGCCCGCCCCGCAACAGCGCATCCCCCGCAATGGCCGCCAGATTAAGCAAAATCTTGGTTGCCGGCTTGGCCAGCATCGGCACATCGACCATCCAACCCAATGTGATGCGCTTGCTGGGCGGGAAAAGGCCCGCCAGCGCCTCCCGCGCGTCGGCCGTGCTCACCGCCTCGCCAAAGCTACCGCCCGAGCCAAAGGCGAGCCGGAAATATTTAAGCTTGTTGGCGGTTGCCCGGGCGCTGTCTTCCAGCAAGGTCAGGCATTGGGCCTGAACATCGGGGTCCTTTTCGTCGGCCAGCAGTTCAAGGCCGTTGCCCATCGCCCCTACCGGGCTCAACAGATCATGGCACAGGCGCGAGCATAACAAGCCCGCAAATTCGATCGGATCGATCTTCATAACGCACACTCCGCAAGGCCGTTTCGGACAAGCGGCGTCCGCCTTGGCTCAGCGTTTAAACGACCGCAAGCGCCACCTGTTCAAATCGACCATGCCGGGGGCCTGCATCCACGGCACGCCAGGCTTGCGCGCCCTCTTGTCCCAAAATGATCCAGATTTGGCCGTCCGGGGCCGCGCAGCGCGCATCTTCAGCAGAAGGCTCCGCCCGGCCTTGCGGGTGCGAATGCCAGTTGCCAACCACCTCAAGCCCGCCTACCCGCGCCTTTTTGTGCGCCGTAATCAGGGCTGCGGGATCAACCTCAAAATGCGTTGCGGGCGTGGCGGCAACATTGGCGGCAACAACCACATCTTCGATCCGCGCGCCCCGGCCCAGCAGCAGGCCGCACGTCTCCTGATCGGGCGTGGCGGCAGCAGCGGCGTGCAGGCGGTGCAGCAAATTACTTGAAATATGAACCTTCATCGGCCCAAGGCTATCGCATGAGTGCGCCCGACGTCCAAGAAGAAGCGATTATCCCGGCAGATATGGCCGGCTGGCGGCTGGATCGTGCGCTTGCCGCGTTGCTGCCCGTTTATTCGCGCGAACGGCTGAAAAGCCTGATTTCAGCAGGTCAGGTGTCCAGCAAGGGCGTGCTGGTTCGTGACCCGGCAACCAAGGTCAAGCCCGAGACAGACTATCAGATTTCGGTGCCCGCCCCCGCTCCGGCGCATAATGTGGCGCAGGATATTCCGCTCCAGATCGTCTTTGAGGATGATCATTTGTTGGTTGTCGACAAGCCGGCAGGCATGGTCGTCCATCCGGCCGCCGGCAATCTGGATGGCACGATGGTCAATGCCCTGCTTCACCATTGCGCGGGCCGCTTGTCGGGCATTGGCGGGGTCGCTCGGCCCGGCATTGTCCATCGGATCGACAAGGATACGTCGGGGCTGCTGGTCGTTGCCAAGACAGACCGGGCGCATGAAGGGTTGGCCGCTCAATTTGCCAAGCACAGCATTGACCGACGCTATGTCGCTTTTGTCGCCGGGTTGCCCAAGGCGGGGTCCGGCATCGTCGACGCCAATCTCGCCAGGTCCCCTTATGATCGTAAGAAGGTGGCCATCGTGGGGCCCGGCAAAGGCAAACGCGCGGTAACCCATTGGACCATGATCGCCCCGCTCAAAAATGCGGCGCAGCTAGAATGCCGGTTGGAAACCGGGCGGACGCACCAGGTACGCGTACACATGGCCTCAATTGGCCACCCCTTGCTGGGCGATCCGGTTTATGGTCGCAGCCGCCCGGAACATCGTGAGGTCCTTAAGCGTTTAGACTTCGAACGGCAGGCCCTCCACGCGGCGCGGCTGGGCTTTGTCCACCCCATAACGGGGGGGACTTTAAATTTCGAAAGCCCCATCCCATCTGATATGCAGCGACTGTTCATCAATCTTCAGCTATGAGCAGATTGCGATGCGACTCTGCTTGATGAGGGGGTCGCGGACAGGGAGATGACAATGACCGGCAAATCGCTGGCAGTAAAAGCAAAGGGCTCGGCAACCATTCCTGCGCTGAACAGCGAGGAAGGGCTGAACCGCTATTTGGCAGAGATCAAGAAATTCCCGATCCTCACGGCCGAGGAAGAATATATGCTCGCCAAGCGGTTTGAAGAGCATCAGGACACTGAAGCCGCCGCCAAGCTTGTTACCTCGCATCTGCGCCTCGTGGCGAAGATCGCGATGGGCTATCGCGGCTATGGCCTGCCCGTCTCCGAATTAATTGCCGAGGGCAATATCGGCCTGATGCAGGGCGTGAAGAAATTTGAGCCGGATCGCGGCTTCCGCCTCGCCACCTATGCCATGTGGTGGATCAAGGCCTCCATTCAGGAATTCATCCTGCGCTCATGGAGCTTGGTGAAGCTCGGCACCACCGCCGCGCAGAAGAAACTCTTCTTCAACCTGCGGCGCATGAAAAAGAATCTCGACGCCTATGAAGATGGCGATCTGCGCCCCGAAGACGTGCGCAAAATCGCAACTGATCTGGGCGTGACCGAAGAAGAAGTCATCAGCATGAACCGCCGGATGCTCGGCGGTGGCGACACCTCGCTCAATGTTTCGCTGAACGAAGATGGCGAAGGCCAGTGGCAGGACAGTCTGGTAGATACCGGCCCCTTGCAGGACGAGATTGTTGCCGAGGCGGAAGAACGTGTGCAGCGCCATGCGCTTCTGATCGAAGCGATGCAGAACCTGACAGACCGCGAAAAGCAGATTCTGACCGAACGCCGCTTGGTGGATGAACCGCGCACGCTGGAAGAACTGAGCCAGGAATTTGGCGTCTCGCGCGAGCGCGTCCGCCAGATTGAAGTCCGCGCATTTGAAAAACTGCAAAAGGCGATGATGCGCATCGCCAGCGAACGTCATTTGCTGCCTGTAGCAGCCTGACGCCACAGGCCGACCGGCCCGCAGCGCGGGGCCGGTCGGTGGCATTTCACTTAGCTATACGCAAATTCCGAGCCATCGAGATTGATGGCGGGAATTTCATCCTTTTCGCGCCAGTAATCCTGATTGTGCCGCCACTCTGGCTTGTCGCCGCGCTTGGGCATTTTGTGGATGTCGCGCATCAGGTAGCTCGGGTTGAAATTCTCTTCCTCAATCCACGGCAAAAGCGGCATATTATGGTCTTCGGGCCTTAGCTTCACTTCGACCCGGCTCTTGCCCTTCCTCGTCATATGGTTGAGTAAGTTGCAGACGAAATCACCAAGCATATCGACACGCAGCGTCCAACTGGCGCGGAAATAGCCGAACACCCAAAGCATATTCGGCACGCCGGTAAACATCATGCCGCGATAGGTGACCGTATCGGCCCAATCCACGGCCTCGCCATCCACCTCAAACGGAATGTCGCCCAGCACCGACAATTTAAAGCCGGTGGCCGCCATGATGATATCGGCTTCCAGTTCCTCGCCGGATTTGAGCAGAATGCCTTTTTCCGTAAACCGCTCAATATGGTCCGTCACAACGCTGACTTCGCCGCGCCCGACCGCCTGGAAAATGTCGCCATCGGGCACAAAGGCAAGCCGTTGCTGCCAGATGCGATAATGCGGGGTGAAGTGCGGCTCAAACTGGAAGTCCGGCCCCGCATAAAGCCGGATCAGTTCCTTCAGTTCCTCAACCACGACTTCCGGCTCATCGATGCAGCGCTGGGTCAGCACCTGCTGGTCATACATGACCTGCTGGCGCACGACACGGTGGATCGTTGGTTCATCCACGCCAATTTCGCGCAGCCGGTCTGCCAGTTCATTCTGGTTCGGGCTGCAAAAGAAATAGGTGGGGGAGCGCTGAAGCATCGTCACATGGGCAGCCTTGCCCGCCAGCGCAGGAATAACGGTCGCGGCCGTCGCGCCCGAGCCGATGACGATGACCTTCTTGCCGGTCACGTCAATGTCAGGCGTCCATTTCATCGCATGGATGAACTGGCCCTTGAATTTTTCGCGGTCGGTCCAGTCGGGGATATAGGGATCATTATGGTTATAATAGCCTTGGCACATCCACAGGAAATTGCAGGTGAAGCGGTGGGTCTTGCCATCCGCCTTGCTGATCGCCTCAACGGTCCAGAGGTTGGTTGCGCGTGAAAAGCTGCAATGCGTGATCGTGTGACCATAACGGATATGGCTGTTGAGATCGTGGTCCGAGATCACCTCGCCCATATAGTCCAAAATGGCCTGAGCGGACGCGATGGGCGGGCCGATCCAAGGCTTGAAGCGATAGCCAAAGGTGTAGAGATCCGAATCTGAGCGGACGCCCGGATATTTGTGTGTTTCCCAAGTACCGCCAAAAGTATCTTTCGAATCAAGCAGGACAAAGCTTTTGTCCGGGCATTGCTCCTTCAGATGAACCGCCGACCCGATGCCGGAAATCCCTGCTCCAGCAATCAAAACGTCGAAATGCGTAACGTCATCAGACCGTTCTCCGGCCGCAGGCTTGGCGACAATGTCCAACATCTTTTGTCCTCTCTCTCGTCCTTTTGGCGGACTTTCTCAAAGGATGATGGCGGCCACATTGATCGAAATCAACCGTCTGCATCAGATTGTGGCTTTGGGCTGAAACCGGCCTCCATCCTTGCTTTGTTGCGCTGCAAAAACTAACGCTTGAAATGCGTTGCACCTTGCGAAAAAGCAAAGCTCTGCGCCGACCCGTGAGTCGATCTGAAAGGATATCAAGATGACCAGCGACCCGATCGTTATTGCCTCTTATGCCCGGACGCCCATGGGCGGTATGCAGGGGGCGCTTGCCTCTGTTCCGGCAACGAAATTGGGGTCGATTGCCATTCAGGCAGCGGTGGAACGGGCCGGGGTGGCACCCGAGGCGGTTGATCAGGTAATCATGGGCTGCGTGCTGCCGGGCGCTTTGGGTCAGGCTCCCGCACGTCAGGCCTCCATTGGCGCCGGCCTGCCCATTTCAACCGGCGCCACCACCATCAACAAGGTCTGTGGATCTGGCATGAAGGCGACGATGATGGCCGCTGAAGCCATCCTTGCCGGCACGTCGAATGTGGTGGTCGCAGGCGGCATGGAAAGCATGACCAATGCGCCTTATTTGCTGACCAAGCATCGCTCGGGCGCCCGGTTGGGCCATGACAGCCTGAAGGATTCCATGTTCCTTGACGGTCTGGAAGACGCCTATGAACCCGGCCGGGCGATGGGCAGCTTTGCCGAAGATACCTGCCGCGACTATCAGTTCACCCGCGAAGAGCAGGATGATTATGCGCTCCGCTCGCTGACCCGGGCAAAGGAAGCCATCGCGTCGGGCGCTTTCAAGCGCGAGATCGTGCCGGTGGAAGTCACCGGCCGGGCCGGGACCACGCTGGTGGAAGTTGACGAACAGCCTGGCAATGCCCGGCCTGACAAGATCCCGACGCTGAAGCCTGCTTTTGCAAAGGACGGCACAATCACCGCCGCCAATGCCTCGTCCATCTCGGATGGTGCGGCCGCGCTGGTCGTCGCGCGCGAAAGCGCCGCCAAGGCGCAGGGCCTGCCGGTTGCCGCGCGGATTGTCGCTTGGGCGACCAACAGCCAAGAACCGGCCAAGTTTACCTCGGCCCCGGTGCCCGCCATCCGCCGCGTGATGGCGCAGGCGGGCTGGTCGCTCGACGATGTCGACCTTTTCGAAATTAACGAAGCCTTTGCCATGGTCCCGATGATCGCGATGAAGGAACTGGGCATCCCGGCAGAAAAACTCAACGTCAATGGCGGCGCGACCGCACTGGGCCACCCCATTGGGGCCTCGGGTGCGCGGATCATCGCGACGCTGATCGCAGCGCTTGAGACACGCGGCCTGAAGCGGGGCATTGCCTCTTTGTGCATCGGCGGGGGCGAAGGAACCGCGATCGCGATTGAGCGCCCCTGATAGGCTCTCGACATTGACGGCCAGCCTTGGCAATGGCCGTCTATGGCTTTGAAGGACTTTTTCTTCTGCGGGATTGGCGGCTCGGGTATGATGCCGCTTGCGCTGATTGTTGCAGGCCAAGGCCATAAGGTTGCCGGGTCCGATCGATCGCTGGATCAAGGACGCACTGCGCCAAAGTTTGAGTGGCTGAAAAGCCATGGCATCACCTTGTTTGCGCAAGATGGCAGCGGCATCACGCGGCCAGAGCAGATCGTTGTTGCCTCAACCGCCGTGGAAGAAACGGTGCCCGATATTGTGGCCGCCACGCGGGTGGGCGCTCAACGCCTGCGCCGCGCCGATCTTTTGGCCCAATTATTCAATGCGGCGCCAATGGGGATTGGGGTTGGCGGAACCAGCGGCAAATCCACCGTAACGGGCATGATCGGCTGGATCTTGCACGCGCTTGGCAAAGACCCGACCGTGATGAACGGCGCCGTGATGAAGAACTTCGCAACGCCCGATGCGCCCTTTGCCAGCGCACTGGTGGGCCACGGCCCGGCCTTTGTGAGCGAAGTTGATGAAAGCGATGGCTCCATCGCGCTTTATGCGCCCGACATTGCGGTCCTCAACAACATCGCGCTCGACCATAAATCGATGGAAGAACTGCGCGCGCTCTTCGGGGCCTTTACCGCCAAGGCGCGGGTTGCGGTGCTCAACCTTGATAATGCCGAAGTTGCGGCCTTTCCGCGTGCCAATGCGCTGACCTATTCTCTTAGCGATCCCTCGGCTGATCTTGTCGCAACCGACATCTTGGAACGGCCCGACGGCATTGATTTTCGCGTCAGCGGCCACCGTGTGTCGCTGCAAGTGCCGGGCCGGCATAATGCGTCCAATGCGCTGGCGGCCTTGGCGGCGGCACAGGCAGCGGGCATCGACCTTGCCGACGCGGCCCGGGCCATTGGCGGCTTTACCGGGCTTAGGCGGCGGCTGGAAGTCACGGGTACGGCCCGCGGCGTCACGGTGATCGACGATTTTGGCCATAACCCGGATAAGATCGCGGCAAGCCTTGCGACGCTTCATGCCTTTCCGGGCCGGCTTTTGGTTTTCTTCCAGCCGCACGGCTATGGTCCGCTCAAGCAGATGGGCCACGAGCTGATTGCCACTTTTGTGCGCGACCTTGCAGCCGATGATCATTTAATCCTGTGCGATCCCGTTTACTTTGGCGGCACGGTGGATCGTTCGGTCGGCAGCGCCGATATTGTCGCCGGCATTAGCTCAGGCGGGCGCTCGGCCGAGCATCTGCCGGCCCGGCAGGATTGTGGCACGCGGCTTACCCAGCTTGCGAAGCCCGGAGACCGGATTGTCGTCATGGGCGCGCGGGATGACACGCTCTCGGCATTTGCCGAAGATCTTGTCGCGCATTTGGGAGCTTGAGATGACGGTCCGCGTTCAGCTTGTCGTCAACCCGGAAGCCGGGGGCTATAGTCTAGAAAAGCTGCTCGCCCTGCGCGAAGCCTTTCGACGCGAAGGCGCGGGCGTCACTCTGGCGCATGTCGGGCCGGGCCGGCAGTTGATGATTGAAGATGATGCGCAACTGGTCGTCGTGGCGGGCGGCGATGGCACGTTGCGCCATGCGGCCATGGCGCTGCTCGCCAGCGGGCGCGACCTGCCGCTGGCCTGCTTCCCAATGGGCACGGTCAATCTGCTGCATCTGGAAGTCGGCGGCCCAACCGAGCCGGACCAATTTGCCCATGTCGCGCTGAACCAAGTCAAGGCGCAGTTCCATGTGCCGGCAACGATCAACGGCGAAATGTTCTTCGGCTGTGCCAGCGTCGGGCCAGATGCCCATGCGGTGGCCGGCGTTTCGCTAAAGCTTAAATCCTGGATCGGGCGCTATGCCTATCTGATTGCCATGCTCCGGATGCTCGGTCGTTGGCAGCGCCCCCAGCTGACCTTGGTGGCGGACGGCAAAACCTACAAATGCGAAGCCGTTTATGTGGCCAAAGGCGTCTATTTCGCCGGCCCCTACACCTTTGCGCCCGAAGCGCGGCGGACGACCGCCAAGCTTCATGTGCTGGCGTTGAAGCAGGCATCGCGCAAGGATTTCTGGCGCTTCATCCGGGGCGTGATGCGCGGCCGTCCGCTGGAAGATCGCGCCAATCTGATCCCGCTCAATTGCACAACACTTGATATCTTGAGCGATGAGCCCTGGCCGGTTCAGGCCGATGGCGACCCAGTGGCCACGCTGCCCGTGCGGGTCCAGATTTCCGACCAGCGGCTGCGGCTGCACTAAGCAGGCCTTGACGCCCGCCGGGCAATCCATTCCAGTGCGGCTCAATACGGATCAGGGAGCAGGATCATCATGGCCAAAAGGCTGACTATGTACATTGGGGTGGCCCTGCTGCTCGGCATCCTTGTCGGCGCGGTCATCAACGCCACCGCTCCTGCAGCGGTGATCACCGAGATTGTCAAATATCTGGGTCTCGTCACCTACGCCTTTTTGCGGCTGATCAAGATGATCATCGCACCGCTTGTTTTCGGCACGCTCGTCGCGGGCATCGCCCATATGGGCGACACGGCGGCGCTGGGCCGGGTGGGCTTGCGGTCCATCCTTTGGTTTTTGGCGGCAAGCCTTGTGTCTTTGTCGCTCGGGCTAGTCCTTGTGAACCTGTTCCAGCCGGGCGTTGGCATCGGGCTGGATTTGCCCGCTGCCACCGCCGATGCGGGGGTTGCGAAGACCGCCTTTGATGCCAAGAAGTTTGTAGGCGACATCATCCCGATGTCCATCGTCGACGCGATGGCGACCAACACGATCCTCCAGATCGTGGTCTTTTCCGTCTTTTTTGGCGTCGCGATGACGGCCGTGGGCGAAAAGGCGGCTCCTGTGGTCCGCGCCGTTGATGCGCTGGTGGAGATCATGCTGGTCGTCACCGGCTATGTCATGCGCTTTGCTCCCTTTGCCGTTTTTGCAGCGGTGGCCGCGGTCATCGCCGAAGAAGGTCTGGGCATTCTCGCAAAATATGTTGAGTTTATCGCGACCTTCTACCTTGGCCTTGCCATCCTGTGGTTGCTGCTGCTGGGCGCGGCCACGATGATCATCGGCAGCCGAGCGCTGGGGCTGATCCGCTATATTCGCGAGCCGCTACTGGTCGCTTTTTCTACCGCCTCGTCGGAAGCGGCCTTTCCGCGCACGCTGGATGCGCTGGACCGCTTTGGCGTGCCGCGCCGGATCGGCAGCTTTGTTCTACCGCTTGGCTATTCGTTCAATCTGGACGGGTCGATGATGTACATGACCTTTGCGACGATCTTCATCGCGCAGGCCTATGGCATCAATTTGACCATCGGCCAGGAAATCCTGATGCTGCTGACGCTGATGCTGACGTCCAAGGGCATGGCCGCCGTTCCGCGTGCCAGCCTTGTCGTTATTTCCGCGACGCTGGCAATGTTCGGCATTCCAGAAGCAGGGTTGCTGCTGATCCTCGGCGTCGACCATTTTCTTGATATGGGCCGCACCGCAACCAATGTTGTTGGCAACACGGTCGCCAGTGCCGTCATCGCGCATTGGGAAGGCGGGCTTGATGCCCCGGAAACGCCCGAGCATGAGCCGCCCCACGCGCCGTCTGCCCGCGCCGGCACGGCCCATCCCGCGCCACGCGAAGGCGAGCCCGGCGGCGTCAGCTAATGGCAGAAGCCGAAGCGCCCCAGTGGATCGCCAGGCCAGATGGCGTCAGGCTCGCCTTTCGCCACCGCTTGGGCACAAAGCCCGGGCCAACCATTGTCTTTTTGCCCGGCTACGCGTCCGACATGCAGGGCAGCAAAGCGCTGGCGCTGGATGCCTGGGCCGCCAGAACGGGCCATGCACTGCTGCGCTTTGACTATAGCGGTTGCGGCGAAAGCGACGGCCGCTTTGAAGACGGCACGCTGGCCGTCTGGCGCGATGATGCGCGGCGGGTAATAAACCATGCGGCACCCGGACCGGTCCTGCTGATCGGGTCATCAATGGGAGGCTGGCTGGCGCTGCTGCTGGCGCGCGACCTGGGCCCGCGGGTGGCCGCGCTGATCGGCATTGCCGCCGCGCCCGATTTTACCGATTGGGGGTTCAGCGCGGCTGAAAAGGCAGTTCTGGAAAAAGAGGGGCGGCTTTTGCGCCCGTCGGATTATGGCCCAGAACCGATGCTGACCACGCGCGCCTTTTGGGGATCTGGCCAGGCCTTGCGCCTGCTGGATGGCCCTATCGACATTGATTGCCCGGTGCGGCTGCTGCAAGGTCAGGCGGACCCCGATGTCCCTTGGCAGACAGCCCTTAAGATTGCGGCGTGCGTCCGTTCAGCCGATGTGCAGCTTCACTTGGTCAAGCAGGGCGACCACCGACTGTCGCGCCCGGCCGATCTGGCGCTGCTGGAGGCCGCGCTAAATCCGTTGATGGAGGCCTTGTGATGCTGCTGATTGCCCTTGCACTGGCTGCCAGCCCGGCCGCTGCCCCAGAGATGTCCGATGAGGCGCGCTTCCTCGATTGCGTGGGCAAGATCGACAAAAATCCCGATGCCGCGATCGAAGCGGCCAATGCTTGGCGCCTGAAGGCCAATAGCCTCTTGGCACGCCAATGCTTGAGCATGGCCTATGCCGCCCGCGAAAACTGGGCCGCCGCTGCAACAGCCTTTGCCCAGACAGCCCAAGCGGCAGAAGCTGCGCAAGACCCGCGTGCCGCTGGCCTATGGGTTCAGGCTGGCAATGCAGCGTTGGCGCTTGGCGATATGGCTGCAGCGCGCAGCCATTTTGACGCGGCGATCATCCTCGGCACGCTGACCGGAGCTGATGCCGGCGAAGCGCGACTTGACCGGGCCCGCGCGCTTGTGGGGACGGGCGATCTCAAATCCGCGCGAACGGATCTGGATGCGGCGCTGGGCCTTGTGCCGGAAGATCCGCTGGCTTGGCTGCTTTCGGCAGCGCTGGCCCGCCGCATGGGCGATCTGGCGCGGGCACAAAACGATATTGGCGAAGCGGCCAAGCGCGCACCTGATGATGCGTCTGTCGCGCTGGAAGCCGGCAACATCGCCGCTCTGGCCGGCCGCGATGATGCTGCGCGAACCGCGTGGGAAGCCGCCGCACGGCTCGCCCCCAACAGCCCGGTTGGCGCAGCGGCCACCCGGGCGCTCAGCCAGTTTCCACCCGCAGATACGCCGGCCGCGCCGCCGACGCCCCCGGCCCCACCCAAGCCGTAAATGGATTTCACCTCGGGCCGCTTTTGACATAAGTGCTTTTCTGACGGCCTTGGCGGGCTTATCCTGATCTCATCAAAGATGATGAGCATGGGCAAGAGGCCCCGGGAGCAGATGGTGATCAAATATCTTCATACCATGATCCGCGTATCCGATCCGGACGCGACAATCCGGTTCTTTGAGCTGCTGGGTCTGAAAGAGCTCAAGCGCATGGAAGTGGAAGCCGGACGCTTTACGCTGATCTTTCTGGCGGCTCCGGGCGATGAAGCAGCGCAGGTCGAACTGACGCATAACTGGGATGAAAAAGGCTATGATGAGGGCCGTAATTTCGGCCATCTGGCTTATAGCGTCTCCAATATTTACGAGGTCTGCCAGCGCTTGATGGACGGGGGCGTGACGATCAATCGCCCGCCGCGCGATGGCCGCATGGCCTTTGTCCGATCACCCGACAATATCTCGGTAGAGTTGTTGCAGGACGGTCCGGCTTTGCCGACGGCCGAACCCTGGGCCTCTATGCCCAATATCGGCCATTGGTGAGGAGCCGGAGATGACGTTGGAAATCGTCCGCATTCCTGTTTTGTCAGACAATTATGTCTGGCTGGCGCATGAGCCCGTGTCGGGCGACACCGTTGTTGTTGACCCCGCGGTCGCAGAGCCGGTGCTGGACGAAGCCCAGCGGCGGGGCTGGACGATCACGCAAATCTGGAACACGCACTGGCATCCCGACCATACAGGAGGGAATGAGGCGATCCGCGCGGCGACCGGCTGCACCATTACCGGCCCCGCGGCCGAAGCTGAACGCATCCCGACGCTGGATCGCATGGTCAGCGGAGGAGAAAGCGTCGCCATTGGCGGGATTAGGGCCGATATTATCGATGTGCCGGCCCATACGGCCGGGCATATTGCTTACCACTTGCCCGAGGCAAAGGTCGTCTTTGTTGGCGATACGCTGTTTGCAATGGGCTGCGGCCGCCTGTTCGAAGGGACCGCCGAGCAGATGTTTGAAAATATGCAGCGGCTTGCCCAATTGCCGGGCGATACCTGCGTCTATTGCGCGCATGAATATACGCAGTCCAACGGACGTTATGCACTGGTGGCAGAGCCTGACAACGCCGCCATTGCCGCGCGAATGGCGCATGTAGAGGCGGCGCGGGCCCGCGGTGACGCCACCGTCCCGACGACCATCTCGGAAGAGTTGGCGACCAACCCTTTCATGCGGGCCAAAAGCGCGGCTGAGCTTGCGGAACGGCGGGCCGCCAAGGACAATTTCCGCTAAAGGCGCAGCCGCTCCGGCCTAGCTTTTATAAAGCGCGTCGATCCGGTCGCCATAGACCTGGCGGATCATGTGTCGCCGGATTTTAAGGCTTGGCGTCAGCATTTCATTATCGATGGTAAAGCCATCGGGCGTCAGCGTGATCTTGCGCACCTTTTCCGTCACAGAAAGCTGGGCGTTCACCCGGTCCACCGCGTCCATCAGCGCAGCCCGGAAGGCAGGCAGATCGCACAGGGCAGCCAGATCATAGTCTTCATCATTGGCCTGCGCCCATTCCACGGCCCATTCCGGATCTGGCACCAAAAGCCCCACAAGGTGCGGGCGCTTATCGCCCGAGACCATCGCCTGGAAGATTTCCGGCTGAAGGGTCAACATCCCTTCCACCTTTTGCGGACTGACATTCTCGCCCTTGTCGTTGACGATAATATCCTTTTTGCGGTCGGTGATGCGGATGCGGCCCTTGGCGTCAATCTCGCCAATATCGCCGGTATGAAGCCAGCCATCCTGCAACGCGCGGGCGGTTTCCGCTTCGTTGCGCCAATAGCCGTGCATCACCAATTCCCCGCGCACGAGGATTTCGCCGTCATCGGCAATCTTCACCTCAACATTTTTGAGCGGCGGCCCAACCGTATCCATTTTCAGGCCCGCCTTGGGCCGGTTGCACGAGATGACAGGCGCGGCCTCGGTCTGGCCATAGCCTTGCAGCATCGTCAGCCCCATGGCGTGGAAGAAGACGCCAATTTCGGGGTTGAGCGGCGCACCGCCTGACACCATGGCCTTCATCCGCCCGCCAAAGCGCTGCTGGATTTTGGGCCGCAGCGTTTTGTTGATGACAAGGTTCATCGGCAGATCCCAGAGCGACAGGCCGCCCTGCAAATCCTTTGCCCCCAGCGACAAGGCGCGCTGCATCAAGGCTTGCGGCAATTTGCCCTGCTTTTCGATCTGTTTGAGGATGCGGGCCCGCAGCACCTCAAACAGGCGCGGGACAACAACCATGATGGTTGGCTGCGTTTCCTCGATGTTGGACGCAAGCTTTTCCAGCCCTTCGGCGTAATAAATCTGCGCGCCCAGCCCGACCGGAAAATGCTGCCCGCCCGTATGCTCATAAGTGTGCGACAAGGGCAGGAAGGACAAGAAGACTTCGTCATCCCAGCCAAAATCTTCAGCGATAACTTCCACACAGCCTTCGACATTGCACAAGATCGCGCCGTGATGTTGGCGCACGCCGCGCGGCGCGCCGCCTGTCCCGCTGGTGTAAATCAAACAGGCCAGATCTTCGCGCTTGAAGGTCGCTTCTGCATGCGCAGCACAGGCCGCCACATCGGCCGGAGCAGAGACCATGTCGCGCCAGCTGCGGATTGTGACGCCCGTTGATTGGCCAACCCGCAATTCCTCTATGCCGATCAGTTGATGGGCACGGGTCGCGCGGATGGCCGCCGGCATGACCGCGCGGGCCAAATTGGGCGTGGAAACAATGATCGCGCTGGCGCCGGAATCTTCGATGATATGCTGATGGTCGCGTTCCGTATTGGTCGTATAGGTCGGCACCGTCACGCAGCCCGCGGCCATGATGCCAAGATCTGCGATGCACCATTCGGGCCGGTTTTCAGAAACCAGCATGACGCGGTCGCCCGGCTCCAGCCCGATATTCTTCAGCGACTGGGCAAGGGAGGCCA
Source organism: Chakrabartia sp. (assembly GCA_046074265.1). GTDB lineage: Bacteria > Pseudomonadota > Alphaproteobacteria > Sphingomonadales > Sphingomonadaceae > Aquisediminimonas. The sequence continues at coordinate 19,460 of JBJTNW010000004.1, forward strand.
CCTGCTGCGCCGCTTCCGCCCAGCTGATCGACTGCCATTGACCATTCTTCTTCGCCCAGAGGAAAGGTGCATCGCCCTTTTCCGCCGCGCGCCGGAAGAACATCGTCACAAGGTTCGGGAAATGCTCAAGCTCCCGCATACGTCCCATCTCCTGTTTTATATTTTCTGGCCGCCTACATGGCGTGCCTTGGTCATTCACTCAAGCCCATGCCGTCGCTGCGCGGGTCTGCCGCCCCCACCCAGCCCTTGGCCGTCCGCTCGGCCGCATTGGCCTTGGACGGGCTGATCGGGTTGACGATCACGGGTCGCCCAAAGCCCGCCAGCGCATCGGCCTTGTCGGCAAGCGGCGTGGCGCTTTCCACCAGCAGATTTTCCCCGCTGAAGAAGATGTTGGGCGCGGCAATCGCGGCTCGGGCGTCCAGTCCCCAATCAAGATGGGCGATCAGCGTTTTGGCGACCTGCATGATGATGCGCTTGCCGCCAGCCGCACCGACGACGAAGACCGGCTGGCCATCCGGCCCATAAACAATGGTGGGCGACATGGAAGAGACGGGCCGCTTGCCCGGCTGGGGCCGATTGGCGACCGGCGCGCCGTCCTTGACGGGCGCAAAAGTAAAGTCGGTCAGCTCATTGTTGAGCACCATGCCTGCCGCCACCAACTGGCTGCCAAAGGGGCCTTCGACCGTAGAGGTCATGCTCGCTACATTGCCAAAGCGGTCGGCCGCCACAAAATGGGTGGTGCCGTGAACCTCGCCTGAAACGGCCGCCGTGCGCGCGGGTGCGCCGGGCGGCATCCCCGGATCATAGCGCGGCAGCGAACTGGTTTCAGAAATAAGGGCCGACCTGCTGGCCAGATAGGCTTTGTCCAACAGCCCCGTTACGGGCACGTCCACAAAATCGGGATCGCCCAGATATTTTTCGCGGTCGGCATAAGCCAGCAGCATCGCTTCGGCGATCACGTGCCAGGCTTTGGGATCGTCTTTGCCCAGCGCCTTCAGATCAAAGCGCTCAACCATGCCCAGGATCTGGAATACCGTCGTCGCGCCGGACGAGGGCGGCCCCATGCCGCACAGCTTGTAGACGCGATAAAGAACGCAGACGGGCGGACGATCCTTGGCTTGATAGGCGGCCAGATCAGCACGCGTCAGCGGCACCGGGTTTTCAGGCGCGTTGGATACGGCGGCGCTGATCTGCTGCGCAATCTTGCCGGAATAAAAGGCCTTTGGGCCCTTGCGCGCGATCAGCCTAAGGGTCTTGGCAAGATCAGGGTTCTTGATAACATCGCCAGCCGCCTTGGGCCGTCCATCCTGAAAATAAATCGCCTTGATTGCGGGCAAATTCTGCCAGAGCGGGTCCATTTGGGCGATGACGCCAGCCAGGCGCGGCGAAACGACATAGCCCTGATCGGCAAGCCGGATAGCCGGCTGAAAAAGCTGCGCCCATGTCAGGCGCCCCCATTTTTCATGCGCTTTGGCGGCAAGAGCGATATTGCCCGGAACGCCGACCGAATGGCCGCCCAAAAAGGCATCGCGAAACGGCATGGGCCGCCCATCTGGCCCAAGGAAGCGGTCTTCGCGCACAGCCGCCGGCGCGGTTTCGCGCCCGTCAATTGTCGCAGGCGCGCCGGTGGATGCATCATGGTAGACAAAAAAACCGCCGCCGCCGATGCCCGAGGATTGCGGCTCCACAACCGTCAGCGCTAGCATCATCGCCAGCGCCGCATCGGCGGCACTGCCGCCTTGTCGCAAAATCTCTTGCCCGGCGGCCGCGGCGCGCGGGTCTGCGGCAGAGACGGCACCCTTTTCTGCCAAAGCGGCTTGGGGCAATAAGACAAACAGCAGTAACGAGAGGAAGAGCTTTTTCATCTCGCCACCCTAGCGCCCCCATAAGGGGCGACAAGCCCTAACGAAGGTCTACCCCCACCGCCTCGCCCAAGGACGCAAAGCCATCGCGGCGCAACAGCGCTGCAAGGCCGGCATTGATCCGCCGGGCAAGACCCGGGCCTTCATAGACCAGCGCGGAATAAATCTGCACCAGCGATGCGCCCGCCCGGATGCGGGCATAGGCGTCTTCGGCACAGGCAATCCCCCCGGCCCCGATCAGCGGGAGCGACCTGCCGGTGGCCTTGGCAAAATCTTGCATCCGTTGCTGCGCCAATGCCTTGAGCGGCGCGCCCGACAGCCCCCCGCTCTCACCGGCATGGGCGGAGCGGAGCATTGGCCGCGATATGGTTGTGTTAGAGACGATCAGCGCATCCACCTTGCCCACCGACAGGCGCGCAATTGCATCGATGTCCGCAGGCTCCAGATCGGGCGCGACCTTCAGAAAGACGGGCGGTCCCGCTTTGGGCAGCGCGCCCTGAACCGCGGCCAGCAATTCGGTAAGCGCGCTTTCATCCTGAAGCGCGCGCAACCCCGGCGTATTGGGCGAGCTGATATTGACCGTCAGGTAAGACGCAAGCGGCGCCATGCGCGCAACGCCCGTCGCATAATCGGCAATGCGGTCCACCGCATCCTTGTTGGCGCCGATATTAATGCCAATCAGGCCATTGCTCTGGACGCGCGCGGCACGCAGCCGCGGCATCGCCGCCTCTTGCCCGCCATTGTTGAAGCCCATCCGGTTGATGACCGCCCGATCCTCGACCAGACGGAATAAGCGCGGCTTAGGGTTGCCGGCCTGGGGCAACGGCGTCAGCGTGCCAACCTCGGTAAAGCCAAAGCCCAAAGCAAGCATCTGCACCGGCACTTCGGCATCTTTGTCATAGCCCGCCGCAAGACCAACGGGATTGGGAAAATCCAGCCCGGCCACTCGGCTTGCAAGGATGGGATCAGACGAACGGGGCTTGGCGGTGGGCCATAAGCGCAGCGCGGCGAGGCTCAGCCGGTGCGCAGGCTCAGCGTCGGCAAGAAAAACAAAAGGGCGGACCAACGGGTAAAGCGACATGGGCTTCCCTTAGCGACACCGCGCCCGACGTCAAATTCTAGGGCGGACAAGCGCGCAGAGCTTTGGAAGAGAAGATTTTACTTAGCGAAAACTTCGGGGTTGAAATTCGGACTAACGCGGTCCAATTAGCCGCCATGCGCTTATCGAGTCTGGCCGATTATGCCGTCGTGATGATGACGGCCTGTGCCCGCCATTGTGGCGGCACCCGCATCAATGCGGGGCAGTTGGCGGACGAAACTGGCATTCCCCTGCCCACCGTACAAAAGCTCGTCAGCCGCTTGTCGTCGGCCGGGCTGTTGCGCTCCATTCGGGGGGCAGGCGGCGGGTTCAAGCTCGCGCGCCCGGCGGCGGCCATCAGCCTTGCCGAAATTGTCGAGGCGATTGAAGGCCCGATTGCGATGACCGCCTGTGTTGAACAGGGCCGACATGACTGTGCACTGGAAGGAAGCTGCTCGGTCCAGCCGCACTGGCCCGTCGTCAATCAGGCGATCCGAGGCGCGCTGGCAGAAATCAGCCTGACCGCCATTGCCTCCCCCAATGGGGCGGGCACCCCTGCTTTTACCGTTCCTGCGAACTGAGCCATGACATATACGCCAATCAAAGATCAGGCCGCGCGCGATGCGGCCGCAAAAGTCGCCGATTATGAGCATGGCTGGTCTGCGGACATTGAACAGGAATTCGCGCCCAAGGGGCTGAATGAAGACACCGTCCGCTTTATCTCCGCCAAGAAGAACGAGCCGGAATGGATGCTCGACTGGCGGTTGAAGGCTTTCCGCCTGTGGCAGACGATGGACGCGCCCGATTGGGCCAAGCTCAACGTCCCGCCGATCGACTATCAGGACGCTTATTATTACGCCGCGCCCAAGGCGAAAAAGACACTGGAAAGCCTGGACGAAGTCGATCCGGAAATCCTCAAAATCTATGAAAGGCTGGGCATCCCGATTGAAGAGCAAAAGGTGCTTGCCGGGGTTGAGGGCGCGCGCAAGGTTGCGGTGGATGCCGTGTTTGACAGCGTGTCGGTGGCGACCACTTTTCGCGACGAACTGAAAAAAGCGGGCGTCATCTTCCTTTCGATTTCAGAGGCGATCCGCGAATATCCCGACCTTGTCAAAAAATGGCTGGGCCGGGTCGTGCCGGTGCGCGACAATTATTTCGCGGCGCTCAACTGCGCGGTCTTTTCCGACGGGACATTCGTCTACATCCCCGAAGGCGTGCGCTGCCCGATGGAGCTTTCCACCTATTTCCGCATCAACGCCGAAAATACCGGGCAGTTTGAACGCACGCTGATCATCGCGGACAAGGGCAGCTATGTCTCTTACCTCGAAGGCTGCACCGCGCCGATGCGCGATGAAAACCAGCTTCATGCCGCGGTGGTGGAACTGGTCGCGCTGGACGATGCCGAAATCAAATATTCAACCGTGCAGAATTGGTATCCGGGCGATGCCGAAGGCAAAGGCGGCATTTATAACTTTGTGACCAAGCGCGCGCTGTGTCAGGGTCACCGCTCCAAGGTCAGCTGGACGCAGGTGGAGACCGGCTCGGCCATCACCTGGAAATATCCGAGCTGCGTTCTCAATGGCGATGACAGCGTGGGCGAGTTTTACTCGGTTGCCGTCACCAATAATTATCAGCAGGCCGATACCGGCACCAAGATGATCCATAATGGCAAGCGCAGCCGCTCCACCATCGTCTCGAAGGGGATCAGCGCCGGCCATTCCAACGGCACCTATCGCGGGCTGGTGCGCGTGGCCCCGCAAGCAGAGGGCGTGCGCAACTTCACCCAATGCGACAGTCTGTTGCTCGGCGATCAATGCGGCGCGCACACCGTGCCCTATATCGAAGTGAAGAACCCTTCGGCCCAGATCGAGCATGAGGCGACGACCAGCAAGATTTCGGACGACCAGCTTTTCTACGCAATGCAGCGCGGGCTGGGTCAGGAAGAGGCGGTCGCGCTGATCGTCAACGGCTTTGCGCGCGATGTGCTGAAGCAATTGCCCATGGAATTCGCGGTCGAAGCGCAAAAGCTGCTCGGCATCAGCCTTGAAGGGAGTGTCGGGTAACCGGCGGAAAATATATGCTGACGATTGAAAACCTTCATGCGACGGTCGCCGACAAGCCGATCCTCAAAGGCCTGTCGCTGACGATCAAGGCCGGCGAAATCCATGCGATCATGGGCCCCAATGGCGCGGGCAAATCCACGCTTGGCTATACGCTGTCAGGCCGGCCGGGCTATGAGGTAACGCAAGGCTCTGTGGCGTTTGACGGGCAAGACCTGCTGGCCCTTGAACCGCATGAACGCGCCGCTGCCGGCCTGTTTCTGGGCTTTCAATATCCGGTTGAAATCCCCGGCGTTTCCAACGTCCAGTTTCTGCGCGAAAGCCTGAACGCCCAACGCAAGTTGCGCGGGGAGGAGCCGCTGTCGGGCGCTGACTTCCTGAAGCGCGCGCGCGCAGAAGCCGATGCGATGGGCATGGATATGGACATGCTCAAGCGCCCGGTGAATGTGGGCTTTTCGGGCGGCGAAAAGAAGCGCAACGAAATGGTGCAGATGGGCATTCTCGACCCGAAGCTCGCGCTGCTTGATGAGACCGACTCCGGCCTCGACATTGACGCGCTGCGCGTCGTTGGCGAAGGCATCAACCGGATCATGCGCAAGCCGGACAAGGCTGTGCTGTTGATCACCCATTATCAGCGCCTGCTGGATTATGTGCAGCCGCATTTCGTCCATGTGCTTGCTGACGGAAAGATCGTCCGCTCGGGCGGGCCGGAGCTGGCGCTGGAGCTGGAACGCGAAGGCTATCGGGAGCTGGCGGCTTGAGCGACCTGCCCACCCGGCGTGATGAGGCGTGGCGCTATGCCGATTTGGCGGCAGTCGCCCGCCTTTGGCCCCTGCCCGCGCCCGAGGCGATCCGCGTCACGGCGGACGCGCCTTTTGCACGCGCCATCGTGCAGGACAAAGGCGGCATCCAGCAATTGCAGATCACGCTAGAGGCTGGCGCGCAGGCCGCGCTCCATATCCTCAATATGGGCGGCGATTATGGCCGGATGGAGCTGGACGTCATTTTGGGCGAAGGCGCGGATTTCACGCTGGGCGCAGCGCAAATTGGCGGCGGCACGCAGACGCTGGAAATCATCACGACCGTCACCCATCAGGCGCCCAATGCCACCAGCCGCCAATTGGTCCGCTCTGTCCTCGCAGGCGAGGCGACGGGCACCTATCTGGGCAAGGTCGCGGTTGCGCGCGGGGCGCAGCACACCGATAGCGAACAATCGATCAAGGCGATGATCCTTGACCGCACGGCAACCGCCAATGCCAAGCCCGAGCTCGAAATTTTTGCTGATGATGTCAAATGCGCCCATGGCTGCGCGATTGGCGAACTGGACGCGATGGCACTTTTTTACCTGCAATCGCGCGGGCTGACCCCGGCGGTGGCAAAGTCTGTTCTCCTTCAAGCCTTTATTGCCGAAGTCTTTGAAGGAGCGGCGGACCAAGAGGCGCTGCAAGCAGCCGCTCTCGCCCGTCTGGGGGATTTGCTGTGACCGGCCATAAAGCCGATTTCCCCGGCCTTAGCGGCTGGCATTACCTCGATACCGCGGCGACGGCGCAAAAGCCGCAGTCGGTAATCGACACAATGGCGCGCGCGCTGGGCGAAGATTATGCCACCGTCCATCGCGGCGTTTATGCCCGCTCCGCCAATATGACCTTGGCATTTGAGGCCGCGCGGCACCGGGTTGCCCAGTTCATCGGTGCGCCCGACGCCAATGAGATTGTCTTTGTACGCGGTGCAACCGAGGCGATCAACCTTGTCGCCTATAGCTGGGGCGAAAGCCTGAGGGCGGGCGACCGCATCCTGATTTCGCAGTTGGAGCATCATTCCAACATCGTGCCGTGGCAGTTGCTGCGCGACCGGCGCGGGATTGAAATTGATGTTTGCCCGCTCACAGAGGACGGCGAGATTGATCTGGACGCCGCCGAAAAACTACTGACGCCCGCGCACAAGCTGGTCGCCTTTGCCCATGTCTCCAACGTGCTCGGCTCGATCCTCGATGCCAAGCGCGCGGCGGTTCTGGCCCATAAGGTCGGCGCCAAGCTGCTGCTGGATGGCTGTCAGGCGGTGCCGCATATGCCGATCAATGTGGCGGATCTGAACTGCGATTTTTACGTCTTTTCCGGCCATAAGCTTTATGGCCCAACCGGGATTGGCGCGCTTTGGGCGCGGGCCGGCATTCTTGCTGATATGCCCCCTTGGCAGGGCGGTGGCGCGATGATTGATCGCGTGACCTTTGAAAAAACCACCTTCGCGCCGCCCCCGGCACGCTTTGAAGCCGGCACGCCCGCGATCAGCGAGGCGATCACGCTGGCCGCCGCCATCGACTATATTGAGCAGATTGGGCTGGCCGACATTCACGCGCGCGAGATGGCGCTGGTTAAGCAGGCGCGTGAGGCGCTCCGCCAGATCAATTCCGTCCGGCTTTTGGGGCCAGAGGAATCGGCGGGCATTCTCTCTTTTGTGGTCGAAGGGGTGCATCCGCACGATGTCGGCACCATCTTGGATGAAGAAGGCGTGGCCATTCGCGCCGGACACCATTGCGCCCAGCCGCTGATGGATCATCTGGGCGTTCCCGCCACCGCGCGGGCCAGCTTTGGCCTTTATAATGATGAAATGGATGTGGCCGCGCTGGTGCGCGGTCTTGAACGGGTGAAAAGGATCTTCGGATGAGCAAGGAAATCCGAACAGAAGAAGTAGACAGCGTCCCCCCGCCGCCCAAGGCGCGCGTGGAAGATGTCGAAAGTCCGGCTGAAAAGCTGGACCGCAAAAAAGATTATCTCGACGGCTTTCTGGCGCAAAAGCCAGCCGAGCTTCCGGCAGGCGCGCCGGGCGGCGACCTGTACGATGCCGTGATCGCCGCGCTGAAGGACATTTATGACCCGGAAATCCCGGTCAATATTTATGATCTTGGCCTGATCTACAATGTCGAGGTCAATGACAGCCATGTCCATGTGACAATGACGCTGACGACGCCGCATTGCCCGGTGGCCGAATCCATGCCCGGCGAAGTGGAACTGCGCGTCGGCTCGGTCCCCGGCGTTGGGGATTGCGAAGTCCATCTTGTCTGGGACCCGCCTTGGTCGCCTGAATCCATGTCGGACGAGGCGCGTCTGGAATTGGGGATGCTATGACCACCGACACCAAGCCCCGCGCCCGCCCCGCTGCCGTTATCCTCACCCCCTCGGCCGAGGCGCGGATTGCGCATTTGATGTCGCAAGCGCCTGCGGATGCGATTGGCGTCAAGCTTTCCACCCCACGCCGGGGCTGTTCTGGCCTTGCTTATTCGGTTGATTATGTGACCGAAGCGAACAGCTTTGATGAGCGGATCGAAACACCGGGCGGCACCTTCTTCATTGATGGCGCGTCGGTTCTGTATCTTGTCGGCTCGACCATGGACTGGCAGGAAGATGACTTCACGGCGGGGTTTGTCTTTGAAAACCCCAATGCCAAGGGCACCTGCGGGTGCGGGGAGAGCTTTACGATATGACCAAGCGGGGCCGGATCATCCTTTCACTTTCCGGCCTGCTGATCGCAGCGGCGGGTTTGGCCTATGCCAATCGCGATGCGCTGATGCTGCGCGCTTATGAGCGGGCGGTGGACAAAGTAATTGGGCGCGATGTCGTCGCCACGCTTGATCCCAAGGCGCTTCATGTCGCCTTTTGCGGCACCGGCTCACCGCTGCCCAGCCGCGACCGGGCGGCGGCCTGCACCGCCGTTTATGCGGGCGGCAAGCTTTTTGTCTTCGATGCCGGCGAAGGATCGGGCAAAACACTTTCAATGATGGGCCTGCCGCTCGGCAAGATTGAGGGCGTCTATCTGACCCATCTTCATTCCGATCATTTTGAAGGGCTGGGCCCGCTTGCCCTGCAGCGTTGGGCCGGCGCAAGCGCGGCGACGCCACTGCCGCTTTTTGGCCCGGCGGGTACGGAGAAGATCGCCGAAGGGCTGAACATCGCCTATCAGCCGGACAGCGGGTTTCGCATTGCGCACCATGGGCCCAAGGTTGTCCCGCCTTCGGGCTATGGTTTTGCCGCGACGATCCTGAAGCCCGGCATTGTCTATAACAAAGACGGCATCCGCATCACCGCCCTTGCCGTTCACCACGACCCCGTGACACCCGCTTATGGCTATCGACTGGACTGGCAGGGCAAAAGCGTGACGATCAGCGGTGATACCGCCAAGTCTTCCGAACTGGCAAAGTTGGCAAAGGGCACGGACCTGCTGGTCCATGAAGTCCTGAACCCCCGGCTGACGGAAATCATGGCGCAGGCCGCTGAGCGCCACGGCCAGCCCAACCGCGCCAAGATTTTCCGCGACATCCCGGGCTATCACACGCCGCCCGAAGATGCGGGCGATGTTGCGACACTGGCCGACGCCAAGATGCTGGCCTTTACCCATATCGTCCCGGCCGTTCCGGGCCCATTGATGGGGCTCGTCATTCAAGGGGCAGACCAGCATTATAAGGGCCCGATCCGGGCGATGCGCGATGGCGATCTGTTAAGCATTACCGGCGCTGGGGAACCCCAATATCGAAATCTGCTGGACTGATCGCGCCCGCTTTCGCAAGAGACTGCCATGACTGACAAACCCCCGCTTCAGGCCGCGATTATCCCCGTCACCCCGTTGCAGCAGAATTGCTGCCTCATCTGGTGTACCGAAACGATGAAGGGCGCCTTTACCGATCCGGGCGGGGACTTGCCGTTGTTGAAGGCCGCGGCGGCCAAACAGGGCGTCACGATTGAAAAGCTGCTCGTAACGCACGGCCATCTCGACCATTGCGGGCAGACGGGCATTCTCGCGCAGGAACTGGGCGTGCCGATTGAAGGCCCGCATGAGGAAGACCGGTTCTGGATTTCCCAATTGGGGGATGATGGCCGCAAATATGGGATGGACGCCCAGACTTTTGAGCCGGATCGCTGGTTGAAAGATGGCGATACGGTGACCGTTGGCAAGCTCAGCTTGGATGTCATCCACTGCCCCGGCCACACCCCGGGCCATGTTGTTTTTTACCATGCGCCTTCGCATTTTGCGATTGTCGGCGATGTGCTGTTTCAAGGATCAATCGGCCGCACCGATTTTCCGCGCGGCAACCATCAGGACCTGATCGATTCGATTACGAAGAAGCTCTGGCCTCTGGGCAGCGACACCGCCTTTGTGCCGGGCCATGGGCCGATGTCGACCTTTGGCCATGAGCGCAAGACCAACGCCTATGTGTCGGATTATCTGCTAAGCTGACCCAAAGGGTTAATCCCGCCAATCGCCCGCTGCCGCCATCCAGACCGAAATCGCTGCCAGCGCCGCCGTTTCGGCGCGCAGAATGCGCGGGCCTAAGGAAACGCCAACCGCCTGCGGCACAGCCCGGATCGCGGCGCGTTCTTCCGGATCAAAGCCCCCTTCCGGGCCGATCAGGATCGCCGCGGGGCCGGGCTTTGCCACCTCAGCCAGTGGCTGCCCGCCGGTTTCATCTGCGAAGTAAAGCGCCCGACCAGCGGGCCAATCTTTGAGCAGCGTCGTTAGCTTCACCGCCTCGCCCATTTCAGGCAGCGCGGTGCGGCCGCATTGCTCTGCGGCCTCGACCATCGTCGCGCGCAGCCGCTCCATATTCATCCGCTCCACAATCGTGCGGCGGGTGATGACGGGCTGGTAGCGGGCAACGCCCAGTTCACACGCCTTTTCAACGACCATATCGAGCCGCGCCTTTTTAACCGGGGCGGCAAGCAGCCACAAATCGGGCACTGTCTCGCGCGGGCGCAGCAATTCAACGACACGAACCCCAAGGTCGCGCTTCGCCACATCGGTGACTTCGGCCAGCCATTCGCCGGTCTGGTCGTCGCACAGCTTTAACGGGGCGCCGGGCTTCACGCGCAACACATGCGCCAGATAATGCGCCTGCCCGCCCTCTATCCGCCGAACCTCGCCAGCGGCCAACACGCCTTCGACGAAAAGGCGCGGTGTGGATTGGGGTGGCCAGGCGGGAGTTGCGGGCATAAGGGCGGTTAGCATGAACCGCGCCCAAAACGAAACTGCGCTTGTGCCCGATGTGGAATTGACGGGGCTGATGCGCTGGCTGCCCCCCAAAGCCCGGCCCTTTGCCGCGCTTGCCCGCTTTGAACGGCCGATTGGCTGGTGGCTGCTGTTTTGGCCCTGCCTTTACGGGCTTGGCCTTTCGGGTGGTTTGCCCCGTCAATGGGCGCTGGGCCTTTGGATGCTGTTGGGCGCCATCGTCATGCGTGGCGCGGGTTGCGTGTATAACGACATTGTCGACCGCGACCTCGACGCGCAGGTCGCGCGCACGCGCAGCCGCCCGATTGCCAGCGGGGCCGTATCGCTCAAGGCCGCTTGGGCGTGGCTGATTTTCCTGTCCGCCATTGGGCTGGTGGTTCTGCTTCAGTTGCGCCCCTTGGCGCAGATTGTCGCGGTCGCCAGCCTTGCGCTGGTGGCCGCTTATCCCTTTATGAAGCGGATCACCTGGTGGCCTCAGGCATGGCTTGGGCTGGTTTTCTCTTGGGGGGCGCCGGTCGGCTGGATCGCCTTTGCCGCACCCGCTTGGCCGATGGCGCTGGTTTATGCAGGCTCCATCTTCTGGGTGATCGGCTATGACACGATCTACGCGCTTCAGGACCGGGAAGATGATGCGCTGATCGGCGTTCGCTCGTCCGCGCGCGCGTTGGGCGGCCATGTCCGGCTGGGGGTTGCGGGCTGTTACGCGCTGGCTCTGGCCTTGTGGGCCGGGGCCATCTGGCTGGTCCGGCCGCAAGGACTGGCCTTGGTTGCTCTGCTTCCGGCGGCGCTCCATTTCTTCTGGCAGGTCGCCGCGCTGAAGGAAGCCGATGGCGCAGATGCACTTGCCAAGTTTCGCTCCAACCGAACAGCGGGGCTGCTCGTCGCCTTGGCGATGATAACAATTGGCGCGTCGGCTTGAGGCTTTTGCAACAAGCGCCTAATCGCAACCTATGCTGACCCATGACCAAGCGCGTGACCGCGCCGCCGATCTTGTTGCCCGCGCCCTCAAGGCCGGGGCCGATGCCGCCGATGCGATTTATGTCGCCGATGCCTCTACGGGCGTTCAGGTGCGCCTGGGCGCGCTGGAAGATGTCCAGCGGTCTGAAGGCGAAGAAATTGGATTGCGCGTGTTTGTTGGTACGCAATCGGCCAGCGCCTCCTCGTCCGACCTTTCCGCCGATGCGCTGGGGCAATTGGCAGAACGGGCGGTTGCCATGGCCGGGCAGGCCCCGGAAGACCCTTTTGCTGGGCTTGCGCCGCAAGACCTGCTGATGCGCGATGCGCCAGCCGATCTTGATCTGGACGATGGCGGCGATGTCTCGCCTCAAGACCTGCGCGACCGTGCCTTGGCCGCCGAAGAAGCCGCCCGCGCCGTTGCCGGGGTGACCAATAGCGAAGGCGGCAGCGCCAGCGCGGGCCGCGCGATTGTGGCGTTGGCCACCAGCACCGGCTTTGCCGGCAGCTATTCCGGCTCCAGCCACGGCGTCTCAGCCAGTGTTCTGGCAGGCGAAGGGGCGGCGATGCAGCGCGATTATGCCTATCATTCGGTGCGTCATCTGGCCGATCTGGACGATGCCGCCGCAATTGGCCGCGAAGCAGGCGACAAGGCGGTGGCCCGGCTCAACCCCATCAAGCTCAAAAGCGGGCCGATGACCGTGATCCTTGATCCGCGCGTGGGGGGCAGCTTGGTCAGCCATTTGATCGGCGCGATCACCGGCAGTTCCATCGCCCGCAAGACCAGCTTTCTTCTCGACGCGCTGGAGACGGAAGTTTTTAATCCGGGCATCACCATTATTGATGATCCGCACCGCGCGCGCGGGCTGCGTTCTCGGCCCTTTGACGGCGAAGGGCTGGTGACCCATCGCAGCGCCATCATCGACAAGGGCGTGCTGACGACTTGGCTTTTGGACTCGGCCTCGGCCCGGCAATTGGGGCTGTCCCCCACTGGCCATGCCAGCCGCGGCGTGGGCGGCCCGCCGGGTGCTGGCGCCAGCAACCTCCATATGGCCGCCGGCACAATGACCCGCAGTGATCTGATGGCCGAGATTCAGGAAGGCTTTTACGTCACCGAGCTGATCGGTCAGGGCGTGAACGGATTGACGGGTGATTATAGCCGGGGCGCCTCTGGCTTTGTGATCCGCAACGGCGCGATTGCCGAGCCGGTGGCCGAAGTGACGATTGCGGGCAATCTGAAGGACATGTTCCGCAACCTGACCCCCGCCAATGATCTGACCTTCCGCTATGGCACCAATGTGCCGACCCTGAGGCTGGAAGGCATGACCCTCGCCGGTGATTGATCCCCGCCTTGAGGCGCTAAGCGACATTGCCCGCGAGGCAGGGACCATTGCGCTCGACCGGTTTCGCGGCAGCTTTGACCAATGGGAGAAGTCCCCCGGCAATCCGGTGAGCGAAGTCGATCTGGCGGTGGACCAGTTTCTGAAAACGGAACTGGCAAAGCTGGACCCGGAAGCGGGATGGCTTTCCGAAGAAACGGCGGACAATCCTGAACGGCTGATGCGCCCGCGCGTCTGGGTGGTCGACCCGATTGACGGCACGCGCGATTATGTTCGCGGACGCGAAGGCTGGGCTGTCTCTATCGCGCTGGTAGAAGGTGGGCGGGCCACGCTGGCGGTGCTTGATGCCCCCGCGCGCGAAGAACATTGGCGTGCTGCCCGCGGGCGCGGTGCATGGCGCAACGGTGAAAGGCTGACCGCCAGCCAGCGCCCCGCTTTGGCAGGCGCGCGCGTGCCCGCCGATGTCTTGCCCAAGGCAGACCTTGATCTGGTGACGGTGCACAAGCCCAATTCCATCGCGCTTCGTATCGCCATGGTCGCAGCAGATGAGGCCGATTTGGTCGCCGCGCTGCGCTGGGGCCATGAATGGGATATCGCGGCGGCCGCCTTGCTGACCGAAGAAGCTGGCGGGCGCGTGACGGACGCCCATGGCCGCCCGCTGCGCTTCAACTCCACCAAGGGCGAAGCCTTTGGCGTTCTGGCCACGGGGGCAGACCTGCACCCGGCCGCGGTTGCGCGCCTGAGCGAACGCGCAAAAAGCCTGTCGATCCGTTAGCCGACTTTGGCGATCCCCAGCCTGGGAATTTCAATCTTCGGGCAATGATCCATCACGACCTTCAGGCCCGCCGCTTCGGCGCGTGCGGTGGCGTCGGGATTGATGACGCCCAATTGCATCCAAACCGCCTTGGCCCCAAGTGCGATTGCCTCGTCCATGATCGGCCCGGCGGCGTCTGAGTTGCGGAAGATGTCGACCAGATCAACCGGCCCCGCCTCTGCAAGCGTCGCGGCAACAGCGCGGCCGTGGAGCATCTGACCGGCCAGCGCCGGGTTAACCGGCGTCACTTCATAGCCCTGCGCCAGAAGGAATTGCAGCACGCCATAGCTTGCCCGGTCCGGCCGGTTCGAAGCCCCGACCAACGCAATGGTCCGCGTTTCGGTGAGCAAGCGGGCAATATCGGCATCGCTGGTCAACGGCATATCAGCCTCCTTGAGCGCGCAGCCAGCCTGCAATGCGGGCCGCGATCTGATCAAACGCCTTGGCGTGCGGGCCGTTCCCGACTGCAGGCGGGTGCCCGGCATCAGATGCCGTGCGAATCTCGATATCGAGCGGGATGCGGCCAAGGAAATCAACGCCCAAGGCGCGCGCCGCCGCTTCTGCCCCGCCCGAGCCGAACGGGTCTGATACGTCGCCACAATGCGGGCAGACATAGCCCGCCATATTCTCAATCAGCCCGATGATCGGCACGCCCGCCGTGTTGAACAGATCAATCGCGCGCGTCGCGTCAATCAGCGCCAGATCCTGCGGGGTGGAAACAATCACCGCGCCCGCCGGCTTGTGCTTCTGGACCATCGACAATTGAACATCGCCTGTGCCCGGCGGCATATCCGCCACGAGCAGATCGGCATTGCCCCATTCGGCATCGATCAACTGGCCCAGCGCATTGCCCGCCATTGGCCCGCGCCATGCAATTGCCTGCCCCTGCCGCACCAAATGCCCCATGGAGAGCAAGGGCACGCCAATGGGCGTTTCCACGGCGATCAGCTTCTGCCCTTCGGCCTCGGGCTTTTTGTCTTCGCTGCCCGTCAGCAGCGGCTGGGACGGACCATAAATATCGGCATCCACCAAACCCGGGCGAAAGCCCTGCCGACCAAGCGCGACGGCAAGATTGGTCGAGAGCGTGGACTTGCCGACGCCGCCCTTGCCGCTCGCAATCGCAATAATCGGCCGGGCGATCTTTTCGCTGGTCATCGCAATGCGCACCTCGCTGACGCCGGGCAGCGCCTTTAGCGCGGCCTCAACTGCGGCGTTAAGGGCATCCCGCTGCGAGAGCGACAGGCCCGTCACATCCAGAATAATCCCCGCCGTGCCGTCCACCAGACGCGGGGCGCTGGCGCGCCCTGAGGTCAGAAGACCGCCTTGTCCGGCAGGGTCGGTAATGGCGTCAAGCGCCGCTTTCAAAGAGTCGAGTTCAGACATGAAACGCGATTTAGGAGGAGAATCGATCCGTGCCACTGTTTTTCGTGAAATGGTCACCCTATATGGTGCCACATGAGCGCAAAAACAGGCTGGAAGGCGCGGGCGATCGCGCTGTTTGCCGATGCGGGCGGCCCTTGGGGCAATCGCGGCGGCGGGGGACAAAATGGTGGCGGGTCGGGCGGCAGTGGCCCCCGAAACCCCTGGTCTGCGCCGCCGGGCGGCGGCGGGGGCGGACCGCGCGGCCCTTCTGGCTTTGACGCGCTGTTGCGACGGCTGACCGGCCGCTTTGGCGGCGATGGCGATGGCGGCCCGCCCTGGCGGCTGATCCGCCTTGGTGGTGGCGCCGTGATTGGCCTTTGGGTCTTGCTCACCAGCTTCCATTCCATTGCGCCGCAAGAGCGGGGCATTGTGACCACGTTTGGCGCCTATTCTCGCACGCTGGAATCGGGGATCGGGCTGACGCTCCCCTCGCCCATTGAACGGGTGACCAAATTGAACGTCGCGGAAATCCGCACAATCGATATCCCGGCAGGCAATGGCGTTGAGAATTTCGTCCTGACAGGCGATCAGAACATCATCGACCTGGACTATTCGGTCCGCTGGTCGATCGCTGACCCGGAACTGTTCCGCTTTCAGTTGAAAGACCCGGAAGAAACGATCCGCGAAGTGGCGGAAAGCGCAATGCGGGCAGCTGTCTCTCGCGTGGATCTGACGGGCGCGATCGGCGCCAAGCGCGGCCAGATTGAAGCCGATGTGGAAAATCGCATGCGCGCCATTTTGGGTTCTTATCGCTCGGGCATCCGGATTGAGGGCGTGGCGATCAAACGCGCCGACCCGCCCGCTGCCGTGATGGACGCCTTTAAGGACGTCACCGCCGCGCAGCAGGAAGCGCAATCAATGATCAACCAGGCGAATACCTATTCGCAGCAGGTCACCCAACGCGCGCTAGGTGAGGCCCAAGCCTTTGATAAGGTTTATGTACAGTACAAATTGTCGCCGGTCGTGACCCGTCGGCGCATGTATTATGACACGATGGAGCAGGTGCTCGGCAAGCTCGACAAGACAATCATCGAAACGCCCAATGTCATGCCTT
Organism: Chakrabartia sp.; assembly: GCA_046074265.1. GTDB lineage: Bacteria > Pseudomonadota > Alphaproteobacteria > Sphingomonadales > Sphingomonadaceae > Aquisediminimonas. Next base: position 36,041 of record JBJTNW010000004.1, read on the forward strand.
ATGTGGCGGTGCCGCCGGCCGCGCGCAAAGCCACCGAGCCGGACGCGACCGTCACAGCCCAGCCAGGAGCCCGCTGATGGAACGCCTTCTTCGTAGCCCCGCGGGCCTGATCTTTATGGCGCTGGCGCTGGTCGTGCTGTTCAGTGCCACCGTCTCTTTTGTTCCCGAAACCCGGCAGGGCGTTGTCGTCCGCTTTGGCGAGCCGGTGCGGATCATCAACGCCTATCAAAAGGGCGAACAATTTGGCGGTACTGGCGCCGGGCTTGTCGTGCGCATTCCCTTTGCCGAGAAAATCCAGTGGCTCGACAAGCGCGTCCAATCGATCGACATGGACGAGCAGGAAGTGCTGTCGACTGATCAGCTGCGCCTGCAAGTGGATGCTTTTGCCCGCTACCGCATTGTTGACCCGCTGAAAATGTACAAGACGGCGCGGACGGAAGAGCGGCTGAATGACGCCCTTCGCCCGCTTTTGGGCTCTGCGCTGCGCAACGAACTCGGGAAGGAACCCTTTGCGATCCTGTTAAGCCCGGAACGGGGCAAGGTAATGCTCAACATCCGCGACGGGCTTAATCGCGAAGCCCGCCAATATGGCGCAGAGGTGATTGACGTCCGTATCAAGCGGGCAGACCTGCCCAAGGGCGCGACGCTGGAATCCGCTTTCCAGCGGATGCGTACCGCGCGCCAGCAAGAAGCCGCAACCAAGCGGGCAGAAGGCTGGAAGCAGGCGCAAATCATCCGCGCCGAGGCAGATGCGGAAGCCGCGAAAATCTATTCGGCATCCTTTGGCAAAGACCCCGGCTTTTATGATTTCTATCGGGCCATGCAGTCCTACCGGACGACATTTGGCGTCGATGGCACCAAGCCTGAGGGATCAACCTCGATCATTCTGGCCCCGGGCAATGAATATCTGCGCCAGTTCCGCGGCGGAAAATAACGACAAGGGCACACGCGCCGGGCTGTTCAATTTCCGTTCAGACCCGGCGCGGCATCCCTTGAAGCGGGATGTGATGATGCCACGTTTATAGGAGGAATTCCCAAGTGCGATATGCTTATGCCATGACGGCGGCTCTGCTTTTGGGCGGCACGACAGCGAGTTTGGCGCTGCAAACCCCCGCTCTTTCGCAACAGGCGCAAAATGAGCCGGGCAGCATCGCCGCCGCCACGGCTCCGCGGGCCGGCGCGCCGATGAGCTTTGCTGATCTGGCGGCCCGACTTCAGCCAGCAGTGGTTAATATCTCGACGCGCCAAAAGGTGCAGGTCGCCAACAATAATCCCTTTGCCGGCACGCCCTTTGCCGATCTGTTTGGCGGGGGTGAAGGCCGTCCGGTCACGCGCGAGGCGCAGTCCTTGGGCTCGGGCTTCCTCGTTTCGCCCGATGGCTATATCGTCACCAATAACCATGTCGTCTCGCCGGGCGAACGCGGCGCGGCGGTGAGTTCCATCACCGTTATCTTCCCCGACCGCACCGAATATGAAGCCAAGCTGGTGGGCCGGGATGCGGCCTCGGACCTTGCGGTTCTGAAGATCGAGGGCAAGAACCTGCCTTATGTGAAATTTGGCGACAGCGCCCGCACCCGTGTGGGTGATTGGGTCGTCGCGATCGGCAACCCTTATGGGCTCGGCGGCACCGTGACCGCGGGGATCGTCTCTGCCCTGCACCGCAATATCGGTTCCGGCCCGTCGGACCGTTATATCCAGACTGATGCCTCCATCAACCAGGGCAATTCTGGCGGCCCGATGTTCGACATGAACGGTAATGTGATCGGCATCAACACCGCAATCTTCTCGCCCACCGGCGGCAATGTCGGCATTGGTTTTGCCATTCCGTCTGAAGTGGCAGCGCCGATCATCGAAACGCTGAAATCTGGCGGCAAGGTGAAGCGCGGCTATCTGGGCGTGGGTATTCAGCCGCTGGATGAAGGCGCGGCCGATGCGCTGGGCCTGCCCAAGAACCAGGGTGAGTTGATCGCCCGGGTGGAACCCAATGAAGCCGCCGCCAAGGCAGGCATTCGCGAAGGCGATGTGGTGGTGCGCGTGGGCGGCCGCGATGTGACGCCGGATCAAACGCTTTCTTATCTGATCGCCAACCAGACAGTCGGGGCGCGCGTGCCGATTGAGGTGATCCGCGGTGGCAAGCGCATGACCTTTACGGCCGTGCTTGGCGAACGTCCTTCGGAAGACCGTCTGGCCGCGCTGACCGGCGGCGAACAGGGCATGGACCCGGAAGACGAGCAGACCGCGCAAAACGCGACGCGGGAATCGCTGGGCCTTGCGGTTCAGAATATGACGCCCGAAATCGCCCGCCAACTGGGCCTGACCAACGTGCCGCGCGGCATTGTGATCGCGTCCGTTGATCCGTCAAGCGACGCCGGGGCGAAGGGCTTGCGCCGCGGCGATATCATCCTGTCGGCCAACCAGCAGCCAACAGCAACGGCCGCCGATTTGGGCCGCATTACCGCCGAGGCCAAGCGCGCCGGACGCAATAATGTGCTGCTGTATATCCAGCGCGGCAATGTGCCGCCGCGCTATCTTGCGGTCAAATTCCGCTAACGCCCCAAGCGCCTCCCCGGCCAAAAAGTCGGGGAGGCGGCTGAGTTCAGCCAAAGGGCACAATCTGATTTTCGGCATCATGGCCAATATCGGCCCGGCCCAGATAGGCAATGCCGGCATGGCGACACCAATGCTGGGTGATCTGTTCCTCATTCAGGACAAAGTCCGGATCATTATCCGGAATATCGCTGCACCGGCCCAACATCAGCCCGGATATCTGGCGGATGCCGGGGTTGGACGTCAGGTGAAACAGGCTCCGGTCAATGCGGTACATATATTCCCCCACCTCTTCGATCATCAGCACATGGTCTGACAAATCGGGCTGGAGCGGCGTACCGAGCAACTGGCTGAGCACCGTCAGGTTGAACGCGGCCTGCTTTCGGGCGCCCGCTAAGGGGGTCGGGTCCATCAACCAGGCAAGACTGCGCAGCACCGCCGCGTCGCCGCCCTCACGCTTCAGATCGGTCGGCATCGGGCCGTGGGCAACACGACCAATGCCTTGGGCATAGAGGCCTGCGAGCAAAAACCCGGCATCACTATAGCCAAGATAGGCCTTATCGCCCGCAGCCGACGTAAGACGCGGCAGCGCGGCATCCACCATCCGGCAGGCGCCATAGCCGCCGCGCGCAAACCAGATGGCATTAATCGTTGGATCATTGGCAAGGTCAACAAAGGCATCGGCGCGCGCGGCATCCGGCCCGGCAAAATGGCCTTCGCTTAAAAAACATTGCGGGTGGACGACAAAATCCGGCGCGTCTGCGCCCAAGGCCTTGCCGGCCAATCGCGGCAATTCTTCTGCCACGGCCGGGTCCAGCCGACAGGACGGCGCCATAATCCCAATCCGCATTCTGCCCCCTATTTCTGCAACCGGACCGTGGTGAACGGATCGCATTTATCCGGATCACCCGTTTCCAGCCCGCGCTTTAGCCACGCCATGCGGTCCTTGGCAGAACCATGGGTAAAACTTTCCGGCACCACGCGGCCCTGCGCCTGTTGTTGCAGGACATCATCACCAATCTGGTGCGCAGCGCGCAGCCCTTCTTCAATATCGCCCGGCTCCAGTCGATCCTTGTTGCGCGCGGCCCAGACGCCCGCATAGCAATCGGCCTGCAATTCCATTGCGACTTGCAGCTTGTTGCCATCGGCTTCTGACGCGCGCTCCTGATAGCTGCGGACTTGGTCGGCAATCCCGGTCAGATATTGGATGTGATGGCCCACTTCATGCGCAACCACATAAGCCTGCGCAAAATCACCTGCCGCGCCAAAGCGTTGGGATAATTCAGCGTAGAAATCGGTATCAAGGTAAATACCCTGATCGGCCGGGCAGTAAAATGGCCCCATGGCCGATTGTGCCGCGCCGCAGCCGCTCTGGCCCTGGCGCGTATAAAAGACAATCTTGGGTTCCTTATACTGGCCCGCAGGAAAGGCCTTAGCCCATGTTGCATTGGCGGAGGCCAGCACCTGACAGGAAAATTTGCTGGCCGCATTTTCCTCGCAGCCCTTGCCCTGGGCTGGCGCGCCCGGTGCTTGCTGCACCTGATGAACCGGCCCGTTCTGGCCGATCCCCAGCAGCTGAAGCGGGTTGATACCCATGAAAAAGGCCAGACCGATCAGCAGCACAAGGCCGCCACAGCCCAGCCCGCGCGTAAAGGGCAGCAGCGCCAAAAGCGGAAAGCCGCCGCCACCGCTACCTAGTCCGCGCTGATCCTCCACATCGACGCCAGAGGTATCCATATCATCAAGACGCATGGGCCTATCCTGTCCCCTTATGCGAAAGACATTGCACCGCCTGACATGGCGATGCAATCACAGCGGATCAACCATCAGGAGTTCGCCATGATCCTCAAAGGCAAGACCGCCCTTATTACCGGGTCCACGTCCGGCATTGGCGCGGCCTGCGCAACCGCGCTGGCGCAAGAAGGCTGTTCTATTATGATCAACGGCTTTGGCGATGCTGATGCCATTGAGGCGCAGCGGCAAGAACTGGAAAAACTAAGCGGCGCCAAGGTCCTCTGGTCTGGCGCGGACATGACCAAGCCTGACGAGATCGCTGCGATGGTAGAGACCTGCCACGCCGAATTGGGCGGCCCAGATATCCTCATCAACAATGCCGGCTTGCAGCACGTTGCCCCGGTTGATCAATTTCCGCTGGAAAAATGGGATTTGCTGATCGCTATTTTGCTCTCTGCCCCGTTCCACGCGATGCGCGCCGCCTTGCCTTATATGAAGGAAAAAGGCTGGGGCCGGATCATCTCCACCGCGTCCGCCCATTCGATTGTCGCGAGCCCCAATAAATCGGCCTATAATGCCGCCAAGCACGGGCTGATGGGCCTAACCAAGACTGCCGCGCTTGAAGTCGCGCAGCAGGGCATTACCGTCAATTGCATCTCGCCCGGCTATGTCTGGACGCCGCTGATCGAAAACCAGATCCCCGACACAATGCGCATCCGCAACATGTCGCGCGATGAAGTGATCAACGATGTGCTGCTGGCTGCCATTCCGCAGAAGAAGTTCGTGATGCCCGATCAAATCGCGGCGATGGCGCTTTTCCTCTGCCGCGACGAAGCGAGCGCGGTGACGGGCAGCAATATGGTTGTCGATGGGGGATGGACCGCGCAATAGCGCCGTCACAAACTAGAAGGACAAGGCTTCGACAAGCTCAGCCCGGACGGATTTACTTTGATAAACCGTTTACCCTGAGCCTGTCGAAGGGTCGTCTTTTCTATTCTATCGCAAATCCGGCGGGGTTGCCTCATCGCGCAGCATCGCGATCGCTTCTTCCACGGTCATAATCCGCTGGCCCTCAACGCCCAGCGTGCGGATGGCGACCTTGCCTTCCTCTGCCTCGCGCATGCCAACGACCAACAGATGCGGGACCTTCGCCAGCGAATGTTCGCGCACCTTATAGTTGATCTTTTCGTTACGCGTGTCGGTTTCCACGCGGATGCCGGCAGCTTCCAGCTTTTCCGCGACCGATTGGGCATAGCCATCCGCATCCGACACGATGGTCGCCACCACCGCCTGAACGGGCGCCAGCCAGACCGGGAAGCGGCCCGCATAATGCTCAATCAAGATGCCGATAAACCGCTCATAAGAACCAAAGATCGCGCGGTGAAGCATGACCGGACGGTGCTTTTCGCCATCATCGCCCACATAGGTCGCATCCAACCGATCGGGCAGCACCCGGTCTGACTGGATGGTGCCGACCTGCCAGGTGCGGCCGATCGCGTCGGTTAGATGCCATTCCAGCTTCGGCGCATAAAAGGCGCCTTCACCCGGCAATTCTTCCCAGCCATAATCGGCGGTCGCCAGCCCGGCTTCCTGCACCGCACGGCGCAATTCGTCCTCGGCCTTGTCCCAGATTTCGTCGCTGCCAAAGCGCTTTTCGGGGCGCAGCGCGAGCTTGATGGAATAGGTAAAACCGAAATCCTTGTAGATCCGGTCGGCCAATTCACAAAAGGCGCGAACTTCAGCGACAATCTGGTCTTCGCGGCAGAAGATGTGCGCGTCATCCTGCGTGAACTGGCGGACGCGCATCAGGCCGTGGAGCGCGCCATGCGGCTCGTTGCGGTGGCAGCAGCCATTTTCATAAAGGCGCAGCGGCAGATCGCGATAAGATTTAATGCCTTGGCGGAAGATCAGGACGTGCGCCGGGCAGTTCATTGGCTTCAAGGCCATCCAGTCGGCATCGCCTGAGATCACCGGGCCTTCGTCTTCGGTATTCGGCACCTCATCCGGGATGACGAACATATTTTCGCGATATTTGCCCCAATGGCCCGATTGTTCCCATTGGCGGGCATCCATGATCTGCGGGGTCTTCACCTCCAGATAGCCGGCCGCATCAATCGCGCGGCGCATATAGGCTTCCAGCGCGCGGTAAATGCGAAAGCCCTTGGGATGCCAGAAGACAGAGCCATGCGCTTCCTGCTGCAAATGGAACAGGTCCATATCCAAGCCAAGGCGGCGATGGTCGCGCTTGGCGGCTTCTTCCAGCCGGGTCAGATGCGCGTCCAACTGCTTCTTGTTGAGCCAGCCCGTGCCATAAACGCGCGAGAGCTGCGCGTTATTCTGGTCGCCGCGCCAATAGGCGCCCGACACGCGGGTCAGCTTGAAGGCCGCCGGATCAAGCTTGCCGGTCGACGCCAAATGCGGGCCGCGGCACATGTCCATCCAGTTGTCGCCGGACCAGTAGACGCTGATTTCCTCGCCTTCGGGCAGTTCGGCGGCCCATTCGGCCTTGAAGGTCTCGCCCTCGGCGCGCCAGCGCGCAATCAAGTCTTCGCGCGCCCAGACTTCGCGGCGTAGCGGCTTATCGGCGGCGATAAGTTCGCGCATCTTGGCTTCGATCACCGGCAGGTCGTCTTCGGTGAAGGGGCGCTGCGGCGCGAAATCATAATAAAACCCGTCGTCGGTTGACGGACCAAAGGTAATCTGCGTGCCGGGGAACAGCGCCTGCACGGCTTCTGCCAGCACATGCGCGAAATCGTGCCGGGCAAGGTCCAGCGCCTCTGCCTCATCCCGCGTGGTGACCAGCGCCAATTCCGCATCGCCCTCAAATGGACGGGTAATATCGCGCAATTCGCCGTTCACGCGCGCGGCAATCGCGGCCTTGGCAAGGCCGGGACCAATAGCGGCGGCCACATCTGCGGGCGTCGCGCCTTTCGGCATTTCTCGAACGGAGCCATCGGGCAGGCTGATTTTGAACATCTCGGTCATGGCGGCGGCTATGCCCTGCCAGCTTCGATCAATCAACCTAAGCCTGCGCGGGAAGCGCGCTTAAGGGACAAGAAGCGTATCTTCCGCCTCGGCCAGCATCTTAGGATAATCGAGCGTATAGTGCAGGCCGCGGCTTTCCTTGCGCTTCAAGGCCGAGCGGATGATGAGATCTGCCACTTCCACAAGGTTACGCAGCTCGATCAGATCGGGCGTCACCCGGAAATGGCTGTAATAATCTTCCACTTCCTGCCGCAGCAGATCAATCCGGTGTTTGGCACGTTCCAGCCTTTTGGTCGTGCGGACGATCCCCACGAAATTCCACATGAAATGGCGGATTTCGCGCCAGCTTTGCTGGATGACGACTTCCTCGTCGCTGTCGGTCACCCGGCTTTCATCCCAAGGGCGGATATCGGGCGGCGGCGGCAGGCTTTCCCAGCGCGCCAAGATGTCGGTGGCGCAGGCATCGCCAAAAACAAGGCATTCCAGCAGCGAGTTGGACGCCAGCCGGTTTGCGCCATGCAGGCCAGATTGGGTCACTTCGCCCGCGGCATAGAGCCCCGGCGCATCGGTGCGGCCGTGCATATCCACCACCACCCCGCCACAGGTATAATGCTGGGCAGGCACCACGGGGATCGGCTCTTTGGTGATATCGATGCCAAGACCCATCAGCTTTTCGTAAATATTGGGGAAATGGCCGCGGACAAAATCCGGCTCCAAATGGCTGATATCAAGATGGACATAATCCAGCCCCAGCCGTTTGATCTCATGGTCAATCGCGCGCGCCACTATATCGCGCGGGGCCAATTCTGCCCGGTCGTCAAAGCGCGGCATGAAACGCTCGCCCGTGGTCGGGATTTTCAACTGCCCGCCCTCACCGCGCACGGCCTCGGTAATCAGGAAATTCTTGACCTCTAAATTATAAAGGCACGTCGGGTGGAACTGCATGAATTCCATGTTGGAAACCCGGCAGCCCGCGCGCCACGCCATCGCGATGCCATCGCCTGTCGCCCCACGCGGCGCCGTGGAATAAAGATAGGTGCGCCCCGCCCCGCCCGACGCCAATATGGTGGCGCGCGCGGTAAAGGCTTCTACCTGCCCGGTCTTGCGGTTGAGCGCGTAAACGCCGTGGATCCGCCCGCTGGTGGAAAAGCGCATCTGATGGCGGCCCAGAATAAGATCAATCGCCACCCGGTCGGGCACCAGCGTGATATTGGGGTGATCCCGCGCCGCCTTCTCCAGCGCCTGCTGCACCGCCAAACCCGTCGCGTCATGGACGTGAACGATGCGGCGATGCGAATGCCCGCCTTCGCGCGTGAGATGCCAATGTTTATCGGCCCCCAGGTCAAAGGGCACGCCCAAATCAGCCAGCCGCTGGATCGCCGCCGGGGCTTGTTCGACCACATGTTCGACGATCCGCCGATTATTGAGCCCTGCCCCTGCCACCATCGTATCTTCAACGTGGCTTTCAAAGGTATCGGTCGTCTCCAATACGGCGGCGATTCCGCCCTGCGCCCAACTGGTTGCGCCGTCCGAAATCGCCCCCTTGGCCAGCACGGCAACCTTGCGCGTCTCTGCCAATTGCAGCGCCGCCGTAAGCCCGGCCGCGCCCGAGCCAATGATCAGAACATCGGCGTTCACGCGGCCCGCGTCAGGTTAAGGAAGACATGTTCCAGATCGGCCTCGCGGGTGGAGACATCGGCAATGCCAAAACCGGCCGCCTGAACCGCACCCAGCACATCGCCGGCATTGGCATGGGCCTTGGAATAGGTGATGGACAACACGCGACCCGCCTTCACCTCCACCTTCTGGAACAAGGGAGATCGGGGTGTGGCGTCCACATCGCGGTCCACCGTCACCTCAACGACCTTTTCCTGCGCCATGTCCACCAGTTCGCGCGTCGGCTTGTTGGCGATCAGCGTGCCGTGATTGATGATGGCGATACGTTCACACAGCTCTTCGGCTTCTTCCAGATAATGGGTGGTCAGCACGATGGTGACGCCAAGCCGGTTCAATTCCCGCACATAGGCCCAAAGCTGCTGGCGCAATTCAATATCGACGCCCGCCGTCGGCTCGTCGAGCACAAGAATGGGCGGGGAATGGACCATCGCCTTGGCAACAAGCAGCCGCCGCTTCATCCCGCCCGAAAGCGTGCGGGCATAGGCATGGGCCTTGTCTTCCAGATGGACGGCGCGCAGCAATTCCATAGACCGGCGCTCGCCTTTCGCTACGCCGTAAAGCCCGGCCACATTTTCCAGCGTTTCAAACGGCGTGAAAAATGGGTCGAAGACGATTTCCTGCGGCACGATGCCGATAGAGTTTTTGGCGTTGCGGGGATGTTCGTCGATGTCGAAGCCCCAGATGCGGGCGCTGCCCGCTGTTTTCGTCACCAACCCGGCCAGAATGTTGATCAGCGTGGATTTACCTGCACCGTTCGGCCCCAAAAGCCCAAAAATAGAGCCGCGCGGCACTTCCAGCGAGACGCCCTTCAGCGCCTGCTTGCCCCCGGCATAGGTTTTCTGGACGTTATCGATGACAATGGCTGCTTCGGTCATAAAAGGGCTTTAGCCGCTTGGACGGCTGCACGAAAGACCCGTCTTGCCCCTGCTTTGGTTGGGCTGCGAAGCCCCTTGAGAAGCGGGCGCGCCATTGCTATCTGCGAGCCCATGATCAAGGCTCCTGAAACCGTCCGCGTCACCAGCCACCGCGTCTCTTGCGATGGCGCAACCGATATTCCGGGTGGCGCTGCCCTCGGCCATCCGCGCGTTTGGCTGGAGATTGATGAAAAGGGCTTTGTCGAATGCGGATATTGCGACAAGCGCTTTGTCCTGAAGGGCGGCCCCGCGGATAGCGAATAACCCGCCATTCGCACTGTTCAGGCGCCAAAGTCCTTCCTATATCGTGATTTATGACCTTCACGACAGACCCGCGCCGCTTCCTCTATCGCGATAATCAGCTTGATCCGGAAACGGCCCAAAGGCTGGCGGCAGATTTGCTGCGCGGGTGCGACGATGGAGAGCTTTACCTTCAATATCGCGCGTCAGAGGCCTTTGGCTTTGACGATGGCCGCCTGAAGACGGCGGATTATTCAACCGATGCCGGCTTTGGCCTGCGCGGGGTTTCAGGCGAGATGACGGGCTTTGCCCATGCCAATGAAATCAGCGCCGCAGCGATCCGCCGGGCGGGCGAAACCCTGACCCTGCTTGATCCTACTAAGTCCGCCATGTCGGCCGCACCCCGGCAGAACAACCGTCATCTCTACACCGATGGCGACCCGATGGGCCTTATTCCCTTTGCCGACAAGGTAGCTCTGTGCCAGCAGATTGATGCCGCGGCCCGCGCGCGCGACCCCCGCGTCGCGCAGGTGACGGTGGGCTTATCGGCCAGTTGGGGCGTTGTGGAAATCGTTCGCGCGGATGGCTTTGTCGCCACCGATGTACGCCCGCTGGTCCGCCTGAATGTCAGCATTGTCGCCGAAGAGAATGGCCGCCGTGAAAGCGGGTTTTTCGGCTTGGGCGGTCGCTATCTTTATGATCATCTGTTTGATCCCAAAACTTGGAACCGCGCGATTGATGAGGCGCTGCGTCAGGCGCTCGTCAACCTTGAAAGCGTCGATGCGCCTGCGGGCGAGATGACGGTGCTGGTTGGCCCTGGCTGGCCCGGTGTGCTGCTACACGAGGCGGTTGGCCACGGGCTGGAGGGGGACTTTAACCGCAAGGGAACCAGCGTCTTTTCCGGCCGGATCGGCGAGCGGGTTGCGGCCCCCGGCGTGACCGTGGTCGACAATGGTGCGCTGGAAGCGCGCCGCGGCTCGCTCTCCATCGACGATGAAGGCACGCCCACCGGCGAAACCGTGCTGATCGAAGACGGCATCCTCAAAGCCTATATGCAAGACAGGCTCAACGCCCGGCTGATGGGCGTGGAACCGACGGGCAATGGCCGGCGCGAATCCTATGCCCATGCCCCCATGCCGCGCATGACCAATACCTATATGAAGGACGGCCAAGATGACCCGGCCGAACTTCTGTCACGCGTGAAGAATGGCATTTTTGCCAAGAGCTTTGGCGGTGGTCAGGTGGATATTGTGTCGGGCAAGTTCGTGTTCAGCTGTACCGAAGCCTATCTCGTCAAAGACGGCAAGATCGGCGCTCCGGTGAAGGGGGCGACCTTGATCGGCGATGGCCCCACGGTTTTGACCAAGGTCACGGGCATCGGCAATGACATGGCGCTGGATGAAGGCGTTGGCATTTGCGGCAAAGGCGGCCAAAGCGTGCCCGCCGGGGTCGGCCAGCCGACCTTGCTGGTCGAAGGCCTGACCGTCGGCGGGACTGCGGCCTAACGCCTGTCAGCAGCTTTTTGAGCGGTCATAGACCCGCTGGCCGTCGCTGTTGACATAATAGCAATAGCCCTGATCATCGCGGAGCCATTTGCGGTCCTTGGCCGTGACCGCGCCAATCGCGCCGCCTGCCAGACCGCCGGCCACTGCGCCTTCAACCGGGTTTACCCCGCCGACAACCGCGCCGACTGCGGCGCCCCCCGCTGCACCGATGGCGGCCGCACGGCCGGCGGAGCGCAAGGTGTCATTATCGCGATATTCGGCACAGGCGCCCAGCGTTGACGCCGCGAACATGATAAGCCCAGTCTTTGCAAGGGTGCGCATCGTCCTACTCCTTTGTCGAGACCCGCCATCTGGCGAGCGAGACAGGAGCAACGGCGCCCTTCAACGCTTGTTCCCGATGTTCCGGTAAAGCGGTCGTTATCCCGGCCAGGCGATGATCAAAACATTGGCGAAGAGCACAAGCGCGGCAACAATCATCAACCGGCCCTTGCGGACTTCATTGGCCCCGCGAATGAGACGCACGCCGCCCCAAATCAACGCGGCAGAGGCAAGGACGGCAAGTGACAGAATGGCATCAGACATAGGCCGGTCTTTAAGCGAGGAATGGCCCTTGGGCCAGACACCAGTTTTGCCAGACAAGCGAACTGACAATCGATTCGTTTTGTTGCTGCCCCCCAGTGCGCACATCAGACCGCGCAAACGCCTTCCGCCAACCCTTCAAAAAGCCTAGCATTTCCGGCCTTTTCGAGCCTTATTTTCGCGCGCAAATTTTTCGCGTTTCTTATGCTTTACACGGGGGCACGCGCTTCATATATGCGCCCTCCGCTGCCCCATGGGGACTTCCAATAACCGCAAGGCAGCCTTTGTCGTTCTTGAACTACCTTTTGGAGGTCCCTTGAGTTGTCTAAGCACCATAGCGCGCTGGGGCTAGCTACTGCCCTTCGACCGGTTCAGCCGGTCACGCTCATCCGTCCGCATGCCGCTCAGCGTGCCGCCCGCTTCTTTGCAGAGAAGTTTCCGGGCAAGTCGCTCTATGCGGTCAAGGCCAACCCGTCGCCCGCGCTCATCACGCAGCTTTGGGACAGCGGGATCACCCATTTTGACGTCGCCTCCCTGACCGAGGTCCGTCTGGTGCGTGAAAACGCGCCTGAAGCGACCTTGTGCTTCATGCACCCGGTGAAGGCCGAAGAAGCAATCCGCGAAGCCTATTTTGAACATGGCGTGCGCATCTTTTCGCTCGATTCCGCTGAAGAGCTCGACAAGATCGTGCGGGCTACCGAAGGGGCAACCGGTCTGACGCTGTGCGTGCGCATTCGCGTCTCGTCAGACCATTCCAAGCTCAGCCTCGCCTCCAAATTCGGGGCTGACCCGGCCGATATCAAGCAACTGCTGATCGACACCCGTCAGGTTGCCGATGCGCTGGGCATCTGCTTCCATGTCGGCAGCCAAGCGATGACGCCCTCGGCCTATACCGAAGCGATGGAGCGCGTGCGCGCCGCCATCGTCGGCTCGGGCGTGACGGTCGATGTCGTTGATGTCGGCGGCGGCTTCCCAAGCGTCTATCCCGGCATGGAGCCCCCGGCGCTCACCGCTTATTTCGACGCGATCAAGCGGGCCTATGAAGACCTGCCGGTCAGCTATTCGTCAGAACTCTGGTGCGAGCCGGGCCGGGCCTTGTGCGCCGAATATTCGTCGCTCATCGTCCGCGTCGAAAAGCGCCGGGGCGATGAACTTTACATCAACGATGGCGCTTATGGCGCGCTGTTTGATGCCGCCCATGTCGGCTGGCGCTTCCCGGTTGCGCTGCTGCGCGAAGAAGCCTCGGACGCGCGCGATATGCCGTTCAGCTTTTATGGTCCGACCTGCGACGATATGGATCACATGGCGGGCCCGTTCCTGCTGCCCGCCGATGTGCAGGCCGGTGATTATATCGAGATCGGGATGCTCGGCGCCTATGGCTGTGCGATGCGCACCGGCTTTAACGGCTTTACCAATGGCGCGACCCATGAAGTGACCGATGAGCCAATGGCCTCGCTTTATGTCGAGGACTGCGAGAACCTGCTTTCGACAAACGTCGTTAAGCTGTAACGCCGCCGCATCATTACCTGAACACCCTCCCCAACCCCATCCGCTTGGCGGGTGGGGCGTTTGAATGGAGTTTTAAATGACCGACCAGATCAACGCCCAGCGCAAGGCGGAACTGCTGTCCACCACGGTGGAACATATCGACATCAAGAGCTTCGATGCCCGCCCGATCATCGACCAGATGGGCAAGATGAGCTTTACGAGCCGCGACCTTGCGCGCGCGACCGGCATCTACAACCAGATGCTTGCCGATAAGGATTGCACGATCTTTCTCGTCATCGCCGGCTCCACCTCGGCGGGCGGCTGCATGGATCTTTATGCAGAGCTAATCCGCAACAACATGGTCGATGCCGTGGTCGCCACGGGCGCCACGATTGTCGACATGGATTTCTTTGAAGGGCTGGGCCACAAGCATTACCAAGCGCTTGAAATCCCCGATGATGACACGCTGCGCTCGCTTTATATCGACCGCATCTACGATACCTATATCGACGAAGAGCAGCTTCAAGATTGCGACTTCACGATCAATAAAATCGCCAATGAGCTGGAGCCCAAGGCCTATTCGAGCCGCGCCTTCATTCGCGAAATGGGCAAATATCTGTCGGAACATGGCAAGAAGGAAAACAGCCTCGTCAAACTCGCTTATGAGCATGACGTGCCAATCTTCTGCCCCGCTTTTGTCGATAGCTCGGCGGGCTTTGGCCTCGTCAAGCATCAGGTGGACCGGATGAAGGAAGGCAAGCCCTATCTGATGATCGATGCGGTCGCGGACTTCCGCGAACTGACCGACATCAAGATCAAGGCGGGTGAAAGCGGCCTCCTGATGATTGGCGGCGGCGTGCCGAAGAACTTCATTCAGGATACCGTCGTCTGTGCCGAAATCCTTGGCCATGATGACGTTGCCGTCCACAAATATGCCGTGCAGATCACGGTTGCGGACGTCCGCGATGGGGCCTGTTCTTCCTCGACGCTGCAAGAAGCGGCGAGCTGGGGCAAGGTCAACACCGGCATCGAACAGATGGTCTTTGCCGAAGCAGGCTCGGTCATGCCGCTGCTCGCCTCGGACGCCTATCATCGCGGCCATTGGAAAACGCGCGACAAGCGCGCCTGGGCAAAGCTGTTCGCCTAAGGCCCTTGCCGAGCATGGAGAAAGAGCCCCGGTCGAAAGGCCGGGGCTTTTTCTATTGAGGGCGCCGTCCTCGCTTTTGCTTGACCGCGAGTCGGAAGGCGGGCAGCCTTATCCTCCCACGTCTAAAAGATAATGGAGGGGAAAATGGGATCACAAATTTTGGCGCCCGCCGCTGTGCTGGTGCTCTGGTCTGTCATCATGGTTTTCTGGATGGCAGGCACCCGCCTGCCCGCGATGGCAAAGCTTGGAACCGACTTGAAAACAGCACCGCCGGGCGGCCGCGGGGTTGATCTGGAAGGCGTGCTGCCGCCCTCCGTCAACTGGAAGTCGCATAACTTTACCCATCTGGTGGAACAGCCGACGCTGTTTTATGCCGCGGTGGCCATCCTCGCCATAGCTGGTGCAGGCAATGGCCTGAATGCCCAGATCGCTTGGGGCTATACGGGTCTGCGCATCCTGCACAGCCTGTGGCAGTCGCTTGTGAACACCATTCCGGTGCGCTTCATGCTGTTTTTGCTGTCGACCTTGTGCCTGACGGCGCTGGCCATCAACGCTGTTCGCGTGACACTGGCAATCTGACCCGATTTTAACTGGGAGGGGAAACCCATGGATATGACGTCTGAAATTATGAAGCCGTTGGCGGTTCTGGCCGCCTGGACGATGGTGATGTGGCTGTGGATGTACGCCACCCGCATTCCGGCGATGAACGCCGCCAAGCTCAACCCGGATGAGTTGGTGAAGCAGGGTGGCCAAACGCTTGACCAGCTTCTGCCCGCGCAGGTCCAATGGAAGGCGCAGAATTACAACCATCTCCACGAAGCGCCGACGGTGTTCTACGCAGTCGCGCTGGCGCTGGCGGTCATGGGCCAGGGCAATGGTCTCAACGCCACGCTTGCTTGGGCCTATGTAGGCCTGCGGATTGTGCACTCGCTGGTGCAAGCCACGGTCAATAAGGTGATGGTCCGCTTCCTGATCTTTGCTCTGTCGAGCCTCGTGCTGATGGCGCTTGTGGTCCACACGGTGATGGCGGCCTTTGCGGCCTGATCCTATCGCGTAAAAGCGGCGGCCAGTTCCACATGGGTAGACCAGCGGAACTGGCCGACCGGCTGAACCCAATCCAACCGATATCCGCCTGACATCAGCGTTGCGGCATCCCGAGCAAAAGTGGCCGGGTTGCAGCTGACATAAGCGAGGCGCGGTACACCCGAAATCGCCAGCTCTGCCACCTGTTCCTTGGCACCCGCCCGGGGCGGATCCAGCACAACAGCCTCAAAGCCGGCAAGCTCGCTGCCCAAAAACGGGCGACGAAACAAATCCCGATGGGCAATCTGGATGGGTCGACCAGCCCGGTTTGCCGCGATCTGCAAGGCAAGCAAGGCATCGCGCGCGCCCTCGGCCGCCAATATCTGCCCATCAAGCGCCAGCGCAAATGTACCCAGCCCGGCAAAGAGATCGGCAACCTTGGTCGCGCCTTGGATGGCCTCGCGAACGGCGTGCACCAGCGCTGCCTCGCCATCGGCCGTGGCCTGCAAAAACGCCCCTTCGGGCAGGGCAACGGGGATATTGCCCAGCGTGATCGTCACCGGCTCTGGTTCCCAGCGTGCCGCCGGGCCGAAGCCTTCATCCAAGGACAAGCGCGCAAGCTTGTGGGTCGCGGCAAAGTCCGTCAGCGCCTCGGCCGCCACCAGCCCTTCTGCCGTCACCCCCGCGATCAGCAGGTCAACCCCCTGATCGGTCAAGGTCAGGCGCAATTGGGCACCGCGCCGATCCGGGATCAGCGTCAGCAACAGCCCACGCAGCGGCTTGAGCAGCGCCTCCAGCGCCGGGTGCAGTACCGGGCATTGGCCAAGATCAATCAGGCGGTTGCTTTTGGCCGCGTTAAAGCCAAGCAGGATCTGCTTGCCCCGCCGCTCTGCGCGCAAAGCCGCGCGACGGCGGCTGTGCGCCGGCGACATATGCGGCGGGCGGATGGGGATGCCGCTGATGCCCTGGGCAGCCAATGCGCTTTCAATCCGGTCCACCAGAAAGGGGGCAAGGGCGGCATCATCCACATGCTGCAACTGGCACCCCCCGCATTCCGGGAAATGGCGGCAGGCGGGTGCAATATGATGCGGCCCGGGCGTAATGCTATTGTCTGCCGCCACCAGATCGCCGGGCGCGGCCAAGGCGATGTATCGGCCGTCCGCCGTCACGCCATCGCCGCGGGCGGCGAGACGCAGGATGGTTGAACCGCTCATCGCGCCGCGACCAACGCCGCCGGCAGGGCAGCCAGCAAATCATCGGCGATAAGCCCCGGCCCGGCCAACGCCGCAGCACGGCCATGTAGCCAGACGGCCGCTTCAGCGGCGTCCAGCGCCCCTAACCCGCGCGCCAGCATCGCCGCAGCGACCCCGGCCAGGACATCCCCCGTCCCCGCCGTCGCCAACCAAGGGGAAGCCCCGGCAGATAAGCGCGCCTGCCCGTCGGGCGCGGCGATGACGCTATCTGCGCCCTTCAGCAGCACAACCGCGCCACAAGCCGCCGCCGCTACCCGAGCACGATCCAGCTTGCTGCCGGGAAGCGCGCCAAAAAGCGCTGCAAATTCGCCTTCATGCGGCGTCAGCAATGTGGGGGCAGCTCGGCCCAAAAGATCCTCCGGCGTCAACAGGTGCAGGGCATCCGCATCCAGCACCAGCGGCACGGGCAGCGCCAGCACCCGCGCCACAAGATCTCGGGCGGCCGTGGATCGACCGAGGCCCGGGCCGATGACAAGCGCCTTCATGCGGCCCTCCGCCAAGGCGGCCTCAACGGTGCGCGGCACGATGGCCAGCGGCAGACCCGGATAGGGGCCATCGCCCGCCAGCACGACATAGCCTGCCCCGCTGCGGGCCACAGCCGAGGCGCACAGCCCCGCGGCTCCGGCCATCTCGCCCGCAATCACCGTCACCAGCCCCCGGCGATATTTATGATCGGCGGCGTTGGGAAACGGCAGCTGCGGCCGCACAATGACACGGGCCCCGCTTTGCGCCGAAACGCCGATATCCGCACAGCGCACATGGCCACACAGCGCCGCGGCCGGTTGCAGCACATGGGCCGGCTTCAAGGCGCCAAGGGCCAGCGTCAGGTCTGCCGGAATGGCGCCAAGGTCGCTGCCATCATCTGATCCGACCCCGCTGGGCAAATCAGCGGCAATCACAAAGCGCGCTTCTGCCCGCAGGCGCTGCAAAACGGCCTTCACCTCTGCCTCAAGCGGTCGAGACAAGCCGGTGCCAAACAAGCAATCAAGCAGCACGGGCGCGGCGGCAGCGCTCGCAAAAGGCGCAACAGCACCTCCCCATGTAAGCGCTGCACGCTTGGCGACATCGGTGGCGGGTGGCGCAGGAGCGGCCACGCGAACGTCTAGCCCACGCGCCTTAAGCCGCTGCGCCGCACGATAGCCATCGCCGCCATTATTGCCTGGCCCGCATAAAATAAGGACGGGCTGGCCGCCGCCAAAGCGCCAGACAGCCTCGGCCAGCGCCGATCCGGCCCGATCCATCAACTGATTAACAGAAGCGCCCTGCGCGATGGCGGCAGCTTCAGCGGCACGCATTTCGGCAGCAGTCAGGACAGGTCCGGTCAATGGCGGCATCATCGCTTGTCTCTAGGCGAGAAAGCGGGGCGCAGGAAAGGCTTTACGCAGGGGTTGGGGTTTTCGCCTTGGCAGGCAGACGATAAATATCGCCTTCAATCTGCACTTCAATCTCGTCCGCGCCGCGAAGCCTGACCTTTGCGGGCTGCGCGCCATCGGCCGCAATAACACCGCGCCCATCGGTGACGATCTGGAGGCGCCGAAAGCCGCCATCGGGATGACGCAGCACCAAAACGGGGCCCGCAGGCGTCGCCTGTCGCTCAAGGCCGCACAGCTTGGCCATTGGAGCCCCGCTGACCGCGCAGGCAATGCGGGGTGCCCCCGGCGGGATGGCATCACCCGCCGGAGCCTTATCACAGCCCGCGACCATGAAGATGATCAGACCAGCGTTAAATATCCGCGTAGACATGGCGTTCGGCAGCGGCTCCCGGGTGCGTGACCGCACCCTTATAAGCCGGGCCGACATTCTGGGCATAGCGCCACAAGGCACCTGACCCATAATCGGACACGCGCGGCGTCCATGCCTTTTTGCGCTCTTCGAGGATTGCGGGGTCAACCAGCAGATCGATCGTGCCTTTTTCGGCATCAATCTCGATCATGTCGCCATTTTCAACCAGCGCGATCGGGCCGCATTCGGCGGCTTCTGGTCCGACATGGCCAATGCAGAAGCCGCGCGTCGCGCCCGAGAAGCGGCCATCGGTGATAAGCGCCACCTTTTCACCCATGCCAAGGCCATAAAGCGCGGCCGTGGTGGACAGCATTTCGCGCATGCCGGGGCCGCCTTTGGGCCCTTCATAACGGATCACGACGACCTGCCCGTCCTGGATCTGACGGGCTTCAACAGCGGCAAAAGCATCTTCTTCGCAATCAAAGACGATCGCCGGGCCTTTGAACTGAAGCCGCGCCATCCCGGCAACCTTCACAATTGCGCCATTTGGCGCCAGCGAGCCGCGCAGGCCAACCACGCCGCCCGTTGGCGACAACGGCTTGGTCGCCGGGTAAATCACCTTCTGATCCGGGTTCCAGGTGATCTCGTCGATATTCTCGCCCAGCGTCTTGCCGGTGACCGTCAGGCACTCGCCATGAAGCAGGCCTTCCGACAGCAGCGACTTCATCAGCATATAGACGCCGCCCGCTTCGTACATATCCTTGGCGACATAATTCCCGCCGGGCTTCAGGTCCGCCATATAGGGCGTCGACTTGAAGATTTCGGCGACGTCAAACAGGTCAAATTCAATCCCCGCTTCATGCGCCATGGCGGGCAGATGCAGCGCGCCATTGGTGGAACCGCCGGTTGCCGCAACAACCCGCGCCGCGTTTACAAAGGCTTCGCGCGTACAGATATCGCGCGGGCGGATGTTGCGCGCCAGAAGCTCCATCACCTGGGTGCCCGCCGCATGGGCGATCTGGTCGCGCGTTGTGTAGGGCGCGGGCGCCATGTTGGAATTGGGCAGCGACAGGCCAATGGCTTCCGCCACGCATGCCATGGTGTTCGCCGTATACTGCCCGCCGCACGCGCCATGGCCCGGGCAGGCCGCCTTTTCGAGCGCATGAACTTCCGACAAGGGGCAGGCCCCTGCCGCATATTTGCCGACAACTTCAAACACGTCGACAACCGTCACATCGCGGTCCTGGTAGCGGCCCGGCAGGATGGAGCCGCCATAGACAAAGATGGACGGCACATTGAGGCGCAGCATGGCCATCATCATGCCGGGCAGCGATTTGTCGCAGCCTGCAAAGCCCACCAGCGCATCATAGCAATGGCCACGCACGGACAGCTCAACCGAATCGGCGATGACTTCGCGGCTGACCAGCGAGGATTTCATCCCCTGATGGCCCATCGCGATCCCATCGGTTACGGTGATGGTATTGAAGCGGCGCGAAAGGCCGCCGGCTTCATCAACGCCACGGCGGGCGACATCGGCCTGATGGTCAAGCGCGGTATTGCACGGGGCAGAATCATTGCCGGCTGAAACAACGCCAACAAAGGGGCGGGCGATCTGCTCTTCGGTCAACCCCATCGCATAATAATAGCTGCGATGCGGCGCGCGCTCCGGCCCTACCGAAACATGGCGGCTGGGAAGTTTGGACTTGTCAAATTGATGGGTCATCTTGGCCTCGGCGTCGGCGGGTTGAAAAGCAATGAACTGCCCGTTCCCTAATCATCCCCGCCGCGCCTGCAAAGTCGGCAATTTCACATTGTGATAGTTTTTGGCCGCTGCGGCATCCCCAATTAGCGGCGACGTGCCGCCTTGGCCTTGCGACCAAGACCAATTTCGCGCGCGGCCGAGCTGCGCTGTTCGGCCAAGGCCGGCGCGTTCATCGGGTAATCTGCGGGCAAGCCCCATTTGGCGCGATATTGTTCGGGCGTCATGCCATATTGGGTCTTCAGATACCGCTTCAGCATCCGCAGTTTCTTGCCGTCTTCAAGGCAAACAATATAGTCGCGCTTGACCGACGCCTTGATCGGCACGGCCGGTTCGGCACGCGGGCCTTCAACGGGCTTTTCACCCGATAATTCCTGAAGCGCGGAATAGACATCGCGCAGAAAAGCAGGGACATCCCCCACAGCAACGGGATTGTTCCCGACATGGGCGGTGACGACGTCCACGGCAAAGCGAAGGAGCGGTTGTTCTGTTTGTTCCATCGTCTCGTCTTTCTCGATAATCCGTTGGTTCCTGTTTTACGCCGCACAAAACATCGCAATGTTGCAGCCCTGTGCGCGGTCAATGATCCCGACTGGCTCCCCAGCACAATCAATGATCTATCGACGGACAGCATCTCAACATCCCTCTGCACGCAGAGTTCCGTCAGACATTCATGCTGCTACACACCGCCTGCTCTCTTAGGATCACTGCGCAACTCGTGTAAGACTTGCGGGACCAACAGACGAAGAACACCTTAAAACGCAAGGAAGTGCTCAAGTACAACCTCCTAGCTGAAGCAAAGATTTCAGTCACGCGGATTCTTCAATGTTAAACGACTGATAAGATTACGATTCTCACAACACGCTCATAATTTTTGGTATGATTATGAAAAATATGAGCTTTTTTTATGTCGTATTGCACAGGCTGAAATTAGAGATTCCACGTCCGCTCAACTGAAATATTTCAGAAATGAAATAAAGTTTTTATTTGCTGCTCATAGTTGCTCAGCTAAATACTCGCCGACTTTTATTTTAAAAGGAACTTTTTGTGGAAAAAGAGGCTATTGTCACGTTAACAGCGGACATCGTTTCGGCACATGTTAGCAACAATTCAGTCGCCACAAATGACTTGCCGGCTTTAATCCGGTCTGTCTTCGAGGCTTTACAGGGCGTTACGACGGCAGACGTCGTCGAAGCAGAGCGGCCTGAGCCGGCTGTTCCTATTCGCAGCTCGATTAAGAAAGATGCCGTGACTTGCTTGGAATGCGGCGCATCCATGAAGCTGCTCAAGCGCCACCTGACCGCCGAACATGGCATGACTCCGGCCGAATATAAGGCGCGCTGGGGCCTCGACGACGATTATCCGCTGGTTGCGCCCAATTATGCAGCACGACGCCAGGAACTCGCGGTCCAAATGGGCTTGGGCAAGGCGCCGAATCAAAAGCGGGGTCGCCGTCCAAAGCAGCCGGCCTGAGCTTGATTGTCGGAAGCAAGGTGGTGAGCCGTGCTGGATTCGAACCAGCGACCTACTGATTAAAAGTCAGTTGCTCTACCGACTGAGCTAACGGCCCGACCTTGGGAGCGTCCCCTATGCGGCGGGACGCTTCTGGTCAAGGCGGGCCTTTAAATGTCTGGCAGTTAATCCGCTAAGCGGGTCGCGCCAGTCAGGCGCGATGTCACATAGCGGGGTCAGCACAAAATCACGCACCGCCATAAAGCGGTGCGGGATACACAGGTGCTTCGATGCATAAGGCCCGCCCGACCATAAGAGGATGTCGAGATCAAGTGGACGGGCGCGCCACGCCTGCCCGCCGGGCCGACGACCAAAATCGCGCTCCATCTGCTTGAGGTGATCGAGCAGATCCTCAGGCATTAAATCGGTTTCAAGCAGTGCGGCCGCATTGGCATATGTCCTGAGGGACGGGCCTAGCGGCGCAGAGCGACGCACGGGCGATCTGACCAGCACGCGGGTCGCCCCTGCGTCCAACTGCCGCAATGCCAGCGCCAACACCGCTTCCGGCCGCCCGAAACGGCCATGTCGCATATTGGACCCAAGCGCTATTGCGTAAATCTGTTGCATCGCCCGTCCATAAGCAGGCCAAGGCGACAAGACCAGCGCCGCAACCACAGTCGCCAACCCGGCCCTTCGCGCGAACATCCCCCTTTTCCGAAGATTTCGAGCAGGAAATGTTTGCACTCTTTGTATCTTAGCGTCATCATTACGACGCCTTTATCCAAAGGAGTGTTGCGTAATGTTTTCCATTGTCTGGGCTCTTGCGACGTTGAGCCCTGCATTGCCGCCTCAGACAGCCCGTCAGGGCAGCGCGCGGCCACCCCTTATACTCTCCTTGCCCAGCCCGTCCGATGATGTGGCCGCCAATGACCCGCCACCTGCACGCAAAGCATCGGAGACGGCGCCGGCGCCCGCCCCGGCCCCTGCTGCAAAGCCCCGCACGCTGACGCCGCCGGCCGCGCGCAGGCCTTGCGCACGCGGCTGCCTGACCCCGATTGAAGCGGTGACCTTTGCCGACACCGTAGCCCCCAAAGCCGGGATTGCCGGAGAATTTGACCTGACAATTGCCAGCGTGGGCGAACAGCAGGGCCGCTATTACCTTAACTCCGAAGAAGATTATCGGGAACGCAACTGCCTGTCCGTCATCCTGACGCCCGATATTGCCCAGGAGCTCATCGGCACCAGCGACCTTGAATCGGTGGCGGTTCGCCTGAAGGGCAAACGAATCGCGGTGCAAGGCATTGCGCGGCGCGTGCGGATTGATCTGACCGACAAGGGCCGACCTACGGGGAAATATTATTATCAGGTCCATGTCGCGGTCACCGATCCGCGCCAGATTGTGATGAACTAGCGGGCGGGTCGCTGATCCACCAGTCCAAGGCGCGGGACGATTGTTCCCGGGGCGCGCGGGCAATAAGCTGCCACGGAGGCAAATCGCCAAATGTCGTAAGGGGTGATGCAGCAAAACGTTTAATAAAGGCTGCATATTTCCCACATCAGATGTCTTCGACAATCCGTCCGTAAAGCTGCGGACGGCGATCTCTGAAGAAGCCAAAGGTCGCGCGGTGCTTGCGGACGCGTTCCAGATCGAACACGGCATCCAGAACGCCTTCCACCCCATCGCCAAATTCAGCGACAAAATCGCCCCGCTCATCGGTGATGAAGCTATGGCCGTAAAAGCTCATTTCGCCTTCCACGCCGACGCGGTTGGCGGCGACAACGGGGACAACGTTGGACACGGCATGGCCGATCATCGCGCGCCGCCAGAGCCGTGACGTGTCCAGATCTTCTGCTTCCGGCTCATCCCCGATCGCGGTGGGGAAGAAGAGGATGTCCGCCCCCATCAGCATCATCGCGCGCGCGGTTTCCGGATACCATTGGTCCCAGCAAATGCCGATGCCAATCGTCCCATAGCGCGTCGACCAGACGCGAAAGCCAGTATTGCCGGGGCGGAAATAGAATTTCTCGCTATAGCCGGGGCCGTCGGGGATATGGCTCTTGCGATAAACGCCCGTCAGCTCGCCCGCATCATCAATCATCGCGAGGCTGTTATAATAATGCTGACCGTCCCGCTCAAAAAAGCTGGTGGGAATATAGACGCCCAATTCCTTCGCCAGTTTGCGCATCGCCACCACCGCCTTGTGGCTTTCCACCGGCTGGGCGCGTTCAAAAAAGCCTTCATTCTGCACCTTGCAGAAATAATGGCCTTCAAAGAGTTCAGACGGCAGGATCACCTTCGCGCCTCGCGCGGCGGCCTCGCGCACCAAGGCCTCGACGCGGTCGATATTGGTGGTGATATCGTCCGAAAAGGACTGCTGAAGGGCGGCAACGTGCATCTTGGTCATGCCCGCCCTATAAGGGCTTCAATCAGCGAACCCCATCAAAAAAAGTGCTGAGGTCATCAATCACCGGCGCCAGGCCGCGGAAAGGCCGCGCAAATGCCATGATGATCCCGCTATGGCCCAGCTTGGGATAAAGGAGCGTTGCGGCCTTGGCGCCCTTTTTGCGCAGCGCTTCGGCAAGAACACGGCTGTTGCGGGGCTTGACCGTTTCATCAATCGTGCCGGTCGCCAGCAACATCGGCGGGGCATCCGCGCGGACATAGCTGATCGGCTGGGTCGGCGTCGGGTCCGGCAGATGGCCAAAGGCCGCTTTGGACGCGTCTGACGTAAAGGGCACAAAATCATAAGGCCCGGCCAGCCCGGCAAAGCTTTTGATGCTGTCCTTGGGCGCACCCGCTTTGGCCAGCCATTCGGGATCAAGGCTCAACAGCGCAGCGATGTGCGCGCCGGCAGAATGGCCAGTCAGATGGATACGCGCCGGGTTGCCGCCAAATTGCGCCGCATGGGCGTGCACCCAGGCCACGGCCGCCGCGCCATCCTCGACAAAGCCGGGGAAGCGGACATCGGGGACAAGCCGATAATCGGGGATGACAACCACATAGCCCCGCTCTGCCAGCGCCCGGCCGGCAAAGGCATAAAGCGCCCGCTCCCCGCTGTTCCAACTGCCGCCGTAAAAGAAGATCACGACATCGCGGGGCTTTGTTGCCTTGGCGGTCGGGGCCCAGATATCCAGCTTTTGGCGCGGCAACGGCCCATAAGCCACATCGCGCGCCACCTGCTGCGTCGGCGATGAAAAGGACATCAGCGTGTCGATGCTGTTCAGCAAGCCAAGCTGACTCCAGCGGCTTGCCACACCCAGGCCGATAACGGCCGCCCCCAGCGCGACCAGCGCAATCATCATCTTCCCCATTCGGCCTTCATCGCACGCGCTTGACGTTTACGGCAAGTGCGTTGACGATGGCCCCCAACGAAAGAGGGTGCGATGAGCTGGGAAAAAGAAGTCGAAGAACTGAAGCGGCGGCAAAAACTGGCCGAAGGGATGGGCGGGCCAGAAAAGCTCAAGCGCCAGAAAGAGGGCGGCAAGCTCAATGTCCGCGAACGGATTGCCGCGCTGGTGGACAAAGGCTCGTTCCGCGAGGTCGGGAAATTGGGCGGCGTCGGCCAATATGACGCCAAGGGCAATCTCACCGGCTTTCTGCCCGCCAATATCTTGTTCGGCCGCGCCCGGATTGAAGGGCGGCCAATTGTTGTGCAGGCCGATGACTTCACGGTGCGCGGCGGCGCGGCAGATGCCTCGCTCCACGGCAAGCTGATCCAGTCTGAAAAGCTGGCCAATGAATATCGCCTGCCCTTGGTCCGGCTGATCGAAGGCACGGGCGGCGGTGGCTCCGTTAAGACGCTGGAGACAACAGGCTATACTTATGTCCCCGAAGTGCCGGGCTGGGAACTGATGGTGGATAATCTCTCCACCGTGCCCGTTGTCGCCCTTGGCCTTGGCCCGGTAGCGGGCCTTGGCGCGGGCCGGCAGGTGATGGCGCATTATTCGGTGCTGGTGAAAGGCCTGTCGCAGATGTTTGTCGCCGGTCCGCCTGTGGTTGCCGCAGTCGGAGAAAACCGGACCAAGGAAGAATTGGGCGGCTCTGCGATCCATGCCAAGAACGGCGCGATTGATGATGAAGCCGAAAGCGAAGCCGATGCCTTTGCCAAGGCGCGGCGCTTCCTCTCTTACCTTCCCTCCTCTGTCCATGACCTGCCAAGTCGCAAACCGCCGACGGACAAGCCGGATCGGCGCGACCCCAGCCTGATCGAAGCGGTGCCGCGCGACAGCCGCCACCTTTATAAAATCCGCCCGATTATTGAGGCGGTGGTAGATCAGGACAGCTTCTTTGAAATTGGCCGCCAACATGGGACGAGCGTGGTGACGGGCTTTGCCCGGCT
>JBJTNW010000005.1:0-30904 GCA_046074265.1 Chakrabartia sp.
TCGTTGCCCATCATCACGCCCTTCTCGCCCTCGGCGCCGAACCGGATCGGTTCGCCGTGCACCAGCGGGATGAGCATGGACTCGCGGTTGGCCTTGCCGGTGACCGCCTCGAACGCGCCGTCGTTGAAGACGTTGCAGTTCTGGAAGATCTCGACGAAGGCCGCGCCCTTGTGGGCGTGGGCCGCCTTGAGCACGGTGGGCAGTTCCTTGGATACATCGAACCCGCGAGCGATGAACCGCGCGCCGGCACCCAGCGCGAACGCACACGGCAACGCCGGGCGATCGACCGAACCCAGCGGCGAAGTAGGGCTGTTGGTGCCCACGCGGCTGGTAGGGGAATACTGCCCCTTGGTCAGGCCATAAATCTCGTTGTTGAACAGCATGATCTGGCAGTTCAGGTTGCGGCGCAGCAGGTGCATCGTGTGGTTGCCGCCGATTGATAGCGCATCGCCATCGCCGGTGATGATCCACACATCCAGATCCGGATTGGCAAGCTTTACGCCCGTCGCCACCGCCGGCGCGCGGCCGTGGATCGTGTGGAAACCATAGGTTTCCATATAATAAGGGAAGCGCGACGAGCAGCCGATACCCGAGACGAAAACGGTGTTTTCCGGCGTCGCGCCAATTTCTGGCATGGTGCGCTGCACCGCCTTCAAAATCGCATAATCGCCGCAGCCGGGGCACCAACGAACTTCCTGATCGGTTTCCCAATCCTTGGGGCTGGTCTTGATGGGGGTCATGTCAGTCATGCGAGGGCCTCCTCAATGGCGGCTTCAATTTCAGCGATACGGAACGGCTGGCCAGAGACTTTGTTCACCGGCTTGGCGTCCACCAAATACTGGTCGCGCAACACGGTCTTCAACTGGCCGGTGTTCATTTCAGGCACGATCACCCGGTCATAGCTTTTGAGCAGATCGCCCAAATTCTTGGGCATCGGCCAGATATGACGAATATGGATATGGCTAACGTCCAGCCCCTTGGCGCGCGCCTTGCGGACGGCCTGATGCACCGGGCCAAAGGTCGATCCCCAGCCGACCACGGCGAGCTTGCCGCTGCCATTGCCAAGGCAGATATCCTGATCGGGGATATGGTCGGCAATGCCCTCAACCTTGGCTTTACGCAGGTCCGTCATCGCCTGGTGGTTGGCGGGCGCATAGTTGATATGGCCGGTATCGACCTGCTTTTCGATGCCGCCAATGCGGTGCAACAGGCCCGGCGTGCCCGGCTTGACCCAAGGACGTGCCAGCTTGTTATCGCGGCCATAGGGCTTGAACCCGCCTTCCGGCGCTTTGTCGAGAAAGCTGACCGGGAAAGGCTTGTAGGTCGCCATATCCGGCACCTTCCACGGTTCAGCCGCGTTGGCGATATAGCCATCGGTCAGTAGAATGACGGGCGTCATAAATTGCGTGGCAAGGCGCACCGCTTCAATCGCACAATCAAACACATCCGACGGCGACCGCGCGGCGATTACCGGCAGCGGCGCATCCCCATTGCGGCCATAAACCGCCTGATAGAGATCCGACTGCTCGGTCTTGGTCGGCAGACCCGTGGAGGGGCCGCCGCGCTGCGAATTGACGATGACAAGCGGCAGTTCCGTCATAATCGCCAAGCCAATCGCTTCCGTCTTGAGCGCAATGCCCGGCCCGGAGGATGAGGTGACGCCCAATTGCCCGGCATAGGATGCGCCAATAGCTGATGCGATGGCCGCAATTTCGTCTTCGGCCTGAAACGTCGTGACGCCATATTCCTTCAGGCGCGACAAAGCGTGGAGGATTGAGGAAGCCGGCGTAATCGGATAGCCGCCAAAGAACATCGGCACCCCTGCCAACTGGCACCCGGCGACAAGGCCATAGGCAGCCGCATCGGCGCCGCTGATCGTCCGGTAAAGGCCCGGTTCGGCCGGCGCCGCGTTTACATGGCGCTGCGGGATGGCAACCGTACCCGGCTGGCCGATTTCCGCCGTTTCGCCATAGCTGTGCCCGGCATTAAGCGCGGCGATATTGGCATCAGCCAACACCTTGTTCTTCGAGAACTTGTCATTCAGCCAATCGATGATCGGCTGGCGATCCCGGTCAAACATCCAGAGCGCGAGGCCCAGCGTCCACATATTCTTACAGCGCAGCGCTTCTTTATTGCCAAGGCCAAAGGGCTTCACCGCATCGAGCGTCAGCTGCGAAATGTTAAAGGAAATCAGCTGCCATTTGCCCAGCGAGCCATCTTCCAGCGGATTCGCTTCATATTCCGCCTTGGCCAAATTGCGGGCCGTAAACTCACCGCTATCGGCAATGATCAGCCCGCCGGGCTTCAGATCGCGGACATTGGTCTTCAAAGCGGCAGGGTTCATCGCGACAAGCACATCAGGGGCATCGCCCGCCGTATCAACCTCGGTCGCGCCAAAATTGATCTGGAAGGCCGACACCCCAAAGAGCGTGCCTTGCGGGGCGCGAATTTCTGCTGGGAAATCCGGGAAGGTCGCAAAATCATTGCCGGCAAGCGCCGCCGACAGCGTAAACTGCCCGCCGGTCAACTGCATCCCATCGCCTGAGTCGCCCGCAAAGCGGACAACAACCGATTCAGATGTCTCTACGGCATGGGGAGAAAGAGTTGCGGCTGTGGCCATTCCTAAATTCCTGCAATCGTGCTTTTCCGGCGCTCTATGCCGTCATTTCATTAAAACCAAAATAGGAAAACTGTTGAAACAGGCAGCAGGACTTTGCCCATAGACCTCGGGGATAACCCCCGATAAGCATTGCAGGAAGAAAGATCAGCCCACCGGAGAGACGATGACCCAGCCTTTTGTGCGCCCTGATGTGGCCGCCTTCCTTGCCTATCTAAACGGCCAGACCGGCCCCAAAATGCACGAAATTCCGGCCTCTGACGCCCGGGCGATGATGATGGCGATGCGCCATGTCGCCGATGCCGATGTCGGCGCGATTGCTGAGAAGCGCGATCTGGAGATCCCCGGACCCACCGGCCCCATCAAAGCCCGGCTTTATGATAATCGCCCAAATCGGGCGGAAGGGCTTGTCATGGTCTTTTACCATGGCGGCGGCTTTGTGATCGGCGATGTGGAGACGCATGAGCCTTATTGCGCCGAGGCAGCGCGCCAGCTGGATATGCCCGTTATCTCCATCGACTATCGTCTTGCGCCGGAACACCCCTTCCCTGCCGCGCCCGAGGATTGCGAGGCGGCCACACGCTGGATTGCTGAAAACATCCCCTGTACCGGTCTGATCCTCTCGGGAGACAGCGCCGGCGGCAATCTGACGGTCGTAACAGCGATGGCGCTGCGCGATAAACCCTCTGCGAAGCCCGTCATTGCCCAATATGCGATTTATCCTGCGGTTGCCGAACATGAGCCTTGGCCAAGCTATCAGGCCTTCAAGCAAGGCTATTTGCTGACCGAAGACTCGATGGATTTCTTCATGTCGAGCTATGCGGGCGATGGCAGTTGGCGGATCGCGCCGCTGCACCATGATCTGGCAGGAATGCCGCCGGCTGTTGTCATCACCGCCGGGCTTGATCCGCTACGCGATCAAGGCCGGGCTTATGCGGCGCGCCTGATCGAGGCCGGGGTGCAAACCACCTATCTTGAAGCCAGCGGGACGATCCACGGCTTCATCTGCCTGCGCAAAGCCGTGCCCTCGGCCCAACAGGACATTACCAACGGCTTTAACGCCCTGAAGACCCTGCTTGCCGGGCTTGCCCTATGACCGACGCTTTTGCCCATCTTCCCTATCGGCCGTGCGCCGGAATTATGCTTAAAAATCCACAAGGCCTGATCTTTGTCGGCCAAAGGCTCGATAACTCAAGCGAGGCCTGGCAAATGCCGCAAGGCGGGGTTGACGAAGGTGAAGACGCAGAAGCCGCTGCGCTGCGCGAATTGGGGGAAGAAGCGGGCGTCGCCGCAGATTTAGTCCGCATCATCGCCCGGTCGGCGCAGGAACATCTATATGATCTGCCGCCCGATCTGATGGGGCAAATGTGGGGCGGGCGCTATCGCGGCCAGCGCCAGCACTGGTTTTTGATGGACTTTCTGGGAACCGATCAAGACATTAACATTGAAACAGAGCATCAAGAATTTCGGGCGTGGCGATGGGCCGCACCAGGCGAACTTGTTGACCTGATCGTGCCCTTCAAGCGGGAGTTATATGCCAATGTCCTCAGCGAATTCGCCGAGCACCTATAGCCCAAAGCCGATGGGCTGGTGGGAACGCAACATGGTGCCCAAGATTATCGGCTGTTGCTGTGCGCAGCCGCAGATTATGAAGGCACGGAGCCGTGTCGTCCCCAAGGCCGAAGGCGATGTTCTGGAATTGGGCTGCGGGGGCGGCATTAATCTGGGCTTTTATGATCGCAGCCGCGTCAACACATTGACCGGGCTAGACCCCTCCCCCGGCCTGCTTGACCAGACACGGGCGATGATGCAGCAGACGGGCATTGAGGCGGATATCCATGCTGGCATTGGCGAGGCCATGCCTTTTGAAGCGGCCCGCTTTGACACTATTCTTGTCACCTTCACCTTGTGTTCGGTGCATGACCCAAAACAGGTGCTGGCCGAAATGCGCCGCGTCTTGCGCCCCAATGGCAAAGTGCTTTTTCTCGAACATGGCGCGGCCCCCGATAAGGGCGTCGCCCGGGCGCAGCGCTTTATTGAACCCCTGTGGAAGCGCATCGGCGGCAACTGCCACCTCACCCGCCCCATCACCGGCAATTATGAGCAAGCGGGCTTCAAGATCGCCGAGGCCGACAAAGGCTATATGCCCAAAACGCCCCGACCCTTTGCCTGGCTGGAATGGGGCGAAGCGCGGATTTAACGCCGCGCGGCCCCTAAGAAGCGCAATTCTGACAGGTCTCGTTTTTACGGACTGGCCATTGGCAGCCGTCGCAAATGGCATAGTCCCCCTGCTCCAGCCCGTGGCGCAGGCTGACCCGCTCATCAAAGACAAAGCAATCGCCTTCCCAAAGGCTTTCCGCTTCGGGCACTTTCTCAAGATAATTGAGGATGCCGCCTTTCAGGTGGAATACGTTTTCAATCCCTTCCGCGCGCAGAAAGGCCGTCGACTTCTCGCACCGGATGCCCCCCGTACAAAACATGGCAACCTTGGCACCGGCCGAAATCCGATCGCGATTTTTGGCAAACCAATCCGGGAATTCGCCAAAGCGCTTGGTTTTAGGGTCTAGCGCCCCGACAAAACTGCCAATCGCGACTTCATAATCATTGCGCGTATCGATCAGAATCGTTTCGGGATCAGAGATCAGCGCATTCCAATCTTCCGGCGCAACATAGGTTCCAACGTCGCGCGCAGGGTCAATCTCAGGCCGCCCCAGGGTCACAATCTCTTTCTTCAGCCGCACCTTTGTGCGCTGAAATGGCAATGCTTTGGCGGTCGAATATTTAACGTCCAGCGCAGCGCAGCCCGGCAAGGCGCGGATATGATCAACAACCGCTGCAATGCCTAGTTCGCTGCCCGCAATTGTGCCGTTAATGCCCTCGCGCGCCAGCAACAGGCTGCCCTTGACCCCTGCTTGAACACAGGCCTGCTTAAGCGGCGCCTGAAGGGCTTCCGGTTCATCAAAGGGCGCAAAACAATAAAGCGCGGCAACGGTGAGCATGGGATCAGGCAAGGACGAGGACATTATCTTTGCGGATCATGTCGCGCAGCGGCGCCAGATCAAAAAAGGCCTGCCCGTCCGTTCGTGTCAGCAATTCCCCAAAGCGCTGGGCATCAGCGTTGCTCAAACCGCGGGCGGCCTTTTGCGATGCAGCGGCCATCCACACGGCGTGCGGCGCACTTCCCCGCCGCATAGTCGCGCCATGAAAGGCATAGTCCACAGGACCAAGGGTTGGATGCACGCGGCGTTCGCCATCCAGACAGACAACATCTCCCGCCGCGCGATCCTTAGCCCAATCGTTGAAGCAGGCGACATCGGCGGACAGGCCTGGCGTCCAATCACGAAAGACAAGCGCCAATACTGCTTCAAGCGAGGGCGGAACCGCATCATCCGCCACATAATCTTCGCCATAGCCCGGATATTCGCCATCGGGGATCGCGGCGAGATTCATCCGCTCTGTCCAGCGGTAGAGATTGGGCGCCTTGGACTTCATCAGGCCCGCCGGCACGGGATCGCGGCCAAGATGCGCATAAAGCGAGGCCATCATGCCAAAATCTCCTCGGCACGGCCTGCCGCCCAGCAGATAGGGATGATGCTGAAAATGCTCGTCCAGCGCATCAAGCCAATCGGCATAACTGGTTTCCAACGCCTCGATCGTCTCAGGAAAAACGCCGAGATTGGGCAAGAAGCTGGCAAACAGGTTCATCACCGCGCCGGCTGTCTGGCGCCGTTCGGCGCGGCTATGCCCGGCCACCACGGCACGGCCAAACTCTGCCTCCAAAAAGGTCGCCTGATCGGCCCGGTAGGTCCAGCGATAATGCATGGCGAGCGGCATCAGATATTCCGACCCGACCGCATCGAACAGGGCCGAAATGACCTTCTGCACGGGGGTGACGGGATCAAGAATGGGGGTCGCGTGGCGCGCTTCTAGATAATCGATAATGTCGCCGCTGTCCTGAAGGATGTCGCCCGCCGGCGTTTCGAGAACCGGGATCACCATATGCCGCACCACCGGCAAAATGCGCGCGGCAAAATCTGGATCAGACGGGAAGCGCTCTTGATAAGGCAGTCCCTTCTTGATCAGATAGGATCGCAATTTGCCGGAATAAAGCGAGTGGGCGGACCCCCAAAGTGTGTAGGTCATAGAAATTGTCCGCCCTCTCTCAATTGGTTACGCGGCCTTTTTTGCCTGTCTGAACTTGTGAAGCAAGGGCTCTGTATAGCCGCTGGGCTGGGCAACCCCGTCAAAAACAAGCGCACGGGCCGCCTGCATGGCAATGCTGCCGGGCGTCAGCTTTTCATACAGCGGATCATCCGCATTCTGGGCATCAACCTTGGCCGCCATCTTGGAGAACGCCGCGTCTACCTGATCGGCCGTGCACACGCCGTGCAGAAGCCAATTGGCGATGTGCTGGGATGAGATGCGCAATGTCGCGCGATCTTCCATTAAGCCAATATCGTTGATGTCGGGCACCTTGGAACAGCCGATGCCCTGATCAATCCAGCGCACCACATAGCCAAGAATGCCCTGCGCATTGTTTTCTAGCTCTTCCCGCACCTCTTCGGCCGACCAGTTATGACCCGGGGCCGCAACGGGGATGGTCAGCAAGGGGGCCAAGCCCGGCGTTGGCTCAGCAGCCAATTCGCGCTGCCGGGCAAAGACATCTACCTGATGATAGTGCATGGCATGGAGCGTGGCGGCCGTTGGCGACGGCACCCAGGCCGTATTTGCGCCCGACTTGGGATGGCCGATCTTCTGCTCGAGCATATCGCGCATCATATCCGGCGCGGCCCACATGCCTTTGCCGATCTGCGCCTTGCCAGACAGGCCACAGGCCAGCCCGATCTGGACGTTGCGGGCCTCATAGGCCTGGATCCAGCTTGAGGCTTTCATCGCGGCCTTGCGGATCATCGGCCCGGCGCGCATGGCGGTGTGCATCTCATCCCCGGTCCGATCGAGAAAGCCGGTGTTGATAAAGACGATCCGGTCTTTGACTGCATGAATGCACGCGGCAAGATTGGCCGACGTCCGGCGTTCTTCATCCATCACGCCAACTTTGATCGTATGGCGCGCAAGACCCAGCAGGTCTTCTACAGCGTCAAACAGATCATCGGTAAAGGCGCATTCTTCTGGCCCATGCTGCTTGGGCTTCACGATATAGATGCTGCCGGTGCGGCTGTTGCGCACGCTGCCCAATCCTAAAAGATCGTGCATGGCGCACAGCGACGTAAAGAGCGCATCCAAAATGCCTTCGGGCGCTTCGCTGCCATCGGGCAAAAGAATAGCCGGATTGGTCATCAAATGCCCGACATTGCGCACGAACAACAGGCTACGGCCATGGAGGACGTCCTCCCCCCATTCCCGGTCTGGCTCGAGCGCGCGGGTCATCGTCTTGCCGCCCTTTTGGAAGCTCGCGACCAGGTCGCCGCGCATCAGGCCAAGCCAATTGGAATAGGCGGCCACCTTGTCCTCGGCATCGACGGCGGCAACCGAATCTTCAAGATCGATAATCGTCGTCAGCGCGGCTTCCAGCACAACATCCTTGATGCCGGCAGGATCATCACGGCCAATCGGGTGGTTACGATCAATAAGAATTTCGATGGCAAGGCCGTTGTGGCGCAGCAAGATATCGTCGCCGCGACGCAGGATAGCCGTTTCCGGGTCAGCAAGCGTTACCCCACCGCCCGTCCAGTCCGACCAAGAGCCCTGCGCCAAAGGTACCGCCTGATCCAGAAAAGCCTTGGCTGCGGCGATAACGGCCGCGCCGCGAACAGGATCATAGCCGCCCGGCTTGGCGGGCGCCGCGTCCAG
The DNA here is from genome assembly GCA_046074265.1 of Chakrabartia sp. GTDB lineage: Bacteria > Pseudomonadota > Alphaproteobacteria > Sphingomonadales > Sphingomonadaceae > Aquisediminimonas. The sequence goes on from JBJTNW010000005.1 coordinate 8,429, forward strand.
CGCATCGGTCCCGTAAAAGGCATCATAAAGACTGCCCCAGCGCGCATTGGCCGCATTCAGGACAAAGCGATCATTGAGCGACGGCACGACCAATTGCGGTCCGGCCATCACGGCAATCTCATCATCGACGTTCTGCGTACCGATGTGGAACGGGGCCGGCTCTGGCACGAGATAACCGATGTCACGCAGAAATGCCTCATAAGCAGGCATATCCGCAATCGGCCCGGGATGCGCGGCGTGCCAATCATCAAGCTGCTTTTGCAAACGGTCACGCTTGGCGAGCAGATCCTTATTGCGCGGCGTGAAGCGCGCGAGAAGGTCGGCAAGGCCCGCCCAAAGCGCGTCTGCGGCGAGGCCCGTTCCGGCCAGCGCCCGTGCTTCCACAAAATCCGCCAGAATATCGGCAACCTGAAGGCCGCTGCGCGAAACATAACTCGTCATGATAAACCCTTATTGAGACAATCAGTCTTTGTGGTCTTCCCGGGGAGGAAAAGGGCAAAGGCGTTATGCGGCAATTGGCGCTGACGTGCAAGCGCCCCTCGCCTAAGCGGTGGGCACCGGCTATGAGGAAGCATGACCTGCTTATCCAAATCAGAATGCGCGGTTCTTGATCATGCGGCGGCCGCGCCCATGCTGGACCAGGTTCAGCAATGGGCGGCCATTAATAGCGGCACCGGAAATCTGGCTGGCCTTCGTCAAATGGCAAGCCTGTTGGCAGACGCCTTTGCCCACCTGCCCGGCACGGTGCGCCTGTGCGATGCGGACCCGGTGGATAGCGTGACGGCGCAGGGCCAAATCGAGCCGATTTTCCGCGGGCAAAATCTGCACGTTCAGGTTCGGCCGGACGCCCCGCTGCGGGTGTTGCTGACAGGGCATATGGACACCGTCTTTCCCGCCGACCACCCCTTTCAAAAACTTACATGGCGCGAGGCCGGGATTTTGAACGGCCCCGGCACGGCCGACATGAAAGGCGGCATCGCCGTGATGTTGGCTGCACTTGCCGCGCTGGAAACCAGCCCGCTTGCCGCGCGGATCGGCTATGACGTGCTGATCAATTCCGACGAAGAAACCGGCAGCCATGGCTCTGCCCGGCTGATCACAGAGCTGGCGGCGGGCAAGGCGGCAGCGTTGACCTATGAGCCGGCGCTGCCCGATGGCACCTTGGCTGGCGCGCGGCCCGGCAGCGGTAATTTTTCCATCACCTTGCATGGCCGGGCCGCCCATGCCGGACGCAATCCGGAGGACGGGCGCAACGCTCTATTGGCCGCGGCCGACCTTGCCCTGCGCCTTGCCGCGCTCAAACACCCCGCGCTAAGCGTGAACCCCGCGCGGATTGATGGCGGCGGCCCCAATAATGTCGTGCCCGACACAGCCACCCTGCGCGTCAACATGCGGCCCTTAACGCCAGAGGCGATGGGGCAAGCTCTGGCGGCGCTCCATGCCAGCATCGCGGATATAGAAGCCAAGCATGAGGTGCACGCCCATCTCCATGGCGGCTTTAACCGCCCGCCCAAGCCGCTTGACCCCGAAGCCGAGCGGCTTTTTGGCCTTGTCCGCCGATGCGGCGATGATCTGGGGCTGCCGATCAACTGGAAGGCAACGGGTGGGGTATGCGATGGCAACAACATCGCGGCCTGCGGCGTGCCGGTCGTCGATACCATGGGGCCGCGGGGTGGCGCGATCCATTCTGCCGACGAATTCCTGATCGTTGACAGTCTTGCCGAGCGTGCGCAACTCTCGGCATTGACCTTGCTGCGTCTGGCTGAAAAAGGCGATCTATGACCTATATCATCCGATCTGCCCGCGCTGATGACCTTCAGGCGCTTTACGAAATGGCCAAAAGCACAGGGGGCGGCTTCACCAATCTGCCGCCAGACCGCAAATCCCTGACCGCCAAGCTGGACCGCGCAGCGGCGGCCTTTGGCCGATCAGACGACGAGATCGCGGATGACCTTTTTGTCTTTGTGTTGGAGAACACGGCCACGGGCGATGTGCGCGGCACCTGCCAGATCTTTTCCCAAGTAGGCCAGAAATGGCCCTTTTATTCCTATCGCATGGGGGTGTTAACCCAACATAGCGTTGAATTGGCACGGACCTTCCGGGCCGAAATGCTTAGTCTGACGACCGACCTTGAAGGGTCAACCGAAGTCGGCGGCCTTTATCTTCATCACGGCGAGCGCGCAGGTGGCCTGGGCATGCTGATTGCTCGCAGCCGCTATTTGTTCATCCGCAACCACCGCGCCCGCTTTGCGGACAAGACATTGGCCGAATTGCGCGGCGTGATTGATGAAGCGGGCGGATCGCCATTTTGGGACGGCGTTGCCGGACGCTTTTTTGGCATGAATTTCCAGCAAGCCGATGAGTTTAATGCCGTACATGGCAACCAGTTCATCGCTGATCTGATGCCCAAGCACCCCGTTTATACGGCGATGCTGCCAGAAACGGCACGCGCGGTCATTGGGATACCGCACCCCACAGGACGCGCGGCGATGCGCATGCTGGAGTTGGAAGGCTTTGCCTGGGAAAACTATATCGACATCTTTGATGGCGGCCCAACCATGACTGCCCGAACGGACCAGATCCGCAGCATAAGAGAAGCTCAAGACCAGCCCATCCGCACGATTGACCCGGCATTGGGCGATCATAAAGCGGGCGAAAAGATGCTGATCGCTCATGGCCAGCTTGCCAATTTTCGCGCGGCTTATGGGTGGGTTCAGCACGGCGCGGACGGTCTTGCGCTCGATCCGCAGAGCGCTGCTTTGCTGGGCGTTGGTCCCGGCGATATCGTTACCTGCGTTCCTCGGTGGTAGATGCTGCGCGAAATCAACTTTGATGGCCTGATCGGCCCCAGTCATAATTATGCCGGGCTAAGCCTTGGCAATCTTGCCTCTGCCCGCAATGCGGGCGGGGTATCGCATCCGCGCGCGGCCTGCCTTCAGGGCCTGGAAAAGATGCGCGCCAATTTGCGGTTGGGGTTGGTTCAGGGCCTGCTTCTGCCCCATGATCGGCCCGATATAGCTTGGCTTGCACAGCTTGGCACAGACCCGCAAACCGCAGACCCCCGGCTGCGCGCCAACGCCCTTTCCGCTTCGGCGATGTGGGCCGCCAATGCAGCGACCATATCCCCCGCGCCAGATACGGCGGATGGACGCTGTCACCTAAGCGTCGCCAATCTGGTGACGATGCCGCACCGCAGCCATGAATGGCCCGGCACGCTGGCCCAGCTTAAAATCGCCTTTGCGCACCCCAGCTTTGCCGTCCACGGGCCTGTCCCGCCACCCTTTGGCGATGAGGGCGCCGCCAACCATATGCGGCTCTGCGCTCATCATGGCGCGCCCGGCGTTGAGGTGTTTGTTTATGGCGTGGCCGGCGGCCCCTTCCCCGCTCGCCAGCATCTGGAAGCATCGCGTGCCGTGGCCCGGCGGCATCAGTTAGACGCGCCCCTTTTTGTTGCCCAGTCAGAAGCAGCAATTGCAGCGGGCGCTTTTCATAATGATGTTGTCGCTGTCGCCAATGAGCGGGTGTTGTTTGCCCATGAACTGGCCTTTGCCGACAAGCAGACCTTCTACGCCGCGTTGCGCGCGCGCCTGCCAGAAGTAGAGATTATCGAAGTCCCGGCAGATCAGGTCAGCCTTGAGGATGCGATCCAATCTTATCTGTTCAATGCCCAATTGGTCACGCTGCCAGATGGCGGCATGGCGCTGATCCTGCCCACAGAAGCTCAGGATAACGCACGGGTCTGGGCTTGGCTTCAGACCCTTGTTGCGGGCAATGGGCCCATTCGCCGGCTAATCCCGGTGGATGTCCGGCAATCCATGGCCAATGGCGGCGGCCCTGCTTGCCTGCGCCTGCGGGTGGTGTGCGACCCCGCGCATGTTGACCCGCGCTTTCTATTGGACGAGCCGCGTATTGATCAGCTGGCGCACATCGTCACCACCCATTGGCCAGAAAAGATCGCGCCAGAAGACCTTAACGATCCGGCCTTGTGGGATGGTCTTCGCGCGGCACGGCGCCAAGTTTTGTCCGCGCTTGACCTTATGGACCTTGAAGGGTGACGCCGCCCTTGGCGCGGCTGCGCGCGATCATGGCCCGACTGCGCGATCCCGAAAATGGGTGCCCGTGGGACCTTGAGCAGAATTTCGCGACCATTGCTCCTTATACGATTGAAGAAGCCTATGAGGTGGCGGATGCAATCGCTCGAAACGATCTTGCGGCCCTGAAGGATGAATTGGGCGACCTGCTGCTTCAAGTAGTCTTCCATGCGCGCATGGCTGAGGAACAAGGGGCCTTTGACCTTGACGGCGTAGCAACCGCCATTTCAGACAAGATGGAGCGGCGCCATCCGCATGTCTTTGCCGATCAGGGCAAAGCCGATTGGGAGGGCATTAAAGCCGCCGAGCGCGCGGAAAAGGGAGAGGCCAGCGCGCTCGCCGGCGTCGCCCTTGGCCTGCCAGCCTTGCTGCGGGCGGAAAAACTTCAAAAACGAGCGGCGCGGACAGGCTTTGACTGGCCTGACGCCGCCGGTGCGCGCGCCAAGATCGTGGAAGAGCTGGCCGAGGTTGATGACGCGCCAGATGCGGGTGCACGTTTTGAAGAAATCGGCGATCTTCTCTTTGCGGTTGTCAACTGGTCGCGCAAATTGGGGTTGGACCCAGAAGCCGCCTTGCGGGCAGCCAACCACAAGTTTGAAACGCGCTTTCACGCCATGGAGCATATGGCGGGTGATGCCTTTGCCGATTTGTCGCTGGACGAAAAAGAGGCGCTTTGGGCCCGGGCCAAGGCCCAAGGTCAGGAAAAGCGCGACTGAAAGCGCGCATGGTCCTCGTCCGACAGGCGGACGGATACCAGCATATCATCACCGTCCGGCACCTGTTCAAGCACCCGGCCGTGCGCGTGGATCCAAGCCAATGCGGCACCCGCGCTCGCCGGAAGGCGAAGCTGGCGCAACCGGTGAGTAGACGTCAACCGCGCGGCACAGGCTTCAGCAAGGGCAGGTGCCCCCTCCCCGGTTAATGCCGAAACAAGCACCACATCATCGCGCCGCGCCGCTTCTGCGCGGGCCACGTCGCGGTGCTCGGGATCGAGCAGGTCCACTTTGTTCCACACTTCAATCAAAGGGGCGCTGCCTTCACTTATGGCGCCAATATCGCGCAAGACGCGCTCGACATCATCGCGCTGCGCCTCGGTATCTCCGTGCGAGATATCGCGGACATGAAGGATAAGATCAGCCGAACTCACCTCTTCCAGCGTCGCCCGAAAGGCGGCCACCAATTGGGTTGGCAAATCAGAAACAAAGCCGACCGTATCCGATAGAATGGCCTTGTCGATGCCCGGCAACGCGATGTGCCGCATCGTTGGATCAAGCGTCGCGAACAACAGGTCTTCAGCCATCACCGTCGCCCCGGTCATCCGGTTGAACAAGGTCGACTTGCCGGCATTGGTATAGCCAACCAGCGCAATAACCGGCCAAGGGGCCTTTTGCCGCCGGTCGCGGTGAAGGCCACGGGTCCGACGGACCTGTTCCAGTTCACGGCGCAATTTTGCCATGCGGTCGCGGATCATCCGGCGGTCAGCTTCAATCTGCGTTTCGCCCGGTCCGCCCAAAAAGCCAAAGCCGCCGCGCTGGCGCTCCAAATGGGTCCAGCTGCGCACAAGCCGCCCGGCCTGATAATCAAGATGCGCGAGTTCCACTTGCAACCGACCTTCCGCCGTTGCCGCCCGCTCGCCAAAAATTTCAAGAATAAGGCCCGTCCGGTCGATGACCTTGGCCTTTATCTCCCGCTCCAGATTGCGCTGTTGAACCGGCGTCAGCGCCCCATCAATGATGACAAGATCGGCTTCCATGGCCGCCACGCGCGTGCCGATATCGGCAACTTGGCCAGCACCAAAAAGCGTTGCAGGCCGAGCCGCGCGGATTTTGAAGGCGACGCGATCGACAATGGCCAAGCCAATGGCTTCAGCAAGCCCTGCAGCTTCCTCTAATCGAGCATCGGCCTTGCGGTTGCTGGCCCCAATGTCGGGATAGGCGATGACGGCCCGCGCGCCCCGCGCAAAGCCGTCGTCATCCTGCCGGTTGAAGACGCTCAATCGCCGTCCGTCTCTTCCTCGGCCAGGTTCAGCGGATGAGCCGGCTGAACTGTCGAGATCGCGTGTTTGTAGACCAGCTGCGACAGGTTTTCGCGCTGAAGCAACAGGCAGAACAGGTCAAAAGTGGCCACTTCGCCTTGCAGCATAACCCCGTTCACGAGAAACATGGTGACCGGCGTCTGGGTGCGCTCGGTGGCCGACAGGAACACATCTTGCAGCGTCTTGGCGCGCTTATTCTCACCGATCGCAGTACGCATCGCCTCGATATCAACCGGTTGGCCCGGCATGATGGTCGAAATGGCGTGCTTGTAGATCAGTTGGGATTGCCCATCGCGACGGAGCAGCACCGAAAAATTGTCAAACCAGGTGATGATACCCTGAAGCTTGACCCCCTTCACCAGAAACATGGTGACAGGGATTTTGGACTTGCGGACCGTGTTGAGGAAAATGTCCTGAAGGGAGTTGCTTTTTTCTGCCATGTTTTATCCTTTTTGTATCTTTGGCGGTTTCCCGCGGTTGCGCCCTTAAAGAGCGGCTTTGCCATCTCCCACAAAGCTCCGGGAGCATGGCTTTCTTTATCGCAAAAGCGACGGAGCGTCCACAGGCCGCGCATCAATCATCGCTGGGATCACGCTCTTCCACCATTCCAAGGATCTTCAGCTTGCGGTGCAGCGCCGACCGTTCCATTCCGATAAAATGCGCGGTGCGCGAAATGTTCCCCGAAAAGCGCCGAATTTGGACGCGCAGATATTCGCGCTCAAAAGCCTCGCGGGCTTCGCGCAAGGGCGCACCCATAATCGCAACGGACGACCCGGCACCCCCGCCCGCAGACGCATCCTGCGTCACTTCTGCGGGCAGCATATCAACTTCAATCCGCCCAATCCGGTCACCCGGTGCCAGAATGATCGTCCGCTCTACAATGTTGCGCAATTGCCGAACATTGCCGGGCCAATCATAGGCCTGAAGCGCGGCCAGCGAATCAGGGGCGACGTCTGGCGTCGGCACCCGGCGTTCCGTGGCATAGCGGGCCACGAAATGCTCGACGAGCGACGGGATATCCTCGCGCCGTTCCGACAAGGCCGGGATCAGCAAAGGCACGACATTCAGCCGATAATAAAAATCCTCGCGGAAGCGCCCGGCATCAATTTCGGCCGTTAACGTCCGGGCGGTGGATGAAACGACGCGGACATCCACCTTGACCTGGCGCTGCCCGCCAACGCGCGTGAAACTCTGGTCGGTCAGCACGCGCAAAATCTTGCCCTGTGTGGTCATGGGCATGTCGGCAATCTCATCGAGAAACAGGGTGCCGCCATGCGCCCGTTCCAACAGCCCCGGCGTAATGGTGCCATCGGGCCGCTCAAAGCCGAACAATTCCTCTTCCACACGTTCTGGCGTCATCCGTGCTGCACTGACGACGACAAAGGGGCCACTACCCCGCGGGCTCCAGCCATGGAGCATCCGCGCCGCGACTTCCTTGCCAACGCCCGCCGGACCGCTGATCAAAACACGGCTGCCTGTGGGAGCCACGCGCTTCAGCGTCGCCCGGACATGGTTGATCGCGCCTGACGTGCCGCTGAGCTGTTCTTCAAAGCCAATCTGCGCCTTCAGCGTTTCATTTTCCGCGCGCAACCTTTCGGTCTCGGTTGCCCGCGACACGAGCAACAGCAATCGCTGCGCTTCAAAAGGCTTTTCAATAAAGTCGGTCGCACCCCGGCGAATGGCTGAAACGGCGGTGTCGAGATTGCCATGCCCTGAAATAACGAGAACAGGCTGGCTGGGGTCGCGCCGTTTGATCTCGTCCAGCAATTCCAACCCGTCCAGCCGCGACCCCTTAAGAAAGACGTCTAGCAGGACCAAGGACGGGCGCCGGTCCGCAATGGCGGCCAAGGCAGAATCGCTGTCGGCGGCCGTGCGGGCGGCATAGCCCTCATCTTCCAGCACACCCGCCACCAGATCGCGAATATCCTGCTCATCATCGACCACCAGAATGTCCAGGGCCATGCTTATATACTCCTTGCGCGGGTCAAGGCGGAGGGCAAAGGTTCGCGCGCGGTGGATGCGTCGTCCGCCCGCTTCAGAATTGCTGCCGCCAATTGCTGGGTATCGAGACGGATGGTGACGATGGTGCCGCCCCCTTCCCGGTCTCCAAAGGAAATGCTGCCCATATGTTCCTCGACAATCTTTTTGACGATCGCGAGGCCTAAGCCGGTCCCCCCGGGACGCGTTGTCATATAAGGTTCGATAATCCGGTCGCGCTCAACCGGCAGGCCGATACCGGTATCGGCAACCCGCACCAGCAACGGATCTTCCCCGCCGCCCGAGATCGAAAGAGCAATCGCGCCTTCGGCACGGTCCGTCTGGGCAATCGCCTCCACCCCGTTCTTCACGATATTGGAAAGCGCCTGCGCCAATTGCCGTCGATCACACAAGCAGACGGGCGACGGCGATGGGGCGTCCATCGTAAACTTAATCTGGGGGTTCGCGACCTCGTGAAGGAACATGGCTTCGCGGGCGATATCGACAATCGCTTCTTCAGCAAATTCGGGCTTTGGCATGCGCGCAAAGGACGAGAATTCATCCACCATGCGGCGCAGGTCGCCAACCTGACGAACAATAGTTTCGGTCAATCGGTCAAAGGCTGCGGGGTCCGAGGCAATTTCAGAGGAAAAGCGGCGTTTGAGCCGCTCTGCCGCAAGCTGGATGGGCGTCAGCGGGTTTTTGATCTCATGCGCGACGCGGCGGGCAACGTCGGACCAAGCGGCGCGGCGCTGGTCGATCAGTTGCTGGGTGATATCATCGAACGTCAGAATCTGCCCAAATTCGCTTTCGACGATCTTGACCGCAAGCGTCCGAGGCTCGCCTCGGCCCGCAAGTTGCACGACCGCCTCGTGCCGGCCTTCTTCCAGCAAAGCGCCAAACTCAGGGGCCAGATCTTGGATGCTTTCGCCAATCACGTCCGCCGGATCAACATTCAGCAGGCTGCTGGCTGAGCGGTTGAGAACGCGAATGCGCCGCTCTGGCGTGATCGAGATTACCCCTGCCGTCACGCCAGACAGCACGGCCTCAATCAGCGCGCGTCGGCGATCAAGCAGATCGTTGGAGGCGATCAGGTCCATATTCTGTTCGCCCAGCCGCTCTGTCATCCGGTTAAAGGCCCGCGAGAGCACGCCCACCTCGTCGCGACTATGTGAGGTAGACACCCGTACCGACAGATCGCCCCCCGCCACGCGGCGCGCCGCATCCACCAACTCGCCAACCGGTTGGACCAGCCGATCCGCCACGCGCAGCGCAGTAAAGACAGCCAAGCCGATGATCGTCAGCGACAATAGATAAAGCGCGGCATTGAGCTGCCATTGCAGCTTTGCCGAACGTTTAAGCAGCGCGTTATAGTCCTTCAAAACCAGCGAGGCGCGCCGCGCTTGCGCCAGAGTTTCCGTATCGGCGACGCGGGAGGCATAAAGGAACAGGTCTTTGGTTCCCGGCATCGGCGTTACCGCCTCCATCCGGCTCCCCGTATCGCGGAAAATGGTTTGCCGCCGCGACACCAATTCGCGGGCGACATCGCTCGGCACCCAGTTCTGGGTTTTGCGGTCATAGGGATTGACGATCGCCAGCGTCTGAACATTGGAGTCCGACGAAATTGCCAGAACCGCAGCTTCCGACAATTCGCGTTGATAGACCTGAAAGGCAAATTGATTGGCAAAGGCGCCGCTATCAATCGGGGCGACTTGAAGCGCGGACACCAGATCGCCGGCCATCACCGAGGTTTCATCCATCACGCGCTTTTGCTTTTCAGAATAAAGCTGTTGGGCAAGCGCGGTGGTGTTTTGAAACATGCCTTGCGCACGTTTTGAGTACCAAATGTCCACGCCATATTGGAACAAGAGCGACGCGATCAGAACCATCAGCACAACGGGGATGGTCGCGATGAGCGAGAAAATGCCGACCAGACGGACATGGAGCCGGCCATTGGTGCCAACTGCCGAGCGCGCGGCGCGGCGCATTGCCAGACGCCGACCCCAAAGGACCAGCAGGACAACGGCCGGAAACAAATTGGCGAATAGCAGCAGCACGCCACCTGCCGCAGGCAGGCCGTCGCCGCGCCGCAGGACAAGCCAAGTGGTAAAGGCCATCGCGATAACGGACGCCGCCGCCAGCGCGTTAACCATCGGCAACAGCCGCCGCCGCCGAACGGCGTGGAGGATTTGGCGCCACCAAAGAGACGGACGGATCAAAGCCTGGCTCGACACAGTTGCAACACTACAACACTAGCGTTGCAATTCAAGCACGGCCTTTAAAAATTAAACAAAAATCATCGACGTCCGCTGGCAGGATCGATGCCCAAATCACTCAGCTTCTTGCGCAGCGTATTTCTGTTAATTCCCAGCAGACGCGCCGCGCGCAATTGGTTGCCCCTTACTGCGCCCATCGTGGCGAGCAGAAGCGGGCGTTCCACATCTTCCAGCACGCGCCCATAAAGCCCGTCGGGCGGCAGACCGGCGCCAAATTCTGCAAAATAGGCCGCCAGATGCTGCTCGACGGCGCTGGCAAGGCCGCTGCGCGCAACCATAACCGGCCCTTCCGGCCGGGCGGGTCGGCCAGCGAGCTGCTGGTCAACAATATCGGGCCCAATCACATCATCGCGAACCAGCACCGCCAGCCGCCGCATAAGATTTTCAAGCTCGCGGACATTGCCCGGCCAGTCATGTTCTGCCAGCCGCGCCACCGCGCCGGAAGAAATGCCTTTGCGGGGCAAGCCCTCAGCGGCCGCCTTATCCAGAAAATGTTGCGACAAAAGCGCAATATCGGCCGGGCGCTGACGCAGGCTTGGCAGGGAAATTGGCACGACATTGAGCCGGAAATACAAATCCTCGCGGAATTGCCCAGCGGCGATCAGGGCCGGCAGGTCCTTATGCGTCGCGGCAATAATCCGGACATCGGCCTTGATCGCCCGACTGCCGCCAACGGTTGTAAACTCGCCCGATTGCAGCACCCGCAACAAGCGGGTCTGGGCATCCATGGGCATGTCGCCAATTTCATCCAGAAAAAGCGTCCCCCCCGCGGCTTGCTCAAACCGCCCGGCGGTGCGCTGCTGGGCGCCAGTAAAGGCGCCGCGCTCATGGCCAAATAATTCTGCCTCGATCAATTCGCGCGGAATGGCAGCCATGTTGATCGGCACAAAAGGCGCCGCTTTGCGCGGGCCAAGATCATGGATGGCCCGGGCCACCAGCTCTTTGCCTGTCCCGCTTTCCCCTAGGATAAGGACGGTCAGGTCATTTGGCACGACACGGGCAATGGTGCGGTAGACCTCTTGCATCGCGGCCGACCGGCCAATGAGCGGCAGCGCCGCATCTGCCTCGCTTAGGGCCGAAGGGGCCGCGCTGATCCCGCGGCGGCGCAATCCATCGCGCACCGCTTGGCAAAGCTCATCCAAATCAAAAGGCTTGGGTAGATATTCAAAGGCCCCCTGCTCTGTCGCGCGCACGGCCGTTGCCAGCGTATTCTGGGCCGACAGGACGATGATTGGCAGGTCAGGGCGCTGCGCCAGAATATCGGGCACAAGATCAAGCCCATTGCCATCCGGCAGAATAACATCAGTGACCAGCACATCCGGCTCAAACCGGCTTATAATCGCCTTTTGCTCCGCAACGCTGGCCGCAGTCTCAACCTGGTGCCCCTCGCGGGTCAGCGCCTCATGGATCACCAGACGAATTGCATCGTCATCATCGACAACCAGAACCTTGCCCTGCACGCTCATATCCTGCCATCTGCGCGCGGGAGAAGCAGGCGGAACACGGTTTGCTCCGGCACCCCTTCCCGCGCATATTGAACAATTCCCCCCATGTCGCGGGTCAGCTTGTCGACAAGCGCAAGTCCCAGCCCCTGCCCCTTGGGCTTGGAGCTCACAAAGGGATCGAAAAGATGCTCGACGAGTTCCGGCGGGGCCCCGGGACCATCATCAATGATGCACAACTCAATCGGCAGCGACAGCTTGCGCCCGCCTTCCTCAATGGCAACCGATACCCCATGACGAAAAGCCGTCGTGATTGTCACGCGGCGCTTGGTGTCCGGCTCGGCTGTTTCGGCGGCATTTTTGAGGAGATTCAGGATAACTTGAACCATCGTGTCGCGGTGCACCAGCACATCGGGCAGCGAGGGATCATATACGTCCTGAATGGCCAGACGGTCGCCAAAGCCAGACAAGGCCACGGCGCGCGCGTGATCAATAATCGCGTGAATATTCTCGGCCTGCCGATCGAGCTTGCGGGTGTCGGTAAAGCCCTCCATCCGGTCAATCAGCGCCGCCACCCGATCCACCTCATCCTGAATAAGCTTGGTGAGACGCGCCGCGCCCTGATCAACGCTGCGGGCCAAGAGCTGCGCTGCCCCCTTGATGCCGGCAAGCGGGTTTTTGATTTCGTGCGCCAGCATGGCCGCAATGCGCACCGCCGCCCGGCTGCCCCCCCCTTGCGCCCGGCTGCCAACCCGATGGGCCGCAGCCCCTGAATGCATAGAGATGAGCCGCCACCCCGCCCGCTCGGACAAAGGCGTGATAAAAACATCAGCGCGCAGGCTGCCGCCGCGGGTTAAATGCAGCAGCGCATCATAAGCGGCAAAGGCTGCGCCATTATCGTCATATCCGGGCGGCAGGGCCATCAGGCTGTCGAGCGTGCGACCGGTAATCGTCTGTGCGCTTTGGTTGACCAGCATTTCCGCTGCGGCATTGACCCGCTGCACCCGGCCTGCGGGATCAACCAGCAGCATCGCAATTGGCGAAGCGGCGACCAGATCTTCGGCCGAAGGCGCATCGCTCATTAAATTGCCGCCCGCTCAGGCGGCCGCGCGGCTAAGCCACGGCTCATAAAAGCGCGCCAGCATATCCAGAACGACTTTGGGATCGTTGATCTGGTTGACGGCATTGCGGAAATCCGCGGAGCCATGCAGGCCTTTGGTGTACCAGCCAATATGCTTGCGGGCCATGTTGACGCCCGTGGTCGGGCCATAATGATCAAGCATTTCCTGATAATGCCGCACGATCAAATGATATTGCTCTTCGATCGTCGGGTCGGGCAAGTCGGCGTCTGATGTGAGCGCCGCCATGACCTGCGAGATGATCCATGGCCGGCCATAAGCGCCGCGACCGATCATCACCCCATCCGCGCCCGACAGGTCCAGCGCATGTTTCGCATCGTCAATCGAGCAGATATCACCATTGACGATCACCGGCAGCTTGACCGCGTCTTTTACCTTGCGGACAAAGCCCCAATCAGCCGAGCCCTTGTACATCTGATTGCGTGTGCGGCCATGGACCGTGATCAACTGTGCGCCCAAATCCTCCGCGATATGCGCGAGTTCCGGTGCGTTCAGGCTATCATGGTCCCAGCCCATCCGCATCTTGACGGTCACCGGCACCGTCACCGCCTTCACCGTCGCCTCAATCAGCTTGGCGGCAAGCGGCAGATCACGCATCAACGCCGATCCGGCATCACCATTCACAACCTTCTTGACCGGGCAGCCCATGTTGATGTCGATAATGGCGGCGCCGCGATCTTCATTGAGCTTGGCAGCCTCTGCCATTTCATGCGGCGTACAGCCTGCCAACTGCATGGAAACCGGTTCTTCAATGGGGTCCCAAGCTGCTTTTTGCAGGCTTTGCCGGGTCTCGCGGATCATCGCCTGGCTGGCAATCATCTCGGTCACGTTCAGGCCGCAGCCAAATTGCCGGACAATCTTGCGAAAGGGCATATCCGTGACCCCCGTCATCGGCGCGAGGATGACGGGCACTTCGATCCGGACCGGGCCGATCTGAATGGGGTTCAAGCGTTGCATGTAAACTGCCTAAAATTTCAGCAAACCTCTAGGCAGTTTCAGGTTGCAGTGCAACAGAATTGCGTGCTTATGCCCGCTCTTATGAAGATCGCCGCGCTCATCGTTGCTGCTGGTCAGGGCCTCCGCGCCGGCGGGGACGTGCCCAAGCAATATGCGCTTCTGGGCGACAAGCCGCTCCTGGCGCATTCGGTTGCCGCATTCGCCGCCCATCCGGCCATTGCCCGCATCATCCTTGTCATCGGTGCCGGCCAAGAGGCGCTCGCGCAACAGGCACTTGGCCCCCAGCAGGTCGACAGGCTGGTGATTGGCGGGGCCGAGCGCCAGCATTCTGTGCGCGCCGGGCTTCGGGCTATCGACGATTGCGATGTTGTGCTGGTGCATGATGCGGCCCGCCCGCTCCTGCCTGCAGCGGTTATTGATCGGCTGATCGCGGCCATGGCAACGCGCAAAGCAGCCATTCCCGTCTTGCCCGTCGTCGATACGCTGGCGCGGGAGGATAACGGCCTGTTGGGCGATGGCGTCTCCCGTACCAGCCTGATGCGGGTACAGACACCCCAAGCCGCTTATGTGGAGATATTGGAACAGGCCCATGCGCTGTGGACCGGCGACGCGGCGACCGATGATGCCCAGATGATCCGCGCGCTCGGCATTGATGTAGCGCTGGTGGAAGGAGATGCGATGCTGGAAAAGGTCACGCAGGCGGCAGATTTTTCAGCAGCGCACGCGCGGCTCGCCCCGTCGCTCATCTCTCGCAGCGCTATGGGCTATGACGTGCATCGGCTGGCAGCGGGTGAAGAATTGTGGCTCGCCGGGGTCAAGATTGCGCATGACAAGGGCCTTGCCGGTCATAGCGATGCTGATGTCGCGCTGCACGCGCTGACAGACGCGCTGCTGGGCACGCTGGGCGATGGCGATATTGGGGCACATTTTCCGCCAAGCGATCCGCAATGGCGCGGCGCGGCCTCACACCGCTTTGTCGCGCACGCCGCCGGGTTGATCCGCTCAGCTGGCGGTATCATCGACCATGTTGACCTGACGATCATCTGCGAAGCGCCCAAGATCGGCCCGCATCGTCCGGCCATGCGCGCGCGGGTTGCTGAAATATTGGGCCTTTCTGAAAATCGCGTCAGCATAAAGGCAACCACAACCGAGAAACTTGGTTTTACGGGCCGGGGCGAAGGGATCGCAGCACAAGCCATCGCAACAGTGCGCCTGCCGGAGGACAGATGATGCAGCGTCGACAACGCTTCTGGATCAGCTTTGCGGCGCTGATGAGCCTGCCTTGTACAGTCGCGGCTCAGATGCCGGCTGCCGATCGCCTGCCCTGCCTGACGCCCGGCGAAGGCCAGGCCATTCTTGCCTTCACGCTGCCCGATATCGTGGCCGGCCTGTCGCGCAAATGCGGGCCCGCGCTTGGGTCGACCAGCTATATGAGCCAATCCGGCCTCAACCTGGCAGAACGCTACCGCCCGCAATCTAACGCAGCCTGGTCCCAAGCGCGCCCGGCGCTGCGCAAATTGGCGGGCGAGACGGCTGTTTTTGCCGATATGATGTCGGATGAGGTCTTCAAGGGAGTGGCCAGCGGGGTTGCAACCACGGCCGTCCTCAAAGAGGTACAACCCGCGCAATGCCGCGATATTGACCGCATCCTGCGTGCGGTCGCGCCATTACCGCCGGAAAATATGTCTATGCTGGTCGGGATTTTGCTTGAAATTGCAAGCAGACCGACGGCACAGGCCGCCGTCGCGAAAGCGAAGAGCCCCTTTAACATCTGCCCGGCTCCCTCGGGGGCCGGCCAAATGGTGACGACGAAGTAAAGCCATGGAAGACGCCGTTCCCCAGGAATTGATCGACGCCGCCCGCCGCGTGGTCCTTGAAAACCGCGCAAAAGGGCGGCGCGTCGCGGTTGCAGAAAGCTGCACAGGCGGGTTGGTCTCTGCCGCCCTTACGTCAATTCCCGGCTCGTCGGATGTGTTTGAGGTGGGATTCATCACCTATTCCAACGATGCGAAGATGAGTGCGCTAGGCGTCGACTCGAACATTCTGGAGACATTCGGCGCCGTTTCCATCGCCACCGCCTGGTCGATGGCGCAAGGCACACTCGATCATTCTACAGCGGATGTTGCGGTCTCGATCACTGGCATTGCCGGCCCCGATGGCGGCAGCGAGAAGAAGCCGGTCGGTACCGTGGTCTTTGCCCGAGCGCGGCGCGGGGCAGACCCGGACGATGTGATTGCGGATACAAAATTGTTCGGGAATTTGGGCCGTGGGCCTATCCGCGTTCAGGCTGCGCTTGTCGCGCTTGAACTCATGCTGCCGGGCGCCGAGCTGTAAAGCACCTCTGCCCGGGCGACAAAAGCGTCGGTCATCTTCGTCAACGCGCGATCAAACACCTGCCCCGCAATCGCTTCAAACACGCGGGACTTGAACTGAAAGTCGACCATGAAGTCGACTTCGCAACCGCCGCCCGGCGCGTCGCGAAACACCCATTCATTGTGCAGATATTTCATCGGCCCATCGAGATAGTCGACCCGGATCGCGCGGGGCCGCTCTTTCTTGACCCGGGAGGTAAACTTTTCTTTGATCGCCTTAAACCCGACCAAAAGGTCTGCGACCATTTCTGTCTCGCTGTCGGACTTGATCCGCACGCCGCTGACCCAGGGCAGAAACTCGCCATAGCGCGCGACATCCGCGACAAGCGCATACATCTGCTCGGCGCTATAGGGCAGCGCCCGCGTCTCGCTATGCTTTGGCATGAGCCAATTGGGCGGCGCGGGCATCGCGCAACAAAGCAAAATCACGGTCAGCATGGTAGCTGGAGCGCGTCAACGGTGACGAAGCAACCAGCAGAAAGCCTTTGGCGCGGGCAATTGCAGCGTAAGCCTCAAAGGTCTGCGGGGTGATATAGTCGATGACCTTGGCGTGCTTGGGCGTCGGCTGGAGATATTGACCGATCGTCAGGAAATCGATGCCGGCCGAGCGCATATCGTCCATCACCTGATGAACTTCGAGCCGTTCTTCCCCCAGCCCGACCATGAGGCCGGATTTGGTGAAAATGGAAGGATCAAACCGCTTCACCGTCTCCAGCAAGCGCAGCGACGCATAATAGCGCGCGCCGGGCCGGATCGTCGGGTAAAGCCGCGGCACGGTTTCCAGATTATGGTTATAGACGTCCGGGCGGGCCGCGACGATGGCCTCAACCGCCGCTTCCATCTTGTTGCGGAAATCAGGCGTCAGGATTTCAATCGTCGTTTCGGGTGAGGCCGCGCGGATCGCGTGGATCACCTTCACGAAATGGCCGGCCCCGCCATCGGGCAGATCGTCGCGGTCGACCGAGGTGATGACGACGTGCTTCAACCCCATTTCCGCCACGGCATCGGCAACATTCTGCGGTTCTTGCGCGTCGACCTTCCGCGGCATTCCCGTCTTCACGTTGCAAAAGGCGCAGGCGCGGGTGCAGACATCGCCCAAGATCATCATGGTCGCGTGCTTTTTGGTCCAGCACTCACCAATATTTGGGCAGGCGGCCTCTTCGCACACGGTGGTCAGCGTCAGGCGGCGCATCAGCGCCTTGGTTTCGGCAAAGCCGGCAGAGGTTGGAGCCTTGACGCGGATCCAGTCCGGCTTGCGGACCCGCTCGACGGGCGAAGAAGTTGTCATGGGGCGGCCTTTACGCCTGTCGCGCAGGCTTGCCAACCACCGAGGTCTTGCTAAGCGCAATTCCGTCCCCAGGAGATTCCCATGCCCGAATTCAAGGCCCTGCTCGAAGGCTATCAACGCTTCCGCGCAGATTCCTATCGACACCAAAAAGCGCGCTACGATGCCCTTGAAAATGATGGGCAAGCACCGCCGGTCATGGTGATTTCCTGCTGTGACAGCCGCGTCGACCCCGCAACGATTTTTGACACGATGCCAGGGCAGGTCTTTGCGCTCCGCAATGTCGCCAATCTCGTCCCGCCGTTCGAAACGGGCGGCGGCCTGCACGGCGCGTCTGCGGCGATTGAGTTTGGCGTTCTGGGGCTGGAGGTCAAACATATCGTTGTTTTGGGCCATGGCCAGTGCGGCGGGATCAAGGCGGCCCTGTCTGGCGTTAATCTGGGCCAAAAAGGCAATTTGTTTGTCGATGATTGGATGGGCATCGTTCGCGATGCACGCGACGATGTGGTTGCCTGCAACCATGAGAACCCGCAGCGGGCGCTGGAATGGGAAGCGATCAAGGTCAGCCTCGCTAATTTGCGGACCTTCCCCTTCATCGCCGAGCGCGAAGCCTCGGGCGAGTTGAAGCTGCATGGCGCATGGTTTGCGATTGCCGAAGGCAGCCTTTATGTTCTGGATGAAGCACAGGGCGATTTTTCGCTGGTATGACGGGCAATATTCCTCCCGACACGCTGCATGACGCGCTGGCCGAAGCCTTGGCCTTGTGGACCGGCGCGGTGAAGAACCGACGCAGCCCGCTGCACACGCCGGTCGTCTGCACTTGGGACGGCGACGCCCCTGCCCCCCGCATCATGGTGCTGCGCGATGTGCGCGATGATGCCAGCCATTTCCGCTTTCACACCGACGCCCGCTCCCCCAAGGTCACCCAGATCGGCCATGGCGCGCCGGTGGCTCTGCTTGGCTATGACGCCGAAGCGCGGGTGCAACTGACGGTCAAAGGCCGTGCGCACATTGGGCGCGAGGGCGACGCCACCGATGCCGCGTGGAATGCCTCTGCGCTCAGCAGCCGGCGCTGTTATCTCGCCGCTTTTGCGCCGGGGACCCAAGTGGACGCGCCGACGAGCGGCTTACCCGCAACCATGCTCGATCGTGCGCCCACCGAGGCCGAAAGCCGGGATGGCCGCACCAATTTTGCGATCCTGACAATTGAGGCAGAAGAACTGGAATGGCTGCGGCTGACCAGTTGCGGCAATAAGCGCGCGCTGTTTCGTCGCTTTGGCGGCGCATGGCATGGCGAATGGATCACACCCTGATCCCGGCGCTCACCATCTGGTATGATGGCGGCTGTCCCTTGTGCCTGAGGGAAATTGCGCTGATGCGCAGGCTCGATACCAAGCAGCGCATTCATTTTGTTGATGTCGCCGGGGATGCCCCCTGCCCGCTGGACCGCAGGTTGATGCTTGCCCGTTTCCACGCGACGTTGCCCGATGGAACAACCCTGTCTGGTGCCGCTGCCTTTGCCGCGATGTGGCGCGAAATCCCGCTACTGCGTCCACTGGGGCTGATTGCCCGCAACAAAATCATCCTGCACGGGCTGGAGCGGGCCTATCTCCTCTTTCTGAAGATCAGGCCCGCTTTGCAGCGCCTCGCGCGTTAGCGCGTCAGCTTTTTATAGGCGAGACGGGTCGGACGATCCGCTGCGTCACCCAAACGCCGGCGCTTATCTTCTTCGTACATCGCGAAATTGCCTTCAAACCATTCGACATGGCTGTTGCCTTCGAAGGCCAAGATATGCGTCGCCAACCGGTCGAGGAAGAATCGGTCGTGGCTGATGACCACAGCGCAGCCCGCGAAATTCTCAATCGCGTCTTCCAGCGCACCCAGCGTTTCAACGTCAAGATCGTTGGTGGGTTCGTCGAGCAGCAGGACGTTGCCGCCGCGCTTCAGCATCTTGGCCATGTGAACGCGGTTGCGCTCCCCGCCCGAAAGCTTGCCGACATTCTTCTGCTGGTCCTGCCCCTTGAAGTTGAAGGCACCCACATAGGCCCGGGTCGACATGTCGTGGCCGTTGACCTTCACATAATCGAGGCCGTCCGACACTTCTTCCCAAACATTCTTGGACGCATCCAGATGGTCGCGGCTCTGGTCGACATAGCCCAGACGGACCGTCTCGCCGACTTCAATCGTCCCCTCATCGGGCTGTTCTTGGCCCGTCAGGATCTTGAAAAGCGTTGATTTACCCGCACCGTTCGGCCCGATCACGCCGACAATACCGCCGGGCGGCAGCATGAAGGACAGGTTTTCAAACAGCAGCTTATCGCCATAGGCCTTGGAGATATTCTTCGCCTCGATGACCTTGCCGCCCAGACGCTCTGGTACCTGAATAACGATCTGCGCCTTGCCGGGCGTGCGGTTTTCCTGCGCGGCCACAAGCTGGTCGAACTTGGCGATACGCGCCTTGGACTTGGTCTGGCGCCCCTTGGGGCCCTGCCGGATCCATTCCAATTCTTCCTTGATGGCTTTTTGGCGACCCGATTCCTCGCGGTCTTCCTGCTCCAGCCGCTTCGACTTCTTTTCCAGATAGGTCGAATAATTGCCTTCGTACGGGAAGTATTTCCCACGATCGAGCTCGAGGATCCAATCCACCACATTGTCGAGGAAATAGCGATCGTGGGTGATCATCAGCACCGCGCCCGCATATTCCTTCAAATGGGTTTCCAGCCATTCAACGCTTTCGGCGTCCAGATGGTTGGTCGGTTCGTCAAGCAGCAGGATCGAGGGCTTCTGGATCAACAGCCGGGTCAGCGCGATGCGGCGCTTTTCCCCGCCCGACAGATTTTCAACCGACCAATCGGACGGCGGGCAGCGCAGGGCCTCCATCGCGATTTCCAACTGGTTGTCGAGCGTCCAGCCGTCCACGGCGTCGATCCGCTCTTGCAGCGTGCCCATTTCTTCCATCAACGCATCAAAATCGGCGTCCGGCTCGGCCATGAGCGCCGAGATTTCGTTGTAGCGATCCACCATATCCGCCACGTCGCGCGCGCCATCCTTGACGTTTTCCAAGACCGTCTTGGTCGGGTCAAGCTGCGGCTCTTGCGGCAGATAGCCGACCGTGATGTTTTCGCCCGGCCATGCCTCGCCCGTAAAATCGGTGTCGATCCCCGCCATGATCTTCATCAGCGTCGATTTACCCGCGCCATTGGGGCCGACAATGCCGATTTTGGCCCCTTGGTAGAATTGCAGGTTGATATTGCTGAGCACGGGCTTCTGAGCCCCGGGAAAGGACTTGGTCATGCCCTTCATGACAAAGGCGTACTGCGCGGCCATGGGTCGGTTCTCTCGGTTGATTGTGGGATTTGCGCAGGTCCCTAGCCTAGCAGAACGACATTGGCAAACCCGGCGCGACGCTGTAGCCCTGCGCTATGATGCAATTCAGGCGATCTTCAATGGTCCTTGCCGCCGCTCTTTTGCTGGCAGGCTGCGGCCGTACTGGCAGCAGCTCCACCAACGATGATGAAAGCGCCCAGCAGATCGCCAATCGGGCAGCGGAAATTACCGCCGCCGCCGATGCCGCCGTGAACCAGCAGATTGAAGAGATCAACGCCGCGGTTGCGAGCCAGACGACCCGCTAACCGGCGGGCCTCAAGGCACGTCCGCCCGTCCGACCGGCAACGCCTGCGTGGTTCGGAAAGCCACGCGCGTTGGCTTGCATCGCTGATCCCGCATAGATAGCTGTTTTCAAATATCTAAATTGGAAACTTACTATGGCTCACCCGTTCGCGCTTCTGCAAAGACTTGCTCTGCCCTGTACAGGCGTCTTGCAGATTGGGGCGAGCTTTGGGCAGGAAGTTGAGGCCATTGCCGCTTCCGGCGCAAAAATGGCGGTTCTTGTTGAGCCGCTGCCCGGCCCGTTTCAAAAACTGTCCGAAAAAATCAGGCCGTACAGATACATGATTGCGGTGCGGGCTCTGTGCTCGAGCGTTGCCGGGGAAACGGTCAATTTTCAAATTGCCTCAAATGGCGGCATGTCGTCCAGCATTCTGGAGCCGGAAGCTCACAAGACAATTTATCCCAATGTTGAATTTCCCCAAACAATCCAAATCAAGACAACGTCGGTTGATGTGCTGATGGGCCTTTTGGCAGAGAAGATCGGGCGGGCCCCAGCGGAGATCAACACCCTCTTGATGGATGTTCAAGGGGCCGAACATCTTGTTCTTCAAGGGGCGGAAAAAACCCTTTCTCAGATAGATTACATCTTTTGCGAAGTCAGTCTGGGCGGTCTGTATAAAGGCGATTTGTCGGTAGAAGCCCTTCAGGCTTATCTGATGCCGCAGGGCTTCAGGGTCTGTTGGCTCGAAATGAATCGGCGAGGATGGGGCGATGCGCTGTTCATCCGCGAAAAATTTTTCGACGTTATGAGGGTAAAGGCCGAAAGCGGCGAAAAGGCCAGCGACGCTTAGATAGTTTGCCCTGATCAAGCCGGCCTTTGGCAACCGGCGGCCAGCGGACAATTTTTTGAAGGTGAGTGGTCGGGGAGACAGGATTCGAACCTGCGACATCCTGCTCCCAAAGCAGGCGCGCTACCAGACTGCGCTACTCCCCGACCGTCCTTGCATTCCGGCCGTCCCGGCAATCCGGGTTGGTGGGCCCGGCAGGATTCGAACCCGCGACCTAGCCGTTATGAGCGGCCAGCTCTAACCGCTGAGCTACAGGCCCCCGTTGCCATTTGCTTCCCGAAATGCCCGCGCGGGTTAGCTGTTCATCGGATGCAATTCAAGCAATGGTGGCAACAAAGCGAAAAAGGCTTCGGAAAGACCCCGATACCCGCTTCAGACAACGACCGAGGACATGATTTCGCTCACGTTGGTCGGCTTGACGCCACGCCCTTCGAGATAGGCGAAG
>JBJTNW010000006.1:0-83067 GCA_046074265.1 Chakrabartia sp.
TTGTCATCCTGAAACCCACCCACCGTCATCCTGAACTTGTTTCAGGATCCATTGGCATCTCAGCCGCACGCTAAAGCACCCAATGCCCGCTGTCCCCGTCTGCATCATGGATGTACAGCCGCAGCACCTCAATGATCCGCTCGCCACAGCGCGGGCCGATGGCTGTGATGCGCAGCCCTAAAAAACGCCGGGGCCGCCAATATTTGCCAAGGTTGAGCGACCAGCTTTGGCCATTGTCCATCGTCAGCAGATAAGTGAAGCCGCGCGGCGCCATATCGAGCACGCCCGTCACTTCAAAATGCTCCACCATAAAACTCGGGGTCATTTACGCCTCCCCCGGCCGGTGCGGTGCGCCCCCGCTTTGGCCTGACCTGATCCTTGGTGATCGGGGAGTTAGCAAACCGAGTGATACGGCTCCTGCGACCTTTGGGCTGGAAAGCCTTGGACATACGCCACAGGCTCCCCGACCATAAGATCAGGAAACTCGGTGTCGAAACGGCGACACACATCCGTACGAGAGGGGCTGCTATTCCCCAGAAGCCGTGCGTGGTGGCTTCCAAGGCGGACTATCGGTCAGTTCACTGCCGCTGGCAAGGGGGCGGCTGGCAGGGGGGCGGCTGGCAAAGCGGGGCCCACCCGCCGCCAGATGGTTACTTGCGCTTCTTCACAGAGGGATAGGCCCCCTTCTTGTGCTCAAAGGCGGCCGTGCCCAAAATAGGGGTCGTAAAATTGGGGTCGCGCAATTGGGCGTCTGTCGCGCCTTTAACATTCTGCGTTGTGCCCGCCTTGCCCATAATGCTGCCGCCCACGGGGTTGAGCGCAGCTTGGCCGGGCAGTCCCATGAGGTAGAGCGCGTTTTTAAGCACACCCATGCTGCCCTGCACGCCCGCCAGCGCGCCGGCGATAGATCCGGCGCCCGCCGTCAGCAGGCCGGTTGCATAGGCGTTGGACAAGGTACCCTGATTGCGCCCTGCCAGCCCGCCAAGATAGGAATTGGCCCCCACAGTGACCCTCACAGCGCTGATGACCGCCTCTGCCGAGGCTGATTGACCCGCTTCAAGGTCCTCAGCAAAGACCGTGCCGAACAATCCGCCCGCAATCGCTCTTTGCCCCAGCTGGATAGTGCCGGTGGCGAAGGAATTCTGGACAGAGCCCGTCATCAGATCCCCAATCAGCCCGCCGGCCCGCACATAATTCCCGCCGGTGATGGTCACCCGTGCCCAGTTATTGATATATCTGGTGGGCGCGGCGCTGGCCAACGACGCGTCAAAAGACAAGCCCACTAGGCCGCCAATGGAGATGGAATTGCTGCTGTTCGACGCAGATCCAGCGATCAACGCGCCGGCGAAGTGGCTGTTGGTGATCGCCCCGCCCGTATTATACCCAACAAGGCCACCGATATTGGAGCCAGCACCCAAAGCCTTGATCGTGCCCTGCGCAGAACTGTCGGCGATAAAGCCGTTTTGGCTATACCCCACAAGGCCGCCGACACTGGCACTGGGGGTCAAATCAAAAGCACTGACAGTGCCTTCGAACGAACTTGATTGAATTTTTGCCTCGCTGCCAAGCGTTCCGGCAACGCCGCCTATATTGCTGCCGCCCTGCACGTCGGCATAGACATGGCTGGCAATGATCTTCCCGTCGTTCCCGCCGGCGATACCGCCGACATAGCCAACACCAATGTCTCCATAGGCAGAGTTAATCACGCCGCCCAATATGCGACCTCGGGCAACGCTGTTGGAAATGACGGACGTCGCATACGCATAGCCAACCAAGCCGCCAACAAAGCGTGCTACGCCGCTCGTACTCGAAATTACCTGCGCCGTGACGTCAGCACTGCTATGGTCGATCAGACCAGATGTCTCCCCAGCGAGGCCGCCGGTGCTGGACGTGCCCGACCCGTTAATCGCCCCCGAGACGAAAACATTTTGCAGCACGGCGTTCGCCTTCAAATTGCCGACAACCCCGCCGACCGAAAAAGGTTTGCTGTTGTTGCTCGATCCCGTGACCGTGATTGTGACCACTTTCAAATTGCTGATGGACGCGGGTGCCCCGCTGCCAGCAACGATCGCGAAAAGCCCAACCAAGGCGCGTTTGCCATCGCCATTGATAATGATATCTTCCAGTTTATGGCCAAGGCCATTGAAATGGCCGCTAAACCCAATCCCATCTGCATCGCCCTGCCCCGCGCCAATGACAGCATTGGTGAAAGGGGAGCCCGCAGCAAATCCAAGATCATTGGCCAGTGCATAGCGGCCGCCCAAATTATCATTGACCTTTTGCAGGTCAGCTTTTGTCCACACCAAGGTATAGTCATAGCCGTTGAGGCGGAGCGTTGATCCAGAGCGGTTAGGACCTTTGAAAAGGATCTGTCCGGGCGGCGGCGCGTTAATCGTGCCTTGCGGGGCGTCGCCCACGCGCAGGCCAGCCGCCCGCTCATCCGTGCCAACCGTGATGGACACCTTGGATTGGAAGGCTGTGATGACGCCATCCACATTGACGGCGGCATCTGCCAAGCGCCCGGCATCCACAACCAGCGCGCCGTTGGTCACCGAGATATTGCCTGCAATGTCGATGGTGCTGCCCTTGGCGGATTGCGTGCTCGTCAGGCCAAAGCCCGCGCCCGCATTGGGCAGGCGCAGTGCCGCCGCTGTCGCTGCGGCCAGCGCAACATTATTGGCGCTGATCCGCGCCGTGCGCGCCACGGTGATTTGCCCGCCGGCCAGCACGACATAGCTATTACTCCCCTTGCCCGTCAGCGTGCCAGCGACGCTCACCGGGCTCCCACGTCCGCCGCTCAAGCCGTAAAGGCCAGCGCCATCGCCCGCCGCAACCCCAAGAGTAGACGCAGCAAAGCCATTGGCATTGACGGTCCCTTTGGGGCCAATGCTGATGCCGTTAGGGTTGATCAGAAAGACCTGCCCATTGGCCGTCAGACTGCCGTTGATCTGGGACGATGTCGCGCCCGTGACCCGATTGATCAGCAGCGACGATGCAGTGGGTTGGGTAATGGTGACGGCCCGCCCCTCACCGATCGAAAAGCTCGCCCAATTGATGCTTGCGACGGCGTTTTTCTGGGTGATGCCCATCGCTGTCGTGCCGCTGGTGATCGAGAGCTGGGTGCGATCATAGGTCGGGCTTGCCGGGAGATCACCGGCTGCGGCCCAAGCCACCCCCGGAGTCGCGAGCGCGACCGCAAGTGCCGTTAAAGATAGAGAGGTTGGATATTTAAGCACTTACGCCACCTGTGCTGTTTTATATTAAAATATACAGCCTCCCGCATATCGCTTCTCTGCGATTTTGTCGAAATGAATAAATAGTTAATGACTTTAGAGATGAAGAAAGCGAGCATTTCACCCGCGCAAGGGCGCTTCAACCCCTTCCCTGTGCGGGAGGGGCTGAAAATGACCACTCAAGCCTCTTCGCGCTCTTTACCCCGCCAGCCGGTCGCGCAGTTCGCGTTTCAGCACCTTGCCAATGGGGCTGCGCGGCAGTTCATCTACCACGATCAGGCGGTTCAGGCGCTGGGTGCGGCCCACTTCGGCATTGGCCGCTGCCAATACCGCATCCGGGTCTGTGCCGGCTTTCAGAACGACAAAGCCGACCGGCGTTTCACCCCATTCTTCAGAGGGCGCGCCGATCACCGCGCATTCCACAACAGCCGGATCTTTTGCCAGCACCGCTTCCAGATCGCTGGGGTAGATGTTGAACCCGCCGGAAATGATCATGTCCTTGGCGCGGTCCATCAGCGTCAAAAAGCCATCTTCGTCGATCCGGCCGATATCGCCATGGCGGTAATAAAGATGGCCGTCGGCATCCCACCATTTCATCGCGTCGGTTGCATCCGGGCGGTTGTTATAGCCGGTCATCATCGCAGGCGAGCGACCGACAATCTCGCCGACAGAGCCGGGCGGTAGTTCATTGCCCTCTTCGTCAATCACCTTGGCGGTGTGGCCCGGCGCAGGCTGGCCCACGGTGTGGAGCTTGTCCGGATATTTATGCGCTTCGAGCAGGAAGGCGCAGCCGCCTTCCGTCATGCCGTAAATCTCAACGAGTCCGCCCGGCCAGCGCTTGAGGATATCGGCCTTCAGTTCCGCCGCAAACGGGGCGCTGGTGCAATATTTCATCACAAAGCTCGAAAGATCAAAGCTGTCAAAATCCGGGTGCGCCATGATCCGCCGATATTGGACGGGGACAAGCATGGTGTTGGTTGCCCGCTCCCGCTCGGCCAGTTGGAGGAAGCCCAATGTGTCGAACTTCTTCATCAACACAACCTGCCCGCCCGAGCCCATGGTCGGCAAAAAGCTGGCCATTGTCGTGTTGGAATAAAGCGGGGTGGACAGGATCGTCACCGCCTTTGGCCCATAAGCGGGCACGCCGCGCTGGATATGCTGCCAGCGCATCTTGTGGCTATGGACAATGCCCTTGGGCGTGCCCGTCGTCCCGCTGGAATAGATGATGTTGAAGCCCGTGTCGGGCGTGATCTCAACCGGCGCAGATATGGTGCCCTTGGGGGCCATCCAATTAGACAAGGGCGTGCCCCATGCGCCGTCATCCATCGAGATGTGGGCAAGGTCGCCATAATCTTGGCCCGCAAGCGATTCCGCCGCCTTTTCATCGAGGAACAGATGCCGCGCGCCCGAATCCACAATCATCGCCGCCATCTGCGCGCCGGTGGCCGTGTTTGTGATAAGGCCCGCAATCGCACCTGCCCGCAGCGTCCCGATCAAAATCGCGACCTGCGGCACAGAATTCAGCCCGGCAATCGCGGTCGCATCGCCCGGCCCAATGCCTTCCTGCTGGAGCTTGGCGGCGATCCGGTCTGCACGTTCATCCAGCTCCTTCCAGCTGATCCGCCCATCCGGGTCGGCAACTGCGGGGGCGTCGGGCCGCTCGGCGGCAAAGGCTTTGACAAGGGCGGGCAGCGTCGCAAAGTCCGACGCCAAAAATTGTTCTGAGCTCTCCATACGCAATTGGTCGCGCAGCAAAGGGGATGGGTCAAGCCCAGACCGCCCAAAGGGCAGGCTGACAAGGCGATCCGACGGGGTCAGATAGGGGGGATGATTGGCCCCACCCTCATCTTCGGCGCCTCAGGCGGCATTGGCCGCGCGCTTGCCGACGCTACGGCCGCAAGGGGCGATGCGCCTGTCCTGCGCTTCTCCCGGGCAGCCGGGGATTTTGATCTGCGCGACGAAGCAAGCATCGCCCGATGCGCCGCCCGCGCCGCTGAACTGGGGCCGCCCACGCTCGTTCTGATTGCGACAGGCATTTTATCGGACGAAAGCCACCGCCCCGAGCGGGCGATTCGGGAGATCACGCCCGAATGGATGGCGGAGAATTTTGCTACCAACACCATCGGCCCGGCGTTGATTATCAAACATATCGCGCCGTTGCTGCCCAAAAGCGGGCGCAGCGTTATTGCGGCGCTTTCCGCCCGGGTGGGGAGCATTAGCGATAATCGCGTTGGCGGCTGGCACAGCTATCGCGCGTCCAAAGCCGCGCTCAACATGGTGATGAAGGGCGCGGCCATTGAACTGGCGCGCACAAGGCCCGAGGCGATCTGCGTCACTCTTCACCCCGGCACCGTCGCAACCGGCTTGAGCGCGCCCTACCGCACCTCAGAGGATGCGGGTGTTCTGCCGCCCAAGGTCGCGGCAGGCCATCTGCTTGATGTGCTGGACCGCCTGACGCCAGCCGAAAGCGGCCGCTGCTTTGCATGGGACGGTGCGGAGATCCCGGCGTAACGCCCCGGATTTGGCCCCGCGCGCAAGCGATGCTAACACCCGCTGATGCACAGTCTTCCTGTCTTTATCCGGCTTCGGGATCGCCCCGTCATCCTGTTGGGAGAGGGCGAACCCGCCGATGCCAAGCGCCGCCTTTTGGAACGCGCAGGCGCGCGGATCGTGGGCGAAGAGGCCATGGCCGCGCTCGCCATCGTCGCGATTGAAGAGGATGACGTTGCCGAAGCCGCGATTGCGCGGCTCAAGGCGCGGGGCGTGCTGGTCAACGCGGTGGACCGGGCGGCCGCCTGCGACTTTACCCTGCCCGCCATTGTGGACCGTGAACCTGTTATCATTGCAATCGGCACAGGCGGCGCCTCGGCAGGTCTCGCCAAGGCGCTGCGCCAACGGCTGGAGGCGCTGATCCCCCAAGGCATCGGGCCAATGGCGCAGGCCTTGGCTGGGGCACGGGGCCGGATGCGGCAGCTATGGCCGCAAGGCGCTGACCGACGCCGCGCGCTTGACGCCGCGATGGAACCGGGGGGCGCGCTTGATCCCTTGGGGGCCGGGCAGGCCGACGCCGTAACCCACTGGCTTAACGCACCTGATGCGGCGGCAACTGCCCAATTTCATCACCTGCGGCTGACGTCCCATCGTCCGGATGACCTGACGCTGGCGCAAGCGCGGCTCTTGGCGCAGGCTGATCTGGTCCTCCATCGGGCGGATGTCCCCAACGCCATCCTCAACCGCGCGCGGGCTGATGCCGGCCGCGCCCTGTGCGATGCCCCACCCGCCACCCCGCCCGAGGGCATGGTCTTGTTTGTGGAGATGGTCTGATGAGCCGCGCCTTCCTGCTTTCTGGCGGCACCGCCCGTGAAATCTCCTTGGCAGAGGCCGCCAGCGTGCAAGAAGGGCTGGTCTGGGTTCATCTGAATGGCCGGTTGGCGGAAGACTCGGCATGGCTACGCGCCCAGCCTGACCTTCCACCCGTTGCCTGCGAGGCGCTGCTCGCGCATGAAACCCGGCCCCGCGCCGATTTATTTGGCACCGGGGCTATCATCAACCTGCGCGGCCTAGGGGCAACGCCCGATGATGACCCCGATGCGCTGGTTTCCACCCGTTTTTGGGCGGACCGTGGCCGCGTCTTGTCGCTCAGCTTTCGCACGGCGCTTGTCTTTGACGAAATCGTCGCGCGCTTTTTGTCGGGCGCACTGACCGATCCGGGTGATCTCATCACCAGCTTTGCCAGCCGGACAAGCGAATTGCTGGACCCTGATATTGCCGGGCTGGGCGATGCGATGGACGATTGCGAGGTGAGCGTTGATACCGGCAGCATCCTTGCTACGCGCCGCCGGGTAACGGGCATTCGCAGTCAGGCGATTTCCTATCGCCGCTTCCTTGCCCCGCAGCGGCAGGCGCTGGAAAGACTGGCCAGCGCTGATCTTGACTGGCTGGACGCCGATGACCGCATCCATCTGCGCGAAGCCGCCGATCGCGCGGCGCGGATGACCGAAGAGCTAGAAGCCATCCGCGAACGCGCCGCGTTAATCCATGAAGAATTGACCGACCGGCGAGCGGAACTGATCGATACCCGGTCGCTTATTATCTCTATCGCCGCCCTCATCTTTCTGCCCGTCACCTTTGTAACGGGGCTGTTGGGCATGAATGTCGACGGCATCCCCTTCCAGCATAAGCCCTGGGCCTTTTGGGGCGTGGCCGGTTTTTGCGTCCTGATTACGCTCGCCGTGCTTGGCTGGTTTGTGAAGGCGCGCTGGATTCGGGGGCGTTAATCCAGCAGCGCGTCGATCGCCTTGGCCATTTTCACATCGCGCGCCGAAAGGCCGCCAGCATCATGGGTGGTCAAAAGAATATCAACCCGGTTCCACACATTGGACCATTCAGGATGGTGATCTTGCACCTCGGCCAACAGCGCCACGCGCGTCATAAAGGCAAAGGCTTCCGAAAAATCGGCGAAAAGGAATTGGCGGACGATGCCATCGCGAGCCTCGTCAAAATCCCAATCCGCCAGCGCATCCAAAGCGGCGGTGCGTTCTTCGGGCGTCAGTGCATCGACCATATTTTGCCTCTCATTCAAACTGCGCCTATGTCGCAGGCATGACAGGCAAAGGTCAACCGGGGGATGTGCCCAAATCGGGCCTTGGGCACGCGACAGCGCCGCATCTGGCAGCGCGTGCGCTGGCCGGGCTGCGCGGCAGCCGCTTGTTGTTCAAGCAGATCAACTTTGCGCTCGGCCCGGGCGACGCCATGCTGCTCACCGGGCCAAATGGCGTGGGCAAATCCAGCCTGTTGCGCATGGCAGCCGGGCTATTGCCCGTGTTTTCCGGCGAGATTGCCCGAAAGGGACGGCTTGCGCTGGCCGATGAGCAGATGGCGCTGGACCCACGCCAGCCGCTGGCCCGGGCCTTGGCCTATTGGGCGGCGCTGGACGGCAGCGACGCAGCGGATGTGGCGGCGGCGCTTGCGGCCTTTCAGCTTGGGTCGCTGGCGGATGTTCCCGTGCGGATGTTGTCTACCGGGCAGCGGCGGCGCGCCACGCTGGCCCGCGTGCACGCCGCGCGAGCCGATATCTGGCTTCTGGATGAACCCGCCAATGGCTTGGATGTCGATGCGCTTGACCAGCTGACCG
The DNA here is from genome assembly GCA_046074265.1 of Chakrabartia sp. GTDB lineage: Bacteria > Pseudomonadota > Alphaproteobacteria > Sphingomonadales > Sphingomonadaceae > Aquisediminimonas. The sequence continues at coordinate 8,368 of JBJTNW010000006.1, forward strand.
CCGCCATGGCGGCACACCGGGCCAAAGGCGGAATTATCCTTGCCGCCTCGCACCAGCCTTTAGGGCTGACCAATGCCCAAAGCCTGGCGTTGGAGCCCGCCCAATGAGCGCCTTTTTCGCGATTGTCCGGCGCGACCTGCGGCTGTCTTTAGGGTCGGGAGGCATTGCCCTTCCGGTCATCTTCTTCCTTCTGGTGGCCACCCTTTATCCTTTTGCGGTGGGGCCGGATGGCGCACTTCTTACCCGCACGGGCGGTGGCATGCTTTGGGTCGCTGCCTTGCTTGCGGCATTGCTCCCGCTTGACCGACTGATCGCGCCCGATGCGGAAAGCGGCGTGCTGGATCAATATGGGGTGCGCGGCCTGGGCGAAGAAATGGTCGCCACCGCCAAAATCCTTGCCCATTGGCTGGGTTTTGGCCCGCCTTTGATGCTGGCCGCCCTGCCGGCTGCAGCGCTGCTCCGGCTTGATGCGCCCACGCTTGCGGCGGTGGAACTGGGCCTGTTGGCCGGCACGCCGGGCCTTGCCGCGCTGGGTGTGCTGGTTGCCAGCCTGACAGCCGGGGTACGCCGCGCAGGCGCGCTGGGCGGGCTGTTGATGTTGCCGCTGGCAGTGCCGCTCATCATCTTCGGCGCGGGCAGCATTGGGGATTTTGGCGGCGGCGCGCTGCGCTTTCTGGCGGCCTCATCGCTTTTTCTGGTTGCGATCACGCCCTTTGCAGCTGGCGCCGGCATCCGCGCGCTTCGGGAGTAGTTAGCGCGACCAGCGTGCAAAAATGGCGGTTGGCAAGGCAAGGCCGCGGGCTTCCTCGCGCACGCCCAGCTCGCCGCATTCCACAGTCCCGCCCAGATCCGCAAAATGCTGGCGGACCAGCTCGCCAATCGCCAGCGCCGACATCCGCACCGCATAGACGGTGAGGAACAAGAAGCGCGAGTTGGCATCCAACAGCTTGCGGCATTCCGCAATCAATTGGGGCAGGCCTTCTTCCAGCTTCCAAACCTCCCCTTCGGGGCCTCGGCCATATTTGGGCGGATCAAGAATAATGCCATCATAGCGCCGTCCACGGCGCACCTCGCGCGCGGCAAATTTAAGCGCGTCGTCGATAATCCAGCGGATGGGTTTGTCGCTCATGCCCGAAAGGGCCGCATTGGCGCGCGCGGCCTCCACCGATTTCTTAGAGGCATCCACATGGGTGACGGCGGCGCCCTGCGCGGCAAGCGCCAGACTGCCAACGCCGGTATAGCCAAACAGGTTCATCGCAACCGGCGCGTCCATTCCGGCCAGTTGCCCACGCATCCACTGCCAAACGGGCGCCATATCGGGAAAGAAGCCCAGATGCCGGAAAGGCGTGGGGTGCATGGTAAAGCGCACCTCTTCCCATTGGCCGGTCCAGCCTTCTTTGGGCAGGCGCGAGGCGAAATGCCATTGCCCGCCCCCCTCTTCGTCAGAACCGGGCACAAACTCGCCATCTGCCGTCCAGTCCGGTTGGGCCGGGGCCCAAAGCGCCTGCGGCTCCGGCCGGATGAAGCGACGCGGGCCATAACGCTCAAGCTTGCGGCCATGGCCCGAATCAATCAGGCCATAATCGGCCCAAGGCTCCCCAATCAGGGTAATCGGGGTCATCGCGCCGGGGTCGCCCGCTCCGCCACATAGGCGGCAATGGCCTCTTTGGTTGCGGGCAGCGTGTCATAACGCTCTTCGCGATCAAAAAGATTGCCGACGCGCGACGGCAACGCCGGGCGCACGCCGGTTGCCCGCTCCACCGCGTCTGAGAATTTGGCCGCATGGGCGGTCGCCAGGGTGACAATAGGCACATCGGCCGGCAACGCCGCCGCCCGGGCCGCCGCCAAACCAATCGCGCTATGCGGATCAATAACTTGCCCGGCCCGTTCGTGCGCCCAGCGCATCGCATCGGCCATGGCCTCCGCATCAATCCGGGCACTGGTGAAGAGGTCTGCCGCGCCCGCGCGCATATCCGCCGGGATAGTCATCGCCCGCGTCGCTTCAAAGCCCGCCATCATCTTGGCAATTGCGGCGCCGTCGCGGCCGGCCAGATCGAACAACAGCCGCTCAAAATTGGAACTGACCTGAATATCCATGCTGGGGGTGGCCGTCGGCGTGACGGTGCCGCAGCTATAATCGCCGGTCGAAAGCGCGCGATGGAGGATATCGTTGACGTTGGTCGCAACGATCAGCTGGGCCACCGGCAGGCCCATGCGCTCGGCCACATAGCCGGCAAACACGTCGCCAAAATTGCCGGTCGGCACCGAATAGGCAACCGGTTGGTCCGGCGCGCCCAGCCGCACGGCCGTATAGAAATAATAGACGATCTGGGCCATGAGCCGCGCCCAGTTGATCGAGTTGACGGCCGACAGGGTAAAGCGGCCGTTAAAATCACGGTCATTGAACAGCGCCTTCACGATTGCCTGGGCATCGTCAAAGCTGCCTTCAATCGCGATGTTATAGACATTGGGCGCCAGCACCGTCGTCATCTGCCGACGCTGAACATCGGACACACGGCCCAATGGGTGCAGCATGAAGATATCCATCTTAGCCCGCCCCGCCACGCCATCAATGGCGGCCGAACCGGTATCGCCCGACGTCGCGCCGATAATCGTCAGATGCGCGTCGCGCTTGGCAAGGAAGGTCTCAAACAACTGACCCAGCAATTGCAGCGCGACATCCTTGAAGGCCAAAGTCGGGCCATGGAACAATTCCATCAGCCAGTGCCGGCTGTCGAGCTGGACCAGCGGCGTCACCGCCGCATGCGAAAAGCGACCATAAGCGGCCGTGCACAGCCGCGTGAGCGTGGCATCGTCCACCGCCCCCGCAACAAAGGGCCGCATAACGGCAACTGCGGTCTCCACATAAGAAAGCCCGCGCATCGCCAAAATATCGGCGCGCGAGAAGTGCGGCCAGCTTTCGGGCACATAAAGCCCGCCATCTGATGCCAGGCCTGCAAGGGTCGCGCCCTCAAAATCGAGCGCCGGGGCGCTTCCTCTGGTGCTGATATACCGCATGATGGCCGCGCCCTACCCCTGTTAAAGGGCCGGAGCAAGCATCCCCCGGCCCAAAAAGCCTTATGCCCCGCGCAGACGTCGCCGCAGCGCGATCAGGTAAATGATCGCCGCAACGCCCGCAAAGAGAAACCATTGAACCGCATAAGCGAGGTGGTTGTTCGGCACCTCCTCGGGCGATGGCCGGGCGCTGGGCTCTAGACCCGTCGCGGCAGTGGCAGAAACCAGCATCGGCCGCAGCACCTCTTGCCGGCCGCCAATTTTGCCAAACAGGCTCTGATGGCTTGGCTCGGTGGTGATAAGGCCAAATATCCTGCCGCCCGTCCAGCGCGGGGCCAATTTGGGATCGCGCGTGACCCCCATGTCCACCAGGGCGCCCGGCCCTTCTGCGCCGGTCTGGCATTGGGCAATCCAGCGATAGCCGCTTGTCCCCTTGGCAGAGCGTCCCGCCTCGGTGTGCCAGCCTTTGACGTGAAGGCAATAAACGGACGACGCCCGAAACAGCGCGGCATCGGGCACCGGTGCTTGTTTGGGAAACGCCATGGCGGGTTTGGCAAGGTTACCGCGGTAAAGCGCCAACAGCGCTTCCTTTTCGGTTCGACGGTCCAACTGCCAAAGGCCAAGGCCGATCATCGCGGCGCAGGCGATCAGAACGATCAGCGTCGAGACGAAGGGCAGACGCCTCATTCGACCAGCCGTCCCTCGCGCGCCCGATTGCGATATTCAAGAACCAAGAGCGCCCCTTTGGCCAGCCGCAATAACCCCAGCACCAGCCCCAGGGTCAGCGGCACCCATAACAGGATATGCACCCAAAAAGGCGGCGCGACAGAAAGTTCCAGCGCCACCGCCCCGATGGTGACGAGCGCACCAACAACCATGATGAGAAAAGCCGCCGGGCCATCGCCAACGTTGAACTGGGTGAAGTCCAACGTGCACGTGCCGCAGCGCTCAGAAAAGCGAACGGCGCCCGCGAACAGGGTCGGGGCGCCGCAGCGAGGGCATAGCCCCCGCAACGACGCTTGGGTCGTATCGGGGGCGTGCCACTTGGTCATGTTTAGCCGTGTACCGGCGCGCCCCAGCCGCCCCATACATAGACGACGACAAAGAGGAACAGCCAGACAACGTCCACAAAGTGCCAATACCAGGCCGCCGCTTCGAAGCCGAAATGCTGGCGGGTGGTGAAGTGGCCCTTATAGGCACGGACCAGACAGACGATCAGGAAGATCGTGCCGACCAGAACGTGGAAGCCGTGGAAGCCGGTCGCCATGTAGAAGGCCGCGCTATAGTTCAGACCCTTGAAGGCAAACGGGGCGTGGGCATATTCATAGGCCTGGATCGACGAGAAGAGCAGGCCGAGCAGGATCGTCAGCCACAGGCCCTTTTTGAGATTGTCATCGGCGCCAACGCCAATCGCCCCCCAGAAACCGCGCATTTCGCCGCCCCGTTCCCCATTGATGAGGGCATGGTGCGCCCAGGTGACGGTGGTCCCCGAGCAGAGCAGGATCAGCGTGTTCAAAAGCGGGAAGCCAAAAGCGTCGATCACTTCGATGCCCTTGGGCGGCCAAACACCGACGCCATGGGTAATCGACGTCGCCCCGGCAAGGATTTCTGCGGCGCCATCAACGACATGCACCGGTGCCGGGAAGAGCGAGAAGTCAAACCACGACCAGAACCAGCCCACAAAGAACATGACTTCCGACGCGATGAACAGAATCATCCCATAGCGCAGATGCAGCTGCACAACCGGCGTATGCTCGCCATTCTGGGCTTCCTTCACCACATCCGCCCACCAGGAGAAGAAGGTGTAAAGGATGCCGATCCAGCCAATCGCGGCAACAAGGCCGCCATAGGGCATCTTGTGCATCCACATGACCAGCCCGCCGAACGCCAGAAGCGACGACATCGACCCGAAGAACGGGTGAATGCTGGGTGGAAGGATATGGTAGTCGTGGTTCTTTGCGCCTGCCATGGTGGTTCGCTTTCCCTGTAAATTCGAAAATCGCTTAGCTTTGCTTTTTCCGCTCGTCCACCGGATAGAAGGTGTAACTGAGCGTGATTTCTTGAATATCATTGGCCGACGGATCTTTGAGGATCGCCGGATCGACATAAAAGACAACGGGCATCCGAACCTTTTGGCCCGGCTTCAGCGTCTGCTCGGTAAAGCAGAAGCACTGGATTTTGGTAAAATATTTCCCAGCCTGCGAGGGCGTGACGTTGAACGTCGCGGTCCCCGTCACAGGCTTGTCGGACAAGTTCTGCGCTTCGTAAAACACAATGTCTTGCGCGCCCACGCTCACAACCTCGCGGGTGGATTCGGGCTTGAACGTCCAAGGCAGGTTGGTCGCATGATTGGCGTCAAAGCGCACAGACATGGTCTGCCCCGCCACGGCCCCCGGAGCCGTCGCCCCGATCTTTTTCTGCGTTGTCCCGGCAAAGCCAGTTACTTGGCAGAAAAGGCGGTAAAGCGGCACGCTGGCATAGCCGACGCCGGCCATGCCAAGCGCAAGCCCTGCTGCCAGCAGGCCGGTTCGTGTTGTTGAATTCATCCGCTGATCCTCGCCAGAGTGATGAAGTAAAACAGCAGGCACATCGCAATCAGCAGCCCGGCCGTCACCAGCGAACGCTGGCGCCGACGACGATCAAATTCCGCGCGATCAAAGTCATTCTCGGGGTCGGTCATACTGCCACCATAGCGTCTGCGGCGACCGCCGCGAAGAGGACGAAAAGATAAAGAATGGAAAAGGCAAACAGCGCCTTTTCTGCACGCATCGGATCTTCTGCCCCGGTCCGCCGCGTTGCAACCCGGGCGGCCATCAGAAGGAACACGGCATTCAGGACAAGCGCCGTGATGCCATAAATAGTGCCCAGCAGCCCGAGCGCCCAGGGCGCGAGTGCGCAGGCGACCATGGGCAGCGTGTAAAGAAAGACGTGCTGGCGCGTTGTCTTTTCCCCGGCGACCACGGGCAGCATAGGGACACCCGCATTGGCATAATCGGTCTTCACGAAAAGCGCGAGCGCCCAGAAATGAGGCGGCGTCCACAAGAAGATGATCGCAAAGAGCAGAACCGGCAACAGCGCGAGATTGCCGGTTGCAGCGGCCCAACCGATCATCGGCGGAAAGGCGCCTGCCGCCCCGCCAATCACAATATTCTGCGGCGTCCGGCGCTTGAGCCAGACGGTATAGATCAGAACATAAAAGAGAATAGAGGCCGCCAGGATTGCCCCGGCCACCCAATTGGTCGCCAACCCCAGGGTGAGCACCGAAAAGAAGGACAGGCCAACGCCAAAATGCAGCGCCGATTGGCGGTCCATGCGGCCGGCAGGCAGCGGGCGATTGGCGGTACGCTTCATCCGCGCGTCAATATCGGCCTCATACCATTGGTTAAGCGCGCCAGCGGCACCCGCACCCAGCGCAATGCACAAAACAGCGGTAAACCCCAGCACCGGGTGAATATCTACCGGCGCTGCCAAAAGGCCGCACAGCCCGGTAAAGACCACAAGCGACATGACCCGTGGTTTGGTCAGCGCAAGAAAATCGCGCCAATCCGCCGGAAGGGTATCAGAACTGGTCACGCTCAGACTGGTCATAAGCCATGGGGCCGATCTCTTGCCTTGTTAGGCAATGCCCGGACCACGACGTGTCGCGATCCGGGCGTTGCTGGTCTTTCAAAGGCCGAGAAACCGGGTCTACGGTTCCTTAGTCGACCTTGGGAAGGGTCTCGAACTGGTGGAACGGCGGCGGGCTCGACAGCGTCCATTCAAGCGTCGTCGCCCCTTCACCCCAGTAATTGCCTTCGGCCTTTTTGCCAGCGACCAGAGCGTAGATGACGTTGGCGAAGAAGATCACCATCGACGACGCCATGATCACATAGCCCAGCGAGGCAATGTGGTTCCAATAAGCAAAGGCATCCGGATAGTCGGGATAGCGACGCGGCATGCCCTGCAGGCCCAGGAAGTGCATCGGGAAGAACACGAGGTTCACGCCGACGAAGAAGACCCAGAAGTGCAGATGGCCGAGCGCTTCCGACAGATGCCGGCCGCTCATCTTTGCAAACCAATAGGTGAAGCCGGCAAACAGCGCGAACACGGCGCCCAGCGACAGCACATAGTGGAAGTGCGCGACGACATAATAAGTGTCGTGCATGTAGTTATCGACACCGCCGTTCGCGAGGACAACGCCCGTCACGCCACCCACGGTGAACATGAAGATGAAGCCCAGCGCCCAGACCATCGGGACGGTGAAGCGGATCGAACCGCCCCACATCGTTGCGATCCACGAGAAGATCTTGATGCCGGTCGGCACCGCGATGACCATGGTGGCCGCGGTGAAGTACATCTTGGTGTTCACGTCGAGGCCGACGGTGAACATGTGGTGCGCCCACACGATGAAGCCAACAACACCAATCGCGACCATGGCATAAGCCATGCCGAGATAGCCGAAGACCGGCTTTTTCGAGAAGGTCGAGATAATCTGGCTGATGATGCCGAAGCCCGGCAAAATCATGATGTACACTTCCGGGTGACCGAAGAACCAGAACAGGTGCTGGTACAGCAGCGGATCGCCGCCGCCGGCCGGATCGAAGAAGGTCGTGCCGAAGTTACGGTCCGTCAGCAGCATCGTGATGGCGGCAGCAAGAACCGGCAGCGCGAGCAGCAGCAGGAAGGCGGTCACCAGCACCGACCAAACGAACAGCGGCATCTTGTGGAGCGTCATGCCCGGAGCGCGCATGTTGAAGATGGTCGTAATGAAGTTGATCGCGCCCATGATCGAGCTCGCGCCCGCCAAGTGGAGCGAGAAGATCGCCATATCAACCGAAGGACCTTGCGAGCCATAGGTTGAAAGCGGCGCATAGACTGTCCAGCCCGTGCCAGCGCCCAGACCCGTACCACCCGGCACAAAGGCAGAGCCCAAGAGCAGGATGAAGGACGGCACCAGCAGCCAGAACGAAACGTTGTTCATGCGCGGGAACGCCATGTCCGGCGCGCCGATCATAATCGGCACGAACCAGTTGCCAAAGCCCCCGATCATCGCCGGCATGACCATGAAGAACACCATGATCAGGCCGTGCGCCGTGATCAGCACGTTCCACAGGTGATAAGCCTGATCGACGCTCGCGCCCTGACCTTCCAGGAAATGGGCCCAAGTGGTCAGATATTGGATGCCCGGCTGGGCGAGTTCGGCGCGCATCAGGCCTGAAATCCCGCCGCCGATGATCCCCGCGATGATCGCGAAGATCAGGTAGAGCGTGCCGATATCCTTGTGGTTGGTCGACATGAACCAGCGGGCAAAGAAGCCGAGCTGGTGGTCGTCGTGATCATGCGCATGATCGTGCGTTGCAGCAATGGTCGTCATGGTCATTAAGCCTTGGTGGCGGCTGCCGGGGCAGCCGGAGCGGTTTCGTTCGCGCCTTCGGCGGCTGCGGGAGCAGCAGCCGGGGCAGCGGCGGGAGCGGCAGCCGGCGTCGGCGCAGCGACGGGTTCAGCACCCGGCATCTTGCCGCCCTTCGAGGCTACCCAGCGGGCGAAAGTTTCCTTCGACACTACTTCCACCGCAATCGGCATGAAGGCGTGGCGGGCGCCGCACAGCTCAGAACACTGGCCATAATAAAGGCCTTCCTTGTCCACCTTGAACGTCACTTCGTTCAGGCGGCCGGGAACGGCATCCATCTTGGTCCAGAAAGCCGGAACGGCAAAAGAGTGGATCACGTCTTCCGACGTCACGATCGCCTTGATCTCGGTGTTGACGGGGATCACGATCCGGTTGTCGACAGCCAGGAGGCGGGGCTCACCACGCTTGGCCGCTTCCGCATCGGGAAGCATGTTCGACACGATTTCGAAATCGCCATGGTCCGGATATTGGTAGGACCAATACCATTGGTGGCCGATGACCTTGATCGTCACCGCATCCTTGCCGGCCGGCTTATACTGCGCAGCCAGCAGGCTAATCGACGGAATGGCAACGGCAACAAGGACAAGAACCGGCACCAGCGTCCAGACAACTTCGATGAAGGTGTTATGGCTGGTTTTGGAAGCAACCGGGTTGGCGGCGCGACGGAAGCGCACCATCACAAACAGCAGCAGGCCAAGGACGAAAAGCGAGATCACTGTGATGATCGGCAGCAGAATGCCGTCATGCAGGAATTGCGCGCGCTCGCCATTTTGCGTGACCTGCGGCTGAATGCCGATCTTGCCGGCAACCGGCTGACCAATGCCCGCAACGGGCTTCAGTTCCGGCGGAGCTTCAGGCTTGGGTGCTTCGGCCGCGGGAGCGGCAACAGCGGCATCCGCCTTGGGCGCGGGCGCAGCGGCAACCGGTGCGGGTGCCGCAGCAGCGGCCGCGGGTGCCGGAGCAGCCGGCGTAGCTTGCGCCATCGCTGCCGTCGGTGCGAGCACCAGGCCAAATGCGATGAGGGCAGTTCTCAGCTTCATCATTACCTGTTTGTCCATGTTGACGCCCGGAAATCCGGGCAAAAATAGGCCCCTGGATCCATCCCAAAGGGACGCTCCGGGCTGGCCTATACGCGCCATCGCCCAGAGGCTCAAGGGATTCACGCCGCATTTTTTGCGCAGGATTGCAGCACGGGTCCAGCCCTCCTAAGGGACAGGTCTGTGCCCGTAACCCCGCGTTTGCCGGAGATACCATGAACGACGACGACATTCTTGCCGAGTTTCGCAGCGCCGAAGCGCTTTTGGAGGGGCATTTCATTCTGTCCTCCGGCCTTAGAAGCCCGCGCTATCTGCAATGTGCGCGCGTTCTGATGAATCCGGCCCGCGCGGCCCGCTTGGCAACCGAATTGGCGGCCCGCCTGCCCGCCGAAGTCCGCGCGCAGATTGACGTTGTCGTCTCGCCGGCGATGGGCGGGATCATCATCGGCCATGAAATGGGCCGCGCGCTGGGCAAGGATGCGCTGTTTCTTGAACGACCTGACGGCATCTTCGGCCTGCGCCGGGGTTTCCGGCTGGAGCCGGGACAGAAAGTCCTGATGGTGGAAGATGTGGTGACAACCGGCCTGTCCTCGCGCGAAGCCATTGCCGCCGTGGGTCGTGAAGGGGGCGAGGTGATTGCAGAGGCCTCGCTGGTAGACCGGTCCAACGGCGAGGTTGATCTTGGCGTTCCGTTCTTCCCGCTGATCCGGCTCGACGTGCCAAGCTATGCGGCCGATGCCTTGCCGCCTGAACTGGCGGCAATTCCGGCGATCAAGCCCGGCAGCCGCAAGGACGCCCAATGACAACGCACCTGCGCCTCGGGGTCAATATTGATCATGTGGCGACGATCCGGAATGCGCGCGGCGGCGATCATCCCGATCCTTGGCGCGCGGTTCAGGCGGTTGAGCGTGCCGGCGGCGATGGCATCACCATCCACCTGCGCGAGGACCGCCGACATATTCGCGATGCCGATCTGGAGCAGCTGATCGGCGCGACCCATTTGCCGGTCAATCTGGAAATGGCGGCGACCGACGAAATGCTGGCCATCGCCTTGCGCCATCGGCCGCACGCCGCGTGCATCGTGCCGGAACGCCGCGAGGAACGGACCACCGAAGGCGGCCTTGATGCCGCGGGCCTGCACAACCAGCTTGCGCCGATTGTGACCCGACTCAACAGCGCGGGCATCCGTGTCAGCCTGTTTATTGAGCCAGACCCCCGGCAGATTGAGGCCGCGATCCGCCTCAATGCCCCTGTTGTCGAACTTCATACCGGCAAATATGCCCATGCCAGCGGGGCCGCGCTGGCCGAAGAGCTTCGGCGGATTTCGGATGCGGCGGCACTTGCGGCGCGCAATGGCATTGAGCCGCACGCCGGCCATGGACTGACCTTTGACAATGTTGGCCCGATTGCCGCCATCCCCCAATTGGCAGAACTGAACATCGGCCATTTCCTGATCGGTGAGGCGATCTTCATCGGGCTTGAAGCCAGCATTGCTGAAATGCGGGCGCGAATGGATGCGGCGCGCGGGGTGTTATGATCGTCGGCATGGGATCCGATCTGTGCAATATCGAGCGGATCGAAAATTCGCTGGCACGGTTTGGCACCCGCTTTGAGCAGCGGGTGTTTACCGAGGTAGAACAGGCCAAAGCGGCCCGGCGACCGCTGGGCCGGGCGGGCACCTATGCGAAACGCTTTGCAGCGAAGGAAGCCTGTTCCAAGGCGCTTGGCACGGGCTTTCGCCAAGGCGTCTTTATGAAGGATATTGGCGTTGTGAATGCGCCGTCCGGGGCGCCCACCCTTGCCCTGACCGGCGGCGCCAAAGCTATGCTCGACGCGCTGATCCCCCCCGGCCATGAGGCGCGCATCCACCTGACGCTCACCGATGACCATCCTTGGGCGCAGGCCTTTGTCATCATCGAAGCCTTGCCCCTTGCCCGCGTTGCGCCGTAGGACGGCCCGGTCCCCTTTTGCCCAGATGTGAAAGTTAAGCTCCCGATATGGCCAAGAAAAAGCGCGCACCCAAAGAGAAGGTGAACTGGCTCGAAGAAATTAGGGGCGCGGCTCTTTTGCTGCTGGCAGTGCTGGGTTTTCACAGCTTTATCGCCAAACCCTTTTACATCCCGTCCGAATCGATGATGCCAACCTTGATGGTGGGAGATCGGCTGGTGGTGAACAAATTTGCTTATGGCTGGAGCCATGTCTCGCCGACCATTCCGTCGATACCCGCGATCTTCCGCTGGCTGGTCCTGCGCGAGCCGGTGGAATCGCTGGCCGTGCAACTGCCCGATTGGAAGGGCCGTATCTGGGGCAGCACGCCTGAGCGTGGCGACGTTGTTATTCTAACGCCGCCCGGCACCAATACGGATTATATCAAGCGCGTGATCGGCTTGCCCGGCGACCGGATTGAGGTGCGCGGCGGACAAGTGATCCTGAACGGTCAGGCCGTGCGCCAGCAGCGCATGGGCGACAAGTTATTTGCGGTCGATGCCAATACCCCGTGCGGGCCTGAAGATTATCCGGGCCGGCGCATCGCCAAGCCAGATGGAACATTGTGGTGCAAATTGCCGGTTGTGCGGGAGACGCTGCCCAATGGCCGCAGCTACGACACGTTGGATACCGACCCCAACGCCATTGGCGATACCTATGGGCCAATTACGGTGCCGGACGGGCAATATTTCTTGATGGGCGACAATCGCGATCACAGCGCCGACAGCCGCTTTCCGCAATGGCAGCGCGGCCTGGGCGGGCCGGTCGCTTGGGAACAAATTGGCGGGCGGGCCGAGGTGATTACCTTCTCGCTCGACGGCTCTAGCAGCTTCTGGAACCCGCTTAGCTGGTTCAGCGCACTGCGGTCTGGCCGGGCGTTCACAAGCCTCGCCCCCGCCAAATCAGCGCCCTAAAGAAGCGCTGCAAAAGCGGGGGAAGAACCGTTAGCGGGCTGGCTTGGCACCGCCTTGGGCAGCCCGGGCCGCGGCTTCTGCCTCTTGCGCCTGACGCATCTGCATCATCTGCTGCATCATCTGATACTCGGCCACGCTACCAAAGGCCTGCAATTCCACATCAAAGACCAATGCTGAATTGGAAGGGATTTGGCTGATCTTGCGATCACCATAGGCCAGAGCCGGCGGCAGACAGAGCCGATAAGCCCCACCACGCTGCATTTTCTTCAAAGCTTCTGAAAAGCCGGGGACACTTTCGGCAACCGCCAAAGGGGCCTGCGGGTTTTCGTCGAACACCTTACCATCCGCCAAACTGCCGCGATAAGAGACGATGGCCACGTCATTGTCGGTCGGGCTTGCACCCTGACCTGCGCGAACAACCTGAAACAGCAAGCCGCTGTCCGTCTTTTCCGGGGCGCTGACGCCCTTTTCCTGCGGCAGCATCAGCGCCGCCGAGCAGCTTTGCGCCACAACCTTCTTGGTACCAACCCAGGCAAGCCCGCCCGCAACGGCGGCAACAAGCGCCACCCCGGCGGCAAGTCTTGCAAGCGAGCCCTTGGCAATCGGGCGGATCGGCACGGCAGTATTAGACATGGTAAACCTCGAATTGGTCGTTCGTTTTCGCCAGCGCCTATGGCCTATCCGTAGGCATCCGCCAAGACCCAACAAAAAAGGCGCCGGATGACCGACGCCCTTTTTATCACTTGAAGGCTTAGCGGGGCGCTTAGCGCACGCCGTCGCGTTCCATGCGCTTGCGCTCCATCTTACGGGCGCGACGCACGGCGGCGGCCTTTTCGCGCGCACGCTTTTCAGACGGCTTTTCATAGTGGCGACGCAGCTTCATTTCGCGATACACGCCCTCGCGCTGAAGCTTCTTCTTGAGAGCCCGAAGCGCCTGGTCCACATTGTTGTCGCGAACGATAATCTGCATAAAAAAGCCACACTCCAAATGTCGTATTCGCACCGATCAAAGACCGGGCTGAAACCAATAAAAAGGGGACGTCGCAAATCGCGTCGCTCCAAGAAACAGCGCCCCTAGCCACCGATTCCCGAAAAGGCAAGGAAAAAGGCCCGCAAGGCCATTTGGGTCCAAGCAGGACGCATCAAGCTGAAGCGCAGATGAGCGAGCCATTCAGCCTTCGGTCATCTGCGCAGGCGCACCCATCGGACAAGACAGGAGCCATGGCTCCGGCCGGAGACTGACCATATGCGCCGAATTTTGATCCCCGCCTTGCTCGCTCAACTGGCCCCGCTGCCCGCCCTTGCGCAGGATGTGCCGGACCGGCTCCGCCGCTTTGACCAGGAAGATCGCGACCGCGAGCGAGAACGACGCGCCCAACCGCGTGAGCAGCCTAATGTTGAACGCCGAATCGACCGCCCGGCGCCGCGCTCTGATGAGGCGCAGCCGCCCGCTGATCGTGCCCGGCCGACCGAAAGCGACGCCCGCCAAGGCTGGCGGGAGCGGCGCCCCTGGCCACAGGACCGGACCGTATCAGAAAGGCCTGCGCCCCCGCCGCGCGCCGTCCCGGCGCCGATCGCCGAACCTGCCCGGCCGCGCCCGGACCGCGGAAACGGTCGGGACGACCGCGCGACCCCGCCGCGATTTGACGATCGGGACCAACGCGCGGGCGAACCGCAACGCGATGGTCAGCGCGATTGGGATCGCCGAGATGGCGACCGACGGGACAGGGATTGGCGGGACAGGGATGGGCGCGACCGGGATGGGCGCGACCGGGATTGGCGCGACGGGCGGGAAGGCGATCGGCATGACTGGCGCGATCAGCGTGATAATCGTCGGGACTGGGATCGGGATGACCGGTACCAGCGCTGGTCCCGACATTGGCGCGACGACCGGCGCTATGACTGGCGCCGATATCGCGAGCTAAACCGGCCGTTCTTCCAGATGCCGCGCTACCGGCTGCCTTATGGCTATGATCTGGGCTATCGCCGCCTGTTCATCGGCTTTTATCTGAACCGGTATTTCTTCGTGCAGGATTATTGGATTGATGATCCTTGGGCCTATCGCCTGCCGCCGGTTTATGGCCCCTATCGCTGGGTGCGCTATTTTGACGATGTGCTTCTGGTTGATCTGCGCAATGGCCGGGTGGTGGACGTTATCTACGACTTCTTCTGGTAAGCGAGGCGTACCCTCATCGGATCAGCGCGCCGCCGAAGCAAGATAGGGCGGCCGCTGACCGGGGGACGGCGGCACCCGCATCGGCTGCTCCTGATCCGCGCCGCGCCGGCGGATGTCGCTCAACCGCCGCTCAAACCGGTCCAGAAGTTCGGCAACGCTGGCCTCTTTCGCATCTGTCGATGGGGCAAGGCCATAAGCCGGCTCTGGCCGAACAGGCGGCGTATCAAGGATGAGCACGGGGTCTGGCTCGGGCAACAGCACCGGCGGGGCCGCGGCAAAGACCCGAGGCACGGGGGCCGGAACTGGAACTGGAACTGGGGCCGGGGCCGGAGCCGGCGCCGGGACGGTCTGAACCGGACTGTCGCCATCGCCACCAAGAAACTTCGGAAAAGGCGGACAATCGGCGCGGGCAGCGGGGACCGGCTCAGCATCTGCGGGCCGGAGGCTGGTTGGCAGCGGCGACACCGTCACCCGTTGCGAGCGGGGCCAGATATATTGTGCCATGCCCCAAAGCAACGGCACCGCCGCCCCCGCCATAATCAGGCCGCCCATTATGATGGCCAGACCGCGGGTGGAAGCGTCCAAAGGCGGGAGCAGAATGGGCACGATATCGGCTAGGCCCAGCCGAACCAGATAATATTGCAGCATCCAAAGCGGCATGGTCCAAAGGACCACAGCAAGCGCGATGCCCAGCATCGCTGCGGCGAGAAGCGCAAAACTTAGGTTCCCGATTGGCTTGGACATAAAAAGCGCCCCAATTTCACTCTCTGGTCCAAAAACTGGGACCAGATCCGGGGCTAGTTACGCACGCGATGGTAAACAGCTTCATAACGCCCGGCGAGATCCGCCCAGTTGCGTTCTTTTGCCACAAAGGCGCGGGCAGCGGCGCGGCGGGCGGGGTGGCTGGCGCGATCCGCCAGCAATGCCGCCAGCGCCTCTGCCATGGCGCGCGGATCATCTGGCGCAAAAAGCGTGCCGGTGATGCCATCGCAGATCAGCTCGCGATGCCCACCGACCGAGGAGGCCGCGACCAGCCGACCGTGCGCCATGGCCTCCAGCGGCTTTAGAGGTGTCACAAGATCCGTCAGCCGCATTTGCTTGCGCGGGTAAACGAGCACATCCGCACAGGCATAATAAGCATCTACGGCCGCATGGGGCACCGGGCCGACAAAGCGGATATGCGCTGCCGCCGGGGACGCCAAGGCCTGCGCGCGCAAGGCTGCAGCGGCCGGGCCATCGCCGACCAGAAGCAGCACGCACTGCGGGCGCCGCTGAAGAAGAGCCGGCAAGGCGGCAATCAGATCATCCACGCCTTCATAAGGGTAAAGGCTGCCAATATAGGCGATGACGTCGCTGCCCGGCGCGATATGCAGGGCGGCTGCCAAGGCATCGTCGCGCGGACGGGGCGGACCCAATCGGGCCATATCAACGCCGTTGGGCACAATGCTGATGTCCGCCGCGGTCCCGCCCCGCGCCGCAAGCTCCCGCGCCAGACCAGCGCAAATGGCGATCCGCGCATCGGCGTGCCGGACGACAAAATCTTCGAGCCAGCGGGTCGCGCGCGCCCGCCACGAGACAGGCTGGCCGGTTCCATTGCCGTGGGCTGCATCTTCCCAAAAGGCACGCACTTCATACACCAGCGGCAGCCGCAACAGCCGGGCCGCCAAAAGCCCGGCAAGGCCGTTCAAGGCCGGCGAATGGGCGTGCAGCACGTCAATCTGGTCGGATCGGGCAATTTTGACAATCGCGGCGCACAGCCGCACCACATCCACCAACTCGCCGATCCAGGGCACAGGGTTGCGGCGCCCGGGCGTGCGGTAAAAAACAAGCGCCTCGGTTTCGTAAGGCAGCGGATCGTCGGCGCCCTGACGGCGGCTGGTGACACCGCGAACCCCCCAGCCCCGCGCCTGCTGCGCCCGCATCATCGCACGCGTCCTTAGGCTATAGCCAGAATGCAGCGGCAAACTATGATCCAGAATGTGCAGAATGCGCATCGGTGCGGGGCCTCCTTGGGCTGGCCTTGCCACAGCCTGCCTTAACGCCCCGTCAACCGGCCGCGCCTATAGCACCGCGATGATCGACACCTTATCGCTCTTGCTGGCGCATGGTCTGCTGATCCTAATGTTCTGGCGCCTTGCCGGGCGTGATGATCTTGACCGGGATGCGCCTGCCGATGCGCCGTCCCGGCCATTTTGGCCGCCGCGCCATGATCCATGACCTCTTCTTTGTCGGCTGCCTCGGCCTTTTCTTCATGTTTGGGCTATGGCGACCGTTTCTCTTTGTCCTGACCTTCATTTATATCGACCTCGTTACCCCGCAGCAGTTGACCTACGCCCTGCTCCAGCCGGTCCCGGTGTCGCTGATTGGGTTTGCGCTGGCCTTTGGCGGCTGGCTGGTGGCGGCCAAACATCACCGCCCTTCAACAAGCTGGCAGCAAGGGCTGATGCTTGTCTTGATGCTCTATTGCCTCATGACGACATTGAGCGCCGATTTCCCGGTTGAGGCCCAGTTTAAATGGGATTGGGTATGGAAGGCGATGCTGTTTGCACTGTTCCTGCCGCTGACGCTGACAACCCGGCTGCGGATTGAGGCCGTTGTCCTGACAATGGTTCTTTCGGTCAGCGTGCTGGTGGTTCCGGCGGGCGTCAAAACGTTGCTGACCGGCGGCGGCTATCAGGAACTAAACCTTCTGGCCGAAACAAATGCCGGTCTGCATGAATCGTCCATCCTTGCCTGTGCGGCAATCATGCTGCTGCCCCTGCTTCGGTTTTTGAGCCGAGACGGAAAGGTCTTTGCGCCCGGGCCCGCGGTGCGGCTGTACGCGCTTGCGCTTGGCCTTGCGTGCCTGCTCGTCACGGTTGGAACTCAGGCCCGAACCGGCATGATCTGCATTCTGGCCTGGGGTCTTTTGCGCCTGCGCTCTGCCCGGCATCGCAGCCTGTATCTGGCCGCGGCGCTTGGCGTGGGAATCGCCGCGCTACCGCTCCTTCCCCAAAGCTTTATGGACCGTATGGCAACGATTGAAGAGGCGCAGGCGGACCAGTCGGCCGCAACGCGGCTGGCGGTGTGGAAATGGACGCTGGATTATGCGGCCAGCCATCCCTTTGGCGGGGGCTTTGCCGCCTATTTGGGCAATAATGTGCGGTTTGAAGTCAGTGCCCGTGCCAATGCTCGCGAAGCAAAGGCCGCCGATGCGGCGGCACCGGCCAGCGCCGAGGTGATTGAAGATAAAGCGCGCGCATTTCATAGCGCCTATTTCGAAATGCTGGGGGAACAGGGCTGGCCCGGGCTGAGCCTGTGGCTTTTGCTGCACGCGCTGGGCTTGGTGTCGATGGAGCGGCTCTACCGGCGGCATCGTCCCGACGGCAGGGCCCCGGACCCTTGGACCTGCCATCTTGCCCAGGCGCTGCAACAGGCGCACATCATCTATCTTGTCGGGGCGCTGTTCGTCGGGATTGCCTTTTTGCCCGTCGCGCTGATGCTGGTTGGCCTTGAAGCAGGCTTTTATGCCGTGGCCCGGCGCACGCGCGATGCCGGCCATCCGCCACTTTTTGCCCGGGCCGCCCGGCCGCTTGATTGATCCAGCGATTGCAACGCCCGCCACCCGCGCGCTAGAACGCCCGAATGCACTCTGGCGGCCTTGTATTCTTCAGCGATATGCGCACGACATTGGCAGCGGCTCTTGTCTGGCTTGATACCCACACGACGCAAATTCTGGTTGGGGTGATTGCCGGCGCGCTGATTGTTGCGCTGATGCAGGGGCTGAAATCGCTGGGCAGCTATATTTGCCGCGCGCATTTTGGCGGCAGCCACTGGCCGCGCATCATTGGGCAGGCGCTGGGCAAAACCCGGCTCTGGTTCATGGTCTTGGTTGCGGCCCGCATTGTTGCGGCCATCGCCTCAGCCCCGGTGCAGATCGCCTATCTCGTCCAGATATTGTTCGTGGTTGCGACCGTGCTTCAGGCGGCGATCTGGGCGCGGACGATTATTTTGGGGCTTGTCGACTATCGGGCGGGCGAAACCGACGCCACGGGCAATCTGCAAAGCGCGCTGGGGTTGATCCGCGTGTTGGTGACAGCTGGGCTGTTCATTCTGGCGACGATCCTCATTCTCTCTAATCTGGGTGTCAACGTCACCGGGCTGATCGCCGGACTTGGGGTGGGCGGCATCGCCATCGGCCTCGCCGCGCAAGGCATTTTTTCTGACCTGTTTGCCGCCCTTTCGGTGCTGTTCGACAAGCCCTTCAAGAAGGGCGACATGGTCCGCTTTGACCAGAGCCAGGGGACAGTGGAGGCGATTGGCCTTAAATCGACCCGCATCCGCGCCATTTCTGGCGAGGAGATCGTCATCTCAAACGCGAACCTGCTCAACAAGGAATTGCGCAACCTCGCCCTGCTTGAAACCCGGCGCCACTTCCAGACGCTGAGCCTGGTGTACCAGACCCCGCCCGCGATGTGCGAGCGGCTGCCCGCGCTGTTGCAAGAGATTGTTGAAAGCGTGCCAGACTGCACGTTCGGACGCTGCGGGCTCGATAATTTTGCGCCTTCGAGCGTTGATTTTCTGCTGATTTACGAAATCAACCTTGCCGATCCGGGCGAGGCGATGGACCGCAAGCACCAGGTCAACACGCGCATCCTAAAGGCCTTTGCCGATCAGGGACTTGCCTTCGCCTATCCGACGCAGACGACCTATACCGCCGCGCCCGATGGCCGGCTGGTCATGCCCTATCTTGATCCAAAAGCCGCTGAGCGCGGCTAAGCGCACCAGTGAATGTCAATCGGCTGCTCGGCCTCGGCCAGCACCCGGCCGACCGGCAAGGGGGAAAGCGGCCCATCCTTGATCGCGCGCTCCAG
The DNA here is from genome assembly GCA_046074265.1 of Chakrabartia sp. Taxonomy (GTDB): domain Bacteria; phylum Pseudomonadota; class Alphaproteobacteria; order Sphingomonadales; family Sphingomonadaceae; genus Aquisediminimonas. The sequence continues at coordinate 27,738 of JBJTNW010000006.1, forward strand.
CAGCACCTTTTTATCGTCGCCCGTCAGCACGATCATCAGCGTGCGGGCGGAAAGCAGGGCGTTGCGCGTCAGGGTAACGCGCGCCACCGGCGCTTCGGCGGGCAGCGGATCGGGAAGAACGCCCACCGCGCGCCGCGCTTTGGGGGCATTGAGCGCGTCATCCAGATCAGGCCCGGCAAAGATCGACGCCGTATGGCCATCTGTCCCAACGCCCAGCCAAACAAGGTCGGGCGGCCAATGCAGGTCTTGCAGGCGCGCGTCCGCGGCATTGCCCGCGGCCTTGTGATCCTTGTTTTCGCTTGCGATCGGTAGCACGCGCGCGCCCTTGGGCATGAAGGCCTTGGCCAGCAGGGCGGCATTGGACAACGGATTGTCGACCGCGACAAGGCGATCATCGGTCGGGATGATCGTCACATGCTTCCACTTGATCGGCAGGGCAGCGAGCTTTTCGTATATCGGCAGCGGTGTCTTGCCGCCGGGCAGCGCGATCAGCGCCTGCCCACGCGCATCGAGCGCGCTTTCGATGATGAAGCCCACATCGCCGGCGACAGCCTCTGCCAGTTCATCCAGATCTTCATAATCCCACCATTCCGCTTCGATCATGGTCAATCTCCGATGTAACAGGCTGCGATCCCTGGCGACCCGATCCTGTGCCGCGTTCGCCATGATGGTGCGAGAAAAAAATGGTCGGGGAGAGAGGATTCGAACCTCCGGCCCCTGCCTCCCGAAGACAGTGCTCTACCAGGCTGAGCTACTCCCCGACTCTTTAATCGGGTGTAATCCCGATGAAGGCAGGCGGGCCCCTTAGCGGGCGAATGGATGCGGTTCAAGGGCATCACGAGAAAAACCTTCTGCTTTGCCCTGCCCTCAACGGAAATCTCGACAGCGCGCGCCGCATCGCCTAACCGCTCCGGCTATCGGATCGCTGCATAAGGGATGATTGATGCGCGCATTTCTGTTTCCGGGCCAAGGCAGCCAGGCAGTTGGTATGGGCGAGGCGCTGGCAGCGGCCAGCCCCGCGGCCCGCGAGGTGTTTGAAGAGGTTAATGAAGCGCTTGGGCAAGACTTGTTCCGCCTGATGCGCGAAGGCCCTGAAGACCAATTGACGCTGACCGAAAATGCCCAGCCTGCCATCATGGCCAATGCCATGGCCACCCTGCGTGTGCTGGAAAAGGAAGGCGGCATCCGCCTTTCTGAAAAAGCTGACTTTGTCGCCGGCCATAGTCTGGGTGAATATACCGCCTTGTGCGCGGCAGGCGCGCTGGATTTGTCGACCACGGCGCGGCTGTTGAAGCTACGGGGGCAAGCGATGCAGGCGGCAACGCCGGTCGGCACCGGCGCGATGGCCGCGCTTTTGGGAGCCGATATTGAAAAGGCGCAGGCGCTGGCAGATGCCGCGGCGCAAGGCGATGTCTGCACCGTCGCCAATGATAATGACCCCGGTCAGGTTGTTATTTCAGGCCATAAGGCGGCCATTGAGCGCGCGGTAGAGATGGTGAAGGACCATGGCATCAAGCGCGGCGTGCTGCTGCCTGTTTCTGCCCCCTTCCATTGCCCGCTGATGCAACCGGCGGCCGACGCGATGGCTGAAGCATTGGCCAAGGCCAGCCTCACGGCCCCGCTGGTCCCGGTCTATGCCAATGTGACCGCGGCACCTGTTGCCGATGCAGAAACGATCAAGCAGCTTCTGGTTGAGCAAGTGACCGGCCGAGTCCGCTGGCGCGAGTCCATCCTCGCCATGTTTGCCGCAGGCGTGACGGATTATGTGGAATTTGGCGGCAAGGTCGTCGGCCCCATGGTCAAACGCTGCGCTGCCGATGCGACGGCGACAAGCGTGATCACAATGGACGATATCGAAGCGCTCCTTAAAACGCTCTGACACATAAAGGGAAAAACCATGTTCAACCTTTCAGGAATGACAGCGCTGGTGACGGGCGCTTCGGGCGGGATCGGATCGGCGATTGCCAAGGCACTGGTGGCCCAAGGCGCCAAGGTCGCGCTGTCGGGCACGCGGGAGGACGCGCTGAAGAAGGTCGCGGCAGAAATTGGCGGCGATACTGTCATCCTGCCCTGTAATCTGGGGGATGCGGATGCGGTGGAAGCCCTGATCCCAGCTGCGCTTGACGCCTTGGGCGGGCAGATCGACATTCTGGTGAATAATGCGGGCGTCACCCGTGATGGCTTGATCTTGCGTATGAAGGATGAAGATTGGGCAGATGTGATCCGCATCAATCTGGAAGCCGCTTTCCGGCTCTGTCGGGCTGCTGCCAAACCGATGATGAAGGCGCGCTTTGGCCGGATCATCTCGGTGACGAGCGTGGTCGGCGTGACGGGCAACCCCGGCCAAGCCAATTATGCGGCATCTAAGGCGGGGATCATCGGCTTGTCGAAAAGCCTGGCGCAAGAGCTGGCGACCCGTGGCGTTACCGTGAACTGCATCGCCCCCGGCTTTATTTCGTCGGCGATGACGGATGTTCTACCCGAAGCGCAAAAAGCGGCGCTCAATGCCCGCATTCCCGCCGGACATATGGGCGAAGGGGCGGATATTGCGGCCGCCGCCGTCTATTTGGCAAGCCGGGAAGCGGGCTATGTCACGGGCCAGACACTCCATGTGAATGGCGGCATGGCGATGATTTGACGGGCGGGTTGGCCGGATCATCAACAGCTGATTGGTCCCGCCCCGCACACTAAGGCTTGCATCGCCATACGCGGCCGATTAGGGATTTTCAGGAATATTGCTCACACATGAACGAGAAGGGTTATCCATGAGCGACACCGCCGAGCGCGTTAAGAAGATCGTCGTCGAGCACCTCGGCGTCGAAGCCGACAAGGTCACCAATGACGCCAGCTTCATCGACGATCTGAGCGCGGACAGCCTCGACATCGTTGAACTGGTGATGGCGTTTGAAGATGAATTCGGCGTCGAAATCCCGGAAGACGCTGCCGAGAACATCACGACCGTCAAGGACGCGATTTCTTATATCGACAGCCACAAGGGCTGATCGCAGGGCCTTTGCCTTGAACGAATCGACGTTATCGAAGACGGTTTCCGGCATGGTCGGGAGCCGTTTTTGATTCTGGATACGGAGAGACGCTTATGCGCCGCGTAGTTGTGACCGGGCTGGGTCTGGTAACCCCGCTGGGTGGTGATGTGGAAACGACCTGGGCCAACCTGATCGCGGGCAAGTCCGGCGCAGGCAAAATCACGAAGTTCGACGCCTCTGACCAGAAATGCCATATCGCCTGCGAGGTAAAGCCAAAGGACCATCCTTGGGGCTTTGATGCCGATAAGCGCGTGGACCATAAGATCCAGCGTCAGGTTGATCCGTTCATTGTCTTCGGCATTGATGCGGCAGGCCAGGCCATTGAAGATGCCGGGTTGACCGATATGCCTGAAGCGCTGCGCCTGCGCGCGGGCTGCTCCATCGGCTCGGGCATTGGCGGCTTGCCCGGCATTGAAAGCGAATCGCTGGTTCTCCATGAAAAAGGACCGTCACGCGTTTCGCCGCACTTTGTGCATGGCCGCCTGATCAACCTGATTTCGGGCCAAGTCTCGATCAAATACGGCCTTATGGGCCCCAACCACGCGGTCGTCACCGCCTGTTCAACCGGTGCCCATTCCATTGGCGATGCCGCGCGGATGATTGCGATGGACGATGCCGACATCATGCTGGCGGGCGGCGCAGAAGCGACCATCTGCCCCATCGGGATCGCGGGCTTTGCGCAGGCGCGGGCGCTGTCGACCGGGTTCAACGATCAGCCTGAAAAGGCCTCGCGCCCTTATGACAAGGACCGCGACGGCTTTGTGATGGGCGAAGGGGCGGGTGTCGTCGTGCTCGAAGAATATGAGCATGCCAAGGCGCGCGGCGCGAAAATCTATGCCGAAGTTGTCGGCTATGGCCTATCGGGCGACGCCTATCATGTCACGGCCCCGCATCCCGAAGGCTCGGGCGCCTTCCGCTCCATGGAAATGGCGATGCGCAAATCGGGCCTGTCGCTGGCGGATATTGATTATATCAACGCCCATGGCACATCGACCCCGATGGGAGATGAGCTGGAACTGGGCGCGGTCCGTCGGCTGTTTGGTGACCATCTGAGCACCATGTCGATGAGCTCGACCAAATCCGCCATCGGCCATCTTCTGGGCGGCGCAGGCGCGGTCGAAAGCATTTTCTGTATCCTCGCCATGCGCGACCAGATTGTGCCGCCAACGCTCAACCTCGACAATCCGAGCGATAGCTGTGCGGGTGTTGATCTGGTGCCGCATGTCGCCAAGAAGCGTCAGGTTAAGGCCGTGCTGAACAACAGCTTTGGCTTTGGCGGAACCAATGCCAGCCTTGTGATGAAGGCGATCTAAGCCCGTGCGCGGCGCGATCCGTCTGGTCGCGCTGCTCGCGGCGCTGGGCGCGCTTTGGCTGGGCGGCGGTTGGTTCTTGCCCGGCCCGCTTGAAAAAGACCAAAATTTTGTCGTCGCGCAAGGCGAAAGCCTGAGCCAGGTTGCAACCCGGCTGGAACAGCAAGGCGCCATTCGCAGCGCCCGGACGTTCCGGTTGCGGGCGCGTCTGTTTGGCGGAGAAGGGCATATTCAGGCCGGCCGCTTCGCGCTGCCCAAAGGCACAAGCCAGCGCACCTTGCTGGATATCCTGCAAGGCGCCAAGATTTTGCGCCGTTATGTCACAATCCCTGAAGGGATGCCCGCCATCATGGTGCGCGAACGACTAATGGCCACGCCGGGGTTGACCGGCGATATTCCCGTTCCGGCTGAAGGATCGATCCTGCCGGATACCTATGAAATAGGCGCGGGCGAAAGCCGCGCTGCCGTGGTCGCCCGGATGCAGAACGCGATGGACCGGGCCTGGGCCGAACTTTGGCCCAAGCGCGCCGCCAACAGCCCGGTCCGCACCCGGCAAGAAGCGATCACGCTTGCTGCCATTGTTGAAAAGGAAACCGGCAAGGCCGAGGAGCGCCGCCGTATTGCGGGCCTTTATGCCAACCGCCTGCGCACCGGCATGCGGCTCCAGGCGGACCCTACGGTGATCTACCCGATCACCAAGGGCAAGCCTTTGGGACGCCGTATTCTCAGGTCTGAATTGCGGGCCGATAATGGCTATAACACTTATGCGCGGGCCGGCTTGCCCAAAGGCCCGATCACCAATCCGGGCCGCGCCTCTATCGAAGCGGTGCTGAACCCGGAAGCCACACCTTTTCTCTATTTCGTGGCAGATGGCAGGGGCGGCCATGTCTTTGCAAAGACGCTGCCCGAACATAACCGCAATGTCGCGCGCTGGTATGCCATTCGCCGCGCCCGAGGGGAAATGTAGGCCCGCCTTATTCGCCGACCGGATGCACCATCTGGCCTGGACCGCCCTTGGGCGGCTTCATCAGCAGGATGAGCGGCATGAACAGGATCAGGCCCCACATCATCATCTCGAAATCATCGAGATAAGCGATCATCGCAGCCTGTCGGTTGACCTCCAGATCCACCATGCGCAACGCCGCTTCTCCCAACACCTGATAGCGATCGGCCGTGGCCGGATCGACCGCCGCCATGGACGACGAGGTGATATGGCTGGTCAAATCTGAATGGCTGGTCTGAAGGTTGCGGGCAAACATGGTCGACATCAGCGAAATACCGATGCTGCTGCCGATCGACCGGACCAGATAAAGCAGGCTTGAGCCATCAGTGCGGTGCCGCATCGGCAGCGTGGCAAAGGCCAGCTGGTTCATCGGGATGAAGACAAAGCCCATGCCAAAGCCCTGCAACAGGCCCGTGTAAAAAACATAGGTCCAATCGATCATCAAACCCCAGCGGGTCATCTCATAGAGCGAGAAGATGGTAAGGACAAAGCCAAGCGCCACCGTCTTGCGCGGGTCCACCTTGCCGGCAATGCGGGTGGCGATCATCATGGAAATCAGGATGCCAATGCCGCGCGGGGCCAGCAGCATCCCGGTGTCCACCACGGTATATCCAAATAATGTCTGGAGCATCGGCGGCAGCAGCGCAAAAACGCCAAACATCATCACCCCGATCAGGACCATGAAGAGCAAGGCCGTGGTAAAGTTTCGGTCTGTCACCAATTCACTGTCGAACATCGGCTTTTTGGTCGTCGCCTGATGGACGAAGAAGATCCAGATGGCGGAAATGGCGATGATCGCCTCTATCCGGATTTCCCAGCTTTCAAGCCAATCTTCATGCTGCCCGCGATCAAGCAGCAATTGCAGCGTTGCGACCCCAATGGCGAGCGCAGCAAAACCCAGCCCATCAAAATAGCGTTTGTTGACCGGGCGGCTTGGCAGCAGCCACAAAAGGATCAGCACGGTGGGGATGCCGATCGGCAGGTTGATATAAAAGCACCAGCGCCAATCATAGCTCTGGGTCAGCCAACCGCCGATCATCGGGCCGAAAATGGGCGCGACCATAACCCCCATGCCCCACATGGCCATGGCCTTTGGCGCGCGTTCTGGTGGGTTGATATCAAGCAGGATCGATTGCGACAGCGGGGCGATAAATGCCGCGCACACGCCTTGCAGAACCCGAAAAACAACCATTTCCGTCAGGTTCACGGCGATGCCGCACAGCATGGAGGTGATGATGAAGCCAATCACCGCACCAATGAACAGACGTCTTGACCCAAGCCGGTCTGCCAGCCAGCCGGTGATCGGCATAACCACCGCCCCCGCCACGATATAGCTGGTCAGAACCCAGGTAACCGTATCCTGCGTTGCGCCCAGGCTGGTCTGCATATGCGGGATGGCAACATTGGCGATTGTCGAATCGAGGATCTGGATCATCGCCGCGCCCATGATGGCAAGCGTCAGCAGCCCCTTATTCTCAACCGGAAGAAGCGGCTTGCCAAGCACCGGCGTCATGGCCGGGCGGGCGGCGTTACTTGCTGGCTGTGTCGATGCGGACATGGGTCGACAGTCCGGCAATTAGCGGCCGCGGGGAAGCACCGTCAATTGCGATGCGCACGGGCACACGCTGCGTTACCTTCACCCAGTTCCCATTGGCATTTTGCGCGGGCAGCACCGAAAATTCCGACCCCGTCCCCGCACCAATGCTCGCAACACGGCCCTTAAGCTCAATATCGGGATAGGCGTCAAAGGTCAGCTTTGCCGTCTGGCCGACCTTCATATGGTTAAGGTCCGTTTCTTTGAAATTCGCCTCAATCCAGCTTCCCGACCGCGCGACAATGGTCAAGGCCGGCAGGCCCGTGACCATCGTCTGGCCAATCTGGAGCCGGTCTGCTTGGCTGACAACGCCGTCGACCGGCGCGCGGACGACGGTGCGCGACAGATCAAGCAACGCCTTGCGCTTTTGCACCTGCCCCGCCAGCACCTGCGGATTGACGCCCGGGGCGGCGGCGCCGGTCGCCAGCGCTGCCCGCGCCTTCATCGCCTCGGCTTCGGCGGCCGCCAATTGGCTGCGCGCATCCGACAATGCGTGCTCGGCCTGTTGCAGCCGGGCCTTGGTGGTAAAGCCGGTCTCCATCAGCGCGGCCTGGCGCTTATATTCCGCCGTAAAGAAATTGACCGCTTCGCGCGCCTTGTTGATGCTGACATCGCTGGTTTGATAATCGGTTTCCAGCGTCGTTACCCGCACCTGCGCCTGCGCGATCGCCGCATCGGCTTGAGCGGCGGCAATGCGATAGGGTTCAGGATCAATCCGGAACAGAATGTCGCCTTTTTTGACGACCTGGTTCTCGCGCACAAGAACCTCAACAATCCGTCCTGACACCTCGGCCGCGACGGAAACCTTGTCCTGTTGGACATAGGCATTGTCGGTCGAAACATAATGATCGTGCGCCAGATAATAGATGCCGCCAGCAATCATCAGCGCCAGCGGAACCGTCACCATCAACAAGGGCCGCAGCCAGTTGCGCGGTGCGCCCTTCAAATGACCCAATGTCTGTTCTGAGGATAATTGCGGATCGCGATCAGCCATGGGACAGAATCTCCTGCGGCGCCCGCCGCGACAAATTGGCTCGAATTCGGGCAAGCGCCAGAAGCAGCGCCTCCTGCTCTTTGGGCGCGATGCCCGTCAAGGCCTCATCAAACAGCCCGAGCGCCAAAGGGCGCATATCTTCCAGCAAGGCGCGGGCCTTATCGGTCAGGTAAAGCCGCCAGGCCCGCCGATCGGCCGGGTCGGCCCGTCGCTCCACCAGATCAGCTTCTTGCAGGCGATCGACCATGCGGCACAGCGTGATCGGTTCCACCTCGATCAATTCTGCGAGGCCCCCTTGGTGAATGCCTTCATGGCGATTGAGCTTGGTCAGCACCCGCCATTGTGGGCGCGAAATGCCGATGCCGCGCGCGCGCTCATCAAAGCTGCGCCGCAACAGATGCGAAACATCTGCGATGAGGGCGCCAAGATTATCACCTTCGTTCATAATCGCACATATTATAGCAGTGCTTATTATTTTCAAGCCTTTGATTGGGGTCAATGCAGGCCGCCTGCTTCAACGCTAAAAAGGCCCGGCTAGCGAAAGGATTATCCCAATGCTGAACGTAGACCTGGACCCAGAAGCGGGCTTTTTGGAACTGACTGTGGACGGCGCGATTGATGATCTTGACTATCAGGCAGCCGTGGACGCCGTGAACCTTCTGCTCACCCAGCATCAGCAGATTAATGTGGTAGAAGTGGTCAAAACCCTTGGTTGGGTAGATCCCTCGGTATGGTTCAAAGACCTATATTTCCACCTGACGCACCGCAATTTCATGCGCCGTGCCGCCATTGTATCAGACAAGGGATGGGTTGGCCCGCTGACAAGTCTGATCGCCCCGCTTTATCCGACTATGATCAGAAGCTTCACGCTCGCAGAGCTGGACGACGCCCGGGCTTGGGTGCGGGCGCGGGACGAGGCCCCATCGGCCGGAGCAGCTCCCCCGGCCGACAGCGCCTGATCGGTCAGGCCGCCTTGGCTGCCGAGACCATCTGAGCAATCTCATCAAGCAGCTTCAGCCGCTCTTTCTTCAAATCTTCCGCGCGCGCGTCGGAGGCCGCCTCGACTTCGGCTTCGATGCGGTGCACCTCGCGGTTGAGATCATGGTAGCGATCCGCAAGAGCGGCAAAATGCGCATTGTGGGTCTTCAAATCGTGAAGAATTTCATGCGCATCCGGAAACTCGTCGCGCAGTTCATGCGGCGTATGGCTCACTTCTCAGCCCCTTGCGACAGCGCATCACTGATCGAGCAAAAGAGCAGGATGGCCGCAAAGGCCGCTGCCGCGATCATCGCACCCAGAACTGGGGCCTGCATCAGATAAGGTGACATGACTTCTTCTCCTTTTGAGTGAAGCCATCTTGGCGGGTCGCCGCTGGTCAATCCTTGACTTGGGTCAAACGAAAGTTGGTTTCACAGCGGCGCTGCGCAAACCCTTTGGCAAAAAGGGGGAAAGGCCGCTCCCACAACCTTTCCCCCAACTGCCCTTGGCATCACCGGCCGCGTGCGGCCCGTGCGCTCACCCGAGGCAGGTCCTGTACAACAAGCCCTGCCCGTCTGTCGTATTTATACAAATTAGTCAAGCAAGAATCCCGCAAAACTGCGAAAAATCAGCTTTCGTCGCCCATGCGCAAAGCCGCGATAAAGGCTTCTTGCGGGATGCTGACAGAGCCATATTCGCGCATCCGCTTTTTGCCTTCTTTTTGCTTATCCAACAATTTGCGCTTGCGGCTGGCATCGCCGCCATAGCATTTCGCGGTCACATCCTTGCGCAGCGCGGCGATGGTTTCGCGCGCGATGACCTTGCCGCCAATCGCCGCCTGAATCGGGATTTTGAAGAGATGGCGGGGGATCAGATCCTTCAGCCGTTCGCACATGCCGCGCCCGCGCTGCTCGGCCGAGGCGCGGTGAACAATCATCGACAGGGCATCGACCGGCTCGTTGTTCACCAAGATGCTCATCTTGACGAGATCGCCCGGGCGGTGGCCGATCTGGTGGTAATCAAAGCTCGCATAGCCGCGCGAGATGCTCTTCAGCCGATCATAAAAGTCGAACACGACTTCGTTGAGCGGCAGCTCATAGGTTACCTGCGCGCGGCCACCGACATAGGTCAGGTTCTTCTGGATGCCGCGCCGGTCCTGACACAGCTTCAGGATGCTGCCCAGATATTCATCGGGCACATAGATCGTCGCTTCGATCCACGGCTCCTGAATTTCGGCGATGCGGTTCGGGTCCGGCATATCGGCCGGGTTATGAAGCTCAATCTCGCGGCCTTCCGCCTCGCCCGCAGCCTTAGTCAGCGCGAGCTTGTAGACCACGGACGGCGCGGTGGTGATCAGGTCCAGATCATATTCGCGGGTCAGCCGCTCCTGAATAATTTCAAGATGCAGGAGGCCCAAGAAGCCGCAGCGGAAGCCAAAGCCCAAAGCGGCCGAGGTTTCCATTTCAAAGCTGAAGCTCGCATCGTTGAGGCGCAGCTTGGAAATGCTTTCGCGCAGCTTTTCAAAATCATTCGCGTCCACCGGGAAGAGACCGCAGAACACCACGGGCTGGACTTCCTTAAAGCCCGGTAGCGGGGCATCGGCCGGCTTTTTCGCGTCGGTCACGGTATCCCCGACGCGCGCTTGGCTGACGTCCTTGATCTGGGCGGTGATGAAGCCGATTTCGCCCGGTCCCAGCTCCGCCAGATTTTCAATCTTGGGCCGCATACAGCCAACACGATCCACCAGATGCGTGGTGCCCGCCTGCATGAACTTGATCTGCTGGCCCTTTTTCAACACGCCATCCATGATGCGCACAAGGATGACGACACCCAGATAAGGGTCATACCAGCTATCGACGAGCATGGCCTGCAACGGCGCGTTCGGATCGCCCTTGGGCGGCGGGATGCGGGTGACGATCGCTTCCAGCACATCGTCAATGCCGATGCCCGACTTGGCGCTCGTTAGCACCGCATTATCGGCAGGCAGGCCGATAATCTCTTCAATCTCGGCCTTTACCTTATCCACTTCGGCAGCGGGCAGATCAATCTTGTTGATGACGGGCACGATCTCATGGTCATGCTCGATCGACTGATAAACGTTCGCCAGCGTCTGCGCTTCGACGCCCTGCGCCGCATCGACCACCAACAGCGCACCTTCGCACGCCGCCAGGCTGCGCGAGACTTCATAGGCAAAGTCCACATGGCCCGGCGTGTCCATCAGGTTGAGCGTATAGGTCTTGCCGTCCTGCGCCTTATAATCAAGGCGCACGGTCTGCGCCTTGATGGTGATGCCACGCTCCTTCTCGATATCCATATTATCGAGAACCTGCGCGGTCATCTCGCGATCAGACAGGCCGCCCGTGCGCTGGATCAGCCGATCCGCGAGCGTGGACTTGCCATGATCAATATGGGCGATGATCGAAAAGTTGCGAATAAGGTCAAGCGGCGTGGACATGCCGCGGCCCTAGCAGCGCCAAGGCCAAAGGGCAAAGGGGGGATCGCGCCCTTAGCCCCGCGCCAGCCAATCGACCAAAATCGCATTCACCTGGTCGGGCGCTTCCTGCTGCACCCAGTGCGACACATGGGGCAGGCGGTGCAGCTCCAGCCCGGGCACCCATTGCTCCGTCCCGACCGTGCAGCCGAGACCCAGCGCCGCATCTTCTTCGCCCCATACCATCAGGGTCGGCACCTTGACCTGAGCATCGCCCAGATCAACGGCCTCGCGGTATCGCAGCAACGCCCTGTAATAGTTGATCATCGCCGTCATCGCACCTGGCTGCTGCGCGGCGCGCGCATAGACATTGAGCACCTCTTTGCCGAACCTGCTTTTGTCGACCGCCATATCGTAGAAAGCGCGGCGAATGCCCGCCGCATCTTTCGCCGCCATATAGCGCTCCGGCAGGCCCGGCAGTTGGAAGAAGAAGATATACCAGCTTTTGCGAAGCTGCTCCCAGCGCTTGAGCTCACGCTGCATCACCTTGGGATGCGGCACGTTCATTATGACGAGCTTGGTCAGCGGGTGGGCAAAGCGCCCCTGCCCGTGCAGGATCGCATAGGCCCAGGCGATGATCGCGCCCCAATCATGCGCAAGGATCATCACCTCGTCCACCGGGCCTTCCCCGGCCGCCGCGTCGATCAGCGCGCCCACATCGGCGGTCAGATGATCCAGCCCATAATCGCGGACCGCGCCCGGCCGGTCCGATGCGCCATAGCCGCGCGAATTCGGCGCCCAGACGCGCCAGCCCTGATCTGCGAGCAGCGGCATCTGAAAGCGCCAGCTATAATTGAGTTCCGGAAAGCCGTGCAGGCACAGCGCCAAGCGTCGCGATGCAGGATCGCCCGCCTCTGCCAGTTCAAAGCGGATGCCGTTGGCCTGCACAAAGCGCTGGCGGATGCCGCCTAACCCATCGGCCTGCCAAGAAAAGTCGCGATCAGCTGTCATCTGTCCTCCCGCTATAGCTTCATCACAACACAACCTATTGCGCACAAACTGTCCAGAAAATGGACTGTTGAAGATTCTTGCCAATATGATCTGGACAATGCTGCCAGAATGGCGGATATTTCAAATCGCGACGCTTAAGCGCAGTTTCCGGAGGACTAAGCTGTCGCCAGTACCCGCGTATTCGTCCCGGACTGCGCACTTAAAGGGTCGGGCCTTGCCCGGCCCTTTTTGCTGTACCGAGTGTCGCAAGCGCCAGCGTGACAAATCAGAGCGCCAACCCTGTCAGCGCCGCTAAATCTTCCAGCGCCTGCGCCTCGCCTGTTACCTTGATCGCCGTCATGCCCAATTGGGCCGCGGGCTTACAGTTGATGCCCAGATCATCCAGATAAATGCAGCGGGCGGGGTCCACCGCCAGCGCGGCGCACATCATCTGATAAATACGGGGGTCAGGCTTGCGGATACCCGCCTTTGAGCTTTCAATCACATGGTCAAAGCGCGCCATAATCTGACGCACGGCCTCTGCCTTGTCCTCGGTGGTGGACATGCCTGCCCCTTTGCCGGCTGGGACATTGTTGGTGATGCAGCCGATCTTATGGCCCGCCGCCTTCACCGCATCCAGCGCGGCAACCATGCGCGGGCGGATATCGCCGGAAAGCAGCGCCAGCACTTCGCGCCCGGGAATGTCATGGCCAAGGCTGGCGGCTTCCTGCGCGAACAGGGCATCGAACCGGGCCGAGTCGATTTCTGATCGTTCAAACAAGGCCCAGGCGTTGGAATCGGGATTTGTTGCATTAATCCGTCGGATCGTGTCGGCCGGGAGACCTTTTTCGACCTCATAACGGTTAAATGCTTCGAAGGGCGATGACGTTACGACACCGCCGAAATCCCAGATTATTGCGTCAAATGTGTTCATTTCTCTTTGCGTAAAGAGGAATTGTTGCGCTTGCAAATCGTCCGTTTTGCTGGTTGTTTCTGCCGCATAGAGAAGGGGAGAGGTTATGCGCGCTTGGAAATGGCTAGGCGGAGCGGCGCTTGGTTTTGCTTTGGCGGGCTGTGGCCCGATCAGCGACTTCATGTCGGGCAAGAAGTCCGAAGCAGAGATCAAGCTGACGGAATATCCTGAGCAGGTCTATTTTGGCGACACGCATCTGCACACCGCCAACTCGTCCGATGCCTTTGGGCTGGGCGTGCGGCTGGGGCCGGAAGAGGCGCTGCGCTTTGCCGAGGGCGAGGAAGTCACCTCCACCACCGGCATCAAGGCAAAGCTGGATCGTCCGCTCGACTTTCTAGTCATCGCCGACCACTCGGATGGTTTGGCCGCGCTGAAGCAAATCCATGATGCGCCGCGCTTTATGATCACCGATCCCACGCTGCGGCGCTGGCATGACGAGCTGCAAAAGGGCCCGAAGGAATCGCAAAAGGTGGCGATGGAACTGATCGAGCGCTTCTCGCAGCGCACGCTGCCCGCCGATATGCTGGACCCCAAGGAGATGGAAAAGCGGACCCGCAAGGTCTGGACCGACCATACATCCATCGTCGAGCGCTATAATAACCCGGGCAAGTTCACCGCCTTTATGGGCTTTGAATATACGTTGATGCGCAGGGGCGATAACTTGCACCGCGTTGTCGTCATGCGCGATGGCAAGGACAAAGCGGATCAGGTTCTTCCCTATTCCTCGCTGATCGGCACAACGCCCGACCAGCTCTGGGATTATATGGACGCCTATGAGAAGAAGACGGGCGGCAAGATTCTCGCCATCCCGCATAATTCCAATATGTCCAACGGACTGATGTTCCAGCTGACGGGCCCCGATGGCGGGCCGATGACGGCCGCTTATGCCCGCCGCCGCGTGTCGCGCGAGCCGCTGGTGGAAGCGACCCAAATCAAGGGCGACAGCGAAAGCCATCCCTTCTTGTCCCCCAATGACGAATTCGCCGATTATGGCGATGCCGGATGGGATTTGGGCAATCTGACGCTGGAAGCCAAAAAGACGCCGGATATGCTGGCGGGTGATTATGTCCGCGAGGCATTGAAGCGCGGCCTGCAAATCCAAGAGCGCACGGGCGTAAACCCCTATAAGCTGGGCATGATCGGATCGACCGACAGCCATACCGCGCTGTCAACCGCCGATGAGAGCAATTTCTTTGGCAAGCATAGCGGCAATGAGCCAAGCGCCCATCGCGCCTCTGACTTGCAAAGCCTGGGCAACCATGCGGGTCGCATCGGCTGGCAATATCTGGCGGGCGGTTATGCCGCCGTCTGGGCACGCGGCAACACCCGGGGTGCCCTTTTCGATGCGATGATGAAGCGCGAGGTTTATGCAACCACCGGCCCGCGCATGAAGGTGCGCATTTTTGGCGGATGGGATTTCAGCGCGGCAGACTGGAAGACCAATTGGGTCAAGGCCGGCTATACCCGCGGCGTTCCCATGGGTGGTGATTTGAAGCCCGGCTCTGGCACCCCCAAATTCCTGATCCTCGCCCTCAAAGATTCGATGGGCGCCAATCTGGACCGGGTCCAGATGGTCAAGGGCTGGGTGGATGCCTCGGGCAAGACCCAGGAAAAGGTGTTTGACGTGGTCTGGAGCGATCCTGCCAAGCGCAAGATCGTGAACGGCAAGCTGACGCCCGTTGGCGATACCGTGGACCTGAAAACGGCCAGCTATAAAAACAGCATTGGCGCGCCCGAACTGCGCACGGTCTGGTCCGACCCAGAATTTGATCCCAAGCAGCGGGCCTTTTATTATTTGCGCGTGATGGAGATCCCAACGCCGCGCTGGCCGGTTTATGACGCGGTGCGCTATGGCGCCAAGCTGCCGGCGGGTGCCCGCCTGAAAGATCAGGAACGCGCCTATACCTCGCCCATCTGGTATAATCCGCCAGCTTAAGGGTCGGGCCGCGATTTGTCGTTGACGACGGGCGTGGCCTGACTCACACTTAATATATCACCAAGCTTTTGTGATGGATGGGATAATGCCCGACGATACCGATACGCCCGAAGAAAATGAAACCGTCCGCGCGGTCAAGCGCGCGCGCGCGCGGGCAGAGGCGGCGGCAGCCGCTGATGACAAAAAGCCGATCAACTGGAAGGCGGCGGCTGGCATCGGCATTGGCTCGGCCGCGATCCTTGGCGCGCTGATTTACGCGTCGCGCCAGCGCAACAAGAACAAATAACCAACAGCGCGGTGGACGCCGCGCCCCGCGCGTGGCAAGGCCCGGTCCATGCTTTTGAGTGACCGGGTTCTTTTCCTCGATGGCGAGGCGCTTGTCCTCGACAAGCCGGCGGGTATGCCCGTTGATGCGCCGCGCGATGGATCGCTGAGCGTTGAGAATCACCTCGCCAGCCTGACCTTTGGCTTTCAGCGTTGGCCCCTGCCCGTGCATCGGCTGGATCGCGATACGTCGGGCTGCCTGTTGCTTGCCCGCAATCCCAAGGCGCACAAACGCTTTGGGGCTGCCTTTGAAGCGGGTGAGGTAGAAAAAACCTATCTGGCGGTGCTCAGTGGCATCCCCGGCCCCGATGCCGGGACAATTGATCTGCCGCTTGGCAAAACCAGCAGCGCTGCCGATGGCTGGCGCATGGTCCCCGACCCAAAGGGCAAGCGCGCCATCACCCATTGGCGCAAGATTGGCGAGGCGCAGGGACGGGCATTGATTGAATTCCGCCCTGAAACCGGCCGTACCCACCAATTGCGCGTTCATGCAGCCTCGGGCCTTGGCCTCCCGATTGCCGGCGATCCGGTCTATGGCGATGGGCAAGGGCCGATGCTGCTTCATGCCAGCCGGCTGCGGCTGGCGCGCGGGGCCAAATCCCCCATTGAGGCAGAGGCACCCCTGCCTGAAACATTCCATGCCGCAGGCTTTGGCCATGGCTGAGTGGCCCCCTGTGCCGGAAGCGGCGCTGGAGGAAAAATTCCTCGCAGCGACCGGGCCGGGTGGGCAGAATGTCAACAAGGTGGCGACCGCCGTGCAGATCCGGCTCGATGTGTTTGCGCTGCGCCTCCCCCCGGATGTTTATGCCCGGCTGAAGCTGCTGGCGGGCAGCCGCTGGACGCAAGAGGGAGAGATTGTTCTCACCGCGCGCAGCTTTCGCACGCAAGAAGCAAACCGACAGGATGCGCGGGAACGGCTGGCAGAAATGGTAGGCCGCGCCCATATGCGCCCCGTGCGCCGCGTAAAAACCAAGCCGACTCGCGCCGCCAAGGAAAAGCGGCTGACGGGCAAATCTCTTCGCAGCGACGTTAAAAAAGGCCGCGGCAAGATAAGGATGGATTGATGTACAGCTTTGACGTCTCCCGCTCGGACCCGGAGCAGCTCTACGCCGACCTCAAGGACGCGGCGGCCGCCCTGACGGCGGACGAGCCTGATGCCATTGCCAATATGGCCAATATTGCCGCGTTGATTTGGGAATTTGTGCCCGATCTGAACTGGGCCGGCTTTTACCGGCTCGTCGATGGCACGCTTGTCTTGGGGCCGTTTCAGGGCAAGGCCGCCTGCATCCGCATTCCTCTGGACAAGGGCGTGTGCGGCGCGGCGGCGACGCAACGCGCGACGCAGCTGGTGGCGGATGTCCATGCTTTTCCCGGCCATATCGCCTGCGATGCGGCCTCGGCGTCTGAAATTGTCATACCGCTGATGGCCGACGGCCAGTTGCTGGGTGTGCTGGACCTCGACAGCCCCACGCCGGGCCGCTTCACCCCGGTCGATCAGGCGGGGCTGGAGGCTTTGTGCGCGCTGATCGCGCCGCGCCTCACCAACGTCCGATAAAGGGACAACCGGCCTGAAAAGGCCGCCTCGTCAGCACCCCCGCGCTCCGCTAAACCCGTTCTTTATCGAACAGGAGCGCGCTGGCGCCCCGTATCGGCAAAGGAACCGGGTAATGCGTAAACTAGGTCGCTTCATGGCGGCGGGCTTTTTAGCTGTTCTTTCAGCGAGCGGGGCGATGGCGCAGGCGGCCTCTGCGTCGGCGCCTATGGATCAATGGAACGGAAGCTGGGTGGCTCAGCAAGCTGCCCGCGGTCCAGAGGCGGGGCCGCAAGCGCCCAAATCACCGGATGTCCAAATGCCCGGTGCGCCGCCGCCCGCCGGTGCCCCGCCTGTTATGATGGCCCCGGGCATGTTGCCGCCTGCGATACAGACCTATGCGATGCCCGGAATGGGGATGGTCTTCATGGCGGTGATCAGCGTACCGACGGTCACCACAACAACGACCACGGAATATATCACCGAAACGCGCGTCCGATCGCAGCGGCGGGCGGTGCGGCGGGCACCGGTGCGCCCTGCCTGCCCGTGCCAGATCGTCTGCTGCCGTTAACGCGGCGCGCGTCTCAACTAAGTCGATCCAACCCTTCGCGCGACAGCGTGCCGGGGATGATCATCAAGGGGCATGGCAGGCTTGTCATGCCCGCCCCTGCGAAGTGAGAGATCAGCGGCCCGGGTGCACCACTTTTGGCAGCACCAAGCACCAGCGCGCCGATATCCGGATTTTCGGCCAGCACTTGCTGGATAGCATGGATAGCTTCGCCCTGTTTCACAATGATCCGGGGAATGACGCCGCGTTCATGGTCCAGCATATCCAGCGCCCGGCGTGCAACTTCTTCGGCGCGGTCTTCCGCTTCGGCTTCAATCGTCGCCTGAATGGAGCCAAAGGCCACAAATTCCTGCTGCTCAACAATGGCCAGAATGTGCAGCCCGCCGCCTGTTTTGGCCGCGCGTCGTGCTGCAAACCGCACCGCGATTTCCGCCTCTTCGGTGCCGTCGACAACGGCCAGATAGGTGCGCATGCCAAACCCTTCCCCTGACATGGAAACGAATGCGGAGATTGCGCCAATCCAAAGACTGGCGCAAGCGCCTCGGCGACGCTAGGGAAACGCCACGCTCAAGACCAGACCTTTCAAGAGGTAGCTCAATGCCGATCGAACTGAAGATGCCCGCTTTGTCACCCACAATGGAAGAGGGCACGCTTGCCAAATGGCTTGTGAAGGAAGGGGATGTCGTCAGCTCTGGCGATATCCTGGCGGAGATTGAAACCGACAAGGCCACAATGGAATTTGAGGCCGTGGACGAAGGCACGATTGGCCAGATCCTTGTGCCGGCCGGGACCGACGGCGTAAAGGTTGGCACCGTCATCGCGCTGATCAACGGCGAAGATGAGGCCGCAGCTAAGCCCGCCGCCGCCAAACCCGCCACACCGGCACCCAAGGCCGCCGCCCCTGCCCCGGTGGCCGCGGCCGCGCCGGCACCCGTTGCTGCCCCGGTTGCGCCCGCTGTTTCCGTCGCGCCAAAAGCAGGCGATGATCGGGTGATCGCCTCGCCCCTCGCCAAGCGGATTGCCGCGCAAAAGGGCATTGATCTTGTCGGGCTGACGGGCAGCGGGCCAAATGGCCGGATTGTCAAAGCCGATGTGGAAGGCCGCGCACCTGCTGCGGCGTCGGCTGCCGCGACGGCGACGCCCATCGTTGCACCTGCGCCGATCAACCTGGCGGACATCCAGACCCCGCATGAGGTCCAAAAGCTCTCCAATATGCGCAAGACGATTGCGCGCCGCCTGAGCGAAGCCAAGCAGACCATCCCGCATATCTATCTGACGGTGGACGTCCGGCTGGACGCGCTGTTGAAGCTGCGCACCGAACTGAATGACAGCCTGTCGGCCCGCGGCATCAAGCTTTCGGTCAATGATATGCTGATCAAGGCACTGGGCCTCGCCTTGGTGCAGGTGCCCAAATGCAATGTCAGCTTTGCCGGGGACCAACTGATCCAATATCACCGCGCTGATATCAGCGTGGCCGTCTCCGTTCCCAATGGGCTGATCACCCCCATCATCACGGGCGCGAATGGCAAGGCGATCAGCGCGATCTCGACCGAGATGAGCGACCTCGCTGCCCGTGCCAAGGATGGCAAGCTGCAGCCGCATGAGTATCAGGGCGGCACGGCTAGCCTCTCCAACATGGGGATGTTTGGCATCAAGCAGTTTGACGCCGTTATCAACCCGCCTCAGGCCATGATCATGGCGATTGGCGCGGGCGAAAAGCGGCCCTTTGTCATCGATGACGCGCTGCAAATTGCGACGGTTATGTCGGCCACCGGCAGCTTTGACCATCGTGCCATTGACGGCGCAGATGGCGCCCAGCTGATGCAGGCCTTCCGCGATCTGTGCGAAAAGCCGCTGGGTCTGGTTGCATAACATGGCTGAGAGCTATGATTTGATCGTCCTTGGTTCCGGCCCCGGCGGCTATGTCGCGGCGATCCGCGCGGCGCAGCTGGGCCTCAAGACCGCGATTGTTGAGCGCGAAAATCTGGGCGGCATCTGCCTGAACTGGGGCTGCATCCCCACCAAAGCGCTGCTGCGCTCGGCCGAGGTCTATCATTATATGCAGCACGCCGGGGCCTATGGTCTGGCGGCCGAAAAGATCAGCGCCGATTTGAACGCCGTTGTCCAGCGCTCGCGCGGGGTGGCAAAGCAGCTCAATCAGGGCGTCACGCACCTGATGAAGAAGAACAAGATCACCGTCCATATGGGCGAGGGCAAGTTGACTGCGGCCAACAAGATTGCCGTTGCCAAAGACGGCAAGACCGAGGAACTGACAGCCAATCACATCATCTTGGCAACGGGCGCCCGCGCGCGCGACCTGCCTTTTGCCCCGGCAGACGGCAAGCGCATCTGGACCTATCGTCACGCGATGGTTCCGGCTGAAATGCCGACCAAGCTGCTCGTCATCGGCTCCGGCGCCATCGGCATCGAATTTGCGAGCTTTTATAATGATATGGGCGCTGAGGTAACGGTCGTCGAAATGATGGACCGGATTGTGCCCGTTGAAGATGCCGAGGTTTCGGACTTTCTTGAAAAGGCGCTGGCCAAACAGGGCATGACCATTTTGACCGGCGCGGGCGTCAACAGCCTGAAGGCGGACGCCAAGGGCGTCACCGCCGAGATCAAGGCGAAGGACGGCAAGGCTGAAAAAGCGACCTTTAGCCACGCCATCGTTGCCATTGGCATTGTGCCCAATACCGAAAATCTGGGCCTTGAGGCGCTGGGCGTCGCAACCGAGCGCGGCCATGTGAAAACGGATGGGCTGTGCCGCACCAATGTTGCCGGGCTGTGGGCGATTGGCGATATTACCGCGCCACCTTGGCTGGCGCACAAGGCAAGCCATGAAGGCGTGATCGCGGCCGAAGCCATTGCGCAAGCGCTGGGCAATAAGGATGTCCACCCGCACGCGATGGACGCCAAAAACATTCCGGGCTGCACCTATTGCCACCCGCAGATCGCTTCGGTCGGCCTCACGGAAGCCAAGGCCAAGGAAGCCGGCTATGAGGTCAAGGTCGGCAAATTCCTCTTCATCGGCAATGGCAAGGCCATCGCGCTGGGCGAAGCCGAAGGCTTTGTGAAAACCGTGTTTGATGCCAAGACCGGCGAATTGCTGGGCGCGCACATGGTGGGCGCGGAAGTGACGGAACTTATTCAGGGCTACACCATCGGCAAGACGGCGGAACTGGTTGAGGCGGACTTTATGCAGACCGTCTTCCCGCACCCGACTTTGTCCGAGATGATGCATGAAAGCGTGCTCTCTGCTTATGGGCGGGCGCTGCACTTCTGATAAAAGGGGCGGGCACCAAAATGCCCGCCCCTCTTGCAAAGCAGCCACTGCCCTGCCAGCAATTGGGCTATGAAAACGCTTTTTTATTCGTCGCTCGCAGCGACTGCCGCCCTTGCCTTTGCTGTCCCCGTTATGGCGGCCGATACGCCGGCGCCCATCACCTATTTTACCGCCGCGCATATGCTGGATGTTGAAACAGGCAAGCGGATCGACCAGCCGTTGATCGGCGTGCGCGACGGGCGGATCATCTCGATCGCAGATCGCGCGACGACGTCTTTGTCCACCGGCGCCAAGCTGATCGATCTGGGCGCGAAAACGCTGCTGCCCGGCCTGATTGATATGCACGTCCATCTCGACTCGGTCGCGGAGATTGGCGGCTATAACGGCTTGCAATTTACCGACAGCTTCTGGTCGATGGTCGCGGTGAAGAATGCGCGCGACATGCTGGACGCTGGCTTTACCACTGTCCGCAATGTCGGGTCTGCCAATCGCAACGATATTGGCCTTAAACAGGCGATTGACGCAGGCTATGCGACCGGGCCGCGCATCGTGCCGGCGGGCTATGCGCTGGGCGCAACCGGCGGGCATTGCGATTCAACCTTCCTGCCGCCGAGCCTTGAAAAACCGCAAGAAGGCGTGGCCGATGGCGAACAGGATTTGCGGCACGAAGTCCGCCGCCAGCGCAAATATGGCGCCGAAGTCATCAAGGTCTGCGCGACCGGCGGCGTCTTTTCGCGCAACACAGAACCGGGCCAGCAGCAATTGGCCGAAAATGAACTGCGTGCCATTGCCGATGAGGCGCACCAATGGGGGTTGAAGGTCGCCGCGCACGCGCATGGGGCCTCGGGCATCAAAGCCGCCATCCGCGCGGGCATTGATACAATTGAGCATGCCAGCCTTGTCGATGATGAAGGCATCAAGCTGGCGGCTGCGCGCAAGCAGCCCGTCTGGTTTTCCATGGACATTTACAACACCGATTACACCCAGGCCGAAGGCGCGAAGAACGGCGTGCTGGAAGATAATCTGCGCAAGGACCGCGAAGTCGCCCAAATCCAGCGCGACAACTTCCGCAAGGCGCACAAGGCCGGGGTCCGCATGGTCTTTGGCTCTGATGCCGGGGTGATGCCGCATGGTCAGGTTGGCGGCCAGTTTAAGGTTATGGTGCAATATGGCATGACCCCGTTGGAAGCCATTCAAGCCGCAACCCGCAATGCCGCGCAAGCGCTGGGCCGCGATCAGGATGTCGGGGCTATTGCGGTGGGCCGCTATGCCGACATGATCGCGGTAGAGGGCGACCCGCTGACGGATGTGCGCGACCTTGAGCATGTCGATATCGTCATCAAGGGCGGTGCCATCGTCAAAGGCGCGCTGTGAGCCGAGCGCGGCGATCTGGCCCGGTTGCGATCTGGCCGGCAGTCCTGCTGGTGGTCTTGGTCCTCCTGCTGGGGGCTGCCGTAAGCTGGGCGAACCTTGGCCATGCGGTTGACCAGCAACTCCTGAAAAGCGCGGCGCTGCGCAGCGGCCGCTCTCCCGGCTGGCTGATTGAGACGGCGCAAGCGCTGAGCTGGGCGGGGGATGCGGCGCAAAGGTCCATCGTGATGATTGGCTTTGGCGTTTGGTTGTTTTGGCAGAAACGCTGGCGGGCCGGGCTGATCATGCTGATTTTTCCGGCGGTTGCGGGCGCAACGTCGAGCATCCTGAAGCAGATTTTTGCGCGGCCACGCCCTGATATCGTTCCGCATCTCGATAGTTTTGGCAATCTTTCCTTCCCCAGCGGCCATGCCGCCAATGCGGCAGCCATTTTGCTGCTGGCGGCTTTGATCGTCCCGTCGCGTCACCGACCGGTCTGGATGGGACTGGCCTGTCTGGTGGCCCTGCTGATCGGCCTATCGCGCGTGCTTTTGGGCGTGCACTGGCCCAGCGATGTTTTGGGCGGTTTGCTTTGGGGCACAGGCTTTGCGCTGGCCGGATGGGCGACGGCCCGCAAATGGGGAGATGCCCCGCGCTGACGCGCGCCGGGTTTAGCCGCGCTTAGGCGACGCGCTGAACCAGATTGGCAAAGCCCAATGTCTTGCCCAAACGCGCGGCGCTGACCGGGTTTACGAAATCTGCGACCAAGCGCCCGCCTGCCGATTCGCGCACCCGCGCGATCATCGCGCCGGCGCCCGGCAACCGCAGACGGACCAAGGCGCCCTCACACAGCGTGGCGCCCAGATCTGCCTCAAAGCCCATTTCGCTGATCTGACGGACCAACACATCACAGCCGTGAAAGCTCAAAATATCCGGGTGCGGCGCAATCGACGCGGATGCCGACGCGTCATCAGACACCGGCCAAGCCACCGCAGACGGCGACTGAAGCGCAAGCCGAGCAGCAATATACATAACCATCCCCCGTAGCTTGGCAGAGCCCAGCCCCAACCCGCACCGCCGCTGCGATTCGGGCCAGTCGCCAAGGTTGTTGGGTGCCGGCTTTTTAGTCAAGAGTTATCCACAGGCTCCAACTCTCGCCATTTTCCCATCTAGGGACACTTTCCCTGTGCGCGTTTCATGTTAGGCTACTCCAACAGAAACGAGAGAGAGGAGAGTCGCGCCATGCACGACCTGGTTATTCGTGGCGGTACCGTGGTTGACGGAACGGGCAGCAAAGCATTTCAAGCCGATATCGCGATTGATAATGGCCTGATCACAGCTGTCGGCACTGTAGACGCCAAGGGTCGTGAAGAAATTGATGCGACGGGCAAGATCGTCACACCAGGCTTTGTCGATGTGCACACCCATTATGATGGGCAGGCAACCTGGGATGCGGAAATGGCGCCGTCCAGCTGGCATGGCGTGACGACCGTGATCATGGGCAATTGCGGTGTGGGCTTTGCGCCCGCCCGTCCCGACCGGCATGAATGGCTGATCAGCCTGATGGAAGGCGTGGAAGATATTCCCGGGACCGCGCTGGCGGAAGGGATGAAGTGGAATTGGGAAACCTTCCCCGAATATCTGGACGCGCTGGAAGAACTGCCACGCACCGTGGATGTCGGAACGCACGTCCCGCACGGCGCCGTGCGCGCCTATGTGCTGGGAGACCGGGAACGTCCGGGCGCCGTCCCGACCGACGCCGATATCGCCGAAATGGCGCGCATCGTGGAAGACGGCATCCGTGCGGGCGCCCTTGGGTTTTCAACTTCGCGCACCGTGCTTCACAAGTCGATTGATGGTGAACTTGTGCCCGGGACGACGGCAACCGCTGAAGAGCTGATCGCCATTGGCCGCGCGATGGGCAATGTGGGCCATGGCGTGTTTGAAATGGCAAGCGACCTGAAGCGCGAATGGAATGAGTTTGAATGGATGGGCCAGCTTTCGCGCGAGACCGGCCTGCCGGTGACCTTCGCTGCGCTTCAAAGCATCGCGAAGGAATTGCCGCTCGAAGAACAAATTGCCGAGATGCGCGCGCAAAATGATAATGGCGCAAATATCGTCGCCCAGATCGCGCTGCGCGGTAATGGCATCATCATGGCCTGGCAGGGCACCGTTCACCCCTTCCTGTTCCGCCCGGCTTGGGCCGAGATTGCGGAACTGCCTTGGGAGCAAAAGCTCGCCAAGTTGAAGGACCCGGCCTTCCGCGAACGGATGATCACCGAGCCGAGCGAAATCCCCGATACCGACATTGCCGATCTCTATCGTGTGATCGCGGGGGGCTGGCCGGTGCAGTTCGAAATGGACCCGGACTTCAACTACGAGCCGGGCATGAATGAAAGCATTGCCGCGCGCGCAGCCGCGGCTGGCGTCTCGGGCGAAGCCTATGCCTATGACCTGATGATGAAGGACGAGGGCAAGGGCTTCATCTACTTCCCCGTTCTCAACTATCGCGACGGCAACCTGAACTTCTTGGAAGAGCTGCAATTGTCCGACGATACGGTCAATTCCTTGTCCGATGGCGGCGCCCATTGTGGGACGATCTGCGATGCGGCATCCCCCACGTTCATGCTCCAGCATTGGGTGCGCGACCGCAATGGCAAGCGCATTGCGCTGGAACACGCGATCAAGCGCCAGTGCCGGGATACGGCCTTGCTCTATGGCCTGCACGACCGTGGCCTTCTAAAGCCCGGCATGCTTGCCGATGTGAACGTGATCGATATGGACAGGCTGAAGCTCGGCAAGCCGTGGATGGCTTTTGACCTTCCCGCGGGCGGCAAGCGTCTGCTGCAAAAGGCAGATGGCTATGTCGCGACGATCAAATCCGGCCAGATTACCTTCCGCGATGGCGTGATGCAGGGGCCGACCCCCGGCGTGGTGCTGCGCGGCCCGCAGGCAGAACCCATGGCGCTCGCGGCCGAATAAGGCAGGACTTCCCCGGCAGGAGACGGGCATGCGGCATATCGCGGTGGTTGGGTCCGGCCCTGCCGGCTATTATACGGCAGAGGCCGCGCAGAAGAAGTTCGGCGATGCCGTCCGGGTGGACATTATTGACCGCCTGCCCGTCCCTTATGGGCTGATCCGCTTTGGCGTTGCGCCCGACCATCAGTCGATCAAGGGCGTCCACAAACGCTATGAGGCGGTGAACCTGTCCGACAATGTCCGCTTTGTCGGCAATGTCTCGGTCGGCCGCGATGTCAGCATTGATGAACTCGGCCAGTTTTACGATGCGGTTGTCCTGGCAACCGGGGCCCCGGCAGATCGTGCACTTGGCATTCCGGGGGACGATCTGCCCGGGGTGATCGGCTCTGCCGCCTTTGTTGGCTGGTATAACGGCCACCCAGATTTTGCCGGCCTTGATCCGGACTTGAGCGGCCCGGGCGCCGTGATTGTCGGCAATGGCAATGTCGCGCTGGATGTCGCGCGCATTTTGGCAAAAACCCGTCCCGAATTTGAAGGCGCAGACATTGTCGCCCATGCGCTCGACCGGCTGGAAACATCCGGCATTAAGCGCATTACGCTGCTGGGCCGACGCGGGCCGCACCAGATTGCGATGACGCCCAAGGAACTGGGTGAACTTGGACATCTTGCCCGCGCGACCCCGGTCGTGGACCCCGTGGACCTGCCGCCCCTTGCTGATGATGCCCTGCTGGAGCCGGGGATGCGCAAGTCCGTTACCCATTTGCGCGACTTTGCAGCCGCCACTGGTCCTGCGCACGATATTGCCATTGATTTTGACTTTTTCGCCATGCCGGTGGCGATTGAAGGCGAAGGCAGGGCCGAGCGGATTATCGTTGAAAAAACCCGGCTGGATGACGATCTGCGGGCGGTTGGCACGGGCGAGCGCTACATCCTGCCCTGCCACCTTGTTGTCGCGTGCATCGGCTATCAAACGCCGCCGATTGCCGGTGTACCCTATGAACATGGCCGGGGCCGTTTTGCCAATGTGGACGGCCGCATTTTGCCGGGCCTTTATTGCGTGGGCTGGGCGCGGCGCGGCCCATCTGGCACAATCGGCACCAACCGCCCCGATGGCTTTGCGATCATCGACCTGATTGCCGACGATATGGCCCACGCGCTGGGCAAGCCGGGCCGGCCGGCGCTGGATGCGCTGCTTGAGGGCCGGGGCGTGGATATCGTCACTTTTCGCGACTGGCAAAAGATCGACGCGGCAGAAATCGCCCGCGCCCGCGACGGGGCCCCGCGCGAGAAGTTCGTTGCAATTGACGAGATGATCGCCGCGCGCGGCGACACCTAGGCCCCAAGCCGCAAATCTGCCCGAAGCGCAGGGTGAGGTGCCTCGCCGGAGCGCTTTTCGTCCCCGTGCCTTCGGAACCGACCTGTCCGGCGACGTGTTTGCTCGGTCCCAGCTTGTGGAGACCGGAATGCCAGCCAATGATCCTTTGCCGCCGCTTGCGCTTTGGGCGGGTGTAGAATGCAGCGTCGTCCGCGTTGGCGATGAGTATCGCAACCAGATTGTTGAAACGGGCCATGCGGACCGGATGGAGGATCTGGATCTGCTCGCCGGGCTGGGCGTCAGCACGCTGCGCTATCCGATCATCTGGGAGACAATCAGTCCTGACGGGTCAGACGCTTATGACTGGCGCTGGACCGATGCCCGGTTGCACAGGCTGCGCGATCTGGGGATTCGCGTCATCGCCGGGCTGGTCCATCATGGCAGCGGCCCCCGGCATACCAGCCTTGTCGACCCGCTTTTTCCGGAAAAGCTGGCCCGCTTTGCCGAGGCTGCGGCCCAGCGCTATCCGTGGATTGATCTCTGGACGCCGGTCAATGAGCCGCTGACGACCGCCCGCTTCGCTTGCCTTTATGGTCATTGGTATCCCCATGCGCGGGATTTTGGCAGTTTTGTGCGCGCCAGCGTTTGCCAATGCCGGGCCGTAGCGCTGGCGATGGAGGCCATCCGCCGAATTACCCCGCACGCCCAACTGATCCAGACCGAAGATCTAGGCCGCAGCTTTGCGACGCGACGGCTGGCCTATCAGGCCGCGCATGAGAATGAACGGCGCTGGCTAAGCCTTGACTTGCTGACCGGTCGGATGACCCCAAGCCACCGCTGGCACCGCGGCTTGTTGAAATACGGGGTGGCGGATGCTGATCTTGCCGAACTGCGCGACGGCAAGGGGATGCCGGACATGATCGGGATCAATCATTACCTGACCAGCGACCGCTATCTGGATGATCGTGTGCACCTTTACCCCGACCAGCCGGTCGGCGGAAACGGGCATCATCAGTATGTCGATACCGAGGCGGTCCGTGTGCCGGAGGCGGATGGCCGCTTGGGTCTGCCCGCGCGGCTGCGCGAAGCATGGGCGCGCTATCGCCTGCCGCTGGCCGTGACGGAAGCGCATAATAGCTGCACCCGGGAAGAACAGCTGCGCTGGTTTACCGATATCTGGACCGGGGCAGAGGCGGTCCGCGCCGAGGGCGCAGATATCCGCGCAGTGACGCTCTGGTCGGTTTTCGGCGCGGTGGACTGGAGTTCGCTGCTCACCCGATCCCAAGGCGATGTGGAACCCGGGCTGTTTGACTTTAGTGGTCCAAAGCCGCGCCCTACTCTTGTCGCCAAAGCGGCAGCCCAATTGGCCCAAGGCCAAAAACCCGGCCATCCGGTGCTGGAAACGCCGGGTTGGTGGGCGCGCGAGACGCGGTTTGTGCGCGACGGTCGGCTGCGCATCCGCTGCACGCCCTCGCCCGCGTCTCGGCCCCTTTTGATCACCGGGGCAACCGGCACGCTGGGCCGGGCGCTCAAGCGCGTCTGCACAGTGCGCGGCCTTCACCATGTCGTCACCAGCCGGGCCGAGTGTGACATTACCGATGCCGCGGCGATCGACCGGACTCTGGCTGGCCTTCGCCCTTGGGCGGTCATCAATGCGGCGGGCTTTGTGCGCGTGGCCGAAGCGCAGGCGCAGCGCGACCGATGCTTTGCCGAAAATGCGACCGGGCCGGGTTTGCTGGCGGCCGCCTGCGCCCAGCGGGACCTGCCCTTTGTGACCTTTTCGTCGGATCTGGTGTTTGATGGCGGTGGCGGGCGACCCTATCGGGAAGACGACCCAACCAACCCATTATGCGCTTACGGCGCCAGCAAGTCCGCCGCCGAAACGCTGGTGGCCGCCGCTTGGGCCAAAAGCCTTGTTATCCGCACCAGCGCCTTTTTTGGCCCATGGGATCGCTTCAACTTTGTCTGGTCCACGCTCAACCGGCTTCACCGCGGCGAAAAAATGGTCGCAAGCGCGCTGCAGCGGGTTTCGCCCACTTATGTGCCCGACCTTGTGAACGGCACCTTGGATCTGTTGCTCGATGGCGAAACGGGGATTTGGCACCTCGCCAATAAGGGCGAGATCAGCTGGTATGACCTTGCCCGGATCGCCGCGCGTCAGGCCCGGCTGGATGCCGCGCTGATTGAGCCCGCACCCGACGGGCCGTCCCGCTCTACCGCACTTGCAACCGGACGGGGGCTGATCCTGCCCGACCTTGACCGGGCGCTTGGCAGCTATCTGCGCGAGGCCGAAACTGCCTGGGCCGCATGACACACTGTTGTACTTGAATAATACAGCAAGGAACGCCATGTTGTCGGGAAAGACAAGGAGACACATGTGGCACCCAATGTCGAACCCGCCGATATCCAGTTGACCGCCCCCGACCCCGTGGCCGCGGTGCCGCCTCACAAGGCGGCCGGACTGGTCCCCATTGACGATGGCAAAAGGTCAGCTCTGGACGAAAAGGCCGAGCTTTTTGTGGCGGAACTGGTCGCCCTGGATGCCAGTTCGCCAGAGTTCGGCAAAAAGGTTGATCAACTGGTCAATATGGGCCGCCGCGAAATCGCCGAGGCCGCGGGCCAGTCCAACCGCTTTCTGGATCGGCCCGTCCGCGCGATGGACCGCGATTCGGGCGTGGGCGCCGATTTGGCGGAACTGCGCCGCACGATTGAAGACCTTGATCCGGGCAAGAAGGACGATCTGTTTACCCGCAAAAAGCTGTTCGGGATCATCCCCTGGGGCAGCAAAATGCGCGACTATTTTGATAGTTATAAGTCAAGCCAAGGGCACATCGCCTCTATCCTGTCACACCTTGCGTCCGGCAAGGATGAACTGCTGAAGGATAATGCCGCGATTGATGTGGAGCGCCAGAACCTCTGGGCCGCGATGGGCCGGCTGGAACAGATGATCCATGTGTCCAAGGCGTTGGATGACAAGCTGGAGGCGAAGGCCGCCGATATTGAACTCTCTGATCCCGCCAAGGCCAAGGCCATCCGCGAGACGGCGCTGTTCTACACCCGCCAGCGCACGCAGGACTTGCTGACGCAGATGGCGGTCACCGTCCAGGGCTATCTCGCGCTTGACCTTGTGAAGAAAAACAATGTGGAACTGATCAAGGGCGTGGACCGCGCCTCGACCACCACCGTTGCCGCACTGCGCACGGCGGTGACGGTTGCGCAGGCGCTGGTGGGGCAAAGGCTGGTGCTGGACCAGATCACCGCGCTCAATACGACGACCGCCAATATCATCGATTCCACCGGCGAGATGCTGAAGAACCAGACGGGCCGCATCCACGAACAGGCCGCCAGCTCGACCATCCCGGTGGAGACGCTTCAGCGCGCCTTCCAGAATATCTATGTGACGATGGACCAGATCGACACTTTCAAGGCCAAGGCGCTTATCTCGATGAAGACCACGGTCGAAACGCTGGAGAGCGAGGTCGAAAAGTCAAAGGGCTATATCGCGCGCGCCGAAGGGCAGGCGCAGGCCGCCATTGAGGCCAATAGCCCAAGCCCGTTCACCCCGGTGGAGTAACGACCAGCCATGCGCAGCGATGAGGTTCTGGCCCGTGCCGAAGCCGCCCTGCAGCGGCATGGCGGCCGATCACGGATGCAGCAGCGGGCGCTGTCGCGCCTTGTCCATGCCGGGCGGGTAAAGGCAAAACGCATTGCGTGGCTAACGGTTGGCTTTCTGGTGGGCGTGCCGCTCTTTGCAGCACTTGTGACACCCATTGGCTTTTTTGGCTTTTTGCTGGCGGTCATGGCCTATTTTGGGCTGGCGCTGGCGTCGCTGATCCTGCCGGCGACCCGCGCTGTCCCGGTAACGGACTTGCCCGGGGCCCCGCTTAAGGCGCTGCCACTTTCTACCGAGGCGTGGCTTGCCGGGCAGCGCCGCGCTTTGCCCCCGCCCGCCCAACGGATCGCCGACCAGATTGGCCTGAAGCTAGAGCAGATTGCCCCGCAGCTCGCGGTTCTGGATGAACGGGAGCCGGCCGCCCATGAAATCCGCCGGCTGATCGCCGATGAACTGCCCGAACTGGTGAACGGCTATTTGCGCGTGCCCGGTCATTTGCGGCGCGACGGGA
The DNA here is from genome assembly GCA_046074265.1 of Chakrabartia sp. GTDB lineage: Bacteria > Pseudomonadota > Alphaproteobacteria > Sphingomonadales > Sphingomonadaceae > Aquisediminimonas. The sequence goes on from JBJTNW010000006.1 coordinate 58,468, forward strand.
TGAACGGCCTAAGCCCGGACCGACAATTGGTTGACGGACTGGGCGTCGTGGAAAGTGAATTGCAGCGCATGAGCGAACAATTGGCGAGCGGCGATCTGCATAAGCTGGCGACCCAAGGCCGCTATCTGGAGCTTAAATATCAAGGGGAGCCGTAAAGCCGTTTTCCCTAAATCCCGCGCGACCCTTGCTTTTCCTGCCGCTTTCCGCCAAAGGCCCTCTTCCCTTCACGGGGATTGAAGAAAGCCGGAGGGGCGTTCGCATGGGGCGGCGTCAGCGATCGGTAGGGAAAGGCAAGCTTTATGGCTCTTTACGAGCACGTATTTCTTGCGCGTCAGGATCTGGCTCAAGCCCAGGTAGACGCGCTGGCGGCGACCGCCACCAACATCATCGAATCGAACGGTGGCAAGGTTTCCAAGACTGAGACCTGGGGTCTGCGCACCCTCGCCTACAAGATCGCCAAGAACCGCAAGGCGCATTATGTGATGCTTGCCTTTGACGCCCCCGGCACTGTCGTTGCCGAGCTGGAGCGCCAGACGCAGATCAACGAAGACGTTCTTCGCTACATGACCATCAAGGTTGATGAGCAGGAAGCCGGTCCGTCGGTGATGATGCGCAAGGGTGAGCGCGACCGCAAGCCGCGCCGCGACGACGAACAAGAATTCTAAGGAAGGCGATAGAACATGGCACGCCCATTTTTCCGTCGGCGCAAGAGCTGCCCCTTTGCTGGCAAGAACGCGCCCAAGATCGATTATAAGGACGTTCGTCTGCTTCAGGGCTTTGTCTCGGAACGCGGCAAGATCGTCCCCTCGCGCATCACCGCCGTTTCTGCCAAGAAGCAGCGTGAACTGGCTCAGGCCATCAAGCGCGCCCGCCACATCGGGCTTCTGCCCTTCATCGTGAAGTAAGGAGCACAACCGATGGACGTTATCCTTCTTGAACGCGTCGAAAAGCTTGGTCAGATCGGCGACGTTGTCACCGTGAAGAACGGCTTTGCGCGCAACTATCTTTTGCCGCGCAACAAGGCGCTCCGCGCCAATGAAGCCAACCGCAAGCTGTTTGAAGCCAATAAGGCGAAGATTGTCGCTGATAACGACGCCAAGCGCGTGGACGCCGAAACGGCTTCCAAGAGCATTGACGGCGCGTCGGTGACGCTGATCCGTCAGGCGTCGAACACCGGCCAGCTGTACGGCTCGGTTGCGGTGCGCGATGTTGTCGAAGCGCTGGTCGCTGATGGCAAGAAAGTCACCAAGCAGCAGGTCGTGCTGGACAAGCCGATCAAGGCCATTGGCGTTTATGACGTCAAGGTCTCGCTGCACCCGGAAGTGGCCGTGACCGTCAAGGTCAATGTCGCCCGCTCGCCGGAAGAAGCGGATCTTCAAAGCCAGGGCGTCGATATCCTCGCCCAGATGTTCGAAAAGGACGTCGCCGGCTTTACCGAAGAATTCGACCCCAATGCCGAACCCGGCACGATTGCCGAAGAAGCTCCGGCAGATGCCGAAGCGGCTGCGGACGACGCCGAATAATCTTCGGCGCGGGTTTAGGAAACAGGAAAAGGCCGGCCTTCGGGTCGGCCTTTTTCTTTTGGGAAAGCCTGCGTAAACAGCCCGCATGAAATTGAAATCTCCTTCGGCCGACGCGCGCGCGACCTTGCAGGCGCTGGGCATTGCCCCGGCCAGCCTTGCCAAGGGCAAGCGCGCCATTTCCTCGCCGATTGACGGCAGCGTCATCGCCCATGTCGATGATGCCAGCCCGGCCGCGGTCACCCGGGCGATCACCAAAGCAGATCAGGCCTTTGCCAAATGGCGGCAGGTGCCGGCCCCGGTGCGCGGGGAGCTGGTCCGCCGCTTTGGCCTTGCGCTGCGCGCCCAAAAAGACGCGCTGGGCCGGCTGGTGACGCTGGATTGCGGCAAGCCCTTGTCGGAAGGCTTGGGCGAAGTGCAGGAAATGATCGACATTTGCGATTTCGCGGTCGGGCTGTCGCGCCAGCTTTATGGCCTGACCATCGCCAGCGAACGTCCGCTTCACCGCATGACGGAAAGCTGGCACCCGCTTGGCCCGGTTGCCATCATCACCGCCTTTAACTTTCCCGTCGCCGTCTGGTCATGGAATGCCGCGCTCGCGCTGGTGTGCGGCAATCCCGTTATCTGGAAGCCGTCCGAAAAAACGCCGCTGACCGCGCTGGCCGTGCAGGCGCTGTTTGACGGCGTTGCCCGCGATTTTCCCGAAGCCCCGGCAGGCCTTGCGCAGCTGGTATTGGGCGGGGCAGAAACGGGCGCGATTTTGGCGGATGATCCGCGCATCCGCTTGGTTTCGGCCACCGGCAGCACGCGCATGGGGCGTGCGCTTGGGCCACGCGTCGCCAAGCGCTTTGGCCGCACCCTGTTGGAGCTGGGGGGCAATAATGCCGCCATCGTCACCCCCAGTGCCGATCTGGACCTTGCCCTGCGCGCCTGCGCCTTTGGCTTTATGGGGACAAGCGGCCAGCGCTGCACCTCGCTGCGGCGTCTTTTTGTCCACCGGTCGATCCATGATGATTTTCTGGCGCGGCTAAAAGCCGCTGCCGCCTCCATACGGATTGGCGACCCGCGGGACCCTGACACGCTGATGGGCCCGCTGATTGATGAGGCGGCGGCCACCGCCTTTGCCGAGGCGCTCTCTGCCGCGCGCGCGGTGGGCGGCCGGGTGACGGGCGGCGACCGGCTGGACCGCGCCGGGGTTTATGTAAGCCCCGCCATCGCCGCCATGCCGCGCCAGGTTGGGCTGATGCTGGAAGAAACATTTGCCCCGCTTCTTTACGTTTGCGCCTATGAGGATCTTGGCGAAGCCATCGCGCTTCAGAACGATGTCGCGCAGGGCCTGTCGTCTTCCATCTTCACCAATGATCTGCGCGAGGCAGAGCTGTTCACATCGGCAGCAGGCAGCGATTGCGGGATCGCCAATGTCAATATCGGCACCTCGGGCGCAGAGATTGGCGGGGCCTTTGGCGGCGAAAAGGAAACCGGCGGCGGCCGCGAATCTGGGTCAGATAGTTGGAAGGCCTATATGCGCCGCCAGACCAGCACGGTGAATTATGGGCGCGATCTGCCGCTGGCACAGGGCGTCCGCTTCGACCTGTGATCCACCGGGATTTGCCATTCCGGCACGTTCATGGTCTAGGCGGAATCACTTTCCCGCGTTAAGGCCCGCCCATGTCGCAGATCACACCCGAAATCGTCGCCGAACACGGCTTGTCTCCCGAAGAATATCAGCGCGTTCTCCACGCCATGGGGCGCGAGCCGAACCTGACGGAATTGGGCATCTTCTCGGTCATGTGGTCGGAGCATTGCTCCTATAAATCTTCGCGCTTCCACCTGAAGAAGCTGCCGACCTCCGCACCTTGGGTGATCCAAGGCCCGGGCGAAAATGCGGGCGTTATTGATATTGGCGACGGCCAAGCCGCGATCTTCAAGATGGAAAGCCACAACCACCCGTCGTACATCGAGCCCTATCAGGGCGCGGCGACGGGCGTGGGCGGCATCTTGCGTGACGTGTTCACCATGGGCGCACGCCCGGTTGCGAACATGAACGCGCTGCGCTTTGGCCGGCCCGACCATCCCAAGATGCGCCACCTGATTTCAGGCGTGGTGCGGGGCATTGGCGGCTATGGCAATTGCGTCGGCGTGCCGACAGTGGGCGGGGAAGTGAATTTCCACCCCGCTTATGACGGCAACATCCTAGTCAACGCGATGACCGTGGGCGTCGCCCAGACCGACAAGATTTTCTATTGCGCGGCGGCCGGCATCGGCAACCCGGTTGTTTATGTGGGCTCCAAAACGGGGCGCGACGGCATTCATGGCGCGACCATGGCCTCGGCCGATTTTACCGAGGATTCGGAAGAAAAGCGCCCGACCGTGCAGGTGGGCGATCCCTTTACCGAAAAGCTGCTGATCGAAGCCTGTCTGGAACTGATGGCATCCGATGCGATCGTCGCCATTCAGGATATGGGCGCGGCGGGCCTCACCTCGTCCTCGGTGGAAATGGCGTCCAAGGGCGGCGTGGGCATTGAGCTCAACATGAACAATGTGCCGTGCCGCGAAACCGGCATGACGCCCTATGAAATGATGCTCTCGGAAAGTCAGGAGCGCATGCTGATGGTGCTGAAGCCGGGCCGCGAGGGCGAGGCAGAAGCCATCTTCCGCAAATGGGAACTCGACTTTGCGGTTATCGGCACGATTACCGAAACCGGCCATATGGTGCTGAAATTCAATGGCGAAACGGTGGCGGACATTCCGCTTGCGCCGCTTGCCGATGAAGCTCCGGAATATGAGCGGCCCTATGTCACCCCGGCGGAATATAAGGCGTGGGCCAAAGTCCCCGCGCTCGGCCCGGTTGCAGAAAGCAAGGATTTGGGCGCGGATCTCGTCACGCTGATGGGATCGCCCGACATCGCGTCGCGCCGCTGGATCTGGGAGCAATATGACAACAAGGTGGGCGGCGACACGGTGCAGGCGCCGGGCGGCGATGCGGCCGTGGTCCGCGTCCATGGCGGCAATAAGGGCCTTGCCATCGCGACCGATTGCACCCCGCGCTATTGCTATGCCGACCCCTATGAAGGTGGCAAGCAGGCGGTAGCGGAAACCTATCGCAACATCTCGGCCGTGGGCGCGACGCCGCTCGCGATCACCAACTGCCTCAACTTTGCGAACCCGCAGCGCCCTGAAATCATGGCGCAGATTGTCGGCTGCCTCAACGGCATGGGCGATGCCTGCCGCGCGCTGGATTATCCAATCGTGTCAGGCAATGTCTCGCTCTACAATGAATCCAAGGCGACAGGCGGCGGCTCTGCCATCCTCCCGACCCCGGCCATTGGCGGCGTTGGCCTGATGGCGGATTGGTCGAAATCGGCCACCATCGCCTTCAAGAAAACGGGCGAAGCGATCTGGCTGATTGGCGGCCATGGCGATCATCTGGGCCAGTCGATCTGGCTGCGCGAAGTGACGGGCCAAGAAGCGGGCGATGCGCCCCGCGTTGACTTGGCGGCAGAACGCGCACGCGGTGAACAGGTCCGCAACCTGATCCAGTCGGGCGTGGCGACCGCCGTCCACGATATTTCAGATGGTGGCCTGCTGGTCGCCGTCGCGGAAATGGCGCTGGCGGGCAAGATCGGCGCCGAACTGGACCGCCTGACGACCGCGCAGGCCTTTGGCGAAGACCAAGGCCGCTACCTTGTCACGACCGCCGCTGATGCGGTGATCGAAGGCGCGGTGCGGATTGGCACGACCGGCGGCACAAGCGTTGCGGGCGTTGCGCTGGACACGCTGCGCACGGCGCATGAAGGCTTCTTCCCGGCGCTGATGAACGGCTGACGCCAGCCCTCTTGTCACGCCCGATCAACTGACCGATAACCGCCCCTGAAGCCGCCACGCACGGCTTCCGGGGTGTAGCAACCCTGAACAAGCGGATTGGTGCCAACCGTCTTTGGCACCGCACTTCCTGACCCTATGGTCGGGGAGCCTGTGGCGTATGTCCAAGGCTTTCCAGCCCAAAGGTCTCAGGAGCCGTCTTGTTCGGTTTGCTAACTCCCCGATCACCAAGGGTTCAGAGAAGTCATGTGCGGGGGCGCCCGCATAAGGCTCTCGCAAGGGGAGGCGTTATGTCCCTGAAAGTCCACGAAACCCTAACCGACCTGCTGATCTTTCCCGAAAGTCTGGGTGTTTATGTGCTGCTGATGGCAGACCGCAGCTACCGCATCCTCCATGTCGCTGATCGGCTTGATGCCCATTGCGGCCAGCAAGTGACGGTCCATGGCCAGCGCGTGGCCTACAACATCCTTGCGGTTCAGCATCTGACGCCGAGCTAAAGGCCGCCCGCGCCGACGACGCCCGTCCAAATTCGATCCAATTGTCTTCGGACTTTTACAATTCCGGATTAAGCAGGTCGTGGCCCGTCGCCCATCAGGGGCACGGGTCGTGTTCAGTGCAGTCAGGAGAGCGTCAATGTCTTCACAACTTTACTGCCTCTATCGCGGGTCGCTGGGGGATGAGCAGGTTTATGCCTCGCAATTTCTGAATTCGAAATGGGATCCCGGCGAGGCGATGAAGGATTTTCATTCCGCCGCTGGCCCGGCCGCAGCCTATCATAATGGCAAGATATATGTCGTTTATCGCGGCAGTCAGGGAGACGCAAATCTCTATTGGTTTACGATCAACCCGCAAGTGGGGTCGGTCTCTGACAAGAAGGCCTTTCCCGCCAGTCAGACCAATGTCGGGCCGGCATTGTGCGAGCATAATGGCACGCTTTACTGCGTGCATAAGGGCAATAATGACGATTATTTGTGGTTCACCACATTTAACGACAGCGCGAATGATTGGGGGCCTGATCAGCCCTTCACGCAAAACAATCGCACCGATTGCACGCCGGCCATCGCCAGTAACGGGCATATGCTGATCTGCGTCCATAAAGGATCTGGCGACAGCAATTTATGGTGGTGCAATCTCGACGGCGATGATTTCACCGAAGACAAGCAATTTGTTTCCGGCAATATGACAGCAGCGCCGCCCGCGCTCGCCGTGCGCGATAACATCTTCATCTGCGCCCATCGCGGCGCAAACACCGATGAACAACTTTATTGGTGTTCCTATAATGGCAACAATTGGACAGTGGATGAAAAAATCCGCGAAAATCTGAGCAATTCAGGCCCCGCTCTCGCTGTCTTTGGCGGGACGTTATACTGCGTCCATATCGGTCGAAAGGCCGAAAATGCGGCGGCCATCACAGCAGCAGCCGTGGGCGGCGGCGTATCGCGCACTGCCATCGGCGTGGGCTTGGCGACGGCCGATCCGCCCATGGTGGCTGTCGGGGTCGCGGCAGGAGCCATGTCCGCCATTGCGAGCATCGATGCAACCAACGGCGACCGCGATAACCAGCTTTATTACACCTATATGGGCGGCGGATCCTTAGACCAGGTGGTATGGGGCTCTGACATCGCCTTCGACTATCCATGCACCAGTTCCGACAGGCCGGCTTTGGCGGTCACGCCGTGACCCTTTAGCTGCCAGAATATGAGAAGGGCCGCAGGGCGGTGACGCCCTACGACCCTTCCGCATGGTCAGCGACCGGAGGTATGGGATCCGCTTTCCCTGAGGGCGCGGTTCCTGTTCCGGGGAGACCAAAGGCTGCGGTCAACCGCGCCTATCCCCGGATCACCCTTTCCGACCTCTTAGCTTGACCATGAGACATCGGATCACCTCCTTTCGCTGCGTTGCGCCAAGCGTTCCCAAAGAGAACGCAAGTAGGAAGATGAGTCAGACGCCGCTACACTTCAAGACTTGTAAATTGGCAATTTGCTGTCAGGATCATCCATTCCGGCCGAAGGAAAAGCCCGGGCGCAAAACCCGCCCGATCAGGACCGGCAATCCTCAATCATCCGCGTGACTTCCACCCAGCTGGGCAAGATCAGGCGCGGCTGGCCCTCCAGCGCGATCACAAACTTGCCCCGGCTGAACGCCATGGCATCCAGCTGCGGGTCCCGCGCGGGCAATTCAGCAGTCAGATAAGCGGGGGCCCAGCCAAGGCTGAGCGTGGGGTAGGCGCGCTGGGCAGCGCTGGTCAGGATCGACATCATCGCACCGGGGGCCGTGCCGGGGGGCACCGCGCGCTGGAGCAGCATCTGGCCCCGCGCCCGATCACAGCGCAAGGCAAAGCTGGCGGCACGGCCTGGCTCACCAAATAAGGCAACGGGCCATTGCGCATCGGCGCGGTACACCCATGTGCCGGGCGAAGGAGAGGCTTCTGCCCATGTCTTGTTAGACTCGGGCAGCGCCGCACCGGGGACGGGCACCGCCGTGATCGCCCCCGGCACCGGCGTTGATCGCGGCGGCGTGGGAAGCGAGCGAGGCCGCGGTGCAGGGGCCGGGCGCGCGGTTGGCGCTGCGCCTGTCGCCGGGCGCGCAGGGGCGAGGATAATCGGCGCTGGTCCGGCACAGGCCACCAAGGCCAACAGGCCCCCAATCGCCAGACATAAACCCTTGTTCCGCATGGGGTAGATGTGCGGCCAATCCGTCCGCAAGGCAAGCACCCTTCACTGCGGCGCGCAAATACGCATCCAAGATGCGTAACCCCATTGCAACCCGCGCGCCGCCCGGCTAAGGCCCCCTTCCACGGATGCGGGGCTGTAGCTCAGTTGGTAGAGCGCATCGTTCGCAATGATGAGGTCAGGGGTTCGATTCCCCTCAGCTCCACCATCCGTTCCCTAGATTTCTGCGGGTTTCCGAGGTTTTTTCCATCGTGCCAACTTGGCACGGTGTTTCGAATCCCACCTCGGCACGATTTGGCACGATAGTTCCATCTGTCAGACAGTCCCCAGAACTGACGTTTTTCCGCCACAAATCCACACCTCGGTGCCGTGAGCCGCCGTGACCAAAACACCTGTCACGATCCGGGCCGCAATCAGGCCCGCGAATTAACCCTACCCATCCCAGAAGAACCCCTTGGCCCCGTTGTGGGACCACCTTGAAACGAAAGGGAATAACATGATCCGTGAACAACTCCGCCTTCAGATGGAACTGGAAGATGAATGCCGTGCCCTCGGTGCGGCCCGCTACCGGAACCGCCAGCTGCCTTGGAAGGACTCCGCCGGAGCAGGAGACGAAGAAGCCAACCTTCCTCCCGGCCAGCAGCTGCTGAAGATTGCCACCATCCCGACTGCCAAGGCCTTTGAAGCTTTCCTTGAGGAAGCTTGCAGCGGCAAGGCTGGTCGCCGTCATGACGCAGCTGACATTCTGCTGCTGATCGACCCGCTCGAAGCCGCCTATCTGACGCTCCGAGTCGCCGCCAATTGCGGCATCGCTTCATCGTTCCTCCAACAGATGGCGATCAAGGTGGCCGACGCATTGCTGGACAACCTCCAGTTCCATGCGTTCAAGCAACAGAACAAGTATGGTTACCACGGCTACATGCAGAAGCAGACGCAACGCAGCTACAGCCGCCAGCGCCGGGCTGCTGTGAAGAAGATGTTCGCTGCTGCGGGTGTCGCTCGGGAACTTGGTGCCCGGGAGAAGACCAACATCGGCAAGAAGTGCCTCGAAATGATGTGCGAGGCGACCGGACTGTTCACCTTGGACACCATCCGTAAGCCCAAAGGCATGGCCTACACCATCCGTCCGACCGAAACGCTGGTCGATTGGCTGGAAAAGCAACACGCTCGGTGCGAAATCCTTGCACCGCTCAACATGCCGATGATCGTGCGTCCCCGCCGCTGGCGGTCGCCCACCCACGGGGGTTACATCACCCACCGTCCGGGCAACCGTCTGGTTAAGCAGCGGAACCCTGCCTACCACCTCGAACTCCGCAACGTGGAGATGCCGGACGTCTATGAGTCCATCAACCACATCCAAGAGACCCCGTGGCGGATCAACACCAAGATCATGGACGTCCTTCAGGCCGTCTGGGAAAGTGGCGGTCACCTTGGTGGTCTGCCTCCCCGTGAGGACCTTCCGCTGCCGCCGAAGCCCCACGATATCGATGAGAATGACGAGGCCAAGAAGGCATGGAAGCGGGCTGCCGCTGACACTTACGAAACCAACGCCAACTACCAGAGCGCCCGGCTGGCTGTTCAGCAGGGTCTGTGGGTTGCCCGCAAGTTCGCGGGACAGAGCGAGATGTTCTATCCCCATGAACTGGACTTCCGTGGTCGGGTCTATCCGTCAGCAGTCTTCGGCCCCGGGCCGCAGGGCTGTGATTGGCAGAAGGGTCTGATCGAGTTCGCCCACGGGATGCCCGTCGGTGAGGAAGGCCGTCGCTGGCTGCTCATCCACATCGCCAACCTGTTTGGGGTGGATAAGGTGCCGTTCGATGATCGTATCGAATGGACCCTGTCCCATGCCAAGCAGCTGATCGACAGCGCCGAGAACCCGCTCGACGGGGAACGGTTCTGGACCAAGGCGGATGCCCCCTACTGTGCCCTTGCAGCTTGCTTTGAGTTCGTCGGGCTGCTCGACCAAGGTGTGAACTTTATTTCACATCTCCCGGTGGCACTGGATGGGTCATGCTCTGGCCTTCAGCACTTCTCGGCCATGCTCCGGGACGTTGAAGGGGCCACGGCAGTCAACCTCGTTCCGTCGGAAAAGCCGCAGGACGTCTATGCCAAGGCTGCTGCCAAGGCTCAGGCTGTTGCGGATGCCACGCCGGAAATCACCTACACGATCACCTCGAAAGGGGAGACGCAGGAGGTGACCATCGCCAACCCTTGGATGAACGGGAAGATCACCCGCTCGATTGCCAAGCGTCCGACGATGACGTTCACATATTCGGCAACCCGCTTCGGGATGCAGAAGATGATCCAATCGACCCTGCGGGAAATGGATCGTGAGCGGGAGGAAGACGGCATGGGTCCATACCTTGGCGGTGCGGACAATTATCACGCCTCTATCTGGCTTTCTCATGTGCTATTTAGTTCCATTTCACAGACTGTCACGGCAGCGGCAGTAGCGATGGATTGGTTGCGGGAGGTGGCAAAGGTGGCCGCTTCCGGCGGTCTGCCCCTGTGGTGGACCACCCCGATGGGGATGCCGATCCTTCAGGAATACAAGGTGCCCAAGGGGGTCCGTGTGGACACCCACTGGGGCGGTCAGCGTCTCCAGATGATGCTGCAAGTGGACACCGAGGTCATCTGCGCCAAGTCACAGAGCAACGCAGTGGCCCCGAACTTTGTCCACTCGCTCGATGCTGCCCACCTTCAGGCTGTTGCCCTCCGCGCCAAGCGGGAAGGCATCCAGTATCTGGCGGTGATCCACGACAGCTTCGGGACCCATGCTGCGAACACCGGGCAGTTGTCCCGTATCCTGCGGGAGACCTTCGTTGAGCAATACAGCGATGATATCCTTGGGAACTTCTATGAGCAGATGAAGGAACAGCTGGGTGAGGAACTGGCAGCCAAGCTGCCCGAACCCCCGAAGGCTGGGGAGTTGGACCTCTCACAAATCCTGAAGTCCGCTTACATGTTCGCATAGTTCCAATTAACTGACCTTCTCAATTACCCCTCCCCCCCGAGTGATGAACCGCTCGGGGGGATTTTTGTATCTGGAGCAAGCCAATGAAAGCCCACACCATAAGGGATCGGATCAATGCCCGATCCTCTCTGGCTCAACTGAAAGAGCCAGCTTTCCGTCTGATTGATACCCTTCAGGGGTTTAACCCTGACCTTCAGGTAGAAACCTTGTCGCTCACTTTAGCGACCCTCTGCCGATCCGCTGGGATCGATCCTCATGAGATGATCACCCGGTCCAACCGTCAGCTGCTGGAGGCTGACACCGTTCGCAATCCCCACCTCGAAGCAATCGCGGCCTATGCCGCAGGAGAGTTTCAATGAACTTGGATTTCTGCGTGGACGTCAATCGTCCGCTGTATCTGGATGATGGCCGTGAGGCCTACTTCGTCCGCTGGACCAACCTCGCCTGTGGTCTTGGTCTGATCAACCTCAAGCTGAACGAACCGTCCTGTGATGCCTTCCCGACCCAATGGGACCTGTGTCTGGTGAACTTCTTCACCGGAAAGGGTGAAGGAAAATACAAAGGCTCGGTCACCAATGACCCGCCGTCGGGTCCCTTACTGGATACCTCATCGCTTGCCTTCGGGGACAAGCTGTTCACCCGTGATGGTCGCCCGGCAGTCTTCTTGGGTCGTCGCTCTTTCTATGAGCCGCAGCAAGTGGCGATCATGGGCCAGAAGGGTGTCTATGTCAGGAGCATCGCTCAGACCGGGCGCATCCACATCGGTCTGGTCAAGACTGACCCGGATGACGTCTTCCTGTCACCGCCCAAGCCGAAGCCGACCGTTGTGTTTCGCAACGTCTACTCGGACGGCTCGATGGGCACGACTGCTCATAAGACCATCGAGGTCGCCAAGCTGGCGTCCAAGGTGAACAAGGAACGGATCGGCATCCTTGCCATCTCTTCCGATGGGAACACGGCACTGCACCGCTGCAAGCCGTTCACTCGGACCTCGGGCTATGTGAAGTCCGAATGGGTGGAGGCATGAAGGTCCGCCGCTTCCACAATTATGCAACCGCCACGGCCATCTACAAGCGGATGGTCGAGGAGGCTGCACCCTTCTGCAACCAGACTTGGACGGTCTCCGTCCTTGATGTGATCCGGGCTTCCGAGGCCGGGTTCAACGTCCACGACTTCTGCCGGGACGTCCACGCTTTCTGCGCGAAACAATCAACCGAAACCGAAGGAGCCAAGAATGGCTGAACGTAAGCGTTACCCGACCGCCGTGACCCCGAAGGGCACTGCAATTTATCCGTCTCTTACCCGCCCGGACACCAAGTTTGATCCTGAAGGGGTCTACAAGGTGAAGCTTGCTTTGGACGCTGATGACCCAGCGGTCCAAGCCTTCCGCAAGCGCGTCGATGACATGGTCGATGCCGAGTATGACGCCGTTGTCGAGCAGCTGAAGGCTGACGGCAAGGCTGCCCTTGCTGCGAAGTGGACCAAGAAGTCCCCGTTCACGGCAGAAGAAGACGCCAACACTGGCGAGGAGACCGGACGTCTCCTGATCAATACCAAGATGAAGGCTTCCGGCGTGACCAAGGAAGGTCGCCGCTGGGAACGTAAGCCTGACCTGTTCGATGCCACTGGTCGCAAGCTGACCAATCCGCCTGTCGTTGGTGGAGGCTCCGAACTCAAGCTGTCTGTCGAACTCTATCCGTTTGCTGGATCGACCGACCGCACGGTGTCTCTCAGCTTCCGTCTGAACGCCGCCCAGATCATCAAGCTGGTCCAGTTCGGTGCCCGTGATGCTGCTGGCTTTGGCTTCGAGGCTGAAGAAGGTGACGCCATCGAAGAAGAGAACAACACCCCGTTCGCGACAGCCGGACAGGACGATTATGAGGACGATGGTCTATGATTATCGGCGGGCTGATCGGCTTCGTGATCGCTTACACACTGGCTGCCATGGTCTTTGGCTGGACTGCCCGTGACGGTGAGCCGACACTGAAGCCGAGCATCATCCGGTGTTTGTTATATGGCGGCTCCATTGGGGTCATCGTGAGCCACTTCATCGGGTGATCATCGCAAGCATAATGATCCCGTTTGCCCCAATGCCAGCCCCTCGGGCACGGGCACGGGCAATCGGGAAGTTCGTCCAAATGTATAACCCGGCGGACTATACCCAATGGAAAGCGGAAGTGACGGAATACCTCAGAAACGAGGTTGCCCCTCTTGGCGAGGGTCCGTTCGAGGTCTGGGTGTCGGTCTATAAAGACCCACCCAAGACCACCAAGCTGCCGTTCCCCAAGCCTGATGTTGATAACTACGCCAAGGGTGTCCTCGATGCGGTCACCCAAGGCGAACTCTGGCCTGACGATTGGCTGGTCGGAGACCTCCACATCAAGAAGCGGTGGTCGGACAACCACCACCCTGAAAGCATCTGTCTCACGATAGGAGTCTGTGAACTATAAACCTCTAACTCGCATCGATTACATTGCGATCCACTGCTCGGCCACTCCGGCCACCATGGATATCGGTGCGGCTGAAATCCGCCAATGGCACAGAGCCAAAGGCTGGCGGGATATCGGCTATCATTTCGTGATCCGACGCGACGGACGGGTTGAACCCGGTCGTGACGTCAACATCCCCGGGGCACACGAACCCCGCATCAATGCGTTCTCTCTGGCCGTCTGCATGGTCGGTGGTTCCCCGAAGGTGGGGTCCCCCGAATACAAGGCGGGCAAAGGCGAGGACAACTTCACACCGCAACAATGGGCCAGCCTCAAGACGCTGGTCACATCGCTTCACGCCAAGCACCCAGCTGCCAAGATCATTGGTCACCGGGATGTGCCGGGCGTGGCGAAGGCCTGTCCATCGTTCGACGTCCGAACGTGGTGGGCCGCGAACCAACCCAACCAATAGGAGCGTCCAATGTCTACTCAGCACCGACCGCTGATCCGTCGCACGACGGCACTGACCGACGCGATGTTCTCTGCCTTTGAAGCAGCGGGCTTCGACGTCACCCGGGCCAAAGTTCCTCTGAAGCGTGAGCCAACATGGCGCGTGATCAGACGGAAGGCCTGAGCAGCAGCAGCCTCCTCTACCACACCAACTGTGACGACTGCGGGAGCAGCGATGGGAACGGCGTCTATGACGACGGCCACACCTATTGCTTTGTCTGCCAGCGTCACGGTTGGGCTGACGGGGAGGCTGCCGTCCACTCCCCCCGGACCAAAGGAAAACACATGGACGGCCTTATCAAAGGCACGGTCGAGGCGATCCCAACCCGTCACCTCGATGAGAAAACGTGCGCCAAGTTCAATTATCAGATCGGCACCTTCAACGATCAGAAGTGCCACATCGCCCCCTACTATGACGACACCGGAAACATGGTGGCCCAGAAGGTCCGCCTCCCGGGCAAAGACTTCGTCATCCTCGGGGATCTTAAACTAGCCCTTCCGCTCTTCGGCCAGCACCTGTGTCGGGATGGCGGTAAGATGATCGTGATCACCGAAGGCGAGATTGACGCCCTCTCGGTGACCCAAGCGATGAGCCTAAGCTACCCCGCTGTGTCCATCCCGAATGGTGCCCAAGGTGCCAAGAAGGCCCTGAGCAAAGCCATCGGGTGGCTGGAGAAGTTCGAGAAGATCGTCCTCCTGTTCGATGAGGATGAACCGGGACGGGCAGCCCTTGAGGAATGCCTTCCCTTGTTCACGCCGGGTAAGGCACACGTTGCCACCCTGCCTCTCAAAGATGCCAATGACATGGTCAAGGCGGGTCGGTCCCGCGAACTGGTCGATGCCATCTGGGGTGCCCGGGCCTATCGCCCGGAAGCCATTGTCGATCTGGATGATATCATTGGCCCCGCTTCCGAAGCTTCGGGATGGGGTCTGCCGTGGCCGTGGGTGACCATGACCAAGGCAACCTACGGCATCCGCCGGGCAGCCCTGTATGTCTGGGGTGCTGGCACCGGGTCCGGCAAGACGTCCATCATGAAACAGCTGATGGTTCACGCCATGCGGCCTGACTTGGGAGAGGATCATTCCGGCATCGGGCTTACCGTCGAACCCCGGAAGGTGGCCTCGCTGTTCTTCGAAGAGCAGCCGATGCACACCCTCAAGACGCTGGGCGGTCTGGCAATCAAGAAGCGCGTCCATGTGCCCGGCACGGAGTATGACCGGGCGGCACACATCACTGCCATGGAAAGCTTCAAGGGTCTGTTCTTCCCCCTTGCACTGCGGTCACGCCGCTTTGCCGAGGTGAAGGACAACATCCGCTACCTCGTTCATGCCGAAGGCATCCACGATTTCTTCATCGACCCCATGACCGCACTGGTCGCCACGGTCGAGGATGAGCGTCGGGCGCTAGACGCCATGATGTGCGAGATGGCGGGCCTTGCCGAAGAACTGAACATCACCATCCACCTTGTGAGCCACCTGTCCACACCGGACGGCAAGTCTCACGAAGACGGTGGGCGGGTTACAGAGAAGCACTTCAGGGGCAGCCGTTCGGTTGCTTACTGGGCGCATTACATGATGGGTCTGGAGCGCAATAAGCAGGACCCCAACTGCCCAACGATTATCCGAGGCCTCAAAGATCGCCTGACAGGCGACGGCGTCGGACCCTTCATTGCCCTCGGATATGACAAGGACAGCGGCCTGATGGTCGAGGTCCCGATGCCTGTGGCCGGGGAAACCTTCAAGGACGAGACTGACTATGAGTTATGAAACGACCCGGCTTCGGCTGGAGCGGCTGCTTGCCGTGCTTGACGCAGTGAACAGCCCCAACGTCCCCAACGGGACCACCGTGAAAATCAACAAGGACCTTGAGGCGATGACCCGCCGGGCGATCCGCAAGATCGCTGACGATGCCTTCGGCCCCAACGTCCCCAACGGCACCACCAACAAAGTCCGAAGGATTGTCCGCAATGCTGTATGAACCCGGCACGTTTGTGCAGGACGGCAGTCATCCAAATCTGCTCGTCAACGGCCTTCCCTCGTTTATGTATCGGGGGAAGGATGCAGAGGACGACGGCGGGGAGAACCCAAAGGATGCCGTCGGTTCCTTGAAGCCCAGCACATGGTCCGTCATGCCCCGTTGGGTCATGCTGGCTGTGGGCCGGGTCATGTCCTGTGGTGCCGCCAAATACGGTGCCTTCAACTTCCGTGAAACCAAGATCAGGGCCTCTGTTTATGAGGATGCAATCGAGCGCCACCTTCAGCTGTGGTTCGATGGCGAAGACAATGACCCCGAGACAGGCGTGAGCCACCTCGCTTCGGTCATGGCCTCCTGTGCCTTGCTCATGGACGCCCAGCGTCGGGGGATGCTGGCTGACAACCGACAGAAGACGGGTCTGGCCCGTCCGGTTCTGGATGAAATCCAAGCCATGATGAAACCCTAAGGAGAGACCGCGATGCTCATATTCGATTTAGAAAGCGATGGCCTGTTGGATGAACTGACACGCATCCACACCATCCATGTCCATGACACCGAGCAATCGCGGTCCTTCCGTTACAACGATGGGGTATTCGCGGATGGCAGCCCTGCTGCCCGCGACGGTTCCATTCAGGACGCCGTTGATCTGCTGACTGAAGCCGACACGATCTGCGGCCATAACATTATTGGGTTCGACGTCCCCGCTCTCGCCAAGACCCACGGGTTCAAGCCGAAGGGACGTCTGCTGGATACCATGGTCATGACCCGGCTGGTGTATCCTCACCTTACCGATATCGACATGTCCGAGACCCGCAAGGGTAAGCGGCCTGAAGGGTTCGGTAAGCTGGTGGGGTCGCACAGCTTGAAGGCGTGGGGTATCCGGCTCGGCGTCCACAAGGGCGACTACTCCGGGGGATGGGACTGCTTCACGCAGGACATGGAAGAGTATGCCGCTCAGGACGTCACGGTCACGGTGGCGCTATACAATCTAGTATCGACGCGCATCGTGAGCGAGGAGGCCCTGCAACTCGAACTCGATACGGCCAAGGTCATAGCTATGCAGGAACGCTTCGGCTTCCTGTTTGACCTTCAGGGTGCCCGGCGTCTTGAGGGTGAGTTGCGGGGCCGCAAGGCGGAACTGGAAGATACGCTGCGGGCTACGTTCCCGCCGTGGGTCGAGCCTGTCCGCAAGGGGGGCAAACCGTTCGTCTTCATACCGAAGAGGGACAATGCCAAGCTGGGATACAAGGCGGGGGTTCCTGTTCCCAAGTTCAAGACGGTCAGCTTTAACCCGGCAAGCCGGGATCACATCGCCAACCGTCTGATCGAACTCCATAACTGGGAGCCAGTGGAGTTCACCGATACAGGCAAGCCGAAGGTGGACGAAACCACCTTGGCTGGTCTGGATTTCCCAGAGGCAAAGCTGCTGATCGAATATCTGACAGTGGACAAGCGTCTGGGGCAGCTGTGCGAGGGGGGCCAAGCATGGCTGAAGGCCGTTCGGGGGGACGGTCGCATTCATGGACGGGTGAACACACTGGGGGCAGTGACCCGTCGCATGACCCATAGCACCCCCAACATGGCCCAAGTGCCACGGGTAGGGTCACCCTATGGGAAGGAATGCCGAGGCCTCTTCATCGTGCCCGATGGTCGCAAGATCGTCGGCTGCGATGCGGAGGGCTTGGAGTTGAGAATGCTGGCTCACTACATGGCGAAGTATGACCGGGGGGAATACTGCAAGACCGTGGTCGAGGGCCAGAAAAGTGATGGGACGGACGTCCATACGGTCAACCAAAAGCTGATCGGACTGAACTCCCGGGATAGTGCCAAGACTTGGATATACGCATACCTGTATGGGGCCGGAAACTATAAGCTTGGGAGCGTCATCTATGACGATTTCACCGAGCAACAGCGCACGGCCTTCAACCACAAGAACCCTGCGGGGGCATCCCGAGACAAGGCTCTGGCCTCTATCGGGTTGAAGGGCAGGGCACGGGTGGAAGCAGGGCTGCCCGCGCTTGGCAAGTTGCAGGATCGTGTAAAGAAAATCGCGAAAACTTTGCATGTCCCAACTCTGGATGGGGGGCCTCTTCGGGTCCGCTCGGCACACGCTGCGTTGAACACATTGCTGCAAGGGGGCGGCGCTGTGGTCATGAAGAAGGCCTTGGTCATCTTCCATGAGACGCTGCTGGCCGAGGGGTTCGTTGAGTGCCCCATTAAAGGAACGATGACACGGGGGGACGAGGTCATCGGATATGTTGCCAACGTCCACGATGAGTTCCAGCTGGAAGCCCCTGCCCATCTAGCAGATTGGCTTGGGAAGACGGCTGCGGACTCTATCCGGCTGGCGGGGGAAGCGTTCAACATGCGCTGCCCTCTGGCTGGTGCCTATCAGATCGGCACTAGCTGGGCCGACAGCCACTAGGAGAACCCATCACTGTCAAAAAGAAACCGTCGGGGACCCCCCGGCGTCGAAGGCTGGTGCCTGAGTGTCCTAAGATGCTCATGCTTAAATCTGCCCGCCAACGCGCCAAGAAGGCAGGGGTCCCCTTCGCGATCACCAAGGATGACTTGCTCATCCCCGCTTACTGCCCCGTCTTCGGGATCAAGCTTGAGCGGTCGCTGGGGTCGAAAGGACCGGGGGAAGCCTCCCCCACACTCGACCGCATAGTCCCCGAGCGGGGCTATGTGCCGGGAAATATCGTCATCATCAGCAACCGCGCCAACCGGGCCAAGTCCAACCTGACCCCGGATGAACTCATCGCGCTTGCCGATTTCTTCAAGAACAACCGGAGGTGACCATGGGCTGGTTCCGCAAGCTGCTGACCGCCAAAGATAACCAGACGCCCGACGTAGTCCGCATCATCGGCTTCCTCGGTGGCGTCCAATTCCTCGTCAATGCCGGGTGGGACATTGCTGTCCGGCACAACGCCTTTGACCCTGTGGCCTACGGCACGGGGCTTGGCCTCATGCTCACCGCCATCGGTGCAGCCCTTCGCCTCAAGCACACAACGGAGCCTGACCAATGACCTTTGTCTACATCCTTGCGGGTGTCCTCCTTGCCTCCGGGCTGGTGGTGGCGGTCCTGATTGGCCGCACCGTTGAGGCCTACGTCAACTTCCCAATGGAACGTCTCCGCCACCAACTCAAAGCCCTGAAGGGGGATGATCAATGAACTTCCTACTGAACCTGATCGGCCCCAAGCTGGGCCTTGCCGCGCTCATTGGGCTTGTCCTGATGGGTGGCACTCTGTGGGTCCAGACCAACCGCTTGTCGGCTGCCAAGACCCAGCTGGCTGCCATCAAGAAAGAGAATGCCCAGCTGGCGGGCACCCTGAAGGACTACAAGAATGCAGTCGCTGAACGGGACAACCTGATCCGCACTCAGAACGCCGCCGTGGATGCCCTGTATGAGGCCTCACAGCGCCAGAAGGAACGGATCGCAACCCTACAGGCCGAAGCCAAACGGAAGGCCTCTACGGACTCCCAGCGGGCTACCGATCTGTTGGCCTTGCAGACCCCGGAAGGGGACGAACTGACCCAATGTAGGGCAGCTGCTGGTCTCCTGCGTGATGAACTCATCCAGTGACCCCACAGCAAGTCACTCGGGCTGCCCAGCTGGTTTACGTCAGGGGCATCATCCGGGCTGCTTTCCGTGAGAGCATCCCTCTTTGCCTAGCCCAAGCAAACCGACCGAATGAGCCAGTTCGAATGGCTCCCCTCCAACTCGATTGGGAGACCACGAAGGTCGCCCTCAACGCCATTGATGAGGCCCTCTCCAAGAGGCTCGTCTCCATGGGAGTCTGTGAATATGTGGAAGAAATTGCGCCAGATGGTAGCAAACTGGCTGATGCTGGCGGGCCTAATCCTGTGCGCCGCAGCGATGACAATCGGTGGATGCAGTCAAACGACAAGCAAGGCCCCGCCGCCTCCGGTCGTAAAGGTTCCGGTAAGCCAACCCTGCGCCGCCGAGACCCCGACCCAAAGGGACCTCCCAAAAGCCCGTCAAAGTGACGGCATCTTCGACCTAGCCAAAACTGTAGCCGCCCAGCGCCGCATCCTGCGGGCTGAGAACACCGAACTTCGAGCCGCCTTGGAAGGATGCAAGCAATGAACGGACATGCAAACGATGACGAAGACGAACTGGTCGAAGCCCTGATCGAAATCATCTCGGACTCCCCGCTGGAGGACGCAGACGATGATGAAGGCGCAACCGTCAGCGAACAGCTGTCGCCGTGGGAAATCGAAGAGATTGCCTTGAGGATCGCGGAGTTTATCGATGACCTATGATGACCTTGTGAAAGCCGTCGCCCGTCAGGTCAGCATTGTCCTGAACGGGATCGACATTGTGCCGGACAACCTTCCGACCAATCCGCAGCCCGGCAGTTCCCTCGATATCGTCCTTCGGGTGACCCACACATCCATCCGGGCACTCATGCCAGCCGTGGTGGACTTCGTGACGGAGAACACCATCCCGTCCGAAGGAACCCCGGGGACCTTTGTGTCCGCCTTGGGATCACTGACCGCTATCCGGGATCGGTTCCAATGAGCGCCTGTTACGAATGTTCGCTATGCCATGAGCAATATAGCGATCTAGACCCTGCGATGCTGTGCTGTTCAGAAGAGAAGGCGGCGATGGCTGGCCTATCTGGTCAGGCGCTCATGTCTATGTCGCAAGCCATCCGCATGGAAGAACGCGCTGCCGTGTTGGCGTGGATGCGGGAAGCTGACGAACTGTATTTCAGCTGGGCAATTGAGGCCATCGAAGCGGGGGACCATTTGTCATGACCGACATTGAAGCCCCGGGGGTCGCCCCATAAGCCGAACCCTTCTCATCGACGCTGACATTATCGCTTACCAATGCGCGGCGTCGAACGAGACAAACATCGATTGGGGGGACGGTATTGTCTCCCGTGAGGCTGACCTTGAGGCAGCCAAGCGGGGGGCAGCCGATTATATCGATGAACTCGTTTCTACCTTGGACGCCACGGACCTGATCATCTGTCTGTCCGATGACCTCCAGAACTTCCGCAAGGATATCTACCCGGCATACAAGGCCAAGCGCCGGACGTCGGTGAGACCGATCCACCTTTACGATGTGAAGGAATGGTTCGGTGAGAAATACGACACCCGTGTCTATCCCCGTCTGGAAGGGGATGACGTCATGGGCATCCTTGCGACTGAACCACACACGGGAGACCGCATCATTGTGTCCGCTGACAAGGACATGATGACCGTTCCGTCCCTGTTATATCGACCACAGGAAGCCGACCTCGGGGTCATGTCCATATCCCACCTGGACTCGATCCGCTTCCTGTTCTGGCAGACCATCGTGGGCGATGCGACAGACGGCTATCCGGGCTGCCCCGGCGTCGGAAAGTTCAGCGTCTATGCTCAGGACGTCCTTGAAGCGGAGGATGAGATTGAAGCGTGGGACGAAGTCCTGATGGCGTATGCCTCAAAGGGTCTCGATGAGAGCCATGCCGTAATCCAATGCAATCTGGCCCGAATACTGGTTCACGGTGCATGGGACGGTAAGCGCGTAACCCCTTGGGTTCCGCCGATAATTGATGAGGTGGAGGACTGACCCTCCCCCTCGATAGAAAACCTTATGCCCCCGGTCAGATAGATTAGGGGTTCTCTAAGGTTTCCTTGGCTCATGTTACTCTCCTTACCTTGGGACCCTCATGCCTTGTGCGTGGGGGTCCCTTTTTTTCACCTTGGAGAACCAATGAAGTTTCCCTCCACAGCCCGTGAGTTACTCATGGAGCTTGATCGGATCGTCCCAGAGAAGGTCCCTGAAGTGGGAGACGACTTACTGACGATCCACCGCCATGCCGCCAAACGTGAACTCGTCCTGTTCCTGAAGAACTGGGAAGAGCGATCCCGGCGCGATCCTAAACCACGCATCGTGAGGCGCTGATGTGCATCGTCAAAACCCCTAAGGTTCAGGCCACGACCCAGAAGGTCCCTGAACCCATCGTCATCAGGAACCAATTCCTCGATGGCATTGATCCAGTTTCAAAGGCTCTACGGATGGGCCGCTCCAGCCTCCGTATCGAGCGGGCGGGTAGTAGGCCGACAGGTCTCCCCGCTAACGCCTCTCCCACCAGCCCTTCGGGGAACATCGGATTACCACCTATCGCTCCGATCTTGCCCACGATCACGCCCGTTCCGGGCGGGGGTGGAGGGGCTACGCTCATGCCGTCCAACGGCGGGTCCGGCGGCGGTCGGGGAACCTCCGACTATTCCCTCTACCGCACCGTAAATTACAGATAAGGAACCCCAGCCTTGGCAGAAGACACCAAGCTGGAGGCGAACGCCAAGCGGCGCTACACCCAGCTGTCCACAGCGCGCGAAACCGTGCTGACCCGAGGGCGGACCAATGCGTCCCTTACGATCCCCGGGCTGGTCCCGGAGTCCGGCCAAGACGCTAACGCCTCCTTCTCCCAACCATATCAGTCCCTCGGGGCACGTTGCGTGAACAACCTAGCCTCATGGCTGTTGGTCACCCTCTTCCCACCGGACGCCCCATTCGCCCGCATGTCGATCCATGAGGACACCGCCAAGGAACTTGGTGAGAACCTTTCGGTCGTCAAGGAAGCCCTGAACCGGATCAGCAGCAAGGCTCAACTCATGGTTGAGACCTCCGCTTCGCGTCCGATCTTCATGGAAGTCCTTCGGCACCTGATCGTCGGCGGCAACTGCCTTCTCTACCTTCCACTGGAACCCGGCCCGCCCCGTATGTGGCGGATCGACCAGTATGTCGTGATGCGCGATGAGCGCGGTGGCCTCCTTGAGGCTGTGATCCACGAACGTGTCTACCCTTCGACCCTCACCGACGAAGTCCTAGCTGTCTGCAAGGTGCCGATGGAGAAGGGCAAGGAGAACGACAAGCTGGTGGATATCTACACGCACATCAAGCGTGAGGGTGACAACATCCGGCACTACCAAGAGATTAACGGGATCATCGTCCCGGGGTCCGAAGGTAAGGCTCCGAAAGACCAAGCAGGGTGGATGCCACTCCGCTGGCAAGCAATCCCGGGCAGCGATTACGGTCGTGCCCATGTGTCCGAATATGTCGGTGACTTCATGTCGCTGGAGGACCTGTCCAAGGCCATCATTCAGTTCGCAGCCGTTGCCTCGCGCATCATCACGCTGGTGAACCCGAACTCGACCACGGACATTGACGAACTGGCAGCTGCCGAAACGGGCGATTACGTCCACGGCAACGCAGATGACGTTGAAGCCCTACAGCTGAACAAGGCTCAGGACTTCACGGTTGCCTCTCAGGTGGCCGAACGTCTCGAACTGCGCCTGTCTCACGCCTTCCTGTTGCAGAGCGGCACTGTCCGCAACGCAGAACGGGTCACGGCAGAAGAGATTAGGGCGATGGCTCAGGAACTGGAGAACGTCCTTGGTGGCGTCTACACGGTTCTCTCAGCCGAGTTCCAGCTGCCGCTGATCCGTCGTCTCCTCTACATTCTGGTTCGGCAGGGCGATGCCCCTGAACTCCCGAAGACTGTCACTCCCACCATCGTTACTGGGTTCGAGGCCATGGGCCGGAACCATTCAGCCAATAAGCTGCGTCGGTGGATGGATGACATGGTGTCGATGTTTGGACCCCAAGCGGTCCAGCAGATCACGGACCCGACTGAGGTCGGTCGCCGTCTGGCTGACTCCTACGGCATCGAAGCCGTGGATAGCCTCATCAAGGACCCAGAGGTCGCAGCACAAGAACAGCAAGCGGCCATGGCAAACCAAGCAGCACTCGCCGCCGCCCCGCAGATCGCGAAGGGGGCAGCTGACGCCATGAATGCGCCGGACACCCCGGCACCAGAAGCACCACAAGCAGGAGCCTAGAATGACGAAGAAGATTGAAGCCCCGGCAGAGGAAGCCGTGGCCCAAGAACAGGTCAAGGTAGAGACCGTGTTCACCGTTGAAGACAACACCGAGGCTGTCCCTGAGGCACCCGTTGAAGTCGAAGAGGAAACCGTTGAATTGATGAACGGCTTCACCTTGGTGACCTACCGCTAATATGACCGATCCGAACCAAGGGGGCGCACCGGAAGGTGCCCCCCAGCTGTCCGCCGAAGAACAGGCGGCAGTCCTCAAGGGCCAAGAAGGCCTCTCCGATACAGCCCCGGCTGGCATTCCTCCCTCAGAACCGCAGCGTCCCGAATGGGTCCCTGAGCAATTCTGGAAGGAAGGTAAGGTCGATGCCGAAGGTCTGGCGAAAAGCTACCATGAACTCCGGGCCA
The DNA here is from genome assembly GCA_046074265.1 of Chakrabartia sp. Classification (GTDB taxonomy): domain Bacteria; phylum Pseudomonadota; class Alphaproteobacteria; order Sphingomonadales; family Sphingomonadaceae; genus Aquisediminimonas. The sequence continues at coordinate 82,631 of JBJTNW010000006.1, forward strand.
AGATGGACAGCGGCAAGCCCGCCGATCCACCCGCCGCCCCGGCAAATGAACAGGCACCTGTCGGCCAAGACGGAAAGATTGCGAAGCCCGACGCGCCTGTATCCCAACCTATTCAGTCCGTAATCGATACCGTCCGTGATGAGTTCACGGCCAATGGTAGCGTTACAGATGAAACACTCGCAGCAGCCGAAGCCGCTGGTATCCCGAAGGAGATCGTGGCTACCTACCTTGAAGGCGTCCGGCTGATCACCGAGAAGACCCTCGCGGACATTCATGCGTTCGCGGGTGGTGAGCAGAACTATTCTGCCATGGCGAAATGGGCAGCTGAAACGCTCAACGAGACCGAACTTGAGGCCTACAACACGGCCCTTGAGAACGGTGCCCTCCGAGAGAATGCTGTCCGTGGGCTGTATGCCCGCTACGCCCAAGCACGACCC
>JBJTNW010000007.1:0-141973 GCA_046074265.1 Chakrabartia sp.
ATCGCCAATGACACGCCCTATGGCCTTGCGGGCTATATCCAGTCAGGCGATCTTGATCGTGCACGCCGCGTCGCCCGAAAAATCCGGGCCGGCAGCGTTTACCTTAACGGCGCTGGGCAAGATTATTGTTCGCCCTTTGGCGGGTATAAGCAATCGGGCAATGGCCGCGAATGGGGGGCCTTTGGCCTCCATGACTTCCTTGAAATCAAAGTCATCAACGGATTCCACCCGGCATGAAGCTGACCGATATTGAAACCTTTGTGGTCGGCAACCCGCCGCCGCATTTTGGCGGCCGCTATTTTGTATTCGTGAAGATCACGACGGACAGCGGCGTCTCGGGCTTGGGCGAAGCCTATTGCGTACCTTTTGAGCCGCATCTGGTCGCCAAGATGATCGAAGATGTCTTTGCCCGCTATATGGCCGGGCAAGACCCGCATGATGTCGAGGTGATCTGGCGCCGCGTCTATTCAAGCGGCTTTACCCAGCATCCGGATCTGACGCTGATGGGCGTGCTGTCCGCGCTGGAAATGGCCTGTTGGGACATTATCGGCAAGGAAGCGAACAAGCCCGTTTACAAGCTGATGGGTGGTCAGGTGCATGAGCGGCTGCGCGCCTATACCTATATCTACCCCCGGCCCGGCGATAAAACCGACGTCTATCACGACCCAGACCTCGCCGCCGAACGCGCCGCGCTTTATCTGAGCCAAGGCTTTACCGCGCTCAAATTTGATCCGGCAGGTCCTTATACCGCCTTTGACGGGCGGCAATTGTCGCTGGAGGCGCTCGACCTTTCAGAACGCTTCTGCAAGCAACTGCGCGCGGCCGTTGGCAACAAAGCTGACCTGTTGTTCGGCACCCATGGCCAGATGACGGCGGCGGGCGCCATCCGGCTGGCAAAGCGGCTTGAACCTTATGATCCGCTCTGGCTTGAAGAGCCGGTGCCGCCCGATGCGCCGGAAGAAATGGCGAAAGTCGCGCGCGCAACCAGCATCCCGATTGCCACGGGCGAACGGCTGACCACCAAATATGATTTTGCACGCCTGTTAAAGGCCGGCGGGGCTGCCATCCTCCAGATGAATCTGGGGCGCGTGGGCGGCCTGTTGGAAGCCAAGAAGATTGCCGGCATGGCCGAGGTCTACCATGCCCAGATCGCGCCGCATCTTTATTGCGGCCCGGTGGTGGGCGCGGCCAATATCCAGATCGCGACCTGCTCGCCCAATTTCCTGATCCTGGAAAGCATTGAGGATTGGAGCGGCTTTCACAGCGAAATTCTGAAAAGTCCGATCCGCTTTGAGGACGGCCATGTCATCCCGCCGACCGCCCCGGGATTGGGCGTGGAACTGAATGAAGAGGTGGCGCGCGCCAATCCCTATACGGGCCATATGCTCCACCTTGAGATGACCCAGCATCCGGTCCGATGAGCGAGAGCTTTGATTATGTGATCGTCGGCGCAGGCACGGCGGGATGCGTGTTGGCAAATCGCCTGTCCGCCGATGGCAAGACGCGCGTCTTGCTGCTCGAAGCGGGCGGTTCTGACCAGACAATCTGGATCCAATTGCCGATTGGCTATGGCCGGACCTTTTTCGACCGCCGGATCAACTGGATGTATGATACCGAGGCGGTGCCAGGCCTTGCCGGGCGGGAAAGCTATTGGCCGCGCGGTAAAGTGATTGGCGGCTCTGGCTCGATCAACGCGATGGTCCATGTGCGTGGCCAGCCGCATGATTTTGATGATTGGGCTGCGCTGGGCAATGCCGGTTGGGGCTGGGACGATGTTCTGCCCTATTTCATCAAGGCGGAAGACCATGATCTGGGCGCCAGCGCCTATCATGGCACGGGTGGGCCCCAGCATGTCACCGAGATAACCGCCAAGGCGCACCCCTTGTGCCAGACCTTCATTCAGGCAGGCCAGGCGCTTGGTCTGCCTTTTTCGCCCGACCTGAACGCCCCTGAGGGCGAAGGCGTGGGCATTTACCAGATCAACACGCGCAACGGCCGTCGCGCCTCGACCGCCAATGAATATCTGCGCCCGGCCCTAAAGCGGGGCGGCGTGGTGCTGCGCACGCGCTGTTATGCAACGCGCATTTTGTTTGAAGGAAAGCGGGCCGTTGGCATTGAATATCGTCAGGGTAAGGCGCTGAAGCAGGTGCGCGCCCGGCAGGAAGTCATCCTTTCCGGCGGGGCGATCAATTCGCCGCAATTGCTCAACCTTTCGGGCATTGGCGACCCGGCGCAGCTGACGCCTCTGGGCATAGAGATGGTCCATGCGGCCAAGGCGGTTGGGCAGAATATGCAGGACCATTTGGCCGTCAGCTATTTCTACAAAACCTCGGTCCCGACCCTTAACGATACGCTCCGCCCGCTTGCCGGCAAGATCAAGGCCGGCCTGCATTATATTTGGAACCGGGCGGGTCCTTTGTCGATGAGCGTCAATCAAGGCGGCGGTTTTGTGCGCAGCCACCCGGATGCGCCGCGCGTCAACCTTCAGCTTTATTTCAGCCCGGTCAGCTATACCGGCACGCCCCTGTCTGAACGCAAACTTCTGAATCCAGATCCCTTTTCTGCGTTTCTGCTGTCGTTCAACAGCTGTCGGCCCACCAGCAGAGGCTGGCTGCAGCTGCGCTCAGCCGACCCGATGGACTATCCCCGCATCCAGCCCAATTATCTGTCGACGCAGCAGGATATTGATGAGGCGATGGCCGGCAACCGGATGCTGCGTGCGCTGGTTCGGGCGGCTCCTTTGGCCGATATCATTACTGAAGAATTGGTGCCCGGCCCCCATTTGGAAGGGGATGAGGCTTTGCTGGAAGATTTCCGGCAGCGGGCAGATACGGTCTATCACCCGTGCGGCACCTGCATGATGGGGCCGGACCCCAAAACGGCGGTTGTCGATGCGCGGCTGCGCGTTCACGGGGTTCAGGGCTTGCGTGTGGTGGATGCCTCGGTTTTCCCAACCATCACCTCGGGCAATATCAATGCGCCCACAGTGATGGTGGCCGAAAAAGGCGCGGCGATGATCTTGGCAGACCGCGCGGGCCAAGAGTGAATTTAATTTACCGGTTAAGGCCAGTCCGCTAGCTTTGGTTCCGACGGGGAAAAGGAACCAGCGTGCAAAACAAGATCGAGCTGCGCAAACTGCCTCCGCTCAAGGCGCTTCGGGGCTTTGAAGCGGCGACGCGCCATCAAAGCATCCGCGATGCGGCCGACGAGTTGTGCCTGACCCACCCGGCGGTCAGCCATCAGGTTCAACTGATCGAACAGGCGCTGGGCGTCACGCTGTTTGCGCAGGAAGGCCGACACATCGTCTCAACCGAGGCGGGGCGGGTGCTTTATCCTTATGTCCGCAGCGCGTTTGAATCGCTTCTGGAAGGGGTGGAAGCCGTCCATCGCACGGCGCTCGACAAGCCCTTGCGGGTGCAGACCTATGTCACCGCCTCCATCCGCTGGTTGGCGAAGCGCGTGCCGCAATTTCTGCACGATCACCCCGAAGTCAAATTGACGCTCAGCACCTGCGCCGTTGATTGGGACTTTGACGATGTCCATGCCGACGTTGGGCTGGTTTATTGTGCGGAGGTGCCCAACCCCAATAAATATCATTGGGTCCCGCTGTTTGAATATGCGCTCTACCCGGTGTGCAGCCCGGACTTACTAGCAAAAATGGGGCCATCCCCCAGCATTGCGACGATGATGAAGCAGCCTTTGGTTGCCATCTATACCGAAGAACAAAATTGGGAGAGCTGGGTTACCTCGGCCGATGAGGCGTTTGAACCCGCCGTTCCCGTGCTGATGGTGGATACGCTGGCCGTGGCTTTGGAAATGGCGCTGAACGGGCAGGGAATTGCCTTGGTCAACGGACCCTTTGTTGAACAGGATATTGCGGCCGGCCGTCTCGTCCAGCCCGTGGCGCACAAGGCGGTCTGCCCGGGGAGCTGGGGGCTAATTTGCCTGAAGGAAATGCGCGAGAACTTGCGCATTCGTACCTTCATGGATTGGGTGGCGCGCAATGTCGCCGAGGCCGGCGGCTTAGTCCAAGCTGATCCAGGCTGATTTGGACTGCATATAGCCGGCCAGACATTCCAGCGACTTGTCGCGCGTGTTGCCCGATTGTTTATAGCCGCCAAAGGGCTGGGTCATATCCCCGTCGCCAAAGCAGTTTACCCAGACAACGCCCGCTTCCAGCGCCTTCACCATGCGATGCGCGCGTTTGACATCAGACGTCCAGACGCTTGCCGCAAGGCCGTAGATGGAGCCATTGGCCAGCGCGATGGCCTGATCTTCGGTCTCAAAGCGGAACAGCGCGGCCGCGGGGCCAAAAATCTCTTCCCGACCAACAACCATATCGGGCGTCACGCCGGTGAACAGCGTGGGGAGAACAAAAGCGCCATCAGGACGGGCCGCGTCAACATCGCCCCCCAATGCGCAGATCGCCCCTTCTGCCTTGCCTTGTGCGATAAAGCCAAGCACCGATTGCTGGTGCTGATGGCTGACCAACGGGCCAAGGCTGGTTGATGGATCAAGCGGATCACCGGGCGCATAAAGCTGTCCGGCGCGCTCGACAAAGCGTGCCACAAAGGCCTGGTGAATATCGGCATGCACCAGCAGGCGCGAGCCTGCGTTGCAGACTTGGCCCGCATTGTCGAAAATCCCGATGATCGCGCGGTCCACCGCGGCATCAAGGTCTTCTAGGTCAGGCATGAAGATTTGCGGGCTCTTGCCGCCGGTTTCCAGCGCGACGCGCTTCAAATTGGACTGGCCGGCATAGATCATCAACTGCTTGCCAACGCCGGTGGAGCCGGTGAAGCTGATCTTCGCGACATCCGGGTGGAGCGCGAGCGCTTTGCCGGCATCCTGCCCATAGCCCGTCACGACATTGAAGACGCCGGGCGGGCCGCCCGCTTCCACAAACAGCTCAGCCAGCCGGATGCACGAGAGCGCGGCTTTTTCTGACGGCTTCAAGACAAGGCAATTGCCTGCCGCGAGAGCAGGGGCGGCTTTCCACGTTGCCATCAGCAATGGATAATTCCACGGCGAAATCGCCCCCACCACGCCCAAAGGCTCGCGCGACACAAGATGGACGGCGTTGTTGGGGCTGTTGGTGACGCTGCCCGCCACCTTGTCGATCGCCTCGCCAAAATAGCGAATGGTGACAAGGCTCTCGGGAATATCGATGCCCAGCGCGTCGCTGATGGGTTTGCCCATGGTCAGCGTTTCAAGCAGCGCCAGTTCCGCCCCGTGTGCTTCGACCAGATCGGCCCAGCGGCGGAAGATATCCATGCGCGTGCGGGGCGTCAGATGCCGCCAGCGTCCATCGTCCCATGCCTGTTTGGCAGATGCGACTGCGCGATCAATATCGGCCGCAGCGCCGCACGCCATGCGCGTGATCAACTGGCCATTGGCCGGGTTGATCGCGTCTAACTCTGCGCCATCCAGCGCCGCACAAAATTTGCCGTCGATAAACAGCCCGGCATTGATTTTCAGCGCGTCGGCACGCGCGCGCCATCCAGCGAGGTCTGACGGGGGCGTGAGGGCCATGGCTTTGGGCTTTCCTGATTAGCGCTTGGGGACAACCTCATAGCCCGGCTCTTCGGGTTCATCATCCACCATTTGCGCCGGGAAGCCCGTGCCCAACACCTTGAGTCCCAAAGGTTCTTCATAGCGGCGGATGATATTGGGTGAATTTTCGCGCGAGCCATAAGCCGCTTCGGCTTCTTTAAAGAGGCGCACGATCAGCGGCGACATTTCCACCGGCACGCCTGCCCCTTGGGCGATCTTGTCGAACAGGCCGATGTCCTTCGACACCAAATCCATGGTGAAGTTGATGTCGCGGCTGCCGTTCAGGATGACCTGGCTTTCCGTTTCATGGACAAAGCTGTTGCCCGACGAGATTTTGATCGCCTCATAGGTTGTGTTCATATCCAGCCCGATCGCCTTGCAGGTCGTCAGCGCTTCGGCCAGCGCAACCAGATGCACGGTGCAGAGATAATTGGTCATCACCTTCAACTGTGACGCAGTGCCCAATTCCCCGGTGTGGAGGATACGACGGCCCATGGTCGTCAGCACCGGCAGCACAAATTCAAAAGCGGCGCGCGGACCGCCCGCGAAGATCGCGATATTGCCGGTATCGGCGCGGTGGCAGCCCCCCGAAACCGGGCATTCCATGAACATCGCGCCGCGCGCTTCTACCAGCGCGCCAAGGCGGATCACCTCTTCATAATCGGTGGTGCTCATCTCCATCCAGACTTGGCCCGGGCGCAGGACCGGCAAGAAGCCGTCTGCGCCTTCGGCCACTGCGGCGCTGGCGGCCGGAGAGGGAAGACAGGTGATGATGATGTCGACCGCTTCGCCCAGTTCGCGCGGTGAATTGGCGGATTTGGCGCCTCTGCCGACATATTCTGCGACCAGCGCGTCATCCAGATCGCGCACTGTCACATCATGGCCATTACGGATCAGACTGCCCGCCAGTTTCCCGCCGACATTACCAAGGCCGATAAAACCGATCTTCATCCCACTCATCCCGCTCTAGCTTTAAAAGCTGCGGTTAACCCGAGCGGGGCGGCGGTCCACAAATGAAAAATTTGGCGGCAGGGGTGAAATTTTTTTCCACCCCAGCCTCGCCCCGGTCAGCGCGTCTTGAGCCGCAGCGCATCCCAGCTGGCATCTGCCGACCAGCCGCCATCCACGGGAAGCGTGACGCCGTTCACAAACCCGCCTTCGTCTGCGAGGAAAGCAATCGCGGCGGCGACATCTTCGGGGCTGGCAAAGCGCGCCATCGGCACGCGATTGATGATGTCATCATCACCATAAGCGCCAGAGCCCTGGTCGGCGATGTCCATTTCTGTCTTGATCCAGCCCGGGCAGACGGCATTGACGCGCACGCCCCGCGCGCCCCATTCTGCCGCCAGCGTCCGCGTCATGCCGATCAGGCCGTGCTTGGAGGCATTATAGGCGGTGCGGTGGATCACGCCCCGCAGACCCGCAATTGAGGCGACATTGACGATGCTGCCCTTGCCCTTGGCAAGCATCTGTGCGCCCAGCGCCTTACTGAGCAGGAACGGCCCGGCAAGGTTGATCGCCATCACGCGCTGCCATTGTTCAAGGCTGGTTTCTTCGGCCGGGCAGATCAGGCTGATGCCGGCATTGTTGACGAGAATATCCGCCCCGCCATTTTCAGCGGCAACCTTGGCCGCCAAATCCTGCGCGAATTTTTCCGACGAGACATCGCCCGAGAGATGCGAGACGCTCAGTCCCTCACCAGCCAATTTGGCGGCCTGCGCGTCCAAAGACTGCACATCTGTCATCACCACATGATGGCCCTTTTGGGCAAGCAATCGGGCGGTGGTCAGCCCCACACCCTGCGCGGCACCCGTGACAACAGCAGTCTTCATCTCTCTTAACCCTCTCAATTTCCGGTGATCCCTGCCCCCTAGCAGGGCAAGGCGCTGTGTGATCCGAAAATTTTTTGAACCAATGCCCGGATAATCAAAATTTGTCGGCACTTGCCGCGACCGCTTATGGTCGCACCAAATAGGCATCAGGAGCGGGCGTGGCCATGCAGAGTTCGGCACGGGTAGTTATTATCGGCGGCGGCATCATGGGGGCATCTTTGCTCTACCATCTGGCCGAACTGGGCTGGACCGACATCATGTTGATCGAAAAGGACGAGCTGACGTCCGGCTCTACCTGGCACGCGGCAGGCCAATGCCCAAGCATCACGGGCAGCTTCAACCTCGCCAAAATCCATGCCTATAGCAACGATCTTTACCCCAAGCTGGAAGGGCTGACGGGCCAATATGTCAGCTGGCACAAATCGGGCGGTATCCGCTTTGCGACCAATGAGCGGGAATTGGCATGGCTGCGCTATATCCATGGCTTTTCGAAGATCATCGGCTTCGACATGGAGATTATCCCGCCCGAGGAGATTCGGCGCATCAACCCGTTCGTGACCACCGAGGGCGTGATCGCGGGCGGCCGCACCACCGGGGACGGCCATGCCGATCCATCGGGCATCTGCAACGCGCTTGCCATTGGCGCCAAGAACATGGGCGCGACGATTGTTCGGAAGAACCGGGTAACGGGCCTGACCCAACTTCCTTCTGGCGAATGGGATGTGGCGACCGAGAAAGGCACGGTCCGCGCGCAGATCGTCGTCAACGCCGCGGGCTGCTATGCGCGGCAGGTCGCGCAGATGGCGGGCATCGATATTCCCGTTACCAATATGGAACACCACTATATCGTGACGGACCCGATCCCCGCCTTCATGGAGCGGGACGAGGAAATCCCCGTGATGCGCTGCCCCTATGTCTCCGGCTATTTCCGGCAGGAGCAGAAAAGCGGCCTGATTGGCGTCTATGAAAATACCGGCCTTGCCGAAGCCTGGGCACCCAAGGGCATGCCCGAATGGGAATCGACGAGCGAATTGTTCATCGATGATCTGGATCGCATCTCCAAATGGCTGGAGCGCGCGATTGAGCGGATGCCCGTCTTTGGCGAGGTGGGCATCAGGCGGATCGTCAACGGCGCGATCCCGCATACGCCCGATGGCGGGCCGCTGCTGGGCCCCGCCGCGGGCCTCAAGAATTTCTGGCATTGCTGCGGCACGTCCTTTGGGATCGCGCAGGGCGGCGGCTCTGGCAAATATCTCGCGCAATGGATGGTCTATGGTGATGCCGACATCAACATGGCCGAATTTGATCCGCGCCGCTACGGCCCCTATGCCGATGAGGTCTACAGCCGTGAAAAGGTGTTCCTGGACTATCGGATGACCTTCACGACCCGCCTGCCCGGCGAGGAAGAGCCCGATGGCCGCCCGCAAAAGACAAGCCCGGTCTATGATCGCCTGAAATCGGCCGGTGCCGTGTATGGCGAAACCTTTGGTTGGGAACGGCCGAAATGGTTCTCGCTGGATGGCCGTACAGAAGAAGGCGGCTATCATCGCACCAATGTGTTTGAGGTGGTGGGACAGGAAGTCGACGCCGTCGCCAACCGCGTCGGCGTGATCGACCTGTCTGGTTTTGCCAAATATGATGTGACGGGCCCGGATGCCGAGGCCTTCCTCAACCGCATCTGCGCCAACCGGATGCCGACCAAGCAGGGCGGCGTGGCGCTGGTTCACCCCTTGTCGTCCATCGGGCGGATCCAGGGCGAAATGACTGTAACGCGCATGGCCGACGATCATTTCTACTGCCTGTCCGCCGCGGTTGCCGAGCAGCGCGACTGGGATTGGATGGTCCAATCCAAGCTGCCCAGCGAAGACGTAGCCTTCCGCAACCGGACGATGGACTTTGGCGTTCTGGTGTTGAGCGGTCCCAAGACGCGCGACCTGCTGGCGCGTCTGACCAAGGCCGATTTGAGCAATGAAGGTTTCCGCTGGCTGAGCGGGCAGGAAATTGAGGTGGCGGGCGTCACCGTCCGCGCGCTGCGCGTTTCCTATGTCGGCGAATTGGGCTGGGAGCTTCATGCCCCGATGGCCGATCTTGCTGCGCTTTATGACGCTATCTGGGCGGCAGGCGAAGATTTGGGGATCGCCAATTTCGGCCTTTATGCGCTGAATGCGATGCGCATGGAAAAAGGCTATAAGGCCTGGGGCTCGGAACTGACCAACGAGTTGACGATGATCGAAGCGGATATGAACCGCTTCCTCGCGCTTAAAAAGGAAGACTTTGTCGGCAAGGCGGCGACGCTTTCCGCGCCCGACCGCTTCCGCATTGTCTATGGCGAAGTCGCCGCCGCCCAAGTTGATCCGCGCGGCGCAGAGCCGATTATGGTGGGCGACGCGTGCGTGGGCCTCACCACCTCGGGCGGCTTTGGCTATCGTACGGGCAAGAGCCTGTTCTTTGCCTGTGTGCCGCATGATCATGCCCAGCCGGGCGCGCAGTTTGACATTTTGCTGCAAGGCGAACGCCAGCGCGCAACCGTGCTCGCCGCCCCGGTTTATGACCCCGATAATGCGAAGATGAAGGTATAAGACGATGAGCGAACTTCCCAAAAAGGCGCGCGTCGTCATCATCGGCGGAGGCGTGATCGGCTGCTCCATCGCCTATCATTTGACCAAGATCGGCTGGGACGATGTTGTCCTTCTGGAACGCAAGCAGCTGACGAGCGGCACGACGTGGCACGCGGCCGGTCTGGTCGGCCAGTTGCGTCCGTCGATCAACATGACCAAGCTCGCCAAGTATACGGGGGAGCTTTATCGCGGGCTGGAAGCCGAGACGGGTCAGGCCACTGGCTATCGGCAATGCGGCTCCATCTCGATGGCGACCAATGCCGAGCGGTTTGAAGAACTGAAGCGCAGCGCCTCGATGGCGAAGGTGTTTGATCTGCCCGTCCATGTCGTCACGGCAGATGAGATCAAGGCGCTGGCCCCCATCGTCAATGTCGATGATGTGGTGGGCGGCATCCATATCCCGAGCGATGGCTACGCTAATGCCGTGGACATCACACAGGCGCTGGCCAAGGGCGCCCGGACCGGCGGCGCACGCGTGTTTGAAAACACCAAGGTCACGCGCATCCGCCATAATGGGGACCGCGTAACGGGCGTTGATACTGAACAGGGGTCGATCGACGCCGATTATGTCGTCATCTGCGGCGGCATGTGGACGCGCGATCTGGCGGCAACCGTGGGCGTCGCCGCGCCCTTGCACGCGTGCGAGCATTATTATGTGCTGTTTGAAGGCGTGGAAGGCATTGACCCGACGCTGCCGGTGCTGCGCGATTATGATTATTGCGGCTATTATAAATATGATGCGGGCAAGCTGCTGGTCGGCGCGTTTGAGCCCAATGCCCGGCCTTGGGGGATGGACGGGATTTCCGAAGATTTCTGCTTTGATGAAATCGCGGGCAGCTTTGAGCATTTCGAGCCGCTGTTGATGGATGCGATGCGGCGCGTCCCCGCGCTCGAAAAAGCGGGCATCCAGAAATTCTTCTGCGGGCCAGAAAGCTTTACCCCGGACGTGCGCTACCATCTGGGCGAGAGCCCGGATTTGAAGGGCTGCTTTGTCGCGGCCGGGCTCAATTCCATCGGCCTGCAATCGGCGGGCGGCGTTGGCAAGGTGATGGCGGACTGGATCCGCGATGGCATCCCCCCGGCAGATTTGTGGACGGTCGATATCCGGCGCAATATGCCGTTCCAGATCAACCGCAAATATCTGCGTGAGCGGGTGACGGAAAGTTTGGGGCTGCTGTACGCCACCCATTACCCGTTCAAACAATATGAAACCGCGCGCGGTGCCCGTCGCTCGGCCATCCATGATCGGCTGGTCGCGGCCGGGGCCTGCCATGGCGAGGCCTTTGGTTGGGAACGACCCAATTGGTACGGCGCGCCGGGCTCTGCCCCCAAATATGAATATAGCTATGGCCGCCAGAACTGGTTTGGCGCGATGGAGCAAGAATGCCGGGCCGTGCGCGAAGGCGTGGGCCTGTTTGATCAGAGCTCGTTCGCCAAATTCCGTCTGGAAGGCCGCGATGCCTGCGCCGTCCTCAACCGCATCTGCGCCAATGATGTCGACGTGCCGATTGGCAAGCTGGTCTACACCCAATGGCTCAACGAAAAGGGCGGCATTGAAGCGGATTTGACGGTCACGCGCCTGTCCAACACCGTCTTCCTCATTGTGACGGGCGCGGAAACCGAGATCCGCGATTTCAACTGGCTCAAGCGCCATATCCCGGACGATGCCCATGCGATTGCGACCAATGTGTCGTCATCAATGGGCGTGATTTCGATCATGGGGCCCAAGGCGCGCGATCTGCTCCAGTCCATCTGCCCCAATGATCTGTCGCACGAGGCCTTCCCCTTCGCGACCAGTCAGGAAATTGAGCTGGGCTATGCCATCGTCCGCGCCTCGCGCATCACCTATGTCGGCGAGCTGGGCTGGGAAATCTATGTCCCGACGGAGTTTATGGCGGGCGTCTATGATGAGATTGTCGCCGCGGGCGCGGCCTTTGGCCTCAAGCATTGCGGCTATCATGCGCTGAACGCGCTGCGCATGGAAAAGGCCTATCGCCATTGGGGCCATGATGTCACCGATGAGGACACGCCCTTGGAGGCTGGCCTTGGCTTTGCCGTGCGGATGAACAAGCCCGACGGCTTTATCGGCCGCGAGGCGCTTTTGCGGCAGAAGGAAGAAGGGCTGAAGCAGCGGCTTGTCCAATTCCTGCTGAAATCGCCAGAGCCGATGCTCTACCATAATGAGCCGATCTGGCAGGGCGATCACGTCGTCGGCTATATCCGGTCTGGCATGTACGCGCCGACGTTGGGCGCCGCCTGCGGCCTTGGCTATGTGACGGCACCCGATGGCGGCGTGGTCGGGCCAATTGGCGCCGATGATTTTGAGATTGAAATTGCGGGTGTTCGCTATCCCGTTACCGCCTCGCTCCAACCGCTTTACGACCCCTCCAACGCACGGATCAAAATCTGATGATGCACGCAAATATGGCGCTGATGCGCGACCTCATTGCCAAGACCCGGATCGGCTATAGCTTTGAGCAGGATTTCTACGTCAGCGATGCCGTGTTTCAGGCGGATATGGAAAAGGTCATCAGCCGCAAATGGATCGTGGCGGGCCATGTCTCGCGTATCCCGAATAAGGGCGATTACTTCCTGTTCAAAATCGGGTCAGAACAGATCATCGTGATCCGCGAGAATGAAGACAGCGTCCGCGCTTTTTTCAATGTCTGCCGCCACCGCGGCTCTACCATCTGCTCGGCAGAAAGCGGTAACGCCCCGCGCCTCGTGTGCCCCTATCACGCCTGGACCTTCGGGCTCGATGGCAAGCTGCTTGCCGCGCGGTTGATGCCGGACGATTTCAACAAGGCAGATAACAGCCTGATGGCCTGCCATGTGCGCGTGTTCCACGGCCTGATCTTCATCAATATGAGCGCCGACGAACCCGATGATTTCGACGCGACCTTTGGCGACATGGGGCCGATCCTTGCTTATCAGGGGATTGATACCGCCCGCATTGCCTATGCCGGCAGCTACCCGACGACCGCCAATTGGAAGCTCGTCGTCGAGAATTTCTTTGAATGCTATCACTGCGTGCCGTCGCACCCGGAATTCTGCTCCATGCACGCGCCAGAAACGCTGGTCGCGGTGGGCGCAGGGCCCAGCTCTGGCCCCGCCGATGCGATTGCGGATTTCGCGCCCAAGGTGAAAGCATGGGAAGATCGCGCTGCCGCCCTTGGCCGCCCGGTCGGCAATCTGGATGACGCGCCCGAAAGCAGCCATTTGCGCCTGCTGATGCAGCGGATGAATAAGGAAGGTTGGTCGTCCGAAACGCAAGATGGCACGCCGCCTTCGCCGCTGATGGGTGCCCGCACCGCGCCCGATGGCGGGCGGATGCATTTGAGCTTCAGCCCGTTCAGCCAAATCGTCGCGGATGACCATTTCGCGATCCTCTTCCAGTTCACCCCGCGCGCCGCGCTGGAAACGGATGTGGAGATGATCTGGCTCGTCAAGGGCAGCGCCACCGAAGATCAGGTGGACATCGACAAGATGACCTGGGGCTATCACGCGACGACAACGCAAGACAAAGTCATCACCGAGAATAACCAGACGGGCATTCTTTCCAGCCGCTACACGCCGGGCCGCTATTCCGATCAGGAAGGCAGCGTGATGAAGTTCCAGAAATGGTATCTGAACCAGTTTGCGGAGAAAACGGTGGCGTGACCGCCGCCGCGTCCGTGCCCGCCATAATGCGCGCGGTCGTGTTGACCGGGCATGGCGGCTTTGACCGGCTTCACTTGCGGACGGATTGGCCCGTGCCCCAGCCGGGGCCGGGCGAGGTGCTGATCCGCGTGGCGGCAGCGGGCGTCAACAATACCGATATCAACACCCGCATCGGCTGGTATGCCAAGGATGTCGTTGTCTCGACAGACGCGGCGGTTGCCGGGGGTATTGCGGACGACCGGGCCGAGGCATGGTCGGGCAGCGCCTTTCGCTTTCCCCGCATTCAAGGGGCGGATGTCTGCGGGCGGATTGTTAGCCTTGGGGCGGGCGTGCCCGCCGCGCGGCTGGGCGAGCGCGTCCTGGTAGATCCAATCCTCCGTCAGAATAATGCCTTCGACATCCTCTATTTGGGGTCGGAACGGGATGGCGGCTTTGCCGATTATGTCGCGGTGCCGGCGGCCAACGCCGTGCCGATCAACAGCGATTGGAGCGATGTGGCACTGGCCAGCCTGCCTTGTGCCTATGCCGCAGCGGAGAATATCCTAACACGGATCAATCTGACACAAGGCGAGCGGGTGCTGGTGACGGGCGCCTCGGGCGGGGTTGGGTCTGCCGCTGTGCAGCTAGCCAAAAGGCGGGGTGCGGCGGTGGTTGCCATCGCCGCTGGGGATAAGGCGGATGCGGTCCGCGCGCTGGGCGCAAACCATATCGTGCCGCGCGGCGCGGACCTTCCGGCGGGTTTTGCGCATGATTATTTTGACGCGGTGGTGGATAGCGTTGGCGGTTCAGGCTTTCCCGCGTTGCTGGACAGCCTGAAGCCGGGCGGGCGCTATGGCGTGTCCGGCGCGATCGCCGGGCCGCGGGTCGATCTTGATCTGCGGACGCTCTATCTGAAGGATTTGCGCCTGATCGGCTGTACGGTGCTTGACCCTCAGGTTTTCCCAAACCTTGTCCGCTATGTGGAACAAGGTGAGATTAAGCCCGCCATCGCCGCGACCTATCCCTTGTTTGAGATTGTCGCGGCGCAGCAGGCTTTTCTGGAAAAGCGCCATGTCGGGAAGATCGTGCTGACCCTCGCCGACTAGGCGGCACGTCAGTCGATCGTTTCGACGATCTCGGCGATCCGGCCGACCATTTCGTCGATATGCGCCTTTTGCAGGATCAGCGGCGGCGAGAGCGCGATGATGTCCCCCGTCGCCCGCACCAAGAGGCCGGCGTCAAAGCATTTGTGGAACAGCTCCATCGCGCGCTTGGTCGGCGCGCCGGCGCGTGGCTCCAGCTCAATCCCCGCCACAATCCCCATATTGCGGATGTCGATGATGTGGCGGCGGCCCTTGAGGCTGTGGACGGCCTCTTCCCAATAGCCGTGGAGCGACTGGGCGTGCTCAAAAATCCCTTCCGACTTGTACAGGTCCAACGTTGCAAGACCTGCCGCCGCGGCAAGCGGGTGGCCCGAATAGGTATAGCCGTGGAACAGCTCAATCCCGTCGGGCGCGCCGTCGACAACGCCGTCATGGATGTGGCGGCTCACGGCAACGGCACCCATCGGGACGGCTGCATTGGTGAGCCCCTTGGCCATGGTGATCATATCAGGCGTAACGCCCAGCGTTCCCGCTGCGGTTGCACCGCCAACACGGCCATAGCCGGTGATGACTTCATCAAAGATCAGGACAATGCCGTGCTTCTTCGTAATCTCACGAAGTTTTTCCAGATAGCCCATGGGCGGCACCAGCACGCCGGTTGAGCCCGCCATCGGCTCCACAATCACCGCCGCGATGGTTTCTGCGCCGTGCAGCGCGATGATCGATTCCAGCGTATCCGCCAGATGCGCGCCCCATTGCGGCCGGCCCTTGGAAAAGGCGTTATGCTCCAGATTATGGGTATGCGGCAGATGGTCGACCCCGGTCAGCAGCGTGCCGAACTGGCGGCGGTTATTGACGATGCCGCCCACCGAAATGCCGCCAAAGCCAACGCCATTATAGCCGCGTTCCCGCCCAATCAGGCGGGTGCGCGTGCCTTCGCCCCGGGCGCGCTGATAGGCAAGCGCGATCTTGAGCGCGGTATCCACCGATTCAGAGCCGGAATTGGTAAAGAAAACCCGGTCCAGCCCTTCCGGCATCAACGCGGCAACGCGCGTCGCCAGTTCAAAGGACAAGGGATGGCCCAGTTGGAAGGGCGGGGCATAATCCAGCTCTGCCGCCGTTTTTTGGATCGCCTCGACAATGGTCGGGCGGCAATGGCCGGCATTGACGGCCCAAAGCCCCGCCGTGCCGTCCAGAATCTGGCGGCCATCGGCGCTTTGATAATGCATATCCTTGGCGGCCACGAGTTGGCGCGGTGCAGCTTTAAACGCGCGGTTGGCCGTAAATGGCATCCACAAGGCAGCAAGCGGATCATTCCCCAAGGTCATATTCTGGCTCCGTCTAACATATGGGCTCTTATGGATCGGGCCGCCCCGTTCCCGCCATTGAAAAGAATGTTGCGATCGGAAAATTCCGGTTCGAGTTCAGGTGTTGAAACTTATCCCTTGGGCGCGTGCGCGGTCAGTTTGCGCTTGGCAAGATAAGCAAGCCCAAAGCCCAGCGTCACAAGCACGCTGGCCCAAAGTTCTCCGGAATGATCGTCGGACAGGCCCATCAGCACCAACACTCCCGCCATGCCAAGGATCGCGGCCCAAGTGCCATAAGGGAAAAGCCACATCCGGATTTTGAGCGCTGCCGGATCATCGGCTTCAAAGCGGGTGCGCAGGCGCAATTGGGCAAAGGCGATGATCAGATAGATGAACAACATGATTGCGCCGGAGGAGGTGACGAGGAAGTTGAACACCCGGTCCGGCGCGAGGACCGACGCTGCAAGTGCGCCATAGCTGAACAGGCTGGCGATAAGAATTGCGCGTGCGGGCACGCGAGATCGGCTGAGCTTGACGCAAGATTGCGGCGCGTCGCCATTTTGCGCGAGGCCAAACATCGCGCGCGACGTGATGTAGATGCCTGAATTGAGGCAGGACAACACGGCCACAAGGACAATCGCATTCATAATAAGGTCGGCGGAAGGATAGCCCATTTGCCGCAACGCATGCGCAAAGGGCGAGACGCCCACCTCAATCTCGTTCCACGGAACAACCGACACGATCATCAGGATCGACAGCACGAAAAAGACAAGGATGCGGACCGAAACTGACAGGGTCATGCGCGCAATGGTCTGCGTCCCTTCGTCCGATTCTGCGGCGGCCAGCGTGGCGATTTCTGCCCCGCACAGGGAAAATATGGTGGTGGCAACGCCCGCAAAAATAGCGGCAATCCCGGCCGGAGCAAAGCCGCCATGCGCCGTTAAATTGCCAAAAGTGGGGCCGTTGGGCGCTGTCAGGCCAAAGGCATAGGCACCTGCAATGAGGATGAAGGCGAGGATTGCGATTACCTTTGTGGAGGCAAACCAGAACTCAAACTCGCCATAGGAGCGGGCGGAAAGTAGGTTGACCCCGGTCAGGATCGCCATCAACGCGACCCCGATTTCCCATTCGGCAATCTGCGGGAACCAGCCGTGGAGGATCTTGGCCCCGGCAATCGCCTCAATCGCGATCACGACGACCCAGAAATACCAATAGAGCCAGCCCACAAGAAAACCGGCCCAATCGCCCACACCCGCGCGCGCAAAATCTGGGAAGGTCTGCACGCCGGGCAGCGCCATCGCCATTTCAGAAATCATCCGCATCACCAGCAGCACCAAAAGGCCGGCCAGCGCATAGCTAAGCACCGCCGCCGGGCCGATGGCGTTGATCGCCGTTGACGACCCGACGAAAAGCCCGGCCCCGATGATCCCGCCAAAAGTGATCATGGACACATGGCGCGCCTTCAGGCTGCGGCTGAGTTGATGGTCGCCCTGCGGGGCGGGCGATTGCGCGCGCGTTGCCATATGGATGCCGGTCCTCCCCTTATTCTGTGGCTTGGTCTAGCGTTGGCAGCGCGGTCTTGTAAATGACGGGACGTAGCGCAAAGCTGGTCGTCACATTCGCGACGCCGGGCACGCGCGTCAGCCGATGGCGCAAAAAATCTTCAAACTCAGTCAGCGAGCGCACAAGGATGCGCAGTTGATAATCGGCTTCGCCCGTCATCAAATAGCATTCCATCACTTCGGGAAAGCGGGACACCGCCTCTTCAAATGCAGCGAGGTGCCGATCATCCTGCTGGTCCAGCCGGACGCGGACAAAGGCCGTGACATCAAGGCCCAGGGCGGCTGGATCTACCAGCGCTACATAGCGGTTGATGACGCCCTGCGCTTCCAATTGCCGGACGCGCCTTAGGCAAGGACTGGGCGACAGGCCGATTTGGTCCGCCAGTTCCTGATTGGTGATCCGTCCATCGCCTTGCACCGCCTCCAAAATGCGGCGGTCAATCATGTCCAGCGTAAGATTTGGCATAATCTGCCAACCTTTCGTAGAAAGAGAATAAATTATGCCAATAATAGACCATAGATGAGCGTAGATCGCAAGGACATGCCCCAAGGTTGATGGCTAAAACGGATTATTGATCCGGAGAGTTGCCATGGCCAAGCCTGTCGCTGATACCCGTGCCGAACTGATCACCGCGTTGGAAGCGCTTGATACGCGCTTGCGCTGGCTCTCGTCCTGGACCGTCCATAACGCCAACCATATCCGCGAAAAGCGCGATGGCCTGAAAGTCGGTGGGCATCAGGCAAGCTGCGCCTCGATGACGGCGATTATGGCGGCGCTGTATTTCCACGCGTTGCGGCCGGAGGACAAGGTGGCGGTTAAGCCCCATGCCGGGCCGGTCTTGCAGGCGATCCATTATCTGTTGGGCAACCAATCGCTGGAAAAATTGCAGCGCTTCCGCGCGCTTGGCGGCGCGCAAAGCTATCCGTCGCGCACGAAGGACAATATTCCGGTTGATTTCTCGACCGGCTCTGTCGGCTTGGGTGTGGCGATCACCGCCTTTTCAAGTCTGGTGCAGGATTATCTGATCGCCCACGGCCAAATGGCAGAACGCGACGCTGGCCGCATGATCGCGCTGATGGGCGATGCGGAACTGGACGAAGGCAATATCTATGAGTGCCTGATCGAAGGCTATAAACACGATATTCGCAATTGCTGGTGGGTGGTTGATTACAACCGCCAGTCGCTCGACAGCACGACGGCAGACCGGATGTTCCGCCGCTTCGACGATATCTTTGAAACCTGCGGCTGGCGCGTTGTCACCATCAAGAGCGGCAAGCTGCAACGCGAAATCTTCGCCAAGCCCGGCGGGCAAGCCATTTCTGACTGGATCGACAATTGCCCCAATGCTGAATTTGCGGCGCTCACCTATCAGGGCGGGGCTGCATGGCGTGCGCGACTGGAAACAGATCTTGCCGGAAACACCAAGGCTTTGAAGCTGATCGCGGGCTTTGACGATGCTGGCCTTGCCCATCTGATGACCAATTTGGGCGGCCATTGCATCGAGACGTTGGTGGACGCCTTTGATTCGGTTCAGGATGACCAGCCGACCCTTTTCATCGCCTATACCGTCAAGGGCTATGGCCTGCCGCTTGCGGGCCATAAGGACAATCACAGCGGGATGATGAACCCCGGCCAGATTGAGCAACTGCGCGAAAGTCTGGGCATTCCCAAGGGCGCGGAATGGGAGCCCTATGGCGGCATTGGCGATAATCAGGCCGCCCAATTGTGGGATTTTGTGGCCAACAGCCCGCTCGCGCTCAAAGGTCGCGACAAGGATGCGGAGGTGATCCCCGTGCCGGACGTTCTGCCGACGCCCGCCGGGGACGCGCAATCAACGCAGGCGGCCTTTGGCAATATCTTGCTCGATCTCGCCAAATCAGGCGCGCCGCTGGCCGACCGGATCGTCACGACCGCGCCGGACGTGACCCAGACCACCAATCTTGGCGCCTTTGTAAACCAGCGCGGGCTGTTCCGCCGGTCTGAAGTGGTCGACGTATTTCGGGAAGCAAAGATCCCGTCCGCCCAGAAATGGGATGGGCATGAAGCCGGCCAGCATATCGAACTGGGGATTGCCGAGAATAACTTCTTCCTCGCGCTGACCTCTTTGGGGTTGGCGGGGCCACATTTCGGGACCCGGCTGATCCCGGTGGGAACCGTCTATGATCCGTTCATCGCACGCGGCCTCGATGCGCTGAATTATGGATGTTATTCTGACGCGCGGTTCTTGCTGGTCGGCACGCCCTCGGGCCTGACGCTTGGGCCGGAAGGCGGAGCGCACCAATCCATCAATACGCCGCTGATTGGCATGGGTCAGCCTAACCTTGCCTATTTCGAACCGGCTTGGGCGGATGAAGTCGCGCTGACGATGCGCTGGGCCTTTGACTATATGCAGCGGCCGGAGGGCAGTTCTGTCTATCTGCGGCTCAGCACGCGCGTCATCCCGCAGATCGTCCGGGAAAATGACGATTGGCAGGAAGATGCGCTTAAAGGGGCTTATTGGGTACGCGCGCCGCGTCCGGGCGCCGAGGCGGCGATTGCCTTTACCGGTGCCATTGCGCCCGAAGTCCTAAGCGCATGGGAGCAATTGGCGGAAGACCTGCCAGGCGTTGGCTTGCTCAACGTGACGTCGCCCGACCTGCTGCACCGCGATTGGTCTGCCCGCCATGCCGCGCGCTGGACGCGGGGGGCGGGGGGCTCCAGCCATATTGAGCGGCTCTTGGCTGATCTGGCCCCCCATGCCGGGCTGGTGACGGCACTTGATGGGGCGCCCTCCACCTTGTCTTGGCTGGGGGCCGTGCGAGGGATGCGGGTCAGCCCGCTTGGGATTTCCAGCTTTGGCCAGACGGGTGATCTGCCCGATCTCTACCGCACGTATCGGCTGGATGCGGACGCGATCTTTGATGCCGCAGCAGAGCTTTTCCTCAGCCCGGAACCATCGTTCACCTGATATAATAAATAAGATTATCTAATAAACGGCCTTGGTCGTTCGCATCCTGTTGTCCGAACGCCCCGTCCGCTGACATAGCGCCGCAATCACAGATATATTTGGGATTGGTCAGGGCGAGATGATGAAATCAACAGCGCGGGCAGTGGTTATTGGCGGGGGCGTGGTTGGCGTCAGCACGCTTTATCATCTGGCCAAAATGGGGTGGAGCGACGTTGTTCTCCTTGAACGCAAAGAGCTGACCTCGGGCTCTACCTGGCACGCTGCCGGGCTCTTGCCGTTGTTCAACCTCAGCTATTCGGTGGGCAAGCTGCACCAATATTCGGTCGGCCTGTACCCCAGCCTTGAGGAAGAAACCGGCCTTAATGTCGGCTTTTCGCAGGTCACCAATATCCGCCTTGCCACCACGCAGGACCGGCTGGACGAATATCATTATTATGCCGGTGTTGCGCGTACCATTGGTGTGGACGTCAACTTTTTGACCGCCGATCAGGTCAAGGAAATCTGGCCGCTGTGCAACACCGAGGGCGTGATTGGCGCGATCCAGCACCCGGAAGATGGCTATATCCAGCCCGCCGACCTTACTCAGGCGCTCGCCAAGGGCGCGCGTCAGCGTGGGGCGACAATCTATCGCAACACCACCGTCACCGCGATCACCCAGCAGCCGAGCGGCGAATGGCTGGTCTCGACCGATCAGGGGGATATCCTGTGCGAGCATGTCATTTCCTGCTCGGGCAATTTCGCGCGGCAAACAGGCGCAATGGTTGGCCTCGACATCCCCGTAATCCCGGTTGAGCACCAATATATCGTGACGGAACAGCATCCCGCGATCATGGAGCGCAAGAAGCAGGGTCTGCCGGAAATGGGCGTTCTGCGCGAATCCGACGCCAGCTATTATATGCGTGAGGAAGCAGGCGGCCTGCTGCTTGGCCCGTATGAAGTCGGCGCCCCGGCCTGCTATGTCGATGGTCCGGCAGCCAATAGCGAATATGAACTCTTCCCCGACGCGCTGGAACGGCTGGAGCCTTATGTGCTTGCCGCGATGAACCGCGTCCCGGCCTTTGCCGAAGTGGGCATCAAAAAGGTGTATAACGGCGCGATCGCCTATACGCCCGATGGCTCGCCGATTGTCGGCCCGGCCTGGGGCCTGAAGAATTTCTGGCTCAACGAAGGCCATAGCTTTGGCGTAACGGCCGCCGGCGGCGCGGGCTGGCAATTGGCCCATTGGATCGTCGATGGCGAGCCGACCATCGACATGATGGGCGTCGACCCCCGCCGCTTTGGTGATTATGCGGGCCGCGGCTACCTCATCAAGAAGAATGAGGAAGCCTATGCCAAGGTCTTCACCGTTCACTATCCCGATGAAGAGCGCGAAGAAGCGCGGGCCCTGCGCCGCACGCCCTGCTATGACCGGATGAAGGATCTGGGCGCCGTCTTTGGTTCCGTCTTTGGGTGGGAAAGGCCCAATTGGTTTGCGCCCAAGGGCTATCAACTGACCGAGGCAGATCTCGACAAGCCCGATGTTCTGCTCAACGACAATCACCCGGTTGTCCCCGGCGAGCCGATCCGCGAAAAATGGTCGTTCCGTCGGTCCAACTATTTTGAGCATGTCGGCAATGAATGCCGCCATGTGTCGGAAAAGGTTGGCCTTCAGGATATGAGCGCCTTCGCCAAGTGCGAAATCTCTGGCCCCGGCGCAGAAGCGTGGCTGGACAGCCTGTTGACCAATGCCGTGCCCAAAAAGGTTGGCCGCGTCACCTTGTCTTACCTGCTAACGTCCAAGGGCGGCGTGCGCAGCGAGTTCACCGTCTACAAGGTTGCGCCGCAGCGCTATTACCTCGTTTCGGCAGGTGCTTATGAACGACACGACCATGATTATCTGAAAAAGGCGCTGCCGCGCGACGGGTCGGTGAGTTTTGAACGGCTCACGACGTCCATGGGCGTGCTGGTTCTGGCGGGCCCGCGGTCGCGCGATGTCCTTAAAAAGCTGACCGATGCCGATCTGTCGAACGAAGCCTTCCCGTGGCTCACCGGCCAGAAGATCAGCATCGGCGTGGCGCAGGTGGATGCGCTGCGCGTCAACTTCATTGGCGAGCTGGGCTGGGAAATCCACCACCCCATCGAAATGCAGAACTATATCTTTGATCTGCTGATGGAGGCCGGCGCCGAGTTTGACATCAAGCCCTTTGGCATCCGCGCGATGACGCTGATGGCCATCGAGAAGAGCTACAAGCTGATCCCGCGGGAACTCTCGATCGAATATTCGGCCTATGAAAGTGGGCTGGATCGCTTCATCAGCCTTAAGAAGCCGGGCTTTTATGGGAAGGATGCGCTCCTTGCATGGCAGGCCAAGGGCGTTGCCAACAAGCTGGTCACGCTGGAAGTCCATGATGTGACCGACGCCGATGCTCGTGGATCGGAAGCGATCTACAAGGAGGGCGAGATTGTCGGTCGCGCAACCTCGGGCGGCTATGGCTGGCGCGTCGGCAAGAGCCTGGCACTCGCCATGATCCGGCCCGATCTGGCGGTCGAAGGCGCGGCGTTTGAGATCGCCATTCTCGGCAAGCTGCACAAGGCGACACTCATCCCTGATTCGCCTTATGATCCGGATAACACTGCGCTCAGGAGCTAAGGCCATGTCCCGCTACGATCCGATTGCCCAATTGCTGAACAAGAACCGCAAGGGGATGACGCTCCCCCGCGACCTTTATGTCAGCGATGAGGCGTTCAAATTCGACACGCAGGTGATGCTGAAATCGGTCTGGCTTTACGCCTGCACCGTCGCCCATGTGAAAAACCCGGGCGATTACTTCCTGTTCGAAGTCGCGCATAATTCCATCATCATTGTGCGCGGGCGCGACAATGAAGTGCGCGCTTTCTGGAACTCGTGTCGCCATCGCGGCGCGCGGATTTGCGAAGAGCAGCGCGGGCGTGCGCCCCGGCTGACCTGCCCCTATCACCAATGGACTTATGGGCTGGATGGCGCGTTGATCGCCGCGCGCGGCATGGCAGAGGGCTTTGACAAGAAGGACAATGGCCTTGCCCCCGTCGCGCTCGAAAATATCGGCGGGATGATCTTCATCTGCATGGACGACAATCCGCCGCCGATTGATCGGGTAAAGGCCGATATTGAGGACCAGATCGCCATCTATGATCTGGAGCGCTGCAAAGTCGCGGTGCAGGACAATTATATCGAAGACGCCAATTGGAAGCTGGTGATGGAGAATAACCGGGAATGCTATCATTGCGATGGCGGCCACCCGGAACTGATCAGCGTGCTTGGCACCTATGGCTTTGGCAAAGGCCTGCCCGAAGACGGCGAAGAAGATGTGGTGGACGACAAGGCGTTTGACGCCATGGTCGAAGCCAAGCGCGCCCAATGGATGGACATGGGCATCTACCGCGACCTCGTCGAATTCCCGGATGGCTGGTGGCATCGCATCGCGCGGCTGCCGCTTGCCAATGGCGCGGTTACCCAGTCGATTGACGGCAAGCTTGCCTGCAAAAAGCTGATCGGTCCGTTTACCGAGCCGGAAAGCTCCAGCCTTTCGGTTTGGACCCAGCCCAATAGCTGGAACCATTTCTGCTGCGACCATGTCGTCACCTTCTCGCTGACCCCGGTTGCGGCCAACAAGACATTGCTGCGCACCAGCTGGCTGGTCCATGAGGACGCAGTTGAGGGCGTGGATTATGATCCCGACCATCTGGCGGCGCTGTGGCGGACGACCAATACGCAAGACGGGCATTTCTCTGCGATCAACCATCAGGGGATTTCGACCGACGGCTATCGCCCCGGCCCCTATGCGATTGAGGAAAAGCTGGTCGAGGATTTCAAGGATTTCTATGTCGATCGCGCCAAGGCGGCGCTGGACAAGGCGCCATGACCGCGCTGCCGCCGGAAGGATCGCTGAAGATCGCCGCGCGGGATTGGCCGGCGAGGGCAGAAACCCTGCCGCTGATCGATGACCCCCGCGGCTTTCGGACGATGCTCTGGAAGGCGGAACCCGGCCCTTTGGGCGTCTTGCACGCGCATGATGAAATCGAGCAGATCTATGTGCTCGAAGGTGATTTTTTTGATGATGCGGCCAGCTATGGCCCGGGTGATTTTGTGGTCCGCATGCCGGGCGCGATGCACCGGGCGGGCAGCCAGAACGGGTGTTTGATGTTGATTACCTACACGCCCTTGGGGGGAGCCAAGGCATGACACGTTTCAGCGCGATCAGCCTGATCGCAAAGGCACTGGGCGGCCATAAAGACTGGCCGGAACAATGGCCCGATGCCGCGCCCAAAGCGGCTTATGACGCGATCATCGTGGGCGGTGGCGGCCATGGTCTGGGCGCTGCTTACTACCTCGCCAAGAAATACGGCATCACCAGGGTTGCCGTGCTTGAAAAGGGCTGGATTGGCGGCGGCAATACGGGCCGCAACACAACCATCATCCGCTCCAACTATCTTTATGATGAGAGCGCGCATCTTTATGACCATGCGGTCAAGCTGTGGGATGGGTTGAGCCAAGAGCTCAATTACAACACCATGTATTCCAAGCGCGGCGTGATGATGCTCGCGCATAATGTCCATGATGTGCAGAGCTTTAAGCGGCACATCCACGCGAACCGCTTGAATGGCGTCGATAATGAATGGCTGACCCCGGAAGAAGCCAAGGCCTATTGCCCGCCGCTTAACATTTCGCCCGATGCGCGCCACCCAGTGCTGGGCGCAGCCTTGCAGCGGCGCGGGGGCACGGCGCGGCACGATACGGTTGCCTGGGGCTATGCCCGAGCAGCGGCGGCCTTGGGCGTCGACATCATCCAGAATTGCGCGGTCACCGCGATCAACCGCGGCCCTGATGGCGCGGTAACGGGCGTGGAGACGACGCGCGGGCCGATTGCCTGTAAGCGCATCGGCGTTTCGGCGGCGGGCAACACCTCGGTGCTGATGCAAATGGCTGGGCTGGACTTCCCGCTGGAAAGCTATCCGCTTCAGGCTTTGGTGTCGGAACCGGTCAAGCCGATCTTCCCCTGTGTCGTCATGTCCAACACGGTCCATGCCTATATGAGCCAGTCCGACAAGGGTGAGCTGGTGATTGGCGCGGGGACCGACCAATATGTCAGCTATTCGCAACGCGGCGCGCTCCACATCGTGGAGCATACATTGGCCGCCATTTGCGAGATTTTCCCGATCTTTCGGCGGATGCGGATGCTTCGGACATGGGGCGGCATCGTCGATGTTACGCCAGACCGCTCTCCCATTCTCGGCAAGACGCCGGTTCAGGGGCTGTACGTCAATTGTGGCTGGGGCACAGGCGGGTTCAAGGCCACGCCCGGCGCGGGCGATCTGCTGGCCTATACCATGGCCAAGGACGAACCTCATCCCATCAACGCGCCCTTCAATCTTGATCGGTTCCGCAACGGCCGGTTGATCGACGAAGCGGCAGCAGCAGCGGTGGCGCACTGATATGATTTTGATCCATTGCCCTTATTGCGACGAAGCGCGTCCAGAGATTGAGTTTGCCTATGGCGGCCAGGCGCATATCGCCCGCCCGCTTGATCCGTCCACGCAAAGCGATGCGGAGTGGGAACGCTATCTCTTCATCCGCAACAATCCGCGCGGGCGGCACCATGAACGCTGGCGGCACAGCCATGGCTGCGGCCGCTTCTTCAATGCGGTGCGCGATACAGTGACCGACAAGTTTGAAACCACCTATAAGGCTGGGGAGCCGCGCAAATGACCGGCTATCGCTTGCCCCAAGGCGGCCGGATCGACCGCGCCGCCGCCATTCGCTTCAGTTTTGATGGCAAAAGCTATGCGGGCTTCGCTGGTGACAGCCTTGCCTCGGCGCTTTTGGCCAATGGCGTGCAGCTGTTTGGCCGGTCGTTCAAATATCATCGCCCGCGCGGCCTGTTGGCGGCGGGCAGCGAAGAGCCCAATGCCCTGATCTCTGTTACGCGGGGGCCGGGCCGCTTCACGCCCAATTTGCGCGCCACGGGCATTGCCCTGTATGACGGGCTGACCGCGACCAGCCAGAACCGCTGGCCGTCGCTCCGCTTTGATCTAGGGGCGATCAACGATCGGCTGGGGATGTTTTTCCCCGCCGGCTTTTACAACAAGACCTTCATGTGGCCGCGTTCCTTCTGGGAAAAGCTCTATGAGCCGGCGATCCGCCGCATGGCGGGCCTCGGCAATTCGCCAACCGAAGAAGACCCAGACCATTATTCGGCCACCTATGCCCATTGCGACCTGCTGATCATCGGGGCAGGTCCGGCGGGTATTGATGCCGCGCTGGAAGCTGCCGGCACCGGCAAGAAGATCATCCTGATCGACGAGCAGGAAGAAGCAGGCGGCGGTGCCTTGTCAGACCCGGCGCTGTGGCCGTGGCTGGAGCGCAGCCTGAAGGCGCTGGCGGATGCGCCCAACGTCACCCTTCTCACCCGGACGACGGCGTTCGGCTATTTTCACGATAACTTCATCGGCGCGGTAGAGCGTCTGACGGAACATCTGGCTGAGACCGGCCATGGCCCGCGCGAGAAGCTCTGGCGGATCCGCGCGGCGGATGTCGTACTGGCGCAAGGGGCGATTGAACGCCCGCTGGTGTTTGACGGCAATGATGTGCCCGGCGTGATGCTGGCCTCTGCCGCCAAGACCTTTGCGCTGCGTTATGGCGTGGCGGTTGGCCGGTCGGTGGTGCTGATGGCCAGCCATGATAGCGGCTGGCGCGATGCCTTTGCGCTTGCCAAAGCGGGCGTTGGCGTCACCGCGATTGTCGATGTCCGCCCGGACGTTGCGGCCGAGTTGAAAGATGAGGCGGCTCAACATGGCATCGCCCTGCATCTTGGCCGCAGCATCATCGGCGTCAAAGGGCGTCATGGCGTTACGGGCGTAGAGGTTGCCGCCAATGATGGCAGCGGGCGCACCGCGCTGTCCTGCGATGCGGTGCTGATGGCAGGCGGCTGGACGCCGACGGTCCATCTCTGGTCGCACAGCAAGGGCAGCCTGGAGTGGCGCGAAGATCTGGGGGCTTTTGTGCCCGCCATCCCGGCGGAAAAAGTGCGCTGCGTGGGCGCCTGTTCCGGCAGTTGGGACTTTGGCAGCGGCGCGATTGTTGACGCGCTGCCGACACCCAAGGACCCACGCCGGATCAAGGCCTTTGTCGACTTCCAAAATGATGTGACGGCGAAGGATATTCGCCTCGCGGTGCAAGAAGGCTTCCGCTCGATCGAGCATATCAAGCGCTATACCACCAACGGCATGGCGACCGATCAGGGCAAGACGTCCAACCTCAACGGCTTGCAGATCGCCTCTGGCGCGCTTGCCAAGCCGGTGACGGATATTGGCCTGACGACCTTCCGCCCGCCCTACACGCCGCAAACCTTCGGTGCGCTGGCGGGCCATGCCAAGGGTGATTTGTTCCAGCCAACCCGCAAGACCAATATCGACGGCTGGGCCGAAGAACATGGCGCAGTGTTTGAATTGGTCGCCCAATGGCGGCGCGCCCGCTATTTCCCCAAAGCGGGGGAAGATATGCACGCCGCAGTCAATCGGGAATGCCGGGCGGTGCGGTCCTCCGTCGGGATTTTCGATGCTTCGACGCTCGGCAAGATCGAGGTTGTGGGGCCGGATGCAGCGGAATTCCTCAACCGGATGTACACCAATCCTTGGAAATCGCTGGAGCCGGGCCGCTGCCGCTATGGCCTGTTGCTGAAGGAAGATGGGTTCATCACCGATGACGGCGTCTCTGCGCGTTTGGCGCCGGACCGTTTCCATCTGACCACCACCACGGGCGGCGCGGCGCGCGTGCTCAACATGATGGAGGATTACCTCCAGACCGAATGGCCCGACCTTAATGTCTGGCTGACGAGCACGTCAGAACATTATTCGGTGATCGCCGTGCAAGGCCCGGACGCCCGCAAGGTGCTGGAACCCTTGGTGGAAGGGATCGACCTATCGGCCGAAGCCTTCCCGCATATGGCGGTGCGCGAAGGCAAGATCTGCGGCGTGCCGACCCGGCTGTTCCGCGTGAGCTTCACCGGTGAGCTGGGCTATGAAGTCAATGTCCCCAGCGCCTATGGCCGTGCGATTTGGGAAAAGATCATGGCCGCGGGCGCGCCTTATGGCATCACGCCCTATGGCACCGAGGCGATGCACGTCCTGCGCGCCGAAAAGGGCTTCATCATCGTTGGCCAGGATACGGACGGTACGGTGACGCCTTTTGACGCGGGCCTTGACTGGGCGGTGGGCAAGAAAAAGCCGGACTTTGTTGGCAAGCGTTCGCTCGCCCGGCCCGATCTTGTCGCACTCGGGCGCAAGCATCTGGTCGGTCTGCTGACGGACGATCCCAATGTCGTTCTGGAAGAAGGCGCGCAGATCGTCGCGAACCCGAATCAGCCGCTGCCGATGACGATGCTCGGCCATGTTACCTCATCTTATTGGAGCGAGGCTTTGGGCCGGTCCATCGCGATGGCGCTGGTTGCGGGCGGGCAGGAAAAGATGGGCGAGACGCTCTATATCCCGATGCCCGGCAAGACCATTTCCGCCAAGGTAAGCGGCATGCAATTCTATGATCCGGAAGGAGCGCGTCTCCATGTCTGATGTGCTTCGCCTAGACCCTGTGCCCGCAGAGGCTTTTGCAGGTCGCGATGTCACCCTCCGCCGTGCGCCCGATATGGCGCGCTATTCGATCCGGGCGCGGACAGCGGCGGATGTGGAGCGGCTTTTGGGTGCCGCCGTCCCGGCAAAAATTGGTGCGACGGCCCATGGCCTTGCCTGTCTGGGCCCCGATGAATGGATGTTGCGTCAGCCCGAAGGTGCTCCTGCGCCCGCGATGGATGATCCCAAGGTTGCGGTAACCGAGATCAGCCACCGCAATATCGGCATCACCGTCGAAGGGCTTCGGGCGATTGAGGTGCTGTCGGCTGGTTGCCCGCTCGATCTTTCCAAATTTGAGATTGGCCGCGCGACGCGGACGATCTTTGAAACGGTGGAAGTACTGATCGAACGGACCGGCGAGGAAAGTTTCCATGTTGAGGTCTGGCGCAGCTTTGCCCCTTGGCTCTGGACCGCGCTGACCAGCGTCGCGTCGGAATAGTCGAGCGATCAAGAGGGGGGGATGTATGAAGGACTGGTCACGGGAGATTGATACCGGCGGCTATGGCGCCTCCAACCGCCGCTGGGCCGGCATGATGATCAACCCGGCGGTCTTCTTCCCGACGGCCATCCTGTCCTTCATCGTCATTCTTTACAGCGTGATCGCCCCCAAGGCGTCGGCAGAGCTGTTCTCCGGTTTGCGCATTGCCGCAGTCACGCATTTTGACTGGTTCTTCATGTCGACGGGCAATGTCATCCTTGCCTTTTGTGTGGCGGTTGCCCTTTCGCCGCTGGGTAAAATCCGGCTGGGGGGCAAAGGTGCGACGCCGGACTATTCGCGCCTGTCTTGGTTTTCGATGCTGTTTGGCGCGGGGATGGGCATCGGCCTTGTCTTTTATGGCGTTGGCGAGCCGGTAAGCCATTTTATGAGCGCGATGGCCGGGGGGGACGCTGCGCCTCTTGGGGGTGCAACTGGAAACGCCGCGACCGCGCGGACGCTCGCGATGGCGGCAACCATCTATGATTGGGCGCTCCACCCCTGGGCAATTTTTGCCCTGGTTGGGCTGGCGCTGGGCGTCTTTGCTTATGATTTTAAACTGCCTTTTTCGCTCCGCTCGGCCTTTTATCCGCTGATCGGCCGGGCCGCCTGGGGCCGTGCCGGGGATACGATTGATGTCCTGGCCGTCGTCGCCACCATTTTTGGCCTTGCCACCTCGCTTGGCCTTGGCGCGCAGCAGGCCATGGCCGGGGTGACACTGCTTTATGGCGTGCCCGGAACGCCCGGGGCGATTATTGCGCTGATCCTCTTAATGTCGGGCGTCACGTTCTTGTCGGTGCGGGGCGGCATTGATCGCGGCATCCGCATCTTGAGCGAACTCAATCTCTGGGTTGCCTTCGCGTTGCTGCTGTTTGTCCTTGTGACATCCGGCGCTTGGGGGCTGCTGGGTGATGTTGGCCAGAATATTATCGCCTATCTGGGCCATCTTTCTGATCTTTCCGCTGCCACAGGCCGCGCGGATCAGGGTTTTTTCCATGACTGGACTGTCTATTATTGGGCGTGGTGGATCAGTTGGGCTCCCTTTGTCGGGATGTTCATGGCGCGGATTTCGCTGGGCCGCACCGTCCGAGAATTTATGGCCGGCGCGCTCATTGCGCCATCGCTGCTCGGTATTATTTGGCTGACCATTTTTGGGGATGCGAGCATTGCGCAAATCATCGCGGGTGATCAGGCGGGCCTGGCAAAAGCAACGCTGGACCAGCAACTCTTTCTTCTGCTTGGTCAATTGCCCTGGGCGCAAGTGACGTCTTTCGTTGCGATTTGCCTGATTATGATTTTCTTCGTGACCGGGTGGGACTCGGGCACTTTAGTTATCGATTCCATGGCAGCCGGGGGCGAGACAGAAACACCGCTGCGTCAGAAAACCGTCTGGCTGGTCGCGGTCGGCGGGATCGGCGTGGTCCTGTTGCTGAGCGGCGGGCTGGAATCGCTTCAGGCCGGGGCCATCGCTGCGGGACTTCCGCTCGCGGCGGTGCTGCTTGCCCTGATGGTGGGGACATTGCGGGGCTTGTTGGCGCTTCATAAAAAAGGTGATGCTGCGGCATGAATGGGCAATTTGATTTTATCATCGTCGGCGCGGGATCGGCAGGCTGCGTGCTTGCCGATCGGCTGAGCGCAGATGGCCAGAACAAAGTACTGCTTCTGGAATTTGGTGGGTCAGACCGCTCCATCTTCATCCAAATGCCCGCCGCCCTTGCTTACCCCATGCACAGCAAGAAATATAATTGGGGCTATGAGAGTGAGCCGGAACCCGCGCTCAACAATCGTCGCCTCAATTGCCCGCGCGGCAAGGGGCTGGGCGGGTCTTCCTCGATCAACGGGCTGGTTTACGTTCGCGGCAACCCGATGGACTTTGAAGGCTGGCAGAATGAGCAAGGCGCGGCTGGCTGGGGCTATGCCAATGTCCTTCCCTATTTCAAGCGCGCCGAAGGCCGGGCCGAAGGCGGCGATACCTATCGCGGCGGCGAAGGGCCGCTCTCCACCACCTACGGCACGCTTGAAAACCCGCTCCACCATGCGTGGATGGAAGCCGCGCAGCAGGCCGGCTATGCCCTGACAGAGGATTATAACGGCTATCGTCAGGAAGGCTTTGGCCGGATGGACATGACGGTGCGCAACGGCACCCGTTGCTCGGCCGCCAAGGCTTATCTGTATCCCGCCCGCAAGCGGCCCAATCTGACGATTATCCAGCATGCCCTGGCGACGCGCATTCTGTTTGAAGGGACCCGCGCAGTCGGCATAGAATATGAGCGGGACGGCAGGGTCCATGTCGCTCAGGCCAGCCGGGAGGTGATCCTTTCTGGCGGGCCGATTAATTCTGTCCAATTGCTCAAATTATCGGGTGTTGGCCCTGCCGATGAGCTGCGCCAACACGGCATCTCCGTGGTCGCAGATCGGGCGGGCGTCGGCGCGAATTTGCAGGATCATCTGGAATTTTATTTCCAGATGGCCTGCACCCAGCCGGTCACACTTTATGGGCAGGCCAACCTGCTCGGCAAGGCGCTGGCGGGCGCGCAATGGCTGTTCTTCCGCAAAGGGATAGGGGCGACCAACCATTTTGAAAGCTGCGGCTTTATCCGCAGCCGGGCGGGCATTCGCTATCCCGATATCCAATATCACTTCTTCCCGATGGCCATCAATTATGATGGCAGCTCGCTTGCGACCGAACATGGCTTTCAGGCCCATGTCGGTCCGATGCGCTCCAAAAGCCGGGGCAGCGTGACGCTGCGCAGCGCCGATCCGCGCGAGGCGCCGAAGATTTTCTTCAACTATATGAGCCACCCGGATGATTGGGCGGAGATGCGGGCCTGTGTGCGCCTGACGCGCGAAATTTTTCAGCAGCCGGCTTTTGCGCCGTGGCGCGGGCGGGAAATCCAGCCGGGAGCGGACTGCACAAGCGATGCGCAGATCGACGCCTTTATCGCCGAGCATGTTGAAAGCGCGCTCCACCCTTCGTGCACCTGCAAAATGGGCGCGGTGGACGATCCGATGGCGGTCGTTGATCCCGAGCTTCGCGTCATTGGCGTCACCGGTCTGCGCGTGGTGGACAGCTCGATCATGCCCACGATCACGACGGGCAATCTCAACGCGCCGACGATCATGATCGGCGAAAAGGCGGCCGACCATATTCTCGGCAAGCCGATGCTTGCGCCCTCCAACGCGCCTTTTTATGTCGCGCCCAATTGGGAAACGGCCCAGCGATGAGGCGGACGGTTACCGAACCCGCTCGGCAGATAGATGTCATCCGCGAGACCGAGGTGCTCGTCGTTGGCTCTGGCCCCGGCGGGCTGGCCGCCGCGCTCGCCTCTGCCCGGGCGGGGGCGGAGACGATCCTGTTGGAACGCTATGGCTGTTTTGGCGGCAACATCACGCAAGTCGGGGTGGAAGGCTTTGCCTGGTATCGCCACCCGGCAACGATCGACAGCGAAGGCATTGGCCGCGAGTTTGAAGAACGCGCCAAGGCCATGGGCGCGGCGATGCCCGAACCGCAATCAATCAGCCATAGTCTGGATGCCGAGGGCTTTAAATGCGTCGCCGATACGCTGGTGGAAGAAGCCGGGGTTATCCCTATGCTCCACCGGATGTTTGTCGCCCCTATCATGGAGGGCGATACGATCCGCGGCGTGATCGTGGAAAGCAAGGCCGGGCGCGAGGCGATCTTGGCGCAGCGGATCATTGATGCGACGGGCGATGCCGACATCGCCCATCGCGCAGGCGCGCTGACGCACAAGCATCCGGTGGACGAGATGATGTCCGTCTCGGTTATGTTTTCCATGTCCGGCGTCAACAAGACGCGCTTTATCGACGCGGTCAAGGCGGACCCGCAAAGCTATGGCGACTGGGCCGTGGGCGGGGAATGGGAAGTCATTACCGATGGGAAAGAGGATGAGATGTTCTCTCCCTTTCTGCGCAAGCCCTTTCAAAAAGCATTGGAAGCCGGGCTGATTCCAGAAAGCCTCGCCACCATTGCCGGTACTTGGGGCACCGTGTCTGATCAGGGCGACCTGACCTATCTCAACATGGTCCATCTCTATCTCGACGGGACGGACCCGGATGCGCTGACCCATGGCGAGATGGCCGGCCGCAAGCAGGCGATGCACGCCATCAACGCGCTGCGCGCCTTCATGCCGGGCTGTGAGACGGCAAAGCTGCGCAACTTTGGCATGACGTTGGGCATTCGCGATACGCGCAAGATTGATGCTGCCTATAATATGACAAGCGAGGATGTGCGCGGTGAGGCGCGGTTTGATGACAGCATCGGCATCTTCCCTGAATTTATCGACGGTTATGGCTATCTGATCCTGCCGACGACGGGCCGCTATTTCCATGTGCCCTATCGGTCGATGCTGCCCAAGGGTGTGAAGAACCTGTTGGTGACGGGCCGGGCCATTGGCGGCGATAAGGTGAGCCACGCGGCCGTGCGCAATATGATGTGCTGCGCAGTCGCCGGGCAGGGGGCGGGCGTGGCCGCGGCCCTCTGCGTCCAGACCGGAAGGGACTTTGCCACTGTCGATATCTCCAAGGTCCAGCAGGAACTGCGGCGCCAAGGGGCCCGCATCGCCTGACGATAGGCCTGCCGGGCCTCAGCGGCTCTCATTTTTGCAAGGCCCGATATCGAAAAAGCATGGCCCTCTTCGCTTGGAATGTGCCTAGTATTAGCCGGATTAATAACGCGCTTTTGCGAAACCATGGGGTTGCGTGTCTAATGAAGCTGCCACAGGAATTCGACCTGCACGCACTTGAGGTGTTCGTGATGACGGTGGAACTGGGCGGCATGTCCCAATGTGCGGCCCATTTGCAGGTCACGCAATCAGCAGTTTCCCAAACAATCGCCCGGCTTGAAGCGGGGATTGGTGCCCCCTTGTTCGATCGCACAATGCGCCCGATGGGGCTGACCGCCAGCGGCAAGGCGTTGATGGCGCGCGGGCAGGCGCTGATCGCTCAGGCACGCGCGACCTATGACGAGGTGCGCGAAGGTGCAAATCTCCCCATTTCTAGCATTACGGTCGCGATGTCGTTCAGCTTAGCGAACGAACTGACAACGCCGATCCTGCGAGAACTGGGGCCGCGCGCGGATCGCTGGAACATCCGTTCGGGCATTTCGATGGAGCATCAGGCAGAGTTTCTGGCGCGCGATATTGATATGCTGATTTCGGGCAGCTTCAACCTTGAACATCGTGGCGCGCTTGAGCTGCACCCGGTGCTGGAAGAAAGTTTTATTCTTGTCTTTCCCAAGACCTATATCGGCCCGACCGATCTTGCGGGGGAAAATGTGCCGCTGCCTTTGGTTCGCTTTTCCCGCCTTACGGGCACGGGCCAGCAGATTGAGCGGCAGATCGTTCGGATGAAACTCAAGCTGCCCAACCTTATCGACGTTGAATCATCGCACCAGCAGCTGGGCCTTGTCGCGGCGGGTCTGGGCTGGACGATCACGACGCCTGTGTGTTTGGCAGCGGTTCCCGAGCTTTTGGGGGATTTGCGACCCGAGCCCATGACCCGGGGCCGCTTTGCCCGCCAGATCCAGGTCGTCGCGCGCGCGGGCGAACTCGGCAATATTGCGCGGCAGACCGC
Organism: Chakrabartia sp.; assembly: GCA_046074265.1. Taxonomy (GTDB): domain Bacteria; phylum Pseudomonadota; class Alphaproteobacteria; order Sphingomonadales; family Sphingomonadaceae; genus Aquisediminimonas. The sequence goes on from JBJTNW010000007.1 coordinate 35,270, forward strand.
TGCGGTCAGCCAGCGGGTCCTGCGCGACAAGACCTTTGCCGGGGTTATCGCCCAATATCCGTGGATCGCCGATCAATTGCGCTGGCCAGACGCCTTGCCCGGCACTGACGAGGAGTTGCGACGTGTTGCTTAAGCGCTTGTGTTTTTTGGCAATGGTGGCTGCCATGCCGGCCTTTGCGGCCCCGCCGGGGGTTGATTCCCCTGAACTGTCTGCCCCCGGGCCCATGGCCGTTGGCTATCGCGCCCTGACGCTTGTTCATAGCGGGCAGCCCAACTTGCTCGACAAGGGGCAGTTGGAGGACCGCACGCTTGTGGTGGATCTTTGGTATCCGGCGCAAAGCGCCAAGCAGGCGCGACCCGTCACCTATCATGCCCAGCTTTGGGGAGAGCCGCCCAATCCGCCCAAAGCCTTTTCGCTGACGGGCGTTGCCGTTCAGGGTGCGCGGCCCGTGGGCACGCGGCACCCGCTCGTCATCTTGTCGCATGGCTATAGCAATGCGCCGATGATGCTCAGTTGGTTGACCGAAAATCTGGCGACCAAGGGCTATGTCGTGGCGGCGATCCGGCATCGCGATCCCAACCCTTATGTGGCGGCCGCACCTGTTCGGGCGGCGCCCTTTTACTATCGGCCAACCGATATCAGCTTTGTCGCACGCACGCTTCGCAGCCAGTTAGGAAGCCAGATTGATCCGGATAAGGTTGCGCTAATCGGCTATTCGCAAGGCGGCTATGGCGTGATCACCGCCGGGGGCGCCAGCCTTGACCCGGCGCACCCGCTGATGGGTGCCGTTGTCGGCGATGCTCTGAAATCCATCGCCCGTGGGGGCGCGGCGCCTGATACGGCCAAGGTCCCGGGCGTTAAAGCGATCATCGCTTTGGCGCCGACGGGTGGCGGTACGCCGGATATTTGGGGTGATGAAGGCTTGGCCGCAATCAAGGCGCCGCTGCTGCTGATTGCCGGGGATGCAGACCCCGTTGTGGGCTATGAACATGCTGCGCGCAGCTTTTTTGAACGTGCCACCCAGAGCGATCGCTATCTCTTGACCTATAAGCTCGCCGGGCATCAGATCGCGACCAACCCCGTGCCTGCTGATATGCGGGGAACGCTTTGGGATATGGACTGGTTTGAGGACCCGATCTGGCGGCAAGACCGTCTGAACGCGATCAACCTCCACTTCGTCACGGCCTTTTTGGGGATGACGCTAAAGGGCGAGGATGACAAGCGGGCCTTTTTGGATGTTCCCGTGGTCGATTCAGATCAGGGGAAATGGCAGGCTCCCAAGGATACGCCCTGGAGTGCATATAGCCCAGGTGGGGCAGGCGTGACCTTGTGGAAAGGCTTTCAGCAGCGCCATGGCCGTGGAATGCGGCTTGAGCATCTTTCGCCCTCTCAGGGCAGTGCCAAGCCTTAAAGCGCGAGGCTGGGTGCTGCTTCCTTCCAGAAATGGAGCAGCGCCGCGCTAAAGCTCGCCGGGACGTACGCCTCGCAGATATCATCGGCGATGACGTGCAGCCGCACATTGACATGGTCGATGACGGTCGCCGCTGTCGCGCCGGGACCAAAAGCCGGGTCTTCGGCATCAAAGACGCCGCCTTCCATCAGCAAGGCGCGCCACGCCGGGCCCGACAGGCGGATGCGCTCTATGCCGCCGCCAATGGCGGTCAACGCCCCGTCCTTGCCCAGAATATCGGCAAGGGCAGTGACATCGCCTTCAACCAGCCAGACATTTGGCTCAAAGCGCATGACAACAATTTGTGCGCCGGTGGCAGACTGGCCCTTTGCTGGCAGAGCAAAGCCCAGCGCCTTTTTGAACCGGGTCGCAACCGCCTTGGCATTGCCCCAAATTTCCAACGCATGCAGCGGCGCTGCGGCCAGCGGCGTGATCTTTACATCAGTCACGATAACGCTCCCCGGCAACGTCATAGAAATGAGGATGGACAACCCGCACCCGCGCCTGCTGACCGCGCGTTGGAGAACTGGCGATCAGTTCCTCGCCGTGCCGCGCAAAGCCATCCTTCAACTGGCCGAGCGCGATCGACCCGCCCTCCAATATCCTGAGCGCCGCCGCGCTGACATGGCCATGCGGCGGTGATGCGCCCTTGTGCGTCAAAAGCATCGCGCCTTCGGGAATCGTCCCTTCAATCGCTTCCAGGCCGACCAGCTGGCGTCGGCCCGTCTCAGCCAAGGCCGGTCGGGTAAGGCCCGCGGCGCCAATAAAGCCGCCGGCCTTGTTGAGCATTTTGTCGAGCGCAAGATCATGCGGGGTCATCCGCCCGTCAATTTCGCCGCCCACCACCAGATGGCCCTTTTCAATGCGAAGCAATTCCATGGCTTCCAAGCCGTAGAGGGCGCCCCCATCGGCGAGAACCGGGGCTTCGCACGCCCGCCAGACAGTCTCTGCGTGGCTGGCCTCGACATAAAGTTCAAATGCCCGTTCACCGCTATAGCTGGCAGCCAGAACAAGCACGGGCACGCCTGCAATTTGCGCCGGGGCGACAGACATATGCCGGGGCGGATTTTCGCCAATTATCTGCGCCAATACCGCCTTGGCGCGCGGGCCCGCCACCGCGATCCCGGCATAATGTTCCTGCACATTGACGGCCGAAACCTTCAGATGCGGGCAAAGTACTTGGCGAACGTAAGAAATATGCGTGGCCATGCGATCGGCGCCGCCGGTTGAGCTGGTCAGCAAATAGCGGTTGTCATCCAGCCGCCATACGGTGCCATCGTCAAAGACAAAGCCATCTTCGCGCAGCATGAAGGTATAACGCCCCCGGCCCGGTGCGAGCTTTGCGACGCTGGTCGCGCAGATGATTTCTAAGAAAGCAGCGGCATCGGGGCCCGTGATCTCAAATTTGGCGAGCGTGGAGACGTCGGTCATCCCCAGTTTGGTCCGCACGGCCCGTGCTTCGCGAAGCGCGGCTTCGGCCAGGCTTTCGCCTGCTACTGGATAGGCGCGGGGCCGGAACCAATAGCCCAAAGGCTGCCAAAGAGGGTCCTTTTCCGCATGGACATCGTAAAGCGAGATCCGGCGGACATGCGCCCCGCCATGCGGTGCGCCCGGCCCGGCAATCGTGCCCATGGCGACGGGCGTGAAGGGCGGGCGGAACGTTGTCAGCCCTGCTTCCGGAATCGTGATGTCCTGTCGTTCGGCCAAGCGGCCAAGTGCGGCCATATTGCCAAGCTTGCCCTGATCGGTCGCCATGCCAAGCGTGGTGTAGCGCTTCAGATGCTCTACCGAGCGATAGCCTTCAGCCCAGGCGAGGTCGACATCAGCCAGCGTCACGTCGTTCTGAAAGTCGATGAAGCTCTTTTTGGGATGGGACAGCGGCGTGATCGCCGGGGCCGCGGGGGGTGTCATCGCGCCGCCGATGGTCCTGACATTCTGTCGGGCCGCATCGGGCAAAAAGGCCTGACCCTCTGCGTCCCATTTAAGCGTGCCCCCCGCCTGCATGTGAAGGTGGACGAGCGGAGTAAACCCGCCGGACACGGCGACCAAGTCTGCCTTGAATTGCCGATCAGTCCCGTCAATCCGGGCTGTCAAGCCAGTCAGGTGGTGGCGTTTGCCTTGCGCCGCAACGGGCACCGCTGCAACATGCACCATATGGCCCGCGGCCTGCGCGGCCTTGGCCGCCGGAGAGGCGATAGCGCGACGATCAAGGATCGCGACAACCTTGGCGCCCGCCTGGACCAGCGCATCGGCGGTCAGATACGCATCATCATTATTGGTGGCGATGACAACGCGCGTCCCGGGAAGTACGCCGAAGCGGTGGATATAGGTCCGCACCGCCTGCGACAGCATAACGCCCGGCCGATCATTATGGGCAAAGGCAATCGGGCGCTCTAGGCTGCCGGTTGCAAGGATGACTTCACCCGCGCGAACGCGCCACAGGCGCTGGGCAACGCCATCCGCCGGCGTCTGGCCCGGCTCTGATCGAAGTTCGGTCAGCGTAACAAGGTCATGTTCCCAATAGCCCGACGCGGAGGTGCGCGTGAGAATGCGCCCGCCCGCTGCCCGGAGGCGTGCGGCCATGCCGTCCACCCATGCCTGGTCTTGCACCTGCGGATCGCGGATCAGCGACGGCGCAAGAATGCGGTCCTGCTCAACCAGAATGACGCGCTTGCCAGCCTCTGCGGCCTCAACCGCGGCGTTCAGCCCGGCCGGTCCTCCGCCCACAACCAGCACGTCGCAAAAGGCGGCGCGATGGCTGTAACGATCAGGATCCGGCTCGGTGGGGGCGGGCCCCAGTCCGGCTGCCTTGCGGATGAAATACTCATAAAACATCCATTTTTTGGCCGAGCCAAAAAAGGTCTTGTAATAAAAACCGGCCGGAAGCGCGGCAGAGAACAGGCCGAGCACGGAGCCCAGATCAAATGTCAGATTTGGCCAGCGGTTCTGGCTGCGCGCGACCATCCCTTCATAGACAAAAACGTCGGTCGCCCGGGTATTGGGCTCGCTTCGACCGCCTTCGCCGATGGTGACCAGCGCATTCGGCTCTTCAACGCCCGCGGTCATAATGCCGCGGGGGCGGTGATATTTGAAGCTGCGACCAACAAGGCCAACGCCATTGGCCAGCAAGGCTGCCGCCAGCGTGTCGCCTTCGCGGGCCAAATAACGCTTGCCATCAAAGGTGAAGGAAAGCGTCGCGTCCCCCGACGCGCGGGATGGACCGGTCATGGCAGCGCCTCCGGCCCGATGGCGCGAATGGCGGTTATTTCATTGGTGACGCGATGACGCGTCATCACCAGCCACGCCCGGCAGCCATAGGTGTGGCGCCAAATCTCATCATCTAGCCCGCGCGGGTTGGTGCGGGAAAAGAGCATCTTCATGGCCTCGTGCGCGGGGGTATCAAGCGCAACGACGGAATCGACCGTGCGTTCATAGATGAATTCCTGTTGCGCGCGCGGCCCACAATGCGGGCAGGTAATCTGCATCATTAGCGGCTGTTCGGCATCGGGCCGCTCCCTGTTTCGTCAATGGTCGCGCCCCGTTCAAACCGGTCGAGCGCAAAGGGCGCCGCAAGCGGATGCGATTGGCCGGTGGCGAGAAGATGGGCATAGGTCCAGCCCGAAACGGGCGTCGCCTTAAACCCGCCATAGCACCAGCCGCCATTCAGATAGAGATTGCGGACCGGCGTTTCGCTGATGATGGGGGCGCCATCAAAGCTCATGTCTGTCACCCCGCTCCATGTGCGCAGCATCCGCAGGCGCGACAGGGCAGGGACAAGCGCCAGCCCCTGCGCCACCGCATTTTCCATCACCATCGGGTGACCGCGCTGAGCATAGCTGGGCCAGTTATCGGGATCGCCGCCAAAGACGATGCCGCCCTTGTCGGACTGGCTGATATAACAATGGAGCGACTGGGTCATGATGACGGTGTTGATCATCGGCTTCACGCCTTCGGTCACCATCGCCTGCAAGGTCTGCGATTCAATCGGCAGCTTCAGACCGGCCAACCCGGCGACATGGCCGCTATGCCCTGCCACGCAAATGCCGACCCGGCCGGCGCCAATCCGCCCGCGCGTTGTCTCGACGCCCACCACGGCATCGCCATCGCGGACAAAGCCCGTGACTTCGCATTTCTGGAGAATGTCGACGCCCAGCTGGTCTGCGCCGCGGGCATAGCCCCAGGCAACCGCATCATGCCGGGCAGAGCCACCGCGCCATTGGATCATCCCGCCTTCAATCGGGAAGCGGGCGGTGCGCGACATATCAAGCAGCGGCTCCAGCTTGGCGACCTGATCGCGCGTCAGCAAATCAGCATCGATGCCGTCGCAGCGCATTGCATCGCCGCGCTGGGCCAGCGTCACCATATCGGCATCGCTATGGCCGAGGACAAGCGCGCCGCGCGGGCTCATCATCACATTATAGTTCAGCTCGTCGCTCAGGCCGTGCCACATTTTCAGCCCGAATTCGAGGAACTCGTGCCACGGCTCCAGCCGATAATTGGACCGCACAATTGTTGTATTCCGGCCGGTATTGCCGCCGCCGATCCAGCCCTTTTCCAGCACCGCAATGTTGCGCACGCCATGAACCTTGGCGAGGTAATAAGCGGTCGCCAGCCCATGCCCCCCGCCGCCGATGATGATGACATCATAATGCGGCTTGGGGTCGGGGTGACGCCAGGCAGGCTGCCAGTGCGATTGGCCGTTGAACGCGCCGCGCAACAGGCCAAGGGCGGAATATCGGCTCATGCGATGGGCATCCACCCGCGCTTTTCGCGCCAATCCTTTTCAAGGTTCGCAAAGCGCGACAGCTTTAAAAGGTCGATATTGGTGAACGAGCATGTGCCATCGATGACAAGGTCGCGGATCGCATGGCCGGAGGCCGGCGATAGGCCAAAGCCCACGCTCGACATGGAGGCGACAACCACATTGTCCGGGCTGGTCAGGCGATCAAGGATGGGACGACCATCGGGCGAGTTTTCGATAATCCCTGCCCAGCTGCGGATCACATTCAGATGCGCAGCCTTGGGCAGCAATTCCGCCAAACGCTTGGCAAGGTTGCGCGCCAGCGGGGTGGAAGGCCGCGCCTTGGGACCATCGGCCTCAACATCCAGCCATTCATGCGGCCCGCCGCCATAAGCGAGGTTGCCGCGCAACGTCTGGCGACCATAGATTTTATGCCCATCCACGCCGCCCAGCGGCATCATCGGCGCGGGTTCAGTAATGATCATTTCCGCGCGCGCGGCGGCCAGCGGCACATCCACGCCCAGCTGCGCCATCAGCTGCGGGGTTTGCGGGCCCGCCGCGACCACCACCGCATCGCAGCCATAGGTTGCGGTTGGCGTTTTGACGGCCGTTACTTTGCCGCCCGCCGTTTCAAAGCCGGTGACCGGGCTGTGCTGTACAATCTTCCCGCCCAAATCTTGCAACGCCCAGGCATAGGCCTGCACGGTGCGCTGGGGGTTGGCATGGCCACCAAATTTATAATGGACGCCGCCAAAGCAGTTATCGCCCGCAAGCGGCACGGCTTCCTGCACCTGCTTGACGTCCAGCACCTCCACCGGGTGGTTCAGGCGCGTGTGACGTTCTGCAATGAAGCGATATTGCTCCCATTGGCGCTCCGTCATCGCAATCAGGATGCGGCCCTTTTGATGTTCGGTCGGATAGCCGAGCAATTCGTCCATCTGCGGCCAAAGCCGCTGTTCTTCATCAAATAAGGGGCTGGAATAGTGCGACGCCCCGCCGCCATTGCGCCCCGAGGCTTCCCAGCCGACAATGAACTTGTCGAGCACGGTAACTTTGACGCCAGACCGGGCCAGCCACCAGCCGGCGCTGAGGCCGGTGACGCCGCCCCCGACGATGACAACTTCAGAGCCGCTCATTTGTACATCCCCGTGTAGAGCATCTCGCGATGCGCATCCTCATTCGGCGTCCCAATATCTTCAACGGGCACCCATTGTGTCGGAATCCCGAACCAGACGTCCCATGCGGCATCCATTTCCGCCGGTTCATCCCATTCCGCCAAAATTTTGAGCGGCAATGGGCGCACCGGCGCGCGGTGCGTTGCCAGCGGGATTGTCCCGAACGGCTTGTCTGATTCAATCGCCAGCAGCATCGCCACCTGATCGCGGCAGCGGCGGCCTTGGCACACGCCCATGCCCGCACGGGTCAGCCGCTTGATCTGGTCCTGATTGGCAGGGCCGTCCTGCAACAACGTATTGAGCGACCGGGCCTGAAGGGCCGCCGGACGGTCCAGATAATGGGGCGGCTGTACGCCGATCAAATCGGCCAGCGTCACTTCTTCGCACTGGCAGATAATAGTGTCCGGCGCGTTGGTGGCCAACGCGGCCTTCACCCAATCCATCCGATAGGCGACATGGTCAAAGCCAGTGTCTTTAAGCCCGGCGCAATCGCCCACCGTTTCCACATTGGGTTCCCCCGCGGGCACATAGCCGCCCCGCTTGGCATCCAATGTCCGGGGGCCGTGCATCGCATCGACAAGCTCAATCGAGGGGACAAGGCCGATGGCGACGCAGATGGTATCGCACGCAATCTCGGTTCCGTTGGTCAGGGTTGCGCCTTCAACGCCGTCCAGCCCGCCTTTGGTTGCCTTGATGCTCTGCCCGCAATGGACAGAAACGCCCGCTGCCACCAGCTTTTCAACCAGTGCGGCAGAGCCCTGCGGCGCGTCCCGCACTTCAACCAGCCCGGCAACCTCCAGCCCCTTTTCGAGCGCCAGAAGCGCCGTCTCTAGCGCAAGATCATGGCTGCCGAGCACCAGAACCCGGCGTCCGGCAAAGGCGTCATAGCGGGTCAACAACATGGTGAGGGCCGCTGCACCCATGACGCCCGGCTGGTTCCAGCCCGGGAAGGCAATTGCCAAATCGCGCGCGCCTGTCGCCAGCACAATCTTTTTAAAGCCGACCATCCAGCTGCGCTCGCGGTCGGCAAGGCCGACGACTTGGTCGGGCAGGCTCTGCACGCCCGGTCCATTGCGATAAACGCCCCAGGCCGTTGTGCCGAGCATCAGTTCAACGCCAGCTTCCATCGCCTTTTCAAGGTCAGGCATGGACATGAAAACGGCTTCAAGCATGCGGTCGCTATTCTGCGTCGCGGCTGTCATCCGTCCGCCGAAATAGAGCGGTGTGTCATTGCCCATCAGCGCGCCCGAAACCGGGTTTTCGTCGACGAGGAGGACAGACTGGCCGGCTTTTGCGCCGTCAATTGCGGCGGCAATCCCGCTTGGCCCGGCGCCCACGACAACAAGGTCGTAGCGCGCCTCGGGGGCGCTACGTGTGCCGTTGACGGCGCACAAATCGGTTCCGTTGAATTTAAGATCCATCACACCGCTTCCAATGCCTGAGCGAGATCTGCAATCAGATCATCGACATGTTCGAGCCCAACCGACAGCCGCATCGTGCCATCGGTAATTCCCCCCGCCAACCGCTGCTCGCGCGGCACGGCGTAATGCGTTGTTGTCGCGGAATGGCAGATCAATGTTTCTGATCCGCCAAGGCTCACCGCGACCTTCATCAATTGCAACCGGTCGAGCATCCGAAAGGCTTCCGCTTCCCCACCGTGCAGATGGAAAGAGAAGGTGGAGCCCGCCGCCTTGCACTGCCGGTCATAGACGGCGCGCTGGCGCGACCCTTCCGGCAGAAAGCCCAAAAAGGTGACGCCGGCGACCTTGGGATGATCACGCAAATAGGTCGCCACCGCCATCGCATTGCTCATCGCCCGCTCGGTGCGAACGGCCACCGATTCCAGCGAACGCAGCACCAGCCACGACGTGTAGGGATCAAGGTGATTGCCCCATGTCGTGCGCAGCAGCTTGAGCGGCCCGATCAATTCCTTGCGGCCAGAAATCCCGCCCGCGAGCAAATCGCTATGGCCGCCGCAATATTTGGTCAGCGAGGTCAGGCACAGGTCAACGCCCTGTTCAATCGGCCGCTGGGCAAAGGGGCCAAGCAGGGTATTATCGACCACCACAAGCGGGCGATGTCCCTGCTTTACCCCCACTTCGTCCGCGATCTTCACCATCAGGTCGAGATCGACAATCGCGGCTGTCGGGTTGGCCGGCGTTTCCGCAATGATCAGCTTCAAAGGCCCCTTGGCCATCGCCGCCTCGGCTGCCGCGCGGACACCCGCTTCGTCGGTACCGTCGAGATAGGCTTCCGCATGGGCGCCGAACTGCGCCATGATGGTGTTATAGAGAACATCGACGCCGCCATAGATCGGGCGGCCATGCAAAACACTGTCGCCGTTGCGGACATAAGAGAGCGCGATGCTCGAATGCGCAGCCATGCCGCTGCAATAGGCAACCGCATCTTCCGCCCCGTCAATCGCCGCGAGCCGCGCTTCAAGAAAGTCGAGCCCGGGATGGCCGAGACGCGAGTAAATATGGTTGGTTTCCCCAACCAGCGGCCCCGTGCCGTCAAAATAGGCTTCGTGAACATCCTTTGCGTGCTGCGCTGACGGATAGACGAAGGTCGACGTCATAAAGATGGGCGGCTTGGCAGCGCCCATCCCATCCTGCGGATCATAGCCAAAGGCAACGGCGAGAGTTTCGGGGCGATAGTCGCCCGGCTTTTTATTTGCCATGGTGGTCGATATAGGCCCGGGCCGTGTCACAATACCAGTCGGTAAAGCGACGGGCGAGCATTTCGGCATCGGCAGAATAGGGGCCCGGCGTGTAACCCGGGCTCAACACGCCCATATGGTTGTTTTCTGCCAATTCTTTGTCTTGCGAATTGGTGACGGCCCAAAGCGCGATCAGGCTATCGACATCATAGTCCACGCCTTCCACCGCATCTTTATGGACATACCATTTGCTGTAGACATAGGTCTCCGTCGGGCTGACCGGCATGCAGCTGAACATGAAGACATAATCTGACGTCGCATGGGCAAAAAGATGCGGGTCAATCGCCCAGCGCAGCGAGCCAATATCGCCGCCATTGGCGGTGATGAGCGGCTTCTTCACCAGCGGCTTGCCATTTTCCGACATGGAAATGCAGCCCTCGTTCAGCGCGAAGCGGGCGACCTGCCACCAATGGCCTTCAACCGGCTCATGCGGGAATCCATTGGCATCCATCGCTGTTTGAAAGGCCTGAGCCCGCGCGTCTTCATGCGCATCGAAATGCTTGGACATGCCGACCGGGAAGGTCTTGGCCAGTTCCGGATGGCCCGTCGCGCAATGATAGCATTCGCGGGCATTTTCCATCACCAGCTTCCAGTTCGCATATTCGACCAGCTTGTCGACATGGGCGAGCTTCAGATTTTCGAACCCGGCGGGTGCGGCATAGGTCGAGAATTTCTCGCGGAAATCATCAATCGGCGGGGGGGTGTCTGAAAGGCAGATATAGATTGCGCCGCCAAAACACTCGATCGCGACTGGCTTCAGGCCATGGGCGGACTTGTCAAAATCGTCGTCCATCCGGCCGGCCGCGAAGAGCGAGCCGTCCAGATCATAGGTCCAGCGGTGATAGGGGCAGACCAGCTTGGGCGCAGTGCCATGGCCGGGCTGGCAGATGATCGAGCCGCGATGGCGGCAGCTATTGTGGAAAGCGCGAATCTGCCCCTGTTTGTCGCGCAGGATGATGACGGGCCAGGGGCCGACCATCATCGAGATATAGCTGCCGGTTTTGGGTAGTTCGCATTCCATCCCGGCCATCAGCCAGCTTTCGCCGTAAATCGCCTTCAGATCGAACTCAAAGGCTTCCTGACTGGTGTAGAGCGCCTGCGGAAGGGTGTGGCCGGTGCGCCGTTCCCGAAAGAGCGCGTCAATCCGTTCGAGTTGCATTTTCGTCCCCTCCTTGGTTCAATGGATGGCTTGAACGATCCCGGCGAGACGATAAAATCAGTTTTTCGCATGGCCCTATATTAAAATGTCGGGCCGCGACCTATCTGTGCCACCCCATTGCAATAAAGGGCCGTCCAATTTCTGCCAAAGGCACCATTAACCGCCGCTGGTTGCCGCTGAATGCGCTGCGTGCCTTTGAGGCCGTGGGCCAGCACCGCAGCTTCACCGCCGGCGCGGCTGCGCTCTCTGTTTCGCAGAGCGCCATGAGCCGTCATGTCAGTGCCTTGGAGGAATTGCTGGGCAAACAATTGTTCGAGCGGGAAGCCTCCCGTCTTGTGCTCACCGCTGTCGGGGCAGAGCTATTGCCGGTCGTGACAAAGAGCCTCGACCGGATCGAGCAGTCGCTTAACGCAATCCGGGACGATCAAGTCGCACAGCGGACCTTGCGTATCCATATTCCGCCATCGCTTCTCCAACAGCAATTTCTGCCGATCCTTGGGGCCTTTCGGCGGGAATATCCCGACATCCGGATTGATGTTTCCAGTTCCAACGTAACAGGTCTGCCGGCTGCAACGCTCGATATGGCGATTGTGTATGATCGTCCTAATGTCGATGATCAGGTGACCGATTTGCTGCGAATGGTGCGTGTCGCCCCGCTCTGCTCGCCAGAGACGGCGCAGGCCACTTCGGGGCGCGGTCTTGCCGAATTTTTGGGGGATCAGGAACTGCTCCATATCAAGCTGGAGGGGCAGCCACGCGATCTGCTCTGGTCCGCTTACGCCCGCCAGCAAGGCGCGCAGATCAACACCGCCAATGGTGTTGCCTTTGATACCGCGGTTGCCGCCGCGCAATATGCCATGGCCGCAACCGGCGTCCTTTTGGGCGACGTTGATATGTTTGCGCAGGAAATCGCCCAAGGTCGGCTGGTGATGCCCTATGACGCCGTGATTGAGGACGGCTATGGCTATTATCTAAAGCTCCATGCCGATGACCTGGGTGATCCGGCCATCGCCGCCTTTCGCAGTTGGCTGATCCAGCGTTTCGGGACCACCCCCCCCGCCTGAGGGCGGCGGATTTCGGGCCTTTTGGTAGCATTGCCGCCGACCAAGCCTAACTAATCCAGATCAACTCTCGCGTCGCTTCGGGAACGAAGCCGGCGCTGTTCTGTTGTCGAAATAACCTCGCCGCAGCGGTCCGAGCAACGGCCCAGCCCCCATCCTGGATATGCGAGTTCCTGCCCCGGAGCATCCGGGCATTTTTCTACGGGAGACCGGAAAACGTGTTGCGTCGTGCCAATGTGACCCCTGTTGCCTCAAGCGATCCCGCCATCACCCCAGAGGTGACCCGCATTCGCCCCACACTCGTTTGCTTTTCTCATCTGCGCTGGAATTTCGTCTTTCAGCGGCCGCAGCATTTGATGAGCCGCTTCGCGCGCGATTTTGACGTCTTCTTTTGGGAAGAACCCATGACAACCGATGCCGCGCCCCATGTTGCGGTTGCGGTTGATCCGTCCGGGGTCCGGGTTCTGACACCCCATCTGCCCGATGGCCTGAGCGATGACGACCGGGTCCGTGCGCTGCGCACGCTGCTTAATCAGGCGTTGGTCGGCCAGCCGGGTGATCTGGTGCGCTGGTTCTACACGCCGATGATGTTACCCATTTCCCAGCATCTAAACGCCGCCGTGACCGTGTATGATTGTATGGACGAGCTATCGGCATTCAAATATGCGCCCGTCGATCTGCCATGGCTGGAGCGCGAGCTTTTTCAGGCGGCCGATATTGTCTTTACCGGCGGCTATAGCCTTTACGAGGCAAAGGCGGCGCATCACGCCAATGTCCATCCCTTTCCCTCGGCTGTTGATGTCGATCATTTTGCGCAGGCCCGCGCGCTTGCGCCGGCCCCGGATGCGCCGCCGACAATCGGCTTTTATGGCGTGGTGGATGAACGGTTCGATACCAGTCTGCTGGATGCGGTCGCCATGCTTCGCCCCGACATCCGGTTCGAGATTGTTGGGCCGGTGGTCAAGATTGATCCGGCCTTGTTGCCCCAGCGCCCGAACCTTCATTATGCGGGGCCGGCGGACTATGCCGAGTTGCCGGCTATTTTGGGGCGTTGGCACGCGGCAATGATGCCGTTTGCGCGCAATGATTCAACGCGGTTTATCAGCCCAACCAAGACGCCCGAATATCTGGCCGGAGGGCGGCCGGTGGTTTCCACCGGCATTCGCGATGTCGAGCGCCATTTTGGCGGCTTGTCGGGCGTTTTGCTGGCCGATGACGCCGAAGGGTTTGTCGCCGCGTGTGATGCCGCCATTCTTCTCGCCGAGGATCCGTCTGCCTGGCGGCCACAGGTGGATGCGGTTCTAAGCCAGATTTCCTGGGACCGGACCTATTGGGCGATGCGCGATCAGGTGCAAGCCGCTCTGACCCGGTCGGCATCCCTTGCCAAGCTGCGGGCGGTAGCGGCTCCGCATTATGACTTCCTGATCGTTGGGGCGGGCTTTGCCGGCGCGGTCATGGCCGAGCGGCTGGCAGCCGATGCGGGTCAACGCGTGTTGATTATCGACAAGCGCCCCCATGTGGCCGGCAATGCCTATGATCAGCGCAATGCCGCGGGGCAGTTGGTCCATCGCTATGGCCCGCACATTTTCCACACCAATGCGCGCGAGATTTTTGACTATCTGTCGGGCTTTACTCAATGGCGGCCTTATGAGCATCGCGTGCTTGCGCAGGTGCGCGACACGTTGGTGCCGATCCCGATCAACCGAACCACGATCAACACGCTTTATGGGCTTGGTCTGGAGACGGAGGAGGAGGTCACCGCGTTTCTCGACAGCCGTCGCGCGCCGGTTGATGTCATCCGGACGTCGGAAGATGTCGTTCTGGCAGCGGTTGGTCGCGAGCTTTATGAGCTTTTCTTCCGGGGCTATACCCGCAAGCAATGGGGCCTAGATCCGAGCGAGCTCGACAAATCGGTTACGGCCCGCATCCCGACGCGGACCAATGTCGATGACCGGTATTTTACCGACCAGTTTCAAGCGATGCCCCTGAATGGCTATACGGCCATGTTTGAACATATGCTGGATCATCCGAATATCGATGTCCGTCTCGGTGTGTCCCATGCCGATCTTACCGGCCTTGTCTCTTATGATCGTCTCGTCTGGACGGGACCGATAGACGAGTATTTTGGCTGCTGCTTTGGCAAACTGCCTTATCGGTCGCTGCGCTTTGACCATCAGATTCTGCCGCAGTCGGAGTTTCAGCCCACGGGCACGGTCAACTACCCGTCAGAAGATGTTCCCTTTACTCGGATCACCGAATTTGGCCATTTGACGGGGGAGCAGGGCGCCCAAACCAGCCTTGTCTATGAATATCCCTGTGCGGAAGGCGATCCTTATTATCCGGTGCCGCGGCCGGAAAATCAGGAATTGTACAAACGCTATGCCAGGCTGGCGGATGCGTCCGAGACGATCTTTGTCGGGCGGCTTGCGACCTATCGTTATTATAACATGGACCAGATCGTCGGTCAGGCGCTGGCAACCTATCGGCGTGTTCGAGCCCAGCTTGATCAGAGCAGCCCCGGTGCCTCGGTGTCCCCGGTCAAGGCCGCCAGCTGAGCGGGGCGGATGTGCCTAACTGGCCGTCCCGATTATGGGTGGTTCGGCACGGACAAAGTGCCGGCAATGTCGCGCGGGCGGCGGCAGACATGGCCGGCCATGAACGGATTGCGCTTTCCGGGCGGGATGTGGACGTTCCCCTTAGTCCGCTGGGGTGCGCGCAGGCGCACGCGCTTGGGCGATGGTTTGCCCGGCAAGCGCCGACGGAGCGGCCGGATGTTCTCTTATCGTCCCCTTATGTCCGCGCCTTGCAGACGGCCCGTCATTTTCGGTCGTCGGGCGGTGCGCCAGAGGATGAGCCCATTTGTGCGGATGAACGCCTGCGCGAGAAGGAGTTCGGTATTTTGGACGGGCTGACGACGCGGGGCGTTAGCTCGCTCCAGCCCGACCAATATGCCTTTCGCCAGCAATTGGGGAAATTCTATCACCGCCCCCCCGGCGGAGAGAGTTGGTGCGACGTCATCTTCCGGCTCCGGTCGCTACTGGATACGGTGTCGCTCCATTATCCGGGCAATCGCGTGATGATTTTTGGGCATCAGGTTATTGTGCTGTGCCTAAGATACATCCTTGAAAACATGAATGAACGCGATGTGCTGGATGTCGACCGGGCGGGCGAGGTCGCCAATTGCGGAATCACCGAATATCGGCACGATGCCACGCGGGGTAAAAGCGGCAATTTGGTTCTGGTGCGGTATAACTATACGGCGCCGATCGAACAGGAAGCCGCCACCGTCACCCGCGCGCCCGACGCCCCAGTGGCGGCTCGCGGGTAGGCCATGGAAAGCATCGATCTTGGCTGGCTGATGCGACATCCCTTGCCCGAGCCGTCAGCCTCGGCAGACAAGAACGACCGGGGCCGTGTGCTGGTTATTGGTGGGGCTGGCTTTGTGCCGGGGGCGGCATTGCTCGCTGGCGAGGCGGCCCTTCGGGCGGGTGCGGGCAAGCTGCGGATTGCAACAACCGAACGGACCGCCGTTGCCCTTGGGATCGCTATGCCCGAGGCGGCCATTTTTGGGTTGCCGGCGGATGATGGCGGCGAGATCAGCGTAGAGGCGGCCGATGCGTTGGCGGCGGCCTCTGCGCGGGTAGATGCGCTGGTCTTGGGCCCCGGCATGATGGATGAAGATAAGAGCGCCGCTTTGCTTTCCCGAATGTTGGATCGTCCGCGCGAGGCACTGACGCTGGTGCTTGATGCAGCCTGTATCGGCATCGCGCTCAAGTTGCGGGATGTCCTGCGGTTGCATGAGGATCGGGTTGTCATCACGCCGCATCACGGGGAAATGGCCCGGCTCCTCGGGCTTGCCGCGGCCGAGGTTCAAGACCGGGCGGCAGAACTGGCCGCGCAGCTGGCAGAGGATGCCAACGTTACCGTTGTGCTCAAGTCCGACCGGACGATCATCGCCTCGGCTGCTGGTCAATGCGCTTATGCCAGCGCTTGTCCGGGCCTTGCGACGAGCGGGTCTGGCGATGTGTTGGCGGGGATTGTCGGGGGGCTGTTGGCCCGTGGCGCTCCGCCCCATTTGGCTGCAAGCTGGGGCGTCTGGGTTCATGGCGAGGCGGGGCGTGCCTTGACCGAGCGAACCGGCCGCGCGGGCTTTTTGGCGCGCGAACTCTTGGCGGAAATTCCGCGCCTTGCTCATCCCCCTTGCCCAGATCCGACAGCGGAAGAAGGGGCGCTGCACAACAGATCATCATGAGCACGATGGAGCCGCCCGCGCCGCTTGGTTTTGAGCAGGGGCGCAATTGCTGGCAGGTTGGTCGGGCAAGCCGGGCAGCGGTGATCGTGGATGCAGATGATTATTTCGCTCATTTGCGCGCCGCGATGCTTGCGGCGCGGGAACGGATTTTGATGATCGGCTGGGATTTTGACGCGCGCATTCCGCTGGTGAGGTCAGCCTTGGGGCCTGACGATCCTCCTGCGGGGCTGGGGGATTTGATCCTCTGGATCGCGCAGAAGCATCCCTCGGTCAAAACACATATCCTCAAATGGGATGTCGGCAGCCTGAAGATGCTGGGGCGCGGGACAACGCTTTTAACAGCAATGCGCTGGGCGCTTCATCCACGCATTCAGTTCAAGCTGGATGGCGCACACCCGCCGGGCTGCTCGCATCACCAAAAGATTGTTGTCGTGGATGACGCGCTCGCCTTTTGCGGCGGCATTGATACGACGGGGGACCGCTGGGATACTCGGGCGCATCTGCCCAGCGATCCGCGGCGCCGACGCCCCAATGGCCGAGCTTATGGCCCTTGGCACGATATAACCATGGCGGTGGACGGCGAGGCGGCGGCGTTGCTTGGGCGGTTGGGCCGCGACCGCTGGTACCGTGCGGGCGGCCAGCGCCTCGCGCCTTGCGCCTTGCGACGGGATTTATGGCCTTGCGGGCTTGATCCCCAATTCAACGATCTTGACCTCGCCATCTCCAGAACCCGCGCGGATTATCAGGAAAATGGGGACGTTCGGGAAATTGAGGCGATGGTGCTTGATCAGATCGCCTCGGCCCGCCGCTTCATCTATGCCGAAAACCAATATTTTACATCCCGCCGCATCGCAGAGGCGATCGCCCGGCGTCTGGCCGAGCCTGATCCGCCTGAAATATTTCTGGTCCAGCCCGAAACGGCCGATGGCTGGCTGGAGCAGCAGGCGATGGATGGGGCGCGGGTGCGTCTGGTCCGCGCGCTGCGGGCCAAAGACCCCAAGCATCGTTTTCATCTGATGGTGCCTTATTCGGCTGACGATCTGTCGATCTATGTCCATGCCAAGCTGATGATCGTCGATGATCTGGTATTGCGCGTTGGCTCTGCCAATATGAATAACCGCTCTTTGGCGCTCGACAGCGAGTGCGATGTGACGCTGCGTGCTGAGGCCGCTGGTGATCGGGTTTCCCAGGCAATCTTGCGTCTGCGGGCGGGGTTGCTGGCAGAGCATGCGGGCCTCAACCCGGCCTTGGTCGAAGCCCAGCTTGCTGCCGGCAAGCCCATGCACGCCCTTTTGGGCACAAGCGCGCGAGGCGGCCGCTGCCTAAGGCCGCTCCCCACCCCGCCGCTTGGTTCGGTAGAGCAATTTGTCGCTGACCATGAAATTTTGGATCCTGAATCTCCCGAAGCCCTGTTCGAGCGACCCGCGCGCCGCCGCCTGTTTCGCAAGCCCCGGCTAATCACTCCCCGTGATTAACAACGGAACCTTGGCTGGATCGGGCGGTTAAGCAAATTCCCCCGCGTCTTGGAGGTGCCGGAATGCATAATGATCACGACATCCGCGTTCTCAACAGCCTGGTTATGACGACGATCGACAGCGTCAATGGCTATCGCGAAGCGGCGACCAATTCCAGCAACGAGCAATTTCGTTCCATTTTTGCCGCGCGTGCGGATGAGCGTGAGGAGATCGTGCGTGATCTTCAGGCGCATGTTCGAGAATTGGGCGGCACCCCCGAAGATGATGGGTCGGCACTCGCCGGTGCGCATCGCTTCATGCTTGATGTGCGCGACGCGCTGACCGGTCGTGATGACCAAGCGGTCATTGCCGAGGTCGAGCGCGGCGAAGACCATATCAAGCGCAAATATGAGGCAGCCTTGGAGGACACCGACGTGTCGCCTCATGTGCGCGATCTGGTCCAGCGAAGCTTTCGATCCGTCAAGGAAGGGCATGATCAGATGCGCGACCTGAAGCACGGCGTTTCCGGGACAACGCGTTTTTAAGCCAAACGAAAAAGGAGAGAGGCCATGACACTCATCTATATCATCATCGTTGGCGGCGTTTTGGGGTGGCTGGCAAGCCTGATGATGCGCACCGATGCCCAGCAGGGCATTGTTCTTAATGTGGTTGTTGGAATTGTTGGCGCATTGCTGGCAGGCCTAATCCTCTCGCCGCTTGTCGGGGCGCCGCCGATTACGTCGAGGTCTTTCTCAATCGAGGCCTTGCTGGTGTCGCTGGTCGGCGCGGTCATTCTGCTGGCGATCGTCAACCTGTTTCGCCGCGGACGGGTCCGCTAACCCGGCTATCTACTGCGGCGCGAAGAGCCCGGCATTTTTTGCCGGGCTTTTTCGTGCGGACTTATTGCGAGCAATTTCTTGACCCCCGGCCAAAAGCAGGTAAATCCGCCTCTCCCGTGCGAAGGGGCGCTTAGCTCAGTTGGTAGAGCATCTCGTTTACACCGAGAGGGTCGGCGGTTCGAGCCCGTCAGCGCCCACCAGCAACGGCCTTTGGGAGAGGGCCTGATGTACAAAGACCAAGTTTTCTGGATCACCGGCGCATCGTCTGGCATCGGCGCGGCCTTTGCCCGTCAGCTGACCAAGCAGGGTGCCCATGTTATCCTTTCCGGCCGTAATATCGCTGCCTTGGAAGAGGTGGCGGGGCAATGCGGGCTTGACCGCTGTTTGGTCCTGCCGTTTGAGACGACGGATTACGCCGCAATTCCCGGCCTTGTTGATCAAGCATGGGCTTGGCGTGGTCAGATTGACGGGCTGATCAACAACGCCGGCATCTCGCAGCGCAGCCTTGCGCTGGAAACCGCCTTTCCGGTTTATCAGAAGGTCGTTGACGTTGATCTTCTTGCCCCCATCGCGCTGACCCAGGCCATTTTGCCGCGCATGGTGAAGCGCAAATCTGGCCGGCTGGTCTTTATCTCAAGCGTGGCGGGCAAGGTCGGCTCGCCGATGCGGACGGCTTATTCGGCCGCCAAGCACGGGTTGATTGGCTATGCGGACGCGCTTCGGGTGGAAACTTCGGCGCTCGGCCTTGAGGTCCACGTCATCGCGCCCGGCTCTATCCGGACCGATGTGTCGCGTAATGCCGTACTGGCCGATGGCTCGCGCCGGGGTGTCAGCGACGAAGCGATTGAAAATGGCATGGACCCTGACAAGGCCGTCAAGCGGATGCTGCGCGCGATGGCGCGCGGCGACCGCGAGATCCTTATTGCGCGCGGGGTGGAGCAGACCATTGTCCGGCTCCGCCGCAAATCGCCCAACAAGCTTTTTGATATGATGGAAAAGATGATGGCGTCTGGTTACGCCCAGAAGATGAAGGGCGCAGCGGACTGACGCTGACGCTTTTAGATCTGGCCGAAATCGACACTGCCCTGCCGGGGATGGCGGGGCGTTGTTGATTGGTAAAATTCCAGAACCTTTTCCATGTCCTTTAGATAGTCGCCGCTTGGCCAGATCGCGCCGGCAAGGCCAACCTGCTTCTTTTCATAATCCATAAGGCCAAGAACCAAGGGGACCTTGGCCTGCACCGCGATATGGTAAAAGCCGGTTTTCCAGCGCGCGACCTTGGATCGCGTGCCTTCTGGCGCAATGGTCAGCATGAAGTCGTCACGCTTCGCAAATTCATCGACCATCAGTTGGACATAATTTTGCGGTCCCGAGCGATCAACGGCGATGCCGCCCAATTCGCGCATCGCCCGGCCCAGAGGCCAGCGGAAAAGCTGCTTCTTGCCCATGAATGACAACGGCACATTGAGCATTGTCGCGGCGCCCAGAAAATAGACGAAGTCCCAATTGCTTGTATGCGGCGCGGCAATGATCACGCATTTGCGCAAATCCGGGTTGGCATTAACCTCGGTCCAGCCCTGCCGCCGATATATCCAGAGAACGACCCGCCTTATGGCGCGTGCCAAGAGCGACAGGTCCCGGTTTTGCGTATTCAAATTGACCCCCTGAGCGATCAGCCCAAGGCTCGGCTTGTTGAGGAGTTGGCGGTATCGGTCAAGCGCTCAATTGGTGGATCAAATCCGGCGGAAGGCGATAGCCGCCCCCCAGCCAAGAAGCAGCGACAGCGCAACCGCGGCCAAACCATAAGCCAGCGGCTGGTGGTGCGCGCTTTCTGCGACAAACCGCTCAAAGCCAGATTTGTCGATGCGGACATCCTTGCTCGCGACGGCAATCACCCGGCCGTTCTTGATCAAGAAGGTTTCTGCGACATAAGTCCCGACCGGAACCCGCGCCGGGATGGGAAGGCGCGCCCGGTAGAGCACGCCATTGCTGATCTCGATCGACCCCGGCTGCTCGATATACAGGTTTGACTTGCTGAACAGGGCGATCAGCCCATTCTCAAACCGGCGGCGCGTGTCTGCCTGTTCGGCGCTGGCGGGCGATAACTGAAGGTTCTTGACGCCCAATTCGTAAATCGCTGCGGTCCGTTCATCGACCAGTTGGTCGAGCGGACGGGAACTGGCGATGGCATAATAGCCCGGCGCGGAAAGGAAGCGCGCGCTTTCCGCATTGACCCAGATAAGCCCGCCAAGTTTCTGCTTCTCGCGAACCACAAGCGGCCGGGTTGGTCCGCGCAGCACGACGACAATATCCGCCTGCTCGGTTGGGATGCGCCCGCCGGGATAAAGAATGGCTCCAAAAAGCAGCAGCTCTGCCCCGGTGAAGCTGTAAACAATATCAATTTTGCGCTGGGAGACATCTGGCACCAGAACGGGATTGGCCGCCGCAACGCAGAACCACAAAATGGGCAACAGCAGCAGTGTGCGCAGCTTCTGGGTCACAGCGCCTGCACCGTGTAAATTTCAGGCGGTCGCCAGCCAAGGCCAAGCGCCAACCAGACAGAGAGGCCCAGGATCACGGCAGACAGGCCTAGTCGCAGCCAGTCGGGCGGCAAACGCGACGCAAGCCGCGTTCCCAATTGCGCGCCGACAACGCTGCCAATGAGCAACAAGCCGGCAAGGACGATATCAACGGCCTGCGTGGTAAGGGCGTGGACCATGGTTGTGATCGCCGTCACGAACAGGATCTGGAACAGCGAGGTGCCCACCACAACGCGGGTCGCCATACCGAGCAGGTAGATCATCGCCGGGACGAGAATGAAGCCGCCGCCAACGCCCAGAAGCACAGTCAATATCCCGGCGACGAACCCAAGGGCGAGCGGGGCGAGCGGCGAGATGTAGAGACCAGATGCGTAAAAGCGCCAGCGGATGGGCAGGCTGGCCACCAGTGGGTGATGGCGCCGCTTCCGCGCCACCAGCGGCGCGCCCGACCTTTTGGCCGAAATGGCGGCCCAGGCGTCACGCGCCATCAGGCCGCCGATACCGGCCAGAAGGATAACGTACATGATTGCGATCACCGTATCCATCTGGCCCGCGCTTTCGAACAGGGCAAAGATGCCGGCTCCGGCAAGAGATCCAAACAGGCCGCCGATGACCAGCATGATGCCCATCCGCACATCTACCCCGCCCCGCTGCCAATGGGCGAGCACGCCTGAAACGCTGGCGCCTGTGACTTGGGTGGTGGCGGATGCCGCAGCAACCGTCGGCGGAATGCCATAAAGAATGAGGAGGGGGGTGGTCAGAAACCCGCCGCCAACCCCAAACATGCCGGACAAGATGCCCACGCCACCGCCCAGCAACACCAAGACAAGGGCGTTGACCGACATATTGGCAATCGGCAGGTAGATATCCATTGCGGGCGGTTCTAGCCGCTTGCAGGCTTATGCGAAAGATATGTCTCAGAAATCCTTGCCTATGGTCAGGCTGGGGCCGGACGCAGGCCGCGCTTGCCCGGCGACGCGCAACCGCCAATCAAGCGTAATCCGGATCCTCTCGTCGGGTAGAACCAAGCTAGGGCCGATATCAAGGCGCGCCGCGTCCGGTTGGGCAGCCACCCAAAGGCCCAGGCCTATGCGCGGCGCCCGGGCCAACGCGCTGGTTTGCAGCGTGAGGGTAAATCGAGCGTCTGCAAAGGCTTGGGGATGTGAGAGGCCAACGCCCCCGATTTGGCCATAGCCTTCTGCGATCAGGCGAGGCAGCGGCCGCTTTTCTGCCAACCCGCCCAGCAGCACAAAGGCAGGGCGACTGCCGCCCGTTTGGCGTTCGCCAATGCGCTGTTCCATCAAAAAGGAAAGCGGCAGCCCAAATGGCTGCGCCATGTTCAACCCGATCGCGAGTTCGCGGCCGCTGGAAGCATCCGGGCTGGCAGAGAAGCGCAGCGACGCGGACAAGCCGGGTTCTATGCGGGCCAGCGGCAGCAAGAGCCGGAACCCCATCTGGCTTCCGCCCAATTGCCCGTGGTCGGCAATGGGCGTGGACCCAGATGCCTTGCGCAGAAAGGCCCATGCAGACCCTTGAATAAAAGCAGGCGATCTGGGCGCCGAAGGAAGCGAGGGAGGCACCCGATAGGTCGCTTCCTCTTCTGGTGTCGGGAAGGCGCGCATCTGTGCGGGTTGAGTGGCGACATTTGCATCATAGGGCAAAGCCACCTGTTCGGTGCGCGCGATTTTGACCCGTGCCGGCGGCGGCTCCTGAATGTTGGGCGCGTGGAACGCAAGGGAGGGAGGGGGGATCGACAGATGTTTATGGGCCGGAGGCAAGGTGGCCAGAAAGGGGCGGCCCGCTTGGCGGGCGTGGCGGGTGTGGGCGGGATCGCCCAGAGGGAGCAGATGGACAAGCAGACGGCCGCATACCCATAGCCCCAGTGTCAGCGCGAGCGCGTCCAGCGCCCGTGGGCGGCCGCGCATCAGGGGGCTAAGGGCGATTTGTGGCAGGTCTTATCCCAAGCGACCCGCCCGTTTCTGCGCATGGCAAGATAGAGCAGAACAGCCCGCCGCGCGGCCATGACCGCGATGATATTTGCGGTAAAGGTCCGCGGGAGGGAAAGCAGGGCGGCGCGCCAGCCAAAATGGTGCCGCACACAAAGGCCCCGAATGGCCATTCGCCAGACGAGGAAGATCAGCGTGGCGTTCCAGAAAACAGACCATGGGCCGATCCGGGCCAAATCGGGCGCAAGCGGATAGAGCCCAAGCGTGAGGACGAAGGCAAGATATCCGCCCAAGATGACCAATGCGGCCCAGAGGGCCCGCCGGTCGCGCAGGCGCATCCAGTTTTCAACCGGGTTGGTATGCCAGCCAAGCCGGTCCCATCCGGCCAGAGCAATGCCGATGGTCCAGCGCGCTTTTTGGCGCACCGCATCGCCCAGCTTCTCCGGGAAATAGGCGCGGGTCGCAACCAGCCCCCGCGCATTATCGAGAGCGATCCGGGCAAAAAGAGCGGGCCGACCACGTTCGCCCAGCCGCAACCCAAGTTCATAATCTTCCGTCAGGCTATCTTCGGCAAAAGGAAGGCGGTCAGCGCCGCGCTCAAGGGCGCGCAGCGCTTCACGACCGATTGCGCAGCCTACGCCCGCCGCCGGAATGGCGGCCCGGACGGCATTGCGGACCACCATGTCCCGACAATGAGACAGAGCAAATTCATCCAGATAATGCCCGCTGACCCATAATGATCCGGTGGTGAGCAGCGGCAGAACCGGCAGCTGGACCATATCCGCTGTCTCTATCAGGCTTTGGACAACGCGCAGTTCGTCTGCATGGACCAAGTCTTCCGCATCATGGAGCAGAACCGCCTTGAAGCATCGGCCCGATCGGCTTTCGACGCGCAGCATCGCCGAATATATGGCGTTGAGGCACGCCGCCTTGGTCGTAGGGCCATGTCGTCGGCCGACGACCAGCCGCACCCGTGCATCGCCTACGGCGCGCACTGCCTTCAAGGTTGCGTGATCGTTCGCATAGCCGCCAACGAAAATCGCAAAATCCTCTGACCGCCAGACCGACAAGGCGTGGCCCAGCATGTCGCCAATCACATCCGCCTCAAGCCAGGCAGGAACGAAAATGGCAATCGGCCCGGGCCGGACGGGGTCCGGCAGGGACGGTCGGCTTTGCCGCGCCAAGATGCCGCGCCGCCGCCCTGCCTGCACCACCAGCCGACCAAGCCACAATATGTCGACGATGATATCATCCAGCCCCGTGATCATCATCCCCGTCATGGCAAAGAGCAGGATCTCGTTGCGCACGACCCAAAGAAGATGAACTGCCGCATCCGCCATCACGCTGCCTCACGCGCGGATGTCGGCCTGCCTCACAGTTCGCGTGCGCGCCTGAAGCAGGCGCCGACGCAGGGCGTTGTCAGCGGCCGGCGCCGCTTCAAAGGGACCGGGCCGATCCCATTCCCCTTCCGGGCGCAACAGCCGCAAAGGGTCTTCTGTCATCCGGATGGCATTGGGTGAGGGCGGCAGATCGAGCCGCATCTCTGCATATTGGATGTTTGCAAATTCAATGAGAGGCCGTTCCGCAACGGGCCTAAACCCAAATACTCGCCAAAAGCGTTGCAGGTCCAGACGGCTGTGGCCGAACAGCGTCTGATAGCCTTTTGTCTGGCAATGGGTGATCGCGGCGCGCACGAGTTGGAAGGCAAGCCGGCTATTGCGATACTCGGCGCGGACCGCGAGGCGTTCCACTTTTGCGAAGTCCGCAAAGAAGCGCACCCGGATACACCCCGCCGGATCGCCGTTAATCGTGCCAAGCCAGTGCGTTGCGCACAGATCATTGCCATCAAATTCCTCGCCATAAAGGCAGAATTGTTCGGCGATGTAAGTCGCGGAGCGAACGGAAAAGACCTGCACGATATCCTCTACCGATCGGGCGACCCGCACGGCAATTTGGGGCTTGGGCGCACGAGGTGCCCGCTCTGGCAGAAGAACCAGCAGGTCGGGTGCGCAATGCGGGTAAATCTGGTCGGCGCGCAAAAAGCCAGCTGTGCGATTGAGCCTGTCTGCATGATCATGCACCGCTTTAGAAAAAACAGGGACAGGCTCAGGCATGAAGCTGTCCAGAGCTTCCGCAAATGCCGACATCATGCGCCCCAGATTGCCTGGCATGGCAATAAGCCAGAGATAGACGGCGGCAGGCCTTTGACCCTCTTTGCAGATATGGGCGATATCGGGTGCCAAGCCTGAGAATGCGCCGGCCAGCAGGGAAATAACGCCGTCCCCCGTCAAGGGAAGCAGCGCGATGATCCCATCTTTCTTGCGATCATGCGGGTGGCGCACCAGCCGGACCGCGTCCGGATGGGCTGCCATCACTGCCTGAATGGCAGGGTCGCTGGCGAGGGTCAGCGACTTGCGCGCTTCAGTAAGGGGAGGTTGCAAATCGTCCCAGCTGGGGCGGTAAAGTTCAGACCTTTTTTTCGACGCACGCTCGAAACATTTCCACACAGTTTCTGAAAAAGCCAATCTGCCGACACCTGTGTGTTTAATAGGAAGGTTATTTTGAAGCATTTGCGTTTCCTATGTTTGGACTTAACATTAAGACATGACGTCGGCAGACCTGACTTTATCCAGCAATGTGGAGGATGTGATGCTCCAAATTTCGGAATACAGTGTTCAAGGGGCTGAACAGGCCGTGCTTTCTGACTTGCTGGACAAAGTGAACTGGCATGATCTCAATATGATGCGCCAAGTGGCGGAGGCTCCCAGCTTGAGGAAGGCAAGCCTGGCGCTGGGGGTTTCGGTCAACACGATCCGCGCGCGGCTGGGTCGTCTGGAGGCGGCGCTGGGCACTGTTTTGTTCGCGCGGACCCGCCATGGCCTACGCATTACCGCCGAGGGGCGAACTGTTCTCAAAATCTCGCACGACATGCGGCATATTGGGGCGCACCTGCCGGCAGGGCGGGGTAATCGCGTGCTGACAGCAGAGGGGGAGGTCAGGGTCTGCGCCTCAGAAGGGGTGGGGACATTCTGGCTGACGCCGCGCCTGCCCGGATTGAAGTTGGCTCTACCCGACCATCTGGTGACGCTGGATTGCTCGTCTGACCAGCAGCGTGTGTCGCTTGAGGGCTATGATGTTGCGGTTGGCTTCCAAAAGCCGGAAAATATGGATGTGGTCTGCGCGCGGATCGCCACGCTGCATGTCATGTTGTTCGCATCAGACGCTTATTTGCGGCTGCGCGGCACCCCGACATCATTTGATGATATTGAAGGCCATGCCTTTGTTCAGCAGGACTCGCCCGGCCTCAACCCGCATTCGATTAACTGCTTCCTAGGCGAAGAGGCGATCCGGAGGTTGATGGCCTATAAGGTAAACTCCAGCTTCTCGCATTATTGGGCGGTGGTCACCGGTTTGGGCATTGGCGCTATGCCAACCTATGCGCGGATTATCACGCGTCGGGTCCGCCCGGTTGAACTGCCGTTCCGCATGCGGTTTGAGCTTTGGATGTCCTATCGGCGCGAAGCGCGGCATTCTCAGCCTGTCCGCAAGGTCGTCGATTGGCTGCGCGACAGCTTTGATCCCGCGCGCTATCCTTGGTTTGCCGATTATTTCATCCATCCGGATAGCTTTATGGCAACCCATGAGGATGCCTTGGTGGTGCCGTTGTTTGACCAACTGACCGGAGACTATTAACCCCGGCAATATGGGGCGAATAGGGATCCTTAAGTGACCAAAGAGCACGGCAAACCCCCATCTGCTCTTCGGGCATTTTTGCAGAACGAAGCGGCAGGGGGCTATGTTTTGATGGCGGCGGCGCTTGTCGCCGTGCTGATTGCCAATTCCCCGCTGGCGGCCCCCTATCATGCCATGCTGGCCAGTAAACTTGGTCCGCTCTCCCTTCATCACTGGATCAATGATGGCCTGATGGCGCTGTTTTTCCTGCACGTCGGCTTGGAGATCAAGCGCGAGCTGCGCGCGGGGCATCTTGCCCACCCGGCGGACCGGCGCCTTCCGGTCTTGGCAGCGGCGGCGGGCATGGCTGTTCCCGCAATCATCTATCTTGCGCTGGCGCGGGGCGACCCCGCTTTGGCGCGCGGATGGGCCATCCCGGCGGCAACCGACATTGCCTTCGCCATCGGCGTTCTTGTGCTTTTGGGACGTCGGGTCCCTGCTTCGCTCAAGCTATTGCTTACGACGATTGCGATCGTAGACGATATGGGCGCGGTCGCGATCATCGCGTTGGGCTATACCGATCATCTTTCGGCCCTATGGCTCGGCGTTTCCGCCGCCTTCGTGGCAGGGCTTTGGGGGGTGAACCGCATCGGCGTGCGCGCGCCTTGGGTTTATCTGGCGGGCTTTATCCTGCTTTGGATCGCCGTTCTTCAATCGGGCGTCCATGCCACGCTGGCGGGCGTGTTGACGGCGATGATGGTGCCTGTTGCGCCCGAAAAGGGCAGCCCGAATGCCGCGCAGTCGACCCTGCATCGGCTGGAACAGGGGCTCCACCTGCCAGTCGCCTTTTGGGTTGTGCCGCTTTTTGGCTTTGCCAATGCCGGGGTTACCTTGTCCGGCCAGAATATTGGCGATGCCTTGCCGGTGGCGATTGCAGCTGGTCTTTTCCTTGGCAAGCAGATCGGGATTTTTGGCGCCATCTGGCTGGCCGTGCGGCTGGGCTTCGCCGCCAAGCCCGCCGGGGCCAATTGGGGCCAAGTTTATGGCATGGCGCTTTTATGCGGCATCGGTTTTACGATGAGCCTTTTCATCGGGGATCTAGCCTTTCGCGATGCCATGCACGCCAATGCTGTGCGCATGGGAGTGCTTATGGGCTCGTTGGCCTCCGCAGTGGCCGGTGCGCTCGTCCTGTACCTTGCGCGCACAAAAAAAGAGGCGGCCTAAGCCGCCTCTTTCATTGTTTGCTGATCCGCTCGGTTCAGATCTTTTCGACCAGTTCCGGCACGATCTTGTACAGATCACCAACAAGACCGATGTCCGCCACCTGAAAGATCGGGGCGTCTTCATCCTTGTTGATCGCGATGATCGTCTTGGAATCCTTCATGCCCGCCAGATGCTGGATCGCGCCCGAAATGCCGACAGCGACATAAACTTCAGGAGCGACGATCTTGCCGGTCTGGCCAACCTGATAATCGTTCGGGACATAGCCGGCATCAACCGCCGCACGGCTGGCACCCACGGCCGCACCCAGCTTATCCGCAAGTGGGAAGATGGTGGCCTGGAAGGTTTCTGCATCCTTCAGCGCACGACCACCCGAAACGATGATTTTCGCCGAGGTCAATTCCGGGCGCTCGAGCTTCACGATCTCGGCCCCGACAAAGGAGGAAAGGCCCGCATCGCCATTGCCCGACACAGCTTCCACCGCGGCCGAGCCGCCTTCAGCGGCAGCCTTGGCAAAAGCGGTGCCACGCACGGTGATCACCTTCTTCGCATCGGTCGACTGCACGGTCGCAATGGCGTTGCCGGCATAGATCGGGCGGGTGAAGGTGTCTGCGCTTTCAACCGACAGGATGTCGCTGATCTGCATGACATCCAGCTGAGCGGCGACGCGCGGGGCGATATTCTTGCCATGCGCGGTCGCCGGAAACAGCACCGCATCATAGCCCGCCATCAGGCCAGCGACGAGCGGCGCGACATTTTCGGCCAGTTGGTTGGCATAAGCAGCGTCATTGGCGACCAGCACCTTGGCGACGCCGGCAATTTTGGCGGCGGCCTGTGCAGCGGCATCGCAGCCATTGCCAGCAACGATCACATGCACGTCGCCAAGCTTCGCCCCGGCGGTCACGACCGCAAGCGTTGCATCCTTCAGCGAGGCGTTATCATGTTCGGCATAGACGAGAACGCTCATGCGGCAACTCCCATTTCCTTAAGCTTGGCGACCAGCGCGTCGCTGTCCGCAACCTTGATCCCGGCCGAACGGACGGGCGGTTCAGCAACCTTCAGCGTCTTGAGGCGCGGGCTGACGTCCACACCATAATCCGCCGGGGTTTTCTGCGCGAGCGGCTTGGACTTCGCCTTCATAATGTTCGGCAGCGAGGCGTAGCGCGGTTCGTTCAACCGAAGGTCGGTGGTGACGATCGCCGGGGCCTTGAGGGCGACGGTTTCAAGGCCGCCATCGACTTCGCGGGTGACGTTGATCGTGTCGCCAGCAATTTCGACCTTCGATGCAAAGGTGCCCTGAGGACGCCCGGTCAGTGCGGCCAGCATTTGGCCCGTCTGGTTCGAGTCATCGTCAATCGCCTGCTTGCCGAGGATCACGAGGCCCGGAGCCTCTTCGTCCATGACCTTGGCGAGCAGCTTGGCAACACCCAGCGGTTCAACGTCTTCGGCCACGATCAGGATCGCCCGATCAGCGCCCATCGCAAGCGCGGTACGCAGCGTTTCTTGCGCCTTGTCCGGGCCAACGGAAACGGCGACGACTTCCGTCGCAACGCCCTTTTCCTTCAGCCGAATGGCTTCTTCGACCGCGATTTCGTCGAACGGATTCATCGACATCTTCACGTTCGCCAGGTCCACGCCCGAGCCATCCGGCTTCACGCGCGGCTTCACGTTATAATCGATCACCCGTTTGACGGGGACTAGGATCTTCATCAGGTCTCTCCCGAGAATCGCTTTACGTTAACGTCAATGTTAGGTGCACTGCACAAATATGCCGTGCTTGGCAAGCCTCACGCCGCCGCCCGCACTTCGGCCACGATCTTCTTGGCCGCATCTCCAAGATCATTGGCAGGCACGATCGGAAGGCCAGAATTGGCAAGAATGTCCTTGCCCTGCTGCACGTTCGTCCCTTCAAGGCGAACGACGAGCGGGACCGACAAATTCACTTCCTTCGCAGCTGCCACGATGCCGTCCGCGATAATATCGCACTTCATAATCCCGCCAAAAATGTTGACGAGAATGCCTTTTACGGCCGGGTCCTTCAAAATGATCTTGAAGGCGGCCGTCACCTTTTCCTTGTTAGCGCCACCGCCCACATCGAGGAAGTTGGCCGGAAATTCGCCATTCAGCTTGATGATGTCCATCGTCGCCATGGCAAGGCCCGCGCCGTTTACCATGCAGCCGATGTTGCCGTCGAGCTTGATGTAGGCGAGGTCATATTTCGAGGCTTCGATTTCGGCCGGATCTTCTTCCGTCAGGTCGCGCAGTTCAGCCAGGTCCTTGTGGCGGAACATGGCGTTGCCATCAAAGCCGACCTTGGCGTCGAGAACGAAGAGCTTGTCGCCGTCTGCCGTCGGGCAGATCGCCAGCGGATTGATTTCAATCTGCGAGGCATCGGTTGCGACAAAGGTGTCGTAGAGACCCTTCAACACCGATTGCGCCTGCTTGGCCAGATCGCCGGTCAGGCCCAGCGCCTTGGCCACAGCCCGGCCGTGGTGCGGCATCAGGCCCGAAGCCGGGTCGATCGTGATCGTATGGATTTTTTCCGGGGTGTCGTGCGCCACGGTTTCAATGTCCATGCCGCCTTCGGTCGAGGCGACAACGGCGATCCGGCTGGTCGCGCGATCAACGAGGAGCGCGAGGTAGAATTCTTTGCCGATGTCCACGCCATCGGTGATGTAGAGGCGCTGGACCTGCTTGCCGGCCGGGCCAGTCTGGATCGTCACCAGCGTGTTGCCGAGCATTTCCTTGGCGTGGGCTTCCACTTCTTCCAGCGACTTGGCGAGGCGAACACCACCCTTGGCGTCCGGGCCGAGTTCCTTGAACTTGCCCTTGCCGCGGCCACCTGCGTGGATCTGCGCTTTCACGACGTAGAGCGGCCCGGGAAGCTGCTTGGCGGCGGCGACGGCTTCTTCAACCGACATCGCGGGAATGCCCTTGGGCACGGCCACGCCATATTTGGCCAGAAGTTCCTTGGCTTGATACTCGTGAATATTCATTGTGTGCGCGAGTCCCTGCTAGTGATGCAGGGGCCTAAAGCATAGCCTCGCCCATATGGGAAGCCCTCGTTGTGGCTCGGCCGCCGTCCGTTATTCGTAAATCGCGCAACTAAGACCCGCGCGGGCGGTGATGCTGAGGATTTCTGGGTCCCGTAGCGCGCGGACACGGTGCCAGAATTCCCCGACGCGCATCTCACCCAAACGGTCCTGCCGAATCTTGCTCAGATCCGACAAGCGGCGCAGTTGATCGAAGGAAAGACGATCCACCATCCGGGCCGCCATACAGGTTGACGCGCTGCGGCTCAGCCCTGCGGCCATCAGCCCGTTGCGCAGACGCGTTTCCGGGGTTGTGCAGCCGGCAACAAGCGCGGCTATGCCAAGGGTCGTCAGCAGGTAAGGGCGCATCATCCATCCTTTTGTATAGCGTTGGGCATTTTTTGCCCCGAACAGGATGACGAGAGGATGAACGACGGTGTAAAGGGCAGGCATGTCGTGGATGATCGGACCCGTCGCCTTTGTTTTGACCGTGATCTTCATGGAAGGCTTTGCTTATGTCGCCCACCGCTGGCTGATGCACGGCCCGGGTTGGTTTTTGCACAAAAGTCACCATGAGCCCCGGCATGGCATGTTTGAACTCAACGATCTTTATGCGGCGATCTTTGCCGTGCCATCGATCAGCCTGTTTTGGTATGGCATCGGGTTGGGGCATGGCGCGCTTTACGCGTGGATTGGCGGTGGCATCGCAGCCTATGGCGCGATCTATTTCGGGTTCCACGATGTCATCGTCCACCGCCGGGTGAACATTCGCTACATCCCGCAAAGCGCTTATATGAAGCGCATCATCCAGGCGCATCGTCTGCACCATGTGGTGGAGACCAAGCAGGGCACCGTCAGTTTCGGCTTCCTCTGGGCGCCCAAGCCGGAAGCGCTGAAGGCAGAATTGGCACGACGGGGCCGGGCCGGGGTTCGGGCACCGGCCGGCCGAGACTGAAAATCAGGCCGCTTTCCGCCCGCTGAGCGCCGCTTCTGCCTCAGCCATCAGCGTGTCGAGAATCTGCTGCACGCTTTCTTCAGACTTGACCATGCCGACGGACTGGCCCGCCATGACGGAGCCGTTCTCGACATCGCCGTCGATCACCGCGCGGCGCAGCGCACCGGCCCAGAAATGCTCAATTTCAAGTTGAGCGGCTGCCATATCGACTTCGTCGCGATCCAGCTTGGCGGCCACTTCAACCTGTTTGCGGGTAAATTCCTCGGTCCCGGCGTTCTTGAGCGCCCGAACCGGGATGACGGGCAAGCGCGGGTCAATCTGGACGCTCGCCACCGCATCGCGGGCCGAAGCGCGCAGAAACGCCTTTTTGAAATTGGGGTGGGCGATGCACTCGGTAGCGCAGACCAGGCGCGTGCCGATCTGCACGCCGGCGGCGCCCTGTTCTAGATAAGCGGCAATCATTTCGCCCCGGCCGATGCCACCTGCGACAAAGACAGGAACCTGCTCTGCCATTTCCGGCAGGATTTCCTGCGCTAGGACAGAGGTGGAGACGGGGCCAATATGTCCGCCGGCCTCATTGCCCTCAATAATCAGCGCATCCACGCCCGACCGAACGAGCTTTTTGGCCAGCGACAAGGCTGGCGCAAAACAGATGACCTTGGCGCCAAAATCCTTGATCTGCTGGATTGCGCCTGCCGGGGGCAAGCCGCCGGCCAGAACGACATGGCTGACCTGATGGGAGGCGCAGACTGCGATCAACTCCGACAATTGCGGGTGCATGGTGATGAGGTTCACGCCAAAGGGCTTGTCCGTCATCGCCTTGGTCGCGGCGATTTCGGCTGAGAGGATTTCCGGCGGCATCGCGCCGCCCGCAATCACGCCAAAGCCGCCGGCATTGGACATGGCCGAGACAAGATGGCGCTCGCTGATCCAGCTCATCGCGCCCGCCAATATGGCCACCCGCGATCCAAGGAACGCCGCGCCGCGCGCCATCAGCGCATCTAGCTGGCTCACTGATCGTCCTCGGCATCAAGGCCATAGGCCGTGTGGAGAACGCGCACCGCCAGTTCTGTTTCATCCTCGTCGATAAGGACCGAAACCTTGATCTCCGAGGTCGAGATTGCCTGAATGTTGATGCCGCGCTGCGACAAGGCCTTGAACATCGTGGAAGCGACGCCGGCATGGCTGCGCATGCCGACGCCAACGACCGAAATTTTTGCAACCTTGGTGTCGTGCATCAGCTCGCTATAGCCAATCGCCTCCTTGGCTTTGGTGAGCGTGTCTATGGCGCGGGCAAGTTCCGCCCCCGGAACGGTAAAGGTCACGTCGGTTGATCCATGATCATGCGCGATATTCTGGATGATCATGTCGACATTGATGTTCGCATCGGCAAGCGGGCCAAAAATGCTCGCGACAGCACCGGGCCGGTCCGGCACACTTGTCAGCGTGACCTTTGCCTCGTTCTTGTCATGCGCGATGCCGGTGATGAGTTGGCGTTCCATTTCGTCTTCTCCGATTTCGTCGTCACCGACGATCAGCGTGCCGGGGATGGGGTTGTCCGTGGGTTCGTCAAAGGACGAGAGAACTTGAACCCGCACATTTTCCTTCATCGCGAGGCCAACAGAGCGGGTCTGGAGCACCTTTGCGCCAACGCTCGCCAGCTCAAGCATTTCCTCATAGGTCACCTTGGCAAGCTTGCGTGCCCTGGGGACGATGCGGGGGTCTGTCGTATAAACGCCATCGACATCGGTATAGATGTCGCACCGATCTGCCTTGACGGCGGCAGCGACGGCGACGGCCGAGGTATCCGAGCCGCCCCGGCCCAATGTGGTGATGCGGTTGGCGGCGGTGACGCCTTGAAAACCCGGAATAACGGCAACTTCGCCCGATTGCATTGCCGCAACCAGCGCGGTGGTATCGATATCTTCGATCCGGGCAGAGGCGTGGGCATCGCTGGTCCGGATCGGCAATTGCCAGCCCAGCCAACTGCGGGCCTTTACGCCCATCGCCTGAAGGGTAATCGCCAGCAGCCCCGACGTTACCTGCTCGCCCGAGGCGACAACGACGTCATATTCCTTCGGATCATGCAGGGGCGCGGCCTCGCGGCAAAAATTGACAAGCCGGTCCGTCTCACCCGCCATGGCAGAAACGACAACGGCCACTTCATTGCCGGCATCGACCTCATGTTTGACACGCGCGGCGACGTTACGGATTCGCTCCGTCCCTGCCATAGAGGTGCCGCCGAACTTCATGACGATGCGGGCCATCGGATTTCCTGTTGCGTGAACCAATTGTGGGTTTGGCCGGAAGGCGCGGTCCTGTTAGGGAAGGGGTATGGCAAAGGCAATCCCTTCAAAAACGATCAACCCGCACGAAGCTGCACATTTTGGCAAGCTGGCGGCTGACTGGTGGAACCCTAAGGGCAGTTCGGCCATGCTGCACAAGCTCAACCCCGTTCGGCTGAAATTCATCCGCTCGGCGATTGACCGGCATTGGGGCAGCGATCCGCGGGACTTCCGGCCTTTGTCAGGAAAGTCCGCGCTTGATGTCGGCTGCGGGGCAGGGCTGTTGTGCGAACCTCTGGCTCGGCTGGGTGCCTCGGTATCTGGAGTGGATGCCGCACCGGAGAATATCGCCGCTGCGTCGGACCATGCTGCCGGGTCTGGGCTTTCCATCGCCTATCACGCGGCCGAAATTGCGACATTGCCGGGTCAGTTTGATCTGGTCACGTCGATGGAGGTCATCGAGCATGTGACCGATGTGGAAGCTTTTCTGGCGGCGCTTGTTGCGCATCTCGCGCCGGGCGGCTTGCTGATCCTTTCCACCCCCAACCGCACCAGCCTGTCGCGGCTGGCCATGATCACCTTGGGAGAGGGCTTTGGAGCCATCCCCAAAGGGACGCATGACTGGGACAAGTTTTTGACCCCGGATGAGTTGCAACCCATGCTTGCCCAAGCCGGCTTGAAAGTAAATGATGTCAGCGGCATCGCCTTTTCGCCAACGGCAGGGCTTCACCTGTCGGACGACATGACACTCAACTATATCCTAAGCGCCACCCGGGCTTAGAAATCCACCTTGTCATAATGGGCGGGCGGGGGAATGACTTCCATCCGCTCGCTGAGCAGCGGCCTGAAGGACGGGCGGGATTTAAGGCCAGAATACCAGCGGCGGGTTGGCTCGTGGCTGCGCCAGTCAAGGCCGCCCAAATAATCGGCAACCGAAATGTGCGCCGCCCCGGCAAGGTCGGCAAGGCTGAGACTGGGGCCAGCCAACCAGTTACGATGATCAAGCAGCCAATCAATATAATCGAGCAGCTGGTTGGCGGTTTTCATCGCGGTGCGCAGAACAGCGGCATCAGGCGTGGTGCGCGTGACCAACCTTTTTTCCATGCGTTCGGTCAGCAGGGGGGCGACAACCTGTCCGTAAAACTGCTCGTCAAACCACGCGACGAGACGCCGGATTTCCGCCCTATTGGGCGCTGTGCCGGAAATCATCGGTGCCTGATCAATGGTTTCTTCCAGATATTCGCTGATCGCTGTGGAATGGATCAGCGTGATGCCCCGGTCACGGTGCACCATTACCGGGACCTGACCGGTGGGGTTCAGGTCCAGAAATTCGTCGCGGCGCTCCCAGGGATTTTCGCGCACCAATTCATAGCCCACGCCCTTTTCGCCCATCAGCAAGCGCACCTTGCGGGAAAAGGGACAGAGCGGAAATTGGTAAAGCTGCCACATGACGCTTCCTAATTAGGAGCGGTGACCGATTAGGAAAAGGGGGGAGCCGCCTTAGTTGTGGATCAATCGAAAGCGGAAGGCGCGCTTAGCCGCAATGTTGATGGCCCAGCGCTTCCAGCACATCCTCCAGACGGGCCGGATCGCCGAGGGCGATCACCTGTCCCGATGAGCCTGCGTTGAGCGGATTGCCCGCCCAGTCGGACATCGTCCCGCCCGCCCCTTCGACAATCGGGACAAGCGCGGCAAAGTCATGGAGCTTGAGGCCCGCTTCGACCACAAGGTCCACATGACCGCTCGCCACCAAGCCGTAATTATAACAATCGCCCCCATAGACGATCCGCCGCCGGGCCACCTTGGCCGCTAGGCTTAGAAAATGATCGGCCTCATGCTCTGAAAAGAGATGCGGGCTGGTGGTGGCAAGGATCACGTCGTCAAGGCTGCGACACCGACGCCCCTGAACAGGTTGGCCGTTGAACAAGGTGGGCCGCCCCACGGCTCCAACCCAGCGCTCGCCCGAAATCGGCTGGTCGATAATACCCAGCACGGGCCAGCCATCCTGGATCAACGCGATCAGCGTCCCAAAAATGGGCCGGCCGGCAACGAAGCTGGTCGTGCCATCAATTGGGTCCAACACCCAGACCCGGCTTGCCCCGGCGCGCTCCGCCCCAAATTCCTCGCCGATAATCCCGTCGCGCGGCGCGTCGCGCGCCAAGATTTTGCGCATCGCCTCTTCCGCCGCGCGGTCGGCAAGCGTGACGGGCGAGGCGTCGTCCTTGCTCTCAAGGCCAAACTCGCCACGGAAATAGGGACGAATGGCAGCACCTGCGGCCTCGGCAAGAGACAGGGCCAGTTGAAGATCGTTATCCATCGACATGGGGGCGTGCCTTAAGTTGCGACAGGCGTGACGCCAAGACCTAGTGTTGCAGCGCCTTGACGATATCTTCGACCATCTTCTTGGCATCGGCCAGAAGCATCATGGTCTGGTCCATGTAAAATACGTCGTTATCAACCCCGGCATAGCCAACCCCGCCCATTGATCGCTTGATGAACATGATGGTCTTGGCCTTGTCGACATCAAATACCGGCATGCCATAGATCGGCGAGGATTTGTCGGTCTTGGCGGCGGGGTTCACAACGTCATTGGCGCCGATGATGAAGGCAACGTCCGTCTGGGCGAACTCGCTGTTGATGTCCTCCAGCTCAAACACCTCGTCATAAGGCACGTTCGCTTCGGCCAAGAGGACATTCATGTGCCCTGGCATACGGCCGGCGACCGGGTGGATCGCATATTTAACGCGGACACCTTCCTTTTTAAGAACATCCGCCATTTCCCGCAGG
The DNA here is from genome assembly GCA_046074265.1 of Chakrabartia sp. Taxonomy (GTDB): domain Bacteria; phylum Pseudomonadota; class Alphaproteobacteria; order Sphingomonadales; family Sphingomonadaceae; genus Aquisediminimonas. Next base: position 72,559 of record JBJTNW010000007.1, read on the forward strand.
ATATGCTGGGCCTGGGCCACCGCCATGCCATAGCCGGGGATGATGATGACCTGCTCTGCTTCTTTGAGCAAAAAGGCCGCATCTTCGGCCGAGCCCCGCTTCCAGGGGCGCTGTTCCTTGGCCGGCCCGCCCGCTGAAGAGCTTGCTTCTGCGCCAAAGCCGCCTGCGATTACGCTGATGAAGCTGCGGTTCATCGCTTTGCACATGATATAGCTGAGGATCGCGCCCGACGAGCCCACCAGCGCGCCAGTAATGATCATCGCGCTGTTTTGAAGCGTAAAGCCCATGGCCGCGGCTGCCCAGCCTGAATAGCTGTTGAGCATGGAAACCACGACCGGCATGTCCGCACCACCAATCGGAATGATGAGCAGAAAGCCGATGACAAAGGACAGCGCGGTAATGGTCCAGAAAATCCACGGCGATTGATCGGTCAGAAAATAGCCGATCAGCCCCAATATTGCGGCCAATGTGCCCAGATTGATCACATGGCGCCCCGGCAGCATAATTGGTGCCCCCGACATATTCCCGTTCAGCTTCAAAAAGGCGATGACCGATCCGGAAAAGGTGATGGCACCAATCGCGATGCCAAGGCCCATTTCAATCCGACTGACGTGGTGGATCAGCCCGTCAGGCCCGGCGATCCCGAAATTTTCAGGCTGGAGAAAAGCCGCCGCCGCGACGAGAACCGCTGCCATGCCGACCAGCGAGTGAAAGGCCGCGACCAGCTGCGGCATATCCGTCATGGCGATGCGGCGCGCGGTGATCCAGCCAATGCCGCCGCCAATGGCTATGGCGCCCAAAATCTCGGGCAGGCTCGCAATCTCATGCGTGGCAAGGGTGGTTGCCACCGCGATCGTCATCCCCGCCATGCCAAAGCGGTTGCCGCGCCGCGACGTTGCGGGGGAGCTTAATCCGCGCAGCGCGAGAATGAAGAAGATGCCCGCGACCAGATAGGCCAGCATGACCCATGACGGTTGTGCCTGAGCTGCGTGCATCTGTCCTCCCGTGCGTCCTGATGACGACAGGCCACAGACTTAAATCCAGCGCGCCAAAAAGCCACCAGATTTTCACTAAAGGAGGGGAAAGTGCCGGAAGGGGAGGAGAGAGAGGGGGATTCCCGTCCCGGCAAGGACCAACTACGCCGTCGGCCGATTTGGGTCGATACGCCTATAAGGCCATGTGACCCTAAGCATAGGGTCCGGCCGCTGCCGTCAGGCGGCGGATGGCCCAGATATATTGGCTTCCACCGCAATGCGGATCGCGTCAGCCGTGGTTGCGGCACCCAGTCGCTCCAGCAAGGCCGCGCGGTGCATTTTCACCGTCTGCTCGCTCAGGCCAAGATCATACGCAATCTGCTTGTTGAGCTTGCCCTGCGCCATATGCTCCAGCACTTCACGCTGGCGCGGGGTAAGCGCGCGCACAAGCTCGATCGCGCGGGCGTGGCGGCTGGCGCTTGGCCCGGGCGCATCGGACGGCAGTTCCACCTGTGAGCCGAGAAAATATTCCAATTCCCCGGCCGCGTCGAAAATCGGGGCAACCAGCACGGCATTGCGAAAAGGCGTGCCATCCTTTTTGTAGTTCAGGATTTCGACGAGTACGGGCCGCTTTTCGCGGACGCCCTCGCGGATCATTTCCGACAGGCGCGGCTCTGTTGCGGGGCCCGCCAGAAAGCGGCAATTGCGGCCCACAACCTCGCTTTCGGGATATCCGGTCAAGTCGATAAACGCCTTGTTGCACGCAATGATGGGGTTGTCCTGCAACCTTGGATTGCTGATGACCGAGGCCACAGGGCTATTTGCAATCAGCGCGCTCAGCCCATCGGGCGCGCTTACCTTCTCCACCAACATATATCCCCCTCTCGCTTCGCAGCCGGGTTTGGTGATATCGGGAGAAGGCGGATGCCTCGCTGCCAATATGGCCATTTGCGTGTCTTAACTTAGACGGGTTTTCTCTTAGATTGAAGCCCTGATGCGATTTTCAAGTCCTATCAGTCATTTGGGTCCATTTATCGTGGCCTTGGGAAAGAATAAAAGAGCCGGACATGCCAAAAATGCGCCGCAAGTCCGATTTGCCAGAAAAGCTCTGCCCCGTTTGCCAGCGCCCCTTTGTCTGGCGTAAGAAATGGGCGCGCGATTGGGAGAATGTCATTTACTGTTCAGACCGTTGTCGGCGGACAGGACAATAGGATTGCAATTGCGGAACATTAGGTTGGGAAGGGCAAGTGACATGGCTGGGGCTTCCTATCTGGAAGGGCGCGCGCGTTGGCTGGGCTATGCCGGCCTCTTGCCGCAGGTGCTCGCCGTTTTGCTGCTGACCGACCCGGTGCTGCGTTGGACCGCCATTGCCGGGGGCTTTGGCTATGCCGCGCTCATCTTCAGCTTTTTGGGGGGCGTTTGGTGGGGCGTGGGCGTGAGTAATCCTCAGGCGCCGCGCTGGATTTATGTCGCAGCCGTTCTGCCAAGCCTGATCGCCTTTGCGGCCTATCTGCCCTGGATCTTCGGTTGGGAGTGGCCTGGCCCCTCGCTGGTTGCGCTGTCGATAGCGCTGTTGCTCAGCCCCGTGATTGACCATGAAATTGCGCTCACGGTCGCCTTGCCAGAGGGATGGCTGCGGCTGCGGCGCACGCTTTCGACAGGGTTGGCCTGGCTCACAGCCGTGCTCGCCGTGGCGTCCTTCCTGTTGCACCCCGTTGCCGGCTGACCATCGCGCGCCAATTTCCGCCGGAAAGTGTTGACGCCCGCCCTGCCCGGGTGGCAAGGGCGCAGGACGTGTTGCGGGTGTAGCTCAATGGTAGAGCAGAAGCCTTCCAAGCTTACGACGAGGGTTCGATTCCCTTCACCCGCTCCACGCTTTATCCTCTGAGCACCGCCCCCAGCTTGGCTGCCGCTGCGACAATGCGCTCGGCAATCGCTTTCAACTCCTCTTCGCCATAGCTCTTCTCGGTAGGTTGCAGCGTCACTTCCACCGCGAGCGACTTTTGCCCCTCAGGCACGCCGGTGCCGATGAACTGGTCGAACAAGCGGGCCGCCGTGATGTTGTCCTTATCCGCGCCCTTCACCGCGCGAACCAGATCGCCTGCGGGTAGCTCGGTTGGAACCAGAAAAGCAAAATCGCGTGAGACGGCCTGAAGCGAAGGCGGCGTGAAGGCTGGCCGCATAAAGCCGCTATTGCCTCGCTTGGCGGGAATCGCGTCGAGATAAAGTTCTGCGGCCATCACCGGGCCAACGAGGTCAAAAGCCTTCGCAACATTGGGATGGAGTGCGCCAAAGCTTGCCAGCACCGTTTTCGGCCCGAGCCGCAAAGTCGCGGATTGGCCCGGATGGAAATGGGCGCCGGCCTCTCCCATGATTTGGAGGTTGTCGACGGGCGCTCCGGCAGCGGCGAGCAGCGCCACGGCTTCGGCCTTGATGTCATAAGCGTCGAACGCCTGTGCCTTGCCGCTGGCCCAACCGCGCGCGCGGCGTTCGCCCGCAAGGACAAGGCCAGCAGTCGGCTTTTCGCCATCCGTCAGATAGCGGCGGCCCAGTTCAAACAGGCGGACGCTATCGGCACCCCGGTCCATGTTGCGGCGGGTGGCGGCCAGCAGTCCAGCCAGCAGCGAAGGGCGCATGACCTTCATGTCTTCGCTGATCGGATTGGCGAGCGTCCAGGTGCCCCCGCCGAAGATCGCGGCTTCCTTTTCCGGCAGGAAGGACCAGTTGATCGCTTCATTCAGCCCGCGCGCGGCCGCCGTGCGACGCACCCGGCGTTCCAGCTTTTGCGCGGGCGTTGCGGTGGGCTTGGCGACCCCGTCGGTGCGCGGCAGCGGCGTGGAGGGCACATTATCCAGCCCGACGATGCGCACCACTTCTTCCACAAGATCGGCCGGCCCATCAATGTCACGCCGCCATGTCGGAACGGTGACGTCCTTGCCCGAAACGCCAAAGCCAAGGGAGGTGAGGATCGCCATTTGTTGATCGGCGGGGACGTCCACGCCCCCCAGTCGCGCACAGAGCGCGGGATCATAGCTGATCGTCTTTTGGGTCAGCGGCGGCTGTCCGGCGCGCACCATTTCAGACGCTTCGCCGCCGCAAATATCGAGGATGAGGCTGGTCAGGATGGCGACGGCATCCTCGAGAAACGCCGGGTCAACCCCGCGCTCAAAGCGGCTGCGCGCGTCGGAGGTCAGCGCGAGTGTCTGCCCGGTCTTCGCGATCCGCTCTGGCGTGAAATAGGCGACTTCCAGCAGCATATCGGTCGTCGTTTCGGAACAGCCCGAATGTTCGCCGCCCATGATGCCGGCAATGTCGTGGACGCCGGCTTCATCTGCGATCACAGTCATATTTGCGGAAAGCGTATAATCCTTCCCGTTGAGCGCGGTCACGGTCTCGCCGTCTTTCGCTCGGCGGGCACAGACGCTGCCTGTCAGCTTCGCGAGATCATAAGCATGGCTTGGACGACCATGGTCGAGCATCACATAATTGGTGATGTCGACGAGCGCGGAAATCGGGCGCTGGCCGGCTGCCTTCAACCGGGCCTGCATCCAGTCCGGGCTCTCGCCATTTTTGACCCCGCGGATCACGCGGCCGAAAAAGGCCGGGCATGCTTCCGGGTCATCGGTGCGGATCTCGGTGGGGCAGGGGAAGCTGCCCGCGATCGTGGGAACGGAGAGCGGCTTCAGCGTGCCGAGGCCTGCCGCTGCCAGATCGCGCGCAATGCCGCGCACGCCCATGCAATCCTGCCGGTTGGGGGTGATCGCAACATCGATGATCGGATCATCCAACTGCGCATAATCGGCAAAGGCGGTGCCGACCGGCGCGTCGGCGGGCAATTCAATGATGCCATCATGGTCATCGCCCAATTCCAACTCACGCGTGGAGCACATCATGCCGTTGGATTCGACGCCGCGAATGGCCGCCACGCGCAGAACCATGCCATTGGCCGGCACCGTCGCGCCCGGCAGGCCGAACACGCCGACAAGGCCCGCACGGGCATTGGGTGCGCCGCAGACGACCTGCAAAGGGCCATCGCCTGCATCGACGGAAAGGACCTGCAGCTTGTCTGCTTGCGGGTGACGTTCTGCCGTCAGGACGCGGGCGACTTTGAACCCGGCGAGCTTTTCAGCCGGGTTTTCAATGCCTTCAACCTCAAGGCCAATGCGGTTCAGCGTATCGGCAACGGCATGGATATCGGCTTTGGTCTCAAGATGCTCTTTGAGCCAGGACAGGGAGAATTTCATGCGCCGACCCCCCCGCTGAGCGTGGGCACATCCAGCGCCGCAAATCCATAATGTTTAAGCCAGCGCAGATCACCATCGAAAAAGGCGCGCAAATCATCCATCCCATATTTGAGCATGGCGAGCCGGTCGACGCCGGTGCCAAAAGCAAAGCCCTGATATTCGTTCGGGTCCAGCCCGCAGGCGGCGATCACGCGCGGGTGGACCATGCCGGACCCCAGCACTTCCATCCAGCCTTCGGACCCGCCGATCACGCGCTTGCCGTTGACCAGCGTATAGCCGACATCGACTTCGGCGCTCGGCTCGGTGAAGGGGAAATAGCTGGGCCGCATCCGCAGCACGACATCATCGCGCTCAAAAAACGCCTTGAGGAAGGTTTCGAGCGTCCATTTCAGGTGCCCCAGATGGATGCCCTTGTCGATCACCAGGCCTTCGATCTGGTGGAACATCGGCGTGTGCGTTGCATCGCTGTCTGACCGATAGACGCGGCCCGGCGCGATGATGCGAATGGGCGGCTTCTGGTTCAGCATCGTGCGGATCTGGACCGGCGAGGTGTGGGTGCGCAGCAGCATCTTCTTGCCGTCCACCGCTTTGTCGTCCGGGAAGTAGAAGGTGTCGTGCATCGCCCGTGCCGGGTGGGTTTCCGGAATGTTGAGCGCGCTGAAATTGTGCCAATCGTCTTCGATCTCGGGCCCTTCGGCGACCGCAAAGCCCATATCCGCAAAAATCTCGGCCAGCTCATCCATGACCTGCGAAACGGGGTGAACCGAACCCAGCGGCGCATCAGGCGCGGGCAGCGTCATATCCAGCCGCTCGGTTGCCAGGCGCGCATCAAGCGCGGCGGTTTCCAGCGACGCCTTTTTGTCGGCAATTGCGCTTGTTACCGCTTCGCGCAGGGCGTTGATGGCCGCACCCTTGGTCTGACGCTCTTCGGGCGACATCTGGCCGAGCGTTTTCAGCAGCGCAGAAATACTGCCCTGTTTGCCCAGCAGGTCGATGCGGATGGTCTCCAGCGCGTCCGGTGCAGTGGCGTTGGCCACGGCGGCGAGGGCTGAGGACTTCAAGGATGCAAGATCGGTCATAGACTGTGCCTGATAAGCAAATGGGCGCGAACGGCAACCACCGTTCACGCCCATGTGCACATTAACGAAAGTGGGTCGTTAGGCTGCCTTGGGCAGCGCCGCCTTCGCCTGCGCGATGATGGCGCTAAACACGCCGCCTTCGTTCATGGCGAGATCGGCCAAGACCTTGCGGTCCAGTTCAACGCCAGCCAGTTTCAGGCCGTGCATGAACTGACCATAGGTCAGGCCCTCGGCGCGGACGGCAGCGTTGATACGCTGGATCCAAAGCGCGCGGAACGTGCGCTTCTTCGCCTTGCGGTCGCGATAGGCGTATTGGCCGGCCTTTTCGACAGCCTGACGCGCAATGCGAATCGTATTTTTACGGCGGCCATAATAGCCCTTGGCGTCCTTCAGGATGCGCTTGTGCTTGGCGTGCGTGGTCGTACCGCGCTTGATGCGTGACATGGTCTAGCGCTCCTTACTTCAGGCCGTAGGGGGCCCAAGCCTTGACCGTCGCCGTATCGGCGTCGGACAGGACAGAGGTGCCGCGATTCTGGCGGATATACTTGCCATTATGGCTGATCAGGCGGTGGCGCTTGCCAGCAACGCCGTGCTTCAGCTTGCCGGTGGCGGTCATCTTGAAGCGCTTCTTGACGCCGCTCTTCGTCTTCAGTTTGGGCATTTTCGTCCTTTCAAGTTCGACGATTTCGCATCAGCCATGGCAGCCCTTTCAGCCAGGCCGATCGCATTACAATCGTGCGGAAGAGCGGGCCATTACGCAGAAGCGCCAAAAAAGGCAAGTGCTTCGCGCCCCGTTGTTGACGACTCTGCGGCATCATGGCAGAGGCGCGCTGCCCAAGCGGGTGTAGCTCAATGGTAGAGCAGAAGCTTCCCAAGCTTAAGACGAGGGTTCGATTCCCTTCACCCGCTCCAGCCATTCTTGGCGCTCAGCGGCCGACATTGGCCAGAGCCATTCGTCATAAACCCACAAATCCACCTTGGGGCACGCGATGCGGCGGGCTGGTGCGCCATAGCGCGCACGCAACGCGGCCGGGTCTGCGCCCTTGTCAACGATGATGAAGTTGAACCGGGCGGGCCGGTGCGGGTTCCCCCCATCGCGCCAATAGCTGGCGACATCATTGGCCAAGATATAGGGCGCGCCTTGCGCATCAATGGTCGCAATGTGCCGTTGCCAATTGGCAGAGGCTTCAGTCTGGCGCGAGAACCAGTAGGTCGCAAGGCCCGATTGAAGGCCCGGCACTTGCGCGACACAGGCTTCGGTTGAGGATCGCCATGTGCGCAACGCCTGACTGGTATAAGGCAGCAGCAACGCAGAGATCGCCAGTGCCAAGGTCCCCGCCCAGCGGCGGGGGGCGGGCAGGTGCGGTACAATCACCGCCACCGGCCACCATAAAGAGGGCATGGCATAGCGCCATCCGGCCTCATCCAGCAGGGCCAGAAAGGCAAGGCCAAGGCCGCCCAGCGCGGCCAGGCTGGCTTGGAGCAGAAGAAAGCTGCGCACGTCGTGCGGCGCCTGCCGGTGCGCCCGGAAGGCGGCGATGAGCATAAGCGCCATGCCGATGCCGATAAGCCAAGGCATTTCCCCCTTGCTCATGGCGAGAAGAATATCCGGGGCCTGTTTCAGCCGGTCCAGAAGCGGAACGGTGAAGACCGTCTGCATGAACATCTGGCCGCGCACGAGGCCGCCAATCGCATAGCCTGCCATGGCGATAAGCAGGTGGCGCAGATCGGCTTGGCTGCGCCGCCCGGTCAAGATCATCGCGAGAAGCAAGGGCAGGACAAAGGAGGTGACAAACAGAAAATCGCTGATCGTGCCGATAACGCACACGAGCAGAAGCAAAAAACGGCGCTCCTTGGGCAGGCCAGTGGCGATCAGTGCCAGCAGAAGCGCATTGCCATGGCTTTCCGGGTAGAAGAATTGCAGAAACCCGCGCAACTGAAGGCCAAGGCCAAGGTGCAGCGCGGTCAATGGCAGCAGAAGCATGAGCAACGCGCCCGCGGCCTTTGTCATCATCGCGCGGACAGGCTGTGCGGCAAGCCGCGCCGCGACAAAGGCGAGGCAGAACGTCAACGCCGCAGCCACCAAGCAGGTATAGACCAGCAAGGCCGTGCGCCAGCCAAGACCTAAGCCTTCTGCGATCCAGAACCACGCGAAATCCGGGAGGCTGGCCACGCGGGACCATTGGAACGTCGCCCAGGCGTGAGGGTCGCTATGAACGGCGACGGCCATTTGCAGGGGAACAAGCGTGTCGCCATTGGCGTTGCGCACAATCGCGTCGGGCGAGCCATAAAGCAGCAGGATCAGCAGGCTTGTTGAAAGCATCGTCAAGCCCAGCCAGACGAGCAGGTCCGTTGGCCATGTGCGGGCTTGTTGGGGGGCGAAAGGCAGGGGCTGCACGAGTTGCGCTCTTTTTGCGGACGACCAAGGCAACGCAACCAAACCCATCTTTGCCAAGCATCACCTGATCGACGGCGCACAGTCCGCCGGGGACATTTTTCGTATCAGATGCTGGAAAGATACGCCCAGTGTTCTAGACGGGCATGCCTGACTGTCAACGACGGAGCCGTGCGTGTCGGATTCGGACCCTTCCGGGCAATCCTTGCCCCCGGCCGTGCGCTTTCTGCTCGGCACGATCCTCATCAATGCGATCGGCTTTGGTATCATCACCCCGGTCATGCCCGAATTGGTGATGGAACTTGGCCATGCCGATCTATCTGAGGCGACGGCGATTGGTGGATCGCTTTCGCTGCTTTATGCGACCACGCAATTTGTCTGCGGCCCGCTTTTTGGCAATGTATCAGATCGCTTTGGTCGCCGCCCGGTCCTGCTCGGTTCGCTTTTCGGCTTTTCGGCCGATTTTCTGGTGCTTGCCTTTGCACCCACATTGGGCTGGCTTTTTGTCGGCCGCTTTTTGTCGGGCATTTTTGGCGCATCCAATGCGCCCGCCCAGTCAGCCATTGCCGATCTGTCGCCGCCCGAAGCGCGCCCCCGGCTGTTTGGCTATATCGGTGCGGCTTTTGGCCTGGGCTTTGTGATTGGCCCGGTGATCGGCGGGGTGTTGGGGGAATGGGGGCATCGTATGCCTTTCTATGCAGCCGCCGCGCTGGCCTTTGCCAACTTCCTTTATGGTCTGGCTGTTTTCCCGGAAACACTGGCACCCACTAATCGCCGCAGCTTTGACTGGCGGCGCGCCAATCCTGTTGGGTCGCTGATGAGCATTCGGCGCATGCGCGGGATCGCGCCGATCGCGCTGGTCTATATGCTCTGGCAGGTTGCGGCGCTTATCTACCCGATGACGTGGAATTTTTATACTTATGGCCGTTATGGCTGGACGGCCGGCATGGTCGGGCTGTCGCTGGCCGCCGTCGGGCTTGGCATGGCGCTGGTGCAGACATTTGTGACCGGGCGGATTGTCCGTCGATTGGGTGAGCGCCGGGTTGCGCTTTTGGGCATGACGATCGGCACTTTGTGCTTCGCGGCCTATGCCGCCACGCCTTATGGTTGGTTGGCGCTGCTGCTGATCCTACCCATGGCCTTCCAAAGCCTTGTTCACCCGACGCTCTCCGCCATGATGTCGCGGCGCGCCACCCCAGAAACCCAAGGTGAAGTCCAGGGCTTTGCCTCAAGCCTGATGGCCTTGGGTTCGATTATCGCGCCGTCTTTGTTCAACCCGCTGCTCGCTTATTTTACGAGCCCCGCAGCCCCAGTCCATTTCTGGGGCGCCTCCTTTGCGGTTGCGGCGGCGATCTCCGCGCTGGCGCTGTTGATCCTGTGGCGGACAAAGCCGTCCCACGGATGATCAAATGCCGCCGGGCACACCTTCGCGCTTAATTTCGGCCAGCTTGGCGATCAGATCGTCGGCGCAGGCCGCGATCACGGCTTCGTCTACCGCGCGGATCACGAAATTGGACCCCACCCGCCCTTCACGGAAGAAGGGGTAGCTGCCAATCTGGCATCCCTCATGGGCTTTTTCGACGGCTTCCAGCATTTCCGAAATTTCGCTTTCGGCAACCCAGCAGCCGACGGTTGTCGAGAGGAGCGGTTGGCCGCCCTCCAGCGTTCCCGTCAGGGCATCAAGCATCCCTGCGGTGATGTGCGGCACGCCCGCCATGATGAAGATATTGCCGTGCCGGATGCCCGGCGCGCCGGACAGGCGATTGGCGATCAGTTCTGCGCCATCGGGGACGCGGGCCATACGCAGCCTCGCTTCGGTCAACCCGCCGCGCTGTTCGTAATATGCCTGAAGCATCGCGCTGGCTTCCGGGTGGATGACAACATCGACGCCGAGCGCCTTGGCAATCGCATCCACCGTGATGTCATCATGCGTCGGGCCAATGCCGCCGGTGGTGAACAGATAGTCATAACGGCCCCGAAGCGCGTTGACGCAGTCGACAATTTCCTGTTCGACATCAGGGACGATCCGCACTTCGCGCAAGCGGATGCCTTGCAGGTTCAGCCACAGGGCAATCTGGCTGACATTTTTATCCTGCGTTCGTCCGGAAAGGATTTCATCGCCGATAATGGCGATGGCGGCGGTCCAGATGCGGTCGGTTGTCATGGCGGCAGCTATAGCGTTGTCCCGGGCGCTGCACACCCCCTTCCCAAGGTCAGGGCATTAAAATGGAAAATGCCCGCCGGATTTCTCCGGCGGGCACCTTTTCCTCCCCAGGAAACTCAATAAGTCAGGATGGGCGGCCCATCGCACTGCCAAGGCGGTGATAGAGGCGCGAAAATTTGATCGATTCCGGCTTGTCCTTCACCACTTCAAGATAGTGGACGACGGCTTCACGCAGCAGTTCAAAATCCTCGGTGGACAAGACGGCGCGGGAACGTGAAGGTTCGGACATCGGTCACTCCTTTCCTTGGTCTTAGCTGAACTGGTTCATCGTGTTGTGGGCGCCGCCCGCCTTGAGCGCGGCTTCCCCGGCGAAATATTCCTTGTGGTCATCGCCGATGTCAGAGCCCGACATATTCTGGTGCTTCACACAAGCAATTCCTTCGCGGATTTCCTTGCGCTGAACGCCAGCGACATAACCCAGCATCCCGGCGTCGCCGAAATATTCCTTCGCGAGATTGTCGGTCGACAATGCCGCGGTGTGATAGGTCGGCAGCGTGATCAGGTGGTGGAAGATCCCGGCGCGCTTTGCCCCATCCGCCTGGAAGGTGCGGATGCGCTTGTCTGCCGCGATGCCAAGTTCGGTCTCATCATATTTGGCGTTCATCAACTCTGCCCGGTCATAAGCGGACACGTCGAGACCTTCGGCGACCATCGCATCATAGACTTGCTGACGGAAGTTCAGCGTCCAGTTGAACGAGGGCGAGTTGTTGTAGACGAGCTTGGCGTTCGGGAAGACTTCGCGGACGCGGTCCATCATGCCAGCAATCTGTTCAACATGCGGCTTTTCCGTTTCGATCCACAGCAGGTCCGCGCCATTCTGCAACGAGGTGATGCAGTCGAGCACGCAGCGGTCTTCGCCCGTGCCGGGGCGGAACTGGAAGAGGTTCGACGGCAGCCGCTTCGGGCGGAGCAGCTTGCCGTTGCGGTTGAGGACGACATCGCCATTGCGCGCCGTCGCCGGATCAATCTCGTCGCAATCGAGGAAGCTGTTATACTGGTCGCCAATATCGCCCGGTTCGTTGGAAACAGCGATCTGCTTGGTCAGGCCAGCGCCCAGCGAGTCGGTGCGGGTGACGATGATGCCGTCTTCCACGCCGAGTTCGAGGAAGGCGTAGCGGCAGGCGCGGACCTTGGCGAGGAAGTCCTCATGCGGCACGGTAACCTTGCCATCCTGGTGGCCGCACTGCTTTTCGTCCGACACCTGGTTTTCGATCTGGAGCGCGCAGGCGCCGGCTTCGATCATCTTCTTGGCGAGCAGATAGGTCGCTTCGGCATTGCCAAAGCCGGCGTCAATGTCCGCGATGATCGGCACGACATGGGTCTGGAAGTTTTCGATCTTGTCCATGATCTCGGCCTGCTTGGCCGCATCATTCGCGTCACGGGCTTTGTCGAGGTCGCGGAAAAGCAGGTTGAGTTCGCGCGAATCCGCCTGACGCAAGAAGGTATAGAGTTCTTCAATCAGCGCGGGGACGCTGGTCTTTTCGTGCATCGACTGGTCGGGCAGGGGGCCGAAATCAGAGCGGAGCGCCGCGACCATCCAGCCCGAGAGATACAGATATTTGCGCTTGGTCGTGCCGAAATGCTTCTTGATGGAAATCATCTTCTGCTGCGCGATAAAGCCGTGCCAGCAGCCCAGCGACTGGGTGTAGTTGGCCGGGTCTGCATCATAAGCGGCCATATCTTCGCGCATGATCTTGGCAGTATAGCGGGCAATGTCGAGGCCGGTCTTGAAACGGTTCTGAAGCCGCATCCGGGCAACCGATTCCGGGTTGATGCCGTCCCAGGTGCCGCCTTTGGTGGCGCGCAACGCGTCGATCTCAGCAATGTGGCTCTTGTACGACATTTACATCATCCTTTGTCCGGCGGGGGTGGAATTCCCTGATCTAATGACGTTTCTTTGAGCCCGAGGTGTGCGGGTTGCGATAGAAATCTGTAAATATTGTTGTGATAAGGTGCGGCTAATCGCGAAAATTCTTGTCATTTTGTAAAAACATGACAAATTGACGTCATGTCCGATCAGAAGCTCTTTGCCGGCCATGCGGTGCGCCGGATTCGCCGGGCCTCGGGGCTGACGCAATCGGCCATGGCCGAGGCGCTGGGCGTATCGCCGTCTTATCTCAATCTCATCGAGCGCAACCAGCGGCCGTTAACGGCTGCCATCCTGCTCCGATTGGCGGAGCGGTTTGATTTTGATCCCCGCTCGCTGACAGGGGTCGCGCCGGGCGGCGGGGCAGAGGCTGTCCGACGGCGCTTGGCGGACCCGCTTTTTGCGGATCTCGGTCTTGATCGCGCGGCAATCGCTGATTGGATTGCGCTTGCACCCGAAGCGGTGGAGGCTTTTGCACGCGCTTTTGACCGCATGGGGGCAGGCGGCGAGCCGGTGGGAGATTCCATTGCCGCTGTACGGCAAGAAATTGAGCGCTGGCGAAACCATTTTCCCGATCTCGACGCTCAGGCAGAGGCATTGGCCGATGAACTTCGGCTTGGGTCTGGCGATCTTTATGGCGCCATTGCAGAGCGGCTGCGGGTGACGCACCAGCTTTCGCTGCGCATCCTGCCGGTAGATGTGATGCCGGATAGGCTGCGCCGTCTGGATCTTCACGCCCGCCAGCTGCAATTGTCAGAGTTGCTTGACCCGGCGTCGCGGACCTTTGCTGCCGCCTTTCAATTGGCTCAGTTGGAGGCGCGCACAGAGATTGAGGCGTTGGTCGCTGGTGCCCGTTTTGCCGAGCGCGCCGGGGAGCGCCTGTATCGGCGGCATTTGACCAGCTATTTCGCCGCAGCGTTGATGATGCCTTATGGCCGTTTTCTGCGCGCGTGTGAGAGTACCGGCTATGATCTTGATTTGTTGCAGCGCCGCTTTGGCGCGGGCTTTGAACAGGTTGCCCACCGCTTGACGACCTTGCAACGGGTTGGCGCGCGCGGTTTGCCTTTCTTCATGCTGCGGATTGACCGGGCGGGCCAATCGTCCAAGCTTTATGCGGGCGCCAGCGGCTCCCCGCTGGCGGAAAGCGATCTTCGGTGCCCCTTATGGGCAGTGCATAACGCTTTTGACCGGCCTGGGCGCATCCTGCGCGACATCGTGGCGCTGGAAGATGGTTCCCGCTGGTTCACCCTGGCGCGGACTGTTCATCCCCATGCCGCGCGCGCAGGGGGCGTTGATGCGGAATTTGTGGTGGCGCTTGGGCTGGAGGCGCGCCTTGCCCCGCCGCTGGCGGCCGCGCGCGGGCTGGATGTGATTGCTGGTCCAGCAACGCCCATCGGGCTGGGATGTCGCCAATGCCTGCGCCCGGAATGCCCGCAGCGCAGCAGTCCCCCCGCCGGGCGGGTGCTGACCTTTAATGAGCGGGAACGCGGCCTGACGCCCTTTTCCTTCGCGACGGATTGATGCTGCTCAACCTTCCTTAAGCTTTGGCTGGCAAAACACCCATCGCGCCGCATTGGTCGGCTGGAAGCGATGCGTGGAGGCCAGACGTTTGTGATCCGATTATTTCGGCTCCGATTGCCGATGGCCTTGGCGGTCGCCAGCCTGGATATTGATGCCCGGGAAGCCCTTGCCGCGACATTGGGAGACCTTGGGGCCAATCGCCAGATGCTGGCGGTGACGCGGGATATTCTGCGTCTGGACGCTCAAAATCCATGGGCGCTTTATTGTCAGGCGGTGATGGCTGCGCGGGCCGGCCAATATCTGCTGGCGCAATCCTTGGTTCAGCGGATAGATCAAAATCTCGCAGATATGCCCGGCCTTTTGCTGTTGCGCGGGGCGATTGATCTTCAGCTCGGTGCGCCGGACCGCGCTCGGCTGAGCCTTGGACGTTTGGTCGCGCGCCAGCCTGCCAATGTTCAGGCCCGGCAGATGCTGGCGCGGGCAAGTCTGGCGGCGGACGACCCGGCGGCCGTTCTTGAGGTGCTCGGACCTCTTGTCTCTCGGGCGGATGCAGATAGTTACAGCCTGATGCTGGCGGCGCGAGCGGCTGAGGCATCTGGCGACCGCACAGCCGCCGTCCTCTATTTAAAGCAGATCAAGGCCTCCGCCCCGGGGGCGGGTGCGCCCATCCCCTTGTCGCTCTTGTCGACCGCCGATCCTGAAGATCAATCGGCGCGTGCCTTGCTCCAGTCGTTCGCGGCCGGCCAGACGGCCCCGTTGCGGGCACAGGCGGTCGCTGCACGCACGGCCAATCCTGGCAACCCGGCGGTTCAGTTGCGGCTGGGGGATGTGGAGGCCCTGCTCGGCAATTGGCCGGCCGCGCTCCGTGCATATCGTGCTGCGGCCGATTTGGATTTTTCTGAAAAAGTCATGCTGCGACTTTCGCGCGCCCTTATCCAGACAGGGAACGGCGCAGAGGCCCAGCGGCTTTGGCTTTTATTTGCCCGCGAGAACCCGCAGAATATTTCGGCCCAACTCATGGTCGCCGACGCGCTGATAGCGGCCCGCCAATGGCAAGCGGCTCAGCACCTTTTGGAGGGGCTGCGGACGCGGCTGGGCAATCATCATCCGCACATCTTGTCGGCGCTCAGCCTTGTCTGGCAGCGTCTGGGTAATCCCGGCGCGGCGGCGGCCTATGCGCGGGCCGCCCGCATCGCGCGAGAACGGTGATCGTTGAGATTTTGACAGCTGCCCCAGCAAAGTCCTATCGGCGCGGCATGGATAAGGATCTGCTCACGCGCATTGCCGATGCGCTCGATCGTCTTGCGCCGCCACATCAGGCAGCGCCTGTGCCGGACGCCCCAGCCTGTGTCTGGCGGCAAGGGCAATTGGCACCTGCGACGGGCTTTCGCCCAGTGTCGCTTGACCTGCTTTTTGGCGTTGACCCGCAAAAGGCCCTTGTTCTGGAAAACAGCCATCGGCTCGCGGCCGGCCATGCCGCGCACGATATTCTTCTATGGGGCGCCCGCGGCACCGGGAAGTCCGCTTTGGTCAAATCTGTGGCGGCCCGGGTGCATCAAGAAGGCGGCCGACTTAGGTTGGTGGAGGCCTCGTGCGATGAACTGGAGAGCCTGCCCGATCTTTTTGACGTCCTGGCTCAGTCGGATGTTCCCGCGATCGTCTTCATCGACGATATCGGCTTTGAACAAGGCGACCCGCGCATCCGCCATATCCGCTCGGTGCTGGATGGGGGCATATCTGCCCGCCCGGCCCATGTCCGGCTTTATGTAACGGCAAACCGCCGCCATATCGTGCCGCGCAATCTGGAAGAGCAGGCGAGCGCGATTAACCCGCGCGATGCGGTTGACGATAATCTGGCATTGGCAGACCGCTTTGGTCTCAGCCTTGGCTTTCACGTCTGCACGCAAGATGTCTGGCTTGAGATGGTCGCCGGCTATGCCCGGCACCTTGGTCTGCAATTTGATCCGCAAGAGGCGCTGACTTGGGTCACCCAACGGGGTGCGCGTTCGGGCCGCATGGCTTGGCATTATGCGGTTGAACTGGCGGGCCGGGCAGGCAAGACGCTCTAGCCGCCCAGTTGTTCCACCTGCTCGGCAAGGTGCAGCCAGCGTTCCTCGGCGGCATCACGTTCCGTCCGCAACTGTTCAATCTTGCGGCTTAACTCGGCAAATCGGGCCGGGTTTTTGCTGTAAAGATCAGGGTCAGAGAGCGCCGCTTCAGCGGCTGCAATATCCGCCCCCAATTCCTCCACCCGGCCGGGCAGCAGGTCATAATCGCGCTGGTCTTTATAGCTCAGCTTGGTTGCCAGCTTGGGCTTTTCAGCCGTTGTGACCACAGCGGCAGGGGCTTTGGCCTTGCCGGGTGCGCTTTTCGGCGCATCCCTTTTGCGTTCCCAATCCGCATAGCCCCCGGCAACGATATCCACCTTGCCCGATCCATCAAGGCCAAGGGTCAGCGTTACCGTACGGTCCAGAAAATCGCGATCATGGCTGACGATCAGCACCGTGCCGTCATAATCGGCGATCACTTCCTGCAACAGGTCAAGCGTTTCAAGGTCCAGATCATTGGTCGGCTCGTCAAGCACGAGAAGGTTGGACTGGCGGGCAAATTCCCGGGCAAGCAGCAGGCGCGCCTGTTCTCCGCCCGATAAGGTCGCAACGCGCGCATCAGCCAGATTGGGATCGAAAAGGAATTCCTTCAGATACCCTTTCATATGCTTTTTCTCGCCGCGTACCGTTACCCAATCGCCCCCATCGGCCAGGACGTCCCGCACCCGCTTGTCACCCGATAAGAGCGCGCGTTGCTGATCAATGACAATGCCGTTCAGCGTTTTTGCGCGGGTGATGCTGCCTTCATCAGGGTCCATTTCGCCCGTTAACAGCTTCAACAACGTTGTCTTGCCCGTGCCATTGGCCCCGACAATGCCGATCCGGTCGCCGCGCTGGATGCGCAGGGTGAAGTTGCGGATAAGCGTTCGGTCGCCAAAGGTCTTGGACACGCCTTCAGCCGTGATGACCGATTTTGATCGCACGTCATCGCTTTCCACCGCCAGCTTGGCAGCACCCGCCGGGCCGATCATCGCGGCTCGGGTGGCCCGCATCTGGTGCAGCTTTTCCAGCCGACCCTGGTTGCGTTTGCGTCGGGCGGTGACGCCGCGTTGAAGCCAATGAAGCTCAATCTTCAGCTTGGCGTCCAGCTTTTCAGCCGCGCGGGCTTCTTCTGCATAAACTTTTTCCTGCCACGCCTCAAATCCGCCAAAGCCAACTTCGGCACGGCGGACATTGCCCCTATCGAGCCAGAGCGTCTGCTTGGTGAGCCGCGTGAGGAAGGTTCGGTCATGGCTGATGACAAGAAAGGCGCCGCGGAAGCGATTGAGCCAATCTTCCAGCCAATCGATCGCCGCAAGATCAAGATGGTTCGTCGGCTCGTCGAGCAGCAGCACATCCGGGTCCATGGCCAGCGCCCGGGCAATGGCCGCGCGGCGCCTTTCCCCCCCAGAGGCGGTTGCGGCGTCCCGCGATAGATCAATGCCCAACTGGTCGGCAATGGCTTCCACCTCATGCAAAGGCGGCGCACCGGCCCCGGAAATTGTATAGTCGCGCAGCGTCGCAAAGCCGGTCAGATCAGGCTCCTGTTCCAGCAGCACAACGTTGGTGCCCGGCACGATTGTTCGTCGCCCCTCATCAGCGTCGACGCGGTTGGCCAGCAGCTTGAACAGCGTGGTCTTGCCCGCGCCGTTGCGGCCGATCAGGGCCAATCGATCGCGTTCGCCGATATAAATATCGAGATGGCGAAACAGCCACCCCGATCCTTGGACGAGCCCAAGGCCCTCGTAACTCAAAACAGGTGCTGACATCTTCTCGAACCGGGTTAAGGTCTGGTGGCGCATCCATCGCGGGCGCGCTTCCATTCATGGCGTATTCAATTCGGACTGCTATTCGCTGAAACTGTGAAAGACTTCAACGCCTCGATGACGCGATGTCTGCTTGTGGTGCTTATGGCCGCCACGGCGCAACCTGTGCTGGCGCAAATGAGCCGCCGGGATGAGCAGGATGCGGCCATGCGCGCGACCCGGCGCGGGTCGGTTCATTCGCTGCGCGACATTGAAGGCGAGGTGGTCCCCGTGATGACGCGGCGGGGCGCGCGGTACATCGGGGCGGAATATGATTCGGATGCCTTGCGGTATCGGTTGAAATTTGTCCGAGGATCGTCGGTCATCTGGATCGATGTTGACGGGCGGTCCGGGCAAATCATTGCTCAGGCAGGGAATTGACCCTAGGTAATTCACAAGAACAGATAAGGGGCCAAGATGCGGATTTTGATCGTCGAAGATGAGCCGACGCTGGGCCGCCAGCTGAAATCAACGCTGGAACAAAATGGCTATGCCGTCGACCTCGCAACCGATGGCGAAGACGGGCATTATCTGGGCTCAACCGAAACCTATGACGCCGTCATTTTGGACCTTGGCTTGCCGGAAGTTGATGGGCTGACGGTGCTGGATCGCTGGCGCAAGGAAGGTAAGGCAACGCCGGTATTGGTCCTCACTGCGCGCGACAGCTGGTCTGACAAGGTGGCAGGCCTTGATGCCGGGGCGGATGATTATCTCGCCAAGCCCTTCCAGACGCAGGAATTGATCGCGCGGCTGCGCGCGCTCATCCGGCGCGCATCGGGCAATGCGTCGTCCGAACTGATCGCGGGTGATGTCCGGCTGGACACCCGGTCCGGCCGCGTCACCTTGGCGGGAGAGCCGGTCAAGATGACGGCGCAGGAATATAAGCTCCTGAGCTATCTGATGCACCACAAGGGTAAGGTCGTCAGCCGGACGGAATTGATCGAGCATATCTACGATCAGGATTTTGATAGAGATTCTAACACGATAGAAGTGTTTGTTACGAGAATTCGTAAAAAGCTGGGCCAAGATGTGATCACCACGATCCGCGGCCTCGGCTATAGCCTGGAAGACCCGGCCGCCTGACATGGCGCCGCAGGGGGAGGCCAGATTGGAGCGGTCCGGCGCGTCGCTTAGCCGCCGCATGATCCTGATTGCCGCCGGCTGGATTTCGCTTCTCTTGCTGGGTGGCGGGCTGGCGCTGGATCGGGTCCTGACATCGGCCGTGACCAGCAATTTCGATGCCGGGCTTGAATATGTGATGACGCAGATGATCGCCTCGGCGGAGATTGGGCCCGATGGCGAGGTGCGGCTCAACCGACCCTTGGGGGATCAACGTTTCCTCGAGCCGTATTCGGGCATGTACTGGCAGATCAGCGGGCCGGGCTATGATCTGTTTCGGTCGCGGTCGCTGTGGGATCAGGCGCTCAAGGTCAACCCGGCGCATGGCGACGAGAAATCCCACTTCTACGACAGTAATGAATTTCCTGACGAGCAGCTTCGGATTGTCGAGCGCGACATCTATTTGCCGACGTCGCAGACGCTTTGGCGCTTTCAGGTGGCCCAAGGGCGGGAATCGCTCGACAGCCAAATCAAGACGCTGCGTAGCACCTTGTTGAAAAGCTTTGTGCTGCTGGGGGTGGGGTTGATTGGCATGGCGGCCTTGCAGACGCTTTACGGGCTCTGGCCTTTACGCAAGCTTCAGGTTGCGATCGCCAATATGCGCGCTGGGCGGGCCCGCCGGGTAGAAGCGCAAGCTCTGCCGCGCGAAGTCGCGCCGCTGGTATCTGAACTTAATGGCCTGCTGGAGCATAATGAGACCCAAGCAGAAGAGGCGCGCGAACATGCGGGCAATCTTGCCCATGCGCTCAAGACGCCGCTTACGGTGATTATGAACGCCGCCACCGCCGACGCGCCTGACCTGGGGGAAACGGTGATGCGCGAGGCCGCCACCATGCGGCGGCAGGTCGACCACCATCTGGCGCGCGCGCGCGCGGTTGGTCGGCGTGGTCAAGCTCATAGCCGGGCGGATATCTGGCCGTCGCTTCAATCGGTCGAGCGCGCGGTTGCGCGGCTTTATGATCATGTGCGGTTGGACATTGCCGGAGAAAAGGATCTGGCGGCCCGGGTGGAACGACAGGACCTCGACGAGATACTTGGTAACCTAATTGAAAACGCAGCCAAATATGGCGGCGGGAGCGTCTTCGTCACGGTTGAGCGGGCGGGCGATTTCGTCGAGATACTGGTGGAAGATGATGGCCCCGGCATCAGCGCGGAAGACCGTGAGCGCTTGTTCAATCGGGGTGTCCGTCTGGATCGCTCCAAGCCGGGTACCGGCCTTGGGCTCGCAATTGTAAGGGATGTCGCGGAAATTTATGGCGGTTCTGTCTCGCTTGAAGAAAGCGAAGACATGGGCGGGCTTTTGGCCCGGCTTCGCCTGCCGCGCGCGGCCTAGCGGTTATTCAAGATCAATCGGCGCCAATCACGCTGCGCAGGCTGAAATGCGTGACCAGCCGGTGCACGCCCGGCAGGGCCGCCAGCACCTCGCGATGCACACGCTCAAAGCTGTCTGTTTCCGGCACCTCGGCCTTTAGCAGATAATCAGATTCGCCGCTCATCAGGTGCGCTTCCGATACCAAGGGCTCGGTTCGGATCGCGGCTTCAAACGCTTCCATCGTTTCGCGTCGCTGGTCTACCAGCGTTACCGAAACAAAGACTGTGGCCGGGTTGCCCCGCGCGGCGCGCGACAGCCGGGCGCCATAGCCGCGGATCAAGCCGGCATCTTCTAATTGCCGGACCCGGCGATGCGCCGCGGAAGGCGAGAGGCCAACCTTTTGGCCTAGCCGTTCGCTTGTGAGCCTGGAATCGCTCGCCAGCGCATCGAGGATTTTTCGATCAAGACCATCCATTTGCAAAAATATCCCGTAAAAAACTTTAAAAATGGGAAATAATAGGCGTATTATCTCCTTAGATAGCTGATCTTTGCAAGCACTTCCACGGACTTCTATCCTATTATCTCCGCCTCATATCCGGGCGGAGAGGCAGCCATGAAGATCGGTGTTCCCAAGGAAATCAAAGTCCATGAATATCGGGTAGGCCTGACACCGCCGTCCGTCGCCGAGCTGGTGGCGGCTGGCCATGAGGTTTTTGTGGAAACGGGTGCCGGTGCCGGCATTGATTTTGACGATGCGGCCTATGCCGATGTCGGGGCCCATATTCTGGGCAGCGCGGCCGAGGTGTTCAAGGCAGCAGAGATGATCGTCAAGGTCAAAGAGCCGCAGCCCTCTGAAATCGCGATGCTGGAGGCACGGCATACGCTCTTCACTTATCTCCACCTTGCCGCCGATAAGGATCAGGCGCTGGGGCTGATGAAATCAGGGGCAACTTGCATCGCCTATGAAACGGTTACCTCGCCCAATCGCTCGCTTCCCCTGCTGAAGCCGATGTCGGAAGTCGCGGGGCGCATGTCCGTGCAGGTTGGCGCGCATTATCTGGAAAAGGAACAGGGCGGCCGTGGCATCCTGTTGGGCGGTGTGCCCGGCGTGGCCCCGGCGCGGGTGGCGATTTTGGGCGGCGGCGTTTCCGGGCTAAACGCGGCGCAAATGGCGGTTGGCCTGCGCGCAGACGTGACGATCTACGATATCAGCAATGATCGCCTCGCAGAACTCGACACCCATTTCGGCAATTCCATCAAAACGGCCTATGCGTCCAAGGCGGCGATTGCGGCGGCTGTTGCCAATGCCCATTTGGTGATCGGCGCGGTGCTGGTTCCCGGCGCGGCTGCGCCCAAGCTCGTCACGCGCGAGATGCTGAAAACGATGAAGCGTGGTGCGGTCCTTGTCGATATCGCGATTGATCAGGGCGGCTGCTTTGAAACCAGCCGGGCGACAACCCATGCGGATCCCGTCTTTGTCGAAGAAGGGGTGATCCATTATTGCGTTGCCAATATGCCCGGCGCGGTTGCCCGCACCTCGGCCTTTGCGCTCAACAACGCAACGCTGCCCTTTGCGCTCAAGCTGGCGAACCTTGGGGCAGAACGTGCGATGGCGGCCGATCCGCATCTGGCGGCCGGGCTTAACGTGGCGGGTGGGGCGATCCGTCATCGTGCCGTCGCCGAGGCGCTGGATTTGCCCTACGAGGCATAACGCCCGCTTTTCCTGCCCGCTCGCCTCTGCTAGACTTGGCATATGAGTGAGCGCGTCAATCGCTATCTGGCCCGTATCGGCTTTTCGCCCTGAGGCGAGGCGCGGCATTTTGTCGCGCTGACCGATCGATACCGCCTTTTTGACCGCGCGCTTGGGCGCGCATTAGCCTCAGGATTTCATCATGGCCCGCAATTACGATATCGCCGAGCTGAAACGGCTCGACGTCGCCCACCATCTTCCCGCCCAGCAGGATTATAAGCTGATTGAATCGATGGGCGGCAGCCGCATCGTTACCCGTGCGGAAGGCTGTTACATTTATGATGGCGATGGCAACCGCATCCTTGATGGCATGGCGGGCTTATGGTGCGTCAATGTCGGCTATGGCCGCGAAGAGCTGGTTGAGGCGGCATCTGAGCAGATGCGCGAGCTGCCCTTCTATAACACCTTCTTCAAAACGGTGACGCCGCCAACCGTGCTGCTTGCTGAAAAGATCGCCAAGCTGACGGACAACAAGCTGCCCCATGTCTTCTTCAATGCCTCTGGCTCGGAAGCGAATGACACGGTTTTCCGCATGGTCCGCCATTATTGGAAGTTGAAGGGCGAGCCGAAGCGCACCGTCTTTGTCTCACGCTGGAATGCCTATCATGGCTCGACGGTGGCAGGTGTTAGCCTTGGCGGGATGAAGGTGATGCACGAACAGGGCGATCTGCCGGTGCCGGGCGTCGTCCATGTTCGCCAGCCTTATCAGTTCAACGAAGGCCGCGACATGAGCCCGGAAGAGTTCGGGCTGGTCTGCGCCAAGGCGATCGAAGACAAGATCCTTGAAGTCGGTCCGGAAAATGTCGCCGCCTTTATTGGGGAGCCGATCCAGGGTGCGGGTGGCGTCATTATCCCGCCCGCCAATTACTGGCCAGAGGTAGAGCGCATCTGCCGCAAATACGGCATTCTCTTGGTGTGTGACGAAGTGATTTGTGGCTTTGGTCGCACCGGCAATTGGTGGGGCCATCAGACAGTGGGCGTCACGCCCGATCTGATGCCGATGGCGAAGGGCCTTTCATCGGGCTATATGCCGATTTCGGCCACGGCCGTGTCCAAGGAAATCGTCGACGTGCTGAAGACGGGCGGCGACTTCGTCCACGGCTTTACCTATTCGGGCCACCCGGTCGCCGCTGCTGTCGCGCTCAAGAATATCGAGATCATGGAGCGCGAAAAGCTGATTGAGCGGACCCGCGACGATACCGGGCCTTATCTGGCAAAGGCGCTGGCGACCCTCAACGACCATCCGCTTGTGGGCGAAACCCGCTCTTGCGGGCTGTTGGGCGCGGTGGAGATTGTCGCCGATAAGGCAACAGGTGCGCGTTTTGGCGGCGCAGAAGGCACGGCCGGGCCGCTGGTGCGCGACCTGTGTATTGAAAATGGCCTGATGGTGCGCGGCATCCGCGATACGATTGTCATGTGCCCGCCGCTTATCATCTCGCACGCGCAGATTGACGAGATCGTCCGGATCATCCGACTGGCGCTGGATAAAGCGCTGCCGACGTTGACGGCCGCTTAACGCTCGCTTGCTAAGGCCGGGCCCATGCAGGGTCCGGCTACTTCTTCGAGACGCAAGATGGTGGTCGTTTTCGGCACTCGGCCGGAGGCGATCAAAATGGCACCCGTGGTGCAGGCGCTGCGGGCGACCCCCGGTCTGGACGTCATCGTCTGCTCTACCGGCCAGCACGCAGACTTGGTAAACCCGGTGCTGCGCCTGTTTGATATCCAGCCCGATCATCATCTGGCGGTGATGCAGCCCGGCCAGTCTTTGGAGGATTTGCTGGCGCGGCTGGTGAGCCATTTGGGTGCCTTGATGGCACAGGTGCAGCCCGCCCGCGTCTTGGTGCAGGGGGATACGCTAACAACGCTTGGCGGTGCGCTTGCCGCTCATTTTCACCGTATTCCCGTTGGGCATATTGAAGCGGGCCTGCGCAGCGGCGATCTGCTTCACCCTTGGCCGGAAGAAATGTGCCGAAAGGCCGTAACGGCCATAGCAGACGTGCATTTTGCGCCGACCCCGCGCGCGGCAGACGCGCTTCGGGCAGAAAATGTGCCCGATTCTGAGATCCATATCACCGGCAATACGGGGATTGATGCGTTGGTCCAAGCCCGCGCCTATGTGCAGCGCCAGCCGGATTGTGCCGCTGCTAGCCAAAAGCTGCTCCAGCGCCATCCGCACAAAAAAATCATCTTGGTGACCGCCCATCGGCGAGAAAATTGGGGTGAGGGGCTGCGCGGCATCGCACAAGCGGTGGCGCGGCTTGCAGATCGGCCGGACGCCGCAGTGATCTGCGCGCTCCACCCCAATCCACAGATCCGGGCCGCCTTTGATCCGCTGGCGCGGGAATGCCCGCAGATCACGCTGGCGCCCCCGCTTGGCTATGCGGAATTTGTCCATCTGCTTGATCAAAGCAGCGTTGTGCTGACCGATAGCGGCGGCGTGCAGGAAGAAGCCCCGGCATTTGGAAAGCCGGTCCTTGTCTTGCGCAAGACAACCGAGCGTCCCGAAGGGCTGGCGGCCGGGACCGCCCATTTGGTCGGAACCGATCCTGATCTCATTGTGGACCACGCCCAGGCCTTGCTGGATGACCCGGTGGCCTATGCGCGCATGGCGCAGGCGCATAACCCCTATGGCGATGGGCAGGCGGCCACCCGCATAGCCCGGCTTTTGGCTGATGCCGCCTGACGCGCTGCCCCGGGTCCTGGTCCTCGGGCTGGGCTATATCGGCTTGCCGACGGCGGCGCTGATTGCCCGGACCGGCGCCGAGGTGATCGGGCTGGATACCAATCCGGATGTTGTCGCGACGATCAACGCGGGTGCCACGCATATCGAAGAGGCCGATCTGGATTATCTGGTGCAGGCCATGGTCCATCGCGGGCGGTTGCGCGCCACCTGCACGGCAGAGCCGGCCGATGTCTTCGTGGTGGCGGTTCCCACCCCGATCGACCATCAGAACCTGCCCGACCTGCGCCACGTTCATGCCGCCGGGCAGGCGATTGCGCCGCATTTGCGGCCGGGCAATCTGGTCTTGCTGGAATCAACGGTGCCGGTTGGCGCGACCGAGGCATTTTGCGATCAACTGGCTGCGCTGCGGCCAGATCTGCGCTTTCCGGGGCCCGACAGGATCGAGCCAGATATCGCGGTCGCCCATTGCCCGGAACGGGTGCTGCCGGGACGCATTCTGGCTGAACTGGTCGCCAATGACCGCTGCATTGGCGGCATAACGCCGCGATGCGCGCGGCGCGCCATGGCCTTTTATCGGCGCTTTGTCCGCGGTGACTGCGTGACAACCTCTGCGCGCGCGGCAGAAATGGTCAAACTTGCCGAGAACAGCTTTCGCGATGTGAATATTGCCTTTGCGAATGAGTTGTCGATGGTCGCGGAACATCTGGGCGTGAATGTCTGGGAGGTCGTCCGGCTGGCTAATCGCCACCCTCGGGTTAATATCCTCCAACCCGGGCCGGGCGTGGGCGGACATTGTATCGCCGTTGACCCGTGGTTTCTGGCGCAAGCTGTGCCGCATCTGACGCCGCTCATTCAGACAGGGCGCGCCGTTAACCGGCAAAAAACGGGGCATGTCATTGCCCGCGCTGCCAATTTGGTCGCGCAGGCGCCCGCTGGCCCGATTGCCCTTTTGGGGTTGAGCTTCAAGCCCGATGTCGGCGATCTGCGCGAAAGCCCGGCGCTGGAAATTGCCCGGGCGATGGCTGAGCAATTTGGTCCGCGCATTCGCATTGTCGAGCCGCATATCGGCCAATTGCCGCCTGCCCTTGCCGAGGCGGGGGCAATGCTGGTTGATCTGGATAGGGCGCTGCGGGAATGCCCGATCCTTGTTCTGCTTGTTGATCACGAGGCGTTTCGCGCCGTTCCGGAAGCCGAACGCGGGGGTAAAACCATCTACGATACGCGGGGTATCTGGGGCGACCGCACGCTGGTCCGCCGAGCAGCGCAAAGCGTTTAGGCGGGCGCCCCCGGCGAGGCCGGCAGATCAATTCGAAATGTCGCGCCAGACGCGCAGGCAACGTCGCTCAGCCGGCCATCAAGATGTTCAATCAGGCGCTTGGCGATGGGCAGGCCCATGCCCATGTTGCCGGGCTTGGACGTCACAAAGGGCTGGAAAAGTCGCGCAGCAATATCGGCCTCAAGTCCGGGTCCGTTATCGGCTACAAGGATCGAGACCTGCTCTGCTTCGGCATCCCAGACCGGCCGGATAGAGATGATCAGCTGGCGATCAGCCGCTCTTGGTCCAAAGGCCTCGATCGCGTTGCGGATTAGGATCAGCAACACCTGTTGTATTTGGATAGGATCGACATGGATGACGATGTTCTGCGCCAGCGGCTCATGAACCAGCACAAGCCCCGTCCGGTCCATGCCCAATAATGCAAGATCAATTGCCGAGTCGATCAGTGGGCCAACAGGCTCGGCAGAACGATGTTCATCGCGCCGTTCGACAAAGTTGCGAATGCGCTTGATGATCTCGCCCGCACGCAGGGCCTGCTCGGCAACCCGTTGCATGATCTGGGTCACCGCCGCGCCATCTTCCGGCGTGCTCCGCGCCAGCTTTTGCCCTGCCGACATATAGTTGGTTATCGCGGTGAGAGGCTGGTTGATTTCATGGGCGATGGTCGCCGCCATTTCGCCCAGCGCATTCACCCGGCCAATATGGGCCAGTTCTTCCTGAAGATGCCGCAAGCGATCCCGGCTTTCATGCAGGCCGGATTCCGCCGCCCGAAGCGCGGTGACATCGCGCACCAGACCGGAAAAGAAAGAAAGCTGGCCATCCGGTGCCCTCACAGCCGACAGGGTGACCGACATACATAAAGGCGCACCATTTTTGGCTTGGGTCCAATATTCCCATTCGGCATCTTCAAAATTGCCATCCTGAAGCGCCTGCGCCTGCACAGGGTCCATCAACAGCCTGGTGGGATGCGCGGGGGCATCGGTCGGCGCCAGCAAGATTTCGGCGCGAGAATAGCCGGTTATCCGCGCCATCGCGTCGTTGACCATGATCGGGCCACCCATGTTGGTCAGATGGATCATGCCGACAGCAGATTGTTCAAAAGTGGCCTGAAAGCGCCGATTGGCCTGTTTGGCGCGTTCCGCATTATGCGCCGCAGCGGTCTGGGCTTGACGGATCGCCGCATAAAGCAGTGCCCCGGCGAGAACCAAGGCGAATGAGGCAACCAGCGCCTGCAACAGGGCGTCGCGATAGGCAGTTTTGCTGTCGATTTGCAAAAGCCGCAGCTTTCGGCGCTCCTCATCGACAAAGGCGGTCACCTGGCTGCGCAGAACATCCATCTTCGCTTTGCCTTTTTCCGTGCCAACAAAGGCGCGCGCTGCGGCCATTCCTTGGGTTCGGGCAACAAGGATTGTGCGGGCGTTCAGCTCTTCTTTTTCGGCAAAGCTGCGGCGGATGGCGCTGACCTTGACCTTGCGGGGGCCGATGGCGAGTCTTTCCAGTTCCGCCCAGGCAACAGGGGCGCGGGCGGTGGCCGCGCGATACGGGTCCAGAAAGCGTTCCTCCCCCGTCAGCAGATAACCGCGCTGGCCGGTTTCGGCATCGCGAGCGACGGCTAGAATGCCTTCCGCCGCGCCAATGACCCGGTAGCCCATTTCCACCTCGCGATTGGCAGAGGCCAGACGGTCAAGACCGTTGGCAATGCCAAAGGTGGCAGCAATCAGGCTGAACAGAGCGATCGTGAGCAGAGCATAAGACGAGCCACCGGCCCGCGTCTCGGGCGGGATGGCCGGATCAGCAGTCGAGCGCGTTCGGAGGCTTCTCTGCATCGATCGTGCCTTTGCATCCTAGCAGGCATTAACGCCAGAATTGTTGATTCTCTTGGCTTTTTCAACGATTACACGGCCATCTCTTGAGAAGCGAGGCCTGTTGGCAGCACCAATCCATGACGCGTCTAATCTATCTTGTCGATGATGATGATGTCGTGCGGGATTCAGCCGCACTGCTGTTGCGGGCCAATGGCTATGAGGTGCTGGGCTTTGCGGATGCCGGCAGCTTTCTGGACGGTGTTCGGGCGGATCGGCCGGGTTGCGTGATGCTGGATATCGGCCTGCCCGGCATGGATGGCCTGGAAACCCAAGAGCAGTTGAACGCGCAAGGCCTTGGCTATCCCGTGCTGATCCTGACCGGAGAGGGCGATATTGCCCGGGCGGTGCGCGCGATGAAGAATGGCGCCGTTGAGTTTCTGGAAAAGCCTTATGATGAAGAACGCCTGCTCAGCGCGCTGGATACCGCCTTTGCGCTATTGCATCAGCGGGTGTCGGATAGCGGCAAGGCGCAAGAGGCGCGCGACAGGATCGCCCGATTGTCCAACCGCGAACGCCAGGTGATGCAGGGCTTGCTGGATGGCTTGCCCAACAAGCTGATCGCCTATCAGCTGGGCTTGAGCATCCGAACGGTTGAGAGCTTTCGGGCGACCTTGATGGAAAAGCTTGGCGTCCGCAGCGTTTCTGCCGCGGTGCGGATGGCACTTGCAGCGGGCCTGCCGGCTTTAAGCGAAGAGGAAGGCGCCCCCCGGCCCTGACCTAGGCAGATCAGAGCGATTGGCCATCATCTACATCAATCACCGCGCCCGTCACGGCTTGTGCGGCGTCGGACGAAAAATAGAGCATCAACGGGTCGAGCGAGTCGATGGGCTGCATCCGCTTGCGGTGGAAGGCAGCGATTTTGGCTTTGCCATAATCTGTCTGGAAAAAGTCCCCGGCGATCTCGGTTTGGATATAACCGGGCTGGATGGTGTTGACGTTGATGCCCTGTCGCACCCATTCCCGGGCGAGGTTGCGGCCAAGATGAGCCACGGCCGCCTTGGTTGCGGCATAAGCACTATCGCCTTCGCCTGTCAGATGCGCGGTGATCGATCCGATCAGGACGATCCGGCCCTTGCCCGTATCCTTGATGCCCGCAGCGATCATCCGCTTCGCGCCTTCACGGGCCGTCAAATACACGCCCAAAAAATTGGTGTCTGTCACCATGCGCAGCCCGTCCTCGCCGATATCTGTCGCGCGGCCGGGGGCAGACGTCCCAGCATTAGCGATAACCGTATCCACCAGTCCAAAGCGCGCCTGTGCGGCATCATAAGCAGCCGCCACGGAGGCGGCATCGGTGACGTCCATGGCAACAGCAAGGGCCCCGGTGCCGCCAGCCTCAATCTCCTGCGCCAGCGCTGCGATACGGTCTGCCCGCCGTGCGCCCAGCACAATATTCGCCCCTGCGGCTGCAAATAGTCGGGCAAAATGGGCGCCCAGGCCAGAAGAGGCTCCGGTGATCAGCGCGGTTCGACCCGCAAGCGAAAAGGGCAGGGGCATATCATTCTCCATGGCTGAGCTTCATCTGCGGGCTTGGGCGGCGCTTGGCAAGGGGGCTGTGGCGGAGGCTGCCGGGCAAAGCGTTGGGCAAAGAAAAAGGCCCGGCAGAAGGACTGCCGGGCCTTTGTTCTTTTCTGTCAATCCGGATCGACTTAGGCGTGCGCCTTCTTGTCTGCCCAGATGTTCTTGTAAGCGCCGACGCACAGGCCGAAGAAAACGAGCAGGAAGATGACGGCCGCGGTGCCGGCACGCTTGCGCTGTTCAAGCTTCGGTTCGGCGGTCCACATCAGGAAGGCCGAAACGTCCTTCGCCATCTGATCAACCGTCGGCTTGGGCGAACCTTCACCATAGGTCACCTGACCGTCCGTGTTGAGCGGCTGCGGCATCGCCAGGTTCAGGTTGGCAAAATACGGGTTATAATGGGTCGTCTTGCCCGGCATCGAATCCGGGAACTTCTTCTTCAGTTCTGCCGGCGGGTTCTGATACCCGGTCAGCAGCGAATAGACGTAGTTTGCCCCACCATGACGCGCCTTCGTCATCAGCGAAAGATCCGGCGGCGCGGCATTGTTGTTCGCTGCGCGCGCGGCGACTTCATTCGCGTAGGGCGCCGGGATCTTGTCGGTCGGGATCGGCTTGCGGGTTGCGGCTTCGCCGGTTTCCGGATTGATCGACGGCGCTTCGGTCGGCCATTCCTGAGCGATCGTCTTGACCTGCGCTTCGTTGTACCCAAGCTGGGCGAAGTCGCGGAACGAGACGTACTTCAGGCTGTGGCACGCCGAGCAGACTTCGCGGAAGACTTGCAGGCCGCGCTGCAGCTGCGCACGATCATATTTGCCAAGCGGGCCGTTGAACGAGAAATCAACGTCCTTCGGCTTTTTGTGGAACTCATGCTCGGCTGTCACGGCCGGCGGCGATTTAACGAAGTTGAATGCCCCCATCGCGGCCGACACAAGCAGCCAGCCCGAGAAGAAGAGCCCAACAAGAAATGCACCAATGCGGATCATGTCGACTGGTCCTTATTCAGCAGGCTGAAGCGAGGCGCCGGCGTTATGGGCCAGCACGGCTTCGGTAATGGAGTTGGGAAGCGGCTTCGGCGTTTCGACGCGCGCGATGATCGGAAGGATGATCAGGAAGTGCGCGAAGTAATAGGCCGCCGCGATCTGGCTGATCAGCACGATTCCGTCGGTCGCGTGCGACCCACCGCAATAGCCGAGTACGACGATGCAGGGGATCAGGCCGAACCAGAAGAACTTGCGGAACAGCGGACGATAATGGCCCGAACGCACAGCCGATGTATCCAGCCAAGGCAGGAAGAACAGTAGCAGGATCGCGGCAAACATCGCCAGCACGCCCAAGAGCTTCGCCGGAATGAAGAAGAAGTCGACCGTGAAAGCGCGCAGGATCGCGTAGAACGGCCAGAAATACCATTCAGGCACGATGTTGGCCGGCGTCGACATCGGGTTGGCCGGAATATAGTTATCCGGTTCGCCCAGGAAGTTCGGCGCGAAGAACAACAAGGTCGCAAACACCAGGAAGAAGGCGGCAACGCCGACGCCATCCTTGGCCGTGTAATAAGGGTGGAACGGAACCGTATCCTGTTCGTCCTTCACTTCCACGCCCGTCGGGTTTGACGACCCGGGGATGTGCAGTGCCCAGATGTGCAGGATGATAACACCCAAGATCACGAACGGCAGCAGATAGTGGAGCGAGAAGAAGCGGTTAAGCGCGGCATTATCCGGCGCAAAGCCGCCCAAGAGCCAGGTCTGGATCGGCTCGCCGACTAGCGGGATCGCACCGAACAGGCCGGTGATAACCTTGGCGCCCCAGAAGCTCATCTGGCCCCAGGGAAGGACATAGCCCATGAACGCCGTCGCCATCATCAGCAAGAAGATGACAAGGCCCAGATGCCACACCATTTCGCGCGGCGGCTTGTAGGAGCCGTAGAAAAGGCCACGGAAAATGTGGATGTAAACGACGATGAAGAACATCGACGCACCGTTCATGTGCGCATAGCGGATGAACCAGCCCGCGTTCACGTCGCGCATGATATGCTCAACAGAAGCGAACGCGACGGTGCTTTCCGCAGCGAAATGCATCGCCAGAATAATGCCCGAAACAATCTGAACCATCAGGGCGACCCCGGCGAGAACGCCGAAGTTCCAGAAATAGTTCAGGTTGCGCGGAACCGGATAGCCGGCGCCGATCGCGTTATAGACGAAGCGCGGCAGAGGCAGCTTTTCGTCCAGATAGCGGGTAAGCCCGTTGGACGGCTTATATTCGTTAGCCCAAGGAAAACTCATCGATCCAATCCTCAGCCGACTTTGACGACAGTGTCAGAGGTGAAGGAATATTCCGGCACCTGAAGGTTTTTCGGGGCCGGGCCTTTCCGAATGCGGCCTGCCGTGTCGTAAGACGACCCATGGCAGGGGCAGAAATAGCCGTGGAATTCACCCTTAATTTCGCCAGCCGCAGCGCCCAGCGGCACGCAGCCCAGATGGGTGCAGACGCCCATCGTCACCAGCCACTGCTTTTTGCCCGGCTTGGTGCGCTCTTCCAGCGTTTGCGGGTCGCGCAATTCTGACAGCGACACCTTTTCGGCTTCAGCCACTTCGGCGGGCGTCAGGTGACGCACGAACAGCGGCTGCTTGCGGAAGACGGTTTTGATCGCCTGGCCCGCCTCGATCGCAGAGACGTCAACTTCGGTCGACGCCTCGGCAAGCACGTCGGCCGAGGGGTTCATCTGGTTGATAAGGGGAAGGGCGATCGAAACCGCCCCCACGCCCGCGAAACTTGCCGCGGCGACGTTGATGAAATCACGACGGCGCACGCCGCCCTGTTCTTCCCCAGCGGGTGTGCTGTCTTCCGTCAAACTTGCCATGCTTTCCATTATCCCTGATTCGATCTTTGCGCCTCGCCCCCCGCGGCCCCAATTCTGGAGTTCCGCGCGGAAGTCAGAACATCGACCCCCGGAACCGTTAGATTTGCGCGCCTGATAGCGATGTTGCCATAAGTTGCAAATACGAAATCCGTGCCACTTGCCCTTGATGGGCCGGTTCGCTTAACCCGGCGGCATGAGAATAGCCCTGTACCAGCCCGAAATTGCCGGAAATGTGGGGGCCATCTTGCGCCTTGCCGCCTGCCTTGGCGTTCCTGTGGATATCATTGATCCGTGTGGCTTTGCCTTTTCCGACAAGAAGCTGAAGCGGTCTGGAATGGATTATGCCGAGCGTGTCGAAATTAGCCGTCATGCCGATTGGCCGACCTTTCGGGGTGCGCGCGCGGGACGGCTGGTCTTGATGTCGAGCAAGGCAACCGACCTAATCGGCAGCTTTGCCTTTCAGCCGGACGACACGCTGCTAATGGGTCAGGAAAGCGCGGGCGTGCCTGACGATGTCCGCGAGGCCTGTGATGCCGCTATTCGGATCCCGATGGCGCCGGGCCTCAGATCGTTCAACATCTCGGTGGCGACCGGCATCGCGCTGTTTGAGGCCTTGCGCCAGACCGGCCAATTACCCTCGGGCTGAGGCGCTTGCATTCAAATACGACGCGCGTAAAGCGCGGGGCATGAACACCCCCATCGTCCCCTTCGCGCTCGATGACGAGCAACAGGCCGCCCGCTCTTGGTTTGAAGAGCTGCGCAACCGCATTTGCGCAGAATTTGAAGCGATTGAACGTGAAGCCGGAAGCGATGCCTGTTTTGGCTATCAAGGCTGGAACCGCGATGATGATCCGGCGGCGCAGGGCGGCGGCGGCGTCCGTGGGCTGATGAAAGGGAAGGTCTTTGAAAAGGTCGGCGTCAACGTTTCAACCGTTGGCGGCGCATTTTCAGATGAATTTGCCAAGACCATCCATGGGGCGGGGGACAATCCGACATTTTTTGCAACCGGGATCAGCCTGGTTGCCCATATGGCGAACCCCCATGTGCCGGCCGTGCATATGAATACGCGTTTTCTCGTCACCCAAAAGCGCTGGTTTGGCGGCGGGGCAGATCTTAATCCGCCTTTGCCCTATGAGGAAGATACGGCCGATTTCCACGCCCGGCTCAAAGCGGCCTGCGACCCTCATGGGGCCGATTATTATGACCGCTTCAAAAAATGGGCCGATGATTATTTCTATATCCCACACCGCAAGGTGCATCGCGGCGTCGGCGGCATTTTTTATGATCATCTGGAAGGTGATTTTGCCGCCAATTTTGCATTCACCCGTGCGGTGGGCGAGGCGTTTCTCGATATCTTTCCCAAGCTAGTGCGTCGGCGGATGGGTCTAGCGTACACGCCCGCCCAAAAGCATCAGCAGCTTGTCTGGCGCGGCCGTTATGCCGAATTTAATCTGGTCTATGATCGCGGGACGCTTTTTGGCCTGAAGACCGGCGGTAATATCGATGCGATTCTGATGAGCCTGCCGCCCGAAGTCCAATGGGACTAATCGGCCGCTGACGTTATTGATAGCCGGCCTTAGTTGCCGCCCTTAAACGCCATTACTTGGCGATAAATGGCGGCCCCCAGCAAGGCGTAGATCATCGTCAGAACCGCCGGCTGCAACGCCTGCAAAACCTCGACGGAAAGCCGCGCGGCGCCTGTCGGCAACAGCAATTGCAGGACAACGCCCACCACGGTGACGGCGGCAAAGGTTGCAATCCAGGCGACGATCATAATAACCAGGATCAGACCCAGAATGGACCAGCCCGCGCGGTCGGTCAGCTGGAAGCTGCGTTGGATGGCGCGCAATGGATTGGTAATCCGTTCTGCAACCATCGCTGGCATCGTCAGCGCAGTGCGCCCCAGCAGATAGAGGCCAGGCAGCAGCAGAGCGATCATCCCAAGTCCGACCAGCAGTTGAACAAGGATATCGGCCAGCAACAAGCTGGGGAGCAGCAGGGTTGCCCGGCGGATGGAATCGGCCACGGTCGGCCGGTCAGGCGCCAGCAGGAGCGCCAAAAGGCAGGCGGTGCCGGCAAGCGTGATCAGCCGGACAAGGAAGAACGGCAGGAAATTGGCCCGATAAAAATCCAGCAATCCTTCCAGCGCGGCAATATCGGCCGACGTCGGCGCTGGGGGCGGCAGATAGATGGCTTGGGCCAGCATCGGCAAGAACAGGAAGGCTCCGGCCACAACCAGCAAGATATCCGCATGGGCGCGCATCATGCCCGTCATCGTTTGCCAACAGGCGTCGTAAGAGATTTTCATGTTGGCGTCCGCCTCCGTGTATTCGCGGCTCTGTTAGGATATCTTGGGCAAGGCGACAATCCGTCGGTTTCCAATGAGGCCGTCGGTTCCCAATGAGGCCGTCGGTTCCCAATCAGGGCTTGCGTGCCGTTTCTGCACGGGTGATCTGTCGCGCATGACGGCTGAGCATGATTCGGTTTTGGAATGGACGGTCACGCCCGGCCTTACGGACTATGCGCAGGCCCTTCAGCAGATGGAAGCGCGCGCCGCGGCAATTGCCGAGGGCGTGGCCCCTGAGCAAATCTGGCTGCTAGAGCACCCACCGCTCTACACCGCCGGGACAAGTGCCGATCCGGCCGAGATGCTTGATCCGCGTTTTCCGGTTTTTGATGCCGGGCGGGGCGGGCGCTATACTTATCACGGTCCGGGGCAGCGCGTGGGTTATGTGCTCTTGAATCTGAAGCAGCGGGGGCCAGATGTCCGCTGCTTTGTTCATGCGCTTGAAGGTTGGGTCATCGACGCGTTGGCCGATCTGGGGGTGGCCGCGCACCGGGCAGAAGGGCGTGTGGGCATCTGGACGACCGACGCCCGGGGCCATGAAGCCAAGATCGGGGCCATTGGCGTTCGGGTCCGGCGCTGGGTGACCTTTCATGGCTTTTCAATCAACGTCGATCCGGACCTGTCTCATTTTGCGGGAATCATTCCGTGCGGCCTTGCTGATTTTGGTGTGACGAGCCTTGCAAATTTGTGCGGGCCGACCCCGATGGCGCGTGTTGATGATGCTCTAAAGCGTTCATTTCCGTCATTTCTGGACGCAATTGCAGTAGCGAACAAAAAGACTTGAGCAACCGCTTGATAATCTGTAAATGTCCACCTCGATTTGGGTATTTAGGGGGCGCCCCCGTTCCAGATCATATCTGCCTAGGGAGTTGATACCATGAAGAAGCTGATGATCGTTTCGCTCGTTGCTGCTGGCCTGACCCTTGCTGCTTGCGGCAAGAAGGAAGAAGCTGCTGAAGCCAACACCACCGAACTCAACGAAGCCGTTGCCAACGAAGGCGTTGTCAACGACGCGATGACGACCCCGGAAGCCGCTGCCAACACGGCCGGCGAAACGGCGAACGTCGCCAAGTAATCGCTTCACCGCGTTTTACAGGATTTGGGCCGTCCGGCATGCCGGGCGGCCCTTTTCTTTTTGGGCTAAAGCAGTGTAAAACTTAGTTTTCCGGATCGTTAGAGGTTTTTTGATGCGAGTCGCGCAGACGCTGTCGTTATTTTTGTCCGCTGCCCTGCTGGTGCAGGCGTCGGCCCCGGTTGCTGCGGAGGTTTTTTACAAGCCGCCAGAAATACCGGCGCGTCCGATGACGGCGCCAGAGCCCGGCTTTGACGAAGATCTGCCCGAAGCCACCGAAACAGAGCAGCGCGCCGCACTGGTCTGGAGCCTGCGTCAGGGCCTCTTGCTGGGGGCGCTGCAATGCCACGTCCAATATCCGACGCTTTTGACGACGACGAACTATAATGCGCTCCTGACCAACCACAGCAAGGAATTGATGGGGGCCTATAAGGCGCTGTCCGGCTATTTCCGGCGGACCGTCAAAGGCGCTGTCGCCGCGCAGGATGCGCTGGATCGCTATGCCACCCGGTCGACAACCGTCTATTCGACCGTGCGGGGGCAGCAGACATTTTGCTATACCGCTGGCTGGCTGGGCCGCAAAGCGCTGAGCACGCCGCGCGGCGGCCTTGCTGAATTGGCGATGGCGCATCTGGGCGAGCTGCGCGACAGCCTGAAGGGCGGCAGGGACCAGCAATTTTATTTCCCCATCGTCCATGATGAGGTGCCGGTTGTCGGCCTGCCCCCGCTCGACAAGAAATGCTGGACGAAGAAGGATGAATTCAACTTCCGCAAATGTCCTGAAGGTAATGCCGGCTGACCCGCTTTGACGCTTTTGCAGCGATCGACTGGTCTGGCCAGGCCGTTGCGCGCCCGGGGGGGCTAGCGGTCGCGCTGGCAGAGGGCGCAGAGGCGCCGCCCGCCTTGCTGCACGCCGAGCGCGGTTGGTCGCGGCCAGAAGTTGTGGCCTGGATTGCCGATCTTGCTCAGCGCGGTGCATCCGTCTTGATCGGCCTTGATCTCTCCCCCGCTTTTCCGTTTGTCGACAAGGGCGCCTATTTCCCGGGATGGGCGGCGACGCCGCGCGATGCCCCAAGCCTTTGGCGCTTGGTGGAAGAGGTGGCGGCCGACGATCCCCATTTATCGGCCTCTTCTTTTGTGACCCACTCCGAGGCCGGGCGGCACTTTCGGCGGCAGGGCGATTGCGGTGACCTGTTCGGCACAGGTCGCGGCCGATTGCGGCAGTGCGAACATGTGCAGCGGGCCATGGGCCTATCGCCTTATAGCTGCTTCAACCTTGTTGGCGCGGCTCAGGTCGGCAAATCGAGCCTGACCGGTATGCGCGTGTTACACCGATTGCGAGGTCAAGTGCCGGTTTGGCCTTTTGATCCGCTGCCAGATAACGGGCCGGTGATCGTAGAAATCTACACGACGATTGCGGCCCGCGCGGCCGGGTTGCGCGCCGGGCGATCAAAAATGCGCGATGGTCAGGTGCTGGACGATGGCCTTGCCGTCCTCGGCTCTCGCCCGCACGCACCGCTGGCCCGCTACCATGATCACGCAACCGATGCGTTGCTGTCCGCTGCATGGCTTCGCACCGCCGCCGCCCGGGCGGAGCTTTGGTCGCCCCCGGGGATGACAGCGGAAATAGCCCAAACCGAGGGCTGGACCTTCGGCTGCATCTAGGGCTAAAGCGACCCCGCGCCGGCTTAGCTCAGTTGGTAGAGCACCTGATTTGTAATCAGGGGGCCACGGGTTCGAATCCTGTAGCCGGCACCATTAGCACCCCGGGCCGCCACATAATTTCTTAACGGCCGGATGCTATCTGCGCTTCTGCATCACAGGAGCCTAATTATGACCATCCCTGCCGCCGTTTCTGCGCCTTTTTGGCAGCGCCCTGCCGTGTTGGATCGGTTCGAACAGGGACTGATCGTGCTGATGTGGTTGGTCCTTGCGACAAGGATCGAGATGTCTGGCAACCCTTGGGCGGTGCTGATCTTGTTGTCTGAAACGTCCGTGGTGCTGTTTACGCTGATCCGGCGGCCGACTGACAAGGTGTCGATGCGGCTGGGGGACTGGCTTTTGGCGATGACGGCTACCGGGGCGCCGCTCCTGATTGTGCCAGGTGTTCCACCTGTTGCGGCGTTGATCCCGCTTGGGGTGGGGCTGATTATTGTGGGCAACCTGCTCCAGCTTTGGGCAAAGCTGACCTTGCGTCGCTCCTTTGGCATTGCGCCTGCCAATCGCGGGATCAAGAAGGCAGGCCCATATCGGCTGGTTCGTCATCCCATGTATGCCGGTTATGCGCTCACGCACCTCTCGGCGCTGATCTTGATGTTCCATCCGCTCAATCTCCTGATTTATGCGCTCGGCTGGACAGCTCAGATCTTGC
Source organism: Chakrabartia sp. (assembly GCA_046074265.1). GTDB lineage: Bacteria > Pseudomonadota > Alphaproteobacteria > Sphingomonadales > Sphingomonadaceae > Aquisediminimonas. The sequence goes on from JBJTNW010000007.1 coordinate 110,925, forward strand.
GGCTGCACGCGGAGGAGCGTCTTTTGTCTGCCGATCCCGACTACGCCGCCTATTGCGGGGCTGTGCGCTGGCGTCTGATCCCCGGCTTATTCTAACGTCCCCCTTGGCTGCGGCCCTGCAGCAGCCGGATGTCGAAAAGTCCCAACATTTCACCTGCCGCGCTTGACGGAGCGGCATCACCTGCCAGTTTGATCCTCAAGGGCCCCGCTCAGGGCCAGAAGAGAGGGGAAAGTTATGGCCAGCCGCCTGAAAGTTGGGCTGATCGGCAGTGGGATGATGCTTGGCACGGCCATGCTGACCAGCGCCTGCGGATCAGCCAATGCCCGCGCACCGCGCCCGCCAGAGAAGATTTATGCAACCGTCTGCGGCTATTGCCACGGCCACAATGTTGGCCCGGTCATCCTTGGTCGTCAGTTGCCGGCTGAGGCGATTGTCCAGTTTGTCCGTCGCGGGCAGGGGGCCATGCCGGCCTTTCGCCCGACCGAGATTTCGGACGAAGAACTAAAGGCGCTTGGGGCGTGGATTCAGGCGTCCAAGGCGGACGCGAAGGAGCATGGCAAATGACGGACCTTAGCCGACGCCATCTGCTTCAAGCCGGCGCTTTGGGCACCGCCGCGCTGGCCGCGGCGGGGGTTGCCAGCCCGCTTGATGGTCCGCGTATGTTGCCGGATGCCCTGCCGCAGGCCCGCTTTGCGGCGGCCGTCAAAGAATTGCGCGCGATTGTGGGTGATGAATGGGTCTTTGCCGACCCAGACAGCACTTTGCCCTATCTGAAAAGCCTGATCCCTGATCCGGATCATAAGCATGTGCCCAGCGGCGCGGTCGCCCCGGCTTCGGTCGAAGAAATTCAGGCGATCCTGAAGGTGGCGAACAAGTATAAGCTGCCGCTCTGGCCCGTCTCAACCGGCAAGAACATGGGCTATGGCTGCGCGACGCCGGCCAGCACCGGGCAGATGGTGCTGGACTTGAAGCGGATGAACCGCATCCTTGAAATCGATGCCGAACTGGGCACCGCGCTTGTTGAGCCGGGCGTGACCTATCAGGATCTGCGCGACTATCTGGATGAACATAATCTGCCCTTCTGGCTCGATGTGCCGACGGTTGGCCCGATCGTCTCGCCGGTCGGCAACACGCTGGAACGCGGTGTTGGCTATACGCCCTATGGCGACCATTTCTTCATGCAGTGCGGCATGGAAGTGGTGCTGGCGGATGGCAGTGTCGTGCGTACCGGCATGGGGTCGGTCAAGAATTCGACCACATGGCAGGCGTTCAAATGGGGCTATGGTCCCTATCTGGATGGGCTCTTCACCCAATCTAATTTTGGGATCGTGACCAAGCTGGGTTTCTGGCTGATGCCCGCCCCGCCCACCTATAAGCCTTTTGTCGTCCAGTATGAGAATATGGAGGACGTGGCGAAGATCACCGATACGATCCGCCCGTTCCGGATGAACAACCTCATCCCCAATGGCGTCCTGATCATGGGGGCTGCTTATCAATTGGCCATGTTCAACAGGCGCGCCGACCTTTGGACCGAAAAGCGCCAGATGCCAGATGAGGTCATCAAGGCCGAGGCGAAGAAGCGCGGGCTGGGGATGTGGAATGCCTATTTCGCCCTTTATGGAACAGACGAAATCATCGCCGCCGTGGAACCCATTGTCCGTGGCGCATTCGAGGCATCCGGCGGCAAGGTACTGACCAAGGCAGAGATGGGCGATAATCCGTGGTTTCATCATCACGAAACGCTGATGAAGGGCGGCCTGACGCTGGAAGAAATTGGCATTGTGCGCTGGTGCGGGCCAAATGGCGGCATGGTCGCCTTTGCCCCTGTCGCGCCTGCCAAGGGCGAAGAAACCAAGGGGCAAACGCAACTCGCTAAAGAGATCCTCGCCAAATATGATTTTGATTATGCGCCAGCCTATGCCGTTGGCGGGCGCGAACTCCACCACATCATCTTCCTGCTGTACGACAAGGGCGACCCTACCGAAGAGAAAAAGGCCGAAGCCTGTATCCGCGAAATGATCACCCGCTTTGGTGAAAAGGGCTGGGCCGCCTATCGCACCGGCGTCAACACAATGGATCTGGTGGCGGCGCAATATGGGGAGAGCAAGAACGCGCTCAATGCCCGGATCAAGCATGCGCTGGACCCGAACCATATTCTGGCGCCCGGCAAGCAAGGCATTGTCTAACCGTGTCAGGGGCGGGGTCGGTGCGACCCGCGGGCGCTGACCCATTTGGAGAGCGCGGCTTGCGTTGAGGCGGCTGGAGTGTCAGGTTTCAGCTGACATTTCAGATAAGGGACAAACGCGCATGGAAATTGTGACAGACGGCCTCGCCTTTCCTGAAGGCCCGGTAGCCATGCCCGATGGCAGCGTGATCGTAACTGAAATTGCCAAAGGCCAGATTACGCGGGTTTGGCCCGATGGCCGCAAAGAGGTGGTGGCCCGGCCCGGCGGCGGCCCCAATGGCTTGGCGCTTGGCCCGGACGGCAAGCTTTATTGCGTCAATAACGGCGGTTTCAATTGGAACGAGAATAACGGAATGCTGGCCCCGCACGGCATCGCCAACGATTATTCCGGCGGGCGGGTTGAGCGCATTGATCTGGACACCGGCGCAGTCGAGATTCTCTATAAATCGGGGGATTTCGGCTGCGTGCTGCGCGGGCCCAATGACATCGTTTTTGATGCGCATGGCGGCTTTTGGTTCACCGATCATGGCAAGGTGGATTATGCCGCGCGGAGCCACGATATTGTGGGCATCTTTTACGGCAAAACCGATGGCAGCTTTCTGGAAGAGGTCATCTTCCCGTCCAACAACCCCAATGGGGTGGGCCTCTCGCCCGATGGCAAGCGGCTTTATGCGGCGGAAACCTATACGTGTCGGCTGATGGCCTTTGATGTCACCGCACCCGGCAAGGTGGACCCGGTAGCGGGCCCCGGCGGACCGGGCATCCCGATCTATCGCCCTGCTGGCTATAAATTCTTCGATAGTCTGGCGATTGAGGCCAGTGGCAATATCTGCGTTGCCACCATCGGCGAATGCGGCATCTCTGTAATTTCGCCGGAAGGGGACTTGGTTGAGTTTGTGGCAACCGATGACATCTTCACCACCAATATCTGCTTTGGCGGCGATGATATGATGGATGCGTGGATTTGCCTGTCTGGCACCGGGCGTCTGGCCAAGACGCGCTGGAAGCGCCCGGGCCTTAAGCTGGAATATTAAGATCATGGCCCGCATTCATGCAGAAAACCATTTGCTGGACCGCATTGGCTGGCTGCGCGCCGCCGTTCTGGGGGCAAATGACGGCATTGTTTCAACCTCCAGCTTGGTGATCGGGGTTGCCGCTGCCGGGACGCCGGCCGATGCGCTGCTGTTAACCGGGATTGCCGGCATGGTCGCTGGCGCGATGTCGATGGCGGCGGGGGAATATGTGTCCGTCAGCTCCCAAGCCGATGCCGAGGCTGCCGATATTTCAAAAGAAAAAAAGGAACTGGTCGATAATCCTGCGTTTGAGCGGGAAGAACTGGTGGCGATTTATCAGGCCCGTGGTCTGGATCGGCCTTTGGCCGAACAGGTAACCGATCAGTTAATGGCGAAAGATGCCCTGAAGGCGCATCTGCGCGACGAGCTGGGCCTGACGGAAGAAATGGCAGCGCGCCCGCTACAGGCGGCCTGGGCGTCGGCCGCAGCGTTTTCGATTGGCGCGGTACTCCCCTTGCTTGTGGCATGGCTCGCGCCTCGGCATGGGGTGGAATATGCGATTGCCGGGGCATCGCTTTTGTTCCTTGCCCTGCTGGGCGGGGTGGGCGCAAAAATGGGCGGGGCCCCCATTGCCAAGGCGGTTGTTCGTGTCACTTTTTGGGGTGCCTTTGCGATGGCCGCAACAGCCGCAATCGGCAGCTTATTTGGTACTTCGGTCGCCTGACGCCAAGCCGCATTGCGGCAAGGCCATGAGGCGCTAAAGAGAAGCGATCACGGAGGCTCTTTTTCGCTTATGAATAAACTCTACCCCAGCGCCGCGGCGGCCCTATCGGGCCTGTTGCGCGACGACATGCTGATCGCCAGCGGCGGCTTTGGTCTGTGCGGCATCCCGGAGCGTCTGATTGATGCGATTGTGGAGAGCGGCATCAAGGGCCTGACCATCGCCTCCAACAATGCCGGGATTGATGGCGAAGGGCTGGGCAAGCTGCTGCGCACCCGCCAGATCAAGAAGATGATCTCGTCCTATGTCGGCGAGAACAAGGAGTTTGAGCGGCAATATCTGGCCGGTGAGTTGGAGGTAGAGTTTTGTCCCCAAGGCACGCTGGCAGAGCGGATGCGCGCGGGCGGGGCGGGTATTCCGGGCTTCTATACAAAGACCGGCGTTGGCACGGCGGTGGCCGAGGGCAAAGAGGTGAAAAGTTTCGACGGCGAGGAGTATATCCTTGAGCGCGGCATCTTCGCCGATCTGGCGATCGTGAAAGCGTGGAAGGCCGATGAAAGCGGCAACCTTGTGTTTCGTAAGACCGCGCGCAACTTCAACCTGCCGGCGGCCACCTGCGGCAAGGTTTGCGTGGTGGAAGTGGAAGAGATCGTGCCGGTAGGCAGCCTAGACCCGGACGCGATCCATCTGCCCGGCGTTTATGCCCAGCGCATCGTGCTGGGCGCGCCCTATGACAAGAAGATTGAGTTCCGCACCGTCCGCCAGAAGGAGGCCGCATAATGGCTTGGACCCGCGACGAGATGGCGGCGCGTGCCGCCAAGGAACTTCAGGACGGCTTTTACGTGAACCTCGGCATCGGCATCCCGACGCTGGTGGCAAACCATGTGCCCCAAGACATCACGGTCACGCTGCAATCGGAAAACGGCATGCTCGGCATCGGGCCGTTCCCGCTGGAGGGCGAGGAAGATGCAGACCTGATCAACGCAGGCAAGCAGACGATCAGCGAGCTGCCGCAAAGCGCCTATTTTGACAGCGCCCAGAGCTTCGCGATGATCCGCGGCGGGCATATCGATCTGACGGTCTTAGGCGCCATGGAAATCTCTGAAGGGGGCGATATCGCCAACTGGATGATCCCGGGCAAGATGATCAAGGGCATGGGTGGCGCGATGGATCTGGTCGCGGGCGTCAAAAAGATCATCGTGGTGATGGAGCACAACGCCAAGGATGGCAGCCCCAAGTTCATCCCGGAATGTACGCTGCCGCTGACCGGCAAGAATGTGGTCGATATGATCATCACCGACCTCGCCGTGTTCCAGCGGGCGGACCATCAATCGCCGTTCAAGCTCATCGAGATGGCGCCCGGCGTCACGCTGGACGACATCAAGGCCAAGACCACGGCTAAGTTTGTTTTCTAAACCCTTTTAGGGGCTTGCCAGGGCCACCCCAGCCGCGACACAAGGTCCAAAAGGGAGATCAACTTGCCCAAAGGGAAAAGCTGGCGGCGGACCTCGCCCGGTTTGGCGCTGGCGGTGCTGACCGCCATTGGCGTGATCGGCTTTGTCGACCGGATTATCATGAATGTGCTGGTGGAGCCGATCAAGGCCGAGTTCCGCCTTTCAGATTTCCAGATCGGCCTGGTTAACGGGCTTGCCTTTGCCCTGCTCAATGTCGTGCTGGGCCTGTTTGTCGCGCGTCTGGCAGAGCGCATGCGTCGGCTGACTTTGGTTGCGATTGGCACTTTTTTCTGGTCGCTGGCGACGGCGGCAACCGGCCTTGCCGCCAGCTTTACGCAGTTGTTGCTGGCGCGCATCGGCGTGGGCGTCGGCGAAGCCGTGGGCCTTCCCGCGACCAGCTCGCTCATTTCGGATTATTTTCCGCCACACAAGCGGGCTTCGGCTTTGTCCGTCGTTCAGCTTTCACCGCCCTTGGGCGCGTTTCTGGGGGCCGCAGGCGGATCGCTGATCGCCCAAGCCTATGGTTGGCAGATGGCGCTGTTTGCAGCGGCGGTACCCGGCATCATTCTGGCGCTGATCGTGCATCTCTTCGTCGAAGAGCCGGTGCGCGGCCAGCATGACGATGTGGACCCGGATGATCCTGTTCCCTCTTTCGGGCAGGTCATTCGTCGTTACTGGGTGCGGCGGACGATGCGGCATATGCTGGCGGGTTCAGCCATCGCGTCGATGGTCGGTTTTGGCATTAATGCCTTCATGGCGAGCTACTTCATGCGACGCTTCGGCTTTTCGCTGGTCGAAGCGGGGCTTGTGTCGGGCTTTGTTGCGGCTTTGCCGGCCTCGATCAGCATCGTTGGCTCGGGGATCATCGCGGATCGCTGGGGCCAGACCAACCGCAAAAGCTATGCGCTTGTCCCCGCGATGACGCTGACCTTGGCGGCGCCTTTGTTCCTGCTGGCGGTCAGCCAGTCGCAGCCGATGTTCGCAGTTGCCTTTGTTGGTATCGCGGCTTTTGTTCAATATTGCTATCTGGGGCCGACTTTTGGGACCTTCCAAAACCTGCTCCATCCGCGGATGCGGGCAACCAGTTCTGCCTTTAACAACATCGTCTATTCGCTGATTGGTGGTGGGCTGGGACCGGTTCTGCTTGGGGCGCTCAGCGACCGCTTTGCCAAACAGGGCAGCGATGCCGGGCTGGAACTGGCTTATGCGATGGGGACGGCGGCGCTGCTCTATAGCTGGGCGGCCTTTCATTATTGGCGCGCGGCCCGCTATATCGAGGCCGATCTCGACCAACCGATCGGACTGGAGCGTTAAATGGCGTACACCCTTATCACCGCAAACCGCAATTATTCGAGCTGGAGCCTCCGGCCTTGGCTCTTGATGAAGGCGCTGGGCATCACCTTTGAAGATCGGCTGGAACCCTTTTTAAAGCCCGATAATTACGGAGCTTTCCGCAGCTTTTCTCCGACCGGCCGGGTACCCGTTTTGCTGCATGAAGGGCAGACGCTTTACGATTCGCTGGGCATTACCTTGTACCTTGCTGATCGGCACCAAGGTGTTTGGCCCAAAGACCCGGCAGCGCGCGGCTGGGCGCAATGCGCGGTGGCTGAAATGCATTCCGGCTTTTCGGCCCTGCGCAACGACTGCACGATGAATGTTGGCGTTCGGGTAACGCCCAAGCCGATGTCCCCCGCACTCCGCGCCGATGTGGAGCGGGTGCGTGAGCTTTGGGAAGAAGGGCTGTCGCGCTTTGGCGGCCCCTATCTTGCCGGCAAGGACTTTTCCGCCGCAGACGCCTTTTTCGCGCCAGTGGCCTTCCGCGTCCGGACCTATGGGCTGGATGTCGGCCCAGCAGGGCAGGCCTGGGTGGACCATATTCTGTCCCACCCCGACATGAAGGCGTGGGAAGCCGCCGCATTGCTCGAAACATGGCGCGAAGTAAGCCATGAGGAAGAGCTGCGTGCCTGTGGCGAGATTATCGCGGACTATCGGCAAGCCTGATTAACGCGCGTCGACCAGTACCAGTTCGGCTTCCTCCACCGCCTCAATCTCCAATGCGCTTTCGCCGGTGATCGCCACGCCATCGCGGGCGCTGGCAGCAACGCCATTGACGCGGATCGCCCCTGTGGCCGGCACAAGATAGAGGTGGCGCGCCGGGTCAATCGCCCGCGTCAGCGTCTCGCCCGTCCGCAGTGTTGCACCCAGAACTCGGGCATCGGCGCGGATCGGCAGGGCATCGGCATCGCCTTGGCCGCTTGCCAGCGTGACCCATTGGCCGGCCCGGTCCGCCTTGGGAAAGGCACGCTGGCCCCAATCGGGCGTGCCGCCCTGCGCCTCGGGCAGGATCCAGATCTGGAACAGCGTCGTGTCTTCGCCTTCCAGATTATATTCGGCGTGCTGGATGCCGCTGCCCGCGCTCATCACCTGCACATCGCCCGCGGGTGTCCGGCCTTCATTGCCCAAGCTGTCGCGGTGGCTGATCGCGCCGGTGCGCACATAGGTGATGATTTCCATGCTCGCATGGCCATGCGGCGGAAAGCCGGTCTGCGGACCGATCTTGTCGTCATTCCAGACACGCAGTGCGCCCCAGCCCATACGGGCGGGATCATGGTAGTGTGCAAAGCTGAAATGGTGGCGGGCATCCAGCCAGCCATGGTCAGCATGGCCGAGACTGGCGAAGGGACGGACGTCGATCATCTTGGGGTCTCACCTCAGCGGGGTGTTGCCGCTGGTATGCAATGTAGATGGGAGCACGGGCGCCGAATTCAAGCGCGGGCGGCAAGCCCTGACAGTGCCGCGCCATCCAGCCGGAAGACGGTCCATTCGTCCATCGGCTTGGCTCCCAACGCCTTGTAAAAGCCGATAGAGGGTTCGTTCCAATCCAGCACCGACCATTCAAGCCGGGCGCAGTCGCGCTCGACCGCCAATTGGGCCAGCTTGGCCAGCAGCGCGGTGCCAAGGCCAGATCCGCGGGCTTCGCGGTTCACGAACAAATCTTCCAAATAGATCCCGGGCTTGCCTTCAAAAGTTGAAAAATTGTGGAAGAACAGCGCAAAGCCCTTGGGCTTGCCGTCAATCTCTCCAATCAGCACCTCGGCATAAGGTCGCGGGCCGAACAGCTTTTCCGCCAACACCGCCTCGTCAAAGCGCACTTCATCCAGCAGCTTTTCATAATCTGCCAGCGCGCGGATGAACTGGGCGATCAGCGCGACATCGTCGCGGGTCGCAACACGCAGGGAAAGGGTCATGCTGCCTTCCCGTGCAGCGTATCCATGCTGACCGAGGTGCCTGCCTCAATCTCTGCGGCTTTGGCTTCGACCAGCTTGACGATATGGTCGATCATGCTCGCGTCTTCGACATGATGGTCGGTCACGCCTGAGAGATAGACCATGTGCTTGCCATTGCCGCCGCCGGTAATGCCGATATCGGTTTCGCGCGCCTCACCGGGGCCGTTGACGACGCAGCCAAGAACCGAAAGCGACATCGGCGTCTTGATGTGTTGCAGCGCGTCTTCCAGCTTCTGGACGGTGCGGATCACGTCAAAACCCTGCCGCGCGCAGCTAGGGCAGGAAACAACGCGGACGCCGCGGGTGCGCAGGCCAAGGGCCTTCAAAATCTCATAGCCGACGCGCACTTCTTCTTCGGGTTCGGCAGAAAGCGAAACGCGGATTGTATCGCCAATCCCGGCCCAAAGCAGATTGCCAATGCCGATCGCGCTTTTGACGGTGCCGCCAATCAGCCCGCCCGCTTCGGTAATCCCCAGATGCAGCGGGCAATCCACCGCTTCGGCCAAGCCCATATAGGCCGAAACGGCAAGGAACACGTCCGATGCCTTCACCGCGACCTTGAATTGATGAAAATCCCGGTCTTGCAGCAGCTTGATATGATCGAGCGCGGATTCCACCAGCGCGTCGGGGCAGGGCTCGCCATATTTCTCAAGCAGGTCTTTTTCCAGACTGCCGGCGTTGACGCCGATGCGGATCGCGCAGCCATTGGTCTTGGCGGCGTTCACCACTTCGTTCACCCGCTCTGCGCTGCCGATATTGCCCGGGTTGATCCGCAGGCACGCCGCGCCCGCATCGGCGGCTTCCAGCGCGCGCTTATAGTGGAAATGGATGTCCGCGACGACCGGCACGCGCGCCGCGCGGACGATTTCTTTGAGCGCTGCCGTTGACGCCTCATCCGGGCAGGAGACCCGGATGATATCGACGCCCGCTTCCTCGCAACGGCGGATCTGGTCGATCGTCGCCTTGGCGTCGGAGGTGAGGGTGTTGGTCATGGTCTGGACGCTGATGGGAGCATTGCCCCCAACCGGCACCGAGCCAACCATGATCTGACGGGACGTGCGACGCGCGATATCGCGCCAAGGGCGAACGGAAGACATGCCAGGTTATATAGTCGGGAGGGATGACAAGGCAAAGTCTCTAAAGGATATAGGGTTCGCGCAGACGCGCAGAGACCGCTGAGGGATTTTGCTAAGCCGCTTGCCCTGAGCTTGTCGAAGGGCTGCCCTTTCCTTTTTTCAAAAGGATCCAGAACGGCCCTTCGACAAGCTCAGGGCAAACGGACATGGGATGGCCGTGCCGCGCCCTTAGAGCGCCTGCGCCAAAGCCCGCGCGACCCAGCCGAGCTTGGCGGCCTTGGATGTCACCACGCGGTGATCCCAAGCGGCCGCGCCGCGCTTGGCGACTTCGCGGGCGATGTCGCCATAAATGCCGGCGGCGGCCAATACGGCCCAGCGCGAACGGAAGGGCAGGCGGCGCGCGCCGATCCGCGCGCTGGCCTCATAGGTGGCCGCCATAGTGGCGAGCCGGGCGGAAATCGCCGCCATGGCCGGGCGGTGGTGCGTTTTCATATGCTCGCCGGGCGGGATGCCCGCCTCGGCCAGCCATTCTGAGGGGATATAGCAGCGCCCGGCATCGGCATCTTCGCTGATGTCGCGGGCGATATTCGCCAATTGAAAGGCAAGCCCCAGATCATTGGCGCGGGACAGCGTGTCCCTATCCTCCGGCGCGACCCCCATGATGCACGCCATCATCAGCCCGACCACGCCCGCCACATGGTAGCAATAGGTCAGTAGGTCGGCCTCGGTGCGGGGCGAGAAATCCGCCGCGTCCATCGCAAAGCCCTGGATCAAGTCGCGCGGCCATTCGGGCGGCAGGCGGCATTCCGCAGCAACCAGCCCCAGCGCGTCAAAGGCCGGGTCACCGGTGGCCTCGCCGGCCAGCGCCCGCTCTGTCATGGCGCGAAGCTGGGCCAGCCGTTCCTCTGGGTTGTCGACCCGGCTCAGCGTGCCGCCATGGTCCTGCCCATCGGCGATATCGTCACATTTGCGGCACCAGCTATAGAGCAGCCACGCCCGCTCACGCGTCTCGGGGGCGAACAGCTTAGAGGCCATCGCGAAGGAGCGGGAGCCAAGCGCAATGCTGTCCCGCGCGGTGGCGACCAGCGCGGCGCGATCAAGGCTGGGCGTAGTCAGAGCTCGTCCACTTTCATCGCCAAGATCGTCTGATGGGGCTGGTGGGCTGCCATCCGCGCGATCAGCTGGTCCAGATCGCTCTCGGCGATCAGAATGTCCTTATGCTGGGGCCGGATGAACCCGACCGAAATCATATGGGCATTGAAGTCGAGCAAGCCATCGTAAAATCCTGCCGCATTCAAAAGCCCGACCGGCTTGGAATGATAGCCAAGCTGCGCCCAGCTGATCGCTTCCCACAGCTCATCCATGGTGCCGACCCCACCGGGAAGCGTCAGAAAGCCGTCCGAAAGATCGGTGAAGAGGCGTTTGCGTTCGTGCATCCCGGGGACAATATGCAGTTGGGTGCAGCCTTGATGCGCGACTTCGGTGCCAACCAGCGCCTCGGGGATGACGCCGATCACCTCGCCGCCTGCCGCAAGGGCAGCATCCGCCACAGCGCCCATCAGGCCCAGTCGCCCGCCGCCATAAACAACGCCAATCCCGCGCTCTGCCAGTGTTCGGCCCACAGAGCGCGCCACTTCCAGATAAACGGGATCAGCAGGGCTGGCAGATCCGCAATAGACGGCAAGGCGTTTCATGCCGCCCTCATGCCCGGATCAAGCCATATCCTCAAGCATCAACGCCGCCGTCGCCTTGGCGCTGCCGACAACACCGGGGATACCTGCGCCCGGATGGGTGCCGGCGCCGACGACATAAAGGTTGTCAATCACATCATCGCGGTTGTGCGCGCGGAAATAGGCGCTCTGCCACAGCACGGGTTCAAGGCTGAAGGCGCTACCTAGATGCGCGCTCAGATCGCGGCCAAAATCGGTGGGCGCATAATGGAAGCTGGTGACAATCCGGTCCTTCAGATCGGGGATGAGCCGCTTGGCGACTTCATCAAGGATCGCCTGTTTGAACTTTTCGCCAAATTCCCCGTCCCAGTCCGCCTTGGCCTTGCCGAGATGGGCGACGGGCGCAAGGACATAGAAAGTCGCATGGTCTTTGGGGGCCATGCTCGGGTCGGTCACGCTGGGGTGGTGAAGATAGAGCGAGAAATCTTCCGGCACCCGGCCATTTTTGTAAATGTCATCCAGCAGCCCTTTGTAGCGCGGGCCGAACAGGATCATGTGGTGCGGGATTTCCGGAAAATTGCCCTTCACCCCGATATGCACAACAAAGAGCGAGGGGGACCAGCGCTTGCGCTTCAGCGATTTGGCCATGGCGGCCCCGCGCTTATGGCCAGAAAGCAGGTCCCGGTAGGTGTGCATCAGATCGCCATTGGTGGCGACGGCATCAGCCGATTGCTGCCAGCCGCTCTTGGTGCGCACGCCGGTTGCGCGGTTGCCGCTGGTTTCAATCTCTACCACCGGGTCGCCCAAGCGGATCGTCCCGCCCAGCCGCTCAAAAAGGGTGATCATGCCCGAGACAAGCCGGTTCGTACCGCCCTTGGCCCACCAAACCCCGCCACGTTTTTCAATCGTATGGATGAGCGCGTAGATCGAACTGGTCGTCATCGGGTTGCCGCCGACAAGCAGTGTCTGGAAAGACAGCGCCTGTCGCAGCTTTTCATTCTTCACATAAGAAGAGGCGATGGAATAGACGGATCGCCATGCCTGATAACGGGCCAAAGCGGGTGCCGCCTTCAGCATCGAGCCGATGTTAAGAAATGCGACCGCGCCCAGCTTTTGATAGCCCTCGCGCTCAACGCCTTTTGAATATTCCTGAAATTTTTCATAGCCCGCTAGGTCGTCAGGGGCGATCCGGCAGATTTCGGCGCGCAGCGCCTCTTCATCATTGGCATAGTCATAGATGGTGCCATCGGGCCAATGCAGCCGGTAAAAGGGCCGTACAGGCAGCAGATCAACATCGTCCGAAATCTTCTGACCCGACAAGGCCCAAAGCTCTTCGAGGCACGGCGGATCGGTAATGACCGTTGGGCCCGCATCAAAGGTGAAGCCCTCTTTCTTCCAATGATAGGCGCGGCCGCCCGGCGTGTCGCGGGCTTCGACGATGGTCGTCTGGATGCCCGCCGATTGGAGGCGGATGGCCAGCGCCAATCCACCAAAGCCGGCACCGATCACGATGGCTGTTTTCACGATTATTTCTCCAAGATTGCCCTGATGGCGCGCCCGATGGGAACGGGCGGCTTGCCGACGAGCAGTCGCAGCTTGTCCCAGAGGGTCGATTGACCCGCATAGAAGCGGCGGATCAACCCCTCCGAAAGCGCGTAGAAGCGCTGAAGCACCTGATAACGCCGTTCTGGCCGCGCGGCGCGGAACAGCATTTTGTCGAGCATGCGGTAATAGCCGCGCTCGCGCCACTTCTGGGCCGCATAGTCAATCAGCTCGGCGTCCGAGACATCGGGGTTGGCAGCAATCAGGCTGGCAAGCCGCACCGCATCGGGCAAGGAATAGCCGGTGACAGGCTGGCAAAGGCCTGCCCTCAAGCCCGACTTCACAATATCTGACCCGGTGGATCGCCAATAATCGGCAAAGCTGCCGCCCATGATAACGGGCAGGGAACCGGTTTCTTCGCTGATAACTTTTGCGCCGCGCCAGCCGCGCGCATCGGCATAAGCGGCAATGCGGGCGCGCAGCGCAACGGCATCAATATCGGGCGTGTCGGCATAATAAGTATCTTCCACAAACACCGTTTCGGCGTCGAACGGCAGGCAGTAGACAAACCGATAGCCATCAATCTGAGTGACTGTTGCGTCTTTCACGATCGGGCGGGTTAGGCCGTGTCCGCCGGGGATGTGGAGCGCTTGTCCCAGAAATTTCTGCCAGCCGCAGGATAGGGTGGAAAGATCGCCAGGCCCGCGCGCGTCGATCACGCGCCGCGCCTGTACTTCGCGCCCATCGGCCAAAATCATCTGGCATGGCGTGAGGCTGACCACTTCTCCTACCAGCAGTCTGTCAGCCGGGAGTGCGGCTTTCAAAATTTCATTAAATCGTTTTGATTCAATGCTATTATACGTTTCATTCAGAGTTCGTGAGAAGTCGGGAAAGGCCACATCATAGCCCTGCCAGCTATGACAAATGAACGGCGCGATGATCCATTGATCTTCTTCAGCAATGTCGCTGGAGAAGAAGGACCAGACATGGTTGCCGCCCAAAATGGGCGCGCGCTCGACAATGCGGACGTCCAGGTCGGGATGTCGCTTGGCGAGCGCCAGCGCGATCAGTCCGGCGGACAGGCCGCCGCCGGCAATCGCAATGTCGCAGCGGGTGATGGTTTTTGTCACGCAAGCGCTCTAGGGGCTGTCGGCACAAAGCGAAAGGGCAAGCATGGTTCCGCTTGGGCAATTGATTGAAGGCATGTCGGCAGCCGGTGAGGGACGTTGGGGCGTGACCGCCAGCGACGACTGGCGACAGGGGCGGACGCTCTACGGTGGCATTTCTGCCGCTCTGTGCTTTGCGGCGTGCGAAAAAATGGTGCCCGATTTGCCGCCTTTGCGGTCTGCCCAAATTGCCTTTGTTGGGCCCTCCTCGGGGGAGGCCATGTTGCTTCCGCGCATATTGCGGCAGGGCAAATCGGTCAGCTTTTTGGCCTGTGATCTGGTGTCGGATGGCGCAATTGCGACGCGGGCGCTTTTTGCCTTTGGGGCAGAGCGCAGCTCGGCCTTTTCCGCCGAGGCCCCGCACGCCCCGGCCGTGCCCCAACCAGAGGCGTGCCCCTCGCTCTTTGGGGATCGTTACCCCGCTTTCGCGGCCCATTTTGATATGCGGCTTGCCGCCGGCAGCCGGCCTGTCACCGGGGCGATGAGCGGGGATATGCTGGTTTGGGCGCGCTATCGGGATGCCGACCTGCCGCCGGGCCTAACGGCGCTTATCGCCATGGCAGATGCGCTGCCGCCCGCCGCCATGGCGCGGATGTCGGCCCCGGCTGCGATCAGTTCCATGACCTGGCAATTCGATCTGGCAGATGCCGGGCGCTTTGCGGCGCAAGACTGGCTTTTGCTCCGGGCGACCGACGAGGCCGTTGGCCATGGCTATTCGGGCCAGTCTATGGCGATCTGGGATGGGGCGGGGCAGCCCATTCTTCTTGGCCGCCAGAGCGTTGCGATCTTTGCCTGAGGCGCGGGATAGGTTAATCCGCTTCTTATGACACCGGCGTCCGCCCTGATCTGGTCTGCTGTTGCGATGACCGCCATTGTTGGCGTGCGTTATCTTGTCACCAGCGGTGCCTTTGCTTGGGCAACGCGGTTGCGCCATCCGGGGCTTTATGCCGGACTTGATCGGCAGATGCGGCGCGAAATTGGCTGGAGCTTATTGTCCGCGGGGATTTATGGCGTGCCGGCCGGTATTGTTGCCTGGGGATGGCAGGCAGAGGGCTGGACACGGATCTATACCGATCTGGCCGCCTATCCGCTTTGGTATCTGCCACTTTCGGTCCTGGCCTATCTGCTGGTGCATGACACCTGGTTCTACTGGACCCATCGCTGGATGCACGCGCCCTGGCTGTTCCGCATTGCCCATGCCGTCCACCATGATAGCCGCCCGCCAACGGCGTGGGCGGCCATGAGTTTTCACCCTTGGGAGGCGCTGACCGGGGCGTTCGTCATCCCGGCGCTGGTCTTCGTCATCCCCATTCATGTTTCGGCACTGGCAGCCGTGCTGTCGATTATGACGATCATGGGCGTGGGTAATCATATGGGGTGGGAGATGTTTCCCCGCGGGCTTGTTCATGGACGGTTGGGGAACTGGCTGATAACGGCAACCCATCATCAGAAACACCATCAGGCATATAGGGGAAATTATGGGCTCTATTTCCGCATCTGGGATCGGCTCTGCGGCACTGATCTTGGCCTTGGTAGCTTTGCCCACGAAACTTCCGGCAGCCGAAACCGCGTCAGCGAGCACGGTTGAGTTTGATATCAGCGGCGTGCGCAACGCCAAGGGGCGTGTGCTGGTGTGCCTGACGGCCAACCCCAAGGCCTATCCCGATTGCGGCAAGGATCCTGCCAGCCGCAAGCTATCGCTCCCGGCCGCGTCAACGCTGGTCGCGCGGTTTGAGAATGTCCCGGCTGGCACTTATGCGGCCGCGCTGATCCATGATGAAAATGCCAATAACCGCATGGACCTTGCGCTGTTTTTGCCCCGAGAAGGCTTTGGCATGTCGCGGAATCCGAAGATCGGCATGGGCCCGCCCAGCTTTAAGAGTGCGCAATTTGCCGTATCAGGCAGCCCGGTCCGTCTTCCCATCACGATGCGCTATATGTTCTAGCCCGATCAGCGGCAGCTGATCTTCAACATGGCGCATGGTATAAAGCGGCGGCTGGAGCAAAAGGGCAGTCGCCATCTCTTCCGACAAGGGCTTGCTGAATAAAAAGCCCTGCGCAAATTCGCACCCGAAGGACATCAGTTCCCGGCGCTGAAACTCGGTTTCGACGCCTTCTACAACAACGCGCAGTTTCAATGATCGGGCAAGCGCCAGCACGGCTTGCACAACGCTCCATTCGGCATGCTGCTCGGTCTGAATTCGGACGAAAGACTGGTCGATCTTGATCGTATCAATCGGCATCGCCTGAAGCCGGCTCAGCGATGAGTAGCCGGTGCCAAAATCATCCAGTCCGACATGGATCGACAGCGCCCGAAGTTCTTCCAGCGCGGCAACCGCGCGATTGGGTTGCAGCACGGCTGCCGTTTCGGTGATTTCCAGCGCGATCCAGCGCGGATCACAGCCGGTTTCGGTCAGAATATCCCGGACCTGCTGAACAAAGGTCGGCTGGAGGAACTGGCGTGGCGACACGTTGATGCTGATCCGCAGCGGCGTCTGGTTATCGCGCATCCGGTTCCAGCGGACCGCCGCCTTACAGGCTTCCCGCAGGACCCATTGACCGATCAGAACGATGATGCCGCTTTCCTCTGCCACGGGGATGAACTGCGCAGGCGAAACAGGCTTCCCGTTGCGGGTCCAGCGGATCAGGGCCTCAAAGCCAACGAGATTTTCGGTATCGAGCGCCAATATCGGTTGGTAATGGAGGATAAAGTCGCCCGCGTCGCAGGCGCGGCGCAGGTCGCTGACCATCGTCAGGCGTGACTCTTGGTTTTCGCGCATCTGCTGGTCGAACACGATGGTCCGTTCATTGCCGCGCGACTTTGCTTCGTACATGGCCAGATCTGCATCTCGCAGCATGGCGCTGACATTTTCGTAGCGGCCATCATCATGCGCCACGCCGATACTCGCCGTGACGCGCACGGGGCTGGTATCGATCCAGCTTTGCTGGCTCATGGAAAGATGGATTTCCGTTGCCAGATGCGCTGCAAGCGCATCGCGTTCTGGCCCATCGACAATCAGCGTGAACTCATCGCCGGCAAGGCGGGCAAGGTCGATCTTGCCGGGCATGGCGCGTGCGGCAATCCCTTGATTGGTCCGCTCAACAATATCCCGCAGATTATCCGCCATATCGATCAGCAAACGGTCCCCCGCCTGATGGCCAAGCGTGTCGTTAACCAGTTTGAACCCGTCAAGATCGATAAAGATGAGCGAGGGGGCAGGCTCTCCCAACCGTCGACATTCGGCAAAGCGGCTTTCAATCTGAAGGGCAAAGGAGGCCCGGTTGGGCAGCCCAGTCAGCGAATCCGTGAGCGCACTTTCGCGCAACCGATCCGCTTGTTGCCGCCGCCGGAACACCCCGCCAATCTGAAGCCCGGCCTGCATCAGCACATCCAGCAATTCAGCCTCGGGCTCGCGTTCGTCCATCGCGAAGAATTCCAGCAGCGCCAGCCTGTCCCGGCCGGAAAGGATCGGGACGGTCAGCATCGCCCTGAAATTGGCCTGCCGGGCAAGTACCGCGCGCGCAAAACCCTTCATTCGATCAATGCCCGGCGTCCAGGCCGGGGCAACCGGCATTTGTCGGCCGGCAATGACAATGGGCGGATCGCGCAAGACAATCTCTTGCGAGGCGGCGATAAATTCTGTCGCAGAGGCGCAGGTTGTGGCGTGGAAGATGCCCGCCGGCCGCAAGACATCGGGGTCGGCCGGGTCCGCCAGAAAGGCGTTGCCAAAGCTATAACCAAGCGCCGCACATATATCACGCAGGGCGCGTTCCAAAATCTCCCTCGGATCTTCAATCGCATTGGCGAGCAGCGAGATGGTATTAAGCAGTTCAATCCGCGACCGGCTGACGCTGAGATCATGGAGCCCGCGTTCTGCCAGATGCTCGGCTTCCAGCCGTGCCCGCCGCTCGCGCTCCAACTGGCGCTCCAACAGGTTGGCGCGCTCATCCGCCGTCTGGACGGCTGGCGCCCATCCTCTGACCGGGCTCAGCTTGGCCATTGTACGTCCAATCGGCAGGCCGCATCTCCGCGGTGCATACATTCTGGATGATCGATCTGGATTTCTTCGTTGAAATGCTGGGCGACCCCCGCAATCAGGCCTTGCGCCATCGCGCATAGCCGCCGCGGCGACGAATAGCCGATCCGAAGCTTCTTCGGCGCAATCGCAAACCGCAACTGGGGACAGCCGGCCCCGGCATAGAGTTTGCGAACCTCCATATGGACGATCCGGTTAAGCGAGAGCAGCAAGGTCCGCGTGTCGCTGATGCCCGTCAGAAATGTCGGATATCGCTCGGCAAGCCTTGCAAAGGCGGCCTTTCCATAGCGGAGCAGCATCTCATCGCGGCTACAGTCGGTCCGCGCGGCGGCCTGATCGATCAGCCGGAAAAACTCGGCATCGGGATAGCTGCCAAGCGACGCATAAACGCCGCCCACCTCTGTCTCCGACAGCAGCTGGTCCCATGCGGCAGGCCCATATTCGGCGCACAGCACATCTTCCAGCACGTTGAACATGATGCCCTTCACGCAACACCCCACACCTGATGATCACCCGGGAGCGGCAATCCGTTTTACAACGGCGGGCCTTAAAAAAGATTTATATGGCTTGGCCTTCCCATGCGTCGAGGGAGCGACTATTTCTGCCTCATCCCCGGGGAGCCAGCTCTGGCTGAGAGGTGTGGGTAAGCGCCACACGACCCGCTGAACCTGATCCGGTTAGCACCGGCGGAGGGAGCGGACGGCATTTGCGCTGGCAATCCAGCCCGTCTCTTCCCCGATATATGATTGAGGAGACGTGCTTTGGCTGACATTTCTGCGCGCACTGAAATTGGCGTGACAACCGGGCCGATCCGTGGATCGCGCAAAATCCATGTCGGGCCGCACCGTGTGGCGATGCGCGAAATTCATCTTGAGCCCAGCTCGGGTGAGGCGCCGGTCCGGGTCTATGACACCTCTGGTCCCTATACCGACCCCAATGCCGTCATAGATATCGCTGCTGGCCTGCCCGAATTGCGGCGCGACTGGATTCGCGCGCGCGGCGATGTGGAAGAAATTGTTCAGCGCGAGGTGAAGCCCGAGGATAATGGCCAGCTTGGCCCGGACCGCTCAGGTGGCGTCCCGCCCTTTCCCAATGTTCGCAAAAAGGTGCTGCGTGCCAAGCCCGGCATGAATGTCAGCCAGATGCACTATGCGCGGCGCGGTATCATCACCCCGGAAATGGAATATGTGGCAGAGCGCGAAAATCTGGGTCGCGCGCGCCTCAAGGAATATGTTCGCGACGGCGAAAGCTTTGGCGCGGCCATCCCCGATTATGTGACGCCGGAGTTTGTGCGCGAGGAAATCGCCCGCGGCCGGGCGATCATCCCCAACAACATCAACCACCCGGAAAGCGAGCCGATGGCGATCGGCCGCAATTTCCTGGTGAAGATCAACGCCAATATTGGGAATTCAGCGGTCGCCTCGGATGTCGCGACCGAAGTCGACAAGATGGTCTGGGCGATCCGCTGGGGCGCGGACACGGTGATGGATCTTTCCACCGGCCGGAACATCCACGACACCCGCGAATGGATTTTGCGCAACTCGCCGGTGCCAATTGGCACCGTGCCGATTTATCAGGCGCTCGAAAAGGTCGGCGGCATCGCCGAAGACCTGAATTGGGAGGTGTTCCGCGACACGCTGATCGAGCAGGCGGAGCAGGGCGTCGATTATTTCACGATCCATGCGGGCGTGCGGCTGGCTTATGTGCCGCTGGCGGCCAAGCGGGTGACGGGCATCGTTTCGCGCGGCGGATCGATCATGGCGAAATGGTGCCTTGCCCACCACAAGGAAAGCTTCCTTTACGAGCATTTCGACGAGATCACCGAAATTATGAAGGCCTATGACATTGCCTATTCGCTGGGCGATGGTCTGCGCCCCGGCTCGATCGCGGATGCCAATGACGAAGCGCAATTTGCCGAACTCTACACGCTGGGTGAACTGACCAAGCGGGCATGGGAACACGATGTTCAGGTGATGATCGAAGGCCCGGGCCATGTGCCGATGCACAAGATCAAAGAGAATATGGACAAGCAGCTGGAAGCCTGCGGCGAAGCGCCCTTTTATACTCTTGGGCCGCTGACGACCGATATTGCCCCGGGCTATGACCATATCACCAGCGGCATCGGTGCCGCGATGATCGGTTGGTATGGCACGGCGATGCTCTGCTATGTGACGCCCAAGGAGCATCTGGGCCTGCCGGACCGCGACGATGTGAAGGTGGGCGTGGTGACGTACAAGCTCGCAGCCCACGCGGCCGATCTGGCCAAGGGTCATCCGGCTGCCAAGGTGCGCGATGATGCGCTGTCGCGCGCGCGTTTTGAGTTTCGCTGGCGCGACCAGTTCAACCTGAGCCTCGATCCCGAGACCGCAGAGCAATATCACGACCAGACGCTCCCGGCGGAAGGCGCAAAGACCGCGCATTTCTGCTCTATGTGCGGGCCAAAATTCTGCTCTATGCGGATCAGCCAGGAAGTGCGCGACTTTGCGGCCAAGAAGAATGCGCCGGTTGAAACCTTTGTCGCGGCGGAAGAGGCGGAAGCCGGGATGAAGGCAATGAGCGAAGCCTTTAAGGACAAGGGTGGCGAGGTTTATATTCCGGCAGAGGAATAGGCGGCTTTTCACAATACCTGTTCGGTCGCGCGGGTGGGACGGGTAGCCTGCCCTTGTCTCGCGCGCCCTTCCCCTCAATAATGCGGTGATTGCACTGCGTTAGGGGGAGAGGTTTGATGTCCATTGACGAACCAAGAACCGCACCGGGCTGGGTCTGGATGTTGCGGGCGGCAGCGGCCTATAACTTGCTGGTCTCTCTGCCCGGGCTGGTCGCGCCGGGCAGTTCGGATTCGGACCGGATAGTCAGTCTTCTCGTTGGCTGTTTCGGGATCATCTATGCGATGATCTCACGTTTTCCGGTTCGGTTCGGCCCGATTTTGTGGACGGGCGTGATCGGCAAATTGGGTGTGCTCGCCATCATGGTACCAGCAGTTGTCGCCGGGCGCCAGCCGATGGAACTGGTGCCCGTTCTGGCCGGTGATGCCTTGTTCACCCTTGCTTTCATTGCCTTTTTGATGCGCGGCGCGGGGCAGGCGCGTTCCAGTTAGGAAAAGGCGGAAGGCACGGGGGGCGGCCTTCCGCCAAGTTCAATCGGGCCAGATGGCAGGCCCGACGAACCCTTTTTGGGCCTGCTCCCGCGGGCGGCAAGCCTCATCCTCTCCATTTTGGATTGTCCCGCACAGGCCGCTAAGGCTCGGAAACGCCAGTTTTGCGTAGAAAATGCGGAACAACCGGGCCTGTCCCCTGTTGTCAAACAACAGGCAGATGGCAGTGGAGAGGATGGTACATGGCAGGGACGGCGGGCGGCAAGCGTGGTGGCGCATCGGCTTCGGGCGGGCGCAATAACGCGCTCAATATGAAAGTCGGATATTCGGAGGATCTGGCGGCCGTGGTCGGCAAGGGGCCAATGGCGCGATCAGAAATTACCGCAAAGCTGTGGGATTATATCAAGGCCCACAAGTTGCAGGCCGAAGATGACAAGCGACAGATAGAGCCTGATGAAACGCTGGCAAAGGTGATCGGCAAGAAGCGCATATCGATGTTCCAGATGACGGCCGAAGTCAGCAAGCACATAGATAAAGGCTGATATCGCAAATAGTTGACCGCGTTGGTTCAGCATCGCAGAGGGGCGCCATGTGCAACCTCTACCGCCTTGATGTGCCTGCTAATGTGTTGGGCGATGTATTTGGGGCAGAGGTGGGCGGCGATCCGTGGACGGGCGGCTATGTTGCGCCGGGCAAGCCCGCGCCCGTGATCGTTCGGCAGGATAATCGGGTCCGCGCGGTCGTGCCGCGCCTTTGGGGCGTGCCGCCTCCGCCCAAGGGCGACCGGCCGGTTACCAACATCCGCAACCTCGAAAGTCCGTTCTGGATCGGCTCCTTGCGCTATGTCGGGTCGCGCTGCCTTGTGCCCGTTACCAGCTTTCAAGAATGGGGCGGCCGGGCAGGGGCGCGGACGCAACATTGGTTTTCGGTGCCGTCGCAACCGGTCTTTGCCTTTGCGGGCATCTGGCGCGATAGCGAAGTTCCAAGCTTTGCCTTTTTAACGACTGACCCCAATCCATTGGTGGCAAGCGTTCACCCCAAGGCCATGCCGCTTGTTCTTCAGCCTGAAGATTATGAGACATGGCTGGCGGCAGATTGGAAAACCGCGTCTCGCTTGGTCGCCCCCTTCCCATCGCAACTGATGCGCATGGAAAGCCTTGGCGGTGAGGGTAAAGCGGGAGAAAACCGGCCTCCCGAACGGCCACGCACCATTGACCTTTTCGGTGGAGGCAGTTAGGTGCCCGCTCGTCCGACCGGAATGGTGCGCGTGAGTTTCGCTCGCAAACCCCAGGAATTTCGGGCATTACATAGCGCTTGAACACTGTTTGTGCGGGGATTTGTCCCGGGCATTTGCCTTGGGGCCGATTCGCGTTTTCGTCATGGGAACGCCTGTGCCGTGCATCAGAGTAACTTCGTAAAGGTGAAGGGCTTCATGCCAACAATTAATCAGCTGGTCCGCAAGGGCCGTGCACCGCAAAAGGTGAAATCCAAGGTTCCCGCGATGGAACAGAACCCGCAAAAGCGCGGCGTCTGCACTCGCGTGTACACCACGACCCCGAAAAAGCCGAACTCGGCGCTCCGCAAGGTTGCGAAGATTCGTCTGACCAATGGTCGTGAAGTCATCAGCTACATCCCCGGCGAAGGTCACAACCTTCAGGAGCACTCGGTGGTGCTGATCCGTGGTGGTCGTGTGCGCGACCTTCCCGGTGTGCGTTACCACGTTCTCCGCGGCGTGCTCGACACGCAGGGTGTGAAGGACCGCAAGCAAAGCCGTTCGAAGTACGGCGCGAAGCGTCCGAAGTAAGCCGGCAAGAAATTTAAGAAGGATAAGCTGACATGGCTCGTCGTCGTCGTCCCGAGAAGCGGGAAATCCTGCCCGACCCCAAATTTGGGGATGTGGTGCTGTCGAAATTTATGAACTCCGTCATGCTTGACGGGAAAAAGTCGGTTGCTGAAGGCATTGTTTATGGTGCCCTTGAATCGATCGAAGCCAAGGCCAAGAAGGAACCGCTCGGCGTGTTCCATGAAGCGCTCAACAATGTGAAGCCGGGCATTGAAGTCCGCTCGCGGCGCGTTGGTGGGGCGACCTATCAGGTTCCGGTTGAAGTGCGTGCCGAACGCGCTCAGGCGCTGGCCATTCGCTGGCTGATCTCGGCCGCGCGGAGCCGCTCGGAAAACACCATGGCTGCCCGCTTGTCGGGTGAGCTGATGGATGCCGCCAACAATCGTGGCAACGCGGTCAAGAAGCGCGAAGATACGCACCGTATGGCGGAAGCCAACCGCGCCTTCTCGCATTACCGCTGGTAATCGCGCTGTAACAATCGGGGCGTCCTAGAGGCGCCCCACCCTTCGGAGATCATCTCATGGCACGCAGCCATCCTCTCGAGAAATACCGTAACATCGGTATCATGGCGCACATCGACGCGGGTAAGACCACGACGACCGAGCGCATTCTTTATTACACCGGCAAGTCCTACAAAATTGGCGAAGTGCACGAAGGCGCCGCCACGATGGACTGGATGGAACAGGAACAGGAACGCGGCATCACGATCACGTCGGCTGCCACGACCTGCGAATGGAAAGGCCACCGGATCAACATCATCGACACGCCGGGCCACGTTGACTTCACGATTGAAGTTGAGCGTTCGCTGCGCGTTCTCGACGGTGCGGTTGCGTGCTTTGACGGCGTTGCCGGTGTGGAGCCGCAGTCGGAAACGGTGTGGCGCCAGGCGGACAAGTACAAGGTTCCGCGGATGTGCTTCATCAACAAGCTGGACCGCACGGGCGCGAGCTTCGAATTCTGCGTGAAGTCGATCATCGAACGTCTCGGCGCGACCCCGGCGGTGCTTTACTTGCCGATCGGCATTGAAAGCAGCCTCAAGGGTCTGGTTGATCTTGTCGAAAACCGCGCGATCATCTGGAAGAACGAAGCGCTGGGCGCCGAATTCTTCTACGAAGAAATTCCGGCCGACATGGCGGACCAGGCTGCCGAATATCGCGAAAAGCTGATCGAACTGGCCGTTGAGCAAGACGACGCCGCGATGGAAGCCTATCTTGACGGCAATGAGCCGGACGTCCCGACGCTGAAGGCGCTGATCCGCAAGGGCACGCTGGCGCAGGCGTTTGTGCCCGTGTGCTGCGGCTCGGCGTTCAAGAACAAGGGCGTGCAGCCGCTGCTCGACGCCGTTGTCGATTATCTGCCGTCGCCGCTCGACATTGAAGACGTGCAGGGCATCAACCCCGCCACGGAAGAGCCGGACAGCCGTCCGACCGCCGATGACGCGCCGTTCAGCGCGCTGGCGTTCAAGATCATGAACGACCCGTTTGTCGGTTCGCTCACCTTCTGCCGCATCTATTCGGGCACGCTCTCCAAGGGCAGCTACCTGAACTCGGTGAAGGACAAGAAGGAAAAGATCGGCCGTATGCTCCTGATGCATGCGAACGAGCGTGAAGACATTGATGTCGCTTATGCTGGCGACATTGTGGCGCTTGCGGGCATGAAGGAAACGACGACGGGCGACACGCTGTGCGACCCGGCCAAGCCGATCATTCTCGAGCGTATGGAATTCCCCGAGCCCGTTATCGAGCTTTCGGTGGAACCCAAGACCAAGGCCGACCAGGAAAAGATGGGCATCGCGCTCAATCGTCTGGCTGCCGAAGATCCGTCGTTCCGCGTTTCGACCGACCATGAATCGGGCCAGACGATCATCAAGGGCATGGGTGAACTTCACCTTGAAATCCTGGTTGATCGCATGAAGCGCGAATTCAAGGTCGAAGCCAATGTTGGTGCGCCGCAGGTGGCCTATCGCGAATATCTCGCGAAGTCCGTCGACGTCGATTACACCCACAAGAAGCAGTCGGGTGGTACCGGTCAGTTCGGTCGCGTGAAGGTTAAGGTCACGCCGGGCGAGCGCGGTTCGGGCATCGTCTTCAAGGACGAAATCAAGGGCGGTAACATTCCCAAGGAATATATCCCCGCGATTGAAAAGGGCATGCGTGAAACGGCCGAATCGGGCCAGCTCATCGGCTTCCCGATCATCGACTTTGAAATCCTGCTTTATGACGGCGCCTATCACGACGTCGACTCATCGGCGCTGGCGTTCGAAATCACGGGTCGCGCTGCGATGCGTGAAGTCGCCCAAAAGGCCGGCATCAAGCTCCTCGAGCCGATCATGCGCGTCGAAGTCGTCACCCCGGAAGATTATCTGGGTGACGTTATCGGCGACATGAACTCGCGCCGTGGTCAAATCCAGGGCACTGACAGCCGCGGCAACGCGCAGTCGGTCGAGGCGATGGTCCCGCTGGCGAACATGTTCGGCTACGTCAACCAGCTGCGTTCGTTCACTCAGGGTCGCGCGCAGTACACGATGCAGTTCTCTCATTATGATGAAGTTCCTGCGAACGTGGCGGAAGAGGTGAAGGCAAAGCTTGCCTGATCGTAAAAGACGGATTATGGCGCCCGCCTGATTTCGCAGGCGAGCGCCCGCAATCCGAACGTTGAACCAATCGAAGAACGAGGGTTATAAAAATGGCCAAGGCTAAATTTGAGCGGACCAAGCCGCACTGCAACATCGGCACCATCGGTCACGTCGACCACGGCAAGACGTCGCTGACGGCTGCCATCTCGAAGATTCTGGCTGAAACCAACGGCGGTGTTGCTGTTGACTTCGCCAACATCGACAAGGCGCCGGAAGAGCGCGAGCGTGGGATCACGATCTCGACCGCGCACGTCGAATATGAAACCGCCGCGCGTCACTATGCGCACGTCGACTGCCCGGGCCACGCTGACTATGTGAAGAACATGATCACCGGCGCCGCGCAGATGGACGGTGGCATTCTCGTCGTTTCGGCGACCGACGGCCCGATGCCGCAGACCCGTGAGCACATCCTGCTCGCCCGTCAGGTTGGCGTGCCGCAGCTCGTCGTGTTCATGAACAAGGTTGACCTTGTTGACGATCCCGAAATCCTCGAGCTCGTCGAAATGGAAATCCGCGAACTGCTCTCGAACTATGACTTTGACGGCGACAACATCCCCGTCATTCAGGGTTCGGCGACCTGCGCGCTCAACGACACCAACCCGGAAATCGGCCGCGAAGCCATTCTGAAGCTGATGGCCGCTGTTGACAGCTGGATCCCGCAGCCGGCTCGTCCGCTCGACAAGCCGTTCCTGATGCCGATCGAAGACGTGTTCTCGATCTCGGGTCGTGGTACGGTTGTGACCGGCCGCGTCGAAACCGGCGTTGTGAAGGTTGGCGAAGAAGTTGAAATCGTCGGCCTGAAGGACACCAAGAAGACCGTCGTTACCGGCGTTGAAATGTTCCGCAAGCTGCTCGATCAGGGTGAAGCTGGCGACAACATCGGCGCTCTCATCCGCGGCGTTGGCCGTGAAGAAGTTGAGCGTGGCCAGGTTCTCTGCAAGCCCGGTTCGATCACGCCGCACACCGAGTTCACCTCGGAAGTGTATGTCCTGTCGAAGGAAGAAGGCGGCCGTCACACGCCGTTCTTTGCGAACTATCGTCCGCAGTTCTACTTCCGCACGACCGACGTCACCGGTGAAGTCATTCTTCCCGAAGGCACGGAAATGGTCATGCCGGGCGACAACGTCCAGCTGGGCGTGAAGCTCATTGCCCCGATCGCGATGGAGCAGGGTCTCCGCTTCTCGATCCGTGAAGGCGGCCGTACGGTCGGCTCCGGGGTTGTGGCCTCGATCACGAAGTAATATAGCGCATTCAACCGCCCGATTCTCCTTGTGAGGATCGGGCGGTTTGTTTGTTACAGTTTTGGCTCTTTCTCATCGGTAAACGGACATGGAAACGCAGAATATCCGCATTCGCCTTAAGGCTTTCGACCATCGTGTGCTCGACCAGGCAACCGGCGACATCGCAGATACCGCCAAGCGCACCGGCGCATTGATCCGGGGCCCCATTCCGCTCCCGACGAGAATTGAGAAATTCACGGTCAACCGCGGCCCGCACGTCGACAAGAAGTCGCGCGAGCAGTTCGAGGTCCGTACCTACAAGCGGCTGCTCGATATCGTGCAGCCCACGCCCCAGACCGTCGACGCGCTGATGAAGCTCGATTTGGCTGCAGGGGTTGATGTTGAGATCAAGCTGGCCTAAGGCCGCTCATCTCTTAGAGATTCGGGATACCGCACATCCTTGTGATGTGGCTGCGTCCCCCGTCTTTCCGCCCGGAAACGCGCGGAATACCAGCCCGGACGGGGTGACTTCATTTTTGGGTTGAACATGCCCGCGGGGAATGGGTCTCCGTGGGCCTCTGTGTTAAGGAGAAACGGATCATGCGCACTGGCGTGATCGCGAAGAAGGTCGGCATGACGCGCATCTTCAAGGAAGATGGCCGTCACGTTCCCGTTACCGTTCTTTCGCTGGAAAATTGCCAGGTTGTCTCGCAGCGGACGCTGGATCGTGACGGTTATGTCGCGGTGCAGCTGGGCGCTGGGGCGGCCAAGGCCAAGAATGTTGCCAAACCGCAGCGCGGCCATTTCGCGAAGGCCGAGGTGGAGCCCAAGGCCCGCCTCGTCGAATTCCGTGTGGCTGAAGACGCGCTTGTCGATGTTGGCGCTGAAATCGCAGCCGATCACTTCGTCGCTGGCCAGCTGGTTGACGTTGCAGGCCATACCCAGGGTAAGGGCTTTGCAGGCGCCATGAAGCGTTGGGGCTTCGGTGGTCTGCGCGCGACGCACGGTGTATCGGTCTCGCACCGTTCGCACGGCTCGACCGGTAACCGCCAGGATCCGGGCAAGGTTTTCAAGAACAAGAAGATGGCCGGCCATATGGGCGACCGCCAGCGCACCCAGCAGAACCTCGAAATCGTCCTCACGGATGTGGAACGTGGTCTGTTGTTCGTGCGCGGTTCGGTGCCGGGTGCCAAGGGCACGTGGCTGACCGTTGTCGACTCCGTAAAGGTGTCGCGTCCCGCCGACGCTCCGTACCCCGCCGCGGTTCGCTCCGCTGGCGCGCCGGTCGAAGCTCCCGCTGAAACGCCGGCCGAGGTCGCTGATGCGCCCGAAGCTGCTGAAAACCAGGAGGGCTAAGCCATGAAGCTCAAGGTTCAGACCCTCGACGCCAAGGCCAAGGGCGACATTGATCTCGCGGACGACGTATTCGGCCTCGAGCCGCGTGCCGACATCCTGCACCGCGTTGTCACCTGGCAGCTCGAAAAGGCCCGTGGCACGGCTCGCGGTGCTCGTGAGCGCGCCGATGTTGCCCGCACGGGTAAGAAGTTCGGTCGCCAAAAGGGCGGTGGTACTGCACGTCACGGCGATCGCCGTGCGCCCGTCTTCATCGGCGGTGGTAAGGCCCATGGTCCGCGCGTTCGCGACTTTAACCCGTCGCTGAACAAGAAGATCCGGGTGCTCGGTCTCAAGATGGCGCTTTCCGCCAAGGCGAAGGCTGGCACGCTGATCGTGCTTGAAGACCTCGCGGTCAAGGAAGCCAAGACCAAGGCGCTGGTGGGCACGCTCAACAAGCTCGGCTTTGGCAAGACGGCCCTCGTCATCGACGGTGAAAATGTGGAAACGAGCTTCGCGCTTGCGACGCAGAACATCCCGGGCGTCGACGTGTTGCCGGCCATCGGTGCCAATGTGTACGACATCCTGCGCCATGACACGCTGGTCCTGACCCGCGCGGGCGTTGAAAAGCTGGAGGCGCGGTTCAATGGCTAAGAAGCAGGCGGATATTCGCCACTATGACGTGGTGCTCGCGCCCCACATCACCGAAAAGTCGACGATGGCAAGCGAACAGAACGCGGTTGTGTTCCGTGTCGCCAACGACGCCACCAAGCCGCAGATCAAGGCGGCCGTTGAAGCCCTCTTCGACGTCAAGGTGACGGGCGTGAACACCATCGTTCAAAAGGGTAAGACCAAGCGCTGGAAGGGTGAAGCCTACCGTCGCTCGGACTTCAAGAAAGCGATTGTGACGCTGGCTGAAGGCCAGTCGATCGACGTGACCACGGGGATCTGAGAACCATGGCACTGAAGCATTATAACCCGACCAGCCCGGCCCGCCGTGGCCTGATCCTGGTTGACCGCTCCGCGCTGCACAAGGGCAAGCCTGTCAAGGCCTTGACCGAAGGCAAGCGCAAGACGGGCGGCCGCAACAACAAGGGCCATGTGACCTCGCGCGGTATCGCCGGTGGCCACAAGCAGCGGTATCGCATCATCGACTTCAAGCGTCGCAAATGGGACGTGGAAGCGACGGTCGAGCGTCTGGAATATGACCCCAACCGCACCGCCTTCATCGCGCTCGTCAAATATGACGATGGCGAGCTGGCTTATATCCTGGCGCCGCAGCGTCTGGCGGCGGGCGACAAGGTTGTCGCCGGCAAGAAGACCGACGTGAAGCCGGGTAATGCCATGGAACTCGGCCAAATGCCGGTCGGCACCATTGTCCACAACGTGGAAATGAAGCCGGGCAAGGGCGGGCAGATCGCTCGTTCGGCAGGCACCTATGTGCAGGTTGTCGGTCGTGACCGCGGCATGGTCATCGTGCGCCTCAATTCGGGTGAGCAGCGTTATCTGCGCGCCGATTGCATGGGCACTGTGGGCGCCGTGTCGAACCCCGACAATGGCAACACCAACCTTGCAAAGGCCGGCCGCAACCGCTGGCTGGGCAAGCGTCCGCTGACGCGCGGTGTCGCCAAGAACCCGGTCGACCACCCGCACGGTGGTGGTGAAGGCCGCACCTCGGGTGGCCGCCATCCGGTGACCCCGTGGGGCAAGCCGACCAAGGGTGCGCGCACGCGTTCCAACAAGGCGACGGACAAGATGATCATCCGGTCGCGTCACGCGAAGAAGAAGAGGTAAGCCATGGCCCGTTCCGTCTGGAAAGGTCCTTTTGTAGACCTGCACCTGCTGAAAAAGGCAGAAGCCGCTGCGGAAGCTGGCACGCGTGCCGGCCCGATCAAGACTTGGTCGCGTCGCTCGACGATCCTTCCTCAGTTCGTTGGCCTGACGTTCAACGTCTATAATGGCCGCAAGTTCATCCCGGTTCTCGTTAACGAGGACATGGTCGGCATGAAGCTTGGCGAATTTGCGCCCACGCGCACTTTCCCGGGCCACGCCGCTGACAAGAAGGGCAAGCGCTGATGTCGAAACCCGCATCTCCCCGTCGCGTAGGCGACAAGGAAGCGCTCGCGGTCGGCACGATGATCCGTGGCTCCGCCTATAAGCTGAACCTTGTTGCGGGCCTGATCCGTGGCAAGAAGGCTGGCGACGCGCTGAACATCCTGCAATTCTCGACCAAGGCGATGGCCGTGGACGTCCGCAAGGTGCTCGCGTCCGCGATCGCCAATGCCGAGAACAACCACAATCTCGATGTTGACGCATTGGTCGTCAGCGAAGCGAGCGTTGGCAAGTCGCTGGCGATGAAGCGCTTTGCGACCCGTGCCCGTGGTCGTTCGACGCGCATCGTCAAGCCGTTCAGCCGCCTGCGCGTGGTTGTCCGCGAAGTGCAAGAGGAAGCATAAGCCATGGGTCAGAAGAGCAATCCGATCGGCCTTCGCCTCCAGATCAACCGGACCTGGGACAGCCGCTGGTACGCCGATGGCGCCGACTATGGCCGTCTCCTCCTGGACGACCTGAAGCTGCGCAAGTACATCATGAAGACGCTGCCGCAGGCCGCGATCTCCAAGGTGGTCATCGAGCGTCCGGCCAAGACCTGCCGCATCTCCATCTATGCCGCACGCCCTGGCGTGATCATCGGCAAGAAGGGCGCCGACATCGAAAAGCTGCGCAAGACGCTGGCTGCGATGACAACGGGCGACGTGTCGCTGAACATCGTTGAA
>JBJTNW010000008.1:0-21757 GCA_046074265.1 Chakrabartia sp.
AACCGGCCTGACGCTGGACCCAAAATTTGATGCCAATGGCTTGATCACGGCAGTCTGCACGGATGCCGAGTCGGGGCGGGTGCTGATGGTCGCGCATATGAATGCCGATGCGCTTGCCGCATCGCTTGCCACCAACAAGGCCACTTTCTGGTCGCGCAGCCGCCAATCGCTTTGGACCAAAGGCGAATCCAGCGGCAATGTTCTGCACGTGGTTGAAGCGCGCATGGACTGTGACCAAGACGCAATTTGGCTACTGTGTCGGCCCGATGGCCCGGCCTGTCACACAGGTGCAGACACCTGTTTTTATCGCATTATCGAGGGCGGGGGCCTTGTTCGCGCCTAATGTTTTGCACGGAAGAGGCAGTTGACTTTACGTGAACGTAAAGTAGGATTGATCTATGTCGAGTGCCACCGTTGAGATCGCCGATCCGCGCGACCGCCACCAATATTCCATTTCCGATTTATCGGAAGAATTTGATGTTACGCCGCGCGCGCTGCGTTTTTACGAGGATGAGGGGCTTATTTCGCCCATCCGTCGGGGGCTGACGCGGGTCTACACCAAGCGGGACCGGGCGCGGCTCGCCTGGATTTTGCGCGCCAAACGGGTGGGATTCAGCCTGTCTGAAATCCGCGAAATGATCGACCTTTATGACATTGGGGATGATCGCCAAACGCAGCGTCAGGTGACGATCGAGAAATGCGAATCCCGTATTGCCCTGCTCAAGCGGCAGCGCGTGGATATTGATGCGCATATCGAAGAATTGGCCCGCTTCATCGATGTTGTGAAAAAGGCCGATCCTGCGCTCGACGCCTGACTATTCCCCGGCGCGCTGCCGGGCCTGAAGATCGAAAGGAACCCCGATGCCGCAATATGTTGCGCCCGTTCGTGATGTCCGCTTCGTGCTCGACCATGTGATCGGGCTGGATCGCTATGCCAATCTCCCCGGCTTTGAAAATGCCACCCCCGATATGGTGAACGCCATTTTAGAAGAGGGCGGCAAGTTTATGGCGGATGTTCTCTTCCCGCTTAACCGCTCGGGCGACGAAGAAGGCTGCACGCGCCATCCCGATGGCCGGGTGACAACGCCCAAAGGCTTTCCCGACGCCTATAAGGCCTATGCGGCGGCGGGCTGGACCACATTGGGCGCGCCGCCAGAATTTGGCGGGCAGGGGCTTCCCCATGTGATCAACATCGCAATGGAAGAATTTCAAGCATCGGCCAATCAGGCTTTCGCCATGTATCCGGGACTGGCCGGCGCGGCTGTTTCTGCGATCCTCGTTGCCGGGACGGAGGAACAGAAGCAAACCTATGTGCCAAAAATCGTCTCGGGCGATTGGGCGGGCACGATGAACCTGACGGAGCCGCAATGCGGCACCGATTTGGGGCTGATCCGTACCCGCGCCGAGCCGCAGGCCGATGGCAGTTACAGCATCACCGGCACCAAGATTTTCATCTCAGGCGGCGACCAGGATCTGACGGAGAATATTGTCCATCTCGTGCTCGCAAAAACGCCGGGTGCACCTGATAGCACCAAGGGTATTTCGCTGTTTATCGTGCCCAAATATCTGGTGAATGCCGACGGGTCGTTGGGCGAAAAGAACGCGGTTTCCTGCGGTGCGCTTGAGCATAAAATGGGCATTCGCGGCAGCGCCACCTGCGTGATGAACTATGATGGCGCCAAGGGCTTCCTCGTTGGTGAGGAAAATAAGGGCCTTGCCGGCATGTTCGTGATGATGAACATCGCCCGTCTCGGTGTCGGCGTACAGGGCTTGGCACAGGCCGAAGCCGCGTATCAAAATGCTGTCCAATATGCCAAGGATCGCCGCCAGGGCCGGTCGCTGACGGGGGCCAAAGACCCGGCTGAAAAGGCCGATACGCTTTTTGTTCACCCCGATATTCGTCGCATGCTGATGGAGGCGAAGGCCTTTACCGAAGGCATGCGGGCCTTGTGCCTGTGGGGCGGCATCCAGTCTGATCTGGCGCACAAGGCAGCGACCGCGGAAGATCGGCAGCTGGCAGACGATCTGCTGTCGCTCTTGACGCCCGTCATCAAGGGCTATGGGTCCGACAAAGGCTATGAAGTTTGCACCAATATGCAGCAGGTCTTTGGCGGCCACGGCTATGTCGAAGAATGGGGCATGAGCCAATATGTCCGCGATGCGCGGATTGCGATGATCTACGAAGGTGCCAATGGTATTCAGGCGCTTGATCTTGTTGGACGCAAATTGCCCGCGCATGGCGGCCGAGGCGTTCAGGCCTTTTTTGGCATTGTCGCCAACGAAGCCGCAGCCGCCAAGGCCAATCCGGCCACGGCGGAAATTGCAACCGCGCTTGAAGCTGCGCTGGGCGATTTGCAGGCCAGTACGATGTGGCTGATGGCCAACGCGATGACCAATCCCGATCAGGCGGGTGCCGGATCAACTGCCTATATGCACCTGATGGGTGTCGTGGCGATCGGCCTGATGTGGCTGCGCATGGCCGTGGCCGCAGACAAGGCGCTATCAGACGGCGCAACGGATACCGAGTTTTTGAATGCGAAGCTGGTCACTGCGCGTTTTTATGCAGCGCGGGTGATGCCGGACACCTTATCCCTTCGTCGCAAGCTGGAAGCGGGCGCCGAAACGGTCATGGCTCTGGCGGTAGACGCTTTCTGATCTTTCAACAGACCAGGTGACGAGAGGGCGGCCGAATTTAGCCGCCCTTTCATTTATTTCCACAAACCCGATAATATATATTATGTAAAATACAGATTGATATTGAGGTGCGTATAAGCCCCCTCACGCCCGTTTTCCGCGATTTTTGATCAGGGCGTCAAAATGAGCCGATCGCCTTCGATCCGCCAACCTGACAAGGTCGACAAGAAGTTCATGCCCAGAAGATTGGTTTCGCCCATCCTATCTGACACATGGACTGGCAAATCTTTTCGGCCGATGGGCCCAACCTGAAAATCTGCAATGCGCGCGCGCAGGACCTCGATAGGACCATTGGCGGTCATCACCGTGGCCGGAAAAGACATGCGGTCGGCATATACGCTCGATCGCGCGGCCGCTTTGGCAGACAAAGCCGTGGTGGTGGCGCCGCTATCGACCAGAAAGCGCACAGGTGCGCCATTTACGCTGGCCGTCAGGTAGAAATGGCCATCGGGAGATTTGGGGATCACCACATTGCCATCCGGGCGGGTTTCCGGCGTCGCGCCAGCCTCTGCCTTCAATCTTTCCCAGATCATCCCAAATTCAGACCGATAAGCAAATACGGAAAAAAAGATGAGGAATATCAAACCCCAAGAGACGATCATGCGCATCAATTGGGAAACAGGAAGTCGCCGGGCGAGCACGCTCGAGGCAACTAAAACCAAGAGCAAAATCAGATAGATCGCGTTTCCCGTCTGATCCGTCATTCTGCTTTGGCCTTGCCGAACAATCGGAAGAAATTGGCACGGGTCTGCGCGGCGAGCTCGTCTACACTTACACCGCGGACTTCCGCCAAAAACCGGGCCGTATCAGCCACAAAGGCCGGCTCGCAGCTTTTGCCGCGATGCGGCACGGGCGCCAGAAACGGCGCATCGGTTTCAATCAGCAGCCGATCTTCAGGGATGGTCGCGGCGGTTGCGCGCAAATCCGCTGCGTTTTTGAAAGTCACAATGCCGGAAATTGATATAAATAGACCTAATTTCAATGCGATATCGGCAAATTCTGCACTGGCTGTGAAGCAGTGGATAACGCCGGGAAAGGCCCCCTTCCCCATTTCCGCATGCAAGATGTCGGCCGTATCCGCCTCGGCATCGCGGGTGTGGACGATCAGCGGCAGGCCTGTTTCGCGCGCGGCGGCGATATGAGCGCGAAAGCTGCGGCGCTGCTGATCCCGGTCGCTATGATCGTAGAAATAGTCGAGCCCGGTTTCACCGATGCCAATTACCTTGGGATGTGCGGCCGCAGCGACGAGCGTGGCTTGATCGACATCGCCATGAGAATCCGCCTCATGCGGGTGGATGCCGATGGAGGCCCAGATATGCGGGGCTTTTTCTGCCGTTGCCAGAATGGCTTCCCATTCACTGCGCCGCGTAGAGATGTTCAGCATTCCGGACACGCCGGCCTCAGCTGCCCGCGCCAGCACAGCATCCTGATCTTCAATCAGGCCCTTATAGTTCAAATGGCAATGGCTATCGACGAACATCAGGCCTCGGCGTCTGTTGGCACTTCTAGCCGCGGGAAAAGCGGTGCCGGGGCGGCCAGGCGGAAACCGCTGCCTGTCAGTCGATCATACCAATCAAGGTCAGCCAGCGCGGCATAATCGCGTCCGCTGGACGGAATGCCGAGCTGGTCTAGCATTTTGCCGGCGGATGTCGGGATGATCGGCTGGATGGCAAGCGTCAGATCGCGGATCGCCTTGACCAAGGTGCGCAGAACGGCGGCCATGCGGGCAGGATCGGTCTTACGCAGAGCCCAGGGCGCTTGGGCATCGATATATTGGTTGCAGGCAAAGACGGCGCGCATCCAATTGTCCAAGCCTTGGGAGAAGGCAAAGGCGGAAAAATCGCGCGGGACGTCGTTTGCGCAGATATCGCGCACTTGCGCCAGCAGCGCCGCATCTTCCGTCTGCTCGTTTCCTTCGGTTGGAAGTTCACCATCTAAATTCTTGAAAATAAAAGATAATGTTCTTTGCGCGAGATTGCCGTAGCTGTTTGCCAGTTCTGCATTGACGCGCGTGACAATGGCCTCTGGGCTGTAGCTGCCATCTTGACCGAAGCTGACTTCGCGTAGGAAGAAATAGCGCAACGCATCCACCCCAAAATGGCGCGCAAGGTCCATCGGATCGACAACATTGCCGAGCGACTTGGACATTTTTTCGCCCCGGCTGAGCAAAAAGCCATGACCGAAGACCTGCTTGGGCAAAGGCAAGTTCGCGGACATCAAAAAAGCGGGCCAATAAACGGTGTGGAAGCGGACAATGTCTTTGCCGATAATATGTACGTCTGCCGGCCAGAAACGGCTGAAATCTTCCATTTTATTCGGGTAGCCGATGCCGGTCAGATAGGTCGTCAGCGCATCGACCCAGACATACATGACATGCCCCGGAGATCCGGGCACCGGCACGCCCCAGTCAAAGCTGGTCCGCGACACGCTCAGATCCTTCAGGCCGCCTTCAACAAAGCGCAGCACTTCGTTGCGACGGCTTTCCGGGCGAATAAAATCCGGATGATCGCGGTAGAGCTTGAGCAGATGTTCCTGATATTTCGACAAGCGGAAGAACCAGGTTTCTTCGGTTGTCCATTCCACCGGCGTGCCTTGCGGCGAGAGCCGAACGCCCCCTTCCCCCTCAACCAGCTCGCTTTCGTCGTAAAAGGCTTCGTCGCGGACGGAATACCAGCCTTCATAGCGATCCAGATACAGATCATCGTTAGCGGCCATCGCTTCCCACAAGGCGGTGCTGGCCTTTTTATGATCAGCTTCCGTCGTGCGGCAAAAGCGATCATAAGAGATGGAGAGAGTATCGCACATCTCTTTGAAATAAGATGACATTTCATCTGCAAAGGCCAGAGTGTCGCGGCCCGCATTGCGCGCCGTCTGGACCATTTTCAGGCCATGCTCGTCGGTTCCCGTCACCAGACGGACATCGCGGCCCATAAGGCGCTGGAAACGTGCAATCGCATCGGTCGCTATCGCTTCATAAGCATGGCCGATATGCGGACGCCCATTGGGATAGGCAATTGCGGTGGTGATATAAAAGGGTTCGCCAGACATGCG
The DNA here is from genome assembly GCA_046074265.1 of Chakrabartia sp. Classification (GTDB taxonomy): domain Bacteria; phylum Pseudomonadota; class Alphaproteobacteria; order Sphingomonadales; family Sphingomonadaceae; genus Aquisediminimonas. The sequence continues at coordinate 5,746 of JBJTNW010000008.1, forward strand.
TCAGGCTTTAGCGGATGTGCCGCCCGGAGCAAGCGCCGCGACCATAGAGGCGAGGCTAAAAACGGTGTTCTGGACATCCAGCGACGTGGAAATCGCCTGACCGGCGAGTTTGCGGGCATTTTCCCATTGGATCAGCGCCTGGCCCAATGCGTCACCCTGCCGCTGCCGGGCTGCTTCTGCCAGAAAGGCCGGAACGCGCTGTAAAAAGGCTTCGTAACGGGGTTGCGCGGCTTTCCCGCTCAATTGCGCAGCCAGCGCCAGCCGCAGGCCGCTGCCGGCGTCTCCTTCGCGAAGCAGCCGGTCCAGCACGCTATCCAGCGCGGCCATATCCAGACCGGCAAAACGCAGCGCCCGCCCCGGCGACCCGGCACCAATTTGCACCAAGGCGGCCAGTTCTGCCGACGCCGCATCTGGCAGGTGCGCTTGAAGCACTGCCTGAAGCTGCGCGGGCGATAAGGGATCAAAACGAAGGACACGGCAGCGCGACCGGATGGTGGGAAGCAACCGCCCCGCGCTTTGCGCAACAAGCAGGAAAATCGTGCCCGGAGGCGGCTCTTCCAGACGCTTCAACAGCGCGTTTGCGGCTGAAATTTCAAGCGCATCGGCATCGTCGATAACCACCACGCGCCGTGCAGAGAGCGAAGGCTTGGTTGCAAACAGGCCATTAAGGTCTCGGATTTGCCCAACCTTGATGCTGCGGGCACGTTCGGCATCTGCCGGCCAATCAACCGGCGGCTTGGCTGCCAGTTTATCATCGCTCGGCAATCGCTCAATCCGGACAAAATCAGGATGGCTTCCCGCCTCAAGCAGGCGTGCAACCGGGTTTGAAAAGGGGACATCAAGTCCAGGCGTATCCGGCGATAACCCTGCGCCCTCTGCAAGAAGACGCCGCGCGCATTGCAGCGCCGTCGTAAACTTGCCCACCCCTTCCGGCCCGGTCAAAAGCCAGGCATGGTGAAGCCGACCACTTTGCATAGCCGCGCGAAACGCCGTGATCGCCTTCTCCTGTCCAAGGATCAGGCTCATATAAGATCCTCAAGGGCCGCAAGGAGGCGAGCGGAAACGTCGTTGGGCGCCCCTTCGGCAGGCACTAGCCGAAAGCGCTTGGGCTCTGCCTCGGCCAGCGCGCGAAAGCGGGCGGCGACCCGCTCATAATAAGCGGCGGGTTTGGCGCCCATACGGTCTGCCGTGCCCGATCGCGCGGCAGCCCGGCGCGCGCCTTCAGCAACGGGCAAATCCAACAACAGCGTCCGATCCGGCATCAGGCCCGCGCTGCCGATGTTGTGAAGCGCCAATATATCGGCATCCTCCAGGCCGCCCGCGCCTCCCTGATAAGCGCGGGTTGAATCGACAAACCGGTCGCACAGCACCCAGTCCCCCCGCTCCAGCGCCGGACGGATCAGCTTGGCGACATGGTCGGCCCGCGCGGCGGCAAAGAGCAAGGCTTCGGTTGCGTCATTCCAGCGGTCCTGACCCCCGGAAAGCAGCAGGCCGCGAATGGCCTCTGCGCCCTCGGTGCCGCCGGGTTCGCGCGTTGTCACCACCGTCTTGCCGCGCGCTTCCAGCGCTTCTGCCAAAAGCCGGAGCTGGGTCGATTTACCAACCCCCTCCCCGCCTTCCAGCGTGATGAAGCGCCCCTGCATGAACTAAAGCCCAAATATCGACAGGAAAGCGAGCCAGAGGCGCTTGAAAAAGCCCGCCTGCTGAACATCTTCCCCGGCGACAAGCGGGACAATGCCGGGCGGGGCATCGGGCGTGGTGATAACCAGATCGGCAATATGCTGGCCCTTGGTGATGGGCGCTTCAAGTGAGCCAATAGGGCGCACCGCCGTTGTATAATGCGGGCTGGCCGTTCCACCCGGATAGGTCACGTTGATCTGTTGCGGTGCAATCAGCGCGATCTTGGATGGATAGCCGCCTGAAATTTCAATTTTTTCAACTTCAGCGCCTTTGGCGAACAAAGGCTTTACCGACCATGCCTTGAACCCCCAATCCATGAATTTCACAGATTCAGTCGCGCGGGCATTAAAGCTGCCAAGCCCGGCGACAACCATGACCAGCCGCCGTCCATTTTGTTCGGCCGAGCCGGTAAAGCCATAGCCCGCTTCCGCCGTATGGCCAGTTTTCAGGCCATCCGCGCCCGGCACGCGGCCCAAAATCGGATTGCGGTTGGCCTGCACGATATCTTCGCCCTTGCCCATCGTCTTGCCCCAGCGAAACTCTTTCTGCTGGTAGAATTTGCGATAGAGGTCGGGATAATTCTGGAGCGTGTTCACCGCAAGCGTGGCTAGGTCGCGCGCGGTGACTTGCGTGCGGCCTTCATCAGGCCAGCCATTGGAGGTGCCAAACTGGCTTTTCGTCATGCCAATCCGCTTGGCTTCGGCATTCATGCGGGCGACAAAGGCTTCTTCGGTGCCGGCAATGCCCTCGGCCAGCACGACACACGCATCATTGCCCGACAGGGTGACAACGCCGTGCAGCAGATTTTCAACGCTCACCTCTTCATCGGGAGAAAGAAACATCGTCGAGCCAGCTGCCGAACCATGCCATTTCTTCCAGGTTTCGGGGCGAACCTTGAACTTTTGATCAAGCTTCAATTCGCCTTTTTTGAGCATGTCGAACACGATGTGTGCCGTCATCATCTTGGCCATAGAAGCCGGCGGCATCCGGCGGTCTGCGTCCTTGGCATAAAGGACGGCGCCCGACGACAGATCGACCATATAGGCAACCGGAGCCTCTGTCTCAAAAGGCGGGGCCGCCGCATAAGCGGGCGCAGCCGCCCCGAACAGCAACGCGGCGGCGATCAACACATTCTTCATCAAATCTTCCCGAAAAGGCGACTCAGCGCGTTATACGAGCGTCTGGATAGCCTTTCGACGACAGGCGGCCAAGCGCGGCGCGAGCCGCATCGCGGCTGGCATAGGGGCCTGTCCGCACGCGAAAAAGTCCATTTGCGGGGGTGATTTTTCCACCCTGCTCGGTCGCCAGTTGCCGGGCGCGATCCGCGCTGGAAAGCGCGGCAATCTGGACAAACCAGGGGCCCTGATCTGGTCCAGATTCTTGGCTTGGTGCCCCGTCCCTTTGCGCCGCTTTGGACGCGCTGGCGGCAGGAATCTTTGCTGAATTTTGCTGTGGATGAAGGCGGGCCGGGCGGCTCAAAGGCGCCGTTGGACCTGAACTATAGGAGAGCGCAGCAGCCTTTTTGCGCAGAACGATCAAAAGCATATCTGGCGTATCCAGCCTTGGCGTGGCGCTCTGGCCAAGTCGCAGGGCTTCTTTGTCCTGATCGGTAGGGTTAACCCGCCGAACCCGGAAGGCTGCCTCCCCCTTATCGTCCAATGCCAAGAGGTGCGCCGCCGCGGACGACAATTGTCCTAGGGCCGGTTGGTTCGGATCGGCACGACGCGCCACTCGGACAAGAATGGTCTTGCCTGTATCGAGCCGCGTCACCTCAACATAGCTGGGCACCGGCAGGACAGGATGGGCAAGGCCAATATCTGCCCCCTCATCTGCCCCCCAGCGCAGCGCCATCACCTCATCATAGGATGTCACAGACCGGGCTGTCTTATCCGGGTTGGGAATGGGTAAGCGCTGCTCTGGCTCTGCGGCCGAAGGACCCAGATGATCACGCCGAAGCGGTATCTCGGGCGGATTATCCTGCACTGTGCGCGGGAGGGCCGCAGCACATCCCCCAAGGATCAGCCCCAAAGCGCTCCAGCTAGCTGCCCGTCCCCGTTTCCACTGCATCGGCCAACAATCCCACAGAAAGTGCGTAGAAGTTCGAGCAGTTATAATCGAGGATAACCCGGTAATTTCCGGTTAACAGCCAAGCGGGTGTTCCCGGCCCATCGGGCTGGAACAGCGAGACAAGATCGCCGGCTTCCAACCCAGCGCGCGTTGGGCGCACGCCAAGGGCGGCCCATTCGGCCACGGTTTTCCAGCGGCTGTGGCGATTGTGCACGCGCGGACAATTGGGCGATACCACTTGCGGCTCAAGGCTGGCCCAGTCGAGCCGATCGGGAAGCGCGGCGGGTACACCCCAGGGCTGGCCCGGACGCCAGCCCGCATTGGCAAAATAATTGGCGATCGACGCCAGCGCATCCGCTTCGCTGCGCCAGATATCCGCACGGCCATCTCCATCCCCATCGCGGGCCACGCGCAGATAGACCGAAGGGAGAAATTGCGGATAACCCGTGGCGCCGGCCCAGCTGCCGCGCAGCTGGGAGCGAGCAAAACCCATGTCCATCATCCGCAGCGTGGCGATGAATTCATCGGCAAACAGGTCGCGACGGCGCCCTTCAAAGGCAAGGGTTGCCAAGGCGTCCAGCAAATCAAAGCCGCCGGAATAGGCACCATAATTGGTCTCATGCCCATAAATTGCCAGCATGATGGATTCCGGCACGCCGGTTTCCTGCTCAACGCGTTGCAGCAATGGCCGGAGCGCGACATAGCGCGCCCTGCCCCGGTTGATGCGGGCCGCATCCACATGCGTCGCCCGATAGGGCGCAAATTTGGGAATAGGGCCATTGGGCGGTCCGCCAGGCTGTGACCGATCAAGCGCGATAACGCGCGGTTGGTAAGTCAGCGAAGGGATCACCGCATCCAGAGTAGAACTGGAAATGCCCTGTGCTGCGGCTCGCGCCTTAAGCTCTTGCGCAAAGGCACGAAAGCCCGAATCCGCCTCCGCAACGGGGCTCTGCGCCTGAGCTACGGCGGTCCCGGTAAAGGGCAAGATCGGCACACACGCCGCTGCCGCTACCAAGAAGGACCAAGTAAGGATTTGAAATGCAGCGCGGTTCATCGTCAGACCCTGCCATAGCGGATCAGGATTGCAAGCCTTGCGACCAGAGCGCTTGCACCAAACCCCGCCCCGCGGCTAAGGCACCTCGCAGCGGGACAGGTGGCCGAGTGGTTTAAGGCTCTGGTCTTGAAAACCAGCGTGGGTGCAAGCCCACCGTGGGTTCGAATCCCACCCTGTCCGCCACACCTGCGCCGATTGCTTCAAAGCCGCGCCGATATCGACAATCAATCAATTTGCGATTTGAGTAAAAACGCTCTCGCTTCCCAGATATTAAATCCTCACGATCTTGCGCTGGTCGTAAAGCGCGCCCATTCATGAAATATTGGCTTTGATCAAATGGGGTGGGATCATTGACGTCTGATTGGAGAACCTTGCCGGCTGGCACGATGTTAACCGATTATCGGTTGGATCAGGTGCTTGGTCAGGGCGGATTTGGGATCACTTATCTGGCAACGGACCTGTCGCTTGATCAACGGGTCGCCATTAAAGAATATTTCCCGCGGGAGTTTGCCGTGCGCGATAGCACGAGGATGGTTCTGCCCTCCGGCAAGCAAGAAGATCATGATAATTTTGCCTGGGGCCTCGCCCGTTTTCGGGAAGAAGCCCGCACCTTGGCGCGGTTTAGCCACCCCAATATCATCGCGGTGCGCAGATTGTTTGAGGCGAACGGCACCTCTTATATCGTGATGGACTTTTGCGAGGGCGAACCGCTGGATGCCGTGATTACGCGCGACGCTCCGCTGGCTCCAAAGCTATTGGAACGCGTGTTTCTGGCGTTGCTCGATGGCCTAGAGCATGTTCACGATGCGGGCGTGATGCACCGTGATATCAAGCCGGCCAACATCTTTATCCGGGCAGATGGCAGTCCCGTCCTTCTTGATTTTGGAGCCGCACGCCAAGCCTTTGTCAGCCACAGCCGATCGATGACCTCACTGGCCACGGCCCATTATGCCGCCTTTGAGCAATATTCGACCAAAGGAAAGCAAGGCGCCTGGACCGACATTTATGGCCTCTCGGCCACGCTCTACCACGCCGCGACGGGCGAAAAGCCTCAAGATGCGCCAGATAGGGTCATGCAGGACAGGCTGGTCCCGCTGACCCAGCGGCCTGCCGGGCGCTATCCGGCCAATATGCTTGGCGCGATAGATGCCGGGCTGGCGATCCGGCCAGAAAACAGGCCACAACGCGTGGCGCAGTGGCGCGAGCTGCTAGGTTCCGCAGCCGGTCAGCCCGCGCGCACTGACACATCGCCTGCCACGCCGGCCGCAACGCCAAAATCAGCCATCGCCCTCCCAGCGACGCTGGCGGGCATTTTCGTCCTGATCCTTATCATCAGCTATGTTGCGCTTTTGCCGGGTTCCGAGAATTCACAAGGTGACGCCCCCTCACCGCGCCAAGCACCGCCCGTTGACAGCGGACCAGTGGCAGAGGCGCTGCCCACGCCCTCCGGCCCGGGTGGCGGCTCCACCACCCTGCCCCCTTCGACCCGTAATGCACGCGCCTTGCTGGCGAATTATGTCGCCGTACTCACCAGCAACGATATTGAGGCGGTCCGCAATCTCTACGCGGACAGCGTGACCTTTTATGGGGTGCAAACGCCCAGGGAGACGATTGTCGATCAAAAGGCGAAATTCATGGCGCGCTGGCCGGTCCGCACATGGCGGATCCATCCGGATAGTATCCAGGAAGATTGTCAGCCGGACGGCGCGTGCAAGCTAAGCGTTGTCGCGGATTGGACGGCCTCCAATCCCTCAACCAACCGGTCGTCGCAAGGTGTGGCCACGATAGATGTTGGCTTTACCAACGGGCTGGTGACCTTTGAGGGATATAAATGATGCAGGTGCTAAGCGCGCGCGCAGCCAGCACCCCCGCGGTCAGATAAGCCCGGCGGTGGCTGCGAGCAGCCACAGTCCGATCACCAAGAACAGCCCGGCCGTGATGATCCGCACCAAGTTGAGCGGCGCATAATTGAGCACCTTGTTGCCCAAGAAGACCGCCGGCACATTGGCCAACATCATGCCCAAGGTGGTCCCCGTCGTGACGGCGATGACATCATGGAACCGGGCACCGAGCGCCACCGTAGCGACCTGCGTTTTGTCGCCGATTTCCACGATGAAGAACGCGATCAGTGTCGTCAAAAAGGCGCCGAAACGGGCGGGTTTTTCATCTTCATCATCCAGCTTGTCGGGAATGAGCGTCCATGCGGCCATCGCCAGAAAGGAAATGGCTACCGCATAACGAAACCACAGGCTGTCCAGCACGGAGGCAACTTCTGACCCCACAAGCGCGGCCAGAAAATGGTTGGCAATCGTCGCCACAAATATCCCGGCGATAATCGGCAGAGGCCGGTTGAAGCGGGTGGCGAGAACGATGGCGAGCAGCTGCGTCTTGTCGCCAATTTCCGCAAGCGCGACCACCGCGGCCGACGTCAAAAGCGCTTCCATCCAATTACTCCTGAACCTGAGGCATTAAAGTTGATGTTCCACCGTCAGATGGACGATCGCTGACATATCACGCAGGCGCGCACGCACTTGTTCGGCAGTGACGCCCTTGGCGGCAATAATCGCGGCGTGCGCACCCGGGCCGACACGCCATATGTGCAGGTCGGTGATCCGGGCATCGCCTGGTCCCTCCACCGCCGCGCGGACACGGGCCTCAAGCGCGGGCTCATGTGCATCTAGCAGAACGGAAGCGGTATCGCGCAGCAATGAAACGGACCAAGCCGCAATAACAACGGCACCCACCATGCCCATGACCGGGTCAAGCCAGACCCAGCCAAAATAGCGCCCACCCAAAAGGGCGAAGATGGCCAAAACCGATGTCAGCGCATCGGCCAGCACATGCACATAAGCGGACCGGAAATTATTGTCGTGATGATGGTGATGATCGTGGTGATGGTGATCGTGGCTATGGCCATAAGGGCGGCTGTGATGGTCGTCCCCATGCCCATGATGATGGTCAGCCCCCAAGAGCCAGGCGCTCACAAGGTTTACGCCAAGACCAAGCACCGCAATCAGGGTTGCCTCTGTAAAGGCAACCGGAGCCGGATTGAGCAGCCGTTGGACCGATTCCACGACGATGCCAATGGAAACCAGACCTAGAAACAGCGCGGAAGCGAAGCCCGCCAAATCCCCTACCTTGCCTGTCCCAAAACTATAGCGGCGGCTATGGGCGTGCTTCTTGGCATAGGCATAAGCGAGCGCGGCAATGCCAAGCGCCCCGGCATGGGTGGCCATGTGCACGCCATCTGCCAAAAGCGCCATGGAATTGAACGACAGGCCGGCAACAATCTCTGCCAGCATCATAATAGTCGTCAGCAGCACCACGGCCAGGGTCTTGCGCGCATTCTCGTCATGCGCGGCACCCAGATACACATGATCGTGGACGAGGTCCTCAAGGTCTTGGTCAAGCGACATGGCGCTGCGCCTAGCGGCTTTGGCCGCTCTGGCAAAATGATTTTGTCGTGCCGCGGCGGGCAAATTCCAGACTTCTTGGCCAATAATCTTGGTCAGGCCGGCCGTTAACCAGCCTCCTTACCGCGTTTTTAAAATCTTGTTGCGATAGCCGCTGCGTCAGAGCCGGCCTGATTGTCGGGCGGCAGCTGTTCGCAGGGGTTTTAATGCCGAGGAAGCAAATGATGGCAACTTCGGCTTCGACCCCGCTGAGCAGTCTGTCGCCGGGCCAGTTCAGAATGAATGCCGACATTAGCTACCGAAGCGTGCTGGGCTGAGGCGCGGGACCATTGAGTCAGCCGAATATTCATCAGGAGGATTAAATGCCTTATAATCAATTGTCGATCGCGCTGACCGCCAGCCTTGCAGGCAAGCTCAGCAGGGCCATGTGGTATGCGCCGGACACCTCGGTGCTGACAGTCAAGGGCGCCCATCTGCCCTCCGTTTCGCTTAATACTATCAACGGAGAAGCGTTTCTGGACCCGGGCCTTTATTTCTCAAATTCGGGTGGATTTAACCCCAATTATGGGGAGGGCCCGCGCGTCTTTATTGGCGGGTCTGGCAATAACGAGCTCTATACAGAAGCCACCGGCCCTTATTATTTCTACGGCGGCGCAGGTCGTGACCTATTCGCTGTGGATTATACAGGGCAGATTGGCGGCAAGGGCCAAATTTCAGCCACACTCATCGATGTGAGCTCGGACGACATCGTCAGCATTTACATCGCAGATCCCGTGACGACTGCAAGCTATGCCGCCATTGTCCGTTCTTTTGATGGCGCCTTTAACGGTGCGAAGATCAGGTTCTATCTGACCGTCTCCTCGCAGAATTACGGCAATTTCACGGGCACAGGCCTCGATGAGGTTATTGATGTCACGAAAAGCGGCAGCGTCGTCAATGGCGCTGGCGGAAATGATGTGATTACCGATAAAAGCGCCAAGGGCGCGCATATCATGGGTGGCGATGGCAACGACACCTTGATCAGCGATGATGAAGGCAGTGCCACCCGCCGGACCAAGATGACGGGCGGCGCCGGTGCCGACACCTTCATCATCCATAAGGGCGACACCGTAGTTGACGCGACGTCTGAAGATACCATCATCGTCAAGGACAATATGGTTGTCTCGGCCGCCGTCGCGCATGGCGCCAAGGTCATCTATCAATTTAGCGAAGCCGGCGCGAACAAGACGCTTCGGGGCGGCGCCTATGACGACCAACTGGCGGCATCGGGCGCCAATGCGACGCTGATTGGCGGTGCCGGGAATGACACACTCTCGGCGACGGGTGCCAATTCAACGTTGGTCGGCGGCGCTGGTGCGGACAACTTCATCATCAATCGTCTTGATACCGTGATCCAGGATCTTTCAAAGGACGACAGGATTGAGATCAAGGTGGAAACGCTCAGCGATCTGGCCGCCTTCCGCGCTAAAGCCGCCGGGATCTGGAGCGGTGCCGGCCAGATTTCCTATACAATTGATCTTGTTAATTTGCCCGATTCTCAGGCGCTTAATCTGGATGGCAGTCAAGGCAATGACTTCATCCGCGATACGCAGAATGACGATGTTATACGCGGCCTTGGCGGCGACGATCATATCGGCATGTTTGGCGGCGGGAATGACATTTTCTACGGCGGCGATGGCAACGATATTCTCGACAGCGGAGAAGGTAATGATCGTCTTTATGGCGACGCCGGTGACGACAAGTTGTTGGGCGGCGAAGGCAATGATCAGCTTTGGGGCGGCACCGGGAACGATCAGCTCTTCGGCGGCGAGGGAAATGACCTGTTATATGGCGATGCCGGCAACGACATGCTGGATGGCGGCGCAGGCGATGATAGCCTTTGGGGCGGCGACGGAAATGATACGCTGATCGGCGGCGACGGCAATGACGGGCTTTATGGCGGCGCCGGCAACGACATTCTCTTGGGCGGCGCTGGCGCCGACAAGCTGGATGGCGGCGATGGCAATGACATTCTGAACGCCGGAGACGGGATCAACAATACGATGACCGGGGGTCGCGGAAATGACAGCTTTGTCCTGTCCCCCGGCGCCGCGCCGCTGGTGGTGACGATCACCGATTTTGAAACCGGCAAGGACAAGCTGGACCTGACGGCGTTCAGCTGGATTGACGGGTTCAACAAGACGCAGTTCACCGCGGGCCTTTCTTATGATGCGGCCAACAAGGTCCTGACGATCGATGCCAATGGCGACCATGTTACTGATGCGACCATATATTTTACCGGCTCCAGCCAGTTCAACATGAGCAAAGATATCGCCTATCAAAGCGTTATCGGCTGAGTAGGAAGACACAAGAAAAGCCCGCCCCGTGTCGCGCGGGGCGGGCTTTTGCTTGTCCGTCTTTTGTAGGAAGGTGGCGCCCTTCCCCTTGTTTAAATATCGACGATGATCTTGCCGAAATGGGCATTGGCCGCCTGATGCCGGAAAGCATCGCCCAATTGGGCAAGCGGGAAATGCTTGTCGAGAATGGGCTTGATGCCGGTAGCTTCCAGAGCCGCAATCAAATCAAGCTGGTGCTGGCGGCTGCCCACCGTCAAACCAATCAGGCGAATTTGCTTGGCCATCAACGTCGCGGTGCTGACCGGCCCGCCAAAGCCCGAAAGAACGCCGATCATCGCGATATGTCCGCCATTGCGCGCGGCAACGATGGATTGATCCAGCGTACCAGAACCGCCCACTTCTACCACATGATCCACGCCGCGCCCGCCGGTGATTTCCAGCGTCTTGGCGCCCCAATCCGGCGTGGACTTGTAGTTGATCAGATGGTCAGCCCCCAGCGCCTTCATCCGGGCCAGCTTTTCATCCGACGAGGATGTCGCGATCACGGTCGCCCCCATCGCCTTCGCCAATTGCAGCGCATAAACAGAAACACCGCCCGTCCCCTGCACCAGCACGGTCGCCCCTGCCTTGATCTGGCCGTCAACAACCAGCGCGCGCCATGCGGTAACACCGGCGCAAGTAATCGTGGCGGCTTCGGCGTGCGAATAGCCTTGGGGTACGCGGGTAAACCATGTCGTGGGCGCGGTGATCAGTTCGCGCGCATAGCCATCAATCCCATCGCCCGGCACGCGGGTAAAGGCCGTGCTTTCCGCATCCCCCTTCAGCCAATCCGGGAAGAAGGTGGAGACGACGGAATCGCCGACCTGATATTCGGTAACGCCCGCGCCCACTGCGACAACTTCCCCTGCCCCATCCGACATCGGAATACGGCCTTCGGCGGTGGGCAGCATGCCCATGACAACGGCAAAATCGTGATAATTGAGGGAACTTGCGCGAATGCGAACCGTGATTTCTCCCGGCCCGGGTTGGGCAGGATCAGGCAAATCGACGAGCTTTAAATTGTCGAGCGATGCCGGTGCCTGAATTTGGATGGCCTTCATTTCACTGTCTCCTCACGAATCATGGTGCTTTGGCCTTGACGTGAACGTCAACGAGGGGGAAGTTCAAGCCCCAACCAACGGGGGTGTCCCCGAATAAAAAGATCAACAGGAGGGAAGATGCGGGCCAAGACCGCTGTGAAAGGCGTGCGCGCATGAAGATGCTGGAAGGCATCCGGATCATCGATTTGTCGACGGTGATCTTTGGCCCCTATGCCACGCAGATGCTTGCCGATCTGGGCGCTGAGGTCATCAAGATTGAAAGCCCAACCGGCGATACGCCCCGCTATATGGGGCAGTTTAAGAACACGCCCTATATGGGCGGCACGCATCTGACGGTGAACCGCGGGAAAAAATCCGCCGTGCTGGACCTCAAAAAGCCCGAAGATGCCGAGGTGCTGCGCAAACTGGTCGAAACCGCGGACATCTTTGTCCACAATATCCGTGCGCGCGCCATCACCAAGCTTGGCTTTGGCTATGAGGACGTGAAGGCGATCAAACCCGATATCATTTACGCCCATTTCACGGGCTTTAGTCAGGATGGGCCGTGGAAAGACTGGCCGGCCTATGACGATGTTATACAGGCGGCCACGGGCACGACCTCGCTGCTTTCCAAGGTCGATGGCAATCCGGCGCCGCGCTATTTGCCCTCGCTGATCGCCGACAAGGTTTCAGGCACTTATGGCGCGCAGGCGCTGCTGGCCGCCTTGGTCCATAAGCTGCGGACGGGCGAAGGCCAGCATGTCGAAGTGCCGATGCTGGATTGCTTTGCCAATTTCATGCTGACCGAACATTTGCAGGACGCGGTCTTTGAGCCACCGATTGGCCCGCCCGGCTATCCGCGCCAGTTGGACCCCGCCCGCCAGCCCTTCCCCACGGCGGACGGGCATTTGGTTATCGTTCCCTATACCGACGCTAAGATCATCACCCTGTTCGATCTGCTCGGCGATCCGGATTTTCTGACAAAGCCGCCCTATGACACGCCCAAAGACCGCTTCCAGAACATGACCGCGATCTACGCGCGCATTGGGGAACTGACCCCTGCAAAGTCCAGCGCAGACTGGATCGCTCTCCTCACCGAAAATGATTTTCCGGTGATGCCGGTTGCGGATTTATCCGACGTGTTTGACAATCCGCATCTTCAGGCGACAGGATTTTTCCATCTGGCCGAACACCCAAGCGAAGGGATGATCCGCCAGATGCGCCCTCCCGTTCGCTATTCGGCAGATCAAAACCGCGCCATCGGCTTTGCGCCGCGTTTGGGCGAGCATACCGATGACATTCGAAAAGAGGTAGAAACCCCATGCTGACCAAGGGCGACGATTATCCGATCCACCAGACGCCGGAACCCATTGCCTATTCTGGCACCGATCGAAATTTCTACGACCGTTATTTCTTTAACGGCTATAAGCCCGATGGCAGCGATTTCTTTGCGATTGCCTTTGGCGTCTATCCGCATCTGAATGTCGCTGACGCGCATTTCTCGTGCATCCGGGGCGATACCCAACATTGCCTCCACGCCTCGCGCCTGTTGGGGATGGAGCGGATGGACCTTTCCGTTGGGCCTATCCAGATCGACATTATCGAGCCGCTTCAATCCCTGCGCGTCCGCGTTGACAATCACGACGGTATTTCGGCTGATCTGACCTTTACGGGCCGTGCCTTCCCGCTGGAGGAACCGCGCTTCATCCGCCGCATCGGTCCGCGCACCTTCATGGATTATACCCGCCTGACGCAGAACGGCCATTGGCAGGGCTGGATCGAGGTGGATGGCGTCCGCTCTGACATTTCTGGTGCCGTTGGCACGCGCGACCGAAGCTGGGGTATCCGCCCGATTGGCGCGTCGGATCCTCAGCCGACCGTTCCGCAAATGGTGCCGCAATTTTACTGGCTATGGAGCCCGGTAAACTTTGCAAACGGCAGCCTTTATTTCCACGTCAATGCCGACGTTCATGGCCGTCCGTGGAACACGCGCGCCGTTTGGTGCCCGGATGGGGCTGGGCCAGAGACGATGCTGGAAAGCGAGGCCTGCCACATGGAAACGCAGTTGCGTCCCGGTATGCGCCACGCGCAACGCGCCGATCTGACGGCGGAACTGCCCGATGGCCGCACACTGACCGCGCGCTTTGAGCCGGGCACACCCTTTTTGATGCGTGGCATCGGCTATGGCCATCCGGAATGGACGCATGGCGGCTGGAAAGGCGCGCTCGTGGTGGAGCGTGAAGATATTGATCTGACAGCGATTACCCCAGGCCGTGCCGACCATCTTCATATTCAGGCGATCTCGCGCGTTACCCTCTCACTGGATGGCGCTGAGCAGGTGGGCAGCGGCATCTTGGAGCAGCTTATTCTGGGCGCCTATGAACCTTTGGGTCTGACGAGCCTTTTCAATGACTGAGCCGGTTCTGACACTGGACGAATTGACGCCGGATTGGTTGAGCCACGTCCTTTCCCGCAACGGCATCAAGGCGCAGGTTATTGGCGTATCCAGCCAGCCCATTGGCACCGGCCAGGTCGGCGCAACCTATCGACTGACGCTTGAGTATGACGGCGCCCCAGCCGGTGCGCCGCCAACCTTGGTTGCCAAGCTCCCGTCTAATGATCCGCTCAGTCGCGCAACGGGCAAATCGCACCTGACCTATATCCGCGAGAGCCGTTTTTATCAGCTGTTCGCCGGCAAACGGCCAATGGCGGTGCCCGACCATCTCTACATCGCTTTTGATGAAGAGAGCCATGATTTTACGCTGCTGATGCACGATCTGCCGCGCCATGTGCAGGGCAACCAGCTTTCGGTCCCGACCCGCGCGGAGGCGGAATGGGCGACGGATGCGGCCGCGTCTATCCATGCGGCTTGGTGGGGCGACCCCATGCTTGATACGCTTGATTGGCTCAACGGAACCAAAGCCGTGCCGCCACCGCTGGACGTGGAGGCCCTCTACACCATGTTCTGGCCCGGCTTTTGCGACCGCTATGGAGACCGGGTGACGCCGCAGATGCGGGAGGTTGGCGATGCCTATCTGGGGAACATCAAACAATGGATTGATATGCGGTCCGGCCCACGTTGCCTGACGCATAATGATTTTCGCCCCGACAATATGCTGTTTGACCCCTCAGACGCCGCAAAGCCTATCGTCATTGTCGATTGGCAGACCGTCGGCGTCGGTGAAGGTGCGGGCGATATTGCTTATTATCTGGGTACCGCGATGGACCCAGAGACCCGCAAGGCCGAAGAGCGGGGACTGCTAGCCCGCTATCGGGAAAGATTGGGTGAATTTGGCGTTCCCGACCGGGATCTGGCCGATCAATGGACGGCTTATCGCGCCGCCTCATTTGCCGGGATGATGATGGGCGTGACGGCGGCGATGGTCGTCGGTCAAACCGATCGGGGCGATGCGATGTTCCTCGCCATGGCAGATCGATCTGCCCATATGGTTTTGGACCACCGCGAGGTCGCGATCAGTTTTTAGCCCGCCTCGCGCAGCCGGGCGATATTGTTGGCCGGCGAAATAGCTGCGGCGGGTTCTTCAACGGGCGCCGCCAGCATCTCGTCATGGTCTCGGAAAATCTTTTCGATTTCGTGCCGCCGGTCGAGCAGCGTCTTGGCGATGCCGGGAGCGAGGCTCTCCCCTTCCCCGACCTTGCCCAATATTCCGGCAAGATCACTGAGCGTCGCGTCCACTGGGGTTTTGAAATAATGCCCCTTGCGATCAAAGAAACCGATGCCTCGTGTGGCCATAGCCTGCCTCCCATAATCACTTACCGGGCGCTTGAGACAAGCGTCCGGTAAGTGAGAGAACGGACAAGAAGCCATTTTGTTGCGCGCCAAACAGAGCGACAGGCGCGATGGACGGTTATTCCATCTCCAGAATGACGGCATCCACCGCCAGACTTTCGCCCGACGTCGCATGAACCACCTTTACCACGCCCGATTTTTCGGCGCGCAAGATGTTTTCCATCTTCATCGCTTCGACGATGGCCAGAGGCTGCCCCGCTTCGACCTTGTCGCCCGCCGCGACATGGATCGCGGTGACGAGACCCGGCATCGGGCAGAGCAGGAAGCGCGACATATCCGGCGGCACCTTCTCGATCATATGCGCAGCCAGCGGCGCGATATGGGCGGGTAGGCAGACGGCATTATGCGAGGCACCCCGCGCCGTCAGGCGGAAGCCCGCGCGCGTCTTGGCGACCTTCACCGCCAGCTCGGCCCCCGCTATATCCGCCACGACGAGCCTGTCTCCCGGGGTATATTCGAGCGACAGGTCCAGCGGTTCGCCGTCGACCAGAAGCTCTTCTTCACTCACTTCAACCTGATGGCTCGCGCGCGAGCCATCAGGTTGAAGTGAGTGAAGAAGAGCTTCTGGTCGA
>JBJTNW010000009.1:0-13005 GCA_046074265.1 Chakrabartia sp.
CCAAGGCACGATTTCCAGCGCGCCTGACGCGGCCTTGGCGAGTGCGCCTGATTCTGGCGGCGCGTGCCGATCTTGCGTGACAATGCCCAGCGCATCAAAGGCGGCGGCAGAGCGCAGGATTGCGCCGACATTATGCGGATCAGTCACCTGATCAAGAATGAGGAGCGGGCGCGTGTCTTTCGCCCCATCGGCCAGCAAATCGCCGAGCCAGACATCTTCCAACGGGTCAACATCCAGCACCAGCCCCTGGTGCGGCGCATCTTGCGGGACCATGCGGCCAAGGTCTGCCACATCGGCAAATGCGACCGTCAGCCCATCCGGAATCACGATCTGCGCCGCGGCCTCGCGCGTTGCCCAGAGCTTACGACAGACCCGGTTAGGGTTATCGAGCGCCGCATAAACGGCGTGCTTGCCCCAGAAACGGGGGCGGTTGGACGGCGGCTTTGACGGGCGATGACCTTTGCGCATGGCGCGCTTCTCGCGGATCAGGGGCGGTTTGGCTAGGCCGGAAATGAAAAAGGCCGCCCGAACAGCGTCGGACGGCCTTTTTCTAAGATCTGCGCCGGATCAGAGTTTGCGGCCGATCAATTCCTTCATAATCTCGCTCGTCCCGCCAAAAATGCGGGTCACGCGCGCGCCGCGATATTGCTTGGCAATCGGATATTCATTCATAAAGCCCGCGCCGCCGTGCAGTTGCAGGCACTTATCGACGATTTCGCCCTGCAATTCGGTATGCCAAAGCTTGGCGGCCGAGGCTTCTTCCGGGGTCAGTTCGCGCTTCAGATGGCGCTGCAACGCCCAATCAATATGCGCCCAGCCCACTTGCAGCTTGGTCTTCAAATCCGCGAGGACGAAGCGGGTATTCTGGAAGTTGAGGATCGGCTGGCCGAAGGCCTTGCGCTCGCGCACAAATTCCACCGTCATGTCAAAGGCGCGCTGCGCGGCGGCCTGCGAGCCAATCGCGATAGACAGGCGTTCCTGCGGCAATTCCGTCATCAGATAGACAAAACCCATGCCTTCTTCGCCCAAGCAATTGGTGATCGGCACGCGCACGTCTTCAAAGAACAGCTCCGACGTATCGGCGGCATCCAGCCCAACCTTGTCGAGGTTACGGCCCCGCTTAAAGCCGTCGCGGTCGGCTTCCACCAGCACAATCGACACGCCCTTATAGGCCGGCTGCGCGTCCGGATCGGTCTTGCAGCAGACAAGGATCAGGTCCGCATTCTGGCCGTTGGTGATATAGGTTTTGGCGCCGTTGATAACATAATGATTGCCATCCTTCTTCGCCGTGGTGCGCATTCCCTGAAGGTCAGAGCCGGTACCCGGCTCCGTCATCGCGATCGCTGTTACGATCTCACCCGACACCATCTTGGGCAGCCACTGCTTCTTCTGCTCTTCCGAGCCATAAGCGATCAGATAATTGGCGACGATATCGGTCTGGAGCGAAAAGCCGGTGGCGACATCGGTGCCATAGCTGAACTCTTCGTTGATGATCGCGTTATAACCAAAATCAAGGCCCAGCCCGCCATAGGCTTCGGGCACAGTCGGGCAAAGCAGCCCCAATTCGCCGGCCTTGGGCCAAACCGATTTGGGGACGATGCCTTCCTCATCCCATTTATTGGCATTGGGTTCGATTTCCTTCGCGACGAACTGGCGCACGGTCGTGCGGAAGGCTTCATGGTCATCGCTATAAGCGGTGCGGTGCAAGACATCGAGGGTCATGGGGGCATCCTTTCCCGGGGAAAATTCTACCCCCTTGGAATCCCCAACTTCACGTTTACGTCAAGGGGAATTTAGCCCTGCACGACGCCCTTGGCGATCAGAGCCGCAATCTCTTGAGCATCATGCCCCAAAAGGGCGGCCAGCACATCGGCACTGTTCTCACCCAGAAGCGGTGGCGCGGTGCCGGCATCGGGCATCGAGTCAGACAAACGCAACGGACTGGCAACCGCCGGCCGATCCCCCGCCATAGTCGCCAACCCGCGCGCGACGGACTGCGGATCGGCAAAGGCCTGACCGATATCGTTGATCGGCCCAGCCGGGACATTAACCGCCGTCAGCGCCGCATCCCAATGCCGGGTCGGCTGGGTGCGCATCACGTCTGCCAGTTGGGGGATCAGCGTGCCCCGGTTTTCCACCCGGGCGGCATTGGTTGCATAAAGCGGGTCTTTCGTCAGTGCCGCCAAGCCCAGCGCGCCGACAAAATGGGCAAATTGGCTGTCATTGCCTACCGCTACAATCATATGCCCATCTGCTGTCTCAAAGACCTGATAAGGCACCACGCTGGGATGGGCATTGCCCATGCGCTTGGGCGCCACGCCCGTTACCCGCTGGTTGAGGCCGATATTGGCGAGTGTGGAAACAGCGACATCCAGCAACGCCATATCGATAAACTGGCCCCGCCCCGTTTCATGCCGCTGGTTAAGCGCGGCAAGCACCGCGATGGCAGCATGAAGGCCGGTCATCACATCCACCAGCGCCACGCCCACTTTTTGCGGCTCGCCTTCTGGCTGGCCGGTAATGCTCATAAGGCCAGAAAGGCCCTGCACCATCAGGTCATAGCCGGGCTGGTGCGCCCGAGGCCCGGTATGCCCAAAGCCGGTGATCGAGCAATAGACAAGCCGCGGATTGAGTTGCTGCAACGTCGGATAATCCAGCCCATATTTCTCGAGCCCGCCGACCTTGAAATTTTCAACCAGCACATCGCATTTAAGCGCCAGCTCACGGATCAGCGCTTGGCCTTCGGGCTTGGAGATATCAATGGCGACGCTTTTTTTGTTGCGATTGGCGGCCAGATAATAAGCAGAAAGCCGGTCTTCCCCCTCGCCATGCCAAGGCGGGCCCCAGCTGCGCGTATCATCGCCCTTGCCGGGCTGCTCGATCTTGATGATCTCTGCCCCCAGATCGCCCAGCATCTGCGTGCACCACGGCCCCGCGAGCACGCGCGACAGATCAAGCACCCGGATGCCGGAAAGCGCCTTGGTCATGCTTAATTCTGGTTCGCGTAGGTTTTGACGAGATCAAACAGATAATCACGGCCATCATACAGCGATTGCGCGCGAATGCGCTCATTCAGACCATGAACGCCGCCGCCATCGCCTTCGTAGAAGATGCCGGGCACGCCATAGGTCGGGATATTGGCCAGCGCGAGATACGGCGCATCGGTGCCGCCCGTTGACATGGTGGGCACCATCGGCACACCCGGAAAATGCTTGGCAGCCAGCTTTTCTGCCGGACCGACAATCTTGGCATCCAGCGGCGGCGGCACGGCCATGGGCCGCACCGGCGGGATTTTGGTGATGGAAACGGACGGATCGGCCACCACCCGCGCCAAATCGGCCAGCACGACATCCGGCGAAACGCCGGGGAAGATGCGGCAATTCACCACGGCCCGGGCGCGCTGCGGCAGCGCGTTCATCGCATGGCCAGCCTCCAGCATGGTGGCAACACAGGTCGTGCGCAGCGTGC
Organism: Chakrabartia sp.; assembly: GCA_046074265.1. Taxonomy (GTDB): domain Bacteria; phylum Pseudomonadota; class Alphaproteobacteria; order Sphingomonadales; family Sphingomonadaceae; genus Aquisediminimonas. Next base: position 3,469 of record JBJTNW010000009.1, read on the forward strand.
TGTGGAATGTGGGATCCTTAGAGACGATGGCATCTGCCGCTTTATCATCGGGATTGGCCAGCAAGGCTGTGATCGCCTTGCCCATATCCCCGCCCGAGGCCAAAGCCGTTCGGGCAAAAAAGGTCCGCGTCGTATCGGTAAACTGGATCGGGAATTCATAGGCCGCAACCTTGGAAACCGCCGCTGCCAGCGAATAGATCGCATTGTCCGGCCGCGGCACAGAACTATGCCCGCCGGGGTTGGTGGTTTCCAGCCGGTAATTCTGCACCGTCTTTTCGCCAACCTGCATGGCGAGCAGCGCGCGCTTGCCATCCTTGTCCACCCGGCCGCCGCCGCCTTCGTTCAGCGCAAATTCGGCCGCGATCAGGTCTGGCTTGTTGGTCGCCAGCCATTCTGCGCCGTTAAACGCGCCCACGGTTTCTTCGCCGCAGGTCAGCGCCAGCTTGATCGTCCGCTTGGTGCGGGTGCCCTGTTGCTTGAGACGGATGAGCGTATCCGTCCAGATCGCAGCCTGCGCCTTATCGTCCGCAGAGCCCCGCGCATAAAAATAGCCACCTTCTTCAATCAGGGTGAAGGGGTCGCGCACCCAATCTTCCCGCTTGGCTTCCACCACATCAATATGGGCGAGCAAGAGCATCGGCTTGGCAGATCGGGAACTGCCCTTGAGCACGGCTACCAGCCCGCCATCCTTGGGGTGGCTGGGGTCGGCAAACAGCGTGATGTCCTTGTCAGCAAAGCCTGCTGATTTCAGCCGCGCCGCCATCCGCTCTGCCGCCAAGGTGCAACTGCCGGCAGATTGGGTCGTATTGGTTTCGACCAGTTCCTTATAAAGGCCGCGGAACGCCTCCTGATCGGGACGCAGCGTCTGCGCCATCGCAGAGCTGGACAAAGCGGCCAGAACGGCCGCCGCGACGACTTTGCGCAAACGCATCAGATTTCCCCTCAAATAGATCAGCTAAAGGCCTGGATGCCGGTGATGGCCCGGCCGAGGATCAGCGCATGAACATCATGCGTGCCCTCATAAGTGTTCACCGTTTCCAGGTTCACCGCATGGCGGATGACGTGATATTCCGCCGAAATGCCGTTGCCGCCGTGCATGTCGCGGGCAACCCGCGCGATATCGAGCGCTTTGCCGCAATTATTGCGTTTGATGAGGCTGATCATCTCGGGCGACCAAGTCCCCGCGTCGATCGCTCGGCCCACCGTCAGCGCGGCTTGCAGGCCAAGCGCAATTTCCGTCTGCATATTCGCCATTTTCAGCTGCGGAATCTGGTTGGCGGCCAACGGACGGCCAAATTGCTGGCGATCCAGCTGATATTGCCGCGCTCGGTGGAAGCAATCTTCCGCCGCGCCCATCACGCCCCAGGCGATGCCATAGCGCGCCTTGTTAAGGCAGCCGAACGGACCGGACAGGCCCTGTACGTTGGGCAGCAGATTTTCTTCGGGGACGAACACGTCCTCCAGCACGATCTCGCCGGTAATCGAGGCGCGCAGGCTCAACTTCTTCTCGATCTTGGGCGTGGAAAAGCCCTTCATGCCGCGTTCGACGATGAAGCCGCGGATCACACCGCCCTCATCCTTTGCCCAAACCACGGCAATGTCCGAAATGGGCGAATTGGTGATCCACATCTTCGCGCCGTTGAGCACATAGCCGCCGGCGACTTGCTTGGCGTTGGTCTTCATGCCCGCCGGATCAGACCCGGCGTCCGGCTCGGTCAGGCCAAAACAGCCAACCCATTCACCTGTTGCAAGCTTAGGCAGATATTTTTCGCGCTGCGCATCCGTGCCATAGGCGTGGATCGGGTGCATCACGAGCGAGCTTTGCACCGACATGGCCGAGCGATAGCCCGAATCAACGCGCTCTACCGCTCGCGCGATCAGGCCATAAGCGACATGGCTCACGCCCGCGCAGCCATAGCCGTCAATCGTGGCGCCAAGCAGGCCCATTTCGCCCAGCTCGTTCATAATCTCGCGATCAAAACGCTCGTCCAACGTAGCGGAAATAACGCGCGGCAAGAGCTTGTCTTGCGCATACGCCTCTGCCGCATCGCGGATCATCCGCTCGTCATCGGTCAGTTGCGCGTCAAGGTGAAAGGGGTCGTCCCAACGGAAAGGTGCAAATTTAGCCATGCCGCTTTCTGCCAGATTTGGCGAAGCGGCTCAACACTGGGAGAAAGGATGGCATCCGCCCTTTTCAGGCGAAGCGCGCGCCCTCGATTGCCAGCGGCGCAAAGCGGATCAGCCGGCTGGTCGCAACCGCCGCCTGACGATTGACGACAGCAAGCCGATAGGCGGGATCAGTGACCATTTCCAAAAAGGCCCCGGCGTGCGGATAGGCAGCGATAAAGGCCGCATCCCAGCGCTCGTCCAAAGGTCCGGTCACAAGCGCCTCATAGGCGCCGCGCCAAATAATCTGCCCGCCCACGCGCTCAAAAATCGGCCCGCTTGTCGCCCCATATTCTTGATAGGCGCGCGCGCCGGTCCAGCCTTTGCCCGCATGGTCATGCCCCTCAGGATAGGCCGCCACCTCCCGAAAGCGAACCAGGTTCAGCATGTTAATGGGCGTATCGCGCGGAAGCGACTTGAACAGGTCAAATGCCGCGCGACTTGGGTCGACATGGGCTTCGGTCATTGAGCCACATCCTCCCCTGCCGGACATTCCCCTTTGAAGCTCCCCTCAATGCGGGTGTGCATCCGGATCGGCTCGGCATCGGCCGTGGGCATTGGCCCCTTCATCGTGTCAAAGGGCGTGTTGGGCTCTAGGCGCATCACCGCGTCCAGCAAAAAGCGGGTGCCCTGATAGGTGCCATGAACGGCAAGCAGCGTGCGGCCGGGCTTATTGGCGTGCACGCAGGTGATGACCGCATCCAGCGTCTCGCGATTGCGCGAAAAGCTCTCAAAGCTGCACTGGCCGGCATCCCGCCCCGCAATCACCGCAGCAGACGGACTGCGCGCCTGATCAACCGACAGGCACATGGAGGATGTTTGGCGCGGCCCGATCAGCTTTTCAGCCATCTGCTGCCGGCCGTCGGCCAGGGCCTCTTGCGCCCTTTCAAAATCGGTCGGGTCGATCGACTGGTCGATCTGCCAAAGCCCGGGCGCAAGCAGTGTTGACACCTGTGCACTATGGCTGGCGGCAGACGCGGCCGCGCTCTTGCCCGATTGGACGGGATTGGGAGTTTTCTCGCAGGCGGCAAGCGCCAGGATCAGGCCAAGGGCCATAGAGCGACGGATCATTGCCGCCTCCTGCCCTGATCGGCTTCAAACTGCAATCCCGGCTGCGACCAGCCGATGTGCCGGGATCAGGCGGCAGCCGGAGCGGCGAGGAAGTTATAAGGGTCGATGCCCTTGTTGCGGTAATGCTGATGGGCGCGCTGATAATCGGTTGGCGCACCAATTCCCAAACGCTGGCGGGCGGCCTCCAGCGGCTCTGCCAGAAGGGCCCGGATATCCTGCTCGAATATCTTCTGCGCTGTCTTGCCATAACGCTGCGCCTGCCCAACCGCGGCATAGACAGGCGCATCCTTGCCAAAGCGGCGACGCAGTTCATAAGCGCCTGCCCAAGCAATCAACAGGCTGCCCCAGGCACGGTCTTGGCCATAGGTAAAGCCAAGCGCACATTGTTCGCCCAGTGCATCGCGGCCATAGCCGGTCAGCACATGCAGCAAATCATGCGTGTCGCGCAGACGATTGCCATACCATTGAAGCTGATCTTCAAAGACGGGACGGCCAACGCGCATCTTTTCTGATTCCGCAACCAGACCTGCGGCTGACAGACCCTCGCGCCGCATGAAGGCGACATAGGCATGAGCCACGCTGTCTTCCGGCAGCTTCAACAGCGTTTCATGGTCGTCAAGGATCGTGGGCAGATAGGGTTCGCTCTCCATCAGGGCGCGTCCCTTGGCACTTTCGCAAAAGGCCTTTGCATCCGCCCAAAACGACCGACGCGGCAGCGCCTCGAAAATGTGGAAGACCTGTTCGGTATCTTCCTTGTCGCGGATGAGATTGCGAAAATGCGCGATCGCCTTCAGCGGGCGGAAGCGCAGCTTTTCGCGGCGCGGATCGGAGAATTGAGTCGGTGCCATGCCGAAATCGATAAATTTAGCTGACATTGTTGTCAATAACTCATCACCCCGGCCAAAAGCAGGGCGTCCGCCATTGCCTCGCGCGCTCGGCATCCCTAGGTTGGCGCGATGTCGCTTGTGATCCGCACCTCGCTGGAGGAACCCGAAACCGGGCAAAATTTCGTGCCGCACCGCCCGGCGCGGCCGCCCAAATCGGATGGCGGCAAGAAGTTCAAAATCGTCAGCGATTATGAACCCGCGGGCGATCAGCCGACGGCGATTGCCGAGCTTGTTTCCGGGATTGCTGAGGGCGAGAAAGATCAGGTTCTGCTGGGCGTCACCGGGTCGGGCAAAACCTTTACGATGGCCAAGGTGATCGAGGCTGTGCAGCGCCCGGCGCTTGTGCTTGCCCCCAACAAGATCCTCGCCGCGCAGCTTTATGGCGAGTTCAAGAATTTCTTCCCGGACAATGCGGTCGAATATTTCGTCAGCTATTACGACTATTACCAGCCCGAAGCCTATGTCCCCCGGTCTGACACCTATATCGAGAAGGAAAGCTCGGTAAACGAAGCGATTGACCGGATGCGCCACTCCGCCACCCGCGCCCTGTTGGAGCGGGACGATGTGCTGATCGTCGCGTCCGTCTCATGCCTTTATGGCATCGGCTCGGTCGAAACCTATTCGGCGATGATCTTTGACCTCAAAAAGGGCCAAACGGTCGACCAGCGGGAAATCGTCCGCAAGCTCGTCTCCCTCCAATATAAGCGCAACGATGCCGCCTTCGCCCGCGGCAATTTCCGCGTGAAGGGCGACAATCTGGAAATCTTCCCCTCGCACTATGAAGACACCGCTTGGCGCGTCAGCTTCTTTGGCGATGAGATTGAAGAGATCGTCGAATTTGATCCGCTGACCGGCAAAAAGGTCGCAAGCCTCGATTATGTCCGCGTCTATGCCAACAGCCATTATGTGACCCCCGGCCCCACCCTCAAACAGGCGATGGAGGCGATCAAGTTTGAGTTGCAGGAACGGCTGAAAGAACTGGTCGCGGAGGGCAAGCTTTTGGAGGCGCAGCGGCTGGAGCAGCGCACCAATTTCGATCTGGAGATGATCGCGGCGACCGGCTCTTGCGCCGGGATTGAGAATTACTCTCGCTTCCTCACCGGCCGCCTGCCCGGCGAGCCGCCGCCCACCTTGTTTGAATATCTACCTGAAAACGCGCTGCTTTTTGTGGATGAAAGCCATGTCACCATTGGCCAGGTCAACGGCATGGCGCGCGGCGACCATCGCCGCAAGCTGACGCTCGCCGAATATGGTTTCCGCCTGCCCAGCTGCATCGACAACCGGCCGCTGCGCTTTAACGAATGGGACGCGATGCGCCCGCAGACCACCTATGTCTCGGCCACGCCGGGCGGGTGGGAGATGGAGCAGACGGGCGGCGTCTTTGCCGAACAGGTCATCCGTCCGACCGGGCTGATCGACCCGCCGGTGGAAATCCGCCCGACCGAAGATCAGGTGCAGGACTGCATCAACGAATGCCGCAAAACGGCCGAGGCGGGCTATCGCACGCTTGTCACCACGCTCACCAAACGCATGGCCGAAGACCTGACGGAGTTCATGCACGAAGCGGGCCTCAAGGTCCGCTATATGCACTCAGACGTTGAAACGCTGGAGCGTATTGAGCTGATCCGTGATTTGCGGCTTGGCGCTTATGATGTGCTGGTCGGCATCAACTTGCTGCGTGAGGGGCTCGACATTCCGGAATGCGGGCTGGTCTGCATTTTGGATGCCGACAAGGAAGGCTTTCTCCGTTCGGAAACCTCGCTCATCCAGACGATCGGCCGCGCCGCGCGCAATGTCGATGGCCGGGTGATCCTCTATGCCGACCGGATGACGGGCAGCATGGAACGCGCGATCAACGAAACGGATCGCAGGCGCGCCAAGCAGCTGGCCTATAATGAAGAACACGGCATCACGCCTGAAACCGTCAAAAAGAATATCGGCGACATCATCGCCCATGTTGCCTCCAAGGATCAGGTCACCGTCGAGATTGAAGACGGGCCAGAACATATGGTCGGCCATAATCTGCGCGCTTATATCGAAGAGCTGGAAAAGAAGATGCGCGCCGCCGCGGCTGATCTGGAATTTGAAGAAGCCGGCCGCCTGCGCGACGAAATCCGCGCGCTTGAAGCGACCGAGCTTGGCCTGCCCGCCGATGAGCACAAGGCCCCGATCATGGGCCGATCAAATGAGGGCAAGCCGGGGACAAGGAAGACGCGCTTCGGCAAGACGCAGCGCCGTTTCGGGCGCTAGAGAAGGCCCCCGCGCCCGCCCGCTTGCCCTGAGCTTGTCGAAGGGCGGCCCTGCCCCTTTGACCCAAGCATGAAGTACGATGCTTCGACAGGTTCAGCATAAGCGGAGAGGGGGAGCGTGCAGGAACTGCGCCCCTATTCCGTATCGAACAACCCCGCCAATTGCTCGATCATCGTGCCGCCCAATTGTTCGGCGTCCATGATCGTCACCGCCTTTTGGTAATAGCGGGTTACATCATGGCCGATGCCGATGGCGCACAGCTCAACCGGTGAGCGCGCTTCGATCCAGTTGATCACTTGCCGCAAATGCCGCTCCAGATAGGCACCGTTATTGACCGAGAGTGTTGAGTCATCGACGGGTGCGCCATCGGAAATCACCATCAGGATCTTGCGATCCTCCGGGCGGGAGACCAGCCGGTTATGCGCCCACAGCAACGCCTCGCCGTCGATATTTTCCTTCAACAGCCCTTCGCGCATCATCAGGCCCAAGGATTTTTTCGCCCGCCGCCACGGCTCGTCCGCCGCCTTATAGAGAATATGCCGCAGATCGTTGAGACGGCCGGGTGCCACCGGGCGGCCCGCAGCCAGCCAGCTTTCCCGGCTCTGCCCGCCCTTCCAGGCGCGGGTGGTGAAACCCAGAATCTCAGTCTTCACCCCGCACCGCTCCAGCGTGCGAGCCAGAATATCGGCGCTGATCGCCGCGATGGAAATCGGCCGCCCGCGCATCGAGCCTGAATTGTCGATCAGCAGCGTGACCACGGTGTCCTTAAACTCGGTGTCGCGCTCAATCTTGTATGACAAGGAACTGCCCGGCGACACGACAACACGGGCCAGCCGCGCGGCATCAAGAAGGCCCTCTTCCTGATCAAAATCCCAACTGCGGTTCTGCTGCGCCATCAGCCGGCGCTGGAGCCGGTTGGCAAGCTTGGTCACCGCGCCCTGCAAATGCGTCAATTGCTGGTCGAGATAGGCGCGCAGCCGGGTCAGTTCATCGTCATCGCACAATTCGGTTGCGGCGATGACTTCGTCAAACTCGGTTGACCAGCTTTGATAATCAAATTGCGGCGGCAGATCAGACAGCGGGCGATTGGGGCGCGTGGGCATCATGCCCTCTTCACCTTCCTCGCCGGGGTCGCCATCGGCATCCATGTCCGCCTCGGCGTCCATTTCCTGTTGCTCGCCGTCTTCGGCATCGCCTTCGGCCTGCTCGGCGCGCGCATCCATCTGCGCTTCGGCTTGGCCCTCTTCGGACTGTTGCTGGTCCTGCTCGCCCTCGCCTTCCTGATCGTCCTCGCCCTCATCGTTCGATTCGGTTGGGTCGATATCCTCAGGGTTCGCGGTCAGTTCCAGATCCTGAAGCAGCTTCTGGACCAGCCGGGCAAAAGCGCTTTGATCTTCCAAGGATCGGGCCAGCGCGTCGATATCGTCGCCGCCCTTTTCCTCGATCCAGCCGCGCACCATATCCAGCCCGGCTTGGGCCGAAACCGGGGTTGCATCCCCTGTCAGCCGCTCGCGCACGATCAGGCCAATGGCGGTTGGGAGCGGCACTTCGTCCGGAGCTTGAGCCCGCGCAATCGGGTCGCTGCGCATCCGCATTTCCAGCGCGTGATGAAGGTTAGCGCGAACGCCCAGCATCTCACGCGCGCCAATCGCTTCCACCCGGGCGGCTTCCACCGCATCAAACACCGCGCCCGCCACGGCCTCAGGCGGGCGATTCGCCATATGGAGCGCGTCATTATGGTGCTTCAGCCGCAGCGCCATGCCATCGGCAAAGCCCCGCGCTTCGGCCACCTGCTCTGCCGGCAAGGCACGGCCCGGCATTGGCACGCGGAAATTCTTGCCCACTTGCGAGGGCGCGTCGGCGGTAAAGGCAATCTCAACCTCTGGCTCGCGCGCCAAGGCGCGGGCCGTGCCGGTCAGCACCTGCTTGAAATCATCGAGGGGCGATTGCTCTGCCATGACTTCGCGTTAGCGACGATTGCGCGCGGGGGAAAGCCACCTTTGGATCACCCCGAAAAAACTGCCAGAGGGCCTGTAAGCCGGGTTCTGTCCCCACGCCGAGGCGCAAGGGGCGACCATTCATCTAGGCGAGACGTTGCCGGCCCGCTCAAGCAACCAACCCGGACGACGGGGAGGAGGAATCCCATATGCCGTCCCTATTCGGTCTTGCTCCCGGTGGGGTTTGCCGTGCCGCCCCCGTTGCCGGGCGCGCGGTGCGCTCTTACCGCACCCTTTCGACCTTGCCGTGCCGAAGCGACGGTGGTTTGCTTTCTGTGGCACTGTCCCTGGGGTCGCCCCCGCCGGGCGTTACCCGGCACCGTTCCTCGCTGGAGCCCGGACTTTCCTCCCCATAGCAGTTACCCACTAAGCGGCGGTCGCCCAACCCTCTGGCGTGGCTTAGATAGCAGGTCCGCCTTCATACTCCAAGAGCAAGCTCAGCAATATTGCCCGGCATTCCCCGTCGATCACGCCTTCAATATTTTCGGGGCGGAAACGGCGTTGGAATGCGACCGTAGCGGCACGTCCATCTGATATGCTGTAACCATAACGTTCTAACGCCAAAAGAAACGCGGCGTCCGGCCAACCTGGATCAACCAGTTTCTCCCGCGGACGCGGAACAGCAAGCCCAAGCTTTGCCAAACGTTCCCAGTCGAAGTACTCACCGGGATCTTCTTTACGGGTTGGCGCGACGTCGCTGTGACCCACGACGTTTCGCGGATCAATTCCGTACGTGCGGACAATTCCGGCGACCAAACGCGTCACGGTGTCCATTTGCGCTTCGGGAAACGGGCGATAGCCAAATTCATGCCCGGGATTGACGATCTCAATACCAATACTAGCGCTGTTGCAGTCTGTCACACCGCGCCAATAGGAAAGCCCGGCATGCTGCGCCCTTTGTTCCTCACGCACCATGTGGACCAGCTGGCCGTCTTCATCGACGACATAATGCGCCGATACTTTGGAAGCCGGGTTCGCGAGCCAGTCAATGGCTGCTGCACCCGACTGCATGCCGGTATAGTGCAAAACAAGCATGGTGATCGGCAAGCTGCGTTCGCCAAAATTGGGTGATGGGTTCCAGATCATGGTCATAAAGCGACCATAGGTAAGTCGACCGTTGCACGCAATATCAGCCGGTGCGGGAAACTTTTGCTGGTTACGCGCCG
>JBJTNW010000010.1:0-89328 GCA_046074265.1 Chakrabartia sp.
GTGCACAAAATTGGCGGCACGGTCGTCATGATGAAGAAATTCGATGCCGAACAGGCTTTGGCAGCGATTGAAAAGTATAAGGTTACGTGCAGCCAATGGGTGCCAACCCATTTTGTGCGGATGTTGAAGCTGCCCGCAGAAGTGCGCAGCAAATATAATCTCTCCACCCTCAATTGCGCCATTCATGCCGCGGCGCCATGCCCGATGCCGGTCAAGCGCGCGATGATCGATTGGTGGGGTCCGGTGCTTGAAGAATATTATGCCGGGTCTGAAGGCAATGGATTTACCTATATCGGATCGGCGGACTGGCTGCGTCTGGCGGATAAGGAAGGCGCTGGCTCGGTCGGGAAGGCCGTGACGGGCATTGCCCACATCATGGGCGAAGACAATGAAACAGAACTGCCGCCGCGCACCGAAGGGACGATCTTCTTCGAAAGCGACAGCGTTTTTGAATATCATGGAGATGCCGAAAAAACGCAGTCGAGTCGCAATTCCAAAGGCTGGTCAACGCTGGGCGATGTGGGCTGGATGGATGAGGACGGTTATATCTTCCTGACCGACCGCAAGAGCTTCATGATCATTTCAGGCGGCGTGAACATCTATCCGCAGGAAATTGAGAATCATTTGGTGACGCACCCCAAGGTGCAGGACGTGGCCGTGATCGGCGGTCCGCACGAAGAAATGGGCGAAGAGGTGATCGCCGTGATCCAGCCGATCGATATGGCGCACGCCAATGATGATTTCCGCGCCGAGCTGACCGATTATGCGCGCGAGAAATTGTCGGGCGTGAAGATCCCCCGCCGGATCGACTTTCTGGCAGAACTGCCGCGGCACGATACGGGCAAGCTCTATAAGCGGCTGCTGCGCGACCAATATTGGGAAAAGGTGAAGAAGTGAGCGCCCCGCGCGTCGAGTTTTTCTTTGATCTGTCCAGCCCTTGGACGCGTCTGGCCTTTGCCAATCTTTGGCCGATGCTGGACCGGACAGGGGCAGAGGCGGTGCTCCGCCCGATCCTTGTCGGCGGCGTGTTCAATGCGGTTAACCCGGCGGTCTATGCCGCGCGCGAAGACGGCCAGAGCCGGCGGATGCAGCATGTCTGGAAGGTGCTGGGCGATTGGGCGAAACTGGCGGGCGTGACGATGAAGTTTCCGTCCGTCTACCACCCGGCGAAAAGCGTGAACGCAATGCGCATGGCCTGCGCGCTGGAAGACGATCAGGCGGCGTTGCGTCGCTTTGCCGAGGCGGCGTTTGAGTCCTATTTTGGGGGCCAAGAAAATCTTGACGACCCCGACGTGCTGATCGCGGCCGCCAATGCCGTGGGGCTGGATGGGGTGGCCCTTGCCCAAGCCTCTGTCACCGAGGCGAACAAGCTGCGGCTGCGCGCCAATACCGATGAACTGATCGCGCGCGGGGGCTATGGCTCTCCCACCCTTTTTGTGGACGGGGCGGATATGTATTTCGGCAATGATCAATTGCCGCTGGTGGAATTTGCTTTGAAGGGAAAAGCGCGATGAACGATCGCATTTCGATCACGATGCTGGAAGACGGGATCGCCGATGTCCGCATGACCCGCGTCGATAAAATGAACGCGCTGGATGGCGTGCAGTGGAATGCGCTGGTGGAGGCGATTGATACCCTCAACGCAACGCCGGGCCTGCGCGTGGTAGTGCTGTCGGGCGAGGGCCGCGCCTTTTGCGCCGGGCTGGATTTGGCGAGCCTTCAGAATGAGCGGGATCCGGGCGCGAGCAGTGCGGGCGGGTCGCTGGCGGATCGCACGCGCGGCATTGCCAACAACGCGCAATATGCCGCTTGGGGCTGGCGCGAATTGCCGGTGCCGGTGATCGCGGCGGTGCATGGCGTCGCCTTTGGGGCGGGCAGCCAAATCATGGCGGCAGCCGATATCCGCATCGTCCATCCGGAAACGCGCATCGCCATCATGGAAATGAAATGGGGGCTGGTGCCCGATGTGGCGGGGATGCCGCTGTGGCGCACCCAGGTGAAGGACGATGTCCTGCGCGAGATGATCTATACCAACCGCGAATTCAACGGCGTGGAAGCCAAGGAAATGGGCTTTGCGACCCATGTCGCCGATGATCCGCACGCCAAAGCGATGGAATTAGCGCGCGTCATCGCCAACAAGAACCCGCACGCCATGCGCGGCGCCAAGCGCCTGTGCAACCTGATGGGCCATGCGAGTGATGCAGAGCTGTTGCAGGCCGAAAGCGATGAACAGTTGAAGGTCATCCGCACCGCCAATCAGATGGAAGCGGTGATGGCTGAAATGCAGAAGCGCAAACCGAATTTTCAGGATTGAAGCGGGGCTAGGACGCGCTAGCCCTGCGCCGTAACCATCTGGGCCTTCAGCCCCTCTACCACTTCCGCGCGCAGCGGCTTGGCCTGATTGTCCGTGCGGCAGACGACAACGGTGTCGCAGGTGGCGATGCACTGGCCGTTCTGGAACATCGCTTGTTCGATCGTCCAGCTTGAGGTGCCGATGCGGCCGATGCCGGAGCAGATCGTCACATCATCGGGGAAATTGCCCTCGCGCAGATAGTTGATCTCGACCGCCGCCACCATCGTGCGCTCATTGGCCGGCCGGTCGGCCCAAGGGCGGACATTGCGGTTCAACTGCACGCGCGCATTTTCAAACAGCGCGGCAAAGGCGACGTTGTTCAGATGGCCGTTCACGTCCATGTCCTGAAAGCGCGTATGCGCGATCATGGTCACGGGGTAATGGGCCGGATCAAAGCGATGGGGGAGGGGCTTGGGCATGAAAAAGGCCCCCCTGTTGCCAGAGGGGCCATCTCCTTTTGTCAGATCAACGCGGCGTCATGCGGATGCCGCCATCAAGGCGGACATCTTCACCGTTGAAATAGCCATTTTCAATCATGCACATGGCAAGGTTGGCATATTCCACCGGGTTGCCGAGACGCTTCGGGTTGAGCACCGAGGCACCCAGCGCATCGCGCACATTTTGCGGCGCGCCGGCAAGCAGCGGGGTATCGAAGATGCCCGGCAGGATGGTGTTGACGCGGATGTTTTCGCCCGCAAGATCGCGCGCGATCGGCAGCGTCATGCCAACCACACCGCCCTTAGAGGCGGAGTAAGCGGCCTGACCCATCTGGCCGTCTTCAGCGGCAACCGATGCGGTGTTGACGATGGCGCCCCGGTCGCCATCTTCCAGCACCGGCAGCGTCATCATGCCGGCGGCCGACTTGGCGATGCAGCGGAAGGTGCCAACGAGGTTGATCTGGACGATCCAGTTAAACGCATCGAGCGGGAAGTGCTTGATCGAGCCATCTTCCTTGGAACGGCTTGCGGTCTTGATCGCGTTGCCCGTGCCGGCGCAGTTCACAAGGATGCGCTCTTGGCCAATGGCGGCGCGGGCCTTTTCAAAGCCGGCATCCACCGAGGCGTCGTCGGTCACGTTCACTTCGCAGAACACGCCGCCCAGTTCCTTGGCCAGCGCCTCGCCCTTTTCGACCTGCAAGTCGAACAGCGCGACCTTCACGCCCTTGGCGGCCAGCGCCCGCGCGGTGGCAGCACCAAGGCCAGAAGCACCGCCGGTGATGACGGCGGAAATGGAAGAATCGAGTTTCATGGGTTAGTCTCCTTTGTGTTCCGGCGGAGGCCGGAACCCAGCCTTCCACCAATTGACTCTGGGCTCCGGCCTGCGCCGGAGCACAACCACGTGTTACTTACAGCCGCTCAACAATGGTGACGTTGGCAACACCGCCGCCTTCGCACATCGTCTGCAGGCCATATTTGCCGCCCTTGGCTTTAAGGACGTTGAGCAGGGTTGCCATCAGCTTGGTGCCCGAGGCGCCCAGCGGGTGGCCCAGCGCGATGGCGCTGCCATGCACGTTGAGCTTTTCCGGGTCTGCGCCGGTGTGCTTCAGCCACGCCATCGGGACCGAGGCAAAGGCTTCGTTCACTTCATAAGCGTCGATGTCGCTGATCTTCAGGCCCGCGCGCTGCAAGGCGCGGTCGGTGGCAAACAGCGGCTCTTCAAGCATGATCACGGGGTCGCCCGCCGTCACCGTCAGATTGTGGATGCGCGCGATCGGCGTCAGGCCATATTCCTTCAACGCCTTTTCCGAAACGATCAGCACCGCCGACGATCCGTCGCAAATCTGCGAGGAAGTCGCCGCCGTCAGCGAGCCGCCTTCCTGCAACAGCTTCACGCCCGCAATGCTTTCCAGCGTCGCATCAAAGCGGATGCCTTCATCCGTCTTGTGGATCTGCGTGCCTTCGGGCGTTTCCACCTCAAGCGGCACGATTTCATGGTCAAACAGGCCGGCATTGGTTGCGGCAATCGCGCGCTGATGGCTGGTCAGCGCAAACTGGTCGAGCTGGTCCTTGGTGAAGCCATGCTTCTTCACGATCATTTCCGCGCCCATGAACTGGCTGAACATGATGCCCGGATATTTTTCATCAAGCCGCGGCGACTTATAATGGCCAAGGCCTTCCTTCATATGGAACATCGCGTTGGAGCCCATCGGCACGCGGGTCATCGATTCCACACCTGCGGCGATCACGACATCCATCGTGCCCGACATCACGGCTTGGGCGGCAAATTGCATCGCCTGCTGGGAAGAGCCGCACTGACGATCAATCGTCACAGCGGGCACGCTGTCGGGCAGGTTCTTGGCGGCAAGCACGGCGTTGCGGCCAACCTGCATCGCCTGCTGGCCCGCCTGCGTCACGCAGCCCATAATCACGTCATCCACCTTGGCGCCATCAATGCCGCTGCGCGCGACCAGCGCGTCGAGCGTGGCGCCCGCAAGGTCAACCGGGTGCCAGCCGGCAAGCTTTCCGCCGCGGCGTCCGCCAGCGGTCCGAACGGCATCGACAATATAGGCAGTGGCCATGGATTCGAGTCCTCTCCAAGGGGTCAATGGCAAAATCCCTTGCCTAAATTGACGTTTACGGCAAGGGAAACTTACGTCCACAAATGCCCCTGGGGAGGAGATCTGCGATGAACGTTTCGGAAGCCATTGACTATCGGCGCTCAGTCCGCGGGTTTCTTGATAAGCCGGTTGATATCGCGCTGGTGAAGTCGATTGTGGAACGCGCCTCGCGCGCAGCAAGCGGGGGCAATCTCCAGCCTTGGCATGTCGACATCATCCATGGTGAGTCGATGGCAAAGCTCAAAGCCATCATGGCCGAAAAGCTGGCCGCTGGCGGGCAGATGGAACAGACCGAATATAATGTCTATCCGCCCGAGCTGAAGGAGCCTTATGCGGCCCGCCGCGCCGAAGTGGGCGAGATGCTCTACACCGCCATTGGCATTCCGCGCGAAGATAAAGCCGGGCGCGGCAAATGGTTTTTCAACAATTTCCAGTTCTTCGGCGCGCCGGTTGGCCTGTTTGTCTCGCTCGACCGGCAGATGGAACAGCCGCAATGGGCCGATGCCGGGGCGTTGCTTAATTCCATCATGCTGCTGTTGTGCGAAGCAGGGCTGGATAGCTGCCCGCAGGAATGCTGGTCGATCTACCCCAAGACGATTGGCGGCTTTCTGGGCCTGCCCGACAACCGCATC
The DNA here is from genome assembly GCA_046074265.1 of Chakrabartia sp. Taxonomy (GTDB): domain Bacteria; phylum Pseudomonadota; class Alphaproteobacteria; order Sphingomonadales; family Sphingomonadaceae; genus Aquisediminimonas. The sequence continues at coordinate 5,543 of JBJTNW010000010.1, forward strand.
CTCTGGACGGGCATGTCGATCGGCTACAAGGATCCGGCGAACCCCGCCAATAACCTGCGTGCCAATCGTGCCCCGTCCGGGGAATGGCTCACCATCCACGATTGACGCATTGACAGCGCGCCCATGCTTCGCCATTGGGCGCGTCTCGCGTCGGGCTGATCAGCCCGGACAGCGACGCCTGGGGACAGGTGGCCGAGTGGTTAAAGGCAGCAGACTGTAAATCTGCCCGCGCAAGCGTACGCTGGTTCGAATCCAGCCCTGTCCACCATCTTTCTCGACAAAATGGATAGGCCAGCGCCCTCAGGGCGTCGGGCTTTTCAGATAGGCGATTACCGCCTTGCGGTCGGCCGCGTCAGCAAGGCCGGGGAAGGACATGGCCGTGCCGGGCACCAGCGCGCGCGGGTTTTTCAGCCATTTATCCAGCTGGGCATCGGTCCAGATAAATTTCTGCCGCTTCAGCGCCGGAGAATAGGCATAGCCGGGCAGGCTTGCGACCTTGCGGCCAACCACGCCGCCCAAATTGGGGCCGAAGCGGGCTGGGGCCGTGGCTTCGCGCGTGTGACAGGCTGCGCATTTCAGAAAGACGCGCTTACCCGCCTCGGCCAGTGGCGCCTGTTGGGCCTGGGCCGGAGCCACCAAGGCAAGAGCGAGGATCAGCGGGGCACAACGGAGCATCTGGGCCTCGAATTGGGAAAGGGACAAAATGGCCCTTCCCGGCCGGAACCGGGAAGGGCGGCTTTGATCAGAAGCGATCGAGGTTCATCACCTTGGTCCAGGCCTTGGCAAAATCTGCCACGAACTTGTCGCGGCCGTCATTCGCGGCATAGACTTCAGAGATGGCGCGCAGCTCTGAATTGGAGCCGAAGATCAGATCAACGGGCGTTGCCGTCCATTTGATCTTGCCGGTTGCCCGGTCGGCGCCTTCATACACGCCTTCGCTCGTCGTCGACTTCGACCATTTGGTCGACATGTTGATCAGGTTGACGAAGAAGTCGTTGCTGAGCGTGCCCGGACGATCGGTGAAGACGCCATGCTTGGCCCCACCCGTATTGGCATCCAGCGCGCGCAGACCGCCCACCAGCACCGTCATTTCCGGTGCGGTCAGCTTCAGCTGGTTGGCCCGGTCGATCAGCATCTCGGCGGGCGAGAGGCGGGCATCCGCGCCATAATAGTTGCGGAAGCCATCGGCGGCCGGTTCCAGCGCCGCAAACGAACTTGCATCGGTTTGCGCCTGGCTGGCATCGGTCCGACCCGGGGTGAAGGGTAGGTCAATCGCAACGCCGGCCTGCTTGGCCGCCTGTTCGATCGCGGCATTGCCACCCAGCACGATCAGATCGGCCATGGAGACCTTCTTGCCATCCTTGCGGCCCTTGTTGAACGCCTTCTGGACGCCTTCCAAGGTGGTCAGCACCTTGGCGATTTCTGCCGGGTTGTTGACGGCCCAGTTCTTTTGCGGATCAAGCCGCAGGCGGCCGCCATTGGCGCCACCCCGCATATCCGAGGCGCGGAAGCTGGAAGCAGCGGCCCAGGCGGTGCGGATCAATTCCGGACCCGTCAGGCCAGCGCCAAGCAGCGATGTCTTCAACTGGGCAATGTCTGCCGTGTCGATCATCGCATAATCGGCCGTCGGCACGGCATCCTGCCACAGCTGAACCTGCTGCGGGATTTCAGTGCCGAGATAGCGGGTGCGCGGACCAAGATCGCGGTGCGTCAGCTTGAACCAGGCCTTGGCAAAGGCCAGTTCAAAATCCTGCGGCTTCTTGCGGAAGCGGTCCGAAATCTTGCGATAGGCCGGGTCCATCTTCAGCGCGAGGTCGGTTGTGAACATGATCGGCGCGTGGCGCTTATTGGGATCATGCGCGTCGGGGACCATATTGGCCGCGTTCTTGTCGCTCGGAATCCACTGGGTCGCGCCATTGGGGCTCTTGGTCTTTACCCAATCAAAGGCAAAGAGATTGTCCAGATATTGCGTGGTCCACTGGGTCGGGGCGGAGGTCCAGGCGCCTTCAAGGCCGCTGGTCGTTGCATCCGCGCCCTTGCCGGTGCCGCACTTGTTCTTCCAGCCAAAGCCCTGCTCTTCAAGGCCAGCGGCGGCCGGTTCGGCCCCCACGCAGTCGGCCGCCTTGCGGGCGCCATGCGCCTTGCCAAAGGTGTGGCCGCCCGCGATCAACGCGACGGTTTCTTCGTCATTCATCGCCATCCGGCCAAAGGTTTCGCGAATGTCCTTGGCGGCGAGCAGCGGGTCCGGATTGCCATTGGGGCCTTCCGGATTGACGTAGATCAGGCCCATTTGGACGGCCGCGAGCGGACGCTGCAACTGGCGGTCGCCATGATAGCGCTGATCGTCGAGGAACTTGGATTCCGGGCCCCAGTAAAGCTCATCGGCTTCCCAATCATCGACGCGGCCGCCGGCAAAGCCAAAGGTCTTGAAGCCCATGGATTCCAGCGCGACATTGCCGGTCAGGACCATCAGGTCCGCCCAGCTGATCTGGCGACCATATTTTTGCTTCACCGGCCACAACAGGCGGCGGGCCTTGTCGAGGTTGACGTTATCGGGCCAGCTGTTGAGCGGCTCAAAGCGGATCTGCCCGCCATCCGAGCCGCCGCGGCCATCGAGCGTGCGATAGGTGCCGGCGCTGTGCCAGGCGAGGCGGATGAAGAAGGGGCCATAATTGCCATAATCGGCCGGCCACCAATCCTGAGAAGTGGTCAGCACGTTCTGGATATCGGCCTTGACCGCCTTCAGGTCGAGCTTCTTGAACTCTTCGGCATAATTATAATCGCTGCCCAGCGGGTTGGAGGTGGCGGCGTGCTGACGCAGCGGCGTCAGGTCCAGCCGGTCTGGCCACCACATCTTGTTGGTCATGGGCTTGGCGGCGGCGGGGGCTGCGGCCATCGGCTCGGCAGCAACGGCCGGGCTCGCCGTTGCGACGGCAAGCGCGAACATGGAAATCAGAGTTTTATGCATGGGTCCCTCCTGCATCTATGTGTCAAATGACGCAGCGGGTTCTGCCCAAGCGAGCCGTAATTTGTGAAACCGATTTATTTGGAAACAGTAAGTGATTTAAGCGATCAATCGCCTGTTATCAGTCGCGGATATAATTGGGCGCGCGCTTTTCCATAAAGGCCCGCATCCCTTCCGCCACATTGGGGCTGGCGCTGGTCATCAGCTGGTTGCGGTTTTCAATGGCCATTGCGGCTTCAAGGCTGGGCGCATCAATCGCCAGTGACAGGCCTTCCTTGGTCATCCTGAGGCCCTTGGGCGAGGCGGCCAGCATCTCGCGCGCCAACTGATCGGCCGTCGCTTCCAACTGGTCGTCCGCCACCACGTCGGAAACAAGCCCGGTGGCCAGCGCCCGCCGTGCATCGATGAAGCGGCCGGTCAGCATCAGTTCGGCAGCCACGCTGCTGCCAACTGCGCGCGGCAGAAAATAGCTGACCCCCATGTCGCAGGCGGACAGGCCTAGCTTGATGAAGGCGGCATTCATCCGCGCGCTTTCCGCGGCGATGCGCACATCAGCAGCGAGCGCAAAGGCAAAGCCTCCGCCCGAGGCCGCGCCATGAACGGCGGCGATAATCGGCTGCGGACAGCGGCGCATCTTCACATAGACATCGGCCAGATAGCCCTGAAAGCCAAAGCCGCCACCAAAGGGGATATCGTCTGGCCGCCCGCCTGCAAATTCCTTGATGTCGAGCCCGGCGCAAAAAGCGCGCCCTGCGCCGCGCATCACAACGACGCGCGTTTCGCGATCGTTGAACAGCCGCCCGAAATAATCGGTCAGGTCATGCACCATCTGAAGCGAGATGGCATTGAGCGCATCCGGGCGGTTCAGCGTCAGCCAATCGGCATCGCCGCGCTTTTCGATCTTCAGGGTCTCGTACATCGGGCCGGTCACGCGCGTCTCCTGTCAGATGATCGGCGCATTCTCCACGCTGCCGAGCATCGCCAACATGCGGCGCGTTGCATCATCGGTCAACGCGACGAAGATTCGGCGAGCATCATTGGGGTCGGTCCAGCGGCGGACAAGGCCGCGATCTGCCAGTTCGCGTATCTTCCGGATGGCCGTGGAGGCGGGGACAGATGCGGCAATCGCAACACTGGTGACGGACTCTTGCCGGTTTTCAATATGCGCGGCGGTCAGTTCCAGCAGAATATCCCATGAGGGGTCAGAAAACAGATCACCTTCAAAGAATTTCTGTCGATTGCGCCGCGCCTTGATGATCGCCTTTAGGACAGACGGGTGGATGGCGTTGGGGTTGGCCATGGCCGAAAGCACATCTTCTTCGGCCGGGCCGGTGTCGCGCTCACTGATGCCAAATTTGTCCATCAGCGCACTCAAAGAGCTTTGGATATGGGCGATGGATTCGGCCACTTTGTTCTCGGCAGCTACGGGTTCCGCCGCCAGCAACCGCATTTCGGCGCGCGCGATGGCCTCCTTGAAACGATCAGTCGCCACAGGCTTGCTTAAAAAGTCAATCACGCCTTCCTGCATCGCCTGCACGGCCAGTTCGACCGAGGGGTTTCCGGTGAGCAGAATGGCGAAAAAATTCCGGCCATTTTGGCAGCGTTCGCCCAACATCCGGATCAATTCCAACCCAGAAGACGAGGGAATCGTCGAATCCGTAACGATTAAATTGATTCCTGAATGGGTCGAAAAAAGGCGCAGAGCCTCATCCCGGCTCGTCGCCAAATGGCAGACATGACCAAGAGACCCTAGCAAGGTTGCCTGTTCCAATATTGTATCTTTGTCCTGATCAACCAGAAGCACAGACAAAGTCAGCCGCTGCGCGGCCTTAATATTACCTTCAAGCATGACGAACTGTTCTACCCCACCATTTCGGGATGATCTACCGGGCATGCCGGCACTTTTGATGCTCCCGAACCCCCTGCAAAAGCGTTGCAGAAGGCAAAACTACAACCAGATCAATTCGATAAGAATCAAAAACGCTGCCAAATTGCAGTGATTAGCCCTTAACCCCTGTTAACCGATTTGTCTTGCGCTGATCCGCGCCTGAGACAAATCCTAAACCAAAGAATTAGGAACTAGACCTTTCGGCATGGAAGAGTTCCGGCTCTCGCTCGGCCGGTTGGTTCAGGCCAGCAAAGCCCGACAAGGTGACTCCAAGCAAGCGGACGCCCTGGCGCAGCGGCATCAACCCGGTCAGCAACAGGCCGACCACCGACATGATATCGTCGGCACTGGCGATGGCATGGCGCACCGTTCGGCTGCGGGTCAGCGTCTGGAAGTCGGCATAACGCAGCTTGAGCGTGACAGTGCGGCCCGCCAGCCCGCGCCGCCGACAATGGCGTGCAACCGATTCCGCCAGTTGCTCAAGCTCTGCCATGCACGCCGCATAGTCGGTCAGGTCGCTTCGGAAGGTGGTTTCCGACCCGATGGACTTGCGCTCCTGGCTTGGATTGACCGGCCGATTGTCGATCCCGCGTGCCGCCCAATAATAATAATGACCGGCCTTGCCGAATTGGTTGACCAGAAAATCGAGGCTGCGCTCGCGCAGGTCGGCGCCGGTCAAAATACCCAGACGTTCCATCTTGGCGGCGGTGGCGGGCCCCACGCCATGAAATTTGCGGACCGGCAGTTGTGCCACAAAGCCCGGCCCATCGGTCGGCGGAATGACAAAAAGCCCGTCTGGCTTGTCCATGTCGGACGCGATTTTGGCGAGGAACTTGTTGTAAGATACCCCGGCCGATGCGGTCAGCCCCGTGCGGGCAAGGATCGCGGCTCTTATGGCCTCGGCGATGCGGGTGGCCGACGGCTCGCCCGACAGATTGTCGGTCACATCAAGATAGGCTTCGTCCAGACTCAAAGGCTGGACCAAGGGCGTCCAGCTCAGGAAGATATCGCGAATCTCGGCAGAAACCTGACGATAGACCTCAAAGCGCGGCGGCACGAAGATAAGGTCCGGGCAAAGCCGTCGCGCCCGCGCCGAAGGCATGGCAGAGCGCACGCCGAAATGCCGTGCCTCATAGCTGGCCGCGGCGACTACACCGCGTGGGCCATCCCCGCCCACAGCGACGGGCTTACCCTTCAGGTCCGGGTGGTCGCGCTGCTCCACCGACGCAAAAAAGGCATCCATATCGATATGGATAACCTTTCGGGGTCGAGCCTCTTCCATCGCACCGCTAAGCCAATTGTTCCTTTTATGTTCCGTAGCTTAGCGGGCCGTGTGCGTCAAACATGAAAAGGGCCGGCGCAACGCTGCACCGGCCCCTTTTGCGCAATGCCAAAAAAAATCAGGCGATCTGGCTTTTGCGGCGCGGGCGACGCAGCGCCGCACCGGTCAGGCCAAAGCCCGCCATCATCAGGGCCCAAGCGGCCGGTTCTGGCACGCCGCCGACCTGCTGGCCGGTGCCGATCCGCACCTGACGCACGTCAGAGATTGTGCCGCTGGTCAGGTTGAATGCGACATTGGCGATATGCTGGCCGTTGATGGCCTGAAAGCCCAGCCGGTTCTGGCCGTTGGACAGCGCAATTCCGGTAAAGGTAAAGGTCTGGCCGCCATCATCGGTCAGCGTGAAATCTGCCGTTGCGCCGCTGGTGCCGAACAGGTTTAGCTCAACGGTGTCAAAATAGGCCCCGCCCTCAAGGCCAAAGTTGATCGACGTGAGGCCCAGCGTGTCATTGGGTTGCGGGGTGGAGGTATCAAAATCCCCGGTCAGCGAGGCCTGCCCGCCTGAGGCGTTGAGGATATTGCCGCCGCCCAGCGTCGTTCCCGTAAAATTGACATTGGTTCCGCCCTGGGTGGCGCCGGTAACGGTGGTGCCGTTCTGGTCGCCGCCGTTAAACAGAACATTGCTGCCCTGAATGCTGCTGGGGTTTACCTGGATGATATCGGCAAAGGCCGGGCTGGCGACGGTCATCGCAGCGCCGGCAATTGCAATGGCAAGGGTCTTCTTCATGGGGCTATCTCCTTTGGGTGACACATGGAGATGCCCATACAAACGCGTCATCCTGCAGTTCCCCCGCCGGGCAGGACGCAGGTGCTAACAAAGGTTGTGAAGGCTATACTTTATCCAGCTATTCGGCCGTCGCAGACTCTGCTTGCCGGATCGCGGCTAACGCTCTATAGACACCCTGTCCTCTCGACATTGTGACACATGTTGGGGTCGAAACCGGCAGGTTTCGGCGGCAGGATCGCATTGTATTTTCTTCTGGAAGGCCAAAACCTGATGGCGGACATCGCCGCACTGACCAAGCTGATCGAGCCCGAGGTGGATGCCTTGGGGCTGCGGCTGGTGCGCGTGAAGATGTTCGGTGGCACGTCGGACCCGACCTTGCAGGTGATGGCCGAGCGCCCCGATACCCGCCAACTCGTCATCGAGGATTGCGCTGAATTGTCGCGCCGCATCTCGGACGTGCTGGATACGGCCGACCCGATTGAGGAAGCCTATCGGCTGGAAGTCAGCTCACCCGGCATTGACCGGCCGTTGACGCGGCTCTCGGATTATAGCGATTGGCATGGGTTTGACGCGCGCCTGCGCCTTGCTGAAACGGTTGATGGCCGCAAGCAGGTGGATGGCCGTTTGTCGGGCGTGGAGGATGATGTGGTTGTCATCATTACGTCCAAGACGCGCGATACCGTGCGCATTCCTTTTTCGTCTATCGGCAGCGCCAAGCTGTTGCTGACCGATGCCCTGATTAAAGCCACCACCCCGCTCTCGACGGACGGAGCGGACGTTATTTCTGTGGAAAGGTAAGACCATGTCCAACGCGATTTCCGCCAACAAGGCCGAGCTGCTGGCGATTGCCGATGCCGTTGCCCGCGAAAAGCTGATCGATAAGGCGATCGTGCTGGAAGCGATGGAAGACGCCATCCAGCGCGCGGCGCGTGCCCGTTATGGTGCCGAAAATGATATCCGCGCCAAGATCGACCCCAATTCGGGCGATATGCGCCTGTGGCGCGTCGTGGAAGTCGTCGAAGAGGTCGATGATTATTTCAAGCAGGTCAGCCTGAAGGACGGACAGAAGCTTCAGCCGGGTGCCGCACTGGGCGACTTCATCGTCGATCCGCTGCCGCCGATTGAATTTGGCCGTATCGCCGCCCAGGCCGCCAAGCAGGTCATCTTCCAGAAGGTCCGCGATGCCGAGCGCGAGCGCCAATATGAAGAGTTTAAGGACCGCGCCGGCGAAATCATCACCGGCGTCGTCAAGCGCGTGGAATTTGGCCATGTCGTCGTTGATCTGGGCCGCGCCGAAGGCGTGATCCGCCGCGACCAGCAGATCCCGCGCGAAGTGCTGCGCATCAATGATCGCGTCCGGGCGCTGATCCTCAATGTCCGCCGCGAAAATCGCGGGCCGCAGATCTTCCTGTCGCGCGCGCATCCGGAGTTTATGAAGAAGCTGTTCGCGCAGGAAGTGCCGGAAATTTACGACGGCGTGATCGAGATCAAGGCCTGCGCGCGCGATCCGGGCAGCCGCGCCAAGATTGGCGTCATCAGCCATGACGGGTCGATCGACCCGGTCGGCGCGTGCGTCGGCATGAAGGGCAGCCGCGTTCAGGCGGTGGTGCAGGAATTGCAGGGCGAAAAGATCGACATCATCCCCTGGTCGACCGACATGGCGACCTTTGTGGTGAACGCGCTCCAGCCCGCGACCGTCAGCCGCGTGCTGATTGATGAGGAAGAAGAGCGGATCGAAGTGGTTGTCCCCGACGATCAGCTGAGCCTTGCCATTGGCCGTCGCGGCCAGAATGTCCGGCTGGCCTCGATCCTGACCGCGTCGGCCATCGACATTATGACCGAGACGGATTCGAGCGAGAAGCGTCAGCGCGAGTTCATCGAAAAGTCTGAAATGTTCCAGCAGGAACTGGACGTCGATGAAACGCTGGCCCAGCTGCTTGTCGCCGAAGGCTTTGGCGCGATGGAAGAAGTCGCCTATGTCGAGACCGATGAACTGGCCTCGATTGAAGGTCTGGACGATGAAATCGCGGCCGAACTGCAAAGCCGCGCGCAAGAAGCGCTGGAGCGGCGTGAAGCCGCTGCCCGTGACGAGCGGCGCGCGCTGGGCGTTGAGGACGCATTGGCTGAGATTCCGCATCTGACCGAAGCGATGCTGGTCACGCTTGGCAAAGCGGGGATCAAGACGCTTGACGATCTGGCGGATCTGGCGACCGACGAACTCGTCGAGCGCAAGCGCCGCGACGACCGCCGCAACCGTTCGGGCGAGGCGCCCAAGGGCGGCGTGCTCTCCGATTATGCGCTGAGCGAAGAGCAAGGCAACGACATCATCATGGCGGCCCGTGCCCATTGGTTCGCCGACGAGGAGACCGCCGATGCGGGAACCTCAGCATGACCCAGAACGTCGCTGCATAATTACCGGCGAGCGGGGCCCGAAATCGGGCCTGCTTCGCCTTGCCCTCGGGCCGGACGGCAGCGTGCTGCCGGACGTCCGGGCGCGTGCGCCCGGCCGGGGCGCCTGGCTGGGCGTGGATCGCGCGGCGCTGCAAGAGGCGCTGGATAAAGGCAAGTTGAAGGCCGCGCTGGCGCGCGCCTTCAAGACGTCCAAGCTTTTGATCCCCGATGATCTTTGTGACCGGATTGAAACCGCGCTGGCGCGTCATGCGCTTGACCGGCTGGGGCTGGAAGCGCGCGCCGGGACCTTGCTCACCGGGTCTGACCGGATTGAGGAAGCCGCGCGGAGCGGCAAGGTCCGGCTGCTGCTTCATGCCGAAGATGCGGGCGCTGACGGCAACCGGCGGCTTGATCAGGCGTGGCGGGTTGGCTCGGATGCCGAAGGCTCTGGCCGGGCGGGGTTGGTTATTTGCGCCGAACGCGCTATGTTAAGCCAAGCCTTGGGCCGCGAAAATGTCGTCCATATTGCTGTGACCGATCGGCAGGCTGCTGATCGTGTTGGGCAATCCATCGACCGCTGGCACCATTTTAAAGGACGCCAAACCCTCGATGCCCTTGCGCAATCCGCGCAGCAGGGCCACGGGGGCACGGCGCATGTTTTGACTGAAGGACCTGGATTAAGCGAATGAGCGACTCAAACGATAAACCGAAGCTGGGCACGCGCGCACCGCTGGGGATCAAGCGCACGGTGGAAACCGGCCAGGTCAAACAGAGCTTCAGCCATGGGCGCTCGAACACCGTGGTGGTCGAGGTCAAGCGCCGTCGCGTGATCGGCAAGCCGGGCGAAGGCGAGGCCCCGCAGGTCGCAGAGGCCGCACCCGCGCCGGCACCCGCGCCCGCGCCTGAAGTCGCCAAGGCTCCGCCGCCCCCGCCGGCCCCGGCCCCCAAGCCGGCTGAGCCGCAATTGTCGCGGCAGGAATTGCAGGCCAAGCTGCTGCGCGAAGCCGAAGAAGCTCGCCTTGCCGCGCTGGAAGAAGCCCGCCGCCGCGAAGAACAGGCGCGTCGGGCCAATAGTGACGAAGAACGCCGCCGCGCCGAAGAAAATCGCCGCGCCGAGGAAGAAGCGGCCGAAGCCGCGCGTCTCGCCGCAGAAGATGCCGCGCGTCAGGCCGCGCTTGAAGCAGAGCGGGCGGCATCGCAGCCCGCGCCTGTCGCGCCGGCTGTGGATGATGAGGATGATCGCGCACCGCGCCGTCCGGGCGGGGCCCCCGCGCCGCGCCGCGAACCAGATCGCGCCAGCCGCAATCGCGGCGTGGATGACCGCCGCCAGCATGGCAAGCTGACAGTCACGCGCGCTTTGGGCGATGATGACGGCGTTCGTGCCCGCTCGCTCGCCGCGCTGCGCCGTGCGCGCGAAAAGGACAAGCGCGCCCATCAGGCCGGCGGTCCGTCCGTCAAGCAGGTGCGCGATGTGCAGGTGCCGGAAGCGATTACGGTGCAGGAACTCGCCAACCGTATGGCAGAGCGCGGTGCCGATCTGGTGAAGGCGCTGTTCAAGATGGGCATGCCCGTCACGCTGACCCAAACGATCGATCAGGACACGGCAGAACTGCTTGTCACTGAATTTGGCCATAACATCGTGCGCGTGTCCGACGCGGACGTGGATATTGCGCATGATGAAGATGTCGATGCGCCCGAAACGCTGAAGGCGCGTCCGCCGGTGGTCGCGATCATGGGCCATGTTGACCATGGCAAGACCTCGCTGCTTGATGCGCTGCGCGGCACGGATGTGGTCGGTGGCGAAGCCGGGGGTATCACCCAGCATATCGGCGCCTATCAGCTGACGATGAAGGACAAGTCGAAGATCACCTTCCTCGACACGCCGGGCCACGAAGCCTTTACCGAAATGCGCGCGCGCGGGGCGAATGTGACGGATATCGTCGTGATCGTCGTCGCCGCCGATGATGGCCCCAAGCCGCAAACGGTGGAAGCGATCAACCATGTGAAGGCCGCGGGCGTGCCGATGATCGTTGCGATCACCAAGTGCGACAAGCATGAGGCGCAGCCGCAAAAGATCCGCGAACAGCTGCTGCAATATGACGTCATCGTCGAAGCGATGTCGGGCGATGTGCAAGATGTTGAAGTCTCGGCCAAGACCAAGCAGGGCTTGGATGAGTTGATCGAGAAGATCCAGCTTCAGGCCGAAATCTCCGAATTGAAGGCCAATCCGAACCGCGCCGCCGAAGGCAAGGTGATTGAAGCCAAGCTCGACAAGGGCAAGGGCCCCGTGGCGACCATCCTCGTCCAGCGCGGTACGCTGCGCACGGGCGATATTTTTGTTGTTGGCGCGGAAAGCGGCCGTGTCCGCGCGATGGTCAACGACAAGGGCATGCAGGTCAAAGAAGCGGGCCCGTCCATGCCGGTCGAGGTGCTGGGTCTGGGCGGCGTGCCGTCTGCCGGCGATACGCTGACCGTGGTGGAAAGCGAAGCGCGGGCGCGTGAGGTCGCGGCCTATCGTTCCGAAGTCGCAACGCGCAAGCGCACCGGCTCTGGCCCGGCGTCGCTTGAATCCATGTTCTCGGCGCTCAAGGAAAAGCAGGCCAAGGAATATCCGCTGGTCGTCAAGGCTGATGTGCAGGGATCGGTGGAAGCCATCATCTCGTCGCTGGCGAAGGTCGGGAATGAGGACATCAAGGTCCGCATCCTGCATTCGGGCGTTGGCGGCATTACCGAAAGCGACGTGACCTTGGCCAAGGCCTCGGGCGCGCCGATTATCGGCTTTAACGTCCGTCCCAATGCCAAGGCGCGCGAGATTGCGGAACGCAATGGCGTGGCGCTAAAATATTATGACGTCATCTATGATCTGCTCGATGAAATTCGCGCGGGCATGGCGGGGGAATTGGGCCCCGAATATTTCGAAACGGTCGTTGGCCGCGCCGAAATCAAGGAAATCTTCCCGGCGGGCAAGAAGGACAAGGCAGCCGGTCTGCTTGTTACCGATGGCTATATCAAGAAGGGCATTCACGCCCGCGTCACGCGCGACGATGTGATCGTCAGCAAGACCATCATCGCGTCGTTGCGTCGCTTCAAGGACGATGTGGCCGAGGTCCGCGCCGGTCTGGAATGTGGCGTGGTGCTGGAAGGCACGAACGACATCAAGCCGGGCGATATGCTGGAAGTCTTTGACGTCGAAGAGCGCGTTCGCACGCTGTAACCGGCTCTCCTCCCTTCGGGGAGGAGGCGGAGACCTTTATGACCAATCAGACCGAAGAAAACCGATCTGTCCGCGTCCTGCGCGTGGGGGAACAGGTGCGCCACGTCCTGTCGGAAATCCTGATGCGTGGCGAGGTGCATGATGATGTGCTGGCCTCGCATCCGGTGTCCATTACCGAAGTGCGGATGTCGCCGGACCTGCGCCATGCGACCGTGTTTGTGAAGCCCTTGCTCGGCAAGGATGAAGAAGCGGTGCTGAAGGCGCTGCGCACCAACACGGCCTTTCTTCAGCGCACGGTCGCTTCCAAGGTGCGGCAGAAATATGCCGCCAAGCTCAAATTCTTGGCGGACGAGAGCTTTGACGAAGGCACGCATATTGACCAATTGCTGCGCGATCCCAAAGTCGCCCGCGACCTGGCCTCTGACGACAGCGAATGACGGTGCCGCATGGTTGGATCGTGCTCGACAAGCCCTTGGGGCTTGGCTCGACACAGGCGGTTTCCGCGGTCAAGCGGGCGCTCAGAACCGCCGGTCTGCCCAAGGCCAAAGTGGGCCATGGCGGCACGCTTGATCCGCTTGCAACCGGTGTTCTGCCCATCGCGATCGGCGAAGCCACCAAGCTGGCCGGGCGGATGCTTGATGCGTCCAAGATTTATGATTTCACCATTGCTTTTGGCGCCGAAACCGACAGCCTTGACCTTGAAGGCGCGGTGACTGCGACCAGCGATGTTCGGCCGACGCGTGCAGCGATAACGGCCGTTCTTGGGCAGTTCACTGGCCCGATAGTGCAGGTTCCGCCCGCTTATTCCGCCATCAAGGTGGATGGTCAGCGCGCTTATGATCTGGCGCGCGCAGGAGAGGCTGTCGAGCTGAAGGCGCGGGATGTGGTGATCCATGCGCTCGAGATGATCGATCCTCTCCCGGACGGGGTTGGACTGGACCACGTCACCTTGCGCGCCTTCGTCTCCAAGGGAACCTATATTCGCAGCCTTGCGCGCGACATCGCCTATGCGCTGGAGACGGTGGGTCATGTGACGATGCTGCGCCGGGTCAAAGCAGGGCCGTTCACGCTGGAAAAGGCGATTTCGCTGGACATTCTGGACGAACACGCTAGGGCCCAGTCGCTTGGCGACCTATTGTTGCCATTGAGAACGGCGCTGGACGACATCCCGGCGCTCGCTCTCGACACCGGTCAGGCATTGGCGCTCCGTCAGGGGCGCGTCCTTTCCGGGGTGGCCGCACCCGATGGCCTTCACCTTGCGCTTTTGGCCGATGTGCCCGTTGCGCTGGTGGATGTGCTGGGAGGCACCGTCACGGTGGAACGCGGCTTCAACCTCTAAAAAGCCCGATGTCGAAGGAAAAAGAAATGTCGATTACTGCGGAGCGCAAAGCCGCTCTCATCAAAGAACATGCCCGCGCCGAAGGCGATACCGGGTCGCCCGAAGTTCAGGTTGCTATCCTGACCGAGCGCATCATCAACTTGACCGAACATTTCAAGTCGCACGCCAAGGATAACCATTCGCGTCGCGGCCTGTTGATGCTGGTCAACAACCGCCGTTCGCTCTTGGCCTATCTGAAGAAGATCGACCAACAGCGTTATCTGGCACTGATCGCGAAGCTCGGTCTTCGCAAGTAATTGGAGAAAGGCCCGCAACTTTGCGGGCCTTTTTCTTCCTCCCCCGCGTTTGTGGGGAATGTGATTGGCCCGTCCCGCAATTCGGCGGGGGGTACATGGGGGCGCAGATGAAGCCCCGAACCGTCGGCGGACCGGATGTCCGCCAGTTGAGGCCCCTTGCCGCAATAGGGCGCGAGGGATCGAAGGAAAACACATGTTCAATACAAAGACTGTATCCATCGAGTGGGGCGGAAAGACCCTGACACTCGAAACGGGCAAGGTTGCCCGTCAGGCCGATGGCGCGGTGGTCGCGACCCTTGGCGAAACGGTGGTGCTGTGCGCTGTCACGGCCGCAAAGTCCGTAAAGGACGGGCAGGACTTTTTCCCGCTCACCGTCCATTATCAGGAAAAATACTCGGCTGCCGGGCGTATCCCGGGCGGCTTCTTTAAGCGTGAGCGTGGCGCGACGGAAAAGGAAACCTTGGTTTCCCGCCTGATCGACCGCCCGGTGCGCCCGCTGTTCCCGGAAGGTTTCTACAACGAAATCAACTGCATCGCTCAGGTCCTGTCGTATGACGGCGAAAATGAGCCGGACATCCTCTCGATGGTGGCGGCCTCTGCCGCGCTCACCATTTCGGGCGTGCCTTTCATGGGCCCGATTGGGGCTGCCCGCGTTGGCTATCTGAACGGCGAATATATCCTGAACCCGACCGATGAGCAGGTTGCCGAAGGCGATCTCGATCTGGTCGTGGCGGCAACCTATGACGCCGTGATGATGGTGGAATCCGAAGCCAATGAGCTGTCGGAAGAAATCATGCTTGGCGCCGTGCTGTTCGCGCATGACGCCTGCCGTGACGTCATCAAGGCGATTGTTTCGCTGGCGGAGCAGGCCGCGAAGGAGCCTTGGGAAATGGCCGCGCAGGATGATCTGGGCGACCTCAAGGCCAAGCTGAAGAAGCTGATCGGCACCGATATTGCGGCGGCGTATAAGCTGACCGACAAATCGGCCCGCTCGAACGCGCTCAATGCGGCGCGCGACAAGGCCAAGGCCCAGTTCACGGCTGATGGCCTTGACCCGCAAATGGTCATGGCTGGCATCAAGCTGACGAAGAAGCTGGAAGCTGAAATCGTGCGTGGCGCTATCCTCAAGGATGGCAAGCGCATCGATGGCCGCACGACCACGCAGATCCGCCCGATTGTGGCTGAAACGCACTTCCTGCCGCGCGCGCATGGCTCTGCCCTGTTCACGCGTGGGGAAACCCAGACGATCGCGACCTGCACCTTGGGCACCAAGGATGCAGAACAGATGATCGATGGCCTCAATGGCCTGCGGTATGAAAACTTCATGCTCCACTATAACTTCCCGCCCTATTCGGTCGGCGAAGTCGGCCGCTTCGGCGCGCCGGGCCGTCGTGAAGTTGGCCATGGTAAGCTTGCCTGGCGTGCGCTGCACCCGGTGCTGCCGACCAAGGAAGACTTCCCCTACACGATCCGGCTGACCTCGGACATTACCGAGTCCAACGGCTCCTCGTCGATGGCGTCGGTCTGCGGTGGCAGCTTGGCGATGATGGACGCGGGCGTGCCGATCAAGCGGCCGGTCTCCGGCATCGCGATGGGCCTGATCCTCGAAGGCAAGGATTTTGCGATCCTGTCCGACATTCTTGGTGATGAAGATCATCTGGGCGATATGGACTTCAAGGTGGCCGGCACGTCTGAAGGCATCACCACGATGCAGATGGACATCAAGATCGCGGGCATCACGAAGGAAATCTTCGAAAAGGCGCTGGCGCAGGCCAAGGAAGGCCGCGCGCACATCCTGGGTGAAATGAACAAGGCGCTGGGCGAAGCCCGCACCGAACTTTCCGCCCACGCCCCGCGTATCGAAACGATCACCATCGACAAGTCGAAAATCCGTGACGTTATCGGCACGGGCGGCAAGGTCATCCGCGAGATCGTGGCGACCACGGGCGCCAAGGTCGACATTGATGATGAAGGGATCATCAAGATCTCCTCGTCCGATCCGTCGCAGATTGAAGCCGCGAAGAACTGGATCCTCGGCATTGTCGAAGAGCCGGAAGTGGGCAAGATTTACGCTGGTAAGGTTGTCAACATCGTCGATTTCGGCGCGTTCGTGAACTTCATGGGTGGCAAGGACGGCCTCGTCCACGTCTCTGAAATGAAGAATGAGCGTGTCGAAAAGCCGACCGACGTTGTCTCCGAAGGCCAGGAAGTGAAGGTCAAGGTGCTCGAGATCGACAATCGCGGCAAGGTCCGTCTGTCGATGCGCGTCGTTGATCAGGAAACTGGCGAAGAGCTGGAAGATACGCGCCCGGCCCGCGAACCGCGTGAACCGCGCGGCGATCGGGGCGACCGCGGCGATCGTGGCCCGCGCCGCGATGGCGATCGCAAGCGCAGCGGCGGTGGTCGCGACCGTGATCGTGGCCCGCGTCGTGAACGCTCGGAAGACGCAGAAGGGGGCAACCCCGATCACGTCCCCGCCTTTCTGAAGGGCGATGACGACTGATCGATCGATCAGGCTGATTGAAAAGAAGGGGCTGCTGAAAGGTGGCCCCTTTTTTATGGCGCGGCGTGGCCTAGCGCGCGGCGCGTGCCCGCTTCACCGCATCCACGCTGAAGATGGCAATCGCCGTCCAGATGCAGGCAAAGCAGAGCAGCTTTTCGGGATAGAGCGGCTCTTTCCACAAAAAGACGCTCAGGAAGAAGACGATCGTCGGCGCCAGATATTGAACAAAGCCAAGGGCTGTATAGCTCATCCGCCGCGCGGCGGTGGCAAACAGGATCAGCGGCACCGCCGTCATAATCCCGCTGCCCATCAGCAACAGGCTGGTTGGCGTTGAACTGCCAAAGCCCTGTGCAGACCCCAGCCCCAAAAAGAGCGCCAGCGCCGCAATCGGGGCCAGCAATGTCACCTCGACGGCAAGGCCAGAGACGGCGCTGACCGGGGCCATCTTCCGGACCAATCCATAAGTGCCAAAGCTCAGGGCAAGCGTGGCGCTGATCCAGATCGCGCCCGGCTCTTCGAACAACAGGATGCCAACCCCGGTTGCCGCCACCGCAACGGCGGCCGCCTGCCAGCGGTTCAGCCTCTCGCCCAGCACAATGCGTCCAAGCAGCACATTGACCAACGGGTTCAGATAATAGCCCAGGCTCGTCTCCAGCACGCGCTGGTGCAGGATGGCCCACATATAGACAGTCCAGTTGAGCGATATCAGCGCAGAGCTGATCAGCATCGTCGCCATGGCCTTGGGCTGGGTCAGGGTGGCGCGGTAGCTGCGCCATTCACCAAAAACGAGCACAAAGGCCAGCGCCACAGGAACCGACCAGAGGATGCGGTGCGCCAACACCTCAAAGGCGGACAGCCCGGCCAGCAGCTTGATATAAAGGGGCATGGTGCCCCAGATCAGATAGGCACCAAGCGCAAAGGGCAGGCCGTTTGTGGAGGGGGTTTCCGCTTTAGACATGGCGGGCGCCTTGGGCGGCCCAGCGCGCCACGTCAAGTCAAGCATCAAGAGGCATCAGATGGTTTCCAACTGCCGCGCGGCCAGAAAATTCTGCCCGGGCAGCATTGTGAAACCGGGGTCAAATTCTCCATAATCGCACAGCAGTTCGGTGCCTGCGAGAATGTCGATGCGCGCCGTGCCATGTCCGGGAACGGTAAAGTCGGTATTGGGTGTACCGCTATGGTTCATAAAGCGACCATTATCGCCCTCAACCACGGTCAGCCGCCGGTCGCCCTCGAACCGATAGCCATAGCGTTCAACATAAGCCTGTTGAACGGGGTCCAGCGCGGCAATGTCTTCCGGGCGCATCAATCGGTCAAACAAGGGGTCGAAGCGCCACAAAATTGTCCCGGCCGCAATATCGCTGGCGGCAAAAAGGCCAACGCCTTCAATCAGGCTGGGGGCAACAAAGGTGGGTACAAGCAGCATTTTGGGCCTTTCCAGAGCATCGCGCCGGCGCGTCATGGCCTTCGCATGGGCCGACAACGCCTTGTCGGCCCGATTGTTCACCCGCTTTGCGTCGATTGGGTCTTTTCGGATCGGCCCGGCGACGGCATCATGCGGCCATGATGACCCTTGCCTCTTTTTCTGCCCGTCCGATGGTTCGGGGTGGCCTTTTCACCCTGTTGCTCGCCGCCAAGCTTGCGATGATCTGGCTGCTGGTGGCGCTGATCAGCCCGGCGCACGCCGCCGCCCCGCATAAGGCGCGCGCCGTCGCCAAGGTAAGATCCCCCCAAATCATCGATACCGCCCCGCGCGTGGCGGTTATTCTTCAGACCAGCCTAGGCCCAATCACCGTCGAACTGGACCGCGAGCACGCGCCCATCACCGCCGCGAATTTCCTGCGCTATGTGGATCAGAAGCGGCTCGATGGCACGGTGTTCTACCGATCCATGAAGCTTGGCAGCGAAGAGGACGGCATGGATCAGGGGTTGATCCAGGGCGGCACCCAAAATGACCCCAAACGCATCCTGAAGCCCATCGCGCATGAGCCGACCAACATCACGGGTCTTAAACATCTGGCAGGCGCAATTTCGATGGCGCGCTTTGCGCCGGGTACGGCAACGGGAGACTTCTCTATCCTTGTCAGCCCCTTGCCCGGGCTGGATGCAGATCCGTCGCGTGCCCCCGCAGAAGAGCCATTGGGCTATGCGGTATTTGGCTATGTGACGGACGGCATGGATATTGTGCGCAAGATCCACGCGGGCGCCACCTCCCCGACCAAAGGCACGGGTTGGCTCAAGGGCCAGATGCTGGAGCCGGTGGTGAAGATTCTCACCGTCCGGCGCGCGCCGGTTCAACCCGCCGCCCGCTGACGTAGCGTCGCATCAAGGGCCATTGCATTTAGGCAGATTGCGTCGCAAACGCGCGGGCATGACATTTGATGCACATCAGCTGGTTACTGACCTCACCACGCTTCTTACCGTCCAGCGCATGGGCGATGGCTGGTATCTGGGCCGCCGCAAGCCGGGCGGCGTGGGCCGCGTTTTTGGCGGGCAGGTGATCGCGCAGGCCCTGATGGCCGCGCAGGATACCGTCGCGCCCGACCGCGTTGCCCATTCGCTTCACGCCTATTTCATGCGGGCTGGCAGCGAAGATTATGAGATCACGTATCGCGTGGAGCGCGACTTTGATGGCGGCAGCTTTTCCACCCGCCGCGTCATCGCATTGCAGCAGGACAAGCCGATCCTGAACCTTGCTTGCTCCTTCCAGAAGCTGGAAGACAGCTATGAGCATCAGATGGCGATGCCCGAGGTGCCGGGCCCCGAAGGTCTGGCAAATGAAACGGAATTGCGCCTGCGCTTTGCTGACCGCATCCCCGAGCCGATGCGCGAACGCTTCACCCAGCCGCGCCCGATTGAATATCGCCCGGTGGACCCCCGGGATTGGCTGGGCACCGAACGGCGCGATCCTGCCGTTCAGAGCATCTGGTTTCGCCTTGCCGCACCGATTGAGGCGGATGCCGCGATGCACCGTTCCATTTTGGCCTATGCGAGCGACAGCTATTTGCTGGGCACCTCCACGCTGCCGCATGGCGTGACCTGGGTGACGCCCGGCTTCATGTCGGCCAGCCTCGATCATGCCGTCTGGATTCATGACGATGTGAACGTCAATGACTGGCTGCTCTACCATTGCGACAGCCCTTGGGCGGCGCGCGGGCGCGGCTTCAACCGCGGCTCCATCTATACCCGCGATGGGCGGCTTGTTGCCACTTGTGCACAAGAAGGTTTGATCCGGCGGCCTAAATCCGCCTGACCCGGATTTGCAAGCCAAGGGCAATAAGCTAGGCGCAGAGCATGGCTGATGTGATCGACCCGCCCGAAGACCCGTTCGACTCGATTGTCGATGCGCCCTTCGATGCCGCGCTGTCGGAACGTTATCTGGTCTATGCGCTGTCGACGATTACGGCGCGCTCGCTGCCCGATCTGCGCGATGGGTTGAAGCCGGTTCATCGCCGCCTGCTTTGGGCGATGCGCCAGTTGAAGCTTGATCCCACCGGCGCGTACAAAAAATCGGCGCGTGTCGTGGGCGACGTTATCGGTAAATACCACCCGCATGGCGATGCCAGCGTCTATGATGCGATGGTCCGCCTCGCGCAGGATTTTTCGCTGCGCTATCCGCTTGTCGACGGGCAGGGCAATTTCGGCAATATCGATGGCGATAACGCCGCGGCCTATCGCTATACCGAAGCGCGGATGACCGCCGCTGCCATTGAGCTGATGGCGGGGCTGGACGATGGCACGGTAGATTATCGCCCGACCTATAATGGCGAAGATGAAGAGCCAGAGATTTTCCCCGGCCTCTTCCCCAATCTGCTCGCCAATGGCGCGTCGGGCATTGCGGTCGGCATGGCGACGAGCATCCCGCCGCAAAATGTGGCGGAGGTGATCGACGCGGCCACGCATCTGATCGACAATCCGCGCTGCGAACCCATTGAGCTGATGCAGTTTGTCAAAGGCCCGGATTTCCCCACCGGCGGCCAGATCGTCGATAGCGCGGCTTCAATTGCCGAAGCCTATGCAACAGGCCGCGGCGCTTTTCGCATTCGCGCGCGCTGGACGGTGGAAGATCAGGGGCGTGGCACCTGGGTCGCGGTGGTCACGGAAATCCCCTATCAGGTGCAAAAGGGCAAGCTGATCGAGGCGATCGCCCAGATCGTCAACGACAAGAAGCTGCCGATCTTGGCCGATGTGCGCGATGAATCGACCGATGAAATCCGCTTGGTCATCGAACCCAAAAGCCGGACGGTTGATCCTGATGTGCTGATGGAAAGCCTGTTCCGCATGACGGAACTGGAAAGCAAATTCCCCCTCAACCTGAACGTCTTGGGCGCTGATCGCACGCCGCGCGTGATGGGGCTGAAAGATGTGCTGGCGGCATGGCTTGATCATCAGATTGAGGTCTTGGTCCGGCGCTCGCAGCACCGTCTGGGCAAGATTGATGATCGCGTCGAGCTGCTCGACGGCTATCTGGTTGCCTATCTCAATCTGGACCGGGTGATCGAGATCATCCGCACCGAAGATGAACCCAAGCCGGTGATGATGGCGGAGTTCAACCTGACCGACCGTCAGGCGGAAGCGATCCTGAATATGCGGCTGCGCAGTCTGCGTCGACTTGAGGAAATGGAAATCAAGGGTGAGCGCGACAAGCTGATGGCCGAGCGCGAGGGGCTGGTGCAATTGCTCGACAGCCCGGCCCGACAGCGCACGCGGCTGAAAAAAGATCTGGCGGCGCTTCGAGACCGCTACGGACCTGAAACGCCGCTGGGCAAGCGGCGCACGCTGATTGAAGAAGCGGCACCTGCCCGCGATATCCCGCTGGAAGCGATGATCGAGCGCGAGCCGATTACCGTCATCATGTCGCAGCGCGGTTGGGTGCGGGCGATGAAGGGCCATGTCGCACTCGACACGGCCGAGGCGCTGAAGTTCAAGGAAGGCGATGGCCCGGCCTTTGCCTTTCATGCGCAGACGACCGACAAGATTTTGCTGGTGGCCGAAGATGGCCGCTTCTTCACGCTGGGTGGCGACAAATTGCCCGGCGGGCGCGGCTTTGGTGAGCCGGTGCGGCTGATGATCGACCTGCCCGATGGCACGGGGATTGTGAACATGTTCCCGGCCAAGGCGGACGAACGCATTCTGCTCGCGGCGTCCGACGGCAAGGGCTTTATCGCCAAGAGCGCCGAGGTGGTGGCCGAAACCCGCAAGGGCCGTCAGGTCGTCAACGTCCGCACGGGTGCCAAGCTGGCCGTCGCGCGCATCATTGGCGGCGCGCATGATTATGTCGCGGCGGTGGGCGATAACCGCAAGCTGGTGGTCTTCCCGCTTAACGAGCTGCCTGAAATGGGCCGCGGCCAAGGTGTGACGATCCAGAAATATAAGGATGGCGGCCTGTCTGACGCCACGACCTTCCGGCTGGAAGAAGGCTTAAGCTGGGCGATGGGCGGGGACACCGGCCGCACCCGGACGGAAATGGACCTGACGCCGTGGCGCGTCGCGCGCGGGGCATCGGGCCGGATGCCGCCGCTGGGCTTCCCGCGGGATAACAAATTTGGTTGATCGGGTGGGGTTTTCCCCTCAGGCCGCGATAAGCTGATCCACAATTGCGGCTGCCCGGCTTTCGTCCGGAAAGCCTTCCGCCACCCATTGCCGTTCGCTGGCCTGTAAAATGCGCGCAACCTCAGGTCCGGCGGCCACGCCGCGCGCCACAATTGCCCCGCCGGAGAGCGGAAAGCGGGGGACATCCCAGCCTTTGATCGGGGCAAGGCTGCCCGTGCCGAGCAACAGCCGATCCGTCGCGATCTCCATCCCCTGCCAATAAGCCAGCGCGCGCGGGTTGGCGGCATCATCAGGTCCGCGCCCGGCGACCGCGACCATCCGCTTGCGCTGGGCGTTGGAGAATTTGAGGCGATTGGCAATGTCTTCGGCCAAATCGGGGTCGGGCGCGAGCAGTGCCGATAACCGGCGCAGAGGATCAGCGGCCACCTGTTCAGCTGCCTCGCGGGCGATGAGCTGCGCCAAGGGCGCCGCCGAGGTGATTTCTGGAAGGACGGGGGCGAAAATGCCATTGTCGATCATCAGTGCGATGGTGGCGGCCGGGTCTGGCAAGGCGAGCAGCGCCATGACTTCCATCGCGATCCGCTCGCGCGAGAGCGCCATCAGATCATTGGCGCGGGTGCGGCAGGCGGCCAGGCTATCGGCATCTGGCCCGCTGGTGCCAAAGCGTGCGGTGAAGCGGAAAAACCGCAGGATGCGCAGATGGTCTTCGGCGATCCGCTGCAAGGGTTCCCCAATAAAGCGGACGCGGCCCGCGGCGAGATCCTCGATGCCGCCGAAATAATCGAACACCGCGCCACTCGCCGGATCGGCATAAAGCGCGTTGACCGTAAAGTCCCGCCGAGCCGCATCTTCGCGCCAGTCATCCGTATAGGCAATGGTCGCATGGCGGCCATCGGTCGCGACATCACGGCGCAATGTGGTGATTTCAAAGGGCTTGCCCTCGGCCACCGCTGTCACCGTGCCATGGGCCAGGCCGGTGGGCACCGCCTTCAACCCGGCGGCCTCCAGCCGGGCGATAACCGTTTCAGGGGCGAGCGACGTTGCCAGATCGACATCTTTGATGGGCACGCCCGCGAGCGTATCGCGCACCACGCCGCCGACCAGCCGCACATCGCCCGCTAAGGCCGCGACCACGGCGGCAAGTCCGGGCATTTGGGGCAGGGTAATCCGGGTCATGCCAGCCGCTTTGACAAATTGACGATCATCGCGGCCGTGGCCCCCCAGATGCGCCGGTCTTCCCAGAAAATTTCAAAATAGGTCCGGGTCCGGCCCTGATAATCCAACGTATTGCTGTTGTGATTGGCGGGATCGAGCAGAAAGTCCAGCGGCGCCTCGAAAATGGCGGCAACCTCTCCTTCATTGGGGTGCAAGGGCAGGTCAGGCGGGATAACGCCCAAAACGGGGGTGACGGCATAGCCGGTGATCGTCCGATACGGGTCGGTCAGGCCCACCAGATCAACATGATGGCCGGGCAGTGCGACCTCTTCTTCCGCTTCGCGCAGGGCGGCGGCGACAAGATCGGCATCCTCAGGGTCCACGCGCCCGCCGGGAAAAGCGACTTGGCCGGGGTGCTTGCGCATAGTGTCGGGCCGCTGGGTCAGGATCACGCCGGGTCGTGCACGATCCGTGATCGCCACCAGCACGGCCGCGTCCACCGGAGAGGCCGGACGTTCATGGTGCAGGCCATCGCCGTCTAACAGACCGGCAATGTCGCGGGCATGGCCCGCTGCCAATTGGTCGCGCAGTCGGGCAGACAGGCTCATGCCGCCGCCATGGGGAAAAAGGCGCCATTGCTCCAAAGGCCAACCGGGTCCTGATCTTCGGCCAATGCCCAATCTGCCAGCGCATAATAGGCCGCGCGGCTGACCAAGGCCTGCATCCCGCCGCGCACCTCAAGGAGCGGATGGGGCTCCCCGGCTAAGTCCTCAAACTGGAGGCGGTGGTCTGGCCCCGCGACGATCAAATCCCCCGTGTTGAGGCGGAAAGCGAGGCGACGATCTTTTCCGGCGCCTTCGCTTTTGACCTCGACCGCGATGAAGGGGGCATCTTCCACCTCGATCTCCAGTTTTTCGACTGGGGTGACCAGATAATGCCGTCCATCGGGATCACGCCGCAGGATCGACGAAAAGAGGCGCACCATATTCTCGCGCGAGATCAGACCGCCTTGATGATACCAGCGGCCATCGCGCGCGATCCGCATCTCGCTATGGCCAAAGCGCGTCGGCGCCCATTGGTCGACGGGCGGCAGCCGGTGTTGTGCTGCAAGATCAGCAATCTCGGCAAGCGAGAGGCGCGATAGGTCTTCAGGAAGGGCGGGCATGGGCATGCCCTTTATTTAGGCGGCGTTGGCGTGACTTGCAAAGGCCGGGTCCGGCCCCAATTGGCCCTGGGCACGCACACCGCCCGGACGGCGAATCCGCGCGAGCAGGCGGCGGCGTTCCACCGGGCCGGGTACGGCCCATTCCGCCGTGGCTTCGGCTGTAAATCCGAAGAAGCGGCCATAATATTCAGGATCGCCAATCATCACCATGGCGTCGGCCGCGCCCGCATCGGCCGCTTCCAGCAACCGAAGCATCAGCGCCTTGCCAATGCCTTTGCCCTGAGCGTCGGGCATGACGGCGACAGGGCCGACGAGAATGATCGGGTCTGCGCCCTCTGCGTCCTTGATCAGGGCGGGCCATGCCTGAATCGTGCCCAGCAGCGTGTCGCCGTCGAGCGCGGCAAAGCTGAGCGCGGGCAAAAAGGGCATGTTTTCACGAATGCGATAAGCGGTGCGTCCATGACGGTCCGCGCCAAAGGCAGCATCAAGCAAAAGCTCTACGCGCCCGGGCGCAATTTCGGTCAGGGGGACCAATTTGATCAACTCTGCGCTCACCTTCGACTCGGGAGGAGAAAGGGGCGCGTTTAGGGCGATCGCCGGGAAATGGAAGCATGATCGGTTGCTGTTGCCGCAAATATCTCTATGGGGCGCGGCATGACTGCCCGTTCCGACCGCCTTATCCTTGAAGTGGCCAACCTTGAAGTGCCGGTGCTGACCGGCATCTATTCCGAGGAAACCCACTTGCCCCAGCCCTTGCGGATGTCCGTCAAGGTTGAGCTGGATTGCGCCGATCATTATGCCGCCGATACCCCGCTTGCGGCGTCCAAAAACTACATGGACGTCAAGCGCGCAATGACGCACCTGCCCGAAGGCGTGCATTTCGTTCTCATCGAAGCCGTGGCAGACCATATTATCGAAACGCTGATGATAGAGGACCCGCGGGTCCAATCTGTCGAGGTCAAGATCGTGAAGCTTGCCATTGCCGATGATAATGAAGAAATCGGCATCACGCTGACGCGGAGCCGCGCTTGAAGCTGGCTTTGGTCACGGCCGGCTTTCACCGGCTTGGTGCAGCCATTGCTGCGCGATTGGCCGAAGACGGATGGGCGCTCGCGCTGCACAGCCGCCGGCCCGACACGCCCGACCCTGGGCTTGCCGATGTTCTGGCCCGCTGCGAAACGCGCTGGCAACCTTTTGTCGCAGATCTTGGCGACGATACGGCCACGTCTGCCTTGCTGCCCGATATTGTGGCCCAGTTCGGCCGCGCGCCGGACCTTCTCGTCAATAATGCCTCGCGGTTTGACTGGGATGATCCGCACAGCCTGACTTCTGCGGCGCTCAAAGATCATTTCGCCGTCAACGCGGCGGCCCCCATCCTTTTAGCGACAGCTTTGCTGACCCATTTGGCCGAGGGGCAGCGGGCGGCGGTGGTCAACATCCTTGACCAGCGCATCCGCCATCCCGGCGGTGATCAACTCAGCTATACAATTTCGAAGATGGCGCTGTCTGGCGCGACCGAAACGCTTGCCCGCGCGCTGGCGCCACGTGTTCGCGTCAATGCGGTGGCGCCCGGGCTGGTGATTCCGACCGACGATTACACGCCTGGCCAAATGGCGGCTCTGCGCGCGGCCATGCCCTTGGCCCGGTTGCCCGAACCGTCCGACATTGCCGATGCCGTCCATTGGCTGGCCGGGGCCGACCTCGTTACCGGCCAGACCCTTTTCGTTGATGGCGGTGCCGCGCTTAAATCCTTTGAGCGGGATTTTGTGTTTCTGGGCCGCGACGCTTAGCGCGCCGCCATCAGCCCGGTGCGGTTGCACCGCCCCAGAGCCCCCATCACCAGCGCATAATCTTCTGCGACCTGACGCGCATCGTCCGCGGATTGCCCATCAACGGCGCCGGCGGGCATCTGAGCCGGCAGAAAACACGCCAGACGATACCATAACAGCGTGTCCGGTGCAGGTTGGCTGACGCCTTCATCAACAACTTCACCTAGTGAAACGAACCAGCTTGGCGGCTGATTGGGCTGGCGGCGGATGGTCAGCGAGGCCGGACGGTTATCTGCACTGTCGAGGAAGATCTGGGTTTCGCCTTCGCCGGGAAGGCTGCCCGCCGAATGAAACGCAGAATTGATGCCGCGCACCATCGGCGGGGCATCGGCGCGCGCGGCCTCTGTCAAAATGGTGCGCACCGTCTGTTCGGCGGCAGGCGACCAGAAAAGCTGCGCTTTGGTGGCACTTAACTGCCATTCGCCGGGCCGAGCCGGGCGGGCGAAAACCAATGATTCGGTTTTGCGCAATTTCACCGGCTTTCCGCGCGAATCGAGGGGAAGATCAACCAGATACTTTACCTGGGCGGGCTGGCCTTCCGGCGCCTTTATCAAGGCGACAACATCGGCTGTGACCAAATAACGCTGTTGGCCGGCTGCAACTCCCACCGCCAAGGCGCCCGTCAACGGCCTGGCGGCGCGGATGCGGACATGGGCGACAATTTTTGATGCAAGTGCGAAGTCGGCAAGGTCCCCGTAGCTCGCCACCGGAGCGGGGGCAGACGGCTGACTATTTTGCACCGCAGCATAAACAGGGGCGGTCGTCATCAAGGCGACACAGATCAAGGCTTTAATCACATATGTTCTCCGTCTGGACCAATATTGCCAAGCTGGCAGTTGTTCCCGGCCTAAGTATCCCGGAATTACCGGACAAAAGCGATTGCGTCGGTTCGCGCCCCGCGATAGACGAAGGTCGTCTGTCTGAATAGATTCCAAGTTGCAGACGGGAGCAGGGGGGGCGCCATTTGGTCGAGGCCAACCAGTGCCCCCTGTTGTCGTTTTTTTGGAGGGAGTGTCGTTTTTTAATGGCCTATGCTGACCAAGAAATGAGCGGCCGGCGGATCTTCGCGATCGGCGCGGTGGCCTTGTTGCACGCGGGGGTGGGCTATGCGCTCGTCACCGGCCTTGCATACAATGCCGCCAAGCAGGTCTATGAAGATCTTAAGACGTTCGATGTGGCGCCCGATGAGCCCGAAAAGCCCGAGGAGCCGCCACCCCCACCGCCGAAGGTAGATTTGCCGCCACCGCCCAAGGTGACGGTGCCGCCGCCGGTGGTAACGTCGCCCGTCGTGTCGACGAACACGATCGCGCCGATTTCGCAAACCGCGGTGCCGGCTCCGCCGCCCGCTCCCGCTCCGCCGGCACCGCCGCGCGTTGCGGAACGCGCCGTCCAGCGCGGGGGGTCGATTTCGGATGAGGATTATCCGTCCTCATCGATCCGCAACGAAGAGCAGGGGACTTCGGTTGCAACCTATACCATCGGTTCGGACGGTAAGGTTGTGGCGTGTAACGCGTCTGGCGCCAGCCCGACGCTTGATGCCGAAACCTGCAAGCTCATCATGCGTCGTTATCGGTTCAAGCCGGCAAAGGATGCCGGCGGCCAGCCGATCGAGGAAACTCGGACGCAGCGCATTCGATGGGTTCTGCCGAAATAATCTTTTGTCTGTCCACCCGATTTGATCAGTTTTGAGAGGAAGTTTTATTATGACCACCGCAGCTGAAGCAGCGAATGTTGCACAGAAGCAGTTTGGCCTTATGCAGGCTCTTGAAGAAGGCGGCGCCGTTTCTTGGGCCATCTTCACCGTTCTTGTCATCATGTCGGCCGTTTCCTGGTACATCATGCTCACCAAGCTCGTTGAGCAGGGCAAGGTCCTGAAGCAGAGCCGCGAAGGCGTTCAGAAGTTCTGGTCGTCGTCCAGCGTCAAGGATGGCGTGAACAAGTTCGAAAAGAACACCGCGTTCCGTCAGCTCGTCGACGACGCGCTGCTGGCTGAAGATCAGCACGGCAAGCTCATCGACGCGCAGGACCAGCATGAGTGGATGCACTCGTCGATGCAGCGCAGCCAGGATGCGGTGAACGCGAAGCTCGGCACGGGCCTCGCCTTCCTCGCGACCGTCGGCTCGACTTCGCCGTTCGTCGGTCTGCTCGGGACGGTTATCGGCATCTATCGCGCCCTCATCAAGATCGGCGCGTCGGGCGACGCTTCGATCGATAAGGTCGCGGGTCCGGTCGGTGAAGCTCTGATCATGACCGCCATCGGTCTCGTCGTCGCCGTTCCGGCGGTTATGGGCTACAACTGGCTGCAGCGTCGCAACAAGCTCATCGCTGAGCGCATGAGCACGTTCTGCAACGACCTGCACGGCTACATGATGTCGAACGGCGCTGTCCGTCCGGCTGTCAAGGCTGCCGCGCCGGCTGCTGCCAAGCCGGCTGCTGCCAAGGCCTGATGCGATTGGGCGCGGTGGGCCAGCCTGCCGCGCCAGTTGATCTGAAGGGGCGCAGACAGCGTCTTCGTCCCTTCGTTACGACGTTAGAGATAGGAATTAGCCTATGGCTATGAGTGTTGGCGGAGAAGGTGGTGACGACGCCCCGATGTCGGACATCAACACGACCCCGCTCGTGGACGTGATGCTGGTTCTTCTCATCATCTTCCTGATCGCCGTTCCGGTGGTCATCAAGACGGTGGAGGTGAACCTTCCCAAGCTCTCGTTCCAGCCGACCACTTCTAAGGCCGAAAATGTTATCCTCACCGTGCGCAACGGTAAGGATGGCGGCTGTGAAGTGTATTGGAACGCCACCCGCATGAACTCGACCGAGCTGCTGACGCGTGCAGCAGCGCGCTTCAAGGCTGAGGCAGACCGCCTTGGTCCGGACGCGACCGACCCCGAACTGTTCCCTGAAGTCCATATTCGTGGCGACCAGCGGACCCAGTACCGGTGCATTGGCGGCGTTGTTTCGATCATGCAGAGCGCGGGCTTCATCCGCGTCGGATTCATCTCGTCGCCGGTCATCTGACCGGTCACGAGTGTACGGAGAATAAACCATGGCAATGAGTGGACCCAAGGGCGACTCGTCTGAACCGATGGTGGAAATGAACACGACGCCGTTGATCGACGTCATGCTCGTGCTCCTCATCATGTTCATCATCACCCTGCCGCCGCCGACCCATGCGGTGAAGATCGATTTGCCGCAGGATTGCGCCCCCAACTGCCCGCCGCCGCCGCCGGTTCTGCCGACGAAGAACGTGGTGTATGTCAGCCCGGGTGGCGTCGTGACCTGGAACCAGCAGCCCGTCACGTTCTCGCAGCTGGATCAGCTGCTGGCGGACTCGCAGGATCCCGCAAAGTTTGCGCTGACGCCGGAACTGCATTTGCAGCCCGATCCGATGGCGCCCTACGACACGGTGGACCGCGTTCTCGCGCGGGCGAAGCGTGCCAAGGTAACGAAGATGGGCTTTGTGAACAACGAAGCGTATCGCGGCGAATTCTGAGCAATCTCAGGGTTTGATAAGGAAAAGGGCGGTCCGTTGGGGCCGCCCTTTTTCGTTGGTGCGATCAAAGCCCAAGCGCTGCGCTGGCCAGCCTGTTTGTCAAGCGCCCGCCAGACGCCCCGATTAATCTGCCCCCCGCGGCGCGGGGTGACATGTTTTCAGGTGCAGACCTTGTGGTCGCAAAGGCAACGGGCTGGCAATTATAAGGCGTGAGGTTGCCAAATATGCCGCCAAGGGCGCGTTGCCCGTAAAGGCCCCTGCGCCTGGCTCAGCGCGCACCCGCTGTGGCTCGGCTCTCTTTTGCGTCAGCCTTCAAATTGCAGCTTGGCGAGCCGCGCATAAAGGCCGCCTTCCGCAACTAGGCTTTCATGGTCGCCCTGTTCGACGATCTTGCCTTCGTCCATCACGATGATGCGGTCAGCCGCGCGCACGGTCGCCAACCGGTGGGCAATCACAATGGTGGTGCGGTCGGCCATCAGATGGTCAAGCGCATCCTGCACCAGCCGCTCAGATTCCGCGTCAAGCGCCGACGTCGCTTCGTCGAGCAGCAGGATCGGCGCGTTGCGCAAGATGGCCCGGGCAATGGCCAAGCGCTGGCGCTGTCCGCCCGAAAGGCGCGCGCCGCCTTCTCCCATAAAGGTGTCGAGGCCCTGCGGAAGTTTGCGCAAAAACTCAGCAGCATTGGCGCTTTCCGCCGCAGACCACAGCTCATCATCGCGCGCGTCCCAGCGCCCATAGCGCAGATTGTCGCGTGCGCTGGCGGCAAAAATGACGGTTTCCTGTGGCACCATGGCAATGCGTGCCCGCACGGCAGCCGGATCAGCATCAGGCAGCGCGACACCATCGATCCGCACACAGCCCGCTTCCGGGTCGTAGAAACGCTGGATCAGCTGAAACAGCGTGGATTTCCCTGCACCGGAAGGCCCGACAACGGCGACTGTCTCACCCGGCGCGATGCGGAGCGAAAAATCACGCAAGGCGCTGGTCTCGGGTCGGGTCGGGTAGCGGAAGGTCACATTCTCAAACGCAACCCGGCCTTGCGCCGGCTCTGGCAAGGCGGTTGGCCGGGCCGGAGCGGCAATGCCCGGCTGCTCGTGGAGCAGCTCTGACAGGCGCTGCGCCGCACCCGAGCTGCGCACAAGATCCCCATAAACTTCGGTCAGTGCACCAAAGGCGCCGGCGACAAAGCCGCCCGTGAGGACAAAGGCGGCGATGGCCCCGCCGGTCATCTTGCCGGCCTGCACATCCAGCGCGCCTTGCCACATGATGAAGGTGATGGCGCCGAAAACCATGAAGATCAGGATCGCGGTCAGGATCGCACGGGTCCGGATGCGGCCGCGGGCCGTCTGGAAGGCGCCTTCTACCGCGTCAGAGAAGCGCGTGCCTTCGCGCCGTTCCTGTCCAAAGGCTTGGACGATCTTCATCGCACCCAAAACTTCGTCCACAATGACACCGACATCCGCGATGCGATCCTGGCTTTTGCGCGACATATCGCGCAGCCGCCGACCGATGATGAGGATCGGGCCGAGCACCAGCGGAATGCCCACAAGCAGCATCGCCGTCAGCTTGGGCGCCAGCGTGAACAGATAAAGAATGCCGCCAATGGCGAGCACCAGGTTGCGCAGCGCCACCGAGGCGGTGGTCCCGACCGCTTGTTCGATCAACGTCGTATCCGCGGTCAGGCGGGACGCGACTTCGGCGGGCCGATTAACCTCGAAATAGCTTGGCGAGAGGCGCAACAGATTATTGACCACGGCCGACCGGATATCGGCGACCACGCGCTCGCCCAGCCAGGAAACAAAATAAAAGCGCGAGGCGGTCGCCAGTGCGAGCACCGACACAATGCCCAGCAGATATTCAAACCAGCGACCAATATCGCCGCCCGATTGGGCAAAGCCCCGGTCAATGACAAGGCGAAAGCCATTGGGGATCGCCAATGTTGCGCCAGCCGCGACGATAAGAGAAAGCAAGGCGCCAGCAATCACAGAGGGATAGTGCGCGGCATAGTCCCAGATCATGCGCAGATTGCCGATTGAGCGCGGCGCCGCGGCCGCCTTATCCTGTTGGTCCATGATCGGCGCCCTAGCAGGCTGGTGCCGCAACCTCAATCGACGCTAACCGTTATTGTGCATTGCACAAAATGCGACGCTGGTCCATCATGACGCCGATGCGGGGAAAGAACATGCTCTACAGTGCCTATGAAATGCAGCGCAACTGGTTGGCTGGCGCGAGCGCCCTTGCGGCGGCCAGCGCCGAATGGTTGGGCAACCCGACCAATCCCTTAGGCTATCTGGGCGGGGGGCCGATGTTTGCGGCTGCGCTGGATGTGTTTGCCCATGCCGCTGCACCCCGCGGCAAGCCGGCCTTTGGCCTGGATCATACGGTCATCGACGGCAAGACCGTGGCCGTGACCGAAGAGATTGTTCACCGCCTGCCTTTTGGCCAGCTTAAGCGGTTCAAGCGGGCGGGCCGCACGGGCGACCCCCGGTTGCTGATCGTGGCACCAATGTCGGGCCATTTCGCAACGCTGCTGCGCGGGACGGTTGAGCGGATGCTGCCGGCCCATGATGTCTACATCACCGATTGGCGCGACGCCAAAGCTGTCCCCCTGTCGGACGGGCAGTTCGATCTGGACGATTATATCGATTATGTCCGCCAGTTCCTTGAGGTGTTGGGTCCCGGCGCGCATGTGCTGGCGGTTTGCCAGCCTTCGGTCCCGGTTTATGCCGCCGTTGCGTTGATGTCGGCCGATAATCATCCCTGCACGCCGCGCACGCTGACGATGATGGGCGGGCCGGTGGATACCCGCCGGGCACCTACCTCGGTCAACCATCTGGCGATGGAGCGGCCTTTTTCCTGGTTTGAGCATAATGTCATCGCCCGCGTGCCGCGCGGCTATCCGGGGGCCGGCCGCGAGGTCTATCCCGGCTTTCTCCAGCTGTCGGGCTTTATGGCGATGAACCTTGGCAATCACCTGATGAGCCATTGGGAGATGTTCAAGCATCTGGTGGATGGCGACGATGAAAGCGCTGATGCGACCAAGTCCTTTTATGACGAATATCGCTCGGTCTGCGACATGACGGCAGAATTTTACCTTCAAACGATCGATCGGGTGTTCCAGCGGCATTTGCTTCCCAAAGGGGAGTTGATGCACCGGGGTGTGCGAGTGGATCCGTCTGCCATCACCAAGGTTGGCCTGTTGGCCATTGAAGGCGAGCGCGATGATATTTCGGGCATTGGCCAGACCAAGGCCGCGCTTGATATTGCAACCAAACTTCCGGCCAAGCTGAAGAAATATCACGTCGCAGAAGGCGTTGGCCATTATGGCATCTTTAATGGGGGCAAATGGCGCACCCAGATTGCACCCATTGTGGAAGCCTGGATCCGCCGCCACGATGGCTGACCCAAGGCCGGCTAGGCGACGTTGGGGAATCCATCGCTTTTGACTCGGGCAGAATGAAGGCCCTAAATCCTTCGCCGAGACTCGCGCCGGCCGGTAAGTGCGGCGCGATCAACGCGAGAGGAACGCAAATGCCGGTAGTGAGCAAGGAAGAGCTTTTCGGTCTGGTGGGGCAACATGTAGGCACCTCCGAATGGATGCTGATCGACCAAGATCGTGTGAACAAATTCGCCGAAGCCACGGGCGATTTTCAGTTCATCCATGTCGATCCGGAACGCGCGAAGCTGACGCCCTTTGGCGGCCCGATTGCGCATGGCTTTTTGTCGCTGTCGCTGCTGCCGGTTTTGACTGCGCAAGCCAATCTTCCGCGGCTTGATGGCATCAAGATGGGCGTCAACTATGGCGGCAACAAAACCCGCTTCATCGCGCCGGTAAAGGTGGGCAAGCGCGTGCGCGGCCATTTCAAGATGCTTGAGTTGGAAGAAAAGCGCCCGGGCCAGTTCCAGCAGACGATGGAATTCACGCTGGAGATTGAAGGCGAGGAAAAGCCGGCCCTGATCGCCGAGTGGATCACCCAGTTCTTCATCTAAATACCCGCAGCCTCTTCCTCCCCGGGAATTTAAGAGGTTCATTTCAGGAGAAGTTGCATGCGTAGTGCCGTAATCGTGTCCACCGCCCGCACGCCGATTGGCCGTGCTTATCGCGGGGCCTTTAATGCCACCCCATCGCCGACCTTGTCGGCCATGTCGATCCGCGCCGCTGTTGAGCGCGCGGGCATTGATCCGGCGGAAGTAGATGACCTGTGCTGGGGCTCGGCGCTGCAACAGGGCAGCCAGGCGGGCAATACGGCGCGCACCGCGCTGTTGCGGGCGGGACTGCCCGTGACCGTATCGGGCATGACGATGGATCGCCAATGCTCGTCGGGCCTGATGGCGATTGCGACGGCGGCCAAGCAGATCATCGTCGACAATATGGATGTGTGCATTGGCGGCGGCGTGGAATCGATCAGCCTGGTGCAGACGCCGGAGATGCGGGTCGCGCCCGATCCTGAGCTGCTGAAGATGCACAAGGACATTTACATGCCGATGCTGCAAACGGCGGAGGTTGTGGCGGCGCGCTACAAGATCAGCCGCGACCGGCAGGATGAATATGGCCTGCAATCGCAGCAGCGCACGGCAGCGGCGCAGGCCGCCGGCAAATTTGATGACGAGATTGTGGCCTGCACCGCGACCATGGCCGTCACCAACAAAGAAACGGGCGAAGTCTCTCACAAGGAAGTGACGCTGACGAAGGATGAAGGCAACCGCGCCGACACCACGCTGGAAGGCCTGAAGTCCCTGAAGCCTGTTTTGGGCCCGGACATGAACATCACCGCGGGCAATGCCAGCCAATTGTCGGACGGGTCTTCGGCCAGCGTGCTGATGGAAGAAGCGGTGGCTGCCAAAAAGGGCCTGACGCCCTTGGGCCGCTATGTCGGCATGGCCGTCGCGGGCACCGAACCCGATGAGATGGGCATTGGCCCGGTCTATGCGATCCCCAAGCTGTTGAAGCGCTTTGGCCTCAAGATGGACGATATCGGCCTGTGGGAACTGAACGAAGCCTTTGCGGTGCAGGTGCTTTATTGCGCCGATACGCTGGGCATCCCGATGGACCGCTTGAACGTCAATGGCGGGGCGATCTCGATCGGCCATCCTTATGGCATGTCGGGCGCGCGCATGGTTGGCCATGCGCTGATCGAAGGCAAGCGCCGCGGCGCAAAATACGTCGTCATCACCATGTGCGTTGGTGGGGGCATGGGCGCGGCCGGGCTGTTTGAAGTCCTTTAAGCCGTTCTATCGAAAGAGCATAAAGGGGCGGTCGCAGCAGTGCGGCCGCCTCTTTGTCTTTTGGGGCGTGCGCGCCTAGAGACAAAGGCGTGACGATCACCCGCCTGACCCTGACCGATTTTCGATCCTATCCCGAGTGCAGTGTCGCACCCGGCGCCGGCCTGGTTGTCCTCACGGGGGAAAATGGCGCGGGTAAAACCAACATATTGGAAGCCGTGTCGCTTCTGGTGCCAGGCCGCGGGCTGCGCGGGGCGGCCCTTTCAGACATGGCGCGGCAAGGCGGCAATGGGGGCTTTGCCGTGGCTGCGCGGCTGAGCGATGTGGACCTTGGCACCGGTACGCGCGCCGACGCGCCCGAGCGGCGGCTGGTTAGAATAAATGGGGCGGCTGCCACCGCCACGGATCTGGCAGACTGGATCTCTGCGCTCTGGCTGACCCCCGCCATGGACCGGCTGTTTCTGGAAGGGGCAGGGGAACGCCGCCGTTTTCTGGACCGGCTGGTGCTTGCGCTGCTGCCCGGCCATGCGCGTGAGGCAACGCGCTATGAGGCCGCGATGCGCCAGCGCAACCGTCTTCTTGCCGATGAACGACCCGCCGACCCGGAATGGCTGGCCGCACTTGAGACGCAGATGGCACTTCATGGTGGCGCGCTGGCCGAAGCGCGGACCCATTTGGTGGCGGCGCTTGGCGCGCGGCTGGCTGAGCAGCCCGAAGGTCCGTTTGCGCGCGCGGCACTGGCGCTGGAGGGTGGTGCGATCGGGCCCGATTTTGCCGCGCAACTGGCCGCCCATCGGCCGCGCGATGCCGCAGCTGGCCGCACGCTATTGGGGCCGCACCGCAGCGACCTGCTTGTAACCCATCTGGGCAAGGGACAGGCCGCCGCGCGCTGTTCGACCGGCGAACAAAAGGCCCTGCTGCTTGGCATCGTTCTGGCTCATGCCGATCTTGTGGCAGAGCGTCAGGGACGTCCGCCTTTGCTGTTGCTGGATGAGGTGGCG
Source organism: Chakrabartia sp. (assembly GCA_046074265.1). Classification (GTDB taxonomy): domain Bacteria; phylum Pseudomonadota; class Alphaproteobacteria; order Sphingomonadales; family Sphingomonadaceae; genus Aquisediminimonas. The sequence goes on from JBJTNW010000010.1 coordinate 41,621, forward strand.
GCGCATCTTGATCCGCTGCGCCGCGCCGCCCTGTTTGACCGGCTGGCGCGTCAGGGCGGTCAGGTCTGGATGACGGGGACTGAGCCTGCCTTGTTTGAGGAAGCCGGCGCGCACGCCACGCGGCTTGTTGTCCGCAATGGCGGTGTCTTCGGTTAGGCCAAGGTTTTCCCGTCGACGCGCAGCTTCAGGCTTTCGGTAAACAAGGGCGTGCTGGCGCGCTGAAAGGCGCCGGGCGTCATATTGGTGTAGCGGCGAAACTCGCGGTTCAGGTGCGACTGATCAAAATAGCGCAGGCTTGCCAGCTCGGCTTCGTCGGCATTGCTCAGGCCGCGCATCGCGGCGGCCATATCAAGGAAGCGGCAGCGTTGCAGAACGGCCTTGGGCGATAGGCCAAAGCTTGCCAGGCAGCGTCGCTCCAACTGGCGGGGGGAAAGGCCCAGCAGGCTGGCCGCGTCTTCCACCTTGATCGTGCTGTCCTGCCGGGCAATGGCTTCGAAAGAGGCGATGACGGGATCGACCTGAGATTTGCCGATATGCGCCATTTGCCGCTCGATCGCCAGTTCCATCGCGGCGACCCGGTCCGCGTCATTCTGCGCGGCGCTCAGGGCGTGCGCCAACTGCTCGGCAATGTCGCTGCCCCAGTTTTGGTGAAGCGGCGCGGCCTGATCTGCAAGCTCGGCCGCCGGGCGGTCAAACAGCGCGGTCCAGGCGCTGGGCCGAAGCGCAAAGGACACGACCGAAATCGGCCCACGCACGCGGATACGCTGCATGCGCGAATTGGCGCCAAAAATGTAAAGCCCAGACATAGGGCTCCATTGGGCGTTGTCCCATAAGTCCCAACTGCCAGAATGGATGAAGCGGACAAAGGCGTTGTCCGCCATAAGAAAATCCTCAAGCACCAGCGTTTCAGGCAGCGCGGCGCTAAAGGCATAATGACGGCGGATAAAAGGCAGCAAGCGCGCCGTGGGAGCGTAGTTGCGCGACGAAATCATCTAACCCCCTGCACAAGCGTGACAAAAGCCTGCCTCACCCTCTCCTTAACGTCTTTCTGCGCCGCGACCATAAAAATTTTTGAGTCAGACAAGAGGGTTAAGCCAATAGGCATAGATGGGTAGATCGCATCTTGCTTGCCGATACCCGCCTGCTCGGGCTACGAGAGGGGTATGTCTATCATCGCCAATCCGCTTGCCCTGATCGGCAATACGCCACTGGTCAAACTTGAAGGCCCGTCCGCCGAGACCGGCTGCACCATTCTGGGCAAATGCGAATATGCCAATCCAGGTGCCTCGGTGAAAGACCGGGCGGCGCTGTTCATCGTTGAGGATGCCGAAGCGCGGGGCGCGCTTGAGCCGGGCGGGACGATTGTGGAAGGGACGGCTGGCAATACCGGCATCGGCCTTGCGCTGGTTGCCAATGCCAAGGGGTATAAGACCATCATCGTCATGCCCGACACGCAAAGCCGCGAAAAAATGGATACGCTGCGCGCGCTGGGGGCAGAACTAGTCCTGGTGCCGCCCGCGCCCTTCGCCAACCCTGGCCATTTCGTCCATACGTCGCGCCGCATTGCCGAAGAAACGCCGGGCGCGGTTTGGGCAAATCAGTTTGACAACACGGCCAATCGCAAGGCCCATATTCTGGGGACGGCCGAAGAAATCTGGGCGCAGACGCAGGGGCGCATTGACGGCTTTACCTGTGCGGCCGGCACCGGCGGCACGATCGCCGGCGTTGGCCTTGGCCTTAAGGCGCACCGCGAAGACATCGTCATCGCGCTGACCGATCCTTATGGCGCTGCGCTCTATAATTATTACGCGCATGGCGAATTGAAGGCAGAGGGAAGTTCGGTGGCCGAAGGCATCGGGCAGGGCCGCATCACCGCCAATCTGGAAGGCGCGCCCATCGACACCCAGTTCCGGATGTCGGATGAAGAAGGGCTGTATTGGGTTGCCCGGTTGCTGCGCGAAGAAGGGCTGTGCCTTGGCTTGTCTTCAGGCATCAACGTCGCCGGCGCGGTGGCACTTGCCCGCCAGCTTGGCCCGGGCAAGACGATTGCAACCATCCTGTGCGACACCGGTTTCCGCTATTTGTCGACGCTCTACAACCCGCAATGGCTGCGGTCGAAGGACTTGCCGGTGTTTGACTGGCTGAAGGATTAACGATGTCGCGTCCCGATCCCGCTTCTGATCGCAGAGAAAGCTGGCGCCGCATTCGCGTTGGGCTGACCGGCCTGGGCGGCATTCTGCTTTTGATCGGTCTTGCCAATGCGATGCTCCAGCAACTGGGGCAAACCAGTGCGCCGGTTGCCCCCAATGTTTCGGGTGTGACACCGCGCAATGGCGATACCAAGAATGAACCGCTGGCCGAGCTGGGCGTTGCGCCCGGCGCGCCTGCCCCCAATCCGCCCCGCGACGCTGCACCCAAGAAATGAGGCGCTTGCTGCTGGCAGCGGCCCTGCTGGCGGGCTGCCAGGCATCCTCCCAACCGGCGTCCCCGCCGCAATCGCGCCCGACGCTTTATATCCTGACCGCGCTTCCCCTGTTTTGGGGAGAGCAGAGCCTGCCGCAGCTGCTTCAGCAGGATGCGCCTGCCAGCGGCCGCGCGCCGGTGCTGCGCGCGCTGGATGCGCAATGGGATGTTCGCCCGCTGGATGTGGCTCGGCCCTCCGCCTTGCAGGGGGTAACCGCGCTGGTCGTGGCCCAGCCGCCCGCGCTCGCGCCTGACGAACTGGTCGCGCTGGATGCCTGGGTTCGGCAAGGCGGGCAGGCAGTGCTGTTTGTCGATCCCGATTTGCAATGGCCGTCCAGCTATGCGCCGGGCGATCCGCGCCGTCCGCCGCAGACAAACCTTATTGGCCCCTTGCTCGCGCATTGGGGGCTGGACCTAGTGGCAAATCCGGCAGCGTCGGCCCCGCATCGATTGGCGTGGTCGGGCGCTGATCTGGAACTGCGCGGCAGCGGCCAATGGCAGCTCAAGGGCGATGCGTGCCAACGTCCGTTGCCAGAACTGGCGGAATGCCGCCTTGGCCAAGGCCATGTCTGGCTGCTTGCCGACGCCGATGTGCTGGACAGCGAGTCGCTGGCGGCCGCGCAAACCGGGCCTGTGCGACTCATCGCCACGATATTGGCAGATAAAATCAACAAAAATCAGCGTCGAACGAGCGAAGTGCCAGTTGAGGAGGGGCGTCGGAAAACCGCAGATTCCCCTTAAAAACCGGAAAGTGAGGCGCGTAATCCCCGTTTCACCCGTTAAATCCCTTGCTGTCCCCATGATTCCCTGATACCCCTTTCTGCGTCAGATTGGGGCGGGGCTGTCCTGATTCACATATGAATTGGCCGAGCGCGATATGGGGTCGCCGTTCGGAATCAGCCCTTTGATGCCCCGATCACGAGAGGGGTATTGTGAGCGAAAGGGAGCTTTTCAGGGGGCACGCGCTGAACGCGATTGACGGCAAAGGCCGCGTCGCGATTCCCGCCTTCCTGCGCTCCGCGATCGAAAAGAACAGCGAAGGTCGGGTCCTCATCATCGCCAAGCACCAGCAAGACCCCTGTCTGACCGGCTATGATCGCGGCTGGTCGCGCCTGCTGCATGATCGGCTGGAGCGCGAGGAAGAGCGGGAGCGCTCAGCCGGCCGGGATTTTGACTATTTCAACAACAACCGCCGCGCTTTTGGCCTGGTTGAAGAAGTGCCTTATGATGCGAGCGGCCGGTTCATCCTGCCCGCCTTTTTCCGCTCTAAGGCGCAATTGGGCGATCTCGCCTTCTTCTTCGGCACGGGCAATACTTTTGAAATCTGGAACCCCAACCTCCTCATCGATACCCCGGGCATTGATGAGGAAACCAAGGACGTTGCTGCCTTTTTAATGGCAGAACGCGGCGTGCGCTGATGCCCCAAAGCGCACCCCATATCCCTGTCCTGCTTGATGAGGTGATGACTGCGCTCGCCATCAGCCCCGGCGAAACGCATGTTGACGGCACCTTTGGCGCTGGCGGGTATAGTCGGGCGATGCTGGCGGCAGGTGCCCGCGTCATCGCCTTTGATCGTGATCCGGACGCCATTGTCGCGGGCCGGGCCAATGCCCCGGCTGGCCTGACACTTGTTGAAGATCGCTTTTCAACAATGGCGCAGCATCTTGATGCGCCCGTGGATGGCGTGACGCTGGATATCGGCGTTTCCTCGATGCAGCTTGATCAGGCAGCGCGCGGCTTTTCCTTCCAGTCGGATGGCCCGCTGGATATGCGCATGGAACAGGCCGGCCAAAGTGCTGCGGACTTTGTGAACGCTGCTGATGAGGCCGAGATTGCCGACGTCATCTACCGTTATGGGGATGAGCCCAAATCCCGGCGGATTGCGCGGGCGATTGTTGCTGCCCGGCCAATTACGCGCACGGCCGAACTGGCCGCGATTATCCGTCGCGCCGTTGGCTGGCGCGAAGGCCAAAAGAGCGACCCGGCAACCCGAAGCTTTCAGGCCATCCGCATCCATATCAATCGCGAACTGGGCGAACTGGAAGATGGCCTTGCCGCTGCCGAGCGGGTGCTGAAGCCCGGCGGCCGGCTGGCGGTTGTGACGTTTCACAGCCTGGAAGACCGGATCGTCAAACGCTTCCTGCGTGATCGCAGCGGACAGCGGCCAACCGGATCGCGTCACTTGCCCGACATGTCGGCCTCTGGGCCCGCGGCCACGTTTGAGGCGGTTGCCAAAGCCATCCGCCCCGGCGCGGCCGAACTGAACCGTAATCCCCGTGCGCGCTCGGCTACGCTGCGCGTCGCCCGGCGTACATCCGCCCATTCCTGGTCTGAAACCATCCGAGGTGCTGCATGATTGCTCACAGATTCCGCCCTGTTGTCTGGGTTGCGGGGTGTGCCGTTGCCGCCACCGCCTTGTATACCGTGTCGCTCAGCGTTGCCGCCGAGCGGACGCGGCTTGAGGACATGGATCGTCAGATCGCCATGACCCAGAATGATATCCGTGAGCTCCAGACGGAAATGGGCACGCGCGCCTCGCTGCGCCAGCTGGAAAAATGGAATGGTGAAGTGCTGGCGCTGTCGGCCCCCAAGGCCGATCAGTTCCGCGCCAATGAAGCCGCGCTGGCAACCATCAATGGCGACGCGCTGCCTGCGGGCGTCGCAACGCCGCCGCCGGCGATGGTCGCAGCGGCCACCCGCCCGGGTGCACCGGCTGCCGCCCCGGCGGTGACATTGGCCTCTGCTGAAGCGCCGGGACGCAAGGCAGATCCGGTGGTTCGCCCGGATAAGCCGGCCGATGCCGCCCGCCGCCCGGCGGCCCGTCCGCAACGGCTTGCCATGCTGGATCGCAAGCTGGTCAACCAGACCACCTTTTCTGAAATCCTTGTTCGGGCAGAAAGCGAAAGCGAGTCCGCGGCCGGAAAGGGCAAATCCGCTCAGTGACCGCAACAGTCGCCCGGCTCGACCGGACACGTCAGGCAGAGGGTAAAGAGCAGACACTTGCGATTGCCCATCAGCGGCTGATGGTCCTGATGCTCCTGTTTAGCGCGGTGGCTTTTGTCATCGCGCTTCGGCTTTTGTGGCTGACGGCATTTTCAAGCACGGCCGAAGCGCGCAGCGCCGTGGACGCGATGATGCCGCCGCGCGCCGATATTGTTGATCGCAATGGCGAGGTGCTGGCCCGGACCATGGAAGCCTGGTCCATTGGCGTGCACCCCAACCGGCTGCTCAACAAGCCCGAAGACCTGGCCCCCAAGCTCGCCGCGCTGATGCCCGAGCGAACAGAGGCACAATATCTTACCCTGCTGCGCTCGCGGGCCAATTTTACCTATTTGCGGCGCCGGGCGATGCCCGAGCTGGTGGCCAAGGTGAACGCCCTTGGCGAACCGGGCATGGCCTTTTCGCGCGAGCCGGAGCGGCTTTACCCGCAACTGACGCTCGCGGCCCATGTGCTTGGCTATACCGATATGGATGGCCATGGCGTGATGGGCATGGAGCGCGTGCTGGACACCCAATTGTCCGATCCCGCGACGGGCCGTCGGCCGATTGCGCTGTCGATCGATAAGCGCGTGCAGGCTGCGATGGAATCTGAACTTTCCAGCGCGATGCAAAGCCATCAGGCGATTGGCGCCACCGGGCTCGTCATGGATGTCCGCACGGGAGAGTTGATCGCGATGGTGTCGCTGCCCGTGTTCAACCCCAATAACATCAGCCAGGCGGACCCGCAGGCGCTGCGCAACAATGTGACCCAAAGCGTCTATGAACTGGGATCGACCTTCAAGCCCATCACCATCGCCGGCGCGATGGACGACGGGATCGTGACGAGCCTGTCGAAGCGCTATGATGCCACCAACCCGATTGAGATTGGCAAGTTCAAGATCAAGGACGACCACCCGATGCACCGCTGGCTCAACGTGCCAGAAACGCTGGTGCATTCGTCCAATATTGCGACCGCCAAGATCGCCGAGGAAATGGGCGCCAAGCGGATGGAAGCGCTGTTTCGTCGCATGGAATTTTACGAAGCGCCGAAGATTGAGCTGCGCGAAAAGGGCCGGCCGCTTGTTCCCTCAAGCTGGGCCCGGACCACAACCATGACGACCGCTTATGGCCATGGGATCGCCGTGACCCCGCTGCAACTGGCCAGCGCTTATGCAGCCCTGGTCAATGGCGGCATCCTCCATCGGCCGACGTTGCTAAAGGTTGCGCCCGACCGGTTGCCGGGCGGCAAGCGCGTCTTTTCGCGGCAGACCAGCGATACCATGCGCATGCTGCTGCGCCTTATTGTAACAGACGGCACCGGCAAAAAGGCGGATGTCCTTGGCATGCGTGTGGGCGGCAAGACAGGGACCGCCGAAAAGCCAAGCGCGGGCGGCTATTCCCGCCATGTCAACGTGTCGACCTTTGCGGCCGCCTTCCCCATGGATGCGCCGCGCTATGTGGTTGTGGCCATGCTTGATGCCCCCAAGGGCAATGAAGAATCCCATGGTCTCACAACCGCGGCCTGGACAGCGGCACCGGTTGTTTCGAAAGTGATTGCGCGGACCGGCCCGATGCTGGGCGTTTTCCCCGATCCGTCCAAGGACATGCCGATGGACGATTTGCGGACGCTGATCTGGAAAGACAAGGCGGATCCGGAATGAGACTTGGCGCGCTTTTGAACTCGGATGATGCCCGGCCGGTCACCGGCTTTGCGATTGACCATCGCAAGGTTGCGCCGGGGACCATTTTTGGCGCCTTCATGGGCGCTCAGGTCAATGGCGAGGACTATATCGACGCCGCGATTGCCGCCGGTGCGATCGCCGTCGTCGCCCGGCCCGAAGCGCGGGTGGAGGGCGCGATCCATATCGCCAGCGCAGAGCCCCGGCGCGCCTTTGCGCTCTTGGCGGCCAAGTTTTTTGCCCCCTTCCCGGATATCTGCGTCGCCGTGACCGGAACGAACGGCAAAACCTCAACCGTCGAGATGACGCGCCAATTGTGGCGGATGACAGGGCATCCTGCGGCCTCAATCGGAACCTTGGGCGTGACCACGGCCGATGAGCGCGTCGTCACCGGGCTGACCACGCCCGATATTGTGACCTTCTTGTCTAACATGGCCGGTCTGAACCGCGAGGGCGTGACCCATGTGGCTTTTGAAGCCTCGAGCCACGGGCTGCACCAATGCCGGACGGAGGGCCTGCCCGTCCGGGCGGCGGCCTTTACCAACTTGTCGCGCGATCACCTCGATTATCATGGCGATATGGCCAATTATTTCACGGCCAAGATGCGTCTGTTTTCCGAAGTGGTGGATGGCGATGGCGCTGCGGTTGTCTGGGCTGATGCCGGCGAATATTCCGCCCGGGTGATTGATCTCGCGCGCGAGCGGGGCCTTGCCCTGCTGACGGTCGGCGCGCACGGCAACACGCTGCGGCTGGTAGAGCGGACGCCGGGCCAATTGGGCCAGCATCTGGTGATTGAGGCCGAAGGTCAGACCTACAAGGTCAACCTGCCGCTCATCGGCGCTTATCAAGCCGCCAATGCGCTGGTTGCTGCCGGGCTGGTGATTGCAACCGGAGGCGATGTCGCGGGTACGCTGGCCAATTTGTCGCGTCTTCAGCCCGTACGGGGGCGGCTGGAACGCGCCGTCATCACCCAGTCCGGTGCGCCGGTTTATGTCGATTACGCCCATACGCCTGACGCGATTGAAGCGGTGATTGAGGCGCTGAGGCCGCATTGCAAGGGGCGGCTGATCCTCGTCTTTGGCGCCGGGGGCGACCGCGATACCGGCAAGCGGCCCGAAATGGGGGCGCTGGCAATCCAGTTGGCCGATTATGTCATCGTGACCGATGATAATCCGCGGTCGGAAGACCCCGCAGAAATCCGCGCTGCTATTCTTGCGGCCGCCCCGGGCGCGCATGAAGTTGCCGGGCGGCGCGAAGCAATTGCCCGCGCTATTGCCGAAGCTGGCCCCGATGATATCGTTTTGCTGGCGGGTAAGGGACATGAACAAGGCCAGATCGTCGGCGACCGGGTCTTGCCCTTTGATGACGTGGCGGTTGCCCGGGAGTGCGCCGCATGACCGGACTTTGGACCGCCGCCGACATCGCCGCTGCAACGGGAGGCGTCGCGTCAGCCGACTTCACCGTTGGCGGAGTTACCTTTGACAGCCGCGAAGTTGGCCCCGGCGACCTGTTCCTCGCGCTCAAGGGCGAAGTGACGGATGGGCACCGCTTTATCGACGCCGCTTTTGCGCAGGGCGCGGCGGGCGCGCTGGTTTCATCGCCGGTGCCGCACCCCCATATTCTGGTCAAAGATACAACCGCCGCGCTCAATGCCTTGGGCGTTGCCGCCCGCGCCCGGGTTTCGGCCAAGATTGCCGGGGTCACCGGGTCGGTTGGGAAAACCGGGACCAAAGAAGCGCTGGCCGCGGCTTTGGCGCGCGCCCAGCGTGGCCCGGTCCATCGGTCGGTCAAAAGCTATAACAACCATACGGGCGTGCCGCTAAGCCTGGCGCGGATGCCGGCAGACACGCAATTTGGCGTGTTTGAAATGGGCATGAACCATGCTGGCGAAATTGCCGGGCTGACCCGGCTGGTCCGCCCGCATGTGGCCGTGATTACGGCCATTGCGCCCGCCCATATTGAAAATCTGGGATCGATGGCGGCGATTGCCGACGCCAAAGGCGAGATTTTTCAGGGGCTGGAACCGGGCGGCACTGCCATTGTCCCTTATGACACGCCACATCGCGACCAGTTAATCGCGCATGCGCGCGCTTATGCCGAAAAAGTTATCACCTTTGGGCGGCAGGCCGGGGCAGACGTTTACCCGCGCGATGTTTTGGCCAGCGACAAGGGGACGCTTGTTACAGCGGTTCTGCCGGGCGTGGATTTATCGTTTACGCTCGCTCAGCCGGGCGACCATTGGGTCTCAAACGCGATGGCAGTCTTGGCGGCTGTTCAGGCGCTGGGGGGCGATCTTGCGGCCGCCGGCCTGTCCTTTGCCGAGATGGAAGGTTTGGCCGGGCGCGGTGCGCGTCATCGCATTGCGACGGCGGGCGGCTCTGCGCTTTTGATTGACGAAAGTTACAACGCCAACTCTGTCTCCATGGCGGCAACACTTGCGATGCTGGGCGCCGTCCCGGCCCGCCGCCGCATTGTGGTGCTGGGCGAAATGCGCGAATTGGGTGCGGAGTCCGAGGCGTTGCACGCAGGCCTTGCCCAGCCGGTGCTCGATGCGGGGGTTGAAACGGCCCTGCTGGTCGGCCCCGGCATGGCGCCCCTGGCGGCCGCGCTTGGAACAAAGATAAGGGTGGAGCATCTGCCCGATGCGGCCAGCGCTCTGGAAAGGGTGCGCGGCCTGGTTGACGCCGACGACGCCGTCTTGGTCAAGGGATCGAACGCGGTCGGCTTGGCCCGCGTCGTTGCCGGCCTGATTTCGGGGGAGGATTAATGCTATACTGGCTTGCTGAACAGCTGGGTTTTCCGGGCGTTCTAAACCTCCTTCGCTATCTGACGTTTCGAACGGGCGGCGCGGTCACCACGGCGTTGTTGATCGGCCTTGTCATCGGCCCCAAATTCATCGGCTGGTTGCGGGTGCGGCAGGGCAAGGGTCAGCCCATCCGGACGGATGGCCCCCAAACCCATTTGGCCAAGGTTGGCACCCCAACCATGGGGGGGCTGATGATCCTGACATCGGTTGGCCTGTCGATGCTGCTCTGGATGGACCTAAGCAACATCTACGTCTGGGCGTGCCTGCTTGTCGCCGGCGGCTTTGGGCTGATTGGCTTTCTGGATGATTATGACAAGGTGAAGAAGCGCAGCACCAAAGGCGTTTCCGCACGGGCGCGGCTTTTGGCGGAGTTTGCGATTGCCGGGGCGGCAACCGCGCTCATCACCTGGCACGCCAATACCGATCTCTACTTGCCCTTCGTCAATGGCCCGGTGGCCGATCTTGGCTGGTTTTACATCGCTTTCGGGGCGTTTGTGATTGTGGCCTTTGGCAATGCCGTCAACCTGACCGACGGGCTGGATGGGTTGGCTACCATGCCTGTTATCATCGCCTGCATTGCCTTCATGCTGATCGCCTATCTGGTCGGCAACGCCAAATATGCGGCATATCTTGGCATTCCTTACGTGGCCGGCGCGGGCAATTTGTCGATCATGTGCGGCGCGATTGTGGGGGCGGGCCTTGCCTTTTTGTGGTTCAATGCACCGCCTGCGGCCGTTTTCATGGGCGATACCGGCAGCCTTGCCTTGGGCGGGGCGCTGGGCACCATTGCGGTTACCACCCACCATGAATTTGTCCTTGCCGTCATTGGCGGCTTGTTCGTGGTGGAGGCGCTGTCGGTTGTTATCCAGGTCTTCTGGTTCAAGCGCACCGGGCGCCGCGTCTTCCGTATGGCCCCCATTCACCACCATTTCGAACAATTGGGCTGGTCCGAGCCGACGGTTGTGATCCGCTTCTGGATCGTCGCGTTCGTGCTCGCGCTGGCAGGCCTGTCGACGCTTAAGCTCAGATGATCACATCGCCCGCCTTTCATGGACAGCGCTTTGCCGTGCTCGGTCTTGCCCGCAGCGGGCTGGCGACGGTTGGCGCGCTGCTGGAAAGCGGGGCAGAGGTGCTGGCGTGGGATAGCCGGGAAGAAGCCCGCGCTGCCTGCCCGGCCGGGGCCCGGCTGGCGGACCCGCTGGAAGCCGATCTTGCGGGCTTTGATGGGGTTGTCGTCTCGCCGGGTGTGCCGATCAACCGCCACCCCATTGGCGCGCACGCCCGGGCCGCTCATGTGCCGATCCTTGGGGATATCGAATTGTTTGCCCGCGCTCGGCCCAGCCTGCCGCCCCATAAGGTGGTGGGCATTACCGGGACCAACGGCAAGTCAACAACAACCGCGCTTATCCATCACCTGCTGGCCGACGCCGGGCGGCCGACGCGGATGGGCGGCAATATCGGCTTGCCGATCCTGTCGCAGCAGCCTCTGCCCGAAGGCGGTATCTATGTGCTCGAGCTATCGAGCTTTCAGATTGATCTGACGCACAGCCTTGCCTGTGACGTCGCGGTACTGACCAATATCACGCCCGATCATCTTGATCGCTATGATGGCTTTGCCGATTATGCCGCAGCCAAGGAACGGCTGTTCACCCTCCAGCACGCAGACCAGATCGCGGTGATCGCAACCGAGGATGATCCGTCGCGGATGATTGCCAGCCGGATCAATCATCGCTTGGTGCGGGTCGCGTCGTCGCAGGTTGGGGATGCGTCGCGCTGGCCGGCGCTGCAAGGGCCGCATAATGCGCAAAATGTGGCCTGCGCCCGGGCGGTTGCCGAGACATTGGGCCTGAATGCGCAAACCATCGAGCGTGGCTTGCAAAGCTATCCCGGCCTGCCGCACCGCATGGAGCGCGTGGCGACGCGCCATGGCGTTTTGTTTGTCAATGATTCCAAAGCGACCAACCCAACGTCCACCGCGCCGGCGCTGGCCGCTTATCCCAAAGTCCACTGGATATTGGGGGGGCAGGCCAAGACGCAGGATCTGGCCGCTTGCGCGCCCTATTTTGATCATGTCGCCGCAGCTTATGTCATTGGAGACGCCGCGCCGATGTTTGCTGATCTGCTGTCGCCGCACCTGCCCGTTGTGAATGCCGGCACGCTGGAGGCAGCGGTGCGTGCCGCCGCCGCAGCGGCCCAGCCGGGGGAGACGGTGCTGCTGTCGCCGGCCTGCGCCTCTTTTGATCAGTTCCGCGATTTCGAGGCGCGGGGCGATGCCTTTCGTGCCGCTGTGGAGGCGCTCGCATGACGCGTGCTACGCCGCGCCGCAACCGTCCGCCCCGACTTGGCCGGTCTGACCGGACGATGCTTGGCCTGTGGTTCTGGGAAATTGATCGGGTTTTGCTGCTGTTCGTGATGGTGCTTATGTCGGTTGGCCTGATCGCCGTCGCGGCGGCCTCCCCCGCATCGGCCCACCGCTATTCGGATGTCAGCTTCCAGCTGACGCCGCTGCATTATTTCTGGCGGCAGTTGATCTGGGTGCTGTTGGGCTTCCCGACGATGATCGCCGTTTCCATGCTGCCCCAGCAGGTCGCGCGGCGGATTGGGCTGGTTTTGGCCGGTGTCTTTTTCCTCTGCCTTGCCGCCGTGCCGCTTTTCGGCATTGAGGCCAATGGTGCCCGCCGCTGGATTGGCGTTGGCTTTGCCCAATTTCAGCCGTCAGAATTTCTGAAGCCCTTTTATGTGGTTGCGATGGCCTGGCTGCTCTCGTTGAGGGCGCAGGATCGCAGCTTGCCGGTTTTACCGCTCTCGGGCCTGATTACCGGCGTCATCGCTGTGCTGTTGATGATGCAGCCAGATTTTGGCCAGACGATCATCTTTGCCTCTATCTGGTTTGCCATGGTCATGGTGACCGGCCTGTCTTGGCGCTGGGTTGGGATGCTGGCGGGCGGCGGCGCCTTTGGCGTCACCGCGGCCTATATTTTCTATCCGGTTGCAACGCAGCGCATCAACAACTTCCTGTTCAAGAACGGCGATACCTATCAAACGGATAGCGCCCATGCGACGATTACCGCCGGGGGCCTTTTTGGCACGGGGCCGGGCGGCGGTGAAATGAAGTTCCGGCTGCCCGAAGCGCATACTGATTATATTTTCTCGGTCATCGGCGAAGAATTTGGGCTGGTCGCCTGTCTGGGCATTGCCAGCGTTTTTCTGGTCATGGCGATCCGAGTGTTCGTCAAGCTGCTGGACGAGGATGATCCTTTCCTTGTCCTCGCCGCTTCGGGCCTGGTGACCCAGTTTACCGCGCAGGCGATGATCAACATGGCGGTTAACATTGGCATCGCGCCGTCCAAGGGGATGACGCTGCCCTTTATCAGCTATGGCGGTTCGTCGATGATCGCGCTGTGCGCGGGCTTTGGCCTGCTGCTCGCCTTTACGCGCAAAAATCCCTATCTCACCCGCTCCCCTTATGTCGTTAAATGGAGCGGACAATGAACGCGCGGCATTATGTTCTCGCAGCCGGAGGGACCGGCGGCCATATGATGCCGGCGCACGCGCTGGCAGAAGAGCTTATGCGGCGCGGTCATCGCGTGGCGCTGATCACCGATGAGCGCGGCGCGCGCATCCCCGGACTGTTTGAAGGCGTGCAGGTGCATATCCTGCCGGCCGGGCGGATCACCAAAAACCCGATGAGCTGGCTGCCCGGCTTGAAGGCGATCTTGGCTGGCCGGGCGATGGCCCTGCGGCTGTTTGAAACCTTTACGCCGTCAGCTGTGATTGGCTTTGGCGGCTATCCGGCCTTTCCCGCGCTGCTCGCGGCCCGCAGTGCGGGCATCAAGACGGCGGTCCATGAACAAAATGCGGTTCTGGGCCGGGTCAACCGGCTCGTCGCCGGCCGGGTTGATGCCATCGCGGTGTCCTACCCGAAGATTGATCGGCTGAAGGAAAAATATCTGGGCAAGAGCTGGCTTGTCGGCAACCCGGTGCGCGACGAGATTGTGGCGCTGCGCGCCCAGCCTTTCCCGCCCTATCTTGAAGATGGCGTGTTTCGGATATTGGTGATTGGCGGCAGCCAGGGGGCCACGATCCTGTCTGATGTAGTGCCCGATGGCCTGTCGCTCTTGCCCATTGATCTTCGGCGGCGCTTGCAGGTGACGCAGCAGTGCCGTGCCGAGGATATTGATCGGGTTCGTGCCCGCTATGCCGAGCTTGGCATCGCGGCGGATCTCGCGACTTATCTGAACGATATTCCAGACCGTCTGGCATGGACCCATTTGGTGATCGGCCGGGCGGGCGCCTCGACGCTGGCGGAACTGACCTGCGCGGGCCGACCGGCCATTCTGGTGCCGCTGCCCAGCGCAACCGACGACCATCAGACCGCCAATGTGCGTGAAATGGTGGAAGCGGGGGGTGCGCGGTCCATTCCGCAATCGCGCTTTACCGCAGCAGAGCTTGCCAAGCAGATGCAGAAGCTGGGCCTTGATCCGGAAGGGCTGGCCAATGCGGCCGGGCGCGCGCGCAGCGTGGGCCGCCCGCAGGCGACCCGCGACCTTGCCGACCTTGTCGAGGGGCTGGACCGTCCGGTTGCGCCGCAGGCGGTAGGACTGGCGCAGGGTTTTAAACTGGCGGGGGCAGGGGCATGAAGGCAGTACCGACCAGCATCGGGACGATCCACTTTATCGGTATTGGCGGCATTGGCATGTCGGGCATTGCCGAAGTCATGTCGAACCTAGGCTATCAGGTGCAAGGCTCCGATATTGCCGAAAGCTATGTTGTGGAGGGCCTGCGCGCCAAGGGCATCAAGGTGATGATTGGCCATTCGGCCGATAATCTAGGCGATGCGGCGGTGGTTGTAACGTCCACGGCGGTCAAGCGCGGCAACCCGGAGGTGGAAGAGGCGCTGGAACGGCGGGTGCCGATTGTGCGCCGGGCCGAAATGCTGGCAGAATTGATGCGCCTCAAATCAACGGTTGCGGTGGCCGGGACGCACGGCAAGACGACGACAACCTCGATGATCGCCGCGATGCTTGATGCCGGGGGGATCGACCCTACGGTGATCAATGGCGGCATCATCAACAGCTATGGCTCCAACGCGCGGCTCGGCGATAGCGACTGGATGGTGGTGGAAGCCGATGAGAGCGACGGCTCTTTCTTGCGGCTGGATGGCACAATTGCCGTTGTCACCAATATCGATCCCGAACATCTTGATCATTACGGCTCGTTCGACGCGGTCAAAAAGGCCTTTGTCGAATTTATCGAGAACGTGCCGTTTTATGGGCTGGCGATCTTGTGTCTGGATCACCCGGAGGTGCAGGCGATCATTCCGCGCATCCGCGACCGGCGGATAATGACCTATGGCTTTTCGGCGCAGGCCGATGTCCGGGGCGATCATGTGACGCCCTATCCCGGCGGCAACCGCTTTGATGTTGTCGTGCGGTCGCGCGACGGGCGCTTGCGCACCATTGCGGGCATCGATTTGCCCATGCCCGGGCGGCACAATGTCCAAAACGCGCTCGCCGCGATCGCCGTCGGCCTCGAAATGGGCATGACCGATGCCGAAATCCAAAAGGGCTTTGCCCATTTTGGCGGGGTGAAGCGTCGCTTCACCAAGGTGGGCGAGGTTGATGGCGTGTCCATCATTGACGATTATGGCCACCACCCGGTTGAAATCCGCGCCGTGCTGTCGGCCGCCCGCGAAGGGGCGCAGGGCCGGGTTATCGCCGTTTGCCAGCCGCACCGTTATTCGCGGCTGGGCAATTTGATGGATGAATTCGCCTCCTGCTTCAACGATGCGGATCTTGTCTTTGTTGCCCCCGTTTATGCGGCGGGCGAAGCCCCGATGGAAGGCGTGAGCGCCGCTGCTCTGGTCGCCCAGCTAAAGGAGCGGGGCCATCGCGCGGCGGGCGAGGTGGCGGATGCTGAAGCCTTGGCGCAGATTATTGCAAGCCAGGCTCAGCCCGGCGACATGGTTGTCTGCCTGGGGGCGGGCGATATCACCAAATGGGCGGCCGGCCTTGCCGATGCCGTGGGCAAGATCAAGGCGTGACGGCCGCAACTGGCCTTCCGCCCGTCCGGGGCAAGCTGACGGCGCACGCGCCGCTGGCGCCGCTTGTCTGGTTCAAATCAGGCGGCGCGGCAGACTGGCTGTTCGAGCCGGCGGATCAGGACGATCTGTCGCACTTTCTTGCCCAGCTTGATCCTGCCCTGCCCGTCATGGCGCTGGGCCTTGGCTCTAACCTGATCGTCCGCGATGGCGGCGTGCCGGGCGTGGTCGTCCGTTTGGGCAAGGCCTTTGCACAGGTCAGCGCCGTGGATGATCTGACGCTTGATTGCGGCGCGGGGGCGAGCGGCATTCTTGTTTCCTCCACGGCGCGGGACAAGGGCATTGCCGGGCTTGAATTCTTGCGCTCCATCCCCGGAACGGTCGGCGGCTTTGTCCGCATGAACGGCGGCGCTTATGGCGGCGAAGTGAAGGATATTCTGGTCGATTGCGATGTCGTGATGCGCGATGGGCGCTTGGTGACCTTGCCGGTTGCCGATCTGCACTACAGCTATCGCCATTCCGAATTGCCTGAAGGGGCGATTGTGACCGGCGCGCGCTTCCGCGGTCGGCCGGGTGAGAGCGTGGCGATCCAAGCGGAGATGGACCGGATTTCTGCCGCGCGCGAAGCCAGTCAGCCGCTGCGCAGCAAGACCGGCGGGTCCACTTTCAAAAACCCGCACGGGCATAAGGCTTGGCAGTTGGTAGATGAGGCGGGGTGCCGCGGCTTGGCTTTGGGGGGAGCCCAAGTTTCTGAAAAGCACACAAACTTCTTGCTCAATCTGGGTGATGCCACGAGTGCCGAGATTGAGGCGCTGGGCGAAGAGGTTCGCCGCCGCGTGAAGGATAAATCGGGCATCATGCTCGACTGGGAAATTCAAAGAGTAGGAAAGCCCGCATGAGCAGCCCCATTCACGTCGCCGTCCTGATGGGGGGCTGGTCGTCTGAACGCCCGGTCTCGCTGGTGACGGGCAAGGGCGTGGCCGATGCGCTGGAGCGGGTGGGCTACCGCGTCACGCGGATCGATATGGACCGCGACATCGCCACCCGGCTGGCCGAGGTGAAGCCCGATGTTGTCTTTAACGCGCTGCATGGCGCGCCCGGCGAAGATGGCACGGTGCAGGGCATGATGGACCTGATGGGGCTAAAATACACCCATTCGGGGCTGACCACATCGGTCATCGCGATTGACAAGCAACTGACCAAATCGGCGCTGGTGCCGCATGGCATCCCGATGCCCGGGGGCATGGTGGTGGACAGCGCCTCCCTATTCCATGCCGATCCGCTGCCCCGGCCTTATGTGCTCAAACCTGTGAATGAAGGGTCATCAGTTGGTGTGGCGATCGTCACCGATACGTCCAACTATGGCAATCCGATCCGCAAGGATGCCGCCGGGCCGTGGCAGGAATTTGCCGAACTGCTGGCAGAGCCCTTTATCAAGGGCCGGGAACTGACCGTTGCCGTGCTTGGCGATCGCGCGCTGTGCGTGACAGAGCTTCAGCCCAAATCCGGCTTTTATGATTTTGATGCCAAATATACCGAGGGCATGACGGAGCATATCTGCCCCGCGCGCATCCCCGATGATGTGGCCGAGGCAATGATGGGTTGGGCGTTGCAGGCGCACCGCGTGCTTGGCTGCAAGGGGGCCTCGCGGTCGGACTTTCGCTGGGATGATGAGCAGGGCGTGGACGGCATCTTCTTGTTGGAGGTCAACACCCAGCCGGGCATGACGCCTCTAAGCCTTGTCCCCGAACAGGCGCGGCATTGTGGTATTTCCTACGAGCAACTGGTTGATCTTCTGGTCAAGGAGGCGCTGGCGTGACAGTGACGTCCCGTCCGTCGCGCGCGCCTGCCAAGCGCCCCGTGACGCGCGGGGCGCAACGGCCGCAGCCGAGCGTTTGGCAGCAGTTCAACGAGCTGTTTTGGGACTATATGCCGTTCAAGGCAGAGACGATTGAGCGGGCGCTGACCTATCTCACCATCTTTGCAATTCTCGGCGGCCTTGCGGCGGCGGCCATTACGGCCGGTATTCCCCAAGCGATCGGGACAGAACTGGGTCAGATGGCCGGGCGCGCGGGCTTCACCGTCAAGAGCGTGGATGTCCAAGGCCTGAAGCGCATGGATCGCGATGTTGTCTTTGCCGTGGCGCTTGACCAGCAATCAATTGCCATGCCGCTGGTTGATCTGGAAAAAGTCCGTCAACAACTGCTGCAATATGGCTGGATCGGCGATGCCCGCATTTCGCGGCACTGGCCCAATACGCTGGTTGTTCGCATTATCGAGCGCAAGCCCGCCGCCGTATGGCAGCACAATCAGCGCCTGACGCTGATCGACGCGACAGGCGTCAAACTGGAAATGGTGGATCCGCGCGCCGTTCCGGAACTGCCGCTGATCATCGGGCCAAATGCCAACCAGCGCGCAGAAGATCTCTTTGCGCTGCTGAATGCGGCGCCGGCCATCAAGCCGCATCTGGCGGTGGCGACATGGGTCGGTAACCGGCGCTGGGATATCCGCTTTGATTCCGGCGAGACATTGATGCTGCCCGAAGGCGATCGTGAATCGCGAAAGGCGCTGCTTGATTTCGCCCGGATTGAACGGGAACAGCGGCTGCTGGGCAACGGCTTTGTCAGCTTTGATATCCGCGACCCAACCAAATTCGTCCTCCGCCGGGGCCGCGCGCCCGGCGCAACGCCCGACGCACCTGTTTCGCCCGAGGGCGAGGCTGCACCCACAAACGAGACCACCACCGACGCCGGGACCCCGCCCAAGGATCCGCCCGTCAAAGAAGCTCAATAAGGACCCCGCTCAATGGCTGTTGCCAAATCCGCCAACCTGATCACAGCCCTTGATATCGGGTCGTGGAAAATCTCTGCTCTGATCGCCGAGCTGGGGGAGGGCGGCGATTTGCAGGTCCTGGGCACGGGGCAGCGCGAGAGCAAGGGCGTTCGGCGCGGCTATATTGCGGACATGGATGCGACCGAGCGGGCCATCCGGGAAGCGGTTGAACAGGCAGAACGCATTGCCGGGCTTTCCATCGACAATGTCTGGGTGGGTTTTTCAGCGGGCGGCTTGGTGAGCAATATCGCGTCGGTTGAAGTGGAATTGGGCGGGCGTCGCATTGACCAGCAGGATATTGACGAACTGCTTGCCGCAGGGCGCAATTCGCTTGATCCCGAAGGGCGCATGATCCTGCATGCCCAGCCGACTTTGTACACGCTCGATGGCCTGCAAGGCGTCAAGCGTCCGCTTGGCCTTCATGCCGACCGGCTGGGTGTCGATATTCACGTTGTCTGCGCTGAACAATCGCCTGTGCGCAATATCGACCTGTGCGTGCGCAGCGCCCATCTTGGCGTTGAATCGATCATTGCTTCGCCGGTTGCAACCGGCATGGCCGTGCTGTCGGAAGAAGAGCGCGAACTTGGCGTCGCGCTGGTCGAAATTGGCGGCGGGGTGACCAACGTGTCGCTCTTTGCCGGCGGGATGCTGGTTGGGTTGATGGCGATCCCCTTTGGCGCGGCGGACATCACCGATGATATCGCTTCGGCCTTTGGCGCGCGCCGCAACCAGGCAGAGCGGATGAAGTGCTTTTACGGATCGGCCACCGCCAGCCCGCGTGATAACCACGATATGATTGAAATTGGCCCGCTTTCTTCTGAGGAAGAAGGCGATAGCCATCGCATCACCCGCGCCCAGCTGATCGCGGTGATCCGCCAGCGGCTTGAGCATCTGGTTGGCGAAATCAATCTGGCGCTCAAGGAACTGGGCTTTACCGGGCCGGTGGGGCGGCAGGTGGTCCTGACCGGCGGCGGCGCTGAACTGAAGGGCATGGCGGATTATGTGCAAGGCGTGCTGGGCCGCGCGGTGCGCGTTGGTCGTCCACGTGGGCTGATCGGTCTGCCCGATGCGCATAGCGGGCCGGGCTTTGCGACGCTGGCCGGCCTGATCCATTATGCGGCCTCCGACCCAATCGACGTGCGGCGGATCAAACAACCTCATCCACACGAAAGTTCAGGTGGGCAGCAGACCCTGCTTGAAAAGCTGATTGCGGCAATCAAAACAGGATTTTGAGGCTGAACGTGGCGTTCAGCCCATGATATTGGGGTGAACGATTCGGAAAACGCGACGAATCGCCTGCCCCGAGGATGCAGCACAAGCGCGTTTCGTGCACTAATGTCCAAGGGGCGGAGACGCCGGTCGGACACAGGCCAGGGGAACAGGAATGACGATCGAATTCATGGCACCGGAAGTGGAAGAGCTGAAGCCGAGGATCAGTGTCATCGGCTGCGGCGGCGCGGGCGGCAATGCGGTTGCCAATATGATCGCCAATCAGGTTCAGGGCGTTGATTTCATAGTCGCAAATACCGACGCTCAGGCGCTGAACAGCAGCTCTGCCGAGCGGCGGATTCAGCTGGGCCTGAAGATTACGCAGGGCCTGGGCGCCGGCTCGCGCCCGGAAATCGGTCGCGCGGCTGCGGAAGAGGCCATCGACCAAATCGAGCGCGCGCTTGAAGGCTCGCATATGTGCTTCATCGCGGCCGGCATGGGCGGCGGGACCGGCACTGGGGCTGCCCCGGTGATTGCCAAGGCCGCGCGCGACCGGGGCATATTGACCGTGGGCGTTGTCACCAAGCCGTTCAGCTTTGAGGGCAATCGGCGCATGAAGTCGGCAGATGCCGGCATCGCTGAGCTGCAAAAGCATGTCGATACGCTGATCGTCATCCCCAACCAGAATTTGTTCCTGATCGCCAACCCGCAGACCACTTTCAAAGAAGCGTTCGCGATGGCGGACGAAGTTCTGCAACAGGGCGTGCGTGGCATTACCGACCTGATGGTCATGCCCGGCCTCATCAACCTCGACTTTGCCGACGTCCGGACCGTGATGAGCGAAATGGGCAAGGCGATGATGGGCACGGGGGAAGCCGAAGGCGATAACCGCGCGATCGAGGCGGCAGAAAAGGCCATTGCCAACCCGCTGCTCGATGGCGTGTCGATGAAGGGCGCCAAGGGCGTCATCGTGTCCATCACCGGTGGCGAAGATATGCGCCTGATGGAAGTCGACGAAGCCGCGTCGCACATCAAGGAACTGGTCGATCCGGATGCCAACATCATCTGGGGTTCGGCATTTAATGACAGCCTCAACGGCAAGATCCGCGTGTCGGTTGTTGCCACCGGCATCGAAACCGGCGCCGCGGTTGAGCCGCGCCCGGCGCAGGTCTTTTCGCTGCACGCGGGCCGCAAGATGGAAGAACCGCGGGTTGAGCCGGCCCCCAGCTTTGAGCCGGTTGCGCCGCAGCCGGTGGCCGAAACCCCGTTCGATGCCGCGCCGGCCGCGCCGGAAGAAGACGCGCTGGACCTTGGTGCCGAAGCAGCGCGCTTGCCGGATGAGGCTGACGAACTGATCTTGTCGTCGCCCGAGGCTGGTGCGTCGGACGACGCCGACGAACTGGTTCTGGGCAGCGATTCGTTTGTTGAGCCGACTGCCTCTAACCCGCTGCCTGCGGCCGAGCAGACCCCGGCCGGACAAGAGCCGCCGTCCTGGTTCAGCCAGGAAGCGGCGCCTGAACCGGCGCCTGCGCAGCCGGCCCCGCGCCCTGCGGCAGCCGGCGGAACGCTGTTTGAGCGGATGTCCAATATTGCCCGCGGTGCCGCCAAGGCGGACGATGCGGCCAAGGGTGATCCGCTCGATATTCCGCGCTTCCTTAACCGGCAGAACAACCAGTAAGCGGGCAGGCATCGGGGCGGCGTGCACTCTGACCGGGCCAAGCCACGGCCCGCCCCGCTTTGCCGGCCTTGGTCTTGCGTGTCTGCGTGAGCGGGTTAGATAGGCGGCCATGAAGAAAGCCGTGATGAAAACAGGCCTTGTCCTGACCGCGCTGCCGCTCGCCTTGGCCGCTCCTGCGCTGGCGCAGGTCTCTCCCACGCCGACGACCGCGCCGCCGCCCACTTTGGTGGTCGGGGGGTCCGGCCCTGCGGCCTTATTGTCTGAAAATCTGAAGGCACTGGCGCGCGACCCTTATAATGTCGAAGCGATCCTTCAGGCGGGCAACGGGGCGCTGGCGATTGGTGATACCAATGCCGCCTTCGGCTTTTTTGCGCGCGCCGAAGAATTGTCGCCGCGCAGTTGGCGGGCCAAGGCCGGGCTGGGCAGCAGCCTGGTCTTGATGGAAAAGCCAACCGAGGCGTTGCGCGCCTTTGACGAAGCCGCATCGCTGGGCGCGCCAGAACAAGAATTGGTGGCCGACCGGGGTCTGGCTTTTGATTTGATGGGCGATACCAAGCGCGCCCAACGCGACTATCTGGCGGCGCTGAAGCTGCGTCCGTCGGACGAAGTGACACGGCGGCTTGCGCTGTCGCTGGCGATCGGCGGAGATCGGGATGCAGGCCTTGCCCGGCTTGATCCGCTTGTGCGCCGCAATGATCAGGGGGCCTGGCGTGCCCGCGCCTTCATTCTCGCGATGACGGGCGATTCGGCAGGGGCAGAAAAGATTGTGCGGCAGGTCGCGCCGCCCAATATGGCGGGCTATATGTCGACCTTTCTCCAGCGCATTGCAGGGCTGGGGCCATCGGCCAAGGCGCATGCTGTCCATTTCGGGACGCTTCCGGCCGCCACAGCCGCGCCGCAGGTGGCCGTTGTTTCGGATTCTTTCCGTCCGGTTGATCCCAATGCGGCGGTGCGACTGGCCGCGCAGGAGCCGCAGCCGCGCGCTGCACCAAGCTCTGCCAACGCCGATATCCGCGATGCCCGTCGTCGGGCCCGCGAAGCGCACGATCAAGATTTGCTGGCTGCCCGCAGCCGGGCCGCCGCTGCACCCGCTCTGCCAAGCTCGGCGGCGCCAAGTGCGGCATCTGCGCGCCCTGCACTGGCTCCCAGCCCCGCTCCGGCCCCGCCGCCAGTGCGCGTTGCGGCGGCCACGCCTGCCCCCGCGCCGCAACCCGTGCGGGCCGCAGCCGTCGCGCCCAGCGCCTATCCCGGCTGGGCACCAACGGCGCCCGCCGCAGCACCGGTATCCAATGCGCAACCGGTCATTGTAAGCGCGGCCACCCCGGTCCCGGCCGCCCAACCCAGCCCGGCGCCTACGGCAGCCGCGTCGGCACCGCCTGCGGCGCTGTTTGAAGTGCCGCCCATGCCTGCGCGGGGGGCTGCTCCAGCGCCTGTGGCACCGCCAGTGACCGCCCCCGCGCCCGCGCCCGCGGTCCAAAGCGCTGAGCTTCAGCCGGCCTCGCCCAGCCCATCGGCGGTTGCAGCCGCTGCGCCGGCAGAGACCGCGGCAGACTGGTCCGCGCCTTCAGAGGCGCCTGCACCTGCAGCGGCCTCTGCCGCCCCGCAACCGGCGCGGCTGGCTTTGAGCGATATTGTGCGCACGCTGGATTTGGAGCGCGAATCCGCACCCGTCGCATTGCCCGATGCAGCAAAGATCAAGGCGCTGCGGCTTGCCGCGCAGAAAAAGGCGGCCGCCGAAGAAAAGGCGCGCGCTGAAAAGGCCGAGCAGGCGCGAAAGGCCGCAGAAGAGGCTGCTCAAGCACGCCGCAACCCCTCGCGCCTTTGGGTTCAGATCGCGACGGGCGGAAACAAAAGCGGCTTGTCGCGCACCTGGCGCAATCTGAAGAATGAAGCGCCAGACGCGCTGAGCGGCCGCAAGGCCTGGTATGTCCCTTATATCCAGACCTATCGCGTGCTGGTTGGGCCTTTCCGCTCGGATGATGACGCGCGGGCGCTTGTGAAAAGCCTGCGCAAAGAAGGCGTGAAGGCCCTGACCTTTGAGTCCGAGGCGGGCCAGGAAATTACGAGAATCGAGAATTGATGCCCGGCTGGGCAGCCTATGCCTGCAACCCGGACACGAGCCGTGGCCGCCAATATGCGGACAGGTCTGGCGGGGCGCGAGGGCCCCGCACGGCCTTTCAACGCGACCGCGACCGCATCATCCATTCGATTTCCTTTCGGCGGCTGCGCCATAAGACCCAAGTCTTTGTCGCGCCGGATGGGGATCATTTCCGCGTTCGGCTGACCCACAGCATCGAAGTGGCGCAGATTGGGCGGACGATCGCTCGTGCGCTGGGGCTGGATGAGGATCTGACCGAGGCTTTGTGCCTTGCCCATGATCTGGGGCATCCCCCCTTTGGCCATGCCGGCGAAGATGGGCTGGAAGCCGCAATGACGGCCGCGGGGGGCTTTGACCATAATGGCCACAGCCTGCGCATCCTGACGCGGCTGGAGCGCGCATATCCGGATTGGCCGGGATTGAACCTCAGTTGGGAGACGCTGGAAGGCCTCGCCAAGCATAATGGGCCGGTCTACGCGCCCGGTTGGGCAATGCAGGAAGTGGATGCGGGCTTTCCGCTAGATCTTGCCCAGCGGGCCTCGCTGGAGGCACAGGTCGCGGCAATTGCCGACGATATTGCCTATGACAATCACGATATTGATGACGGATTACGGGCGGGCCTGTTGGATTTTGCGCAGGTCATTGCAGCCCCCTTGGTGAAAGACCTGTGGCCGGATGTGCGCGATCGGCTGGCCGGCGTAGAGCCGCGGTTACTCGCCGCAGAACTGGTGCGCACGCAGATTGGCGCAATGGTCAATGATGTCATTGCCGAAACCCGGGCGCGGCTTGCGGCGCATCAGATTGGTTCCGAAGCCGATGTTCGGGCGGCCCCGGGCGCGCTGGTGGGCTTTTCGCCCGCTGTTGCGGCCGCTGAAGCTGAGCTGAAGGCGTTCATGTACGCCAATCTCTACCATCACCCGCGCCAGCTAGAAATTGCGGCGACCTGCCGTCGCATCGTGGCAGAGCTTTTTGCTGCCTATCGCGCAGAGCCGGCGCTGCTGCCGCCAGAATGGCGCCAGCACGCGCCGAAAACCCAGCCCGCGCTGGACCGCCACATTGCCGATTTTATCGCCGGCATGACGGACCGCTATGCAATTGAGCGCTATCGCACTCTCATCGGCCCTGTTGACCTGCCCGATAACTTCTAGCCTTAAGGCTTATGCCTCTCTTTTCTGGAGGCATTGCCAAACGCGGCCGACCTGCTAGCACGCTTCAAGGGCAGGCGTTTGGGGGAATGTCTTTGCGGATCGTAATTGCAGGAGCCTCAGGCCTTGTCGGCCGGGCACTGGTTGACCAGCTTTGCGCCCTGCCGTCTGTAACCGCTTTGGTTGCGCTTGCCCGTCGGCCCTTGGCGGTTGAGCATGCCAAGCTGACCCAAAAGCTGGGACCACAAGACCATTGGCCGGGCTTTGTTGAAGAAGCCGGCGCCGATGCCGCTATTTCCACGCTGGGCACGACGCTGCGGGATGCCGGGTCGCAAGATGCCTTTTTCGCGGTTGACCATGATCTTGTTTTGTCCTTCGCGCGGGCGGCCTGCGGGGCAGGTGCGCGGCAGTTTTTGATGGTCTCTTCCGTGGGTGCGCACGCCGCCTCGCGCAATTTCTATCTGGCGACCAAGGGCAAGGTAGAAGCGGATGTGGCCAATATCGGCTTTGAGCGTCTGGATGTGCTGCGCCCGGGGCTGTTGCGCGGTCGCCGCACTGGGCCGTTGCGGATGGGCGAGCGGTTGGCGATTGCGGTTGCCCCCGTCACCGATTTTCTGACCCCGGCCGTTTTGTCGCGCTATCGCTCGATCCGCGCTGACCAGGTGGCGGCGGCGCTGGCGCAATTGGTGGGTGCCCCCGAGCCCGGCCAGTTTGTGCATCATAATGACGAAATGGTTGCGCTGGCCTCTCAGTCTGCCCGCCGATGCTGATCCAAATCGACGCCATTATTGAGCAGCTTTGCGCCAGAACCGCGCAACTGCGAGCGAAACGGCTGCTTTTTTGCTGCTTCTGAATCCGGGAATGGAGCATTTTCTGGGGGACACCCTGCCGAAATGGCGACATTATGCGCCAAACAGGAGGGATTGGACGCTCATGGACAGATATTTCCCCCAAGGTGGCTATGCCACGCCGGTCGCGCTGGTTGCCAGCGGGGCCGCCGGCTTTCCGGATCGGTTTTTACGCACGCTCGAAAGCCTGTCGATCCGCACCCGCGAGGATCGGCTGGATGGCGCATCCCTGCCGCAGTTGACGGGCGCGCCGGACCTGCTGATCCTGGCCCCTCACACCGCCCAGGATTTGGCACCGCTTACCCCGTTGGCCGATGCCGCCGCAGAGGTGCACTGCCCGGTCATCCTGATGGCGCCCTTTGCCCTACTTGATCACATCCCCGATCCGCTTTGGACCGGGTGCCAAACAATTTTGGCAGACCCGGATGAGGGCGATTTTGCCGCATCCTTGGCCTTGGCGCTCGGCGGCCGCCCGGGCTTATTGTCGGACGTATCGCGCGATGTGGATGCGGCGCGCCTCCAGCGTTTGGCCGATGAGGTTGGCCGCATTGCGCGCACGCTTGCCAGCCTGTCGGCCACGGCCCCGCTTGATGCGCCGGGCGTTGCCGATATGCGCCCCGGTTTTTTTGGCGAACCGATGCTGGGCGAAGGCGTGCCCTCGGCGCGGCAGATTCGCGGCATCATCCGGCTGCGGCGCCTGCGCGACCGATATTTTGATAGCCAGCTTTTCGCCGACCCCGCCTGGGATATGCTGCTTGACCTTATGGCCGCCCGGTTGGAGCGGGTGCAGGTTGCCGTTTCAAGCCTGTGCATTGCCGCTGCTGTTCCGTCCACCACCGCGCTGCGCTGGATCAAGATTATGACGGAAAGCGGCCTGTTTGAGCGCATATCCGACCCGGCCGATGGACGGCGGGTCTTTATCCGTCTGTCAGAAGGGGCGGCGCAATCGATGACGCGGCTGCTGGCCGCCATGTCGACGACAGGCGACCGTCTGGTCTGAGGGTGGTCTTGACGTAAACGTAAGGCTGGACGATCACGGCCCCAAGGAGACCGTGATGCCGCTGGTAACGATTGAGCGCGAAGATGCGATTGCCCTAGTCACCCTAAACCGGCCCGAAGCGATGAATGCGCTTTCGGCCGCGCTGCGTGCCGAACTCGCGGACGCGATGGTCGCGCTGGAAGCAGACGCATCCGTGCGCGTCATCATCCTGACCGGCGCGGGCACGAAGGCCTTTACGGCCGGGCTGGACCTGAAGGAACTTGGCGCCGACACCAGCAATCTGGGCGATGCCAACGCCACCGAAGCCCGTCGCAATCCGGTTAAAGCGATTGAGATTGCAACCAAGCCGGTGATCGGGGCGATCAACGGCGTCGCGATTACGGGCGGCTTTGAGCTGGCCTTGGCCTGCGATGTGCTGATTGCCTCTACCCAGGCGCGCTTTGCCGATACTCATGCCCGGGTCGGCATTTTGCCGGGCTGGGGCCTTTCGCAGAAATTATCGCGGCTGATCGGCATTTACCGCGCGCGTGAATTGTCGCTGACCGGCAATTTCCTTGATGCCCAGACCGCCTATGACTGGGGCTTGGTCAACCGGGTTGTCGCGCCCGAGGCGTTGCTTGACGCGGCGCGTCAGATGGCCCGTGATATGGCCAGCATCGATCCCGCCATGGTGCGCCAGTATAAGGCGCTGATCAATCAAGGCTATGAAACCAGTTTTGGCGAGGCGATGGCGCTTGAGGCCCGCGTCTCAAGCGCGGCCAATGGGCAAGTATCTGCCGCGTCCGTGGAAGAACGCCGCCGCGCCGTTATGGATCGCGGTCGAGCCCAGCGCAGCTGAAACCAACCGGACAAAGGAGACAGGATATGACGACATTTCGGGATGATCTGTTGGCGGGCAAGGTGGCTTTTGTGGCCGGCGGGACCAGCGGCATTAATCTGGGCATCGCCAAGCGTTATGCCGAATTGGGCGCAAAGGTCGCCGTGTGCGGCCGCAACCCGGAAAAAGCGGCCAATGCGGCGCGGGAAATTGGCTCCGATGCGCTTGGCCTTTCTGCTGATGTGCGCGATTATGCAGCGATCCGCGCGGCGATGGAGCAGGTTGTCGATCGCTTTGGAAAAATGGATATTGTTGTCTCGGGTGCGGCGGGCAATTTCCTCGCGCCCGTGCTGGGCATGTCGGCCAACGCCTTTCGTACGGTTGTTGATATTGACCTTAATGGCACGTTCAACGTGTTCCGTGGCTGCCATGACCTGCTCAACCTCCCCGGCGCCTCGCTGATCGCCATTACGGCGGGCCAAGCGATCAACGCTTCTGCCTTGCAGGCCCATGCCTGCGCGGCCAAGGCCGGGATCAACCAGTTGATTCGCGTGCTGGCGCTGGAATGGGGCCCCCATGTTCGCGTCAACGGCATTTCGCCGGGGCCCATCGCCAATACGGAGGGCATGGCGCGGCTCGCGCCCGATGCCGCTACCCGCCAATCGCATTTTGATCGGATCGCGATGAAGCGCTGGGGCGAGATTGGCGAAGTAGCAGAATGTGCCGTCTTTTTGTCGTCGCCCGCCGCGGCCTATATCACCGGGACGATCCTTGATTGTGATGGCGGCTCGCAAATTGGCGATGCGTCGCGCATCGATCTGGCCAAGGGCATGGCCTAAAAAGGCTGGTCAGCCCCGGCTGCTGCCGCGGATCTGGAGATTGACCGGAACCGCGGCGCTGCTGGGGGTGCGGCCGTCGATGGCCGCCAGCACATGGTCGACCAGCATTTCGCCGGCGCGGCCCAAATCCTGCTCAATCGTGGTCAGCGTTGGATAGGCATGCAGTCCGGCGCGGATGCCGTCAAAGCCGATGACCGAGAGCTTTCCCGGCACATCGACGCTGCGCGCCTGAAGTTTCTGAAGCGCGCCGATGGCGAACAGGTCTGTCACCGCGAAGATGCCGTCTATATCGGGGTGGCGATCCAGCAGATCATCAATAGCGGCGGCGCCCTGTTCTTCCTTGCTCCCTTGCGCCGGCATGTGCGCAACAATCGGGGTTAGCCCCTCGGCCGCAAGCGCCTCGGCAAAGCCGTTGAAGCGCGCCTCAAATTGCTGCTGGGCGGGCGGCGTGGGGCCGATATAACCAATTTTGCGACGACCCTGATCAATAAGATGCCGCGCTGCCAGCGCCCCGCCAGTGCGGTTGTCGGCGCGGATCGCGGTTTCGGTTGCATAAGGGGAACCAAAAAAGACAACCGAATAGCCATCATCGGCAATGCCCTTGAAATAGCGCCACGCATCTTCGTTTTGCGAGCTGCCGATGACAATGAGCCCATCGGCCTGCCGACTATCTTCATAATAGCCAAACATCGGCCCCGCGACGTCCTGAAAGGACACCAGAAGATCATAACCGCGCGCTGCGGCCGAGGCGCCAACACAGCCCAGAAGCGAGAAGTAAAAAGGGTTGATTTCGGTTGGCCCCTCATCGGGCCGGTGGAGGACAACCAGCGCCAGCGTGCGGGTACTCTTGGTCCGCAGCCGGGCAGCCGCCTGGTTGACCGAATAGTTGAGCTCTTGCGCGGCCAGCAGCACGCGCTGACGCATCGCCGGGCTGACATTCTTGTTGCCATTCAGCGCGCGCGAGACGGTCGACTGGGCAATGCCCAGCTTATAGGCAATATCATAAGCGGTAACCCGCCGATGCCCGCTTCTGCTCATGTGCCTGTCCTAGTGGATCAAATGCCTATTGGGTAGACCGCTTGTAAAAGCCGCCTATGGCGGTGTTTTGCACATCTGATCGGCGCCGTCCCCGCGTGCGGGCTTGTTCCCTTTACGGCCCTCCGCCATGGCCCGGGGGTGAACGCATCCATCGACATCGGCACTGACAGCCTTGGCGCGTCGGTCCAGATTGACATTGAGGAACTTCTGGCCACCCGCTTGCTTGTTCAGGGCAATAGCGGGTCGGGCAAGTCGCACCTATTGCGCCGCGTGCTGGAAGAAAGCGCGGGCCTTGTTCAACAGATCGTGATTGATCCCGAGGGCGATTTTGTGACGCTGGCCGACGCTTTTGACCATGTCGTCATTGATGCCGGGGCTTATGATGCACGCGAGATTGTGACGATGGCGGCGCGTGCGCGCGAACATCGCGCCTCGGTTGTGCTGGCGCTCGATAATCTGGAGCTTGAAGCGCAGATGCGCTGCGCTGCTGCCTTTTTGTCGACCCTGTTCGATGCCCCGCGCGCGCACTGGTACCCGGCGCTTGTCGTCGTAGATGAGGCGCAGATGTTTGCGCCCGCAGTGGCGGGCGATGTCAGTGACGAGACCCGGCGATTGAGCCTTGGCGCGATGACCAATTTGATGTGCCGTGGCCGCAAGCGCGGTCTGGCCGGGATCATCGCCACCCAAAGGCTGGCCAAGCTGGCGAAGAATGTTGCGGCAGAAGCATCCAACTTCCTGATGGGGCGGACCTTTCTGGATATTGATATGGCGCGCGCAGCCGATTTGCTGGGCATGGAGCGCAAACAGGCCGAAGCCATTCGTGATCTGGACCGCGGCCAATTTCTGGCGCTTGGCCCGGCAATTTGCCGTCGGCCGGTCGCTGTTCGCATTGGCGCGGTCCAAACCGCGACGCGCATGGGCACCCATAGTCTGTTGCCCTTGCCGACCGACAAGGGGTCAAGCTTGCAGGCGATGCTTTTTGATCCGGTAGAGTTGGACGCGCCGCCGCCTGCGCCACCACCACCGCCCGCCAGTGCGGAAATTCTGGATCGGGTGTCTGCCAACACGCCGGTACCGCTGGCGAGCGATGACGCGGCGGATTTGCCCGAATTGCCGGTTTGGCCGCTGGTGCAGGAGATTGCTGCCGATCCGGACTGCGCCTTTCAGTCGATGGCGGCGTTGTATCAAGATTTTGCGGTGCGTTGCCGGATGCAGAAAATGCCGCACATCCCGCTCGGCCTGCCGGACTTCCAGCGCCATCTGGCCATGGCGATGGCGGGCATCCCCGATCCGGCTGATCCGGACTGGCAGCCGGTCATCGCGCTCGCCGGCCGCGTGCCGGATGATATGCTGGCGCCGTTTTTGCTTATCGCGGGGGCCGCCTTGCAGGGGCGGCCTTGCCCGGATGATGACCGGCTTGCCCAATGCTATGGCACGCGTTCGCCCGGTCGCGTGCGGCGGTTGATCGACCATATGGAAAAAAGCGGGTTGATTGTGGTGCGGACAGATTTTGGCGGGCGGCGCTCTATCGGCGTGCCGGATCTGGGGCTGACAACCGCGGCTTCTGACGCCTAGCGGAAATGGGCGATCAGGACGATCGCCATGCCAATCAAGACCAGCGCCAGTGAAATGGCCAGAACATAGCGGACGATGTGCGGCGTGGTGCCGGCACGCGCGCGGTTGGTGGTGATATGGGGTTCATTCGGCTCCATCCAAGGTCGAACTGCCCGCGCTGCGGCTTGTTCCGGCGGAACTTCTGTTGGGCTGGGGCATAGTCCTTCTTTCCAATCCCAACGCGAGGACGATGATGATGGCACATTCTGCACAGGACGATGAGGCAATGCACTGGCCCAAGGCCAGCCAGAACGGCTTTGGGCTGACCCGGGCGCAAATCGGCATGACGCTGGGCGCGGCAGCAGCGGGCGTGCTGATTGGCCTTGCCGGCAATATGGGCCGCAAGGTGGCTGTTCAATCGGCGGCGACCCGCGACCGCGATTGGGATGAGGTGCTTCAGGCAGAGCACCGCGCGGTTGAGGCGCTTTTCCAGAGCCTGCTTGCAACCAAGGACGCTGAAACCGGCAAACGCACGGCGCTTTTGGCGAAGATCAAGCACGCCTTGATGAAGCACGCCATTGAAGAGGAAAATGCCATTTACCCGGCGCTGCGGCGGATAGGGGCGAGCGAGGACGGCGATGGACTTTTTGACGACCATGCTGAAATGAAGAAGGCGCTTTATGATCTCGACCGGATGGACCCCGGCGATGCGACCTTTTTGGCCCGCGCCCGCGACCTGATGGACTTGGTAGAGCGCCATGTTCAGGAAGAGGAGGGGCAGATTTTCCCGCGGCTCAAACGCGCAATGTCTGATCAGGAGACGCGCCAAGCAACCGCGCGTATCTGGAAAGAGGGGCTCAAGCTCGCCTGACCACGCGAAGCGGGGCGGCCCGCCATCCGGACCGCCCCTCAGGCGTTCTAGACGCCGTAATACCGCCCGACCTGGCCGCTATAGTCGCTGCCATAATCGGGTTCTTCATCCGCCGCATAGCGCGGCGCGCCGTGCAGTTGGTCGGCGGTCAGGTCAACGACATAGCCACCCGCTTCGGTATCATAGGTCAGTTTGTTCCAGGGGATGGGGTAATAGTCGCTGCCGATCCCCAGAAAGCCGCCAAAGGACATGACGGCAAATTCAGACTGGCCGCTCAGCTTGTCGATCATAATGTGCTGAATTGTCCCCAGCCGCTCGCGCGACTGGCTGTAAACGGCCGTGCCTTCCACCCGATTAGAGGCGATCAGCGGGTTGGCGCTGGTGTCCCAATCCTGAAAAACGCCTTCATTGCCAGAGGGGCTGGCTTGCCTATCGTGCTGGGACATTCCGCCCTCGCTGGCGCCAAGCCCTGAGCCGCTCGTGGCCCCCGGCAGGCCCGATCCCAGTCCGCCTTCCGATCCGGTGCCGGCATGGGTTTCATCCAGATGGTCGCTGGTGCCGCCGGTGCCGAGCGTTTGGCGCTTCTGGTCCGCCTCGGTCGCGCCAGACCCTGTGCCTTTGCCAACCCAGGAACTGCTGGCCGTATTGCCGTCATTCTCGTCTTCGATCGCCATGATGTGTCTCCTTCCATAACAGGAAGGACAACGATCAGAGGCCAGCCAAGGTCCGCCGATTTGCGGGCCTTTCATCTAACGGCAGGCGCAACCCGGCGCGCGCCGTCAGGCTGCGGCCCGGTCGCGCGACAAGGCCTGTTGTTCGCGGTGGAACAACAGGGCCTGGGCAATAGTGGCAGTCAGCACCGCGGCGTCAAAGGGCTTGGTGATCAGATAAGTCGGCTCGGGGCGTTCGCCCGTCAGCAACCGCTCTGGAAAGGCCGTCACAAAGATCACCGGCACATCAAGGCCCGCCAGAATATCCTTCACAGCGTCAATACCGCTCGATCCATCGGCAAGGCAGATATCAGCCAGAACAAGCTCGGGCCGGGTTTCGCCGGCCAGCGCAACGGCTTCATCGCGCGTCCGGGCCACGCCGACCACCCGGTGGCCAATGTCGCGCACGATGGACTTGATATGGAGCGCGATGATTGTTTCATCTTCGATGATCATCACGTCCGACGCCAGTTCATCGGCCAGTTGCTGGCGCGCCATTTCAATATCAGCGCGCACCTCATCCTGCCCAATTGCAAGGATTCGGGCTGCTTCTTCGACCCGAAAGCCTTCCACTGCGGTCAGCAACAAGGCTTGACGCGACCGGGGGGTCAAATGGGCAATCGGGCCGGCCGATTTCAGCGCCGAAATTGTCTCCGAGCGCCAAAGGTGGTGAAAAATGCGGTAAAGCTCAAGTTTGGCCGGCTGGTCCAAGTCAAATTCGCGGGGCGCCTCCAGCAGCGCCTCCAGCGTCTCGCGCACAGCGGCGTCGCCCAGATCCTGTGATCCGGTCACGGCGCGCGCATAGCGGCGCAAATAGGGCAGCTCCGCTGCGACGGTCGTCATAAATGCCATAAGTCCTCCCGCGTCAGAGGGTTAAACAGCTTTCCCAAAAGAAAGTTCCGCCCATTGGGAACAAAGCTGCCTCCTGTCCGTTCTCATCCCCGCGGCACGACGTGCTGGACCGTGCATGGGGGCATGACTGGTGACATTTATAGGCAAATCGGACATTGTGGCGAAAGCTGTTTCTTTACAAACGCAGGAGCCTGTCCCGATGCCGAGGAAAGGGGCGCCCAAGCCGGGCGTGGATCCGTCCAGCAATCCGATGACTCCCGCAGATGATCCGGTAGGTATGGCGCTGCGGCGCCTGCACGACGAAGTCGTTGCCGAACCGCTGCCCGATGAGTTCTTGCGATTGCTTGGCGAGATCGAACGCAAGATCGACGGGCAGACGGGTGAGGAATGACGGAGCCTGAACCCAGTTCCTCGGCAACCCAGGACAAGGAATTTCGTGACCAGCTGGTCGCGATCATCCCGTCGCTGCGTGCCTTTGCGCGCGGCCTGTGCGGGAACCGGGATCTGGCCGACGATATGGCGCAAGATGCGATGGCGCGCGCTTGGGCTGCGCGCCAAAGCTATGCCCCGGGCTCAAATTTCCGGGCATGGATGTTTATGATCCTGCGCAACCATTATTACACCACGCTGCGCAAGAATGCGCGCATGGTCTCTTGGGACCCGGAAGTGGCGGAGCGGGTGCTGGTGGCGAACCCGACCCAGCAAGACCGGCTCAATGTTCAGGATGTTCAGGCCGCGCTTCAAAAGCTTCCGGCTGAACAACGCGAAGTGCTGTTGCTGATTGGCGCCAATGGCGTGTCCTATGAAGAGGCTGCCGAAATCATGGGCTGTGCCATCGGGACGATCAAAAGCCGATTGGCGCGCGGGCGGGTCGCCTTGTCTGCCCTGATCGAAGGCCCGCCGATCGAGAGCGATCAAATACGCGGGAAGCGGGGTGGCCGGACCGCGGCAATGTCATCGGCAGATTAATGTCCCTGCGCCACCGCTTGCGGACCTTGCCTTTGAACGCGGCGTTGCTGCTGGCTGTGATGGCGGCGCTGCTGCCGATTGCGCTTTTCAGCCTTTCCCAGAGCTTTGGCGCGCGCGAGGCGATGACCCGGATGATCGGCGAACGGCTGGTGGCCTCTGCGTCGATGACAGCGCTTGAACAGCGCGATCCCATCCTTGTCGCACGCCGCACGCTGGAGGCGGTGGCGATGCGCGATCCTGCTGCCTTGTCGGGCGAGCAATGCGGCCCGGCCTTGCGGGCATGGCTCAAGGGCAACATGCCTGTGGTCAATCTTGCTAGTTGGGACATGGCGGGGAATTTGCGGTGTTCAGCCCATGCCGCGCCCCGCGGCGTGCAGGCTGCTGGCCAGCCCTGGTGGCCAGACTTTGTGGCCCATCCGCGCTTTGTGCTGACGCCGCCGCAAAAGGGGCTGATCGTGCCTCACCGCGTACTCATTGCGCTCCAGCCCGTCCGCGAGGGCAAGCAGATGGTCGGCGCGTTGAGCGCGTCCATTGACCTTTCTTGGATTGAGAAATCCCTTGCTCAGCGGCGCTTGTCGACGCGCGCAGTGGTGGGGATTGCCGATGCACAAGGGCGGCTCTTGGTCGCGTCGGAACCTGTTTCTTTCCGTCGCATTGACGTTCAGGCGTCCGACGGCCAGCCAGCCGCGCTCCAAACCGCTCAGGGCGCGCCGTGGCTTTATGCGTCGGCCCCGCTTTATAACCGACAGCTTTTTGTTTTTTATGCCGAGCCGGAAAGCACGGCCTTTTTGCTGCCGCGCGAGCAGTTTTGGGCCAGCCTGTTGCTGCCAATCGGGGCGATCCTTTTAAGCTGCGCGGCAGTCTGGTTTGCCATGGATCGCTTTGTCCTGCGCTGGCTGCGTCGCGTGCGGGACCGCACCCGGTTGTTGGCTGATGGAGATTACCGCCGCCATCCCGACGCGTTCCATGATGCGCCTGCGGAAATTCAGCGGCTCGGGCAAAATCTGGAGGATATGGCAGGTGCTATTGCCGAGCGGGATCGTGCCTTGCGCAGTGCGCTTGCGGACCGCGTGGCGATGGCGCGCGAAGTCAATCACCGCGTCAAGAACAACCTCCAGATGATCTCCAGCCTTGTTAGCCTGCAAGCTGCGCGGCTGGCTGATCCCTATGCCCGGCGGTTGATGGTGCAGACGCGGCTGCGCGTCAGCGCGCTCGCGCTGGTGCATCGGCTGATCTATGAACTTGATGGAAGCGAGCGCGGCGTAGTGGATACCGCGCGCCTGTTTCGCGAGTTGTGCGGTCAGCTGGAAGCCAGTTTCCAGCCCAGCAATGTCACGGTCAAATGCCAGTCGGCTTCCAGCGCGATTTCTGGCGATCAGGCGGTGGCGGCGGCTCTGATTGTCGTGGAAGCCGTGACCAATGCTTTTCGGCACGGCTTTCCAAATGGCGCGCCGGGGCAAATTGAGGTCGGCTTGCGTCCGCACGGCGCTCAGGCGGTCCTGACCATTACCGATAATGGCATTGGGGCAACCGCGCCTTTATCGGCCTCGGGCATGGGGCAGGATTTGATGCGGGCCTTAACCGAGCAATTGGACGGCACGTTGGATGTTGAAATTGGCCCCGAGGGTGGGCGCACCATTACGGTGCAGTTCGCCGTTGCCGAGCCGCCGCTAGTGCGGGCGGCCTAGGGTGACTTCACCCAGCACGCGTTGCAATTCATAGGGTGTGAAAGGCTTGCTCAATTTGCGCCAGCCCGGCTGGAGCGCATCGGGCATTTCCTGGTCGCCTGTGACGATCAACACCTGCAATTCCGGCCGCTCGCCAACCAGCTTACGAGCCAGTTCCACACCGTTCATCCCCGGCATCTGATAATCGGTGATAAGCAACGCCAAATTAGGGGTGCGTTCAGCCAGCGGCAGCGCCCGGCCGGGGTCGCGTGCCGCTAAGGGGGCATAGCCCATGTCGCGCAGCATGCAAACCATGCCCAGCCGCAGCAGCGGATCGTCATCAACGACCAGAATTTCGCCTTCAGCCTGCATCATGACCATCCAATCTTTTTGGCAGACCATGTTCCAGCGTTTGGGCAATGCGCACCCGGGTCCGGGCAGAGACCAGCACCATCGCAAGGATGAACAGCGACAAGAGCAGGCACAGGGCATTGGGAACAATCAAGGCCCAGTCGCCCCGCAAAATGCCATAGCCAAGCCACAGCGCGAACGCAGAAACCGTCAACACATACATGCCGGCAGAAAGTCCGCGGACGTCGCGCGTCCAGATGATCTTCCATGCCTGCGGGGCAAAGCTGACCGTTGAGGCCAAAGCGGCCATGATGCCGACCAGTTGAACCAAAGCGGCATCCGACATCGGCCAGCCTGCCTTTCTGTTCGCTAAACTTACGGCGGCGCTGGAGGTTCCCGAATAAAATGCGGCTCAAATATTTGAACTATCGGCCCCAACAATCGGACCTAGGGCGGCGCGCCAGATATCCGCTTTTTGACCAAAAGGTCGGGTATGGGCGGGGCTGCTTGATGGCAGGGCAATGAAGCGGGGCGGACGGGACAGGCCGGCCAGGGTGCGCAGGCCAATCTGAGCTGCCTTTTGACCATTAAAGGCGATGACTTCCAACTGGGGAAGGCGGGTGACAAGGCCGGGCAGGTCGGTGGCGCGCGCCTGCCGAATTGCGCTGTCGAGGCTGCCCATGCGGTGTGCCGTGCCAATACTGTCCCAAAGACCCACCCGCGCGCGGAGCAAGTGCGCCACCCGTTCCGGATAGGGCAGAGCGGCCAGATCTTGACCCAGCACCGCCCCCATCAACCGCCAAAACTGGTTTTGGGGATGGGCATAATAATGGCCCGCGGCCAGAGAGGCCCGGCCGGGCAGGCTGCCCAGCACCAGCACGCGCACTTTGGCGTCAACCAGCGGAGCAAAGCCGCGCGCCTGTTGTTCTGCCGCCAACGTTGCGGAGCATGTCATGGCTGAAACCCTTTCTCCCGTTCTTTCCACCTTGTCCGAGCAGCGGGCCAGCGCGGTGTTGGCGCACTTGGCTGAACGGCAGGAAAGCGTTGCCACCGCCGAAAGCTGCACCGGCGGCTTACTAAGTGCCTTGTTTACCGATGTACCGGGGTTCAGCCATGTTTTTGTGGCCGGATATATTGCCTATGCCGAAGCCGCCAAAAGCCGGATGCTGGGCATTTCTGACGCTCAAATCCGGACCTATGGCGCTGTGAGCGCGCAAATTGCAGCGGAGATGGCGCGCGCCGCGCGGCGCCAGTCAGACAGCGACTGGTCGCTTGCCGTCACCGGCTTTGCCGGGCCGGCTGGGCCGGGGGAAGAGCCGGGCCTTGTCCATTTTGCGTGTGCCGGGCCCCATGGCCTATTTGCTACCGCCGAGCATCATTTTGGCGATGTTGGCCGGGGAGAAACACGCCGCCTTTGCCTAGAGGCCGGGGTGGAGCTGCTGCACAATCTGATGGCGTGTAGCTCCGGTGTGGGCCAGCCTTAATAGCTTGGCGGATCGCTGGCGGGGAAGGATTCATCCGCGGCTTGGTCCACCTTGTCCCAATCGTCGCCGGGATGATCGCGCATCCCCTCTGGTCCGGCAGAGCGGGTCTGGTCAAAATTGTCATGCGCGTGCTCGCCCGGTGCAAAGGCGGCCGGGGCTGCGGGTTCTGAATCCTCGTCGCGCATGCGCCGCCAGGCATAAAGCGCAGCGCTGGTCACGGCCGCGGCCCCCAGCGCGACCTTGCCCAGCAGATACCAGCTCTGCTGGTCCATACCCAGCCAGTTGGCCGTTTCCTGAGAAGGGGATTTGGCGCGCTTTTCCTTGCGCTTGGGCTTTGCGTGATCGCTGCTCATAAACGGGCTCCTTGCGGTGTGCCGGAACAACCAGACAGGCGCAGCGCGGGTTCCCGGTTGTCGGAACTTTCCGACGGGCGCCCCGTTTTGGCCGATCAATGCCAGACAAGCTGAAAGGCCACGCCATGACCAATGCCCAAAAGCCGGATGGGAGCGGCCAGCCTGACTTTTCTGGACAGAGCGATGACCGCGTCGCCAAGCAAGGGGGGCGCCCGCCGCGCCGCACGGCTGATGACGCCCCTCCGTCGCGCGGAATTGCCGGGTCTTTTGCGCAGGACCGCGATGGCTATCGGTCAGAATATGGCGCAGAAAATTATGGCAAAGCAGGCCCGCACGCCGACCAAACCGTGCATGGTGGCCAGCAGGGCGCGCTTCAATCCTCGTCGGGCGACCCCAAGCTCAGACCGTCTCGGCCCGAAGGCCATGCCGGGTCAAAAGCAACCTTGCCCGGGGCCGGCGCGGATAAGGGACCAAAGACTTAGGTCTGCTTGTCTTTGGGGATGATGCTGATCCGGCCATCGGCCTCAAGCACGGCCACCTCGATATCCTTGGGGTGGAGGATAGCTTGATCAGATCGAGCGGCGGCCATGATATCGTCCAGGCTCAACCGCGACCGGGCAAGCGCGCGCGCATCAACTTCGCCCCGCGCGATCAGCAGCGTGGGACGCCCATCAAGCAGCACCCCCATGCGGGGCCAGCGCCGCTTGGCAAACGACATCAAGATATCCAGCACGAACAAGGTCGTCATCACGATGACCGCATTGGTGATGGAATAGTCATCGCCCAAAAGGGCCTGCTGGGTGGTTTCCGAAACGATCAACAGCAACACAAGGTCAAACGCCGCCAACTGGGCGACCGACCGGCGGCCAGAGATCCGGAGGATCACAATAAGGATCAGATAGACCGATCCGCCGCGCAGGACCATGTCCATCGCGCCGGCCCTAGGGCAGGATCAACACGGTCAGCGGAAGCGCCGAACCTGTGCTTGTTCGCACCTGTGCGCGGTACAGCGCCAGCGGGACGCGCGGGCGCAGCCGTAGGATGATAAGGCCTGGCTGGGGCGTGGCCGCGCGGAAGCGCAGGATCGCGCCAGCCGGCCCGGCAAGGCTGGCGGCCGCCTCGGGCGTACTGCCTTCCAGCTCAAACCGGTCGGCAAAATCGGCGGGCAGTTGAAGGTTTATCCAGCCATCGGCCGCCGGTCGGGCGCGGATCATCAGCTGGTCCGGGGCGTTCCACCGCATGGTGCGCGGATGGTCAAGCTGCGCCG
This sequence comes from Chakrabartia sp., assembly GCA_046074265.1. Classification (GTDB taxonomy): domain Bacteria; phylum Pseudomonadota; class Alphaproteobacteria; order Sphingomonadales; family Sphingomonadaceae; genus Aquisediminimonas. Next base: position 81,170 of record JBJTNW010000010.1, read on the forward strand.
ACCCGGCTCGAACATGGCGGTGTGCAAAAGGCCCTTCGGCACCCAAAAGGCCAAGCAACGCAGCCAGCAACAGGCCCCCCATCAGCCCCCAGCAAAGCCGTTGCGCCGACCAATAGGCTTCCTGAAAGGCGCGGTCTTCCCCTACCAATCGGGCCACATCTGCATGGGATGTCATTCAGCCTCAACCGATCCATTTGGCGGAAGTTCCGTTTCGGAACTTCGCCCGCTGGCCGGGCGTTAGCCTTGGTCATTTAAGGAGACGACCATGGCAGAGACAAAACCACTTGCGACCCAGATGCTGGCCGAAGACCATCGCACGGTTGAACAGCTTTTTGAAAAATTCACGCAAGCGCGTGGCGCGGCGGCGCAGCAAAAGATTGTCCATCAGCTGTGCGAGGAATTGACGATCCACACGATGATTGAAGAGGAAATCTTCTACCCCGCACTGCGCGGCAAGGTGCCCGAAGATATGCTGGATGAAGCCTATGTTGAACATGACGGCGCCAAGATGCTGATCCTCGCCCTGCGCGATGCGGAGCCGGACGAAGATTTTTATGCCGCCAAGGTAACCGTGCTTCAGGAACAGATTGAGCATCATGTGAAGGAAGAGGAACGCCAGCGGGACTCGTTATTTGCGCAGGCACGCAAGGCGGATGTTGATCTGGAGGCGCTGGGAGCGGCGCTGCAATCGCGCAAGGTGGAATTGCAGGATATGGCCCGGCAGGGCACGCTGCCCGCGCCGCAGATTGCCGCTGTCGCCTGACAGCCCTGCGCGAGATGCGTACAAGAAAAGGCCGGTCCAAAGGGCCGGCCTTTCCATTCCTGCCAGGGAAAATCAGGCCGCGGCTTGCAGCTTTTCTGCCGAAGCGACGATGCCCAGATAATGGGGATCAAACCAAGCAATGCGGCGCATGGCCGGCCAATCCAAAATGGTCAGGCGGCGCGATTGCAGCTCAATAAGCCGCATGGCGCGCATCTCTTGCAGCGTCCGGTTGACATGAACGGGGGTCAGGCCCGCGATATCAGCCAAATCCAGCTGGGTAAGCGGCATCTCGCACGTTGCGTCTGACACCTGCCCGCTCAGCGACAATCGACAGTGCAATTCGCACAGCAAATGCGCGAGCCGCTCAATTGCGTTTTTGCGGCCCAAATTGACCAGCCATTCGCCATGAATTTGCTGTGCAAACCGGGTCTGCCGCCACAAGAGCTTCATCAGCCCGACATCAACCGACGCCTGACTTTCCAGTTCGCGGCGCGGCGCCCTGATCGTCTGAAGCGGGGTCAGCGCCACCACGGACTGCACCGCCCGTGCGCCTTCCAGCCAGCATGGGTCGCATATGTCGCCCGGCAGATACAAAGCGGTAATCTGACGTCGGCCATCCGAAAGGAGCCGATAGCGCCCCGCCCATCCGCTGGTAATCTGGTAAAGATAATCCGGGCGTTCGGCCCCGCGCATCAAATGCTGGTGCTGACGGATATTATGGGCCGAACCCATAAGACCATCGCCATGGCCGGTATAGGGCATCTGCGGGACCCATGCGTCCCGCTGCTGATGAGCTTCGTAAAGCACTTGATGTATCCCCTTCTCTTGCAACGGGGAAACGCGCGAACGGCCATAACGTTCCCGCAACATGTTTATTTTCCTTGGGAGCAATACGGAGCAGGGGGCGTTGTCCTTCAAATGAAGGAGGCCTTGATGACTCAATCTTCCCCCGAACAACTGGAAAACCGGCTTTGGCGCGAGCTGACCGGATCTACCTTTGCCTTTGTCGGCCTGTTCAACGATCCGCATGGCGACGTCCCGATGACGCTCTTCTCGCAAGCTGATCCGCGCGAGGGGCTGTGGATATTCACCAAGAAAGACAACGCCATTGCCTCAGGCGGGACGGCGATGGCGCGCCTTATTACCAAGGGTCAGGATTTCTTTGCCCGGCTGGATGGGGCGCTGGTGGCCGAAAAGGACGATGCGCTTATCGACGCGCTCTGGTCCCCGGGCATTGCCGCTTGGTATCCAGGCGGTCGGCATGACCCAGAGCTGATCGTTATGCGGTTTGACCTTGCGGCGGCCGAGCTTTGGTCCGGCAAAATGTCGCCACTGGCGGTTGCCAAGATGCTGTTGGGAAAATCTGTGGCGCCCACCGCCCAGCAAGGCCATGTCATGCTGACCCCGCCAGACCAAACAGGCTAGGCCAAGGCCCGGGCGGCGGGAGGGCGCCTCAATGCGGGGGCGCTTCCCCCCGTGTGCCGCGCGTGGTGGACGTGCCGCTGCTTTGCGTTTCGTCCACCGTATTGGTGGCATCGGTCGCGGCCGAGCCGGTGGTGTTGCTGACCACCAGATTGCCATCGCTCGGGCTGGACATATCCGTTGTGTTTACATCCGGCACGGTGTTGGTCATCGGATCGACGGTTTCAACGGTGGTGCTATTGTCCTGGGTATTATCATTGCGCGAACAGCCACCGATTGAAATGGCAAGCGACAGTCCGGCAAGCGCCAGCGTCAAACGGGTCTTTACAGCCATGACAGCTCTCCTGAAGGGCATGAACCTTTGGTCAACATCGGCCCGCGTCCAATCGTTCCGGAACAAGGTTCCCAAATTTTAGAAAAAATTTTCGTGCTGCGGGAACCAGATCGCGCGGCAATGGTTTTGCTGCCTGTCAGGCCGGGAACGGCCCCGCTCTCCCCTCCCCCCCCGTGGCGTGGTGGTTGGTCAGCGGCCTGATGGGATACCGGGCGCCTGTTCCCGGTGTCGGAGTGGACAGGGCTGGCTTATGGCCAGCCTCATTGGCCCACCATCCCCTCCCGGATGGTGGGCCATTTTTTTGTGTTTTGTGGAACGCGCTGCCGGCTGTCCGGTTTTGACGGGGACGGAGGATGCCATGCCCTTTTCCCTGATGGATTTGCCTTACGCGCAAGATGCGTTGCAGCCCGGCCTCTCGGCAGACACCCTGGCGGTCCATCATGGCAAGCATCATGCGAAATATGTGGCGACCACCAATGCGATGATCGCGCGCGAGGCGCATCTGGCAGATGCGTCGCTGGTAGACGTCATCCGCGCGGCGCACGCCGCAAAACAACGCGCGCTGTTCAACAACGCCGCCCAGATTTGGAACCATAATTTCTACTGGCATTCACTGACCCCCGATCCGGAAGCGCCCGGCGGCCATCTGGCCAATATGATCGCCAGCAGCTTTGGCGGGATGGAGCAGTTGGTCGAAGCGTTGGTTGCCGAAGCGGTGGGCCATTTTTCCAATGGCTGGGTCTGGCTGATGCGCGAGGGGGACGGGCTGGTCGTCCGGTCCTTGCATGATGCGGATACGCCGCTGGTCCATGAAGGCGCCCGGCCGCTCCTCACCCTCGATGTGTGGGAGCACGCTTATTATATTGATTACCGCAACGCGCGCGATGGCTATGCTCAGGCGGTTCTGTCCCGCCACCTCAATTGGGGATTTGCAGCCCGCAATCTGGATGGGGAAGGGGCCGCGCGCGCCGACCAGCAACAGGCCTAGGGCGCGGCAGCAGCGGCGTGGGTCAGAAAGATGTGGCGGAATTGTCGGCGCTGGCGGGCGCCTCTCTGGCTTCATCCAGCACCGCGCGACAAGCTTCGGCGCATTTACGGCAAGACCGGGCGCAGATCACGCAATGGGCGTGCATGTCGGCATGTTGGTCGCATTCATCGGCGCAGGCCTCGCAGGCCTCTGCACAATGGCGGATCAGGTCGTCAAACCGGGGGGAGCGTCCACCCGGCTCGCGCATCGCAAGATGCACAAAGGCCGTGCAAATGTCTGCACAGTCGAGATCCAGCCGAATGCAATGAGCAAGCCTGGCCGGGTCTTCTTCCGACAAGCAGGCATCGGCACAGCCCAGACAAATGGCGGCGCAGGTCATCGCTTCGGCCACCGCATGGGCAAGGGCTGGGCTTTCCTCTCCCAACGGATGGGCGGCGATCATTTCAGGAAGAGACATGGCGGCGTCCTATCGGGTCGGGGTGGGGGTAAACCCCCGCAGCGCTCTTGGGGGGCAATGCGCTGCGGGGGCCGTTCCGCCTAGGCGGAAACCTTTTGGAGGCGCGACGGACGGTTGCGTCGCATGCTGGAACCAACCAGCGCAAAGCCCGCCAGCAGCGTGGTCCAGGCAGCCGGTTCCGGCACGCCGCCCAAGAGCGGAGCAAAGGCAAGGGTGCCGGCGTAAGAGCCGTTGCCGCCGCTGGTGCCGTTGACCGTCAGCGTCTGTTGGCCGGCCGGCACGTTCATGCCGTTCAGATAACGAAATTCAACCGCGCCAGTGGAACCGACGGTGAATTCCTGACCGTTGATGGTCACGCTGGTAAAGTCGACATTGTTGTTAAGCGCGGCCCGGAAGATCGAAGAGATCGTCGCGTTGAGGTCGCCCGCGCTTGGCAGGTTGAAGGTGAACGTATCGGTAAACGCACCAGCGGCAATACCAAGGTTCTGGAATGTCCCGGAAATCGACCCATCGGCCGCCGGGGCCGCGAGGTCGAGACTTTGGGCAGCATGAGCCGCCGGGGTCATGGCGATCAGCGCAACGCTGGCAAGGGCGAGGCGCAGGCTTTGGCTTTTCATAAGCGTACCTTTCTTTTTCTTGGCACATGGAGGGACTGCGGCAACAGTAGGCAGGGGCCAAAGTTCCCCCTCGGTTACTCTGGGTTAATGGGGGCGCGACGAGCCGCTGGCCGGGATGCGACGGAACAATCAAAGCCGGGTGCCCGTTCCGGCAATAAGGGGTCGTGCGGCGCCTTATCGATCAAAGCCAAAGGCGTGATTTAGATGTCGTTTCGCCTTTTCCCCGACCATCCGATGCCGCCGCCTGAAAGCGCGGATGGATCGCATCTGGTGCGCGGCCGGATGAGCTTTGCACGGCTTGGGCTTTTGATGCTGGTGGGCCTGACCGCGCTTTTCCTCTTTCTGACCTATCGCATGATCGCGCCCTTCCTGCCGCCGCTGGCTTCGGCGCTCGCGCTCGCGGTGGTGCTTGCGCCCGTCCATCGGCAGTTGCTGCGTCTGACGCGCCGCCCGGGGCTTGCGGCCTTTGCGTCAGTGATCTGTGCGGTCGTGCTCATTGCCTTACCGCTCAGCCTGTTGGGCCAGCAGGTTCTTGTGCAGGCCGGGGATGCCACGGTTGCGCTTGCCCGGCTGGTCGATCGCGGGGGCTGGAAGGATATCTTCCCGACCAATGGCTGGTTTGCCGAAATGCTGGAATGGATGGATCGCCGCTTCCACCTGCCCAACTTGGCCGATCAACTTTCGGCCTGGGTCGCCACCCATTTGCCGGCGATTGTGCAGGGGTCGGGCGAGCAGCTCGTCGCGACGTTGCTAACGCTTTACCTGCTCTTTTACATGATGCGCGACCGGCGCGCTGCCTTGGCCATATTGGCAACCTTGCTGCCCTTTTCCGCGCCCGAGATGCGCGTCCTTTACGGACGGATCGCCGATACCATCCGGGCCACCTTATTTGGCACGGTTATGGTCTCGATGGTGCAGGGCGTGCTGGGCGGCGCGATGTTCTGGCTACTCGGGCTGCCGGCGCCCCTGCTCTGGGGCGTGGTCATGGGGGTCGTCGCCATTGTGCCGGTGCTTGGCACCTTCGTCATCTGGGCGCCCGCAGTTCTGTTTCTGCTGTCGATCGGGCAGGGCGGCAAAGCCTTGATCCTTTTAGGCTGGAGCCTGTTGGTCGTCAGCACGGTGGATAATCTGCTTTACCCGGTGCTGGTTGGCAACCGGCTGCGCATGCACACAATCCCCACCTTCATCTCGCTGGTCGGCGGGGTGCTTGTATTTGGCCCGGCGGGGCTGATCCTCGGGCCGCTGGTCCTGACGATCACGCTTTTCCTGCTCGATTATTGGCGCAACGAAAGCGCGGCGGAAAGCAAGGGAACATGACCGCCCGCTGTGCAGTTTGGAAACTGAGGCGGGGTGGCCCCGCGCAATAAGGAGCTTGCCATGCAGTCATTTTCAATTTTGGGCGCCGCCCTTTTGATGGTTGCCGGGTGCGACACCAATAACGATCGAAAAGCGACAGCGCGTGAAGCCGGGGCTGCCATTGACCAAACGGCGAATGCCGCGAGCGACAAGGTGGACGATGTGGGCCGGGACCTTGATCGGGCCGGTGACCGCGCGGCGGCAGACGCGCGCGAAGCCGGGCGGGACGCGAAGGAAGCCGGGCGGGATGCCATAAAGGGGGTAGAAAAAGGCGCGGACAAGGTCGAGCGCGCCGCCGATGCCGCTGGTCGAGAACTGAAGAAGGACAAGTGATCGGGGCAATAGGACAAAGATTTTCCCTCACACGCGGCTGGGCTAAGGGGAAAAGATGACCCAAGCCCGATTCCTCACCGGCCGCCTATTGCTTGCCATGCCGGGCATCGGCGACCCGCGCTTTGAGCATGCCGTGGTCGCCATGTGCGCCCATGATGACCAAGGCGCCTTGGGCATCGGGATCGGCCACATATTAGAGGGGATCGGGTTTCACCAACTGTTGGGCCAGTTGGGGCTGGATATTGGGGTGGCGCCCGATGTGCCGGTTCATTTTGGTGGGCCCGTTGAGCCGGGGCGCGGTTTTGTCCTCCACTCGACCGATTGGGGTGGGGAAGGGAGCCTGTTGGTCGCTCATCGCTGGGCGCTGACCAGCACACAAGATATTTTGAAGGCGATTGCCGCCGGACGCGGTCCGAGCCGCTGGCTGGTGGCCCTGGGCTATGCCGGATGGGGCGCGGGCCAACTGGACGATGAACTGCACCACCATGGCTGGCATGTTGCCGATGCAGACGATCTGGTTGTATTCGAGGCGCCGGCGCAAGAGCGCTGGACCCGCATTTTCCATGCCAGCGGTATTGATCCGCGCTTGTTATCCAACGCCAGCGGCACGGCCTGATCGGCATTTCACAGGATATAAAGAAAGCTTTATATTAGGATTGCCATTCTGGCAGCGAACGGCTAGGGGCAAGCATCCCTCAAAATGCCGGAGATATTTCCCGTGGCCCATGACTATGTCGTCGCCGATCTGAGCCTTGCCGATTTCGGGCGCAAGGAAATTGCCATTGCCGAAACCGAAATGCCGGGCCTGATGGCGCTGCGTGCCGAATATGGCGCGACAAAGCCGCTGAAGGGCGCGCGCATCACGGGCTCGCTTCACATGACGATCCAGACCGCCGTGCTGATTGAAACGCTGGTCGATCTGGGTGCAGAAGTCCGCTGGGCCACCTGCAACATCTATTCGACGCAGGACCATGCCGCCGCGGCGATTGCCGCTGCCGGCATCCCCGTTTTTGCCGTCAAGGGCGAAAGCCTTGCTGAATACTGGGATTATGTGGGCCGCATCTTTGATTGGGGCGATCAGACTGCCAATATGATCCTCGATGATGGCGGCGATGCCACCATGTTTGCGCTGTGGGGCGCGCGGGTTGAGGCGGGCGAAGAGCTGTTTGAGCCGTCCAATGCCGAAGAAATTGAATTTTGCCGTGCGCTGAAGGCGTTCCTGAAAGCCAAGCCCGGCTATCTCACCGCCTCGGTTGCGCATATCAAGGGCGTGTCGGAAGAAACGACCACGGGCGTCCACCGCCTGTACCAGATTGCCAAGGACGGCAAGCTGCCCTTCCCGGCGATCAACGTGAACGACAGCGTCACCAAGTCGAAGTTCGACAATCTTTATGGGTGTAAGGAATCGCTGGTCGATGCCATCCGCCGCGCAACCGACGTCATGCTTGCGGGCAAGGTTGCCTGCGTTGCCGGCTTTGGCGATGTGGGCAAGGGCTCGGCCGCGTCGCTGCGTCAGGGTGGTGCGCGTGTGCTCGTGACCGAAATTGACCCCATTTGCGCGCTTCAGGCGGCGATGGAAGGCTATGAAGTCGTGACGATGGAAGACGCCGTTGAGCGTGCCGATATCTTTGTCACGGCAACGGGCAATGAAGACGTCATCACCGCCGAGCATATGAAGGCGATGAAGCCGATGTCCATCGTCTGCAACATTGGCCATTTCGACAGCGAGATCCAGATTGCCGCACTCTCCAACTATAAGTGGGACGAAGTGAAGCCGGGCACCGACCTTGTCGAATTCCCCGATGGCAAACAGATCATTATCCTCGCCAAAGGTCGTCTCGTGAACCTGGGTTGTGCAACCGGCCATCCGAGCTTTGTGATGAGCAGCA
>JBJTNW010000011.1:0-23385 GCA_046074265.1 Chakrabartia sp.
GACGGGATCGCCGGCAAGGCCCAGGCCTTCAGCTGCTTCAACCGCGGGCTGGTGCTGACCAGCGGCGACCAGGCCTTCACCATGACCGCCGAGATCAAGGATGACCGGATCGTCCGGGTACAAATCCTGGATGCGACCGACCGGGACAAGGCCTGCACCTGATCCGCACAGGGGCGCGGCGCAGCAAGGCCGGCGAAGTTGACACAGTTGACACTGAGTCCGCTTATCCCAACAGGCCATTTCCGGCAGATTTCCACCGCGTTCGGGCCGTTTTGGCGCGATTTCCGCCACAGAAAAAATAAAAAAGCGGGCACGGCCCCGGCCTGCTAACGCCAGCGCCGCTCGCCCGGGCCGGAGCGGTGTTCCTTGGCATCGGCGGCATACCAGCTGCGCTGCATGAACTGGCCCTCGGCCTGTTCGGCGGCCTGATCATCGTCATAGGGCCACCCCGGCCCCGGCTGGGCCTCACCCTCTTCCCAACGGACCGACGCGCTCTCGATCCGTTCGAGCAGCGCATCGAAGGCCCGGCCGGAATATTCGCGCGCCACCTGATTGCGCCCCACCTGCCACGGGTTGGCCAGCACCCACCGCGCCAGCCGGTTGTCATAGCGGCGCGTGGTGCCGACCAGCTCGCCATGATAGTAATGGGGCACCTCCTCACCATTGAGCGCACGGTCCATCACCGCCTGGGCCAGCGCATGCAGCCCGAATTCCAGCGCCACTTCCCAGCCCAGCGCAAAGGGCTGCCCTTGCAGCCGGTTGCGCAGGTTATAGGCCGCCGTCCGGCTCATGCCGACGGCCCTGGCCGCCGCCGAAACGGACTGGGTGGCCGCCAGCTCGCGCAGGAAGGCCACCATCTTTTCGCGGGTCCACTGGTTGTGGTGGGGCGCGCGTTCCTCCCCCACCGGGGGAGGGGGACCATCGGAACGATGGTGGAGGGGCACAGCCGCATGTTCCTGACCCGGCGGGGGAGCGCCATCGAGCCCGTGCCCCGCCACCCCGCCGCTGCGCGTCGCGGTCCCCCTCCCCGGTTCGGGGAGGAATGCTTCTGTTTCGTCAGACATGGTTCACCTCGCGGTTGGCGTGAAGGAGAACCAGTTCAGTTATAGGATTTTGGGGGAGTAGGAAAATCAGGCCGCTCTTGGCAAAAATTCTGCGCCGGGAAGGATCAGCGTCGATCCGGAGAAGATCACCTCACTACCCGCCGCTGTGGGACCAGCGCTGTACGGGAGTTGATAAATGGTGGGCTCAAGCGCTTTATATAAACTAACAATTGGATCGGCATAATCGTAGGACAAAACCCAATTAGAGTTTATGTTATCCAGTAGTATATCTGCAATATTCTCATGATCTTCGTGTTTATAGAAATTTTTATAGAGCTTACTACCTTTAACGTAATAAGGGGGGTCTAAGTAAAATAGCCTTCCCGGCTCATTTATCCGCTCACGGCAAAACTCGAAAGCGTCGACAGATGTAACAGTAATCGATGACCGAAATGAAGAAATTTGCCGAATCTGATCAATTTGCACCTTTTTGTTAAAGCGTGCATCAATCTTCCACTCACCGGTTTGGCTGTATCCGCCTATCGGTCCGGATCCTTCAATTATCCCTGAACGGCTCGTCCGATTCAAAAAATAGGCTGCAAACCCGAGCTCGAATTCGCCGGCCGCTACACCCAATTGATAAACCTCTCGCTGCCGTCGCCATTCGTTGACAGTTATTTCAGTTGCGTCGATTTTCCCGCAAAACTGATCGGTTTTATTCAGGATGGCTCGCCAGAACGATGATATCGCCGGGTCTATGTCATTAATCTCAACTTTGGATACAAATCCATAAGCCAAAAGCTTGAGCGCAAGTCCCGCCCCTCCCGCATATGGCTCAACATAAACGCAGTTATACAACTTGTTTATTCGAATAAGCTCTACAAAATATGAATATAGCTTAACCTTGCCGCCGGGATAACGGAGCGGAGAAATCATCAAACGTTCTTCTTTATAAACTGATCTATTAAATCACGGATTTGGAATACACGGTCAGAATTTGGAACGATATTCCCATGCGCACCGAGATTAACATAATTCAGGTGGTGTTGATCAAAATCTTTTAATATCTTTTGATCGTCCTTACCCAACGGGACGGTCTTACCACGACAAAGATTGAGGCAGTCCTCTAGGCTAAGCGCCTTTTTCTGAGGATTAGCGTTACTCTGTTCAATGATATGCTTCAGCAGCGCCTCGAGCAAATTTCGAATGAGAAAGGTAGCGCATGCCGGCAGCTTCCTTGCATTTATATCCGCCGCTTCCTTCATCAATTGCTTAATAAGAGTGCTGTGAACCTTGACAGGATAGTTGAACAAGGCGCCGCCCTTCAGGTGCGCACCACCAGGCTTCTTGGCGGGTGGCGGCGGAGGCGGCAGTCCAGAAGCTGGTGGCGCCGAAGTCGTAGGTGTGCCCGACTGAGGCGGTGATGGCGGAGACGGAGGTGCCGCAGGAGGTGAGTAGTCCTTGAAGACCTCCATGTAGAGCGCTGTTGCACCAAGCCCTTGCGCCGGATTGATAACCAGTTTGCGCAAGAGGTGCTGGTATTTCATCTTTGCTTCAGCGTTCTCAAATTCGATTGCAATATTCGTTCGATCAAATTTTAAACCAATAGCTTCTTTGTGCCCTTTGGTTTGCAGAAACCGCACGGGTGGGTTGAATGCAACATTTGGGTTAAGCAGTTTCGACCGCTCCAGCGGCGTCCATGTAAAACTCAGCGCCTGCAGGTATAACTCATATTCAAGAAGGTAATTTGTAATCTCTGTTTGAGAAACTCCAAAGGCTTTGGATAGCTGTCCGATGGTTTTTCCAGATTTAAACTCATCGTGAATTGTTTTTCTACTTCCTAAATACCCCCACTTAGATTTATCGCCATTGCCAAAATGCGACTCAGCCATCACGGGGAGCAGCGAGTCACGGCTAGGCGCTATTGTACAATCGACGACGAGAAGGCTCGATTTCAGGTCGTCCGACACAATCGGAATCTGACCTTGATACTGCGCCGGTGCATTCAGAAGCCCAGCAAGAACTTTATATGCCGCGATCCGAGTGTTACCCTCGACCACTACATACTTAGTGCCTTTTTTTACGACATAAGGCCTCTCTGCGCCCTTATTCTTGCCGCCTTGCGCCACTCGTCGGACGAAAGATAACAGGTCTTCATGCTCAAAAAGGTACGCAATGATCGCATCCTGTGATGTCACAGGGGTCTGTGACACTATGCGAGGATTCTTCTCATCTAAGCTAATGTCGCCGAGTGGCAGCGGTTCATACTTGAACTTTGCGTACATTATGACCCCCTTTTGCCTTAGGCTAACCCGCCTCAGAAAAGTGGTCAAGTCATTGAATTTTTTGCCTTACACACCCCAACAGTAGTGCCAGATACAGCCCCATAACGCTCCGCTCCACGCGAACCACCTGCTCAAGGGTGCCCTCGCGATCCTGGATCAAGTCCGGGACAGGCTATCATTACCGGTCGAGCAAGGGCGCCAGGTACTTGGCTGTGAACGACCGTTCGGCCTTGGCGACAGTTTCGGGTGTTCCTTCAGCAATGATCTCACCACCGCGCACGCCGCCTTCCGGCCCGAGGTCGATGATCCAGTCGGCCACCTTGATCACATCGAGGTTGTGTTCGATCACCACGACCGAATTGCCTTGGTCGACCAGCCGCTGCAGCACTTCGAGCAGTTTGCGGACGTCTTCGAAATGCAGCCCGGTAGTGGGTTCATCGAGGATGTAGAGCGTCTGCCCGGTTGAGCGGCGGCTGAGTTCCTTGGCGAGCTTCACGCGCTGCGCTTCACCGCCGGACAGGGTCGTGGCCTGTTGGCCGACCTTGACGTAGCCGAGGCCGACCTCGTTCAGCATGTGCATCTTGTCGCGGATCGGGGGGACGGCCTTGAAGAACTCTTCCGCGTCCTCGATCGTCATGTCGAGCACGTCGGCGATCGAGTGGCCCTTGAACTTCACTTCCAGCGTTTCGCGGTTGTAGCGTTTGCCGCCGCATTCCTCGCAAGTGACGTAAACGTCGGGCAGGAAGTGCATCTCGATCTTGATCAGGCCATCGCCCTGGCACTTTTCGCAGCGGCCGCCCTTGACGTTGAAGCTGAACCGCCCGGCCTTGTAACCGCGCGCCTCGCTCTCGGGCAGACCGGCGAACCAGTCACGGATCTGGGTGAAGGCGCCGGTATAGGTGGCCGGGTTGGAGCGCGGGGTGCGGCCGATCGGGGACTGATCGATCTCGATCACCTTGTCGCAATGCTCAAGCCCGGTCACCTTGTCATGCGGGCCGGCGATCACCCGCGCGCCATTCAGCGTGCGCGCGGCGCTGGCATAGAGCGTATCGAGCGTGAGACTGGACTTGCCGCTGCCCGAAACGCCGGTGATGCAGGTGAAGGTACCGAGCGGGATCTTCGCGGTGACGCCGCGCAGGTTGTTGGCGCGGGCGTTGTGCACGGTGACATGGTGGCCGTTGCCCTTGCGGCGCTGCTTCGGCACCTCGATCCGGCGGGTGCCGGAGAGGTACTGGCCGGTGAGGCTGTCCTTGCTGCTGAGGATATCCTGCAGGGTTCCCTGGGCGACAATCTCCCCCCCGTGGACCCCGGCGCCGGGGCCCAGATCGACCACGTGATCGGCGGTGCGGATCGCGTCCTCATCATGCTCGACCACGATCACCGTATTGCCCAGATCGCGCAGCCGCTTGAGCGTGGCGAGCAGCATATCGTTATCGCGCTGGTGCAGGCCGATCGACGGTTCATCCAAAACGTACAAAACGCCGGACAGCCCTGAACCAATCTGGCTCGCGAGGCGGATGCGCTGGCTTTCCCCGCCGGACAGCGTGCCAGAGGTCCGGTCCAGGTTGAGGTAATCGAGCCCGACGTTGTTGAGGAAGCCCAGCCGCTCGTTGATTTCCTTCAGGATGGCGCGGGCGATCTGCTGGTGCTGCGGGCTGAGCTTGGCTTCCAACGCGCCAAACCACGCGACGGCATCGACCACCGAAAGCACGGTCGCGTCGCTGATCGTGCTATCGGCAATTTTGACGCACAACGCCTCGGGCTTGAGCCGCGCACCATGGCAGGTCTCGCACGGGGCGGCGCTTTGATATTTGGAAAGCTCTTCGCGCATCCACGCGCTGTCTGTCTGGAGCAAGCGACGGTTGAGGTTGCCGATGACGCCGTTGAAATGCTTGTGCACATCATAGGTTTTGCGCCCGTCCTGAAAGGTCAGGCGGATGATCTCCAGCCCCGCACCGTTCAGGATGATGTCGCGGATATCGGCGGGCAGCTCATTCCACGGGGTTTCAAGGCTAAACTCAAAATGCCGGGCCAGCGAGGCCAGCACCTGCATATAATAGGGGCTGGGCGGGTTGGATTTGGCCCAAGGGACGATGGCGCCGGCCTTGATCGACAGGCCTTCATTCGGGACGATCAACTCGGGGTCGAACGACAGTTTTTCGCCCAAGCCGTCGCAAGTCGGGCAGGCGCCCTGCGGCGCGTTGAACGAGAAGAGCCGCGGCTCGATTTCTGAAATGGTGAAGCCGGAAACCGGACAGGCGAATTTTTCGGAAAAGACGATGCGGCCCGGCGGGGCATGATCCCCCAACACGGCCTTGCCGCTTTCTGCCGGCTCGGCAGGCGCGTCCGCCGGATCGACAAAGGCAAGCCCTTCGGCGAGCTTCAGCGCGGTTTCAAAACTATCGGCAAGCCGGGTTTCGATGCCTTCTCGCACGACAATGCGGTCTACAACGACCTCCAGATCATGCTTGAACTTCTTGTCGAGGGCAGGGGCCTCATCAATATCGTAAAACTGGCCGTCGATGCGCACGCGGGTGAAGCCCGCCTTCTGCCATTCGGCCAATTCCTTTTTATACTCGCCCTTGCGGCCGCGCACGACGGGGGCAAGCAAATAGAGCCGCGTGCCTTCGGGCAGCGCCATCACCCGATCCACCATCTGGCTGACGGTTTGCGCTGAGATGGGCAGGCCGGTTGCCGGCGAATAGGGAATGCCGATCCGCGCCCAAAGGAGGCGCATATAATCATAAATCTCGGTGACCGTGGCGACCGTGGAGCGGGGGTTCCGGCTGGTCGTCTTCTGCTCAATGCTGATCGCCGGAGATAGCCCTTCGATATGATCCACATCGGGCTTTTGCATCATCTCCAGAAACTGGCGGGCATAGGCCGAGAGCGACTCGACATAGCGGCGCTGGCCCTCGGCATAGATAGTGTCAAAGGCAAGGCTCGACTTGCCCGACCCGGAAAGCCCAGTGATGACGGTCAGCGTATCGCGCGGAATATCGACGTCGACGCCCTTGAGGTTATGCTCGCGGGCACCCCGAACCTGAATATGAGTCAGCATGGCCCTTCTGTTCCATATATGTTCGGGCAGGGCAAGTGGCAGAAAGGCCAGATCGACCTGCTGTCGGGCAATGCTGCTTCAGTTTTCGATCCAACTGCCTGATTGCCGGAATTGCGGCAGAATATCGCTCTCGGGCAGGGTGCCTGCTACATAGCGCGGATCTTGCCGGATCAACGGGGCGTCCGCATTGCTGCGATCGGCCAGCAACATGGTGCGCGGCGCGGATATGGGGCCCGAGCGGGGCAGCGGCCCGGGATAGGGTTCGCGCGCCGCATATCGATCTGAAAAGGCGGAGGGTGCGCTCATCGCATCGGGCAGGCGATAAAAAATATGCTGCCCGATAACGGCTGTGATGGTCAGCGGGCGGTTCCAATCGGGGTTGACCCGCAGCGTGTGATAATAGGTCGCCAGCCCGACAGGCGCGAACACCGCACCGGCCAGCGCGTCGCGGGCGATGCGGGCGGCGCGCTGCCAGGCCGACGCCATCGGCAGCCGGGCCATTGACCCATCACAGGCATAGCTAAACTGACAGCCGGGCCGGTCTGACCCTTGATAGACCACGCCGCATACGCTGTTGGGCCAAGCCGGATGGCGAACGCGGTTAAGGATAACCTGCGCTACGGCGCGCTGACCCTCTTCGCTTTCGGACGCGGCTTCATAATAAATGGCGCTGGTCAGGCATAACAGGGCTCGGGCGTCATCCAAGGCTGTCTGCCCGCGCAGGACATAAGAGGCGGCCGACGGCCCGGTTTCAAAGCGGGCGGAAAGCGATAAGGGCGGTGCGGCAGGGTGTGCGTCTCCCTGCGGTGGCACAGCGCGCGGCGACGGCGGCAGGGGATCTGCCAGCGGAATGGTCAGGCTTGGCCCGCGCGGCTGGGGGATCAGCGCATAGCTGGTCCCTTGCGTGCCCAAAGCAAACACCGCAAGGCTCCACCAGACGAGGAATAGGCCAAATACAGGCCGATTGGACGGAAGTCGGGCGCTGAGAAACAGGCGAAACATGGCCGATATCTGATGCCCAACTTGGCGGCAAAAGCGCGTCCCGATATGGGGCGTCCCGGAGTGGAACGCAGCCATCAAAAGGGTTGATGAGCCGTTAACCCGCAAAAAGCGCTTTCCAAAATGGCCCGGAGACCTAAAGGCCAAGCGCGACAGAAGAGGGAGTTTTCAATGGCAGATGCATTGCGGGTGGCGCTGGCCGGACTGGGCACGGTGGGTGCGGGCGTGGTCAAGCTGATGGACGCCAACCGGAGCATCATCGAACGGCGCGCCGGGCGCCCGATTGAGATTGTGGCGGTTTCTGCGCGCGACCGGAACCGGGATCGCGGCGTGGACCTCTCCCGCTTTGAATGGGTCGACGATACAGGCGCGCTGGCCCAGCACCCGGGCGTCGACATTGTGGTGGAACTGATCGGCGGGTCGGACGGCCCGGCGCTGGTCCTCGCCCGCAACACGATTGCCCAAGGACGTGCTTTTGTAACCGCCAATAAGGCGATGATCGCGCACCATGGCCTGGAATTGGCGGACGCGGCCGAGCGGGCCAATGTGGCGCTTAAATATGAAGCGGCGGTGGCGGGCGGCATCCCGGTGATCAAGGGCTTGCGTGAAGGGGCGGCTGCCAACGAGATTTCGGGCGTGTTCGGTATCTTGAACGGCACCTGCAACTATATCTTGTCCACGATGGAAAGCGCCGGCCGCGATTTTGCCGATGTCCTCGCCGAAGCGCAGGCGCTGGGCTATGCCGAGGCAGACCCCAGCTTTGACATTGATGGCGTGGACGCCGCACATAAGCTGTCGATCCTCGCCAGCCTTGCCTTTGGCACCGCCATTGATTTCGAGAGCGTCGATATTCGCGGCATCCGCCATGTGATCGCGGCCGACATTGTGGAGGCACAGGCGCTGGGCCATCGCATTCGTCTGGTCGGCATGGCGTCCGCCAGCGAGGGGGGCTTGTTCCAGCGTGTGCAGCCCTGCCTTGTCCCGCTGGCCCATCCGCTTGCCCATGTCACCGGGTCGCTCAACGCCGTTGTGGCCGAGGGCAATTTTGTCGGCCGGCTGTTTTTGCAAGGTCGGGGGGCGGGCGAGGGGCCAACGGCGTCCGCCGTTGTGGCCGACTTGATTGATATCGCCCGCGGCGAAACGGGCCCGGCTTTCGCCATGCCGGTCGCCAGCCTTGCCAAGCCGGATCGTGCGCCGTCCGGCGACCGGGTTGGCCGCAGCTATTTGCGCTTTGTGGTGGCCGACCGGGCGGGCGTGTTGGCCGAAATTACGGCGGCGATGCGCGATGCCGGCGTCTCCATCGAATCGCTCAGCCAGCGCGGCGTGACAGCCGAGGGCGCGGCCGTGGTTGCATTGGTGACGCACGAAGGCCCGGAAAAGAATGTTTCTGCGGCGTTGGCGCTTCTGGATGGCTCGCAAAGCCTGAAGGCACCGCCGATGGTCATGCCGATCCTATCCGTGTGATGCCGCTGCCCGTCGGGGCAACTGGCTGGGGCTTGCATATGTCAACAGAATTGAACGCCGGAAGCAGAGCCGTGTCTCGACAATGACACGGGCCTGTCCTAGGGGCGCATCAAGGAAATAGGACAGGAAGATTGTTCCCGATGGTAAAGCCAAGCAAGGTTCTTGATCGCGTTCTCGTGCTGGAAATGGTGCGTGTCACCGAGGCGGCGGCCATTTCGGCCTCGACGCTGGTTGGTCGCGGAGACGAGAAGGCGGCAGACGCAGCGGCGGTTGAGGCGATGCGCGCCGCGCTGAACGAGCTTGCCATGGATGGCACGGTGGTGATCGGCGAGGGCGAACGCGACGAAGCGCCGATGCTCTTCATCGGCGAGAAGGTCGGCTCGGCGATCGGCACCGGCCCCAAAATTGATATCGCGCTGGATCCGCTGGAAGGCACCACCATTACCGCCAAGGCAGGCCCCAATGCGCTTGCTGTGCTGGCGGTGGCCGAAGAAGGCAATCTTCTGAACGCGCCCGATGTTTATATGGACAAGCTGGCGGTTGGCCCGGGCTATCCCGATGGCGTGATTGACCTTGCCAAATCGCCGACGGAAAATGTGCAGGCCGTGGCCAAGGCCAAGGGCGTGACGCCGGCGGAAATCATCGTCTGCGTGCTGGACCGTCCGCGCCACGAAAAGCTGATCGCCGAATTGCGCAGCATTGGCTGCGGCATCATGCTGATCCCCGATGGCGACGTTGCGGGCGTGATTGCGGTCACCAACCCGGAAACGACCATTGATATCTATATGGGCTCGGGCGGCGCGCCGGAAGGCGTGCTGGCAGCTGCGGCCCTGCGCTGCGTTGGCGGTCAGTTCAAGGGCCGGCTGTTGTTCCGCAATGACGATGAACGGGCCCGTGCCCGCAAATGGGGCATTACGGACCTTGATTACATTTACGACCTCAACGAGCTGGCAAAGGGCGACTGCATCTTTGCCGCAACCGGCGTGACCGATGGCTCGTTGCTGGCAGGCGTGAAGCGCCTTCCCGGCGGCAAGATGACGACCGAAAGCGTGGTGATGCGGGCCAGCTCTGGCACGGTGCGCTGGGTGCGCGGCGAGCACCGCAAGAACAGCTGAGCCGCGGGATTTCCACAAGCTAGGATCAGCGAGGCGGGGACGCGCGCAAAAGCCCCTCGCCATCGCTTGTGACTTCGCCTAACGCTCGGCGCGATGACAGATCGTTTGATCTTCGCTGATCCACTCGACCCCGACGCGCCGGATCCCTCGGGCGGGCCAGAGACTTTGGCCGACGCGCCAGCCCCAAGTCCGTGGCGCCGTCGCTGGCTTTGGTTCAAGCGTGGGGTGCAGGCGCTCTTGGCGCTGTTTGTGCTGTTGTTCGTCTGGCTGGCGCTGACGGCTCCTTTGTCGAAATCGCTCCAGCCGATTGCCCCGCCGCAACTGACGTTGCTTGCGTCCAATGGGGAGCCGATTGCCCGGAACGGGGCGAATGTTGGGCCGCCGGTCAAAATCAAGGACTTGCCGGCCCATGTCCCGCAAGCCTTTGTCGCGATTGAGGATCGGCGCTTTTACAGCCATTGGGGCATTGATCCGCGCGGCCTCGCCCGCGCCCTGGTCAATAATATGGGCGATGGCGGCACTCAGGGCGGCAGCACCATTACCCAGCAATTGGCGAAGATCACGTTCCTGACGCCAGAGCGAAGCCTGACGCGCAAGGCGCGCGAAATGCTGATCGCCTTCTGGCTGGAGGCCTGGCTGACCAAAGATGAGATTTTGGAGCGTTATCTCTCCAACGTCTATTTTGGCGATAATGCCTATGGGCTGAGCGCCGCGTCCGCCCATTATTTCAACAAGACGCCGGACAAACTGACGGTATCAGAAGCTGCCATGCTCGCCGGCCTGGTGCAGGCGCCTTCGCGCCTTGCGCCGACCAAGAATCTGGAAGGCGCCCGCGCCCGCGCCAAGCTTGTGCTGCAAGCCATGGCAGAGGCTGGGTTCATCAGCGAGGCGCAGGCGCGCGCGGCGCGCCCGGCGCGGCTCAATGTTCCCCCAGATACCGGGCCGCCTTCTGGCACCTATTTTGCCGATTGGGCGCTGCCCCAGGTGCGTGCGGCGCTGGATGGCAGCTATGGCAAGGGGGAGGTCACCACGACGCTTGATGCCCGGTTGCAGCGCATTGCCCGCTCGGTCGTGGCGCGCGCGCCTTTGGGTGATGCGCAGATCGCGCTGGTGGCCATGAAAACCAATGGCGAGGTGGTCGCCATGGTCGGCGGCAAGAATTACCAAAAGTCGCCATTCAATCGCGCAACCCAGGCCCGCCGCCAGCCCGGCTCCACATTCAAGCTGTTCGTCTATTTGGCTGCGATGCGCGCGGGCATGACGCCCGAGACGATGATTGAAGATACGGAAATTACAGAAGGCGCTTACCGCCCCCGCAATTCCGGCGACAGCTATCGCGGGACGATTACGCTGAAGCGGGCCTTTGCGCGATCCAGCAATGTTGCAGCGGTGCGGCTTTACCGAAAGCTTGGCGATGCGGCCATCATTCAGGCCGCGCGCGATCTGGGAATCAAAAGCCCGTTGGCGGCGGACCCCAGCCTGGCGCTTGGCTCATCCGCGGTTACCTTGCTGGAATTGACCTCAGCCTATGCCGCGATTGCGGCGAATGAATATCCGGTTGAGCCGCACGCCTTGCCAGCCGCTACCCCCGGGTTGTTCCAGCGGATCATTAACGGCAAGCATGGCCTTGGCGACAAGACGCACGACTATATGTTGGAGCTGCTTCGGGCGACGGTGATTCAGGGGACAGGCCGGGCCGCTGGCCTGACGATCCCCGCTTATGGCAAAACGGGGACATCGCAAAATAGTCGCGACGCGCTGTTCATTGGCTTTGCAGGCGATCTTGTCGTCGGTGTTTGGATCGGCCGGGATGATAACAAGCCACTGGGCGGCATGCATGGCGGCGGGCTACCGGCGCAGATTTGGCGCGACTTCATGGGTCAGGCGATTGCCGGGGCCGCGCGTCCGGAAGAGCCTGAAAATGAGCAGCTGCCCGAAAATGCGATGGAAAATGTCACCGCCGATCTTGTCCCCGAAGTCCAGATTGAGGGCGCTGACGTGGATTTGGGCGAGGATCCGAAGCTTAAGGTTCAGGGGAATATTGGTGGCGTTGACGTCAATGTGAACGTCAACCGCAACGGGGTGACAGTGGTGCCCACTCAGCCGGCACCGCCTCCGCCCCGACCATGAGGGCGCGCGGATGAGCCTGCCGCACGTTTTTGAGCGGTCCATTACCGGACAGGCCTGGCGTTGGCGCGGCGCGGGCGGCACGGCCGATGATCTGGTGACCCAGTTGCTGCTGGCGCGGGGCTGTCCTTTTGAAGAGCTGGAAGCCTATCGTACCCCCAGCATTCGCGCCTTCATGCCCGATCCTTCCGGCTTTCAGGACATGGACCGCGCGGCCGAACGCCTGGCCGATGCTGTGGAGGCGCAGGAAGCCGTTACCATTTTTGGCGATTATGATGTGGATGGCGCAACGTCGGCCGCATTGCTTATTCGTCTATTGCGCGATCTTGGCCTGTCGGCGGGCTATTATATTCCGGACCGGCTTCTGGAAGGCTATGGCCCTTCGGGCGATGCCTTGGTGCGGCTGCGGCAGGAAGGCGCATCGCTGGTTGTCACGGTGGATTGCGGGGCGCAGGCCTTTGAGGCGCTGGATATGGCGCGGGCGGCGGGCTTGGATGTGATCGTGGTTGATCATCACAAATGCGCCAGCGATCTTCCGGCCGCGCTTGCCCTCGTCAACCCCAATCGGTTGGATGAAGGGGCGGGCGCAGCCCATGGCCATCTGGCGGCTGTAGGGGTGGCCTGGCTATTGGCAGCGGCGTTGGTCCGCACCTTGCGCCAGCGCGGCTATTTTGCCGCCCGCCCAGAACCCAAATTGCTGGACCTGCTAGATATCGTCGCGCTCGGGACAGTGGCCGACGTTGCCCAGCTAAAAGGCTTGAACCGCGCTTTTGTGGCGCAGGGGCTGAAGGTGATGGCCGGGGGCCGCAATATTGGCCTCAACGCGTTGGCCGCCGCGGCCCGGTTGACGCGCGCGCCTGCTTGTTCCGACCTTGGCTTTGCACTTGGGCCACGGATCAATGCCGGCGGGCGGGTTGGCAAATCAGACCTTGGTGTTCGGCTGTTGACCACCACCGACCCAGAGGAGGCGCGCGAACTGGCCGAAGAGCTGGACCGCCTGAATGCTGAGCGCCGCGCCATTGAAGCGGCCGTGCAGGAAGAAGCGATGGAGCGGGCCCAGCACCAGGCCAATCGCGCGGTTGCGCTGGTTTCTGGCGTAGGCTGGCACCCGGGTGTCATCGGCATTGTCGCGGGGCGTTTGAAAGAAAAGCTTGGCCGCCCGGCAATTGTTGTCGCGTTGGACGAGGCCGGGATCGGCAAGGGCTCTGGCCGGTCGATCGCCGGGGTTGACCTCGGCGCTGCCATTTTGGCGGCCAAGGATATGGGGTTGCTGATTGCAGGGGGCGGTCACGCGATGGCGGCCGGGTTGACCATTGCGGCTGACAAGGTGGATGCGCTTGCCGAATTTCTTGAGACGCGCCTTGAGCAGGATGTCGCCCGGGCAAGCGAAAGCCGTGCCTTGCTGATCGATGCGGTGGTGGCGCCCGGCGGGGTAACCCCGCAACTGGTGGAGGCGCTGGAGGCTGGCGGTCCTTATGGCATGGGGTGGCCCGCTCCGCGCATTGCGGCCGGGCCGATGCGGGTGGTGAAGGCGGATATTGTGGGCAAGGACCATGTGCGCACCATTTTATCGGGCGATGATGGGCGCACTTTGAAGGCGGTTGCCTTTCGGCAAGCCGATAGTGACTTGGGGCAATCGCTGCTCCATGGCCGGCGAGATCGGCGGCTTTGGGTAGCTGGCCGGGCCAAGGTGGACGATTGGTCGGGCCGGGCGAGTGCGGAACTCCACATCGACGATGCGACTTGGTGCGATTGAGGTGTTGACGCATGCCGCGCGAATCCCTAATGGCGCGGCTCCATCCTCGATGGCCCCTTCGTCTAGCGGTTAGGACGCGGCCCTTTCACGGCTGAAACACGGGTTCGATTCCCGTAGGGGTCACCAAATCCTTACATTGGTGATGTAGAGCGCGCGGCGGTGCGCACCCCTTTGGCGCGCGCGGCTTGCGGCCCCCATATGGCTGGGCGTTCATCTGTCGTTAACCTGCTTTGGCGGGCAATCGCTGCGGGCTGGAACAAGCTTTGCGCGGCGCGCTTTTTTGAGGGTTCGTCATGTTGGAGAACCCCAATGAAATATCCGATTAAGCCAATTTTGTCCGCCATCCTGTGTGCCGCAGCTGCTCTGGTGGCCACGCCTGCTTCCGCGGTTGTGATTTACCTGACGGCCTCGCCGGTGGCGGTGCCCGGGGGTTGGGAGTTTAGCTATCAGGGCAATTTCTCATCCGGGGAGGGTATAAAGACGGGCTCAACGCTCGTGATCTTTGACTTTGCAGGATATATTCCGGGCAGTGTCTTTTCACCTTATGCCGATATTGCCGCCGCGGCCGAACTGGTGAGCGCGGGCGTGCCGACAAACCCGGATTTCACCGATGATCCGGCGCTTTATAATCTGCGCTTCACCTATACCGGCGCTCCGACGCTTGATCTGTCCAACACCAATTTTTCCGGGCTGACCGCCATTTCGGCGCTGAATGGCGTGACGACTGACGGCTTTTCAGCTGTGACCGTCAAAACAAGCGGCGCGCTGGCCGGACGCAATGTTTATTCATCCGGTCAGGTGGAAGTGCCGGCAGCCGTCCCTGAGCCGGCGGTTTGGGCCATGCTGCTGGCGGGCTTTGGTCTGGCGGGCGTGGCGCTGCGCCGCCGTCGCCAGCCTGTCCTGCTTATGGCCTGATCGGCAGATTTGGCCCGCACCTTGGGGAAGGGGCGGGCCAATCTCTGGCTGGATTTGACGCACATCTGCGCTACAAGGCAGCGCATGAGCATTTTGGGGGAGAGGCTGAAAAGCCTTAGGCGCGAGCCGCTTGCGCATTTTCTCGTCGCGGGCCTGCTGGTTTTTGCGCTTGCCAGCTGGCGGGGGACCGCCGTTGATCCGGCCGACCGGACGATCACCATCGACGCGCCGCGCGTTGAGCTTTTGGCACGCCAGTTTGAGCAGACCTGGCAACGCAGCCCCAACTCGGCTGAAATTGACCAATTGATACGCGATTATGTGCAAGAGGAGGTTTATTACCGCGAGGCGCTGCGCCTTGGCCTTGATCAGGACGATCCGGTGATCCGCCGCCGACTGCGCTCCAAGATGGAGTTTCTGGCGTCGTCTGAGGTGGAAAATGCCGTCCCGACCACTGCTGATCTGGAAGGCTGGTTTGCCACGCATCAGGCACGCTATGCGGAAGGATCGCGTTATTCGTTTGAGCAGGTCTATTTGGGTCCAGCAAATGCGGACGGTGCCCGGAATCGCGCCGCGCGGGCGCTGGCGCAGATCAAGGCTGGCCGCGACGTCAGTGCCTTTGCCATGCCGATTTCGCTGCCGCCCAAGGTCGCCGATGGGGAAACGGACCGGATTGCGAATGATTTCGGGACGGAATTTGCACAACAACTGCCAAAGCTGCCGGTTGGTCAGTGGACCGGCCCGATTGTGTCGGGCTTTGGCGTCCATCTTGTGCGAGTGACCACGGTGTCGCCGGGACGCCCGGCCAAGCTGGAGGAGGTGCGCCAGCGGGTGGAGAATGATTGGCGCGAGGCGACCGGCGAAGAACGGCAGGCGCGCGCTTATCAGGCATTGCTCGATGGCTATCGCGTGCGGATCAGCAAGCCTTGATGCGCCATTTTCTGGCCCTTCTTCTTTTCCTGTTCGCAGCCGCGCCGGCCTGCGCGGATGAACTGCGCCCGGGCTATCTCGACCTAACCGAAATCCGGCCGCTGCACTGGCGCATGACATGGAAAGGGCCGCTCAAATCCGGTCTCGCCAGTCGTGCAACCCCGGTCTTGCCTGAAGGCTGTACGGCAAGCCCGCCGTCGCGTGAACTGGACGAGGTGGCGCT
The DNA here is from genome assembly GCA_046074265.1 of Chakrabartia sp. Classification (GTDB taxonomy): domain Bacteria; phylum Pseudomonadota; class Alphaproteobacteria; order Sphingomonadales; family Sphingomonadaceae; genus Aquisediminimonas. The sequence continues at coordinate 15,916 of JBJTNW010000011.1, forward strand.
GAGGGTTGTCTGGACGCTCAGCTGCCGGGCGCCGCTTGCCGGCAAGGAAATACGCCTTCAGGGTCTGGATCGCACCGTGGCCGATGCCCTTTTGCGGATCGCCCCTTTGGGAGAGCCGGTCCAGACGGCGCGACTAACGCCGGATCGCCCCGGCTTTGTGGTTGCCGCCAAGGCCAGCCGTTGGGATGTCGCCAAGACGTACCTGATCATTGGCGTTGAACATATTCTCTTTGGCTTTGACCATTTGTTCTTCGTGGTCGCGCTTGTCCTTTTGCTGCGGCGCGGCGGCACGATCCTGAAGGCCGTCACCGCCTTTACGCTTGCCCATTCGTTAACGCTTATTGGGACCACGCTGGGCTTTCTGGGGCTGCCGCAGCGGCCGGTGGAAAGCGTGATTGCCTTGTCCATCATGTTCCTAGCGGTTGAGATCGTCAAAGCGCGGCCAGAAGCGCCGCGGCTTTCCCAGCGCATCCCTTGGGTAGTCGCGTTTCTATTTGGCCTGCTGCACGGCTTTGGCTTTGCCGGGGCGCTCAAGGAAATCGGCCTGCCGCAAGGCGAGGTGCCTATGGCGCTTTTGACCTTCAATCTTGGTGTTGAAGCCGGGCAGGTGGTTATCGTGCTTGCAACAATGGCGGCGTTGGCGCTGATCGAGCGGCTGTCCTCGCGTGCGCTGCGGCCTGCCATAATGGTCGCGACCTATGCAATTGGCATCATCGCCAGCTATTGGTTCATCGAACGTACGCTTGTGTAAGTGCGGGTGATTTTGAAGGCCCATGATTTCGGGCCTTTCATGGGCCTGCCGGAACGTCTACCAGCAGCCGCTTATGGCTGAGCTGCCCGACCATCGCTGGCCCTTGTGGCGTGCCGAAATGCGCACGACGCTGGCGCTTGCCTGGCCGCTGATCCTGTCCAACCTGTCGGGCGCGCTAATCCATGCCACAGATGTTTTCCTGCTTGGCCGACTTGGCCCGACGGCGCTGGCCTCTGGCGCGCTGGCGACCAATTTGGTGATGGCGCTTTCGCTCTTTGGCATGGGGCTGATGGTGGCGACGGCGCCGATGATCGCCTCTGAAATGGGCCGCAAGGCGCATTCGGTGCGCGACGTGCGGCGCACCGTGCGGCAAGGCCTTTGGCTTGCGACCAGCTTTTGTGTGCCGGTGTGGATTTTGCTTTCCTTCGCCGAGCCGATTTTTCGAGATCTTGGCCAGAAGCCAGAACTGGCACAGGGCGCCGCCGATATGGTCGGGACGCTCAAATGGAGCATGCTGCCCTTCATGGGCATGGTCACGCTGCGGTCCTTCCTCTCGGCCAAGGGGCACACGATCTGGACGCTCTACGTGACGCTGTTTGGCGTGATCGCCAATGCTGTGCTCAATTACGGCTTGATCCTCGGCAAGCTTGGCTTGCCACAGCTGGGCCTTGCGGGCGCGGGGCTGGGCAGCTCGATCGTTAACGCGGTGATGTTTGCGATCATGGCGGCGATCCTTGTCTGGCATCGGGATTTCCGCCGCTACCATCTGTTCGGGCGGTTCTGGCGGGCAGATTGGCCGCGCTTTGCAGCGCTTGTCCGGCTGGGCCTGCCGATTGGCCTGACGATGGGCTTTGAAGCCTCTGTGTTCAGCGCTGCGGTGTTCCTGATGGGGTTGATCAGCACCGCTTCTGTTGCGGCTCATGCTGTGGCGCTGCAAATCGCCTCTTTAACCTTCATGGTGCCCTTGGGGCTGGCGCAGGCAACAACGGTGCGCGTTGGCTTGGGTCATGGCCGGGGCGACGCGGCGATGATCAGCCGGGCCGGCTGGGCGGGCTTTGCGCTGGGGGTCGGCTTCATGTCGATGACGGCGCTTATCATGTGGACCTTTCCCGGGCCGCTGGTCCGGCTGTTCGTCAACCCGGCGGCGCCGGGCAGCACGGAGGTGATCGGTCTTGCCATCCAGTTCCTGCTGGTGGCGGCGGTCTTCCAGATTGTAGATGGCGCACAGGTGATGGGGGCGGCCATGCTGCGGGGCCTGCACGATACGCGCGTGCCCATGTATTTTGCGCTGTTCGGCTATTGGGGCATCGGCATTGGCGTTGGCGCGGTTCTGGCTTTCAAGCTGGGATTTGAAGGGCGGGGCATCTGGATTGGCTTGGCCAGCGGACTTGCCACGGTAAGCCTGATGATGGTCTGGCGTTGGCACAATCGTGCACGATTGGGGCTGGTGCCTGTCGTCCGCAGCTAAGCCCGTCTAAAAAATCTCCCGCCCACGCCTTGACGGCCGATGAACGGCTACCCATATCCCCTCCCGTTAGCACTCGCAGGACGTGAGTGCTAATCGATATTCTTGATCCAGAGAGGGTAACTCATATGGCATTTCGTCCGCTGCACGACCGCGTGCTCGTTCGCCGCATTGAAGCCGATGAAAAGACGGCTGGCGGCATCATCATTCCCGACACCGCCAAGGAAAAGCCGCAAGAAGGCGAAATCGTTGCCGTTGGCAACGGCGCCAAGGCGGAAGACGGCAAGGTGACCCCGCTTGATGTGAAGGCGGGTGACCGCGTTCTGTTCGGCAAATGGTCGGGCACCGAAGTCAAGGTCAACGGCGAAGACCTGTTGATCATGAAGGAATCCGACATCCTCGGCATCATCGGCTGATCCAGCCCTGTACGACGTGATTTGAGAGAAGGAGCATCCACATGGCTGCAAAAGAAGTAAAATTTGGCCGCGACGCGCGTGAACGCATTCTGCGCGGCGTCGACATCCTCGCCGATGCGGTGAAGGTGACGCTTGGTCCGAAGGGCCGCAATGTCGTGATCGACAAGAGCTTTGGCGCGCCCCGCATCACCAAGGACGGTGTGTCGGTTGCCAAGGAAATCGAACTGAAGGACAAGTTCGAAAACATGGGCGCCCAGATGCTGCGCGAAGTCGCCTCCAAGGCGAACGACGCAGCCGGCGACGGCACCACGACCGCGACGGTTCTGGCGCAGGCGATTGTCCGCGAAGGCATGAAGTCGGTTGCGGCCGGCATGAACCCGATGGATCTGAAGCGCGGCATTGATCTTGCCGTCACCAAGGTTGTGGAAGACCTGAAGGGCCGTTCCAAGCCGGTGGCTGGCTCGTCCGAAATCGCGCAGGTTGGCATCATCTCGGCCAATGGCGACAAGGAAGTCGGCGAAAAGATCGCCGAAGCCATGGAAAAGGTTGGCAAAGAAGGCGTCATCACGGTTGAAGAAGCCAAGGGCCTCGAATTTGAACTCGATGTCGTTGAAGGCATGCAGTTCGACCGCGGCTATCTGTCGCCCTATTTCATCACCAACCCGGAAAAGATGCAGGTCGAATTGAACGACCCGTACATCCTGATCCACGAAAAGAAGCTGTCGAACCTGCAAGCGATGCTCCCGATTTTGGAAGCTGTCGTCCAGTCGGGCCGTCCGCTCCTGATCATCGCGGAAGACATTGAAGGCGAAGCGCTGGCGACCCTCGTTGTCAACAAGCTGCGCGGTGGCCTGAAGGTCGCGGCCGTCAAGGCCCCGGGCTTTGGCGATCGTCGCAAGGCGATGCTGGAAGACATCGCCATCCTGACCAAGGGTGAGATGATCTCTGAAGATCTCGGCATCAAGCTGGAAACCGTCACGCTCGGCATGCTCGGCCAGGCCAAGCGCGTCACGATCGACAAGGACAACACGACCATCGTTGATGGCGCGGGTGAAGCCGAATCGATCAAGGCCCGCACGGAAGCCATCCGTCAGCAGATCGAGATCACGACCAGCGATTATGACCGTGAAAAGCTGCAAGAACGTCTGGCAAAGCTCGCCGGCGGTGTTGCCGTGATCAAGGTTGGCGGCGCGACCGAAGTCGAAGTGAAGGAGCGTAAGGACCGCGTTGATGATGCGCTGCACGCGACCCGCGCGGCGGTTGAAGAAGGCATCGTCCCCGGTGGTGGTACGGCGCTGCTCTATGCCACCAAGTCGCTGTCGGGCCTGAAGGGCGCCAACGACGATCAGACCCGTGGTATCGACATCATCCGCAAGGCGATTGAAGCGCCGATCCGTCAGATCGCGTCGAACGCGGGCCATGATGGCGCCGTGGTTGCCGGCAATCTGCTGCGCGAAAATGACGAAACCCAGGGCTTCAACGCGGCGACCGACACCTATGAAAATCTGGTGAAGGCGGGCGTGATCGATCCGACCAAGGTTGTCCGCACGGCGTTGCAGGATGCCGCCTCGGTTGCCGGTCTGCTCATCACGACGGAAGCGACGATCGCTGAACTGCCGGAAGACAAGCCGGCGATGCCCCCGATGCCGGGTGGCATGGGCGGGATGGACTTCTAAGTCGATCCAGTCGAATGGAAAAAAGAAGGGCCGGGGGGAAACCTCCGGCCCTTTTTTATGGCTGATTGAGCGGCGGCGGGTCTTGCCCGTTATTGACGTCATCCAGCATTTCGGCCGCGTCGTTCAGCGCTTCTGCTTCATCCCGCGACAGGCCGGCCGGGTCTGGCGTCTCCCCTCCGCCGCAATTGGCGAGCAGCAAGGCTAGCGGTACACCGGCAAAGCGAAGCGCCTTGAAGACTGGTTGCGCCATATCCACCCTCAAAAAAGGGCTGCCCCGCGATTGCGCGAGCAGCCCTGCCTGTTCTTCAGCGGGGTAACCCGCGCATTACATGTGGTTTGCAGCCGCGGCAGCTGCGGCCGCCGCCGCATCCTTGGCCGCGTCTGCTGCGTCGGCGGCGACATCATTGGTCGTCTCTTCCGCCTTGGTTGCATTGGCGACCGGCGCCGCTTCCAGCGACTCATTGGCGACGGGGGCCATGGTATCGTTCAATTCGATTTCTGCGTTGGAGGCCTGGTCAGCCGCCTTTTGACCGCACCCGGCAAGGCCCAAAGCGGCAAGGGCGACGGCAGACAGGATGATCGACTTTTTCATGGGAACCTCTGAGATTTCGAAAGAAAATGCTTTTGCCCAACCGTTCGGAGCGTCGTCGGGCTGGTGGTGTTAGAGCTACCCCGTCACCTTTCACTTGGCAATCGGCTTATTTCGCGCGGCTATTGACCAGATATAAAGAGTTCTTTATATCCTTATGTGATGACACAGATGCTCGATATCTTCCGCGCGCTTGCCGATCCGACCCGGCTGCGCATCGTCCAACTTCTGCGGACAATGGAATTGTCGGTGGGTGAGCTGGCGCAGGTTTTGGCGCAAAGCCAGCCGCGCGTGTCGCGCCATGTGAAGATTTTGTGCGATGCCGGCGTTGCAGATCGCCGCAAGGAAGGCAGCTGGGTTTTCATCTGCCCGGGTCCGCGTGCCGCGACCGAGCCGCTGTTTGGCGCGATCGATGCGTGGATCGACGCTTTTGGCGAGGATCATTGGCATATTGCGGATGCGGCGCGTCTGGCAGCGGTGCGGGCAGACCGGGCCGCGGCCGCAGAGCGTTATTTTGCCGCCCATGCCGAGCATTGGGATAGCCTGCGCTCGCTGCATGTGCCCGAGGCCGAGGTGGAAGCCGCGATGGCGCGCCTGCTTGGCAACCAGTCGCTTGGCACCTTTGTGGATATCGGTACCGGCACAGGGCGCATGGTTGAGGTTTTTGGTCCGGCGGCCGCGCACGCCATTGGCATTGATCGCAGCCCGGAAATGCTGCGCGTGGCCCGCGGTAAGCTGACCGCCTCGGGCGATGATGGCTGGGAGTTGCGGCAGGGCGATATCATGGCCCTGCCAGTGGAAGATGCCGCCGCAGATACGGTGACGCTGCATCAGGTGTTGCATTATCTGCCCGCGCCTGAAGCTGCGATTGGCGAATTGGCCCGCATTGTAAAGCCGGGCGGCCGTTTGCTGATCGTCGACTTTGCGCCTCATAGCCATGAAGAATTGCGGGCGCAGGATGCCCATGCCCGGCTCGGCTTTTCAGACGAGCAGATGAGCCAGTGGTTCGCTTCGGCCGGCCTCAAAATGGAGGCCGTTGAGCAATTGGCCGGACGTGCGCTGACGGTGAAGCTGTGGCTTGGCCGACGGCAAGAGGCGGCTGCGCTGCGCGTGGTGACGGCATGACCATTTCCTTCGCCCGCCTGCAAGAAGCGCGTCGCGCGCTGGACACCCCGCTCTTTGCCGACATGGCGGGCGATGCGCAGGTGTCGTTTGAATTCTTCCCGCCCAAAACGGAACGGATGGATGCCCAATTGTGGGAAGCCTTTCAGGCACTGGCGCCTTTGCAGCCGCGCTTTGCGTCCGTCACTTATGGGGCAGGCGGGTCCACGCGTGAGCGGACCCACGCCACGGTGGCCCGCATGGCGGCAGAGGGCAAGGTTCCGGCCGCAGCACATCTGACCTGCGTGGCTGCCAGCAAGGCGGAAATTGCAGAAATTGCCCAAAGCTATTGGCAGGCCGGGGTCCGGCATATCGTCGCACTCCGGGGTGATCCGCCAGAAATGGGGCAAGCCTTTGAGCCGCACCCAGAAGGCTATGCGAGCGCCGCAGAGCTGGTCGCGGGCTTGCGCGCCATTGCGCCGTTTGAAATTTCGGTCGCCGCCTATCCGGAAACCCATCCCGAAGCACTTTCGGCAGCGGCCGATATTGATAATCTGAAGCGCAAGCTGGATGCCGGCGCGACGCGGGCGATTACGCAGTTCTTCTTTTCGCCCGACGTTTTCTTCCGCTTTTGCGACAAGGCGGCAGCAGCCGGCATATCGGCAGAGATTGTGCCGGGCATCTTGCCTGTCTCCAACGTGGCTCAGGCCCGCAAATTTGCCCAGGCGTGCGGCGCGACCATCCCCGACTGGATGGACCGGCTGTTTGAAGGGCTGGATGATCATCCAGCTGCCCGTCAATTGATCGCGGCGACCGTTTCGGCCGAAATGTGCCGTCGGCTCTATGCGGGCGGGGTTCGCCACTTTCATTTCTACACATTGAACCGCGCCGAACTTAGCTATGCAATCTGCCATTTGCTGGGCTTGCGGCCGCAAGGAGAGACCACTGATGTCCGCCCGTGACCGCCTGATGGCCGAAGCCCAAAAGCGCATTTTGCTGACCGATGGCGCGTGGGGCACGCAAATCCAAAACTTCCGGCTGGAGGAAAAGGATTATGCGGGCGACCTTGGCCTTGCGCGCGATCAAAAGGGCAATAACGACATTTTGGCGCTGACCCGTCCCGATGTTGTTGAACAGATTGCGACCGCTTATTTGGAGGCGGGGTCGGACATTCTGTCCACCAACACATTCAGCTCCACCCGGATCAGCCAGGCCGATTATGCAGCCGAGCATCTGGTGCGCGATCTGAACCTTGCCAATGCGCGGATTGCGCGCCGCGTGGCCGATGAATTTGCCGCGCGGGATGGCCGCCCGCGCTTTGTGGCGGGTGCGATCGGCCCGACCAACAAGACGCTCTCGCTATCGCCCGATGTCAACGATCCCGGCTATCGTGAGGTGGATTTTGATACGCTGAAGAATGTGTATCGCGAACAGGTCGATGCGCTGGTTGAAGGCGGGGTAGACTTCATCCT
>JBJTNW010000012.1:0-110027 GCA_046074265.1 Chakrabartia sp.
GCGCACAATTGGCCGATGGGCGGACCGCTGCCTTCTTTGCCGAGCATCTCGGATAAAGGGGCGCTGATGCGGCGTGGATACGAAAGGCGCTTGCCTCGCTTGATCCTCTGATTGATACTTAGCCCCAGAGCCGCAACGCACGGCTCTGGGGTGTAGCAACCCCTGTTAGACCGGTTGGGTTGACCATATCAGCCCACGCATCCTTGCCTTATGGTCGGGGAGCCTGTGGCGTATGTCCAAGGCTTTCCAGCCCAAAGGTCTCAGGAGCCGTTACGAGCGGTTTGCTATCTCCCCGATCACCAAGGGATCAGTGAAGCAAAGCGGGGGCGCACCGCGCAGCTTCACCGGGGAGGCGCGTATGGCCTTTGGCGCGAGTGAGAGTGTGACCGGGCTTTTCTGTTGGGAAGCGACCTTCGGCTTTGCCCTGCTGCTGATGGATGGCAGCCGCTTTTGCATCCTCACAACCGAAGAGGTGCCGGAAGGCCTGCTTGGCTCTATGGTCCGGGTAAAGGGCAAGCGGCTGACGGAAAGCCAGATCGCGGTGGAAAGCATCACCCCTTTGGGGGTGCGGTTTGAAAAGCGCGAGGGCTAGAGGGTTAGCCCGGCAATCACCGGCGCCAAGATGTCGCACCACTGGGCGACGCCTGCGGGATCGCCGATCAGGTTTTGCCGCATTTCCAGCCCCAGATAGGCAATGCCATTGGCCTCGCCATGGCGGTTCATCGTCGCGTTCAGAAGCTTGCCGGAATAGGGTTGCTGATCGCCGACAATCACGCCGGCCGCCGCCAGCGCCGGGATGGCCTGCCGGGCGGCGCGATCATCCTCGTTATAAAGAATGCCGACTTCCCACGGCCGCGCTTCTTCAGGCCGGGTTTCCAATTGCGGGGTGAAGCTGTGCAGCGAGATTAGCAGTCGCGGGCGCTGTGCGCTGATCTGCGCGGCGATGCGGCCATGATAAGGCCGCCAATAACGCTCAATCCGCGCCTGATGGGCGGCGGGGGAAAGGGCATTGCCGGGGATGGTATGGCCATCGCTTTCGCTTGGGATGATGTGTGCTGCGTCTTCCTCGCGGTTCAGGTCCACCACCAGCCGTGAGATATTGCCGAGGATGCCGGGGCAGCCCAGCGCGGCGCACAAGGCGCGGCCCAGATCCGCCACGCCAATGTCGATGGCGATATGCTCGCGCAACAGCGCGGGGGCGATGCCCAGATCAATATCCGGCGGCACGCGGTTGGACGCATGGTCGGCAATCAGAAGAAAGGGGCTCTCGGCCGGTCCGGCAATGTCTTCCCAGGCTTGATCGATCATGCCGCCCCTCTAGCCCAGCGCCGCCGGCGCTGTCACCCTGTGCCAAAGGCCCGCCGCGCAAAGGGGGGGATAGGGGTATTGATATAATATATCATAAACCGTATAGCGCGCGAAAATCCCTTATCCCCTTGGAGTATCCCCGTGCGGTCCAGCCTTGTCCTTGCGCTGCTTGTTTCGGCAAGCCCGGTTTACGCCCAAACCACCCCGGATGCGGATGATCCGGCCCATGGCGACCATGTGGGCAGCGCAGACCTGATTGTGACCGCCGTGCTGAACCGCAGCCAGCAGGATGTGCTGGCCGGAACGTCGGTTGTTGCCGGCGAAGAATTGGCGCGCGATGCCCGCCCGACCATTGGCGAAACGCTAACCCGGCAGGCCGGGGTGTCGGCCACGTCCTTCGGCCCCAATGCCTCGCGCCCGGTGCTGCGCGGTTTTCAGGGAGAGCGCGTCCGCATCCTTTCTGACGGGATTGGCAGCTTTGACGTGTCCAACACCAGCGTTGACCATGCGGTTGTCATCAACCCGCTGACGGCCGACCGGATAGAGGTGCTACGCGGACCGGCGGCGTTGCTGTTTGGTTCGTCCGCGATTGGCGGCGTGGTGAATGTCATCGACAGCCGCATCCCGCGCCGCGTGCCGGGCGAGGGCGTGCATGTTGACGGAACGATGACCTATGGCAGCGCGGCGGAAGAGCGGTCGGCCGGCGGCCGGGCAGACGTGGCACTGACCGACCAAATTGTCGTGCATGTTGACGGCAGCTACACAAAGTCAGGCGATCTGCGGACCGGCGGCTATTTGCTGGCCCCGGCGCTGCGGGCCGAAGCTGAGGCCAGCGACAATGCAGACATCCGCGCATTGGCCGATTTGAAAGGCACGCTGCCCAACAGTGCGGGCCGGACGTGGGAAATTGCGGGCGGCGCGGCCTATATCACCGATAACGGCAATTATGGCGTGTCGGTCAGCCGCTTTTCGTCGCTCTATGGGGTGCCGCTGCGCTATTCGCTTGATGCCGAGCATCCCGCGGAATCGGTGCGGCTGGATGTCGCGCAAACGCGGGTTGATGTTCGCGGCGAACAGAGCTTGGGCGAAGGCTTTTTAAAGTCGCTGCGCCTGCGCGGCGGCTTTGCCGATTATCACCATGATGAAGTGGATGAGACGGGGGCCATCGGCACCAGCTTCTTCCACAAGGGCTGGGAAGGGCGGGTGGAACTGGTCCAGAATGATCGCGGCGGCTGGACCGGCGCGATGGGCGGACAGTTTGTGCTGCGCGATCTGTATATTGTGGGGGATGAAAAATTCCTGCCCGCGATCAAGGCGCAGCAATATGGCCTGTTCACGCTCCAGTCGCTGGATCATGGCGTGTTCCGGGCAGAAGCCGGCGCGCGGCTAGAAAAGGCCATCGCCACGGCGGCGGCGGATGAGACGCTGGGCACGCCCGATGCACGACGCAGCTTTACGGCCTTTTCCGGATCACTCGGCATGGCCTATGAGCTTGTACCCGGGTGGCGCTTTGGCGTGAACGGCTCTTATACCGAGCGCGCCCCTTCGGCCGAAGAACTCTATTCTAACGGCCCCCATGCCGGCACGCAGGCCTTTGAGCGGGGCAACCCGGATTTTGGGCTAGAAACGTCCAAGGGGCTGGAAGTCACGCTGCGCGGCAAGGGGGCTGGCTACACGCTCACCGCCTCGCTCTTTCACAGCTGGTTTGACAATTTCATCTATGAGCAGCCCGATGGGTCGATCCTTGATGGCTTACCTGTTTTCCAGTTCCGGCAGGATCGGGCCCGCCATTATGGTGCCGAGATTGAAGGCTCGGTCCGGCTGTTTGAAGCCGGCAGCTTTGCGATCAATCTAGATGGTGTCGGCGATGTCTCCCGCGCGACCATCAGGTCGGGCTTGGACAGCCAAGCTGCGCCGCGCATCCCGGCGCTGCGGCTCTTGGGCGGGCTTGAAGCCCAGTCGGACCAGATCGACGCCCGGTTGGAAACAGAATGGGTGGATGGCCAGACGCGGATCGCCCCGTTTGAAACCGCAACATCAGGCTATACTCTGGTCAATGCCAGCGTCGCGCTGCGCCCTTGGGGCAAAGAGAAAGACGTCAGCCTCTTATTGTCGGCCAATAATATCTTTGATGTGGTGGCCCGCCGCCATGCCAGCTTTTTGAAGGATTATGCTCCGCTTGCCGGCCGCGACCTGCGCGTGACCCTGCGCTTTGGCTTTTGATCAGCGGAGCTGCGTTGCCAATTGCCACCAGCCGGGTGCGTCCTTGGCCAGCCGGGCAGCGGCGGCGTCGCGCTTGGCAAGGCTGTCAAATACGGCAAAGCAGGTCGCGCCTGATCCGGACATGCGAGCAAGCCGCGTTTCGGGCTGGGCGCGTAATGCCGCCAGCACCGCGCCGATTTCCGGCACCAGGCGCAAGGCCGGGGCCTCCAGATCATTGCGCGCCGTTGGCCAGTCAGCAGGCGTAAGCGGCCCCAAATCCACCTGATCCCAAGCGGCAAAGACCGGCCCTGTCGGGCAGGGCAGGCGCGGGTTGACGAGAAGGACGGGGAGGCCCGCAACCCCCAAATTGCCCTCTACCGGTGTCAGCGCCTCGCCAATGCCCGTGCCAAAGCAGGTGCGCGCGGCAAGGCAGGCCGGCACATCGGCGCCAAGGTCTGCCGCCAGCGCCTCGGGCGGCACGCGCAGATTTTCAGCTCCCCAAATCCGCGCTGCCAGGCGCAAGGCAGCAGCGGCATCGGCCGACCCTCCGCCAATCCCTGCGGCGATGGGCAGCTGCTTGTTGAGCGTCAGGTGCAGGCCGGTGCCGATGTCATTGGCTTTCGCAAGGCGGCGGACGGCGCGCAGAACCAGATTATCGCGTTCTTCTGCAAGGCCGGCGGCGAACGGACCGGTTATCTCCAGCGTAAAATCGGCCGCGGGGACGGCTGTCAGCACATCTCCCGTTTCGGCAAAGGCAAACAGCGTTTCCAGCAGGTGGTAGCCATCTGCGCGCCGTGCGCGGATATGGAGCGCGAGGTTGATCTTCGCATAGCCAATATCCTGAACGGGCATGGACATGGGCCGCGCCTAGCGGGCCTCGTTCTTGTCGGTCAGGCCCATGTCGATCTTGGCGCCAAGGCGGGGAATCGCGTCTTCCTCAGCCGTCAGCAGCGCCGCGCGCCAGCTGTAGCGCGCCTCTATCCGGCGGCCAACGCGCCAATAGGCGTCGCCCAGATGCTCGCTTATGCTCGGCTCCAGCGGCTCGGCCAGCGCGGCGCGTTCAAGCGTTGTCACGGCCCGATCATAGTCGCGCGTCAAATAATAGGCCCAGCCAATCGAATCGGTAATGGCGGCATCTTCGGGGCGCAGCGTTGATGCGCGGGTCAGCAACTCCTTGGCCTCGGCAATATTTTCGCGCCGCTCAAGCATAGAATAGCCCAGATAGTTGAGGACCATCGGCTGGTTAGGCGCAAGGTTGACCGCCTCACGCAGCACGGATTTTGCCGTTGCCCAATCCCCGGCTTGCGACAGCGCGCTGCCGCGCAGCATCAACAGGCCCCAGCGCTCCGGCGCGCCGCGCTTGTCGGCTGCCTCCAACGCCCGGGCATAAGCAGCGGCGGCATCGGAGAATTTTTCCTCGCGTGAATAGATGTCCCCCAGCCGCACAAAATCACTCGCGCGGCTGCTGTTCTGCGCGGCACTTTGGGCAAGGCTGATCGCTTCTTGACCGCGCCCAATCCGCTGCAACAGGGCAAGCCGGTTTTCAAAGGCAATCTGCGCATAAGGGCCAGAAACATCGGCCGACTGGAGGGCGGCAAGCGCGGCGGCATTCCGCTCGGACGCGGCAAGGGCCTGTGCCTCGGCCACGGCGACAAAGGGGCTGGTGGGATCAAGGAAGCGCGCATAGCGGCCCAGCGTCATCCCCATGGGGCTTGGCTCTTCGCGCGACAGATCGCTGGCCAGCCTTGCATAGAAAAAGGCCAGTCCCTTGACGGGGGTATCAATCGCCCCGGCCAGCGGGCGATTTTCGGTGATCATCTGACGGGCGGCGGCCATGCTCGGGTCGTTGCCGCCAAGCAGGCTGAGCGCGCCGGCGCGATCGCCCCTTTTTTGGAGAGTGGCTGCGGCCGTCAGCCGGCCAATGGCGGCGCGGCCATCGGCCATCGGGGCCGACCGGACGAGCGAGACGGCTTCTACCGTTTTGCCACCCATAAGTTCAATAAAAGCGCGTTGTTCCAGCGTCGCGCCCACGCCCAGGCCGGTGCCCGTGCCTTCGCCCAGCGCCGTCTCAGGGTTGGGCTTTTTATCGGCCAGAGCCACCCAGCCGCGCAGCACGGGAAGCAGGAAGACCAGCTCTTCGTCTTTTTCCAGACGATCAATCAGGCGGCTTGCCCCCGCCACATCGCCGCGCTGAAGGCGGCTGCCAACCAGCAGCAACGCGCCATCTGCGGGCAAGGCATCGGCTGTGGCGAGCGCTTCGGCTGCGGAAATCGCAACGGCCCGATCCCCCACATCCACGGCTTCGCGCAGCGCGCGCAGCGCCACCACTTCATTGCCCGGCTCGGCGGCAAGGGCCGCCGAATAGGCCTTGAGCGCAAGTGTGCCCTGGCCGTCCACATCGGCAACCCGCGCCTGAACATAGGACATCAGCGCCGTGGGCCGTTTCGGCTTGGCTGCCTCGGCGCTGGTGGCGCCGAGGATCAGAAGAGCAAGACTACATGTTCGGATAATTGGGGCCACCGCCGCCCTCCGGGGTGACCCAGTTGATATTCTGGGTCGGGTCCTTGATGTCGCAGGTTTTGCAATGGACGCAATTCTGCGCATTGATCTGAAGCCGGGGTTCGCCCGTTTCCTTGCCCACAATTTCATAAACGCCCGCCGGGCAATAACGCTGCGCCGGTTCGTCATAGAGCGGCAGGTTGATCGTGACGGGGACGTCCGGATCTTTCAGCTGCAAATGGCAGGGTTGGTCTTCCTCATGGTTGGTGTTCGACAGGAACACCGAGGAAAGGCGATCAAAGCTGATCACGCCATCGGGCTTGGGATAATCGATCGGCTTGTACAAATCCTTGCGGCCGATTTGCGTGTGGTCGGCATGGTGCTTCATGGTGATCGGCAGGCCGATCTTCAGCGTGCGCATCCACATATCGATGCCGGCAAGGATGGTGCCATAATCATTGCCATATTTAGCAACGGCTGGCTGCGCGTTCTTCACCAGCTTCAGTTCCTTGGCGATCCAGCTCTCGTTGAGGTTGGCCTGATAATCCGCCACCTCATCATGCTCGCGGCCAGCCGCAATCGCTGCCACCAGGCTTTCGGCGGCCAGCATGCCGGACTTCATCGCCGTATGGCTGCCCTTGATGCGCGGCACATTCACAAAGCCGGCCGAACAGCCGATCAGCGCGCCACCCGGGAAAGCAAGCTTGGGCACCGACTGCCAGCCGCCTTCGTTGATCGCGCGCGCGCCATAAGAAACGCGCTTGCCGCCTTCCAGAATCTTGCGGATTTCCGGGTGCTGCTTCCAGCGCTGGAATTCCTCAAAGGGGAAGAGGTGGGGGTTTTTGTAGTCGAGCGCGACAACAAAACCCAAAGCGACCTGGTTGTTCGCCTGATGGTACAAGAAGCCGCCGCCCCAGCTGTCGCTTTCGGTCAGCGGCCAACCCTGGGTATGGATCACGCGGCCCGGCTCATGCTTGTCGGGATCAATGTCCCACAATTCCTTCATGCCGATGCCATAAACCTGAGGCTGGCAATCGCGTTCAAGATCAAACTTCGCCTTCAACTGCTTGGTCAGATGCCCGCGCGCGCCTTCGGCAAACAGCGTATATTTGGCATGAAGTTCCATGCCCGGCTGGTAATCGGGCTTGTGGCTGCCATCGCGCGCCACGCCCATATCGCCGGTTGCCACGCCTTTGACCGAGCCATCCTCGTTGTAGAGGATCTCGGCAGCGGGGAAGCCGGGGAAGATTTCCACGCCCAGATTTTCCGCCTGTTGGGCCAGCCAGCGGCACAGATTGCCAAGCGATCCGGTATAGGTGCCCTTATTGTGCATCCAGCCCGGCGTGAAGAGATGGGGAACCGCCATATGGCCGGTTGCCGACAGCACCCAATGGTGATTCTCGGTCACGGCCACGTCGGCCATCGGACAACCATTTTCTTTCCAGTCGGGCAGCAGCTCGTCCAGCGCCTTGGGGTCAAAGACCGCGCCTGACAGGATATGCGCGCCGACTTCCGACCCCTTTTCCAAAATACAGACCGACAGGTCGGCATTTAGCTGTTTCAAGCGGATCGCAGCCGACAGGCCGGCCGGCCCGCCTCCCACGATTACCACATCATAGGGCATCGATTCCCGTTGGCTCATGGCGTTTCAATCTCCTCTGTCGCCGGCGTTCCGGTCTATTGGCGTCACTGTTTCACAGGCAGATAGCGAAGCGAAGTCGGTTGACCAACCAGAATTATGCGGGTTGAAGGCAGGGCGTGACTGGAACCGATCCGCAATATGAGGCTCGCCTGCTTGCCGCCGCGCTGCGCTGGTGGGAAGACATGGGCGTCGATACCCTTGTGGAAGACGAAGCCCAGCCTTGGTTGGGCCGCGCCGCGCCTGCCCAGCACAGCGATATTTTGGCCAATCCGGGGCCCGTGCCCGACCCTGTCTCGACGTCGCGCCCGGCGGTGGCAGCGCCGCCGGTTGCGCCAATGGCCGCGCCGTTGGCCTTGCCCGAAACACTGGAGGCGCTTCAGCTTTGGCTTGCTGAAACGCCAGATTTGCCAGAGGCGGGGCCGCCGCACCAACGGCTTGCCAGCTTTGGCACGGCCGGTGCGCGGATTGCGATTGTCACCGACATGCCCGAGGCCGGCGATGCGGCGGCAGGCCAGCTCTTGTCGGGCGCGGTCGGCACGTTGTTTGATGCGATGCTGAAGGCCATCGGCCTTGATCGAAGCCAGGTCTATTGTTTTGCCTTATGCCCGGGGCGGCCCCCGACCGGGCGGCTTGGGGACGAGTCCCTGGGGGCGTTGGGCAAGATTGCCCGCCATCATCTGGCTCTTGCAGGGGCAGAGCGGGTCTGGGCTTTGGGACAAGCGACAAGTCGTGCCTTGATCGGGGTGGATGCGACGGCGTCGCTGGACAAATTCAGCCAAAATATTAACCACTTCCGCGGTAATGTTCCGTGCATCGCGAGTCTGCATCCGCGCCTTTTGCTTCAGGCGCCGCAGCGCAAGGCCTTGGTCTGGAAGGACATGCAGATGCTGATCGGGGATATGAATTGAAACGTTTTGCCGGTCTTGGTCTTGCCTGTATTTCCCTGATCTCAAGCCCGGCCCTTGCGGCGGGTGATCTGCCGATCATGTCAACTTTGGTGTCCAATTTTATCCCGCAGCTCGGCCCCAATGCGCGGCAGCGGTACAAGGATATCTTCGTCGCGATTCGCGAAGGGCGCTGGGCCGATGCCCAGGCGGGCCTTGATGCCATGCCCGAAGGCCCGCTGCACAATGTGGCGCGGGCAGAACTTTATCTGGCCAAAGGTTCGCCCAAGGCCACGCCGGAACAGCTTGAAGCCATTCTGACCGCTGCGCCCTATCTGCCGCAGGCGGCCCAATTGTCGCGCCTGGCCAAGTCACGCGGGCAGGACGTGGCCGTGAGCCTGCCCATCGCGCGAGATTTGGTGTGGCTGGGCAGCGCGCCGCGCCGCGCCCGTACCGCGCAAACAGGCGATCCGCTTGCCGTTTCGGTCAATGCGCGCATCCAGCCGCTGATCAAGGAAAACCTGCCCTTTGAGGCAGAAGCGATTGTCCTCGCCAATGAAGGCAATTTAACGCTGGAAGGCCGCACCGAGCTGTATCAGCGCGTGGCGTGGTCGTATTTCATCACCGGCGAAGATGATGCGGCGCGCCGGCTGGCGGCTTGGGGGCAATTGGGTGTCGGGCCATGGGCCGCGCAATCGGCGTGGACGCAGGGCCTCGCTGCATGGCGGCTGGGCGAATATGCGGAATCGCTGGCCGCTTTTCAGTCGGCAGCCGCCCGGTTTCAGGATGACGATATGGAAGCGGCGGCCCATTTCTGGGCGGCCCGTGCGGCAATGGCGGCCGGCATGCCGCAAAAGGTTGACGGTCATCTCAGGATTGCGGCGCGCTTTACCGAGACTTTTTATGGCTTGTTGGCCGCAGATCGGCTGGGCCTGCCCAAATATGTCCAGCAGGTGCCCGACAATATCGCCGAGGTGGAAAACCTGCCCAATGTGCGGGCCGCGCTGGCGCTGGCGGAAATCAACGAAACCGATCTTGCCGATGAGATTATCCGTTGGCAGGCTCGGATCGGCGATCCACGCAAGCACGCCGCGCTTGCGGCACTTGCCGGGCGCATGGATTTGCCCGCCACCCAGCTTTGGCTTGCCCATAACGGCCCCGTGGGGGCGCAGGCCCCAGCTTCGGCGCGTTACCCGATGCCACGCACCTGGGTACCCGAGGGCGGGTGGCGCGTGGATAGGGCGCTGGTTTATGCCCATGCGCTGCAAGAATCTCAGTTCCGGACTTCGGTCGTCAGCCCGGCCGGCGCGCGCGGCCTGATGCAGGTCATGCCCGGCACGGCCGCCATGATGGCGCGCAAAATGGGCCGGGGGTCGGTTGGCTCGCTCAACAACCCGGCGACCAATATGGAATATGGGCAGAGCTTTATTGAGCGCCTGCGCGACATGCCGACGACCGGCGGCATGCTGCCCAAGGTGATCGCGGCCTATAATGCGGGACCGCAGCCCGTTGACACCTGGAACCAGCGGAGCCGCGATGCCTCTGATCCGCTGCTGTACATAGAATCGATCCCCTATTGGGAAACTCGCGCTTATGTGACGATCATCCTGCGTAATTATTGGATGTACCAGTTGCAGGCGAACGAAAAGACAGCGAGCCTTTCGGCTCTGTCGCAAGGCCTGTGGCCGCGCTTTCCGGGCCTGCCGGGGCCTAGTGCGGTTCGGCTTGATCGGCCTGCGGGGATTGCCAGTGCCAATTGACCCCGCCCGCCCCTTTCAGCGCGTGGGCGTTGCCATCCTGACCGTGTCGGACAGCCGAACCAAGGAGACAGACAGCTCGGGCGGCTATCTGTGCGCCGCTGTGCAAGACCTGGGCCACCACCTCGCCGGATATGAAATTGTGACCGACGATATCCCGGCCATTCAGGCGCAGGTCCGCGCGTGGATCGCTGACCCGGAGGTTCAGTGCATTCTGACAACCGGCGGCACCGGCGTGACCGGCCGCGATGTGACGCCCGAAGCACTGGCAGCGCTGGGCGGGCGCGAAATCCCCGGCTTTGGGGAATTGTTTCGCTGGATCAGCTTTGACAAAATCGGCACCTCCACCATCCAGTCCCGCGCGATTGGCTATGTGATGGGCGAGACTTATGTCTTTGCGCTGCCGGGATCGACGGGCGCCTGCCGCGATGCGTGGGAAGGCATTTTGGTTCACCAGCTCGATAGCCGCTTTCGCCCCTGCAACTTCATTGAATTGATCGGCCGGCTCGGCGAGCGATAATTTTGTTCTTGAAATGTTCTGATGGGAGCGCCAGTCTTGTCTGGTGCCCCAAACCCGTCCGCCTTTGCCGCTGTCTGGCCGTGGTGCGCCGCTGAACCAAGCCTCGGCGCGCTTTGCCCTGCCCGAGCGGGCGGCCGATGGCGATTGGCTGGACAGCGCTGAACTGGTGGATGGGCCCCCGCCGCCGATCCGCACCGAGGTGACGGTTGAACAGCCTCGCACCATCCTGACACGCAATCAGTCGCCTGATGTGCCTTTTGACCAGTCGATAAATCCGTATCGCGGCTGCGAACATGGCTGCATCTATTGCTATGCGCGGCCCAGCCATGCGTTTCTTGACCTTTCGCCGGGGCTCGATTTTGAAAGCCGCCTTGTTGCCAAGCCAGAGGCACCCCGATTGCTGCGGCGCGAATTGAGCCGCAAAGGCTATTGCGTCAGCCCGATTGCCTTTGGCACCAATACCGATCCCTATCAGCCGATCGAGCGGGACTGGCAGATCATGCGCGGCTGCCTTGAGGTGCTGGCAGAATGTGACCACCCGCTCACCATCACCACCAAGTCAGACCGGGTGCTGCGGGATCTGGACGTGCTGGCGCCGATGGCCGCCAAGGGGCTGGTCGCGGTGGCGATCTCAATCACGTCACTTGATCCCAAAATACACCGCACGCTGGAACCGCGCGCAGCCCGGCCGGATAAGCGGTTGGCCGCCCTCCGTGCATTGGCGGCAGCGGGGGTGCCGACGCATGTTAGCGTCTCGCCAGTGATCCCCGCGATCACCGATGGCGAGATGGAAGCCATTTTGGAGGCGGGATGTGCCGCCGGTGCGCGAACGGCAAGCTATATCCCGGTGCGCCTGCCGCACGAGGTTGCGCCCCTGTTTCGGGCTTGGCTAACGGCGCATTATCCCGAGCGGGCGGCCAAGGTGATGGCGCAAATTCAGGCGCTGCGGGGCGGGCGCGACAATGATCCGCGCTTTGGCAGCCGGATGAAGGGTGAAGGCCCTTGGGCAGAACTGATGCGCACCCGCTTTCGTCTTGCCTGCCGCAGGCTTGGGTTGAACGCGGTTCACCCCCCTCTGCGGACGGATTTCTTCCGTCCGCCAGAAGGAGGCCAGTTGCGGCTTTTCTAAGGCTTAAGCTGCCTTCAGCGCCTTCAGCTCATAATCCTTATATTGTTTGCGCAGCTCCGCCTTTTGGATTTTGCCCGTGCCGGTGTGCGGCAAGCTGTCCACGAACAGAACCTCATCGGGCAGCCACCATTTGGCAACCACGCTTGCCAGATAGGCGATGACGTCGGCTTCGCTCAGGGCTGCACCATCCTTGCGGACCACCAGCAGGATAGGCCGCTCATCCCATTTGGGGTGCGGCACGCCAATTGCCGCCGCCTCGGCAACGCCCGGGCAGCCGACCGCAGCATTTTCCAGCTCGACCGAGCTGATCCATTCCCCACCCGATTTGATCACGTCCTTGGCGCGGTCGGTAATCTGCATCGTGCCATCCGGGTGGATGACAGAGACATCGCCGGTATCAAACCATTGGTCGCCATCCACGGCATCTGCTTCTGCCTTGAAATAGCGTTTGACGACCCAGGGGCCACGCACCTGCAACCGGCCAGAACTGGTGCCATCGCGCGGGAGGGTGTTATTTTCATCATCCACGACGCGCAATTCAACGCCAAAGGGCACGCGGCCCTGCTTGGCGACAACATCAATCTGCTCATCCAGCGTCAGATCGTCCCAATCATGGGTGGGCGCGCCCATGGTGCCGATGGGCGAGGTTTCGGTCATGCCCCAGGCATGGGCAACGCGCACGCCCTGATTCATCAGCCGCGCAATCATCGCTCGCGGCGCGGCCGAGCCGCCAATCGTCACCAGCCGCAGCTTGCCCAGCGACGCATCGCCGCCCGCTTTTGCAGTCGCGTCCAGATGTTGAAACAGCGCCAGCCAAACGGTGGGCACACCAGCCGAATGGGTCACCTTTTCGGCAAGCATCAGGCTATGCAGCGTGGCCGCATCATTGGTCGTCGAAAAGACGAACTTCACGCCCGCCGCGGCCCCGGCAAAGGGCAGGCCCCAGCTTGCCGCGTGGAACATCGGCACAATCGGCAGCAAGACAGACCCGCAGGACAAATCAAAAATGCTCGGTGCGATTTCGGCCATGGCGTGCAGCATGGTTGAGCGGTGCTGGTAGAGGACACCCTTGGGATTGCCCGTGGTGCCGCTGGTATAGCAAAGCATGCACGGGTCGCGCTCGTCGCCCATCACCCAGTCAAACGCGCCGTCCATGTCGGCCATCAATGCGCCGTAGCTGTCGTCTGCGTCGAAGACGATGTAATGCTCAACCGTTTTCAGATGCGGCTTCAGCCGATCAACGACGGGCTGGAACTGCGCATCATACATCAGCACCCGGTCTTCGGCGTGGTTCATTATGTAGATCAGGTCTTCATCGAACAGCCGGACGTTGACGGTGTGGATCACGCCGCCGCAGCCAATGGCGCCATACCAGGCGGCAAGGTGGCGATGATGGTTCATCGCAAAGGTGGCCACGCGGTCGCCGGGTTTCAGCCCCCATTTATGAAAGGCCTGGGCGAGCTTGCGCGCTTCCAGCGCAACGCCGGCCCAGTTGGTCCGCTCAATGCTGCCATCTGCCCAGCGGGTCAGTATCTCGCGCGTGCCATGTTCGCGCGCGGCGTAATCAATCAGGTGGGTGACCCGCAAATCCCAATCTTGCATGCGTCCCAACATTTGTCCTCGTCCCTTGAGCGGTTTTTAAAATCTTGATCGCCGCAAGATGGCGGTCTGCACGGCGCGGCGCAAGGCCCGCTTTAAGCCAAACGGCGTGTGGCGGACGGTCGATTTGCTCTCTCGCCCGATTCGCCGACCGCTTTGCGGGGCCTTCTCATTTCGGCCTGCGTTGAATCGAGTGCGATGAACGACGAGCCGTTTTGCCCCCGCCATTCGTCCCAACGCTTCATCATTTCATCGCTGCCCGCTTGGCGCAGGTCAGCCGCTTCGCCACGGACAACGCACGGGATCATTCCACCCCTTCAGGATCATTCTTAACCGTGCGTTTTGTTCGTTTCCTCGCTGCGACCCTGCTGGCCCTTTCTGCGCCCGCAATGGCACAGATGAGCGGGGTGTTGCAGTGCGTCACCTATGCCCGTGCCGCATCGGGCATCGAGCTGCGGGGCAATGCCCAAGATTGGTGGGACCGTGCCGAAGGTCGCTACGAGCGCGGCCAGACCCCGCGCGTCGGGGCCGTGATGGCGATGCCAAGCTTTGCCGGCATGCGCTATGGCCATGTCGCGATGGTCAGCAAGGTCGTCAGCACCCGCGAAATCCTGTTGAGCCACGCCAACTGGTCGCGCCCTGGTATGGTGGAACGGGATGTCCTTGCGGTGGACGTTTCGGAAAAAGGCGATTGGAGCCGGGTCCGCATCTGGCACGGCGGGTCGGCCAAGCTGGGCATCACCAGCTACCCGGTTTCGGGCTTCATCTATAACAGCACGCCCGATTATCGCGTTGCATCCAAGGCCGGCAGCACTGGCCTGCAACTGAGCGAGGATGTTCGCGCGCTGGCCGCCCGTCAGGGCTAAGCCTCGCTTTTTGCTCTATTGCAGCGTGACGCGGCTATCCCCGTCATGCCGACCAAAAAACTGCATCAGCTGAACAATAAGATCCGCCCGGGTGCCTAGATCGGGTGCTTCAAGCAACGCCTGTTTTGCGGCCGGATCAAAAGGCGCAACCTGCGCAATGCCATTCACCAAGGCTTCATCATCCAGCCGTGTCACGGCTTCCCAATCAACAACATAGCCCTGCTGGTCGGCAAAACGTCGAGCCTCGCGCTCAATGCTTGATCGCTCCATCAGGCCCAGGGTCTGATCTTCCGGGTCGGTCAGCAATTCAGCCTCAACCTGGCGGAAGGCGGTTGTCACCTCATGCTCACGCACCAGCCGGAAGCGCGATTGGCCTTCCAGAACGATATTGTAGCGGCCATCCTCGAGCGCCTCGACATGGACGATCTTGCCAACGCAGCCCATGCCAAACAGGGCCGGGCCAGAGCCGGTGGTGGCCGGCTGGATCATGCCGATGCGCTGGTCGCTCGCCAGCGCGTGCTGCACCAACGCCCGGTAGCGGGGCTCAAAGATGTGCAAAGGCAGGTGCATCCGCGGAAACAGGACCGCGCCTGCCAGCGGAAACACCGATAACCGGGTCAGCGTTGCCACCGTCATCCGAACAAGGCCGCCGATAATTTGCGACGGGTGGATGCTACCCACGGATCTTCAAGGCCAATGGCTTCAAAAATCGTCAGCAGCTGCGCGCGCGCGGCGCCCTCGTTCCAGCCTTTGTCTGCCCGGATGATGTCCAGCAGCGCTTCTGCTGCGCCATCGCGGTCGCCCATGGCCATCAGGCCGCCTGCCAGTTCAAACCGGGCGTCATGGTCTTCGGGGTTGGCGGCAATCTTGGCCTTCAGCCCGCCCAGATCATCCACCGGCCGCGCGTCCTGCGCCAGCGCCAGCGCAGAGGCGGCACGGGTCAGCGAGGCAGATTTGCGCGCTTCCTCGCTGGCGCCGGCCAGAACCGATTCGGCTTCATCAAGCCGGCCTGTCGCGATCAGCGCCCGGGCAAGGCCCGACAGCGCATCGGCATTATCGGGTGCCATTTCGCTAATCTGGCCAAAGACGCTGACGGCGCGTTCGGCATCGCCGCCCGCCAGCACCTCTTCGCCCATGGCCAGCAGCGGCTCAATTTCCTGTTCCAGCGCCTGCGCTTCGCCGGCGATGGGCAATTGCTTCAAAATCTGGTCCAACACCCGGCTTATCTGCGCCTCGGTGCGATATTGGGTCAGGTCTGCGACCAGCTGGCCCTGAAACACGGCATAGACCGTTGGGATGGACTGTACGCGGAACTGGGCCGCGATCAGCTTTTGCTCGTCCACATTTACCTTGGCGAGCAGCACGCCCTTATCGGCATATTGCGCGGCGATCTTTTCAAGAACCGGCGTCAGCTGCTTGCACGGCCCGCACCATTCCGCCCAGAAATCGAGAATGACGAGCGCCGACAGCGACGGCTCAATCACGTCCCGGCGAAACGCCTCAATCGCATCCTTGTCTGCCGCACTCATACCCAGAGTTGCCAAGATCTTGCTCCCTCACAGTCTCTTACCTCTATGTGGGGATCGTCGCTTCAGAGACAAGCTGAAAAAATGGGGAGGGCTGAGGTGCAAAAATCCGTAACGACGGGGTTGCAAAGCCAAGGGGCCGCTGTTAACAGCCCGGCTCCCGCGCAGGACATCGTCCGCGCCAACGCCAGAGCGGGCGTAGCTCAGGGGTAGAGCACAACCTTGCCAAGGTTGGGGTCGAGGGTTCGAATCCCTTCGCCCGCTCCAGTTTTCAAGAGAACAGCTTCTTAAAAGCACCCCCATGCGGGTGCGGCCTTTTGGTTTTCGTCGTGGGCGACAGGGTCGTCGCGAGGGAGCAACAGCCGCTTTGCGGGCGTCCCGCAGATCTCTTGCGAAAGCGAGGCTTGGCCAAAGGCAATCATTCCTTTGTTTGCGTTCGCAGCGCGGCTGCCCAAAGGCGAACGAATGTCTATCGCAACAGGGGAATTTACATGACCTACACCGCCCGGCTCTTGAAACCTGCTCTCACCAGTGCTGCTCTTGCCGCGCTTGCGGCCCCGGGTGTCGCCATGGCGACGGACGGGTATTTCCTCAACGGCGTCGGCGCCGCTGCAAAGGGGGCGGGCGGGGTGGCCATCGCGATGCCGCAAGATGGTCTGGCGATCGCCACCAATCCCGCCTCGGCGACCGAGGTGGGCAACCGTCTTGACGTTGGCTTCGAAGTTTTTGTGCCGAACCGCGGCGCGAAGATTGAGGGTAATGGCGCCGGATTGAATGGCAGCTATTCGGGCAACGGCGCCAATCCTTTCATCCTGCCTGAATTGGCGGTGGTGAAGCAGGTGTCCGATCGCGTGGCGCTGGGGATCGCCATCAGCGGCAATGGCGGCATGAACACCCATTATGACGTAAACCCCTTTGCGCGCTTTGGCGCCAGCGGCCCGGCAGGGGTCAACCTGATGCAGGTGTCGATTGTGCCCACCGTCGCAGTTAAGATTGCCGAGGGCCATTCCATCGGCGTTTCGCCCCACTTTGTGGTGCAGGGCTTTGAGGCGACCGGCATCCAGCCCTTTGCTTATTATTCGCAGGACGGGGAGAATTTCTCCAATCGAGGGCAGGACTGGTCGGCCGGCGCAGGCGTGCGCATTGGCTATCTGGGCACGCTGACCAAGGGCGTCCGGATCGGCGCCTTTTACCAGTCCAAAGTGTGGACAGGGCGCTTTAAGAAATATGCCGGTCTGTTCGCCGGCAGCGGTGGGTTTGATGTGCCAGCGGCTTGGGGCATTGGTGCTTCCGTGCAGGCCAGTCCGGCGCTGACGCTGGGCGCAGATTTCAAGCGCATTGAATATTCGGGTGTCACCTCGGTCGGCAACACGCTGTCGCCGCTGTTCCTGGGCGTGCCTTTCGGTGCGGCCAATGGGCCGGGCTTTGGCTGGCAGGACGTGAGCGTGTGGAAGGTCGGTGCCGCCTATAAGGCGAGTGATAAGCTGACCCTGCGCCTTGGCTATGGTCATTCCGACAATCCGGTGCCCGGCTCGCAGACGCTGCTCAACATCCTCGCACCGGGCGTTGTCCAATCGCATGTGACCGCCGGGGCGTCGCTGAAGCTTTCGCCGCGGTTTGATATTACCGCTTATGCCATGCACGCGCCGCGCCGGACGGTGTCGGGCGAGGGTTCAATCCCCGAGCTTTTCGGGGCGGGCGAAGCTGATGTCCGGCTCGCGGAAACCAGTGTGGGCCTGTCGTTCGGCTGGGCCATGTAAGGGCTTTCTTGGTGCTTGATCCCTTTTTGCTGCCGCTCTTGGGCGGTGTGATGATCGGACTGGCTGCTGGCGGCCTCTATCTTCTCGCGGGCGAAATCGCCGGGATTACCGGCATTGTGCGGATCGCGCTCAACGGACCGGGGCGGGGATGGGCGGTTGCCTTTGTGCTTGGTCTTTTCTCTGCCGGAATGGCGGCCCGGGCGCTCCCAGGCCCCGATTTGCTGGCCGGGATCGAGACGTCATCGCCCGCCTTGCTTGCCCTGGCCGGGTTGCTCGTCGGCATTGGTACGGATCTTGGCAATGGCTGCACCAGTGGTCACGGCGTGTGCGGGCTTTCCCGACTTTCGCCGCGCTCGCTGGTGGCCGTGCTGGTGTTCATGGCAACGGCGGCACTGACCGTGTTCCTCGTGCGGCATGGGGGCGCAGTATGAAGACGGGGATCGCTTTCATCATGGGCCTTATATTTGGCGTTGGCCTGCTTGTTTCGGGCATGACGAGCCCGGATAGGGTGCGTGGCTTCCTCGACATTGCGGGCCAGTGGGACCCAAGCCTTGCCTTTGTTATGGGCGGCGCCGTGCTGACGGCCATGCCTTTGTTCCGCCTATCGCGCGCACGGGCGAAGCCGATTGCGGGGGATGCTTTTGACAGCCCAGCGACGATGCGGATTGACCCGCGGCTGGTGGGCGGCGCGGCGCTGTTCGGCATGGGATGGGGGCTGGTGGGCATCTGCCCCGGGCCGGCGCTCGTCGGCTTTGCGCTCAACCCATCAGCGATTTTCGTCTTCGTGGCGGCGATGGTCGCTGGATTGACTTTCTCGTCGCGGGTGCTGCGCAAGCGCTGAAGCGCCCATGCCTGCTAGGCGGCGGTGGGGTGCAGGCGGTGGGCGATACGCGGCCAGAGGATGCTCGTCAGCAGGCCCGCCATGACAAGAAGTGCGGCGGTGATTTTCCAGCCCTGCATTGGCTCGCCAAGGACAAGCGTGGAGGAAAGCATCCCGAATACGGGAACGAGAAGCGCCAGCGGGGCGACCTGTGCGGAGGGATGGCGGGCGAGCAGCCAGCCCCAAATGCCATAGCCAAACATGGTATTGCCCACCGCCTGCCATATAACGGCGGCCCATAAGCCCGGCCCGGCATGGGCGAGGCTTTGGCCAATCGCGGCGGGGCCTTCGACTAGGAAGGCAAGCGTATAGAGTGGCGGGATCGCAAACAGGCTTGCCCAGACAACATAGCCGAGCATGTTCACCTGCCCGGCAGCGCGCGAGACCATATTGCCGCTGGACCAGCTGATCGCCGCGCCGATTACCAACGCGATGCCCAGAGGCGTTGTATGCCCATCTGTATGGGTCAGGATGACGCCCAATCCAGACAGCGCCAAGATGAGGGCGGCAATCTGGAACAGCCTCACCCGTTCTTTATGGAGGATGAGCGAGAAGAGGATGGTGAAGATCACCTGCGTCTGCACGACAAGCGAGGCGAGGCCTGGCGTGATATCGGCCTTCATCGCGATGAAGAGCAAGCCAAACTGCCCGCCACCAATCAGCACGCCATAAGCCGCAAGGTTGCGCCAGGGCACATTGGGGCGCTTCAAAAAGAGCGCGGCGGGAAAGAAGGCGAGCGTATAGCGCAGCGCCGCCAGCAAAAGCGGCGGGAAATTATCCAGCGCGATGCGGATAATCACAAAGTTTGACCCCCAAACGGCCATGACCAGCACAGCCGCCAAAAGGTGCAAACGGGGAAGCCCCGCAGGATGCTGCGGGGCCGCCATTAAGCCGCGATGGAGCGCTTGGCGCGCTTGCGTTCATGCGGGTCGAGATGGACCTTGCGCAGACGGATATTCTGCGGCGTCACCTCAACCAGTTCATCATCGTCGATATAGGCAATCGCCTGTTCCAGCGTCATCCGCTTGGGCGGCGTCAGCCGGATGGCATCGTCCTTCCCGCCCGAGGCGCGGAAATTGGTCAGTTGCTTCGACTTCATCGGGTTGACCTCAAGGTCATCCGTCTTGGCATTTTCGCCAACGATCATGCCTTCATACAGCGCTTCGCCCGGCGAGACGAACAGAATGCCGCGCTCTTCCAAGGGGCCGAGCGCATAGGCATTGGCTTCGCCCGAACCGTTGGAGATCAGCACGCCATTTTTGCGGCCTTCAATCGGGCCCTTGTGCGGGCCATATTTTTCAAACAGCCGGTTCATAATGCCCGTGCCGCGCGTGTCGGACAGGAATTCGCCATGATAGCCGATCAGCCCGCGCGAGGGCGCAGAGAAGGTGATGCGCGTCTTGCCGCCGCCCGAGGGGCGCATATCGGTCATTTCCGCTTTGCGGACGTTCATCTTGTCGATGACCGTGCCCGAATATTCATCATCCACATCGATGACGACAGTTTCATACGGCTCGGTGCGCTGGCCATTTTCCTCACGGAACAGCACGCGCGGGCGCGAAATGCCCAGTTCAAAGCCTTCGCGGCGCATGGTTTCGATCAGAACGCCCAGCTGAAGTTCGCCCCGGCCCGCAACTTCAAAGCTGTCCTTATCGGCGCTTTCGGTCACGCGGATGGCGACGTTCGATTCGGCTTCGCGGAACAGACGGTCGCGGATCATGCGGCTCGTCACCTTGCTGCCTTCGCGACCGGCCATCGGCGAATCGTTGACGGCAAAGCGCATCGACAGCGTCGGCGGATCAATCGGCTGTGCCGCAATCGCTTCGCTCACGCTGGTGTCGGCAATGGTATTGGCGACGGTCGCGGTGGTGAGGCCGGCGATGGAGACAATGTCGCCCGCTTTGGCTTCGTCCACCGGCACGCGTTCCAGACCACGGAAGGCGAGGATCTTCGAGGCGCGGCCCTGTTCGATGACATTGCCATCCGGATCCAGCGCGTGGATCGGCATATTGACCTTCAGCGTGCCGCTGTCGATCCGGCCTGTGAGGATACGGCCCAAGAAATTGTCGCGGTCCAACAAGGTCACGAGGAACTTGAAGGGGCCGTCTTCATCGGCCTTGGGTTCCGGCACATGGTCGACAATCGTCTGGAACATCGGTTCCAGCGTGCCGTCGCGCAGCGTCGGATCATTATTGGCATAGCCGTTGCGGCCCGAGGCATAGAGCACGGGGAAGTCGAGCTGCTCATCGGTCGCGTCGAGCGAGACGAACAGGTCAAACACTTCGTCCAGAACTTCCTGAATGCGCTCATCCGGCCGGTCGACCTTGTTGACGACAACAATCGGGCGCAGGCCCAGCGCCAGCGCCTTGCCGGTCACAAACTTGGTCTGCGGCATGGCGCCTTCCGAAGAATCGACAAGCAGAATAACGCCATCGACCATCGAGAGGATGCGTTCCACCTCGCCGCCGAAATCGGCGTGTCCGGGCGTATCGACGATGTTGATCCGCGTGCCGTTCCAGTCCACCGAGGTGCACTTGGCGAGAATGGTGATCCCACGTTCCTTTTCCAGATCGTTGGAATCCATCGCGCGTTCTTCCACGCGCTGGTTGTCGCGGAAGGTGCCCGACTGGCGGAACAGCTGGTCAACAAGGGTCGTCTTGCCATGATCGACGTGCGCGATAATGGCCACATTACGGAGGCTCATGCGGGTCTCTAATGATGGAGGAGGGTTTCTGTCTGGCCGCGCCCCTAGCCTAATTTGTGCGTTGCGGCAAGCTAAGCTAGGAAGCGCGCTATGTTGGCCCGCTTAATCCCTGATCGCTTTGTCCTGATGTTGCTGGCGACCATCGCGCTTGCCAGCCTTATCCCGGCCAAGGGCAGCGCAGTGCCGATCATCTCTGCTCTCGCCAATGTTGCGATCTTCAGCCTGTTTTTCTTCCATGGTCTGCGCATCGCGCGTGAAGCCGTTTGGGCCGGCCTGCGCCATTGGCGGCTGCAATTGGCGGTGCTCGCTTTTGTTTTTGGGGCCATGCCGCTGCTGGGGCTTGGGGCCGCACATCTACTGCCGGACTTTCTGCCGCCAGAGCTGTGGCTGGGCGTCTTGTTTTTATGTGCGTTGCCATCCACCGTTCAGGCGGCGATTGCGTCGTCCTCGATGGCGGGGGGCAATGTGGCCGCCTCGGTTATCGCCGCCGCTCTTTCCAACCTCGCGGGCGTTTTGCTGACACCGCTTTTGCTGGCGGGCCTGGCCCATGCGGCAGTTGGTACCGGAGATGTGTCGGCGGTTACCCGGATCGCAACCTTGCTGCTGCTGCCCTTTGTGCTCGGCCAGTTGGCCCGCGTGCGACTGGCTGACTGGGCGGAACGAAACCGCGGCTGGATTGGCCGGCTTGATCGCCTGACCATCCTGATCACCGTTTATGTCGCTTTCAGCGCGGCGGTTGTGGATGGCCTATGGCATCGGATTAATGGCGCAGACATGGCCCGTCTCGTCGCGCTGGTTCTTGTCCTGCTCGGGTTTGCGCTGGGCCTTGCCTGGGGCCTTGGTCGGGTGTTGGGGCTGTCGCGGGCCGACCGGATCACGCTGCTTTTTTCTGGCGCGCAGAAAAGTTTGGCAACGGGCGCACCGATGGCGCGGATCCTTTTTCCGGCGGCGCAAGCGGGCATGATCGTGCTGCCGCTGATGCTCTACCATCAGCTTCAATTGACGGTCTCTGCCTGGATCGCTGCACGGCTTGCACAAAAATGATCGAAATTTATGGCATTCAAGGTTAGGGGCGGCTGCATGACTGCCGCTGAGCCGACCCGAATTGCCATTTTGCTCCCCTGCTTCAACGAGGCAGCGGCCATCGGCCAGACCATTAATGAGTTTCGCGCCGCGCTGCCCGAGGCGCAGATCTATGTTTATGATAATAACAGCAGCGACGGCACGGCAGAGATTGCGCGCGCGGCCGGCGCGATTGTCCGGACAGAGCGGATGCAGGGTAAGGGCCATGTTGTCCGCCGGATGTTTGCCGATGTTGATGCCGATATTTACGTCATGGCCGATGGCGATGCGACCTATGAGGCCGCAGCCGCGCCGGGCTTGATTGCCCTGTTGCGCGACGAGCAGCTGGATATGGTGGTCGGCGCGCGCAAGTCAGAAGTAGAAGCGGCTTATCGGCCCGGCCATCGCTTGGGCAACAAGCTGCTGACCGGTATGCTTGCCTGGCTCTTTGGGCGCACCTTCACCGATATCCTGTCCGGCTACCGGGTTTTTTCGCGGCGCTTTGTCAAAAGCTTTCCGGTCCTTTCCGAAGGCTTTGAGATCGAGACGGAAATTAGCGTGCATGCGCTGGAGTTGCGCATGCCCGTTGCCGAGCGGGTGACCGCTTATGCCGCCCGGCCGGAAGGTTCTGCCTCCAAGCTCAACACCTATCGCGATGGCTGGCGCATCCTCCGGATGATCCTGACCTTGTTCCGGATTGAAAAGCCGCTTGTCTTTTTTGGCTTGATCGGCGGACTGCTGGCGCTGGTTTCCATCGGCATCAGCGTGCCCTTGTTCGTCACCTATCTGGAAACCGGCCTGGTGCCGCGCTTTCCAACGGCGATTTTGGCGACGGGCATCATGCTCTTGGCGTTCCTCAACGGCTTTTGCGGCCTGATCCTTGATACGGTTGTGCGCGGGCGGCGCGAAGTGCGGCGGCTGGCCTATCTGGCGGTAAAGGCCTGAGGCGCGCCATGTCGCCTTTGGGATTAAAGTCGGGCGCAGAGCGCCTGCTCTGGCTGTTTCTGGCGCTGCTTTCAGCGGTGCCGTTCCTCGTCGCGCCGCTGCCTATCCTGCCGGACTTGTTTACCCATATTGGTCGCTATCATGTGATGACGCACGAGGCAGACCGATGGCTTGCCCAATATTACGCGTTTGACTGGCACATCCTCGGCAATTTGGGCGTTGATCTGCTGATGGTCTGGCTCGGCCCGCTCTTGGGCACGGAAAAGGCGGCCTATCTGATCGCCGCGGCCTTGCCGCCGCTGACCGTGCTGGGCCTGTATCGGCTGGCGCGGGCGCGCTACGGCCATGTCCCCGCGCCGGCTTATGCCGCGTTGCTGCCGGTGTGGAGCTTCACCTTCTTTCATGGCTTTGTGAATTACTGGCTTGGCTTGGCGTTGGCCTTGCATGTGGCGGCAGCATGGCTTTGGGTTCGGCAGCGGCCAATCTCGATAAGCCTGCCCTTCGCCTTGGCGGCGGCGCTGCTCGTCTGGCTCTGCCATACATCGGCTTGGGGGGTGCTGGGCCTAATCGTGGCGGCCATTGAATTTTCCGACCGCCGCAACTTCCAAAGCTTTTGCGCAAAGATGCTGCCTTGGGCGGTCCCGCTTGTGCCGATGTTGGTCTGGCGCGCGACCAAGGGCGGGGGCGATCTGGTCGCAAGCTGGAACCTGCATGAAAAGCTGCGCGGGATTGAAAATCTGTTGCGGGCCGAATGGCAGGAATTTGATATTGCAAGCGTTGCCCTGCTTATTCTTCTGGCTCTGTGGCTGCATATTGACCGGCGGGTTGTCCGCGATCCCGCTTTTCGGTTGGCAGCATTGGGCCTGTTGATTGCGGCGGTGGCGCTGCCGTCGACGGTTCTCAGCTCTTATTTTGCAGACGTTCGGCTCTATGCGCCGCTGTTGATGATTGCGCTTCTGGCGGTGTCTGGACTGCCGCGCCGCATGGGGCTGGCGGTCGCCTTGGCCGGGTTGCTGCTATTTGGCGTTCGGGTGGCCGAGACATCCATCGGCTGGATCCAGCGCGGCAATGAGATTGAGGAAGATCTGGCCGCTTTGAATGTTGTGCCCATGGGCGCGCGCATTGCGGTTCTGGCGCACAGCAGCGAATGCGGCGTGTGGCCGCTTGCCGGGCGCAACCATGCGCCCAGCCTCGCCATCCCGCGCCGCCATGCCTTTGTGAACACCCAATGGGATATCCCCGGCCAGCATTTGATGCGGCCCATCTATAATGACGGACGCGGCTTTAATGATTCGCGCTCGGTGGAATTGTTCAATCCGGCCTTTGGCTGCCCCGGTTTTCGCGTCCGCACCTTTTTGCGCTATCTGCCGCGCGACCGGTTTGATTATGTCTGGATATGGGAAGCCGAAGCGCCCGCAGCGGCGCTGGACTGGCTGACACCCGTCTATACCGGCCCGACCTCGCGCCTTTATGCCATCCGTAAAAGTCCTAATCCCGCAACAGGGGGTTGAACTTTCCGGCCCGAGCCCGAAATAAGGGTTCAAGAAACTACAAAGGACTGTCCATGCACCCGCACGACGCGCTGATCCCCATCGTTATCGAACAATCGAATCGCGGGGAGCGCAGCTTTGACATTTATTCGCGGCTTTTGCGGGAACGCATCGTCTTTGTGACGGGCGGGATTGAGGACAATATGGCGTCGGTCATCGTCGCCCAGTTGCTGTTCCTCGAGTCGGAAAATCCGAAGAAGGATATCTGGATGTACATTAATTCGCCGGGCGGGGTCGTCACGGCGGGCATGGCGATCCACGATACGATGCAATATATTCGGCCCAAAGTGGGCACGGTGTGCGTTGGGCAGGCCGCGTCGATGGGCTCTTTCCTCCTCTCGGCGGGGGAGCCGGGCATGCGCGTGGCGCTCACCAATTCGCGAATCATGATCCACCAGCCGTCGGGCGGGGCGCAGGGTCAGGCGACCGATATTGCCATTCAGGCGCAGGAAATCCTGCGGATTCGCGCGAGCATGAACAAGCTCTATTCGCAATATACGGGCAAGGATATCGAGACGATCGAGAAGGCGATGGAGCGCGATAATTTTATGACCGCGCTTGAGGCCAAGGATTTCGGTCTTATCGACGCCGTGTTCGATAAGCGCCCGGAAGCAACAGAAGAAGCATAAGGCTAAGCCGGCTGACGAGACAGTCAGCTGAAATTAAGCCATTGCCGCTATAAAATCTGATTGTAACATGGCCGCAAACGTGGCGGGAAGGTTCTGATGACCAAGTTGAGCGGCAACGATACCAAGAGCACGCTTTATTGCTCTTTCTGCGGAAAGTCGCAGCATGAGGTGCGCAAGCTCATTGCCGGGCCGACGGTATTCATCTGCGATGAATGCGTTGATCTGTGCAACGACATTATCCGCGAGGAAACCAAATCAGCGCTCGTCTCCAAAAAGGATGGCGGCGTGCCGACCCCGGCAGAGATTTGCAAGGTGCTGGACGATTATGTGATTGGCCAGTCCAAGGCCAAGCGCGTCCTCTCGGTGGCTGTTCACAACCATTATAAGCGGTTGAACCATGGCGCAAAGGGCGCGGATGTGGAACTTGCCAAGTCCAACATCCTGCTTGTCGGCCCCACGGGTTGCGGCAAGACGCTGCTCGCCCAGACGTTGGCGCGCATCCTTGATGTGCCCTTCACCATGGCCGACGCCACGACGCTGACCGAAGCCGGCTATGTTGGGGAAGATGTTGAAAACATTATCCTGAAGCTGCTTCAGGCATCTGATTATAATGTGGAGCGGGCCCAGCGCGGGATCGTCTATATCGACGAAATCGACAAGATCAGCCGCAAGGCGGAAAACCCCTCCATCACCCGCGACGTGTCGGGCGAAGGCGTGCAGCAGGCGCTGTTGAAGATGATGGAAGGTACGGTTGCCAGCGTCCCGCCTCAGGGGGGGCGAAAGCACCCGCAGCAAGAATTTCTGCAAGTGGATACAACCAATATCCTCTTCATCTGCGGCGGCGCCTTTGCGGGTCTTGAAAAGATCATCGCAGATCGCTTGCAGGGCAAGTCGATTGGCTTTGGCGCGCATGTCTCTGCCCCGGATGAACGCCGCACCGGCGATATCTTGAAGCAGGGTGAGCCGGAAGATCTGCTGAAATACGGCCTGATCCCGGAATTTGTCGGGCGTCTGCCCGTTATCGCCACGTTGGAAGATCTGGATGTTGATGCGCTCGTCAAAATCCTGGTCGAACCCAAGAACGCGCTGGTGAAGCAGTATAAGAAGCTCTTCGAAATGGAAGAGGTGGATCTCGACTTCACCGATGATGCGCTGACGGCCGTCGCCAAGCGCGCGATTGAACGCAAAACGGGCGCGCGCGGTCTCCGGTCCATCCTTGAGGGCATTTTGCTCGACACGATGTTCGACCTGCCGTCGATGGACGATGTCGATCAGGTGATGATCGACAAGGATGTCGTGGCCGGCACGAAAGAGCCGGTGCGGGTCTATGCGAAAAAGGCAAAGGAAGTGGCGGGCGACGCGGCCTAAGGCGCCAACCCTGTGCTTTGGTATTCCTCAAAGGGTCGGGCCTAGCCCGGCCCTTTTTGTATGTGCTAGCACTCCGGCAGATAATCAGAGGAGAGCCGAATGTCCGTCCATGATTTCAGCGTGAAAAAGCCGGATGGCAGCGAGCAGAAGCTCGCCGATTTCAAGGGTGGGCCGATGCTGATCGTCAACACCGCCTCCAAATGCGGCTTTACCCCGCAATATAAGGGGCTGGAAGCGCTTCACCGCACCTATGGCCCAAAGGGGCTGACCGTGATCGGCTTTCCCTGCAACCAGTTCGGCGCGCAAGAGCCGGGCGATGCAGAGGAAATTAAGAATTTCTGTTCGCTCACTTATGACGTCACCTTTCCCCTGATGGCGAAGATTGAGGTGAACGGCCCGGGCGCCGACCCGCTTTATGAGCATCTGAAAGCGGAAAAGCCGGGCGTGCTGGGCACCAAGGGCATCAAGTGGAATTTCACGAAATTCCTGATCGACAAAAACGGCAAAGTTGTTGGCCGCTATGCGCCAACGGATAAGCCCGAGGCGCTGGCCAAGGATATTGAAAAGCTGTTGTGAGGATTAGGGGAGGGACCAACGCCCTTCTCATTTTATCCCCAACTCCCTCAGCCGAATCGGTTAACATCCTGAAGGGCCGCGCCTAAGCTTTGCTTATGCCGTTTTCGCCCTTCGTTCCTTTGCGCGTCTTTTCCGCCTTTACCATGTTGGAAGGCGCGATCACGCCCAAGGATATCGCGAAGCGCACCAAGGAACTTGGGTTTCCCGCTGTCGCCTTGTGCGACCGTAACGGCCTGTATGCAGCGCCCCAAATTTCAGATGCGTGCAAAAGCGCGGGTGTCCAGCCGATTATCGGGACGCTTTTGTGCGTGCTGCGCCCCGGCCGCCCTGAAGGCACGAGCCCGGTTTATGATTGGCTGGCTCTCTATGCGCAGGATGAGGCGGGCTATGATAATTTATGTGCGCTGGTATCGGCCGCGCACCTCGACCGGCCTGTGGAAGAGCCGCCCCATGTCCGCTGGGAAAAGCTGGCCAAGCATAACCAAGGCCTGATTGCGCTGACCGCCGGCGGCGAAGGCGCGCTTTGCCGCTTGTTGGCGGAAGATCAGCCAGCTGCTGCCCAAGATTATGCCCGGGCGCTGACCGACCTGTTTCCCAACCGGCTCTACATAGAAATCTCGCGGCGGCTTGATCCGGTGGAAGGCGCGTCAGAAGCAGCCCTGCTTGACCTTGCTTATGCGATGGACTTGCCGCTCGTCGCGACCAATCCGGCTTGTTATGCAGAGGCCGATTTTCACGCCGCGCATGATGCGATGTTGTGCATTTCGGCAAGCGCTTATCTGGAAAGCGAAGACCGGCCCCGCAGTTCTCCCGATGCGTGGATGAAGCCTGCCAAGGACATGCAGCGCCTGTTTGAGGACCTGCCCGAGGCGCTCGCCAATACGCTGGTCGTGGCGCAACGCTGTGCGGTGATGGCGCCCAAGCGCGCGCCGATTTTGCCAACGGTGGGCGACAAGGATGGCGAGGCAGACCAGCTGCGCATTGATGCCAGAGCGGGGCTTGAAAAGCGGTTGGAGCTCATCCCGGATGCGGACCGCGACGCCTATTTTGAACGGCTGGATTTTGAGCTCAACGTCATCATCCAGATGGGCTTTCCCGGCTATTTCCTCATCGTTGCCGATTTCATCAAATGGGCGAAAGATCAGGGGATTGCGGTGGGGCCGGGCCGTGGTTCTGGCGCGGGTTCGGTCGTCGCCTGGGCGCTGACCATCACCGATCTGGATCCGATCAAACTGGGCCTGCTGTTCGAACGCTTCCTGAACCCGGAACGCGTGTCCATGCCAGACTTCGACATCGACTTTTGCGAAACGCGGCGGGGCGAAGTCATCCGCTATGTTCAGCAGAAATATGGCAGCGACCATGTGGCCCAAATCATCACCTTTGGGACGATGAAGGCGCGCGCGGTGTTGAAGGATACCGGCCGGGTTCTTCAGATGAGCTATGGGCAGATGGATCGGCTGGCAAAGCTTGTCCCCAACCATCCGACCGACCCGTGGACGCTCGACCGCGCGTTGAACGGCGTGCCGGAACTGGCGGCTGAATATAAGAATGAATATCAGGTCCGGCAGTTGCTTGATCTGGCGATGAAGCTGGAAGGCCTGCCGCGCCACAGCTCCACCCATGCTGCGGGCGTGGTGATCGGGGACCGCCCGCTTGACCAGCTGGTCCCGCTCTATCGCGATCCGCGCTCGGATATGCCCGTCACCCAGTTCGACATGAAATATGTTGAGGGCGCGGGGCTGGTGAAGTTTGACTTTCTGGGCCTCAAAACCCTGTCGGTCATCCAGCGCGCGCTGGAACTCATCGCGCGGCGCACGGGCGATCGGCCCGATCTGGATACCCTCAGCTGGGATGATGAAGGCGTTTATGCGCTGCTCCAAAAGGGTGACACGGTTGGCGTGTTCCAGCTGGAATCGGAAGGGATGCGCCGCACGCTGGCCGCCGTCCGCCCCTCAAATTTTGGCGATATCATCGCGCTCGTTTCGCTCTATCGCCCGGGCCCGATGGATAACATCCCGCTCTTTGGCGACCGCAAGAACGGCCGCGTGCCCATCGAATATCCGCACCCGCTGCTCGAAGGCATTCTGTCGGAAACCTATGGCATCTTCGTCTATCAAGAACAGGTGATGCAGGCCGCGCAAATCTTGGCCGGCTATACGCTGGGTGGCGCCGATATGCTGCGCCGCGCGATGGGCAAGAAGATCAAGGCGGAAATGGATGAACAACGTGCCATTTTCGTGAAGGGCTGTGCCGACCATCACGCAATTGACGCGGCCAAGGCGAACGAATTGTTCGACTTGATCGACAAGTTCGCGGGCTATGGCTTCAACAAGTCGCACGCCGCCGCTTATGCGCTGCTCGCCTATCAGACGGCGTGGCTAAAGGCCCATTACCCGGCGGACTTCTTCGCCGCCTCGATGAGCTTTGATATCTCCAACACCGACAAGCTCTCCATCTTCATGGATGATATGCGCCGTCTGGGTGTGCCTGCGCTCGCGCCGTGCATCAACCAGAGCGGCGCGGATTTTGAAGTCCATCCTGCGGAAGAAGGGCTGGCCGTGCGCTATGCCTTGGGCGCGCTTAAAGGTGTGGGCGAAGGCGCGATGGAGCAGATTGTGGCCGAGCGGAGCGCCAAGGGGGCCTTTGCCTCGCTCGATGATTTTGCCGACCGCATCAGCCCGCGTCTCGTCAACCGTCGCCAGATTGAAAGTCTGGCCGCTGCCGGGGCCTTTGATGCGCTGGAGCCAAACCGGGCGGGCGTCCATGCCATGGCAGAAACCATCCTCGCCGTCGCCGCCTCGGCCGAGGCGGCGCGAACAAGCGGGCAGGGTGGCCTGTTTGGCGGCGATGATCATAAGGTAGATGCGATCAAGCTGCCCGCCAATGCCCATTGGTCGCTTGCGGACCGGATGATGCAGGAACGCGAATCCTTCGGCTTTTATTTTTCGGCGCATCCGGTGGACCGCTATCGCCATGTGGCGACCGCGCATGGCGCGCGCACCTATGCTGCGCTTTGCGCCCAGCCCGCGCCGGCCGATGGCGCGCGCACGGGCGGCGTGATGGCGGTGTTGGTGGAAGATGTGCGGTGGCGCACCTCGGCCCGCGGCCGGCGCTATGCCAATTGCGCGATGTCGGATGCGACCGGCCAGTTTATCGCCAGCTGCTTTGACGAACTGACCGCCAAGGAACTGGAAGAAGCCGCCAAGAACAATGTCTGCGGCTTGCTGACGGTGGAACTTGATCGCCAGCCGGGGGAAGAAACCCCGCGCATCACCGTGAAGCGCCTTCAGCCGCTTGAGGGGCTTGCCGCAAACAGCCGATTAAAGGCGGTGGTCCGCACCTCCAGCCAAAACGCGCTGCTAGCGCTTGCCGCGCTGTTGGGCGGCGAAAGCGGCGGGCGCGGTGAAATCATCGTTGAGGCCGAGGTGGAAGGCGGGCGGCGGGCGACCCTGCGGCTTGGGCGGACCTTTGCGCTCGATGCCGACCTTGCTGCGCGGATCGAAGCGATTGACGGCGTTGACGATGTAACGCTGTCCGCGGCAGACGGGCCAAGGCTGGCGCTGGTGTCCTGAGCTTAAGCGTCGGCGAACAGCAGGACCGGCGTTTCCAAAAGTTTCTTCACGGCCTGCACAAAGCTGGCCGCATCCCAGCCATCAACGACACGGTGGTCGCAGCTGATAGAAAGGTTCATCAGCTTGGCGCGGACAATCTGATCGCCCTTGAAAACCGGGCGCTCGATAATCCGGTTGGGGCCGATGATCGCGACTTCGGGGCGGTTGATGACGGGCGTTGTCGCCACGCCGCCCAAGGGCCCCAGCGATGTGAGCGTGAGGGTTGATCCGCTCAACTCGTC
The DNA here is from genome assembly GCA_046074265.1 of Chakrabartia sp. GTDB lineage: Bacteria > Pseudomonadota > Alphaproteobacteria > Sphingomonadales > Sphingomonadaceae > Aquisediminimonas. The sequence goes on from JBJTNW010000012.1 coordinate 31,260, forward strand.
TGACTTGGCCTTGCCAGTGCGGGCGGCGTCGGCGAGCCGGGCAATGTCGCGCGCCAATTGCCAGATATTCTGCGCCTGTGCATTGCGCAGCACGGGTACCATCAGTCCCGCCTCGGTCTGGGTCGCCAAGCCCAGATGCACTGCACCATAGCGGGTCACCACCCCGGCCTCGTCATCAAAGCGGGCATTGAGCATCGGAAAGTCCGGCAGAGCCTTGCAGATCGCGACGATCAGAAGCGGCAGCAGCGTCAATTTGGGCCGGTCGCCCCGATGGGCATTGAGGTCCGCCCGCATCGCCTCCAGCGCGGTCACGTCGATCTCATCAACATAGCTGAAATGCGGGATGTGCCGCTTCGAGGCCGCCATATTTTCTGCGATCCTCCGGCGCAGGCCGACAACCTTGATCGCTTCATCCGGCCGGGGGAGCGGGGCCACCCCATAGCCTTGGTGGCCGTGATAGCCCAAATAGGCGTCAAGATCGGCATGGCGGATGCGATGACCTTCGCGCGGCTTGACGGCGCTCAGGTCAATTCCCAGATCGCGCGCCCGAGCCCGGACAGCGGGGGAGGCAAGCGCATGACGGCCGGGGGACGGCACCTCAATTTCGGTCGCATCGGGATGCGGGTCGGGGACAAATCGGGGCTCGGGCAGCGGGGCTTCTGCTTCTGCTTCCGGCGGCGTTACATGGGCCTGGGGGGAGGGGGAGGGCGCAGCTTCTTCTTCAGCGTCAGTTTCGATGATAAGCAGCGGGGCGCCAATCGCCACCATGTCACCCACGGCGCCCGCAATCTCCACAACCGTGCCCGTTACCGGTGATTCCATTTCAACGGTGGCCTTATCGGTCATCATATCGGCGACGGGCTGGTCTTCTGTCACGCGATCACCGGGCTGGACATGCCAGGCGACAATCTCTGCTTCGGCAATGCCTTCGCCGATATCAGGCAGACGAAATTCAAAGCGCGCCATGGTCGTTCCTTTTGATCTTCATGCCGACATCACCTGCTCTATCGCCATGCCGATCCGGATCGGCCCGGGAAAATAGGCCCATTCCAAGCTATGCGGATAGGGCGTGTCAAAGCCCGTCACCCGCGCAATCGGCGCTTCGAGGTGGTAAAAGCAGCGTTCCTGCACTTGCGCCGCAATCTCTGCGCCAAAACCGGACGTGCGCGTTGCCTCATGCACGATCAGGCAGCGCCCGGTTTTTTCAACAGAGGCGGTAATTGTTTCGATATCCAGCGGGATCAGCGTGCGCAGGTCGATCACATCGGCGTCCACGCCCAGTTCCTCAACCGCCGCCAGCGCGACATGGACCATCGTGCCATAGGCGATAACGGTCAGGTCCTGCCCCTCGCGCACGCGCGCCGCCTTGCCAAGCGGGATGGTATAGGGGGTTTCGGGCACCTCGCTTGCGGCGTGCTTTGCCCAAGGGGTGACAGGCCGATCATAATGGCCGTCAAACGGGCCATTATAGATGCGCTTGGGCTCAAAAAAGATCACCGGATCATTATCGGCAATGGCCGCCAGCAACAGCCCCTTGGCGTCATAGGGCGTGGAGGGGATCACGGTCTTGAGGCCGGCTACATGGGTGAAGATTCCCTCGGGCGATTGGCTGTGCGTCTGGCCACCAAAAATGCCGCCGCCAAAGGGAGAGCGCACGGTGATCGGCATCGCCCATTGCCCGGCCGAGCGATAGCGGATGCGCGCCGCTTCAGAGACCAATTGGTCAAGGGCGGGGTAGATATAATCCGCAAACTGGATTTCGGGGATGGGGCGCAGGCCATAGGCTGCCATGCCCACTGCAACGCCGATAATGCCGCATTCTGTAATCGGCGTATCAAAGCTGCGGGTCTTGCCATATTTTTCCTGCAAGCCTGCGGTTGCGCGAAAGACGCCGCCAAAATAACCAACATCTTCGCCAAAAACGACCACCCGGTCATCGGCCGCCATGGCATTGTCCATGGCGCTGTTGATCGCTTCAATCATGTTCATGCGACGGGTTGTCATGCGCCGCCGCCTGTGCCCGGCACGGGCCATTTGCGCATCCGCTCTGCCTGCATTTGCGCCATTTGCGCGCGCAGATGATCGGGCATCGTCTCAAACACATCTTCAAACATGGTTTCAAAGGGCTGATGGAGTCCGTGGCCCAGAATGCCATTGGCCTCGGCCGCCTTTTGCGCATCTTTGACCGTCTGCGCACAGGTGCGGTCCATATCGGCCTGTCGCGCCTCATCCCATTCGCCCAAGCCGATCAGATGCGCCTTCAGTCGCGCAATCGGATCACCCAGCGGCCATTTGGCGCGTTCATCGGCCGAGCGATAGGCTGCCGGATCGTCCGATGTGCTGTGCCCTTCGGCACGATAGGTGAAATGCTCGATCAGCGTCGGGCCCTGGTTGGTGCGTGCCCGCTCTGCGGCCCAGGCTGTCGCTGCATAGACAGCCAGCGGATCATTGCCATCAACGCGCAGCCCGGCGATCCCATAGCCCAGCGCGCGGGCCGCAAAGGTTGTCGCTTCGCCGCCGGCAAAGCCAGCAAAGGAACTGATCGCCCATTGGTTGTTAACAACGTTCAGGATCACCGGCGCGCGATAAACGGTCGCAAAAGTCATCGCGGCGTGAAAATCGCCTTCCGCGGTAGACCCCTCGCCGCACCAAGCGGCGGCAATCCGCGTGTCGCCCCGCGCAGCGCTGGCCATCGCCCAGCCCACCGCCTGCGGTAATTGCGTCGCGAGATTGCCGGAAATCGTAAAGAAGCTGACCTCGGGCGCAGAATACATGATCGGCAATTGCCGACCTTTGAGCGCATCTTTCTTGTTCGAATAAATCTGGTTGATCATGTCGACGAGCGGATAGCCGCGCGCGATCAAAATGCCCTGCTGGCGGTAAGAGGGAAAGCACATGTCGTCCGCCGCCAACGCATGGCTCTGCGCGACGGCGACCGCTTCTTCCCCGGTGCACTTCATGTAAAAGCTGGTCTTGCCCTGACGCTGGGCGCGGAACATCCGGTCATCAAAGGCGCGGGTCAGCGCCATATCGCGCAGCAGGCGCCGCAGCGTTTCTGCCGACAGGCGCGGGTCCCACGCGCCAACTGCCCGGCCTGCATCATCCAGAACGCGCACCAGACCAAAAGCAAGCGGTGCAAGCTCGGCCACAGGCGCACCGCTGTCTGGCCGCGGCGTCACCCCGGCTGGAAGGACAGAAATATGCGAAAAATCAGCCTCTTCGCCTGGACGAGACGGCGGCTCCGGAATGTGGAGCGCAAGCGGAGGCAGGTTGGGACGACCCGAGTCGCGTTTCATAACAACGCGTTGTAATAAAATTACGCGCGCTGATCCAGTCGCTCGTTTATGCTCTGGTTAAGGGGCCGGGGCACCCAATTGGGTCAGCGGATGATAGCCGGTCGGGTTGGTGGCAAAGCCGGTCAATTGCGGGGCCACCAGCGACCAGCGCAGGGGGCGTGCCAACGGGATATACAATTGTTCGTCGATGATCGCGCGGTCTGCCTCGGCAAAAAGGCGGGCCCGCTCGGCACGCGAGGCACGCCGCGCAATCAGCAGCGCATTGCTGGTTGCAGCACTGCAACTGGCCTTCACGGTGCAGGCAAAGGGCAGCAGATAGGCAAGCGCGTTGCCGGTCGGAACAACCTCATCAACCAGCTTGAAGTCGGCGGCTTCGCCCGGTGCTGCCAAGCGCGCATCAATCCCGACGGTTCGCCAAGATGCCGCCATTTGCGCAAATAATAATCGTGCGCCGGGCCCGTTGGGCAAGGCAATGCTGATGCGCACGCGCCCGCCCATCGTCTGGCTAATCAAGGCGCGCGCCCGGGCGGTGCGCTCGGCAAGGCTCAAGGGCCCCCAATCGGGCGTGGCCTGCACATAAGTGTCAATCGGGCCTGGCATCAGCGTTTCGCTTGGGGCCCAACCGCGGGCGCCGAAGCGCTGGAGAAGAGCGGGACGATCAAGCGACATCGCCATGGCTTGCCGAACTGTCCGGTTTTGCGCCGGGCCGTTATCGCGCGCGGGCACAAGGCCAAACAGGCCGGGCACGGGATCAATCCGGATGTCGCGTGCGGGAAGGCCCGCAGCTTGGATCATCGGGTAGGTCGCAAAATCTCCCCCCAGCACCAGCGCCGCATTGCGTTCCGCATAGCGCGCAATGGCCAAGGCGGCCCTTTCGCCGCGAATGCGCCGCTCGCCATTGCGGACACTTTCTTCCCCGCCCTCTTCGCTGGGGCGCAGCGGTCGCAGAATCTTGGCACTCGGAAAGGCGCGATAAAGCCGATACGGCCCAGAGCCCTGACCGTTGCGGGTAATCGCCATGCGCGGATCGGCCAGCAGCGCCAACAAGGCGGGTTGCGGTTCAGAAAGGCGGACTTCGATCACGCTTTCCGTCATCGGCAGGATCTGGACGATCTGGGTCAATAGCGGGCGCAGGGGGTTCTGGCTGGTCGCGGCCAAACTTGCGCGGAGGCTTTTGGCGACATCGCCCGCCGTCACCGGCGTCCCGTCTGCCCATTGGGTGCGGCGGATGCGGAAGATGTAGCTTAGCCCGTCATCCGTGACCATCCAGCGCTCAGCCAGCGCGGGTTCGATGTCGCCATGTGCATCAAATTGCACAAGGCCCTGCTTGAGCGCCGCGGTCATCACCAGCCCCGGCCGGTCCACCGGATGGCGGTCTGGGTTGCCCGCGCGGGCCTCGGTGCCGATCACGCTCAGCGTGACGGCGCTGTCGGGCGCCTTGGAGCAGCCAGCAACAAGCCCAGCAACAAGCAAAGCGGCGATCAGGGCAGAAACGGAGCGGCGCATGGCCCAGACGATAGCGCCGCTTTGCGCCCACGTCACCCGGCCAATCCCCTTCCGGCATCTGGCCGGCGATGGTGCGGACGGCGGGACTCGAACCCGCACTTCCAGGGGAAAGCAGATTTTAAGTCTGCTGCGTCTACCGGTTTCGCCACGTCCGCGTGCGCGCGGCATCGGCGACACGGCGGCCCTCGTCAAGCGCAAAGGCGCCCTGCCGGGTCAGCCCATATTGAGGCGGGCGCGCATTTCCTTGCCCGGTTTAAAATAGGGCACCTTTTTGGAAGGGATGTCGACCGACTGCCCGGTGCGCGGGTTGCGGCCAACCCGGGCATCGCGCCCGCGCGTGGAAAAGGCCCCAAAGCCCCGCAACTCCACGCGACCGCCAGACGCCAGCTGATCTACGATATCATCGAAAAAGATGGTCACGATGCCATCAACCTCCCGGCTCGACAGGCCGGGATTTTCTTCTGCCAGCTTTGCCACCAGCTCAGACCGTATCATATGCACTCCCCCTGTTGCTCTTGATACTCAACCGCTGCCCATGGTCTGGGCAGGGCCTGCCCCAACTCTGGCTTGGCCGATGTTTCGACCAGCCTAGGGCGACTGCAACAGTCCGCTTGGCGATACAGCCAAAATGGCATGATAGGCAAGTCTCTATCTCATCACCGGCCTAAGCCGGAAATCCAACAATAAGAATTTGATTTACAACAGATTATCTGCATCCGCGACGAAAAAAGGCCCGCCGCGAGCATCGCGACGGGCCTGATTTTTCGTTGATTTGGCAGGATTTACTTCTTGGTGTCGCGCGCCTTCAGCGCTTCGCCAAGGATGTCGCCCAGCGACGCGCCCGAATCGGACGAGCCATATTGCGCAACGGCCTGCTTTTCTTCGGCAATCTGCATCGCCTTGACCGAGAAGTTCGGGTTCTTCGAGCGATCGAAGCCGATCACCATCGCGTCGAACTTCTGGCCCACCTGGAAGCGGTCCGGACGCTGTTCGTCGCGGTCGCGGCCAAGGTCAGCGCGCTTGATGAAGCCAATCGGGCCATCTTCGCCGGCCTGCACGTCAAGCCCGCCATCCTTGATGGCGATGACGGTAACCGTGGTGACCGTGTTCTTGGCAATACCGCCCGAACCGCTGGTCGTGGCTGCCGAGGCACCGCCCTTTTCGACCTGCTTGATGCCCAGCGAGATGCGCTCCTTCTCAACGTCCACATCGAGAACGACGGCCTTAACGGTGTCGCCCTTATTGTGCAGCGCAAGCGCTTCTTCGCCCGACACGCCCCAGGCGATGTCGGACATATGGACCATGCCGTCCACATCGCCGTCGAGGCCAACGAACAGACCGAATTTGGTCGCGTTCTTGACTTCGCCTTCGACGATCGTGCCGACCGGATGGGCGGCGCTGAACGCTTCCCACGGGTTCGACGCGGCCTGCTTGAGGCCCAGCGAGATGCGACGCTTTTCTTCATCGACTTCGAGGACGACAACATCGACTTCCTGGCTGGTCGAGACGATCTTGCCCGGATGGACGTTCTTCTTCGTCCAGCTCATTTCAGAGACGTGGACCAGGCCTTCAATGCCGGCTTCGAGTTCAACAAACGCACCATATTCGGTGATGTTCGTGACGCGGCCCGTCAGCTTCGCGCCGACCGGATATTTGGCAGCCACCGCTTCCCACGGATCGCTTTCAAGCTGCTTCATGCCCAGCGAGATACGCTGCGTGTCCTTGTTGATGCGGATGATCTGCACCTTCACCGTATCACCAATGTTGATGACTTCGGACGGGTGGTTGACGCGCTTGTAGCTGATGTCGGTGACGTGCAGCAGGCCATCAATGCCGCCCAGATCAACGAACGCACCATAATCGGTGATGTTCTTCACAACGCCTTCGATCACCTGACCTTCGGCCAGGTTCTGGATCAGGCCCGAACGCGCTTCGGCGCGGCTTTCTTCCAGAATCGCGCGACGCGATACAACGATGTTGCCGCGCTTGCGGTCCATCTTCAGGATTTGGAAGGGCTGCGGAATGTCCATCAGCGGGGTCACATCGCGCACCGGGCGGATATCAACCTGCGAGCCGGGCAAGAAGGCCACGGCACCGCCAAGATCGACGGTGAAGCCGCCCTTGACGCGACCGAAGATGACACCTTCCACGCGGGTGGATTCGCCGAACTGCGCTTCCAGCGCGTCCCAAGCCGCTTCGCGGCGGGCGCGGTCACGCGAGAGGACGGCTTCGCCCTGCGCGTTTTCAACGCGGTCGACATAAACTTCAACTTCGTCGCCGATCTTCAGATCAGCTTTCTGGCCGGGTGCTGCAAATTCGCGAAGGGCCACGCGGCCTTCCGACTTCAGGCCCACGTCAATGACGGCCATGTCGTTTTCAATGCCGGTCACGGTGCCCTTGACGACGCGGCCGTCGAGGCTTTCAGCGTTACCGAGGGATTCCGAGAGAAGTGCCGCGAAATCGTCGCGGGTCGGGTTGGCGGATGATGCCATGGTTAGAGGTTTCCAATCATATGTGTTTTCCGGCCATCTGGTTGGTTCCAGAGGTCTTTTGGCCAGACTGCCCCGGCCGCCCCATGCGACCGCAGCATCCATTGACCGCCTGAGAACGTGGGGGGACGAAAAAGGGGGAGCGCGTTATCGCTGCTCAGCGCCGAATCCGGGCCTCCACGAGCGCAATCGCCCGCTGGACGGCGGCGGCTATAGTGAGATCGCTCGTATCAAGCAAGTCTGCGTCCTCCGCCTGCCGCAGCGGCGCGGCGCTTCGGCTGGAATCGCGTTCATCCCGCGCGACGATGTCGGCCAGGATCGCCGCATAATCGGCGTGGCGGTCTTCGAGATGGCGGCGCTTGGCGCGGACCTCTGGCGCGGCCGTGATGAAGAGCTTGGCGTCAGCTTCCGGCGCGATGACCGTGCCGATATCGCGGCCATCCAACACCGCTCCGCCCGGCTGGCGCGCGAAATCTTGCTGATAAGCCAGCAGCGCGGCCCGTACGGCGGGATGTTTGGAAACGCGCGAGGCCAAGGCGCCCGCTGCTTCGCTGCGTAATCCCGGATCGGCAAGCAATGCCGCGTCGATCTGGGTGCAAGAGGCGGCATCTGCTTCCGCATCGGGGTTCAGCCCCGCCCGGTCGGTCGCCACGCCTACCGCGCGGTAGAGCAGGCCGGTATCGAGATGCGGCACATGATAATGCGCCGCGAGCGCCCGGGCGATGGTGCCCTTGCCTGACGCTGCCGGCCCATCCACCGCGATGATCATCGCGCGCCCAAGCCCTCAAGCATCGGCACAAAGCTGGGGAAGCTGGTGGCGACCGGGCTCATATCGTCAATCGTGACCGGCGCTTGGGACACCAGCCCCGCAATCGCAAAGCTCATGGCAATACGGTGGTCGAGCTGGGCCGCAATCGTCGCCCCGCCCTTAAGCAGCGCGCCACCCGAGCCATGGACGATCAGCCCGTCTTCCAGTTCCTCGGCGTGCACGCCAATTGCGGCCAGCCCCTTGGCCATCACGCTGATCCGGTCTGATTCCTTCACGCGCAATTCTTCAAGACCGCGAAACACGCTGGTTCCTTCGGCAAGGGCCGCCGCGATAAAGAGTATGGGGAATTCATCAACCATCGACGGCACGATGTCGGGCGATGTCTCCACGGCTTTTAGGGGCCCATGCGCGACGATCAGGTCTGCCACCGGCTCGCCGCCAACGGTTCGCTCATCGACCAGCTGGATGTTCGCGCCCATGTCTTTCAGGACATGGATCAGCCCCGCCCGGGTCGGGTTGATGCCGACATTGTCGATCCGCACCTCAGAGCCCGGCACCAGGCAGGCGGCCACCATCGGGAAGGCGGCGGACGATGGGTCGCCGGGCACGATCACCTGCTGGGGCTTCAATTCCGCCTCGCCATGGATCGAAATATGACGTGCGCCGTCCGCGTCGGTGGTGACGTCAATCTGGGCGCCAAAGCCCGCCAGCATCCGCTCGCTATGGTCGCGGGTTGGCACGGGTTCGATCACGGTGGTGATGCCGGGGGTGTTCAAACCCGCCAACAGGATCGCAGATTTAACCTGCGCCGAGGCCATGGGCAGGCGATAGCTGATCGGCACCGCCGGGCAGGCCCCGCGCACCATGATCGGCAGATATTGGGTGCCCTTTTCCCCCGGCGAGCAGGTGAAGTCTGCGCCCATCGTGCCAAGCGGGTTGGTCACCCGGCCCATCGGCCGCTTGGAGAGCGATGCATCGCCGGTGAAGGTCGCCGTAATGGCATGGCTGGCGACAAGGCCCATCAAAAGGCGCGTGGAGGTACCGCTATTGCCCATGTCGAGCGCGCCTTCGGGCTGGAGCAGCCCGCCCACGCCCACGCCATGGACGCGCCATATGCCGTCGGCGCCGCGTTCAATTTCAGCGCCCATCGCCCGCATGGCAGCCGCCGTTGCCAAGACATCTTCGCCTTCCAACAGCCCTTCGATCACGCTTTCGCCCACCGCGAGCGCGGACAGCATCAGCGCGCGATGCGAGATAGACTTGTCGCCGGGCACGCGGACGCGACCGGAAAGCGGGCCAGCCTTGGCAAAGGACAGGGGGGCAGGGTCGGCAGAATGAGACATTTCGCGCCCGTCTTTGACAGCGGCGCTTCGCTATGGCAATGCCCGCGCCGATTCAGCCGGTTTTCGTGCCGGTAAGAGCGATTCTGCTAGTTTGAAAGGCTTAAAGGCTCATGGTGAAGCCTGAATGGGGTACCAAACGGACGTGCCCGAAATGCGCAACGCGTTTTTATGATCTGACCAAGGAAGATCCGGTCACCTGTATTTCGTGCAGCTATGCCTGGCTGCCCGAGCCGGTCCTGAAGTCGAAGCAGCCGCTTCCGTTTGAAGAAGCATCGCCGGCGGCAGGTGCCGTGGCGGTAGAGGCGGATGCCGATCTGGGCGCCGATCTGGATCTGGACGTTGATGACGCGGCCGAGCCTTCGGCCGACGATGACGTCGATCTGGGCGGCGATGATGATCTGGGCGTCGATACCGGCGAAGCCAGCGACGACAACTGATTCAAAAAACATCGCAACCTTAAGGGTTGCAACAGAGGCGCGGCTGGCATAAAGGCGCGCCTCCGATACGGGGCCTTAGCTCAGCTGGTAGAGCGCTACACTGGCAGTGTAGAGGTCAGGGGTTCGACTCCCCTAGGCTCCACCATCCCCCTTATCCAAATGCCCGATCAGCATCGGGATATGCTGGCGAAAGGCGAAAAAGCCTTTTGTCGCCAAAGGCCATGCCCGGCTGTCCCATGGCCGTTGCAGCAGGTGCAGGCGGACGCCGGCCGCGGCGCATATCTGGCGCAGCGCGGCAAGGCGCGCCGCCACCGGACCTGTTGGCGCATAAGCCGTCACGATATGGCGCACCCGCAATTGCGCGGCAGCTGCCAATAAATCGCTGTTGACCACGCTCAGAATCGGCGCGCCAAAATGGGCTGCGGCGCGCGCGCACCCCTCTGCCAATGCTGCGGCGCGAAAATCATAGACCTTTTTGCTGATCCCTTCTTCAAGCACAGGCAGCGCCGCGATGGCCGCCACCTGCCCCCGGGCAAGGTCCAGACTTTCGGCATGCAAATCGTCTTGCGTCATCAGCAAAAGGGCAGGGGCATTGGGGGCAGAATCAATCTCGGGCAAAGCCTGCACCGGCGGGTGCGGCGTAAAGTCGGGTGCCGGGCCATGGGTTATGGACCCCGGTTGGAAGCGGCCCTTGGTAAAGGTTGCGATATTATCAGGCGTGGCCAGATAGGTTTTGCCCGGGGTATGCAGCCCTGCCACCCAGCGCCATGACAAGGTGTTGGACGCCGGGTCGCCATCCAGCAAATGGCGCAAGAAAAAGGCCGCGCCCAATTGCCATGGCAAGCGCAGGGTGAAGATCCAAAGGCTCGCAAACCACATCCGCGCGTGATTATGGAGATAGCCTGTCTCCACCAACTCGCGCGCCCAGTGATCAAAGCAGTTGATCCCCGTTCTGCCCTGTTCGGCCGCGGCGAGATCAAGCCCCGAGGTTGCCAGACCGGCGCACGCCGCTTGCCAGTCGGTCCACAAGGTCGGGCGCTGCTCTAGCCAGCCTTTCCAATAGGTACGCCAAAGCACTTCCTGCACAAATTTTTCCGCAGCGTCCGGGCCGTGCCGCGCCAGCACCGCGCCGACAACTTCTTCTTCCGTCAGCAGCCTGTGGCGCAGATAGGCTGACAGACCAGAGACATTTTGGTGCGCGTCCGGCCCCAAATCATAATTGCGCGTCTCAGCATAATCCTGGCCGGCACGGGGCAGAAATTCTGCCAGGCGGGCCAGCCCCGCTGCGCGACTGGGCAGCGGAAAGGCTTGGCTGGGGGCGGCGGAGGCGGGAATAGGTTCAAGCGGCATAAGCCTTGTTCATGCTGCATTCGGACTTTGGCTCCTAGGCGGCATTCGGTATAGCTTTGCGCGGCTCGCTTGCCGGCTCGTTGCAAGGCATTGCTTTACAGGCGGGGCTCCATGGTGAAGAAGGCGCGCTTCCATTTGTCGAAAGGACCCGTTTCTTGGCCATTTCCGCTGTCATAATTGCGACGGCCCTGACGGGTGCGGCGGTTGATCCGGCGGCGGTTGATCCCGCCCAGCCTGCCCAACAGACAGCGCCTCTCGAAAATGCTCAGCCCCCATCCGGGCAGCCGCCCGCAGTGGTGCCCACACAGGCGGTGCTGCCCAGCGCGCCGCCCTCTATTGCCAGCACGGCTGATGCACCGGACGATATTGTCGTGACTGCCAAGCGCCGTGCCATCGCGGCGGACCCGCTTGAAAATATAAACGAAACCAGTTTTGAGGTCGTCCAGTCGGTGGACAAGGCGATCGTTGGTCCGGTCGCGATTGCTTATCGCGACAAGGTGCCGGGGCCGATCCGCAAGGGCATCCGCAACTTCCTCTCGAACATCGGCGAGCCGATCATGTTCGTGAACTTCATGCTCCAGTTGAAGCCGGGCAAGGCCGCCGAAACAGCCGGGCGCTTTGCGATCAACTCAACCATCGGCGTTGCCGGGGTGATGGATGTGGCGAAGAAAAAGCCGTTCCATTTGCCGCACCGGATCAATGGCTTTGCCTATACAATGGGCTATTACGGCATCAAATCTGGTCCCTATCTCTATCTGCCGCTGATTGGACCAACCACCGTGCGCGATGTGACCGGCCGGATCATGGATTTGATGCTGCTGCCGCTTGCGGTCGGCAAGCCGCTCAACAATCCTTATTACGCCTTGCCGGCCGGCGTGCTCAGTTCGCTGGATGATCGGGCTGAATTTGATGCAGAGCTTACCCGGCTGCGGACCCAGTCGGGCGATCCCTATGCGGCCCTGCGCGCTTATTATCTGAACAAGCGCCAAGCCGAAATTGATGCGCTGCGCGGAAAGCCAAGTCCGCCGCCAATTCCCGAGCCGCCCAAGCTGACGCATTAAGGCCGGCCCGGCGCAAGGCTCCCAATTCGGGCGTTGCGCTGGGGCGGGCTTTGCGGCATGGCGCGGCCATGACTGATACGCCTCCTGATCGCCTCTCCATTGACCCCGCCAGCCCCTATTTTGACGTAGAGGTTCTGCGCCGGGGTGTTGGCATTCGTTTTCGCGGTGTCGAGCGCCGCGATGTCGAGGAATATTGCATGTCGGAAGGCTGGGTGCGCGTGCAGGCGGGCAAGACCATGGATCGCAAGGGCAAGCCGCTTTTGCTCAAGCTCTCTGGCCCGGTTGAAGCGTGGTTTGAGCAGGCCGGGGATGCGCAGGCAGGTGAGGAGCCTGCCGCCGAGGCGTGAGCCTGACGCTGCCCTTTGCGGGGCAGGATTTTAAGGTCGTTGGCGGCAAGGCCCTGTTCTGGCCGGCGCAGCGTGCGATTATCGTCGCCGATCTTCATCTGGAAAAAGCCAGCTGGTTTGCCGCGCGCGGCCAGATGCTCCCCCCGCATGACAGCCTTGCCACGCTGGAGGCGCTGGGCAGGCTGATTGGCGAAACAGGCGCTCGGCGGCTCTGGTGCCTTGGCGATAACTTCCATGATTCGCAGGGCCCCGCCCGGCTGACGCAGCCGGCCCGGGCGCTCCTTGGCCAATTGGCCAAGGCGCTGGACTGGGTCTGGATTACCGGCAATCATGATGCTGCCTTGGCGGCAGGCCTGACCGGCACCGTGCAGGCAGAGGCCGAAGTTGCGGGCCTGTTGCTCCGGCATGAGGCGGACCCCAAAGAGCTTCGGCCTGAAGTGTCAGGCCATTTTCATCCCAAACATGGCAGCATCGCGCGCGGCCGACGCGTCACGCGGCCCTGTTTTGTCGAAGGGCCAAGCAAGCTTATTCTGCCCTCTTTCGGGGCTTTGACGGGCGGTCTGGCGGCGACCGATGCGGTGATCCGGGCTGCACTGGGTGACATCCGGGCCATCCATGTGCCGACGCGGGACCGGCTGGTGCGCTTCGCGGTCTGAACCTTAGCGCCAGCGCAGATTGGCGCGGCTCAAATCCTTTACGGATTTTGCGCCCATCAGCCGCATATCGCGGGCAATTTCATCTTGCAGTTTGCCGATGATCCGCTCCACCCCGGCTTGGCCGGCAGCGGCCAGTGCGTAAAGATAAAGCCGCCCGCCCGAACAGGCCTTGGCACCCACCGAAAGCGCCTTCAGCACATGGCTGCCGCGGGTGATGCCGCCATCGCAGATGACATCAATCTTATCGCCAACGGCATCGACGATTTCGGCCAGCTGGTCGAACGGGGACCGGCTGCCATCAAGCTGCCGTCCACCATGGTTGGAGACCATGATCGCAGTCGCGCCGATATCCACCGCGCGCTTGGCATCTTCAACCGACATGATGCCCTTCAGACAGAATTCTCCGCCCCAATCCGCGCGCACCTTTTCGGCGGTGGACCAATCCATCGAGGTGTCGAGCATCGTGCTGAAATAATCCTGGATGGAAATCGCCTGTTGCGACCCTTCCTGCACATGGTCCTTCAGGTTCGACAGCTCAAATTTCTCGCGCAGCAGATAGTTGAGCGTCCAGCGCGGGTGAAAGGCAAAATCAAAGGCCGAAGAGACGGTCAATTTGGGCGGCGAGGTAAAGCCCGTCTGCATGCAGCGTTCCCGATTGCCGCCGACAATGGTGTCGACCGTTAGGGCAATTGCGTCAAATTTGGCGGCCTTGCAGGCGTCAACCATCGCGGTGTTCAGCCCCTTGTCCTTATGGATGTAGAGCTGGAACATCTTCGGTGTGGAAATGGTGCGGCCAATCTCCCCAATAGAGACGGTCGCAAGGCTGGAGATGCCAAAATAGGTGCCAAATTTTTCCGCCGCCCGCGCGACCGCGCGTTCGCCTTGCCAGTGGAACACCCGCTGGAGTGCGGTGGGGGAAAGGAAGAGCGGCATCGCAATCTCGCGGCCCATCACCGTCGTGCGCATGTCGATATCGGCCACCCCGGCCAGCACATTGGGCACCAGATCGCAGCGTTCAAAGCTTTCGGTATTGCGCCGTCGCGTCACTTCGTCATCGGCGGCGCCATCGATATAGTGAAAGACGGGCCCAGGCAGCCGGCGGCGCGCCAATTCTCGAAAATCCGCGACATTATTGCAGTCATTCAGACCAAGCTGCCATTTGCGGGCGGCCAATCGAGAGGCTTCGTTGGTCATGTCAAATCCTTTGCTCGGCCGCACAGGTGCGCGGAATGCTCCCCGCCTCCCTTGCGTCTTGCGTGCGCGGCGTCAATCGCTGTCGGGAAGCGCTGCTTGGTCCGCTGCGCCAATAAAGGTCGCAATTGCATGGGCACAGCGCGCAGAAGCGGTGCCGGGGCCGGTTGCAACAGTTGCCTCGGCTGCGGCCCGCTGCGCGGCGAGATAGGGCGTGGCATCTGCGGTCAGTGCGTCCAGCGTGGCGGGCAGTGCAGCCACATTGTCCAGCACCGGGCCAAGCGCCCAATGACCGTAATTGGCGTCATGCTGCCAATCGACGGGGTGCGATTTGAGAAAAATCGCCGGGCGCGGCCGCATGATCCATTCATAAATCTGGCTGCTGACATCGCCCAGATAGATGTCGCCGGCCAGAGTATAGGTCATATCGACCGAGCGGGTGCTGCCCGGATCAATCATCATATGATCAAGATGGCGATACCGATCGGGAACCGACCCCCGCCATTTCAACTCGCGATGTTCAAGCGAGCCATGGATCAGCTTGCGGAACAGCATGACATGCGGCGCAAACACCAAGTTATAGCGATCCTGCTCGGCAAAGAAGCGCAGCACATCTGGCCCAAAGCGATACCAAGAGGAAAGCTTGGGGTCGAAATGCGGGTTGTAGACCACTGTTGGCCGGTCATTGTTGAACAATTTGGGCTTGCGCGTCAGATCAAGCGTGTCGAACTTTGGATAGCCGCACACTTTGATGCGCGAGGCGAGCATCGGGTGGCGGTCCAGCATGCGGCCGCGGGTTTTTTCGCCGGCAACAAGGATCAGGTCAAACAGGCGCAGCTCATCTGAAAAGCCAACCGAGCGATCGCCGCTGCCATGTGGAATGCAGATCAACGCCGGGCGCGTCAGCTGCCAGCGCGAGCGCAACAAGGTAGAGGTGAATTCTGGCACGACCAGCGCATCAAAACCCTTCAGATAGGCCAGATGCCGCGACAGGATGGCAACACGCCGGGCCGGGACAATGCGGCTCAGCGCGGAGGTGATGCCCTCCATCCAGGGGGAAAGCCCAAGCTCAACCACCCGCAGGCCAAGCCGGGCTGCGTCGTCGCCCAGCAGAGCGGAAACGGCGTTGCGTTGTGCGGCGGTCGACACCGCAATCTCAATATCGAGCGCGGGATGCGCCTGAGCCAGTGCCCGAGCGACGGGCAGGCTATGGGCAATCTGGTGAACATCTTCGTGGTTGAAGAGAAAGCAGACCGGCTTGGTCATGCAAAATCCAAAATGGCCCAGCCGCGCTCACCAGCAAGTTTGCGCAACCTTCGGCTGGGGTTCACGGCAAAGCAGCGTTTCGCCCAATCAAACATCGGCGCATCTGACGAGCTGTCAGAATAAAAGCTGATCTGCCGGGCCGCGTGCAGCCGGGGATCAGCATGGCAGGCCGCTTCAACCATGAGGCGCTTGGTCGCACCATAGCAATTATCGCCCTCTATCCGGTGGGTATAATGCCCTTGCGGCGCGCGGTGCTGACGGGTGGCGACAACCACATCAAAGCCCAGCATCCGGCCCAGCGCCTCGGCATAATAATCGGGCGCGGCGGTCGCCAGCATCAGCAGGGCGCCGCGCTTGCGTTCGGCTTCCAGATGGCGGCGGGCCGCAGGCAGGATATTGCGGGCCAGCATGAAGGCGGCAAAGCGCTGGCCCAGAAGCGCCATATCGTCGGACTTTACGCGACGCCCGATCATCAAAAGAAAGCCAAATTCCTTCAGGCTTTTTCGGCTTACGGCCCCGAGGGCATGGGCGATCATGGCGACAACCCAGAGCGGCAGCAGCACCAGCCGCCACGGCGCGCGATGAAGGGCTGCAAAAATGAGGAAGGGCGTGTAAGTAGCGACCTTCGTCAAGGTGCGGTCCAGATCGAAGATCGAAACGTCCATAGGCTTGGCCTATGCTCCATTTGAGGCAAAAAGGTGACAAAAAGCGTAAGCGGATGGACGGCCATCATCCTCGCCGGGCAGCGACCGGGCACGGACCCGCTTGCCGCACATTTTGGCGAGGCGTGGAAGGCGCTGGTGCCGATTGCCGGTGTACCCATGGTGACGCGGGTTGTTGAAACCCTGTCGCACGTGCCGGGCATCGCGCGCATCCTTGTTCTGGCGCAAGAGCCGGGCGTGCTGGCCGCGGCGGTCCATGCGGGCGGCGGGGCAGATATTGTGACCAGCGGCAGCGGCATTTCCACCAGCATTTTGGCTCATGCCGGTGGCGAGGCGGCACCCTGGCCGGTGTTTGTGACCACCGCAGATCACCCGCTGCTAACGGCAGCGATGGTAGAACAGTTTTTGCAGGACGCGTCCAGCGGTGCGGCGGACATTGCCGTTGGCATGGTTGAGCGGAGGGTCATGCAGCGCGCCTATCCCGATAATCGTCGCACCTGGCTTCGCTTTGCCGATGGGGATTGGTCGGGTGCCAATCTATTTGCGTTGCGCACCCCCAAGGCCCGGGCGGCGCTGACCTTATGGTCGGAAGCGGAGCAGGACCGGAAAAAGGCGTGGAAGCTGTTTCTCCATTTTGGTCCGCTGCTGGCCCTGCGGGCTTTGACGCGCACCATTGGTTTGGCAGCGGCCCTGCGCAAGGCCGGGCGACGTCTGAAAATTGAGGCGCAACTGGTGCCTATGGCGGCGGCAGAAGCGGCGATTGATGTCGATAAGCCCAGCGACCATGCGCTTGCCGAGGCGATATTGCGCGCTCGGTCACGCCAGCCTTAGTCGGCGGCCAACCGCACCCAGCGAGCCCCGGTCGACACGCGGCAGGGCAAAGCGGCAGCTGGCCCACAGGCTTGCCAGCAGCAAGAGGATCAGCAGCGGCAGGGCGATGGCCAAAGGCAACAGGTTGCTGGCCAGCCCAAGGACAAAGCCGATCAGCGAGACAAGCATGGCGCGCAGGGCCACCTGCGCAAAGGGCGCGGCAAAGGGGTGGATGCCATCTTGCCGGCGCAGTTGCCAGACCGGGACGGCCGAGGTGATGACAAGCCCGCAGGCAACCGCGATGGACATGCCCGTCAGCCCCGCATCTGGCATCAGCGCCGCGACCAGCGCAAAAGCAATCAATAGACCAAGGACGCTGCCCAGATATTGGCTCGAATAGCGCGAGACGACCTGCTGGATGGGGGCGGCGGCCCCGATGACGGCTTCGGCAAGCCGGGCAAGCAAAAGGAGGGCCAGCGCCATCGTCGCCGTTTCCATGTCCTGACCAATGGCCCGCAAGATCACCGGCCCGCCGGCAATCATCACCAGGCTGACGGGCAGGGCCACCGCCAGCGATACGCGCGTGGCAAAGCCGTAAATATCGGCCACCGCCTGCTTGCCGCCGGTAGAGGCCGCCGATGCAAGCGGCGACAGCACATAGGCAAAGGCCAGCCGGATCGTCTGGACGATGGAAGAGACTTTGCGTGCCAGCGCAAATTGCGCCCCGGCAACGGCGCCCTCAGCTCCTGGGAGCATGGCGTTGAGCGCCAGCGTGGGGGCATCGCTGAACAGGCGCGCGACAAGATTGGCCGGCATGACGGAAATGCCGGCAAGCCATGTGTCGCGCCAGATGTGTTGCGTACCCGGGCCACGCATCAGCAGCGATAGGTCAAAATTGCGGGCAAGCAGCCTGAGGCACAACCCGCAGATCACCAGCAGCGAGGCGAGATGGGCATAAAAAAGCGCGATGGTGCCGGGCGCACCCAATGAAAAGGCAAAGGCAATGGCCAGCCGAACCACCTGTTCCCAAAAAAGGCGCAGACGGATTTCCGCCCCAAAGACGCGGCGTGCCCGCAAGGCCGATGTGCCCACCTCTACAAAGGCCCAAAGGGGCAGGGCCCAGGCGAATAAGGCGATGAAATGCGCCAGCCGCGCCGCATCTTCCTGTGCGGCGTTGAAGATGTGCGCCAAGTGCGGCCCAAAAATTGTCGCCAGCAACGCCAGCACAAGGCACGGAGCAACGCCCAGCGTCATTGCAGCACGCAGCGCGGCCACCGCCTCCTGTTCGCTGCTGGCTTGGGGGACGGTGCGTTGCAGTGCCGATGTCATCCCCAGATTGGCGATATTCTGAACCAGCGTAATCGCCGCCCAAAGGGCTGTGTAAATGCCATAGCCCGCTAGGCCGAACAGCCACACATAAGCCGGCTGGGCGACCACCTCGACCACCGCGCCAAGCCGGGCGAGCAGGGTTGTGCCGGCCCCTTTTGCCACATCATGGCTGGTAATTTCGCCCGCGCGAATTTGGGTTTCATCAGTCAAAGCGGGGCCTTGTTGCACAAAGCCTTGGCCGCTGTCATCCGCCGCTGCGGCCAGTGCACGTCTGCGCTGTTGACGAAAAGGCCGGTTATGCGATGCCCCTTTCGGCTATGTCCGCCGAAAGGCGGAGACAGCCGCGGTTGCGCTACAAGACGTATTTGCTCAGATCGACATTCTGGGCGATGCCAGAAAGCTGCGCGGTCACATAATCGGCATTGATCGTGACCGTTTCTCCCCGCTTATCCTCGGCATCAAAACTGATATCTTCCAGCAGCTTTTCAAGCACGGTCGACAAGCGGCGCGCGCCGATATTCTCAACCGACTGGTTCACCTCAGCCGCGATCTTCGCAATCGCGCGAATGCCATCAGCCGTGAAGTCCACCTTCACCTCTTCGGTGTTTAACAGGGCAGAATATTGGGTCGTCAGGCTCGCACGTGTGTCGGAGAGAATCTGGACGAAATCCGCCTCGGTCAGCGCCTTAAGTTCTACGCGGATCGGCAGGCGGCCCTGCAATTCGGGCAAGAGATCGCTGGGCTTGGCGACATGGAAGGCACCTGATGCGATGAAGAGGATATGGTCGGTCTTCATCGGCCCATATTTGGTGGCAACCGTGGTCCCTTCAATCAGCGGCAGCAGGTCGCGCTGCACGCCTTCGCGGCTCACCGATCCGCCGCGCACATCCGAGACGGCGATCTTGTCGATCTCATCCAGAAAAACGATGCCATTGGCCTCGGCATCGGCAAGCGCCACGCGGGCGACATCATCCTGATCCAACCGGGCGTCGGCTTCTTCTTCGACCAGCTTGGCCCAAGCGGCGGGCACGGTCATCTTGCGGCGTTTTTTGGGCGCGCTGCCAAAGGCCTTGCCCATCATGTCGCTTAAATTGATCATCCCGATATTGGGCGCGCCCGGAATCTCAAACGGCATATTGGGCGCGTTTTCGACCTCAATCTCGATCTCGGTCGTTTCCAGATGCCCATCGGCAAAGCGCTGGCGAAAGGCATCTCGGGTGGCGGTAGAGCTGTCCTTGCCGGTCAGGGCATCAAGCAGGCGGCTCATTGCGGCCTCTTCGGCCTTGTCCTTCACCGCGGCGCGGCGGCGTTCTTTTTCCAGCCGGATCGCTTCTTCCACCAGATCGCGGGCAATCTGCTCCACATCGCGGCCAACATAACCCACTTCGGTAAACTTGGTCGCTTCCACCTTCACAAAGGGGGCATCGGCCAGCTTGGCAAGGCGGCGGCTGATTTCGGTTTTGCCGCAGCCCGTGGGGCCGATCATCAGGATATTCTTGGGCGTCACTTCGTCGCGCAAATCGGCGGCAAGCTGCTGGCGGCGCCAGCGGTTGCGCAGCGCGACGGCGACAGCGCGCTTGGCCTCTGCCTGCCCGATGATGTGCGCATCCAGGGCGGCCACAATGGCCTTGGGAGTAAGGGTCTTGGTCATCTGAAATCCTTTAGGCGTCAGGGCTTAGCTGGCGCTGTCGAGCGTCTCGACGGTCAATTGATCATTGGTGTAGACGCAGATTTCTGCGGCGATCGCCATTGCCTTGCGGGCCAGCGTTTCCGCATCGGGTTCATAATCCTTAAGCGCACGGGCCGCAGCGAGCGCGAAATTGCCGCCCGAGCCAATCGCGGCAATGCCATCCACGGGTTCCAGCACATCGCCATTGCCGGTCAGGATCAAGGTGGTTTCCTTGTCGGCCACGATCATCATCGCTTCCAGATTGCGCAGGAATTTATCTGTCCGCCAATCTTTGGCCAGTTCTACCGCTGCCCGCAGCAACTGGCCGTGATATTGCTCCAGCTTCTTTTCCAGCCGGTCAAACAGGGTGAAAGCATCGGCCGTCGCCCCGGCAAAGCCGGCAATGACGCCATGGCCCAGCGGCCGGACCTTGCGGGCATTGGGCTTCATCACCGTCTGCCCCATCGAGACCTGGCCATCGCCCGCGATCACGACCTTGCCGGATTTGCGCACGGATACAATGGTCGTGCCGTGCCATTTGATTGCATCGCTCATGGACGGGATATGGGGCCGGGGCGCGGGCATTTTCAAGGGCCGCAACGTGGCGCGCAACATTCTTCTTCACACACGCAATTTCCGCGCTAGGGTCTGCGCCATTCGTCGGGCCATGCGCCCGCGCAAAACAATTTCAGGGATTTGGGCTTGATATGGCTGAGCTAGCAAAGACGATGGGCGCGGCAGAAGGGGAATGGTTTGGCCATCCCCGCCAATTGGCGCGCCTGTTCACGACGGAAATGTGGGAACGTTTCGGCTATTACGGAATGCGGGCGCTGCTGACGCTCTATCTGGCCGAACATTTTCTGTTTGATGATACGACGACCACCGGGCTTTATGGCGGGTTTACCGCGCTCGTCTATCTGACACCGCTGGTCGGCGGCTTGCTGGCAGATCGCTATCTGGGCTCGAAGCGGTCGGTGAAATTTGGCGCCATCCTGATGGCGCTCGGATATTTCACCTTGTGCTTCGGCGGCGAAGCGGCCCGACCCTATGCGATGATCGACGGCCAGAAATATGCCGTCGTCAATCAAGGTGACGGCGATGCCAAGCAGCAATTGGTCACCGTCAATGGCCAGCAGCTCAAGATCAAGGGCAATGAAGACAAATCAGTCTCGCTGATCGCGGCAGACGGCACGCAGGTGCGCCGCGTCGCGCCGGGTGAGTTCAAGTCGGGCGGCGAACGCTCGCCTTTCTATACGCTGTTGTTGCTGGCAGGCCTGTCGATGGTCACGGTGGGCAACGGCTTTTTCAAGCCCAATATCTCAACCATTGTCGGCGCGCTTTATGCGCAGGGTGACCGCCGACGCGATGCCGGGTTCACGATTTTCTACATGGGCATCAATCTTGGTTCCCTGTTTTCGCAGCTGCTTTGCCCATGGCTGGCGGTGACGGTGGGCTGGTGGGCAGGCTTTGGCCTGGCCGCGATCGGCATGGTTTTTTCATGGAGCCTGATCCAGTTTGATGGTGGCCGGCTTGATGGCTATGGCGACCGCCCGGAAGATGCCGATCCATCACGCGATGTGGCGATTTATGCGGGCGCGGTGCTGACCATTCCGGTGGTTTGGCTGCTGTTCTCCAATTTGATGAGCTATGTCGCCCCGGCCGCGGGCAGCGGCATCATGGGCTATATTCTCGGCCTGCCGCTCATGGGCAAGATGCTGTTTGGCACCTTCTTGATCGGGGTTCCGGGCATTTTGATCTGGTCTTGGTTCAATGGCTCGCGGACGGAGTTTCAGATGATGGTCGCCGCGATGGTGCTGATCGTCTTTAACACGGTTTTCTGGACGCTGTTTGAACAGGCAGGATCGTCGCTGACGCTCTTTGCCAACCGCAACACCGATTTGTCGGTCTTTGGCTGGTTCAGCATTTCGGCGGGCCAGACCCAGTTTTTCAACGCCTTCTTCATTGTCGTGCTGGCGCCGCTGTTCTCCATGATGTGGAATGGCATGGCCAAGCGCGGGATTGAGCCGTCGATCCCGGTCAAGTTCGCTGTCGCGCTGGTGGGCGTGGGCGCAGGCTTCCTGTTCCTGGTCTGGGGCGCAGCCTTTGCCGGACCGGACTTCAAGGTTGGCCTGTGGTGGCTGGCCGGCCTCTATCTGATCCACTCCATGGCTGAATTGTGCATTTCGCCGGTTGGCCTCAGCATGATCACCAAATTGTCGATCGCGCGGATTGTGGGTCTGATGATGGGCGTCTGGTTCTTGTCCATCTCGGTTGCCCAATATGTCGCCGGGATTGTTGCGCAGGTGGCCAGTGTTGAAACCGTTGGCGGTCAGGTGACCAATTTGCGCGTCAGCCTAGAGACCTATATCGGCGTGTTCACGATGATCGGCTGGGCCTCGGTGATCATCGGTGCGCTGCTGCTGGCGCTTGCCCTTCCCATCAAAAAACTGATGCATGGAGTGAACTGATGCGCGTATCCGCATTTCTCGCCAGCCTCGCCATCTTGATGGCGGCTCCGGCCACGCCGGTCATGGCCAAAAAGAAGGACAAGGACGCCGATACCAAGGCTCTCGCGTTCAACAAGGATCCTTACCCCTCCACCTATCACGCTTATCCGGGCGTGCCGACGGCGGTCACCAATGTGACGGTCTATGACGGAGAGGGCGCAAAATTCTTGAACGCGACGGTCTATTTCCGCGACGGCAAGGTCGAAGGCATTGAAACCGGACACACGGTCAAGGACGGATACAGCGTGATCGATGGCACCGGCAAATGGGTGACCCCCGGCATCATCGACGTCCATTCGCACCTTGGCGATTATCCCTCGCCAAGCGTGGAGGCCCTGTCGGATGGCAATGAAGCAACGGGTGCTGCCCGTCCCGAAGTTTGGGCTGAGCACAGCGTTTGGCCGCAGGACCCGGGTTTTTCGCGCGCGCTGGCCAATGGCGGCGTGACAACGCTGCAAATCCTGCCGGGCTCTGCCAATTTGTTCGGTGGCCGCTCGGTTACGATCAAGAATGTTTATGCCCGCAATGTGCAGGGCATGAAGTTTCCCGGCGCGCCTTATGGCTTGAAAATGGCGTGCGGCGAGAACCCGAAGCGCGTTTATGGCGGGCGCGGTCAGATGCCGCAGACCCGCATGGGCAATATGGCCGTCAACCGCCAGACATGGGCACGCGCTGTGGAATATAAGCGCAAGCTCGACAAGGGTGAGGCGGTCACGCGCGACTTGGGCATGGAAACGCTGGCCGGTGTCCTCTCGGGTGAAATCCTCGTGCACAATCATTGCTATCGCGCCGATGAAATGAGCCTCGTCATCGATATGGCGAAGGAATTCGGGTATAAGGTGTCGACCTTCCACCATGCGGTGGAAAGCTACAAAATTGCCGACCTGTTGGCGAAAGAGGGCATCTGCTCGGCCATGTGGGCCGACTGGTGGGGGTTCAAGATGGAATCCTATGACGCCATCAACGAGAATATCCCGCTTGTCCACAAAGCCGGGGCCTGTGCGATTGTCCATTCGGATGACGCAAATGGCATCCAGCGCCTGAACCAAGAAGCCGCAAAGGCGCTGGCCGATGGCCGGCGGATCGGCATTGACGTGTCTGACGAGCTGGCCTGGACCTGGCTCAGCTACAACCCGGCCAAGGCGCTGGGCATCGCGGACAAGACGGGCAGCCTGAAGCCCGGCAAGATGGCTGATATCGTCTTGTGGAACGGCAACCCGCTGTCTGTTTATACCCGCCCCGACAAGGTCTGGGTGGATGGCGCGCTGATGTATGACGCGTCAGACCCGAAGAAGCGGCCAGTGGCTGATTTTGAGCTGGGCCAGCCCGGTGAGGGAGACGTGAAATGAAGCATCTTCTTTTCGCCGCCGCCGCCTTGATCGCAGCTCCTCTTTCCGCCGAAACGCTTGCGATTACCGGCGGCAAGATCGTGCTGGGCGATGGCAGTGCGCCGATCGACAACGGCACCGTAATTGTGACCAATGGTCGCGTTGTGGCCGCGGGCGCGAAGCTGCCCGTTCCGGCAGGTGCCGTGCGCGTGGATGCCAGCGGCAAATGGGTGACGCCCGGCATTGTCGCCGGCTTTACCCGGCTTGGACTTGTTGCAGTGGATGCGGTGGAACCCACCAACGATACCGCTGCTGCGCGATCGCCATTTAACGCATCGCTGACGGTCGCCCCGGCGATCAACCCCGATGTGGCGGCGATTGCCGTCAACCGCGCCGCAGGCGTGACCCGGGCGATCGTATCGCCGGAAGCCAGCAACGTCATTTTTGGCGGGCAAGGCGCGGTGATTGATACAGGGGCCGATTTTGACCCCATTACCAAGGCCCGTGCGTTCCAGTTTGTTGAATTTGGAGAAACGGGCGCTCGGATCGCCGGTGGGTCTCGGCCGGCCTTGCTTGCCGCCTTCAAGACGGCGCTTGGCGAGGCAAGCGATGCCAGCAAGGGCATCTTCCCCGACAATGCGCTGTTGAAGCGGCAGGATGCGCTGGCCCTTGTGCCAGTCATCAATGGGACGATGCGGCTCTTTGTTCATGCCGAAAGCGCGCCGGACATCTTGGCCGTGCTTGCGTTGAAGAAAGAGTATCCGCTGCTCAACATTGTCCTTGTTGGCGCAACCGAGGGCTGGCGCGTCGCGCCGCAAATCGCTGCTGCAAAGGTGTCGGTGCTGGCCTCGGCACTCAACGATCTGCCCGACAGCTTTGAACAGCTGGCCGCCACCCAATCGAATATCGGCCGGATGAAGGCGGCCGGTGTGACGGTGGGCATTGGCATGATCAATGATAATGAGGCGCGGCAGGCGCAACTCAGCATGCAATATGCCGGAAACCTTGTCGCGCTGACCAAAGTGCCGGGCGCTAAGGGGCTGACATGGGATCAGGCCTTTGCGGCGATCAGCTCGGTGCCGGCAGAAATTGTCGGGATGGGGGGCGAAATCGGCTCGCTGCGAGCTGGCCGCCGGGCCGATATTGTGGTGTGGGATGGCGATCCGCTGGAGGTGACATCGGCTGTCACCGATGTTTGGATTGATGGTGTCAAACAATCGCTGAGCACCCGCCAGACCCGGCTGCGCGACCGCTATCTGACCCCCAATGAAGAGGCGCTTCCCAACGCCTATGATCATTAGGGGCTGATCTGGGGGGCGGCCCGTAAGGGGGCTAGGCAAGCCCCCCCAAATCAGCAAGACTGCAAGCTCTCTAAGGCTGGGGAAGAGGAGAGCCTGATGCAGCAGCTTGTCTTGGCGATGATCGCCTTTGTTGGCACACATTTCCTGATGTCCCACCCCTTGCGCGCGCCGCTTGTCGGGCGCTTGGGCGAAAACGGGTTTCGCGCTTTATATTCGTTGGTCTCGCTTGGCACTTTTGGCTGGGCCGTGATGGCGTTTCGCGCCGCGCCGGCCACCGCACCGCTCTGGGCCGTCGGGGATGGCCTTTGGGCGCTTGCCAGCCTCTTGATGCTGGAAGGGGCGATCCTCTTTACGGGGTCGCTGATCGGCAATCCGGCCATGCCTGCGCCTGGGGCCGAAAAGCTGGCGGTCCAACCCGCGCGCGGCGTATTTCAAATCACCCGTCACCCGATGATGTGGGGCTTTGCGCTGTGGGCCATCGCCCATGCGCTGGTCGCGCCTTATGCGGCGCAACTGGTGCTGACGGCAGGTATCCTGATCCTCGCGCTGGGGGGCTCGGCCGGGCAGGACCGCAAAAAGGCCGCACTCATGGGCTCTGCCTGGAAGGACTGGTCGGCACGGACCAGCTTCTTGCCTTATGCTCGCCAACTGACGGGCAAGGCGCTCTGGGCGACGGGTTGGCCCGGCCTGCGCCTCGTCCTGATCGGCACGGTCATCTGGCTGGGCGCGACCTATGTGCACCCGATGCTTGGTGCGCCGACGGCCGGTATCTGGGTCTGGCTGCACCCCTAGCCGGGGTCGGGCGCGTCCCCGGCGCGCTTTGAAACGGTGGCGGTCACGGCCATGTCCATCGTGACATTGCCCAAGGTCCGCATGATATCGGGGAAGGTCTCAACTGCGACCAGCAGCGCCAGCGGCTCTACCGGCACGCCCATCGCCATGGAGATGGGGGCAATGGACGTCACAAAGCTGACGGTACCGGGCAGGCTAACCGCGCCCAAGGTGGTTGTGGCCGCCGCCGCAACGCCCGCCACCAGCGCCCAGGGGGAAAGCTCAATCCCCATCCAGTGCGCGACATAGATGGCGACGGCGAGGTTCATCGCCGGGCCGGTTGCGCGGAAGATGGCCACCGCGGTTGGCATCACCAGATCGGCGGTGGCCGCCGGAACGCCCAAGCTTGCCACCCCGCGCAGCATGGCGGGCAGCGAGACCAAAGAGGATTGCGTGGAAATCGCCACCGCCTGCGCCGGAATGGCCGCGCGGAAGAAGCGCAGCGGGCCAATGCCCGCCCCAAAGAGCGCCAGCCCGAACGACAAGATCCAGATAACGCTGCCTGTTGCCGTGACAATCGCCACATAATGGGCAAGGGCGCCAAGCGCGGCCGCGCCCGCTTTCGCGCCGACCACATAAGCCAGCGCAAAGACGCCAAGCGGGGCAATGGCCAAGACCCAGTTGATGACAATCAGCATCGCATCGCCCACGGCTTCAAACACGCCGCCGATCAGCTTGCGCTTTTCTTCCGGCAGGCGGATCACCGCAAAGGCAAAGGCCATGGTGAAAATGATCAGCGGCAGGATCGCATCATTGGCGGCGGCATTGATCGGGTTGGTTGGCACGATCGCCCGGACAAAATCGGCAAAGGGTTTCACCTCGCCCGGCGCCGGCGCCGATGAGAGCGCGGATTTGAGCGCGGCTCCCGCTTCTACCGGCATCGGAAAGGCCGTTAGCAGCGCCGGGGTCACAAACGCGGCGATCGTGGCCGAACCCCAGAGGATAACCATCATCGTCACCACGGCGCGTAGGGCGAGCTTGCCCGCGCGGGCGGCTGCGGCCGTCTGCGCTATCCCGGTGACCAGCAGCGCGACCACCAGCGGCACCACCGTCATCCTGAGGCCATTGAGCCAGAGCGTGCCGGTAATATCGGCAAATTCGGTCAGGCCATGATGGCTGGAATCGAGCAGCATCCCAAGGCCAAGCCCCAGAACCAGCGCAATAAGAATGTAGGACGCTTTGGACATACTTGTTTTCCCCGATCCGCTTGGTGATACACGGCCAATAAGGAGAGGCAAATATGACCAATGCGTTGTGCGCCCGTCTGGGTATCGAGTTCCCGTTATTTGCGTTCAGCCATTGCCGCGATGTGGTGGCTGCCGTGTCCAAGGCAGGTGGCTTTGGCGTGCTGGGCGCAACCGCCTTCAACCCGGAAGAGCTGGAGGTGGAGCTGCAATGGATCGACGCCCATGTCGACGGCAAGCCCTATGGCATCGATGTGCTGATCCCTGAAAATCTGAGCGTGAAGCATGAAAAGGATCTGACCTCCAAAAAATTGGCAGAGCGGATACCGCAGCAGCATCGTGACTTTGTTGATCATCTGCTGAAGTCTCATGGGGTGGAAAGCGCCGGCGAGCACGCCCGCGCCCGCAGCGAGGATGCGCCGCCGCCCTTTTGGCCGGAAGAAGCGATGGAACTGCTGCGCGTTGCCTTCAACCACCCGATCCGCATGATCGTGAATGCGCTGGGCGTGCCGCCCAAGGAAATGATCGAGATGGGCCGGGCGCATAATGTGCCGGTGGGGGCGCTTGCCGGCGCGAAAGAGCACGCACTGCGTCTTGCCGAGGCGGGCTGCGACGTCATTGTGGCGCAAGGCGGCGAGGCGGGCGGCCATTGCGGCGAAGTTTCAACGATTGTGCTGATCCCCGAAGTCGTGCGGGCCTTGAAGGCGGCCGGGCATGATGTGCCGGTGCTGGCGGCCGGCGGCATTATGACCGGTGCGCAAATGGCCGCCTGCATGGCGATGGGGGCTGCGGGCGCATGGACCGGCTCGGTCTGGCTCGCCACGACTGAAAGCGAATGTTCCCAGATTTTCCGTGAGAAGATGGTCGCTGCCCGCTCGCGCGATACGGTGCGATCCAAGGGGCGCACGGGCAAATATTCGCGCCAGCTGGTCTCGGCCTGGACCGAGGCATGGGAAGGGCCCGACAGCCCGGGTGCGCTGCCTATGCCCATGCAATCGCTGATTGCCGAGCCCGCGATCCACAAAGCCACCAAATCAGCCGAAGGCGGCAATGATCAGGCGCGCGCCCTGGTGACCTATTTTGTCGGTCAAGGCGTCGGGCTGGTCGACAATATCGTATCGGCGCGGTCCGTGGTGCAGGACTTCATGTCTGATTATGCCGAAGCGGTCGACCGTCTGAACGCATCGGTGGCTTAGGCAGGGGGTTTGCGCAGCACCCGACACGATCTATATTCTGGCCATTCCCTTACGCCTTTTCGAAAGACCTTGCATGTCCACTTATGAAGCCCGCCTTGCCGCTTTGCGCGATCAGTTGAAGGCGGATCGTCTTGATGGCTTTGTCGTCCCGATCTGCGATGAGCATATGTCGGAATATGTGGGGGCCTATGCCCAGCGGCTGGCTTGGTTGACGGGCTTTGGCGGCTCTGCCGGGGCGGCTGTTGTGCTGCCGCAGGAGGCGGCGATCTTTGTTGACGGGCGTTACACCATTCAGGTGCGCGAGCAGGTAGATGGCCGGCTTTGGTCCTATCAATCCACGCTGGAGACAAGCATCTCTCAATGGCTGGGCGTGCACGCGCCCCAAGGCGGCCGAATCGGCTATGACCCCTGGCTTCACACCAAGGCTTGGGTGGAAGCGGCGACCAAGGCGCTGGCCTCTAAGGGGGCAGAATTGGTCGCGGTTGATCACAATCCGGTGGATCAGGTCTGGGCCGATCAGCCGGCACCTTCGCCGGCCAAGCTGCGCGTGCTGGAAGACCAGTATACGGGTCAAAGCTCTGCCGATAAGCGCCAGCAGGTGGCGGACTGGCTGGTGCAGGAAAAGCTGGACGCGGCGATTATCAGCGCGCTCGATTCGGTGGCCTGGGTGTTCAATATTCGCGGCAATGATGTGGAGCGGACGCCCGTCGCGCTATCCTTTGCTGTGTTGAACAAGGACGGGACGGCCGATCTTTATGTCGATCCCGCCAAGGTTGATGATGCCATTGTCCAGCATCTGGGCAATGCGGTGCGCCTCCATGACCGGGCGGCCTTTACGCCTGCGCTGGCGGCGCTTTCGGGCAAGCGCGTTGCCGTTGACCCAGAGCGGGCTGTCGCGGCGATCTTTGCGCGATTGGCGCAGGGCGGGGCAGAGATTGTTGAGCGGCGCGACCCGACGGTTCTGCCCAAGGCGATTAAGAATCCGGTAGAGCAGGCTGGCCACCGTGCCGCGCAGAAGCGCGATGGTGCGGCGCTGACGCGCTTCCTTCACTGGATGACGACCCAAGCGCCCAAAGGCGGGCAGACCGAATTGTCGGCCGCGGCCAAGCTGGAAGAACTCCGGCAGGCAACGGGCAAGCTGGTTGACCTGTCGTTCGATACGATTTCGGGCGCGGGGCCAAATGCGGCGATCTGCCATTATAAGGTGGATGAGGCGAGCAATCGCGCGGTGGAACCGAACAGCATCTATCTGGTCGATTCGGGCGGGCAGTATCTTGATGGGACAACCGACGTCACGCGCACCATTTGGATCGGCCCGGGCGACCCCACAGCCGAAATGAAGGACCGGTTCACCCGCGTGCTCAAGGGCCATATCGCCCTCGCGCGCGCGGTCTTTCCGGCGGGGACGCGCGGCAGCCAGCTTGATACGCTGGCGCGCATGTATCTGTGGGAGGCCGGGCTCGATTATGCGCATGGCACCGGCCATGGCGTGGGCGCCTTTCTTTCGGTGCACGAAGGCCCGCAGCGGATTGGCAAAGGTGCCGGTGGTCAGGCGGGGACGGACGAGGTGCTGCAAGCCGGCATGATCCTTTCCAACGAACCCGGCTATTACAAGACCGACGCCTATGGCATCCGCACGGAAAATCTTGTGCTGGTGGAAGCGCGCGACATTGCCGGGGCAGAAGGCGCCTATCTGGGCTTTGAAACGCTGACCTTTGCGCCGATTGACCGGACGTTGGTGGATACTAGCCTGTTGACCCGCGAAGAGCTGCGCTGGTGGGACGAGTATCACGCCAAGGTGCGCGACATTATTGGCCCGCAATTGGATGGCGCGGCGCGCGACTGGCTGGATCAGGCCTGCCGATCGCTGGGCTGAGGGCAATCCTTGCCCGCTGTTCCGTCGGCCGCCGGGCGCTCTTTGGGGGCCTTGCGCTTCTTCAGATTGGCGCGCAGCGCTTCGGCAAGGCGGCGGGCACGTTCGGGATCATTCTTGCTCATTTCACGCCCATTTGGCGTGATGCGCTTGACCCGTCCATAGCTTTTGTCCATAGGCGCGCGTCATCGCGGTTTTCCGGCGTGCCGGGACGCCTGCTTAATGGTCGCGCTGCTGTAGCTCAGTGGTAGAGCACTCCCTTGGTAAGGGAGAGGCCGCGAGTTCAATCCTCGCCAGCAGCACCATTGCCCTTCGATCTGGTTGACCCGCCCGTAACTCGGGGCCAAGACGCTCTCCATGCGCTTCTTTTCTGATAATGCCGCCAGCGTGCACCCGGCTGTTATGGCCGCGCTTGTCGAGGCCAATCATGTCGATACTGCTTATGATGGCGATGCCCTGAGCCGGTCGCTTGACGGGCTGATGTCGGACCTGTTTGAAACTGAGGCGACGGCGATCTGGGTCTCTACCGGAACCGCAGCCAATGCGCTGGCGTTGGCAAGCCTGTGCCCGCCTTATGGCAGTGTCCTGTGCCATCAGGATGCCCATATCCAGAATGATGAATGCGGCGCGCCGGAATTCTTCACCCATGGCGCCAAGCTGGCGTTGATCGACGGGGCCGGTGCGAAAATAACCGCCGAGGCGCTGGCGGCCAAGTTGGCGGCCACGCCGGGCGGTGTCCACTGGGCGCAGCCCCACGCCTTATCCATCACCAATGCGACCGAATATGGCCGGGTCTATGCGCCACATGAAGTGGCCGCCTTGGGAGAAGTCGCCAAGGCGCACGGCCTAGGCTTCCATATGGACGGCGCGCGTTTTGCCAATGCGGTGGCGACGCTGGGCTGTACGCCCGCGGCGGTTACCTGGCAGGCGGGCGTGGACGTGCTGTCATTTGGCTTTGCCAAAAACGGCGGCATGTCGGCAGAATGCCTGGTCTATTTTGATAAGGCCAAAGCTGCTGGGGTTATAGAGCGGCGCAAGCGGGCTGGGCATCTTCTGTCCAAGGGGCGCTATCTGGCGGCGCAGATTATCGCCCTGATTAAGGAGGATGTGTGGCTGGCCAATGCACGGGCCGCCAATGCCGGGGCGCAACAACTGGCTTTGGCCTGCGGTAACCGGCTGATCCATCCCGTGGAAGCCAACGAAGTATTCGCCCGGATGACGCCGGATGAGGCCGCCCGGCTGCGCGCGCAGGGCTTTGACTTTTACGATTGGGCGCAGGGCGAAGTCCGCTTTGTCGTCAGCTGGGACCAGCCCGATGCTGAGATTGCGGCCTTCGCGGCGGCGATTGCCGCTTTATGACATCGGCGCCGCCCTCTTTCTTTCACCCCCGGGTGCTCATTCCCTTTCTTGTGGTCACGCTGATCTGGGGATCGACCTGGTTTGTCATCCGTAGCCAGATTGCCGATGTGCCGGCCAGTTGGTCCGTGACATATCGCTTCCTGATTGCCGGGCTGGTGATGCTGGCGACGGCGGCGTTTAACGGGCAGCGCGTGCGCTTTACATGGCCCGAGCTTGGCTTTGCCGCGGTGATCGGCGTGCTGCAGTTCGCCTTTAATTTCAACCTTGTCTACGCGGCGGAACACCGTGTGACATCTGGGCTGGTGGCCGTGGTATTTGCTCTGCTGGTCATTCCCAATGCCGTGTTGGCGCGGGTCTTCCTGGGTGCGCGGTTCAGCGGGCGCTTTCTGTTCGGCTCGCTGCTCGCGATGGCTGGGGTGGGCTTGCTTTTTCTGCACGAAGTTCAGGCCGACCCGTCGTCAACCGCCCAGACATTGCTTGGCGTTGGCCTGACGATCGGCGGGGTCATGGCGGCTTCCATTTCCAACGTCATGCAGGCCTCGGCGCGGGCGCGGACCTTTCCGGTGATGAGCCTTTTGGGCTGGGCCATGCTGGCTGGGACACTGGTCAACGCCGCCTGGTCCTGGTGGACGGCCGGCCCGCCCGTTTTTGGCCACGGCCTTGGTTATGCTTTGGGCCTTGGCTATTTGTCGATCGCCGCGAGTGCCTTGACCTTTACGCTTTATTTTGGGCTGATCCGCGATATCGGGCCAGCCAAAGCCGGATTTTCGAGCGTGCTGATCCCAATTATCGCCATGGCGATTTCCACCTTTTTCGAAGGCTATCGCTGGGCCCCGCTGACCATTTTTGGCGGGGTGGTGGTGCTGGTCGGCATGGTCGTTGCCCTTGCCCCGTCATCGTCCGGCGTGGCACGCCGCGAGGCCTGAGACATAATCGGGGTAGAGCGGCGCCCAACCGAGTACGCGCTTGGCCTTGCCATTGGCGACGCGGCGGTTTTCGGCATAAAAGGCGCGCGCCATAGGCGATAAATTGGCCTCGTCCATTGTCTGCAAGGGCGGAGTGGGTAGGCCCAGCATTGCACAGGCATAGGCGATCACGTCATTTTGCGGGCCGGGATGGTCATCTGCCAGATTATAGGCGCCGGGCGGTGCCTCAAAACCCCGCATCACCCCCGAAGCAATATCGGCAACATGAATGCGGCTGAACACCTGATCGGGCAGCGCAATCCGATGCGCCCGGCCTTCGGCCACCCGATCGAGCGCCGAGCGCCCGGGACCATAGATTCCTGGCAGGCGGTAGACGCGCGCACCAAGCGCCAGCCAGTGCTGATCGGCATCGTTGCGGTTGGCCCGGCGGCCCTTAATGGGCGCCGTTTCATCCACCCAGGCGCCGCCCGCATCGCCATAGACCCCGGTGGACGACAAATAGGCCAGCACAAGCTCTGGCCGCTGTTGCAACACATCACCATATTCGGTGAGGACCGGATCCCCATCGGCCATAGGGGGCACAGACGACAGCACATGGCTTGAACTGGCCAGCGCAAGGCGGACCGAGGCGTGATCGTCAAAGCGCAGCGTGCCGGCAGACCCGGTTGAGACAACGTCAAAGCCCGCATGCAGCGCCGCGCGCGCGATATAGCTGGCCGCATAGCCAAGCCCGAAGATGAAGAGCCGCTTCATCCTGTGGCGATGGCCGGATTGGGCGTCCCAATCAAGTCCCCCCAAAGGCGCAGGTGCTAGGCAGCGATCCGCGCCCAATTGTCAGACAGATCGCCAAATGCCTGTTGCAGCGCCGCCACCCGATCCGCATCTTGCGACAGGCGTAGCCGGGCGATTTCGGCGAGGGCGCTGTGATAGATTTGGGCAAGACTTTGGGCGAGCGGTCCTCCCTGATCCAGATCAAGCCCGGCAAGCAGGCTGTGCAAAATACTCGTCGCCCGGCCAAAATGCGCATTCGCCCGAACCCGGTCGGCAGATCGCAGCGCATGGCGCAGCAGATCAAAGGCCAGCAGCAATTCTTCATAAAGGATCGCCACCAGTTCATGCCGCGACGCGGCTTCGATCCGGGCAGCATAGGCCAGCTGAGCATAATGCGCCCGGGCCTCGCTGGGGTGGGCTATCTTCATTTGTTCCATTGGGCGATCTGCTGTTCAAGATAGGATTGGGTGGCCTTGAGCGCGGCCACCCGCGTGTCCATCCCGCTGAAGGTCCGGGTCAGCCGATCCTTATAGGCGGTCGCATCGCTTTCAACCTTGGTGCGCTGCACGCCAAGGGCATCCAGCGTCTTTTGAAGCCGGGCCTTGAGGATATCGACCGGGCCATTGGCTGAAAGCAGCGAGGTCCGGAGCGCCTGAACAGCGCCGCTAATGCCGGGATCGGTTGTGTCCGAGTGCGTAGCATCGCGCAGGGGCGAAAAAAGCGCGGCGACCGCATCGGGCGCCGCCTTCAATGCCGTGTCCAGCCGCTTGCTATCCAATGTGACCGACCCGTCGCGATTGGTCTGAACGCCAATGTCCGCCAAGGTCCGCGGCCCTTGGGTGGTGCTGACAAGCGGCTGCGACAACAGGCGCGCAAGCCGGCGCTCCAGCTCAAACACGACGCGCGCGCCCGTGCTCGACCGGGCCGAGCCCCGCAGCTTTGGCCTGTTGGGCGTTGACGGCCTGCAAGGCGTCCACCATCGTGGCGCCGAAGCTGTCGGCCTTGGGCTCGGTCGCGGCGGCGGGGACCAATGGCTCGGCAGCGGGGCGTGCGCCTGTGGCGCGCTGAAGCGCGGCATTCTGGTTCAGAATGCTCGACCGCATCTGCATCAATCGGCCGGTATCAATGCTCGTCATTCGTTACGCCACGCCTCACTAGCCCGGGCAGAACGCGCCCGTGTTCCTCAAAGCAAAGCCTGTGCCAGTGCTGCTAAGTGACTGATCGTAAATCCCATCCATCGCTTGATGTCGAAAAGCTGACAGGCCCGGCTAAACGCCTGTCGCCCTGCCGCCGTTAAGGGCCTCGTGACTGCTCGATGCCCCGGGCGTTGCCGTTGGAAAGGAAGAACATGACTGTCATCAACACGAACGTCAGCGCCCTGCGGGCGCACAATGTCAGCCGCCAAGCCACTGCTGCGCTCGATACCTCCATGCAGCGCCTGTCGAGCGGCAAGCGCATCAATTCGGCGCGCGACGATGCGGCCGGCCTCGCCATCACGACCCGTATGGATGCAAAGATCCGTGGCCTGACACAGGCCATCCGCAATTCAAATGACGGCATCTCGCTGGTGCAGACGGCGGAAGGCGGCATGGCCGAGATTTCGAACGTGCTGGTCCGGATGCGCGAACTGGCCGTGCAATCTTCAAGCGGCACGGCGGCGTCCACCGATCGTACGGCGCTGCATTCTGAATTTACCGCCCTTATCGCGCAAATTGGCGACATCGCCTCGCGGTCGGACTTTAACGGCATCAAGCCGCTGGATGGATCGACGACGACGGCGGGCATCGCCATCCAGACTGGCGTCAACACCGGCGAATCGATCAATGTAAAGATCGCCAATCTTCAGGCTGGCACCGGCGGCCTTGCGGTGGCGGCGCTCGATATTTCGAGCGATACAGGCGCCAGCTCGGCGCTTGCCACGCTCGACACCGCGATCAACACGGTGGCTTCAGAACGGGCGAAGCTGGGTGCGGTGCAGAACCGTCTCGACTCGACCGTCAACAACCTGACCTCGACCGTCACCAACCTCGCTGAATCCAAGTCGCGGATCGAAGATACTGATTTTTCGCTGGAAACGACAAAGCTCGCCTCGGCGCAAATCCTGGCCCAGGCGTCCACCGCGATGCTCGCTCAGGCGAACCAGAGCCAGCAAGGTGTGCTGAACCTGCTTCGCTAATCTCTCTGGATAGAGAGATTGGCGCGGCGGCTTCCGCGCTCCCCACCGGGCGGAGGCCGCCACCTCCCTTCGTTCCCAGACCTCCCTGGAGCCTTAACCCCGCGGCCGCGTGCTGCGGGGTTTTTCTCTGCCGCAAATATTGCTTTCATGGGGTATTGCCCCTAGGCGCGCTTGCGTATTTTGCGCCAACAGGAACAGCAGCCCATGACCCAATCTTCCACCGCCGATATCAAGCGGGTTGTCCTTGCCTATTCGGGCGGTCTCGACACCAGCGTCATCCTGAAATGGCTGCAACAGACCTATCAGTGCGAAGTCGTGACGTTCACGGCCGATCTGGGGCAGGGCGAAGAGATTGAACCCGCCCGGCAAAAGGCGCGTCAGGCGGGCGTGAAGGAAGAGCATATCTTCATCGAAGATCTGCGCGAAGAATTTGTGAAAGACTTCGTCTTCCCGATGATGCGCGCCAATGCGCTGTATGAAGGCCTGTACCTGCTCGGCACCTCGATCGCGCGGCCGTTGATCGCCAAGCGGCAGATTGAGATCGCCAAGCAAGTGGGCGCCGATGCCGTCAGCCATGGCGCGACCGGCAAGGGCAATGACCAAGTGCGCTTTGAACTGGGCTATTATGGCCTCAACCCCGACATCAAGGTGATCGCGCCGTGGCGCGAATGGGATCTGACAAGCCGCACGCGTCTGATTGAATTTGCCGAACAGCACCAGATTATGATCCCGCGCGACAAGCGGGGCGAAAGCCCGTTTTCGACCGACGCGAACCTGCTTCACACCTCGTCCGAGGGCAAGGTGCTGGAAGATCCGTGGGAAGAAGTGCCGGACTATGTCTATTCGCGCACCGACCATCCGGAAAACGCGCCCGATACGCCTGAATATATCACGGTGGATTTTGAGCGCGGCGATGCGGTTGCGATCAATGGTGAAGGCCTGTCGCCCGCGACCCTGCTCGCCAAGCTGAATGATTATGGCAAGCGGCACGGCATTGGCCGGCTTGATCTGGTGGAGAACCGCTTTGTCGGCATGAAGTCGCGCGGGATGTATGAAACGCCGGGCGGCACGATCCTGCATCTGGCGCATCGTGGCATTGAACAGATCACGCTGGATCGCGGGGCCGCACATCTTAAAGACAAGCTGATGCCGGAATATGCCGAGCTGATTTATAACGGCTTCTGGTTCTCGCCCGAGCGCGAGATGCTTCAGGCTGCGATTGATCATAGCCAGCATCATGTAACGGGCACGGTGCGGCTGAAGCTGTATAAGGGCGGCGTCCATATTGTTGGTCGCAAGTCGCCCATGTCGCTTTATTCTGAAAAGATTGTGACTTTTGAGGATGATGCTGGCGCCTATGATCAGCGTGACGCACAAGGCTTTATCAAGCTCAATGCGCTGCGGCTGCGACTTCTTGGGCGGCGCGGCGGCCTTTAAGACCAAGGATCGCCCGGGTGGCTGATCCTCGGCAGAAAGACTGGTGGGGCCATCCCGCGCTTCTGCTGCTGGTCGTTTTTCTCGCCGGGATGCCGCTTTGGCATCCGCTGGTGCCGCCGCTGATCGATTTGCCGGCCCATATGGGGCGTTATGCGGTCCAGGTCGATGCCGGTCATTCGCCGTTGCTCGCCCGCTGGTATGCGTTCGACTGGCATTGGATCGGCAATCTGGGTGTTGACCTTCTCGTTCAGGTCTTGGCGCCGGTCTTCGGCGTAGAAGCGGCGACCAAATGGACGGTGGTTGCCATTCCCATGCTGGGCGCGGCCGGGTTCTTGGCGGTTGCGCGCGAAGTTCATGGGCGGATCCCCGCCACCGCCTTTCTGGCGCTGCCGCTGCTCTGGTCCTATCCTTTCCTGTGGGGCTTTGTGAATTTTGCGCTGGCAATGGCGCTGGCCTTTCTTGCCTTTGCACTCTGGCTTTGGCTTGGACGGCGGGGCTTTTACCGCCTGCGCTTCGTCCTTTTTCTAGGCGTGTCGCTGCTCTTATGGACCGCCCATATCTATGGCTGGGCGTTGTTGTGCGTTCTGGTCGGCTGTGTCGAGCTGGTTCGCGCGGGCCTGTTTGACCAAGCGGGTGTCCGCGCCATTGGCCGGGCGGTGGCCCATAGCCTGTGTTTGCTCCCGCCCCTGGTGCCGATGCTATTAACCTTTTCCGCCGGCGGGGCAGGCGGCCAGCCTTTTGCGCATGGCTGGTTTAACTTTGCGATCAAGGCGCGCTGGGTGGAGAGCGTCCTGCGCGACCGTTGGTCGACTTTTGACCAACTCAGCCTGATCCTGCTGCTGCTTGTCCTTTTTGGCGCGCTGGGGCGCTGGGCGTGGCAGTGGCAGCGCCCTTCCGGCTTGCCGCTGGCGCTTGCGGCCTTGGTTCTGGCGCTTTTCTATTTGCTGTTGCCGCACGCGCTGTTGGGGTCCGCCTATGCCGATATGCGGCTATTGCCATATATGCTGGCGGTCGCTGTTCTGGCGATCGGACCGATGCTGTCGGGCGCATCGCCTGTCGCGGTGGCGGCGCTGGCCTTTTACGGGCTGCGGCTGGGCGCAACCACCTATAGCATGGTTCTATATAATGAAAGCTACCGCGCGGAAGTCGGGGCGATCGATCACCTTCCGGCGGGTGCCCGTGTTGTCGCGCTTGTTGGCAAACCCTGTGCCCCGGAATGGGCGGTGCATCGGCTTGACCATCTGCCAAGCCTTGCGATCATCCGCCGCCACGCCTTTGTGAATGATCAATGGCAGGCCGCGGGCGCGCAGCTGATTTCGGTGCGTTATCGTGCGACGGCGCCCTTTTTGGCTGACCCGTCGCAATTTGTTGTTGAGCCGCGCTGTGAACGTCCTGAACGCCGCGCCTTTGGCCGTGCAATCGCGCTTATCCCGCGGGACGCGGTGGATTATGTCTGGGTGATCCAGCAGCCGGATGCCCCGGCAGATATGACCGGCCTTGTCCCGGTATGGCGGGCAGGGCGCAGCGCGCTTTATCGGGTTGTCACGACAGGATAGCGACCAAAGACACCCCGGCCGGCAGGGGCACCCGGCCCAGAAGATGGCGCTCTAGGCCAAAGATGCGCGTTAGCATGGCATTGACTGGGGCTACGGGCATCTGATCGTCGCTTGTCGTCTTGCCCACCAGCTTGCCGACCAAACGTGCGGCGGCCGCCACCGGGAATAACAAGCTGTTAAAGGGGCTAAGCATCTCAATCGTCAGGCCGGCCTTGCGCGCCACCTTGGCTAACCCGGCCTTGGTGTAGCGGCGGTGATGGTGGTGCGCCCGATCATGCGCGCTCCACATCCACGGATTGGCCGGGACGGTTAGCAAAATCTTGCCGCCCGGCTTCAGCTTGCGGCGCAGGCTGGCAAGCGAGGCTTCATCGTCCTCAATATGCTCCAGCACATCGAGCAGCGCGATCATGTCATAGCTGGCGTCCGCAATCCCGGTCAGTTCCGGCAGCGGGGCAACAAGAATGGGTCGACCAAGCCGGGTTTCGGCAAGGGCCCGCGCGCCATCGTCAATCTCGATGGCATCGACTGTCCCAAACTGGCCAAGCATATCAAAATTATGCCCAGTCCCGCAGCCGACTTCGAGGATGCGCGCGCCCGAGGCGGGGCGGATGCGTTTGGCAATCAGCCCGGCCAGAATGCGCCGCCGCGCCACATACCACCAATGGGTCGCGTCATGCAGCGCCATGCGATCATAAACGTCGCGGTCCATGTCAGTTCTTTCCAGGCGGTTGGGCGATCTCGTCGCCGGCAAGGCCAATCGCATCGCGGATGATGTAAAGCGGGCGTTGCTTGGCTTCGATCATAATCCGCCCGACATATTCGCCAAGAATGCCCAGCGACAAAAGCTGCAACCCGCCAAAAAACAGGACCGCCACCATCAGCGAGGCATAGCCGGCCACCGAAATGCCGAAAAACAGCGCCTTGGTGATGATGAACAGCGCGAAGATGAACGAACAGGCCGCGACGATCGCGCCCACATAGGTCCAGATGCGCAACGGGGCGGTCGAGGAGGAGGTGATACCATCCAGCGCCAGCGTCCAGAGCTTCCACGGCCGGAACTTGGTTGTCCCCAAAGTCCGTTCCGCCCGGACATATTCGACCGAGGTCGACTTGAAGCCGCTCCACGCGAACAGGCCCTTCATAAAGCGGTTGCGTTCGGGCAGGCGGCAGATGACATCCACCACGCGCCGGTCCAGCAGGCGGAAATCCCCGGCATGATCGGGGATCTTGTCGGTGCTCAAAAGATTATGGGTCTTGTAATAGAGGTCGGCGGACAGCCGCTTGGGCAGGCTGTCGGTCGCGCGGTCGCGGCGGACGCCGTAAACCGTGTCATAGCCCGCGCGCCATTTGGCAATCATATCGCCCAGCACCTCAGGCGGGTCCTGAAGGTCCACGTCCATCGGGACGACGGCTGCGCCCCGGGCATGGTCCAGCCCGGCAGACAGTGCGGCTTCCTTGCCAAAATTGCGCGACAGGGAAATGGCCCGCACCCGGGCATTGCCAAGATGCGCGGCAGCGATTGCGGCCATCGTGCCATCGGTGCTGCCATCATCAATGAAGAGGATTTCGTACGAGCTGGCGGCCGGATCAGACAGCTGCTCGATGACCGCACTGACGCGCGTGACAAAGGCCGCAATCGCCTCTTCTTCATCCTTGACCGGGACAATGACGGACAGGACGGGCGGGGAGTTATCGGATAGTGGCATGGCTTCCTGCCCCCTCTAGCGCCGTCAGCGCGGCAAGTGCAATGCTCATCCGAACACCCAGCGCCGGTTGAGCGTGAAGGTCAGGGCGGGCGTAACGAAGATAATCGGGATCACCGGCCACCAGGTTGGCCCGCCCAAATGCTTGACGAGCAGCCAGACGAAGAACTGGTTGGACAAAAAACCAATGCCATTGGTGATGAAGAAGCGGATGGTCCGGATATGAACGCGATCGCGCTGGCCATGATCGCGAAAGCTGATGCGGCTGTGCATCACATAGCCAATGCCGGTGAAAACAACATAGACCAGCGTCATCGACACCATCGGATCGACATGGAAAAGATCAGCGATGGCCCAATAGGCGCCGGCCACGCAAAAGGTGAGGGCAAGGCCCACCACGCCGAAGCGGATGACCTGACCCAATAATCGCGCCTTGTCGCTTGTTCCGAACCGCGTCACGCTCGCCCCTTGCCCTTTCGAGCGGAGCCTTTAAGCGTCTCGACCGCACATGCAAACGGGCAAACCACTTCCTCGCCTGAATTGGGCGCAGCAGCTTCTGGGCCTTTGGCTGGTCGTTGCCGCCGTTTTGATCGCTTTTCGCTGGCAGAATATCGATTATCTGATCCTTGCCGATACCGATGATAATTTGCGGCTGGCACAGGTTAAAGCCTGGCTGGCAGGGCAAGGCTGGTATGATCTGCGCCAGTATAAGCTGGACCCGCCGGGCGGCGCCAACATCCACTGGTCGCGGCTGCCAGACTTGCCCCTTGGCGGGATTATGGCTGGACTGTCGCCATTTCTTGGGCGGCTTATGGCAGAAAAAATTGCCATTGGGGTGGCGCCGCTGTTCCCGCTGGGCGTGGCCATGCTGGGCGTCACGCTGGTCGCACGGCGATTGCTGGGCGGCGCTGCATGGCTTTTTGCGGTGGCGTTGTTGTGCAGCGGTGCCGCAGCCTTGGGAATGTTCCTGCCAGTTCGTATCGATCATCATGGCTGGCAATTGGCGTTTCTGGCGCTGGCGCTGGCAGGGCTGGCCGATCCCGAAGCGCGACGCGGTGGGCTCACCGTTGGTCTGGCGACCGCGGCGTCGCTATCGGTGGGGCTGGAGATGCTGCCCTATCTGGCATTGTGCGGCGGGTTGGTGGGGCTGCGTTGGTTGATGGATGTCGATCAGGCGGCACGCCTGCGCGCTTATGGGCTGGCGCTTGCCCTTGGCACGGCACTTGGCTTTGCGGTCTTTGCGTCGCAAGCCAATCGCGCGCCGCGCTGCGATGCGCTGACCCCGGTCTGGCTGTCGACCTTGGTCCTCGCCGGGGCCTTGCTCGTGGTGCTTCCGGCGCTCTCGGCGCGGCGGCTGCCGATGCGGATTGCGGCGGCGGTGCTGTCGGCGCTGTTGGTTGCCGTCTTTTTCGCAGGGGCGTGGCCGCAATGCCTTGGCCGGCCCGAAGGCCTGTCCGATGCGCTGTATCGCGACTGGTTCATGCAGATTTCAGAGGTGCGCCCGCTTTACAAGCTTGATGCCAATGCCGCGATCAGCATTGCAGCGCTGCCGGTGCTGGGCCTTTTGGGAAGTCTGGTGATGATCTGGCGGGATCGGGCGCAATGGCGCGTCTGGGGCCAGTTTGCGGTGCTCGGCGCTGCCGCGTTGGCCATGCTCTTTTGGCAGATGCGCGCGGGTCCTGCGGCCCAGATCTTGTCGATCCCGGGCGCCACTGCGCTGATGATGCAGCTTGTGCCGGGGCTGGCGCGGTCGCGCGTTTACGCGGTGCGTGCTTTTGGACCCATCGCCGCCTTCATCCTGCTTTCGGGAATTGTCGTGCCGATCAGCGGTGCGGTCGCGCCGTTGGTGATGCCCGCCAAGCCTGCGTCCAGCCCGTCTGTCACCGCGCGTGCCCGGCAGGCATCTGCCCGGTGCACCACGCTTGCCGCCCTGCGGCCCATTGCGCGCGTTCAGCCGGGCACCATGTTTACTTTTGTTGATCTGTCCCCCCGGCTTATCGCCATGACCCCGCATAAGGCCATTGCCGGGCCTTATCATCGAAACGGCGCGGCGATCCTGGATGTCTTTTCGGCCTTTCGGGGCGACCCTGATCGGGCGCAGCGCATCATCCGTGCGCATCATGCGGGCTATGTCCTGATCTGTCCGGGAATGGCAGAGGGGAATAATCACCTCAAGGCCGGCCCAAAGGGGTTTCTGGCTCAGTTGCAAAAGGGCCAAACGCCGGACTGGCTAGAGCCTATGCCGCTTCCCGCCGACAGTCCGTTTCGTCTTTGGCGCGTCCGGCCAGCCCAGCGTTAAGGCCTAGGTCGATTGAGCGGTAAAGGGGTGGGGGTTTCTGTTGCCCGGCACCCCCGGGCCGCTGGTTTCTGCTTCTGTTGCCCGGCGCAGTCCGTGCCGCGTTCTATTTGGGT
The DNA here is from genome assembly GCA_046074265.1 of Chakrabartia sp. GTDB lineage: Bacteria > Pseudomonadota > Alphaproteobacteria > Sphingomonadales > Sphingomonadaceae > Aquisediminimonas. Next base: position 74,001 of record JBJTNW010000012.1, read on the forward strand.
AACTTTAAGCCACGAAGGCCCTTAGTTACGCAGCCAGAGCAAGTGCTTCGTTATCGTTGGCACTTATAGGTTTTGAACGGTTTTACGGCGCATTCAGGCCGGGTAAAAATACCGTCTTTCAATACACGTCGATCCTAGTTCGGCCCCGTCATGCCCTTCGCCCGCAAGCGGAGGAGATGGTGGAGCCGCCGGGTACCGCCCCCGGGTCCGCTGCATCTATTTCACGGCACAGTTTATCACCATAGCCGGGCGAACCCGGCTCAACTGATATAGGCGGGCGTGCCGCAGATTTAAACCCCGATGCGGCCAAGCGATGGGCTTGTTCTAATCTCTACTCACCGCTAGGGTATTTAAATGCTCACCCAACGGTCCCGCTATGGCTTGCGTGCGATGCTTCTGCTTGCACGCGAACCCGCAGGCGCGGCACCCGTGCCGATGAGCCGCATTGCACAAGAAGCTGTCATTCCGCGCAAGTTTCTGGAAATCATTCTTGCCGAACTGAAGAACGCAAATCTTGTGGTCAGCACGCGTGGCAAGCAGGGCGGGTTCCACCTTGCCCGCCCGGCCAATTTGATTTCCTTTGGCGATATCATCCGCGTGATTGAAGGGCCCTTGGCGCTGGTACCGTGCGTCAGTCGCACGGCCTATAAGAAATGCAAGGACTGCCGGAACGAGGCAACGTGCGAAATTCGCAAGGCGATGATGATCGTCCGCGACGATACCGCGCGCATTCTGGATGGAACAAGCCTTGCCGCCGCCGTTGACGGAGATTTGGGCGTTTAAGCAGCGAGCAGGGCCGCGCTTCGCATCGGGGCGTCCGTCTCTTCTGCATCCACCATCAGATCGCGGGCATATTCCACCGCCATAATATCCTGCCCTCGCGCCGCGCACGGGTGCGGCGCCACCTTGCCGGTGCGCGTAAAGCCAAGCTTGCGCAAGACATTGGCAGATGCGGGGTTGTCGACGAAATGCCGGGCAACCAGACGGGGGTGGCGCAGCGTTAGCCGGGCCATGTCGACAAGCGCGCCCGCGGCTTCGGTCGCAAAGCCCAAGCCCCAATATTCAGGCGCAATCCAATAGCCGATTTCGTGCGCCGCCCCGGCCGGGTTCAGGCCCACGCCGCCGATGAGGCGGGGCTTACCCGCTGTGCGCAGGAAGATCAGCAATTGAGGGGCGGTCGGGTCGTAAGGGCGGTCCAGAAAGGCGCGCGCTTCTGCTGGGCCATAGGGCCAGGGCAGGCAAGCCAGCTTCTTTGCCACAGCCTCATGGCCGATCGCCTCGGCAAGCGCCGGGGCATCGTCTGTCCAGCCGGGTCTTAACACCAATCGCTTTGTACGCGCGAACATCGCTATCTCCTCAACTCGTTGCAGTCTTAACCGGCGGATATGACCGGCGTGCGACACATCGGGGTCACCTTGGGGAAAGCCGGTGCTTTTCCAAGACGAACCGCGGGAAGGGAGACAAAGAAAAAGGGAGCAGGACCATTCCCCTTCGGGGTGGTTCCGTCTCCCTTCTTGTCCGGTCGTACCGGACGTTCGGGCCACCCCTTGGGCGACCCGATATGGGGTCACCGATTATTCGGCCGCAATCGCCATTGCGTCGACCGATACATATTTGCGGCCTTGGCGGCCTTCATGGAAGCGCACGCGGCCACCCGAGGTGGCAAACAACGTGTGATCCTTGCCAAGACCGACATTCACGCCCGGATAGACGCGCGTGCCGCGCTGACGCACGATGATGTTGCCGGCAACGACTGTTTCGCCACCAAACTTCTTCACGCCCAAGCGACGGCCGGCAGAATCGCGGCCGTTGCGGGATGAACCACCTGCTTTTTTATGTGCCATGGCTCAATAACTCCTTACTCTGCCGCTGCGGCTTTTTTGGCCGCGGGCTTCTTGGCGGGCTTGGCTTCGGCTGCTGCCTCAACCGGCGCAGCTTCAGCCTTTTTCGGCGCGGCCTTTTTGGCATCGCCGACAGCGAGAATCTTCAGGACCGTCAGGCTCTGGCGGTGGCCGTTGCGACGACGATAATTGTGCCGACGACGCTTTTTGAAGACGATGACCTTGTCACCGCGACCCTGAGTCAGGATTTCAGCAGAGACCGTCAGACCGGTCGTCGGCTTCACTTCGCCAGCGTCACTCGCAAAGAGGACGTCATCCAGCGTCACCTTGTCACCCGCTTCACCAGCGAGTTTCTCGACAACGATCTTGTCTCCGGCGGCGACGCGGTATTGCTTGCCGCCCGTGCGCACGATTGCGAACATGGCTATCAATCACTTCTTCTAAAAGCTTCAAGACCGCGCAAAAAACATCGCCAAAGGCACTGCCTAGGCGCGGAAGCAGGCTCGCTAGAGCGGTGGTACGATTCTGTCAACCGCCGCAACAGCCTTTTTGCGCGGCCGCCGCCCTTTTGCGCCGCCTTTTTTCCGGCTTAGTGGCGTAGTTCCGGTTTCAGCACATAACGGCCATTGCGAAACTCGCTGAACATCTGGCGGACTTCGGGGTGATCAACCGGCCCTTCTTCGTCATCCGGCAGCAGATTTTGTTGGCTGACATAGGCCACATAGCTTGTTTCGCCATTTTCAGCGAGCAGATGATAAAAAGGCTGGTCCTTGGCTGGCCGGATATCTTCGGGGATGGAGTCGTACCATTCCTCGCTGTTCGCAAAAACCGGATCAATATCAAACACCACGCCCCGGAAGGGGAAAATCCGGTGACGCACGACCTCGCCAATCCCAAACCGGGCGTGCGACACGGGCGGTGCCTCGATCCCAAAGGGCATCTGCGGCGGCGTATGGGGAGAATTGTTCATAAAGATGAATCTAGTGCGTCTCCGAATAATCGCAAGCGCCCGCTTGCACAACAGAACGCCCTCGGCTAAGCGCCCCGCTCTACTCGCCAGACAGGCGCTGCCTGCATTCTGAGCCTCTGCGGAGAGGTGGCTGAGTGGTCGAAAGCACCGCACTCGAAATGCGGCGTACGGGCAACTGTACCGAGGGTTCGAATCCCTCCCTCTCCGCCAGCACCCTTTGATTTATAAGGGTAATTTTGCAAATTTTCTATTTTGCCCACGAAAAAGCCCACGACAGCTGGTTGGTCTGTGGCGATAGATTGCGAACTATTGCGGCTGGCCACTGAGGGTAGAAGGTGACACCATATGACCTGCAATCGGACAAATAGGGACATAGGTGCGTCGTGGAAAATTCCGGGGAAAGCAACGAAGCGCCATTGCAGGCCCTATTGCGCGACCTCAAAGATGACATCGTTTCGGATTTAGGTCTGACGCTATTTCGCTATGTTTGGCGGTGGGAGGAAACCGCAGACCCTTACTGGATAGATCTGGCGATAGTTGAGACAGGCAAGAATGGATATCGGCTACCGCCGTCGCTCCAAAATCTTGCCACACACACCGCGAGCCTCCGCCTTATGGGGAGCGAACGCAAAGGGAGGGCCCCCAAAGCGCTCAAAGAAGAAATAAAACTGCGGGCCTTCATGCTCATGGCGTCTTTAATCGCCGCCGATCAAAATGGCGAACCGATTTTTGAGGAGGGCAAGAAGCTCGGGGTGATTTCGGCGGCTGCAGCGCACGCTGCGAACGCAATGGCCCAGCAATTTGGTCGTCAGTATTATACAGCAAGCGTACTAGAGAAATTTTACAAGCAGCAGTGCAAGAGCCCGATGCCGTGGCTGGAAGAACTCGTTCAGACGGAGATTTTTGAGCGCCACCCAGAGGCGTTAGCATTGTTGAACGGCGAGTTGGCCAAGCTCCGTAGACTTCAAAGGGGCAATCGGCATTAGTGCCGGGAAGAAAACGAACATTTTATTCCCGTTTAGTAGGCTCAATAGTGCCCTAACTGCGTCTCCACCGAAGCATTGCCAGCACGCGTTGGCTCGGAGGAGAAGTTACATGGAACCCATCGCACTTACTGTAAGTGATACGTCCAAAGCCGCCGGCTTTGGGAAGACTACAACGTACAAGCTCATTAAAGAAGGCAAGCTCAAGGCCATCAAAGTCGGGCGTCGTACACTTGTTACAATGGCAAGCATCAAGGCCCTCCTCGAAGGGACGCCGAGCTCGGCAACTGCCAGCACAGGCGACGCAGATGTGAAAGAGGTGGTCCAATGAACGCCCCCTTCATTAGCGGACAAGCCATGCCACCCCTGTACGCATCTGTCGATGTTGTGATGTCGAATACGGCAGGGCTTATCCTGCAGCGCATTAAAAGGGGTGAGTTGCAGGATCGTTTTACCCAGCGCGATATTACGCAAAAAGGTTGGTCAGGTCTTAGTGATCCCAAACGCGTCGAAATGGCCTTGGCTACGCTTCGAGAGTTCGGATGGGTGAGGTCGAATAAGGTTTCTACATCAGGTCGTCCCAAGGAGGTCTTTGAGATTAACCCGGCAGCCATGACGCAACACGTCTGACCTTAGACACCCTCAAAACCCTCAAAAGGTTACTTTTGAGGGTTTTGAGGGTGCATTTGCCATTACAGTTTTTTCGACAGCAGGCCCTCCTGCCACGTTGGAATTAATCGACAAAATCAATCAAAAATGGTATTTACGCAGAAGATTTCGATTAATCTTGAGGCGCGGCCATGGGCGGCTTTGGTTCAGGGCGACGCAGCAGCCGACCGACGACAGATGACTGCATCTGCCTAGACCTGTCCCTTCTAAAGCGGCTCGGCATGTTGAAGCGCCATTGCCTAAACCGGCGAAACCTGTCTTGGAGTTGCGGAGGGAAGAAGACCGCCGAACTGGCTGTCGTTGCCGACATCGACTGCCTCGAGCAATACCCTTGCCTGAAGATCACCGGATACGCGAACGGGCAGCGTGTAGACTGCATGCTTTTTCTGAGCTCCGCGCCCATGCGCTTTGGTGGAGAGCGCTGGTATGCGGTGTGCCCAATGACCGGACTGATGTGCTCGACGATCATCCTGCCGCCCGGCCGGTCGCGCTTCGCCTCTGTGAAGGGCTGGAACGTGGCCTACAGCTCGCAGAACGAGTGCGAGGTGCACCGTGCACACCGCGCCATCGACAAGGCCGAGAGGCGGCTCAAGGTGCTGTCCAAGTACACGAGGAAGCCCACACGGCAGCGGATACGGGACAATATCCGTGCGCGTCAGCTTTTCGTGTGGGAAGAGATGGACAGGATTGCCAGCACGCTGTTGCGAACTGGCTAGCTATTCCCATCAGCGGTTGAGCCGCAAGGGCAGGCGCCACTTACAATTATTCCGCCCTCAGAATAAATTTGCTTGCCCAAGTCCGCCGAAACCAGAGCGCCAGATTGACCAAGGCGATCAGCACAGGCACCTCGACCAGCGGTCCAATCACCGCGGCAAAGGCGACAGGAGAGGCCAAGCCAAAGGCCGCAATGGCCGCGGCGATCGCAAGCTCAAAGTTGTTCGACGCGGCGGTGAAGGAAAGGGCCGCCGTCCGCGGGTAATCCGCGCCAATGGCTTTCCCCGCCACAAAGGCAAGCACGAACATCGTCACGAAAAAGAGGGCGAGCGGCACAGCGATCCGAACTGCGTCGAGCGGCAAAGCGAGGATCTCTCCGCCCTTCAAGCTGAACATGGCGACAATGGTGAACAACAGGGCAATCAGCGTCACCGGACTGATGGCGGGGATGAAAACGCCTTCATACCAAGACGTGCCTTTCATCTGGATAAGGGTCCGCCGGACAAGAAAGCCCGCAAGGAAGGGTACGCCAAGATAGGTCAGGACCGCTTTGGCGATCGTCCCAAAGGCAATATCGACGACATGCGCTTCAAGCCCAAACACGGGCGGCAAAACGGTCAGGTAGAACCACGCATAAGGAACATAGAAGACGATCTGGAAGAGCGAGTTGAAGGCAACCAGACCCGTCACATATTCCGGATTGCCCTCCGCCAGCTGGTTCCAGACAAGGACCATGGCGATGCACGGCGCAATGCCGATCAGGATCAGGCCCGTCATATATTCTGGCTGGTGGGAGAGCAGCAGCGCCGCGAGCGCGAACATGAACGCGGGGGCCACAATCCAGCAAAGCAGGAAGGAGAGGCCCAGCATCTTCTTGTCGCGAAAGACCTGGCCAAGCTCTTCATAGCGGACCTTGGCCAGCGGCGGGAACAGCATCAAGATCAGGCCGATGGCAATCGGAAGGCTGGTCGACCCGACGGACATGGCGTTGAGCGTCGCGGGTACCGTGGGAACAAGGCTGCCCAGCCCAATGCCCAACGCCATCGCGGCAAAGATCCAGACCGTCAGATAACGATCCAGAAACGAAAGCCGGGCGGAGGGTACCGCAGTTGCCAAATTTGCCATCAGGCTGCTCCTTCCATTTCGCCGATACGCGCAAGCCTGTCAGCCAGCTCTCGGCGGTCCATTGTGTCAAACGGGAGCGCCAAAAAGGCCTGCACCCTTATGTCGAGCCAATGCCAGGTCTGCTCAAAGGCTCGGTCGACCAAATCATCAGCGCCCGTCACATCCGCCGGGTCTGGAAGGCCCCAATGCGCCTTGAGCGGCGCGCCCAAGAATAGCGGGCATGCTTCTCCAGCCGCGTTCCCGCAAACGGTGATCGCCAGATCAATGCGCGGCGCGTCTGGCGCGGTGAACTCATCCCAGCTCTTGGACCGGAAGGGCGCGGTATCAATGTCACGCCTTGCGAGCAGGCGAAGCGCGCCCGGATGGGGAACGCCCTTGGGCTTGCTGCCCGCACTAAAGGCTCGCACTCGGCCTTCCCCCCGCAGATTGAACAGCGCCTCACCCAATATTGAGCGAGCCGAGTTGCCCGTGCACAGAACCAAGATTTTGAAAGGTCCGCTCGTCATGCTGCGCCCTTTTGCTGAACGATTTCGGGCGCATATTGGGCAAGGGGCGTGCAGGCCTGACCGCCACAACAATTTTCGGTCAGAAAGGCCATCAAGCCGTTCATCGCCTCAAAATCGGCGGCGTAAATGAGGGAGCGGCTTTGGCGGCGTTGGGTCACAAGGCCCGCGTGCAGCAGCTGCGCCAGATGAAAGCTCATCGAGGACGCGGGAACACCCAGCGCCTCGGCCAAGGCCCCGGCGGGCATCCCGTCGGGCCCTGCCTGTACAAGGAGGCGGTATGCCGCCAAGCGATGTTCTTGGGCTAGGGCGCCGAGACTTCGGACAGCGTCAGCGGAAATCATATCTTCCTCATATTTCGATATTTGTGGAAATATGGGTGTTGTTGCCTGCTGTCAATATTTATGCCGGTCAAACGCGCGCTTTTGGGATGCGCGGTCGGCCGCGCTTGTTAGTTTTTTGTTCGTTCTGAGCAGCCGTTGACATCAAGGTTTCGACGGCCTGCCATATCGCCCTGTAATTAAATGCAGCGCTTGATCTGGGGGCAAATGCCTCAATCGGGGCCAGCTTAACTGTCATCTGCTCCACAATGCTCGCCTGCGGAATGATAGGCCAGTCGGCGTGATCTGCCACAAATGTCCGATGAAGCGCCTTTCGCGTGTCCGCCATGGAAACAAGGGGGAACAAGCGAGGGAGCTTCCCCGGTTGCTTGGATAGATAAGCTTCCATCTGTTCAAGTCCGCGAAGGCCCAGCGGCGTCGGAACGACGGGCACGAGAACAAGGTCTGACGCTTTGAACACCTGATCGCTCACTTCATTAAGGCCAGGCGGACAATCAAGAATGATGTAATCATAAAGGGGGACGAGATCCTGAAGTATCTTCTTCAAACGCTTTGGCTTGCCCACATCGAGCAATAGTTTTTCCAAAGAGCGCAGCGACGGATCAGCGCCCAGTATATCGAGCTTCGGCCAATTGGTTGGCGCAATGAGCGCGCCGGGGGACAAGGTGCGGGCAAAAATCTCCCGCGCGTTTCCATTTGCTTTACTCGTCGCGCAGAGGAACGAGGCGGATCCTTGGGCGTCCAAATCCCATAAGAGCGTTTTGCGCCCTGATGCGATCGCCGAAACACCGGCCAGATTTACAGCAAGTGTCGTTTTCCCAACGCCGCCTTTGATATTATGTACCGCGATGACCTTAGCCAAAACTGTCCCCCCACCCGACCGAAGAACGGCCCAAACCGGCCAAGGCGCGATCCGCTGCCTAGCCTCATCGATATGAAATACGGACGAAATCTTATTCTTATATGACAGGTTGTTATGTTTATCTGCCGATCAACCAGAAACCCCTCTTACCGCTTAGCCAAGCCAAGCTTGGTTGGCTTTGCCCTGATGACAGCCTGCCTCTCAGCGCCAGCCCAGGCGGCTGAAGGCGACACCGCAGGTGCCTTGCGCGTTTCCGGCAGTGTGCGCGTCCGCTATGAAACCTTGGATGGGCAGGCGCGCGCGGGTCTTAACGCCACCGATGAGCAACTCGCGCTACGGACAACGCTGTTGGCAGAATATAGGCATGGCGCTTTCCGCCTCGGCGGCGAACTTTATGATAGCCGGGCCTATCTTGGTAAACAGGGAAGCGCCATCAGCTCCAATGATGTGAATGCGTTTGAGCCCGTTCAGGCCTATCTGGCCGCCGATATCGACCCACCCTTTATCCCCGGCGCAAAGGCCAGTGTGCAGCTCGGTCGCTTTCTCCTCAATCTTGGGTCAAGGCGGCTGATTGCCGCCGATGATTATCGCAATGCCACCAACAGCTATACCGGTGTTCGCGGCGACCTGACGTTGCGGGGTGGGGGAACGGCGACCCTTTTTTATACCCTGCCGCAAACTCGCTTGCCGGACGACCTGCCCTCCGTTCTCGATAATGTGGCGCGTCTCGACCGGGAAAGCTTCCGCCAGCAACTATGGGGCGGCGTAGTTGCCCAGCCTCATGCGCTCGGCCGCCTCATGGTGGAAGCGAGCTATTACCGCTTTCAGGAAAAGGACGCGCCCGGATTTCCAACCCGGGACAGGAACCTGCATTCCATCGGCGCACGACTGATCACTGCGCCCCAAATCGGCCGTTTTGATTACGAAGTGGAAGGCATTTACCAGTTCGGCCATGCAAGCCCGTCCACCGCAGCGCAGGCGGCCCGCCTTCCGGTCGGTGCACAATTTTTCCATGCGGACATGGGGTACAGCTTTCCAGGCCCGATGCAGATCCATCTATCCGTCGAGTATGACAGGGCGAGCGGCGATCGCGGCCGGGGAAAATATACCCGCTTCGATACACTGTTCGGCATGCGTCGCGGCGATTTCGGCCCGGCCGGGATTTATGCAGCAATTGGCCGCACCAATATTAGTTCCCCCGGCGTGCGTGTTGAAATCGCACCAAATAAAAAATGGGATGCCTTCGCCACCTATCGCGTCCTTTGGCTGGCGAGCGCTGTGGACAGTTTTTCGACGACCTCGGTCCGCGATACCAGCGGCGCATCCGGCAGCTTTGCCGGCCATCAAGTCGAAGGTCGGGTCCGTTACTGGTTCGTCCCCAACCGCCTGCGCGGTGAAGTAAATGCGGCATGGCTCGCCAAAGGCCGCTTTTTGAAGAACGCGCCCAGCGCCCCAGAAACGGGAGACACTCATTATCTTGCGATGGCCGTAACAGTGTCCTTTTAGCGGGGAGGATCCGGCTTGCCTGCTGTCACAGAAATGTCGCCTATCGCACGCTAAAGGCAAGCAATGGCAACAGGCTGGTCCTCCCCTCATGAGACGGATCTGATCCTTCGCCCGGCGGGCCGCCTTTTGATCACCCTTCGACTGATGCGGGCGATGGCAGGTCTTATGGCCTTTACTGCGATCGCCAGCCTCTGGTTGATCTTGCCCCGCGCCCTAGGATCTCGCCTTCCTCGGCTGGCCTTTGGCATTTTATGTCGGGCATTTGGTCTGATTGTGGAACCCATGGGGTTACGGCCCAAGTCTCCCGCCCTGTTGCTCGCCAATCATGTTAGCTGGACCGACATCGCGGTTTTCGCTGCCATCACGGACACCGGCTTTGTTGCAAAGCGCGAGGTGCGCGACTGGCCTTTTATCGGACGTCTGGCAGAGCGTTATGGCTGCCTGTTCATCGCCCGCGACAGGCGCGCGGCCGTCGGGGGCGAGACAGGCCAATTGGCGACGCTGATCCGCGCGCGCAGCATCATCCTTTTCCCAGAGGGGACGACGGGAGATGGCCAAGTGCTTCTTCCCTTTCGCTCAAGCCTAATTGGCGCGGTCGCAACAGATGCGCGGCCCTGCGTCCCGGTGGCACTCGCTTATTCTTGGGCTGACGGGCGCCCCTTGCGAAGCGCAGGCTGGGCGCAAGTCTCCTGGACGGGTGACGCAAGCCTGTTGCCGCATGTCCTGAACTTGGCGATGCTGCCGCCGCTTCGGGTCCGGATCCTTTTTGGCGACACCTTGACGGGCACCTGCCGCAAAGCACTCACCCAAGAGGCCGAAAACCAGATCCGAACAGCCCTTGTGACCAGCTATGGGGGTTAAGCGGCCGCGCTGAACTTGGCGAGATAGCGACCGGTAATCTGATCGACGGGCATGACCATGCAAATGTCGATCGTGTTGAACGCGTGATCGACAAAGGCCCCCTCACCAATCATGGCTCCGGTGCGCAAATAGCCTTTGACGAGCGGGGGTAGCGTCATCAGAGCTGCCCGTTCATCATAGCTTCCCATCGGAAGGATATCGGCACTGATCGCATCGGGTCCGATTGCGCGGGGCCGCGCGCCAAGCTGAGCGAGATGGCGATGCGCCAAATAGGAAAGGCCCAGCGCGTGTTCGGCTGGATCCGTGCCGTGGAAGGACGCGCACCCGAGCATCAGGCGGATGTCGTGCGCCGCAATATATTCGGCAATGCCCCGCCACAAAAGCGCGATCGTCGCGCTGGTGCGATACGCGGGCAAGACGCAAGACCGACCAAGTTCCAACAGCTGGCCCTGAGAGGCCGAACTGGACAGAATGTCAGTCAGATCAAATTCCTGCGCGGAATAAAAGCAGCCGCCCATGGGCAGGCGGTCTTGCCGCAAGAGCCGATAGGTCCCGACGATGCGGCTTTCTGCGTCCAGATTTTCATCGATGACCAACAGATGGTCGCACAGGTCATCATAGCTGTCGGCATCAAGGCCGGGGGTCAGACCCTGCGGCGGGATAGCGCCCATTTCTTCGTAGAAAACGCGCCAGCGCAGGCGTTGCGCGGCTTCAACTTCGCGCTGATCCCTAGCGAGGCGGATGGTCAGTTTGCGGGACGGAACTACACTATGTTGCATCACGTTTTCCCCATATCTCGCCCCTTTTTTACACGGCAGATATGACGACTTCCGGACGATGGGATGACGCAGGGATGACAGGGCGGAGAGGGGCGTCGTCGCCAAGAGCATGCAGCAACGCAGCCTCGAATTGGCGGGCGCTCGCTTCCCAGCTGAAGGACTGGCCCAGCACCGCTGCATCAACGCGACGCACCTTCAGCGCGCGCACCACCGCACGGTCTAAATTGCCATCGAGCGCCCCGGCGGGATGGCTGTGCCGGTGAATTGCACCACGGCCATCTAACCCAAGAATATCCAGCGGGCCCGGCACCGGAAAGGCCGCCACGGGCACACCGCAGGCCAGCGCTTCGATCATGACCAGCCCAAAGGTATCGGTGAGGCTGGGAAACACAAAAACATCGGCCGCAGCGTACGCACTTGCCAATTCTGCGCCAGACAATGCCCCCAGGAAAACCGCCTCTGGAAACTCTCGCTGCAACTTGTCGCGCGCCGGACCGTCCCCGACAAGGACGCGCGTTCCTGGCGTCCGGCCGGACAAAAAGGCTTCTAGGTTTTTTTCCACCGCAATCCGGCCGACGCATAATTGGATCGGTCGCGGCAGGTTCATGATTGCCGAATGCGGCCGAATACGCGGACGGAACAGCTGACGATCAATCCCGCGCGACCAAGGCTTGGTGTGCGATATGCCTCGCATCGCCAACTCAGTCTGAAGACTGGGCGTTGCGGCCAGCACCGCTTCTGAGGGCGCATGGAAACGCTGCATGAACGGCCAGAAATGCTTTGCATCAAGGCCCGTTCGAACCGCCAGATAGTCGGGAAAGCGGGTGTGGAAGGCGCTGGTGAACGGGATCTCCCGCGAAAGGCACCAGCGCCGGGCTGTCCAGCCAATCGGACCTTCAGTCGCAATATGGACAATGTCCGGCGCGAAGTCCGTCAGGCGCTTGCGGACCCCAAAGCGGGGCATCAACGCCAGCCGAATTTCATCATAGCCGGGGCAAGGGATATTGGCGAACTGATCGGGCGAGATAACGATGACGTCGTGGCCAAAGTGTTGAAGCTGCCGGACGGTCTCGGTCAGCGTGCGGACAACGCCGTTGACCTGTGGCAACCAGGCATCTGTGGCCAGCGCGATCTTCAAGCCGCAGCCACCTTTTCCCGCACCTTTTGGGTATAGGCGTGGGTGCGCAGATGCTCCGCCCAATCGATCAGCCGCATCTGACCGCTCTGATCTTCCACAAGCGCCGTGCAGCTCTCGACCCAATCCCCATCATTATAATAAACGACGCCGCCCATATCGCGGATTTCAGCGCTGTGAATGTGGCCACAGACCACCCCATCCACACCGCGCAGCAGGGCTTCCCGGGCGACGACGGTTTCATATTCCGTGATGAACTGCACCGCGTTCTTCACCTTCTTTTTCAGGCGCGCGGAAAGTGACCAATAGGGCAGTTGCAGGCGACGACGGATGGCGTTGAGCCATTGGTTCGCCTTGAGCAGCATCGTGTAGGCTTGATCTCCGATATAGGCGAGCCAGCGGGCATAGATAATGACCCCGTCGAACATGTCCCCGTGCACGACCATCAACCGCCGACCGTCTGCCGTCTCGTGAACGGCCTCCAGTGCGATCTCCACGCCCCCAAAAGTCAGCCCCGCATAATCGCGCATCATCTCGTCATGATTGCCGGGAATGTAGACGACGCGGGCGCCCTTACGGGCAAGCTTCAACACGCGACGGACAACTTCATTATGCGAAGCGGGCCAGTACCAGCCCTTGCGCAGCCGCCAGCCATCAATGATGTCCCCGACAAGGTAGAGCGTCTCGCACTCAATCGAGTGCAAAAAGTCGATTAGCAAATCGGCGTTGCACCCGGCCGTGCCGAGGTGGATGTCTGAAATCCAGACGGTACGAAACCGTTGCTTAGGAGTGAAGCTCCGCGGCTCGGGCTCGGCAAACCAACTCGGTTCAAAAGACAGGCCATTTTGCGTCCTGTCGCGGTTCACCTGAAGTGCCTGCGGCATATTATTCCCCTAGCCGTCACCATTACCGGCCACAAAGCACAGAGCTGTGACACGGCAATGGCGAAGGAGTGACAGTTCAGGGTCGAACCTCGACGTCGAGCGCAGGCAACTCCGCAGACGGGAGGCGTGCACCCATTAGGCTGGCCAGCGTCGGCGCGATCATGCGCATATCCACCACGCCGAGATCATGGGCTGGCATGATCCCGGGGCCCATGAGCATGAAGGTCGACCGCATGCTTGGCTCGTCCGGCAAATAGCCGTGCGTCCCGCGATAGGTGGACGGCGCCACGAGCGCTGCAGACGCGCCTTTGAAATTACCCGCTGTAGCGCCAAGCTTAAAGCCAACATAGAAGCTCGCCTGAGGGTTGCCACCCCATGACTTTATCGCCGCCTTATCGAGCACGCGGTCGATCTTGAGCTCTGGCTTGGCCTTGAGACCGGCTAACACATCCGACACCTGCGCTTCAATGGCCGCATCTTTTGGGTCAGCAAGCACAATGGCGCAGGAACCGCCGGACGGCCACGGCATGGCTCGCCAGGACGCAACTTTCCCTTGCGGATCCAGCGTGATCAGCCCGGCGTCGATGAATGCTCGAAACAGGTTCACTTCTGTGTCGATCGCCGCAAAACCATGATCCGACGCCACGGCGATGATCGCTTCCGGGCGCGCCGCCTGTTCTGCGGCCACCAGTTTGCCCACCAGCGCGTCGAGCCGTTCCAGCACGGCACGCGACGTTGGGCTGTCCGGGCCCGCCACATGCTGCTCATGATCGAGCGCCGTCAGATAGACCGTCAAAAATTCAGGCCGATGGGCGGCGATGAGCTTTACCACGAATTGCGCCCGGTTTTCATCGGCCTCGACAGTTTCGTCGATGCCCGGAGCATAATGGCTGCCATCGCTTTCAAGCTCCTTGATCAACCCCGGGGTCGACAGCGCGGTGACAAGTTTAGCGTCATCCTCATGCCCGGTCCGCCAGATCTGCGGCAAGTTCCATTGGATCGCCTTTACCCCAACACTGACTGGCCAATGGACATTGGCCGTCGAAAGACCTGCCTTGGCGGCCGCTTCCCAGAGCGTCTCGCTCTGAATGTCGCTGCCATACCAATACCAGCCGCCCTGATTAATCTGCAGGGGATCGAAGGTCGTATTTGCATATACGCCGTGCCGCGCTGGGGCCGCCCCCGTGATCAGCGTCGTGTGGCTGGGGTAAGTTATGGTCGGCAAAACGCCTTTCACTCCCCTTGCCCAACTGCCCTCATCGGCAAAGCGCTGCAGATTGGGGAGCTTGAGGCCCTTTTTACGCGCCTCGAGCACATCGGCGGGCCGAAGCCCGTCGATGGATATCAGAAGGACTGGCGCACTCCACGCCGGCGCGGCCGGGGAGGAGAGGAGAGCAGCGCCAGCGGCGAAGATACGCCAGCCCTTCATCAGAAGCCGACCTTCACAGAAGCGAAGATCTGCCGCGGCGAACCGGCAAGGAGCGTCATATTGTCCCCCCGGTTGCCGAAGCCGTTCGAGCCAATCGTCGACACATATTGCTTGTCGAACAGGTTGGTGGCGTTGATCTGAAGTTCGATCGGCTTGGACAGGCCCGCATCGAACCGATAGCCGATCGTTGCATCGACGAGTGCGCGACCGGGGACCGACTGGTCGTTTTCATAGGTGAAGAAGCGCTTCGACATGTAGTTGACGCCAACCCGACCGAAGATCGTGTCGCTATCATACGACACCTCGCCGCGCAGCAGGTGCTTGGGCGTGTCGACAACGGTCTTGCCCTTTGTTTCCGCCAGAACCGTGCCCACCGCGTCGACCACGTCGTTGCGGTAGGTCGTGTCGTTGTAGCTGTAGGAGGCAAAGAGGCTGAACCCGCCACCCAAGCGGAAGTCGCCCGCCGCTTCAAATCCGATCGCGCGCACATCACCCACATTTTGCAGTACCGCCGGATTGCCAACGATACCCGCCCCTGTGGAAATGCCCAGCAGGCGGTTGCGGAAGTTGACGTAGTAAACGCCCAGCGTGCCGTTGAAACGATTGTCGTTATAGCGTGCGCCCAGCTCGTAAGTGTCGGATTGCTCCGGCTTCAAATCGTCCTTGATTGCATTGAAGCCCGCTTGTGTCGTCGAGAACGGACCGCTGGTCGTCGACGAGGTGAACGCACGGGTCACTTGCGTGAAGCCGCCGAACAGCTCTGTCTTGTCGTTCAGCTTATAGGCTGCCCCGAGATGCGGCTGGAACCAATCGCGCGACCGGATCTTACCGGCAGCACGACCACCTGCGATCACCGGATCGGATTGGTTTTTAACGTCAAAGCCCTTCCAGCCGATGTTGATCGTGGCATCGCCTAGGCTGATCTTGTCCTGCACATAATATTGGACGGTGTCGGTGGTGAAATTGAACTCCCACTGCGTGTAGAAGGGGCTCTGCATGAAGTTCAGATGGTCACGGCCCGGGTTGGACCGGCTGGCATAGGCATAAAAGCGACGCGCCTGGTTGAACTTGTTGTTTTCATACCAAAGGCCGGCGGTCAGATCATGGTTCGCGATCGTGCCGTTGACGCTGCCGAAGATGCCATTGCGTTCCAGATCATATTCTGTGGTCCGGACCGACATGGGCACGCCCGTCGGGCTGTTGACATAAGGAGTGCCCCAAGTGCCTTGCCCGTCATTCTTGTGATAATAGCCCTTCACCTTGAAGGTCACGTTACCCAGCGGCGCGGTCAGGCCAAGCGCGGCAATCGTGTCCTTGCGCAAGCCAGAGGCATCATAATAGGCATCGTCGGCTGAAGTGATCGGGCTTGGATAGGTGGTGCCTGCCGACGGGTTCAGGGGGCTCGTGCCCGTGTCCCCGCGGTTCGCGGCAATATCGGCGACCAAGATCGCCTTTTCATAATTTGACGGGCCGAAATTGTCCCAATCATAGCCGAGGCGGTCGATCATCTCCAGCGAGAGATCCTGATAGTCCTGCTCCGCACGGTCCGAATAGCTGGCATATGCATCAAGACTAACGGCCCCGATCGGGAAAATGCCCTTGGCATTGACCATCATCGTCTTTTGTTCGCCATCGCCCTTCCACTTGTCGGTCGTGTGGTACTGGCCCGAAATATAAGCACGCGGTCCATCTTCCGTGCCGAGGCCCAGACGCGCGAAACCGCGCATCGTGTTTTCGGAGCCATAAGTGAAGCTGCTCGAAAGGCCGAGCGCATCTTTGGGGTCAATCGAGAGAAATTCGAGCGTGCCGCCCAGATTGTTCGTCGACTGGGTGCCGATGGAACCGGCGCCTTGCGACACGCGGGTCACGCCGATGTTTTCAGACGAAATGGCGCGCGAGACGTGCAGGCCGTTATTGTTGCCATAGGTCATGTCGCCCAGCGGAATGCCGTCCAGCGTGAAGCCCAGCTGGTTCTGGTTAAATCCACGAATGGTGACGCGCGTCGACCATTCATAATTGCCGAACGGGTCCGCCGACTGGAAATTGACGCTGGGCAGCTTTTCGATCGCCTTTAACGGGCTCGTGCCGGCCGCCAAAATGGTGAGGTCTGCCGTCGACAGTTCTTGCACCTGCCGCGTCTCACCGCGACCGATAACGACGATCTCAGAAGCTTCCGTCGTATCAATAGCGTCCGCAGGGAGCGTTTGAGCGAAGGAAGGAAGTGCAACAAAGGCCGTGCTGGCGAGTAAAAGGGAGGTAAATGTACGCATGGAGTGTCCCCAAAATTGTGTTTTGCAGGCGCTCCGATAAGCGCACATCATGACGTCCCCGTGCAGGTTTGGTGACGCGCAAATGACACGCCACATCGCTCATCTGTAATCCGAGGAGTGGCGCGGACTTCGTCAACGCAACAGTTTTCAATCGCCCAGAATGCCGGGTTCGCGCTGTGTCTCTTGGCCACGCTTAGGTAAGTTAAGGCCTGCCCTTCAGCCTGGCTGAAGTTCTGATATCGCGGCCAGACAGCGGCAAATTTCGGAATACACGCCCTCAAACTGCCCCTTTCAGGGCGCCGGCAAAGGTTGGGGGATCTGCCACCCCTAAGATAAGGGTGACCCGCAATACTCGCCCCAAGCGTCCATCAGTTTAATCCGTTTTGGAAACAGGGTGCCACGTTGATAGGCAGCCTCCGCCTTGTCTGCCAGTTGATGCGCCATCGCGTGCTCAACCACTTCGCGAGGGAATGAGGTCGTTTCACCTGCCCAGTCTCGGAAGGTCGAGCGGAAACCGTGGACGGTGATATCCCCTCGATCCATCCGCCTCAACACCATAGACATCGCCATGGAGGACAGCATGCGCCCCTTGCTGTTGGGGAACAAAGGCGCGTCAGCTCTCAATTGCAGATTGAGCGGCTGAACCAGCCTAAGAATGTCGACGGCACGAGGCGCAAGTGGTATGCTGTGCTCCTTCCCCGCCTTCATGCGTTCGGCCGGAACAGTCCATTGGGCTTTTTCCAGATCGATCTCACCCCAAGTTGCGCCTAGAACCTCCCCAGAGCGTGCGACAGTCAGAATGGTAAATTCCAACGCTCGTGCACCAACCTCGCCACGCTGCCTGAGGGCTGCCATGAATGTGGGCAGCGCGTCGTAGGGAAGAGCCGGATGGTGTCCGCGCGTCAGCTTTCCAGGTTTGGGAAGCAGATGCTCCAAATGCCCGCGCCAACGTGCCACATTTTCTCCGGATCGCAGGCATTGAACTTTCGCCGCGTCCAACACGTTCTCGATGCGTCCACGGACCCGGCTGGCCGTCTCAGCCTTTACGCCCCAGATCGGTTCAAGCGCATTTAAAACATGCTCCGTCTCGATTTGGGCAACGGGCATATCTCCGAAATGGGGATACACATAGGTCGCGAGCGAATTGCGCCACTGTTGGCGGTGCTTGTCATTGCGCCAACCTCCCTCCTTCCGGTCAATGAAGGCCTCTGCCACATCCTTGAAGGTTTTCCCCGCCATCACGGCCGCCTGCGCCTGCGCGGCCGCCTTACGGGCCTTTATACGCTTGCCTTCAATGGGTTCCCCCCTCGCAACCCGTGCCGCCAGATCTCGAGCCTCGACCCTCGCATCTGCCAGAGATAGCGCGCCTGCCCCCGCTGCTGGGCCCAAGCCTATATCGCGAGCCTTCCCGCCGGCCATGCTGCGGAACAACCACGAGCGCGCGCCGCCACTTTGAACTCGGAGATATAGCCCTCCGCCATCTGCATGACGGCCGGGGCCGGCGTTCTTAACGAAAATAGGGGTAAGCGCATTGATGACCTTGCGAGGCATACGGGATATCCATGTTGCCCATATTATTGCCCACGATAATAAGGCAATTGCCCATGAACACAAGCGATGAACCGCGAACTTTAAAAAGCTTTTGTTTTCATTAAACCCAGAAATTTCCTAACTTTTTTGGTCAATTACGATCAAGTGCGATCATAAGTTAGGCGGTCTCCCTCTCCGCCATAACCTTCCAATTTCTGACATTCTTGGACGACCAAAGGGCCCCACCCGGCCCCCTGGCCCTAGATCCGTGGTCGTGCCCTCAGAAGGACAGCTTGAGGGTGCCGCCCCAGGTGCGCTCATCCCCCGGCGTGCCCGCGATCAGCCCGACATTGCCCGGTGCGACCTGCAACAGATCGATATAGTGAACGTCAAAGGCGTTGCGGACCCAGCCGAACACATCAAAGCCATCGCCGCGGAAGCCGAGCCGGAAGTTGGTGAGGGCATAGCCCTCTACCTGCGTGTAGATCGACGGCGAGGCATTTGAATTCCAGCTTGACCGATAATTGCCATCGACACCGGCATAAACTTGGCCTTCCTTGCCCAAGAGGTGCGCCGGCAGATTATATTCAGCGCCATAAGAGAAAGCATATTTGGAGACGCCGGGCAGCCCTTGGCCGGATATATCGCATTGACGCGGGCTAAGTGCACCCGGCACGCCGGGTTGCGAATAATCGGGCACGGCATCCTTGGCCTGCGATGTGCCACCCGATAATTCCGGCGGGCACGGCGCATTGGTGAACTTCACATATTTGGCGTCGGTATAGGCCGCGTTGGCATAGGCTGTGAACCGGTCGCTGGCGCGGATTTTAAGATCTGCCTCCACCCCGGCCGAGCGCACCTTGTCCGCATTGGCCAGATAGCCGCGCACCGTCCCAAACTGGCCGCCATTCACCGTTGCCTGGAAGTTGCCGATTTCGGTGAGAAAGGCCGAGACGTTGAAGGTCGCCGAACGGTTGAAGAACTGCGTCTTCAGACCCGCCTCAAAATGATTGACCGTTTCCGGCTTTACCGTCGAGGCGGACAGGTCGGGCACATTGTCGGTCGTTAGCGGCAAGCCGTTCTGGTTGATGCCCAGCGTTTTGAAGCTCTTCGCATAGGTCGCATAAGCCAACACATCCGGCGCAACCTTGTAGTTGATGTTAAAGTCGTAGCTGACATTCCATTTGGAGGCGGACGGCGATGTGGTCTGCGGCTGATAGACGCCGCATTGCGCCGCAAGCCGTGTGCCGGACGTGGGCGCTGGCGAGCAGGTGATGACATCGCCCGCGCCCGTCGTGACCACACGGTTATAATAGCCTTCCTTCTTATCAAAATTCAGGCGCAGGCCCGGCTGGATGGTCAGCTTGTCGGTCAGCTTATAGCTTGCCTGCCCATAAAGCGCGGCACTTTCCGACTTGAGCCATTGGGTGTTGGTGGCGGTTAGCCCCGCAAGCACCGTCGGGTCGGAAGCCAAGGCGCCCGTCAGGCTCCAGCGGCTGGCGTCAGGCCCTTGTTGTTCTGTCCCCTGCGTGTCGATGCGCTGCTTGAAGCCAAAAAGGCCGACAACGAAATCCACCTTGTCGCCTTCGTAATTATAGCGGAATTCCTGGCTATATTGATCTTGCTGCGACGGATTTTGCGATTTTGAAACGATCGAAAGGCCGGTAAAATCGCGGTCGTTCTGCGGCTGCCAGTCCCAGAAGCGCCACGCCGTGATCGAGGTAAGCGCGCCAGACCCAAGCGCCCATTTAACCTTGAGCGACACGCCCCCAATTTTGTTGCCGGCTTGCAGCGGGGCGTCGATGTCGGTCAGCCGATCATAAATGTTGCGGCTGGGCACCGCATAGTTGCGACCGGGATTGGCCGCATTGATGGCCGCCACCAGCCGATCATATTGCCGGTTCAGCGCGCGCTGGGTCAGCCCTGTTTGGTAGAAGGCCGTGCCGAAGCCATAGGGGTCTTGCTGGCTATAATCGCCCGCAAGCGTGAGCGAGAGATCGTCATTCGGTTTGAACAACAACTGCCCGCGCAGGCCGATATTATCCTGCTCGTTGATCCAGCGTTTTGACGTCACGTTGTAGAGCGTGCCGCGCCGATCGGTTGAGGACAGGGCAAAGCGCGCTGCCAGCTTGTCCGTGATTGGGCCGGATATGGCAGCCTTGGCCTGGCGGTAGTTCAGATTACCAAGCGTCAGCTCTGCGCGGGCTTCATAGTCAAACGTCGGCTGGTTGGTCGTGATGTTGATCGCGCCGGCGGTTGTGTTCTTGCCATAGAGCGTACCTTGCGGCCCGCGCAGAACCTCAACCTGCTGCACGTCCAGAAAGTCAAATGTGGCGGACGCCACACGCGAATTATAGACATCATCCACATAAATGCCGACGCCCTGTTCAAACCCGTCACTGGTCAGGCCAAAGGGCACGCCGAGGCCGCGAATATTGACTGATGTGTTGCGCGGGTTGGACGTATAGACCTGCAAGGTCGGTGCCAGCTGGGGCAGTTTGGCGACATTGAAATTACCTGTCGATTCAATCGAATCCGCCTTGATGACCGAAATGGCCAACGGCACGCGCTGCGCGGTTTCCTGGCGGCGGCGCGCCGTGACGATGATGACATCGCCGCGGTTGAAATCCTGTTCCTGGGCCGCCTCTGCTGCTGGCACCTCTGGCGCGGGCTGTTGGTTGGCAAAAGCCGGGGACGCCAAAAACGCAAAACCGGCGACACTGGTCAAAAGAAGCGAGCGCGAGACCATAAGAGGATCCTTCCTGATGGAATTTTTGTGCCGCCAGTGGTCCGGTAGGCATTTGAAAAGAGGGAAACTCACGCTTGTCGAGGCGAGCGAAGACGATCGACCCACGCGAGTCTCACTGATTTAATATATAGTTATTTAGTAGATATTAGAGGGTCAAGGATAGATTTGCTTTATCGGGGCCAAGTTCAAACGACGGACACAGCCCTCACGGCATTGGCAGGGCGGCCTTTTCTGGCCGCAAAAATTTCCGTTTAGCGATACTTAACCCAAATACGTCCAAAGCCTTGCGAGCGTGATGAGGCAGGCATGCGGCAAGTTTTCGGGGCTTTGATGAAAGGATTCAGAAAAGGCGACTAATAACGTCGAAATGACTCCATCTCAGTTAAAATATACTATACCGATGTAGATTAAACCATGTAATCAGATACCGACAGACCGTCTTCAGATCAGCATTGATAATTCGGGCCTGCGCCGTGCCTGCCGCATGACCCGCCAACGAAGCCACCCAGTTACGAATAGTACAAGCGGGAAGAGCCCCACAAGGGCGACCAGCGATCTGCCGACCAGCCCGGCCGCCGACCCATCATGGAGCGGATGCACCCAAGCGTTGATCGCGCTGCCCGCCCCGCTGCCCCGCACATCGTGAACCGCAACGACGCGCCCGGTTGTGCCGTCCACCCAAACGAAGCTGTGCGGAAAGCGATGGCTGGGATCGCCCGGTACTTGGAGCCGCACACGGTAGGTGCCGCCTGTCGATGCCGGAGTTTCGATCCAGGCGACCCGCGCTAAGGGCAGGGCCGCCTTGGCCGCGCGTATCGCCTGCGATGGCGGCAGCACCAGGGCGTTGAGGCTTCCCGAATTTTGGTCGTGGACATGCGGAGGAGGGTTGACGGCCAAGCCAAGGGCGTTGAGCGCGGTGTCGCTTGGCCCGGGAAGCTCCAGCATGATGCCCGTCGCGGTCAGCAATAAAAGGAAGACCAACCCAGATAGGCCGGTGATCTTGTGCCAATCCCGCAAGGTGCGCTGAGGCGGGCCGTGGCGCTTGAGGCGCAGCGCCTTTGCCCAAGCGCCCCGGGGCCACCATGCCCACAGTCCACTCAGCAACAATGCCAGCAGTGCAAATCCTGCCCACCCAAGCAGCGTGCCGCCCATATCGCCCAAGAGCAGCCGATAGTGCAGGTCGTAAAGAAAGGTCATGGCATATTCGCCCCAATAGTCGCGACGCAGCACTTGCCCGCCATCAGCAGACAGCCAGACCATCATCGGGCGGAAGGTGTCACCCGCCCGCTCCGGCGGATCATAATAGCGGGCGGGGATCGCCCCGGGCTTGCCAGTCACCTCGAACCGCCAGGGCCCCTTTTTGTCCGGATAGGTCGCGCGCACCGTGGCCAAGGCGCGGTCCCAATCTGGGGGGAGGGCGCTTTCCCGGCGGATTTCGGGGTGCAGCAGCGCATCAATTTCTGGATAAAAGGCCAAGGCAGACCCCGTAAGGCCGAGAAGGACAAGCAAACCTCCCAAGCCAAGCCCCAGCCACAAATGGACCAAGCGCACCTTTTGGCGCAGCCCGCTGCCCGCGCGCCGCATCAGACGCGAAACCGGATGCTGGCTGTCACGTTGCGGCCATTTGCCGGGCTGTGCAACGATTGCGCCCCATCCCACCAGACATATTCATACGCGTTGTTGGCGAGGTTTTTGACCGTCAGGCCAAACTCCATCCTCTTGCTGAGGCGGTAAAGCGCGCTGGCGTCAACGCTGGTCATCGCCCCCCATCTGCCTTCGGCATTGGCGCTGGTGAGAAAGTAAGAGGATTGTCCGCGCGCGCTGAGCGACAAGGTGACGGCTTCAACGGGTGCCCAGTCAACGCCGCCGGACAATAGCCATTCTGGCGTATGGTCTACGCTGTTGCCAGCATAATGCGGGGTGGCGGGCGCGGGCACCGAGATGATCGCCTGCTGCCAGGCAAGCGCCCCCCAAAGGTTGAGACCGGGAACAGGCTGCACACTCGCCTGAACATCGGCGCCCCGGCGTTTGGTGGCGCCGACATTTTCGAAATCACCAAGAGGGTCGTTCAGCTTGCGGGCGATCTCCCCCGTCGCGCTTTGTTCCCAATAGGCGACACGCGCTTCCAACGCCCCCGCAAGTTGGATTTTGACGCCCCCTTCCCAGCCCGTGTTGATGGAGGGGGAGAGGTTGGTTCCGCGTGGCGGGATCAGATAGGCACCAGAGCCGAGCCCGATCTGGAAGGTTTTGCCCCAATTGCCATAAAGCGTCAGCCCCTTGATAGGCAGAAGCGCAACCGAAACCTTGGGTTGATGAATGGGGCCATAGTCGTTAATTGGCGCAGTCGAGGCGTTGAGGCGATTGGCGAAATGACCGCCAACCCAATCAATCCGATAGGCGGGCGTAATCCGGAGCCAAGATGCCGGTTCCCATATCGCCTGCGCATGGGCGCCGCCAACCGATAGGGTGAACTGCTGGTCGCGCGTCTGGCTGGTCGGCACGCGGTCGACCGACAGCCAGCGCAGCGACCGATTCTCTTGCCACTCGACATCGCCACCCGCCTCAAGCGCCAGATCCATGCCCGCCAGCGCGCCGTGCCAGTGCATCGCGCCGGATAGGCCATAATGATCCTCTTCGGTCAGGCGCCGCTGCTGCGATGCGCCCGCTGAGAATTTGACGTACCGATCATCATGCAGGCGATTGACATAGGCGAGGCTCGACCAATTGAGCCGGTCGGACAGGGCGATATCAGCGGTTATCGCATATTGCTGGATCGTCCGCACATCGCCGTCAGAAGCGTTATAGCCGTTGGTCATATGCGGATTGAAACGGCTGTCGGCAAAGGTCAGGTAGCCGGGCTCTTGTGCTTTTCCCGTCGCGTAACGCGCAATTGCCCCCAGCTTTACGGCCTCTCCCAGCGCCAGCCGCCATCGGCCAGAAAGGCCCAGCCGGTGCATGGCTGAATGGTCGCGATATCCGCCGCTATCTCGATAGGCCAGATGGTAGTTTTGGGCGACGTTGCCGGTTTCCATCCCGGCAACGACTTGGCCTTCATAAGTGTCGTAACTGCCCCATGATCCGCGCGCGTCCAGATAGGTACCGCCAAAGCGCGTGATGATGTTGGCGCTGCCGGCAATGGCGTGCAGCCCATAGCGCGGATCGGCCGTGCCCCGCACGACCTCGATCGTCTCGATGTTGAGCGGGAACACCATGTCAATATAAGGCATGTTGCCGTCGTTGCTGTTGGCGGGGATGCCATCGATCAACAGCTTGACGGCATTAATATTCCCTTCGCCATTGAAGCCGCGCAGCGAGAATTTGCCGCTCGTTGTGCCCTGATTGAAGTCTGTGACCTGAACGCCCGGCATCTGCCCAACAAGCTCAAAGACATCATCGATATCGGCCTTTTGCGCGACGTCGCCGCCCATGCGGTCAACAGAAGTCAATATGGTGTCGCTGCGGCCCGCCTTTGCGCGCGCCGTGACGATAATTTCGCCGACCGAAAAGCTGGTGTCGACACCGCGCGTTCCCAAGCTGGCCTCTCTCTCTTCGGCGAGGGCGGGGTGGGGCAGGGCAGCACAGGTTGGACCAGCGGCAAGGAGCGTGAGGAAGGCTTTCATGCGTCCGGCCGAGCGGGCGGAGGCGCGCAGTTGCTTTATTTGGGGCGACTTGCCCCGCGGAGCTTTAAACATAAGGGACCCGTTCTCTTAAAGGCTGATCATCCGAAACGGATGTCAGACGCGCGCGCAGGCATTGCCTGCGCGCAGATTGGCAGCGAACGAGGTGGGGGTTGTCCGCCGCGCGTTCAGCGCAGCGCAGGAGGGCCTTGAGAGGGCGGCGGCGGGGCCGCAAGGCGGCTGACGGTGAGGTCGGCAATCGCCGCCCCAACGAAGTAGGTCAGGCCATAGACGAAAGGTAAAATGGTCGGCAGGTCAACACTTGCCAGCAGACCATGGCCCAAACCGGTCGCAAAGACGCAGGCGCTATCTGCCTTGGGGAGTTGCTTTTGGCCCGGAATATTTTTGCCGATGTCGATGGTTGCCGTTTTGCCGCTGATGCCAGAGCAAAGCTCGACAACCAGACCTTGGGGGCTCACCGTTGGCATGAAGCCCGTCGGGATCAGCAGACGCAGGCCCAGGGCAAGCAGCACGGCTGTCGCAAAAAGCGACTTGCTTGCCTTTGAGCCTCTGATCCACGCGTTCATGCACTGTGCCGATAGCGAAACTCATGTGCGCTGTCACGGATATTGCCCAAGCCCTTGATGCTCCTGCAATAAAGCTGCCAATGCTTGGCTCGGTGGCGCGAAAAAGAAGATGGCCGTGTTGTAAAAAGAGTGCGCGACAAGTGCTTTGACAAATGAATTTTGCAGTAAGAAAATAGCCTCTTGAATTCTATTGGGACATCATTCGGGGAGGGCATCTATCATGGAAAACCAGAATTCTTCAGGCCTTGGTATCGCTTCATTTGTCATTAGTCTGGTGTCGGGAATTGCGCTCTTCCTGCTCATCATCATGGCCGGCATCCTGGAACTGTCCACGCCGGGCGGCGTGGATGAAGAGTCTGGCGGGGCCATGATCCTTGGCCTGTTCTTGCTTCTGTTCATGGGGGCGAGCTGCGTGTCGCTGGTGCTCGGTATTATCGCGCTGTCCAAGAAGCAGGGATCGAACGTCTTTCCGCTGCTGGGGACGGTCTTTTCAGGGATCGCCTTGGTCGGTACGATCGGGATTATGATCCTCGGGTCGATCTGAGCGGGGCTTCAGGCTCCCCGCCCCGTCGCGGCTAGGCGTCGGGGCTTGGCAGGTCAGCGACCAGCGCCGGATGGGCATGATCGGCAAGAAAGGCTTGCAGGTCGGCGCCCGACAGGCTCATGGTCGCAGTATTGCGCAGGGGGTGGACATTGACGCAGGGCGCGTCTGCCAGACGCCGGTCCAAGACAACACGCACCGCCCCTTCCTTGTCGTTAAAGGCAGCAAGCGGCGTCACAGCCCCCGGCGTCACGCCCAGCAGTCGCTCCATATCGTCCGCTTTCCCAAAACTTAGCTTGCGTGCGCCGATGACGGCGGGCAGCGCCTTCAGGTCGATCCGCGCGTCATGGGGTGCTGAAACCAGCCAATATTGCCCGCCGGCATCCTTCAGAAAAAGGTTCTTGCTGTGCACGCCAGCAATTTGCCGGTGCAGCGCGGCACTTTCTTCAACGGTGAAGACGGCCTCATGCTCGTGCACCGTCCAAGTCAGGCCGCGCGTCTCGAGCGCGGCGTAAAGCGCCTGTTCTGACATAAAGTCCTGAATTTCCCTATTTGAAGACGACGGTGCGATTGCCGTTTAGCATGATCCGATGTTCAAGATGCAGCTTGACGGCGCGGGCCAGAACCCGGCTCTCGGTGTCCTGCCCTTGGGCAATCAGCGCGTCAACGGTATCTGCGTGGTCCACAATCGAGACGTCCTGCGCGATGATGGGCCCCTCATCCAGATCGGGCGTCACATAATGGGCGGTGGCCCCCACCATTTTGACGCCCCGCTCATGTGCGCGGTGATAGGGCTTGGCGCCCTTAAATCCCGGCAGGAAGCTGTGGTGAATGTTGATTACCCGGCCATCCAGCTTGCGGCAGACCTGATCCGACAGGACCTGCATATACCGCGCAAGAATGACCAGATCGACCTGTTGCTCGTCGATCATGGCCAAAAGCTGGGCTTCCTGTTCCAGCTTGTTGTCCGGCGTCACCGGCAGATGGAAAAACGGCACGCCTTCATGTTCGGCGCGGCGCTGCCAGGTCGTGTGGTTAGAGACGATGCTGGTCACCTCCATCGGCAGACGACGGGTTGAAGTGCGGTAGAGCAGATCGTTCAGGCAGTGGCCGCCTTGGCTGACCATGATCATGGCCCGCAGCTTTTTATTCAGATCGTGCAGTTGCCAATCCAGGTTAAAAGTCTGGGCAGCAGCTTCAAAACCTCGAGAAAAGGCATCCGCCGTCATTCCGTCCGGGGCTTTGAAGGCCACGCGCATGAAAAAGCGACCGCTATCCGGATCGCCAAATTGGGCGCTTTCCACGATGTTGCAGTCTTGGCCGACAATCGTATTGGCCACCGCAGCGACAATGCCTTTGCGGTCTTCGCTTGCAATCCGCAGCACGAAATCGGCGTCCTGGCGCATGTTTTTCTCCCCCGGGCAGGTTGTTCTGTTGCTCGCGCTTAGACTTGGCGGCGGCGGCGCTCAAACCCGGCCGGGCTGTCATTAGCGCATCTTATTGCACGTTGTAGTTGCTATGATCCCGCGACAAAATTATTTTACCTGTGCAAAAAAATTGCTCAGTTGTTTGCAGAGGGTATGATATCCAGTCCTCTGTGAGCAGAATTCCGGCGCCGCGTAGCGTCGAGCATGTAAGGGGAGGAAAGACCTTGAAAGCATCACTTAAGTTCTCGACCGCTGTGTTGGCGATCGCCACCTTCGGGGCAGGCGCCATGCCGGCGTTTGCGCAAGAAAGCGGCGCCAGCAGCGATTCGAGCATGGCCGATATCGTTGTGACGGCAACCCGTCGCGACGAATCGATTCAGGACGTCGCGCTGACCCTTCAGGCTTTTGGCACCGAAACGCTGAGCAAGCTCAACGTGTCGACCATCAACGATCTGCTGAAGTACACGCCGAACGTTACCTTCTCGAACAACGGTCCGGGTCAGGGCGCCATCTTCATGCGCGGTCTGTCGGCGGGCTTTGCCGGCCAGCAGTCCTCGGCCACGATCGGCGGCTTCCCGAACGTCGCGCTGTACCTCGACGATCAGTCGATGCAGTTCCCGGCGCGTAACGCCGACGTCTACATGGCGGATATGGAGCGCGTCGAAGTGCTCGAAGGCCCGCAGGGCACGCTGTTTGGCGGTGGCGCTCAGGCTGGTGTGGTCCGCTACATCACCAACAAGCCCAAGCTCAGCAATTTCGAAGGCCGGGTTGAAGGCAGCTTTGGCGCAACTGTCGGCGGGACGACCAACGGCTCGTTCAACGCGATGGTCAACGTGCCGATCATCGATGACAAGCTGGCGGTCCGCGCGGTTGTCTATGCCGACCATCGCGGCGGCTATATCGACAACAAATATTCGACCTTCACGCGTCGTCCGACCGACCTTGGGTCTTATTATCTGAACTATGACGGCAACGGCAACCAGCTGACGCCGGATCAGCAGACCCGCAACGGCAAATATGACAATGCCGCGCTGGTTGAAGATAATTTCAACCCGGTTGACTACACGGGCGGCCGCATTGCGTTGGCCTGGCAGGCAGCACCCGATTGGGACCTGCTCGTCACCCAGTCCTATCAGAAGCTGGAATCGCGCGGTACCTTCGCGACCCAGACCTACACTTATGATTATGCGCCGCTGACGGGCCTGTCGGCCACGCTGTTCTCGCCGCAGTACAACAAGGACGATTATTCGAACACGTCCTGGACGGTGAATGGCAAGCTTGGTGATTTCAAGCTTATCTACACGGGCGCTTATCTGAAGCGTCATATCTCGCAGCAGGGTGACTACACCAACTATGCCCGTGCGACCTATGGCATCTTCTATCAGTGCACCGGTGCCGGCAACTATTACTGGGGCACCTATGGTGGTGCGCCGTATTGCTACGAGCCGAACAGCTATTGGAACGACAAGGTCACCAATACGCATGAAAGCCACGAAGTTCGCATTTCGTCGCCGGATACCGGCCGCATCCGTGCGATCGTCGGCGGTTATTATGAGAATTTCGGCATCAAGGACAATATGGACTGGTCGTACAAGACCATCCCCGATTGCGGCCTGAATTCTGATCCGGATCAGCTGGCTGAAGACAATGTGATCTGCCTTGGTCGCGTTGCGCCGAACCCGAATGCCACGCTCAATCAGGCGGGCCCGCGTGCTCCCGGCGTTGCCTTTGGTCAGGACATTCAGCGCGGCTACAAGCAATATGCAGCCTTCGGTTCGGTCGATTTCGACATTCTGCCGAACCTGACCATCACGGCCGGTACGCGTTATTATTATTATGACAACTACCAGAAGGGCTCGGTCTACTCGTCCTTCAACTCGGCCTGCTATCAGGTGCCGGTATGCGTGACGGGGTCCAACCTCGACAGCCTCGGGCTGCAGTCCACCTATAAGGGCTTCCGCAGCAAGGGCACGATCACCTGGAAGCCGAAGGATGGAACGATGCTCTTCGCAACGTTCAGCCAGGGCTTCCGTCCGGGTGCGTTCAACCGCGGTCCGTCCGCGCGCGTTCAGGATCCGGAACTGCCGTTCCTCGATGCCAACGGCAACGGCAGCGCCACCAACACCGGTCATGGTAAGAACTACCAGCTGTTCGTCCCGGCCGCCTATGCGCCGGATACGCTGACCAACTGGGAAGCTGGCCTCAAGACCGATCTGTTTGACGGCAAGATGACCTTCAACCTTTCCGCTTATTATATGGAATGGAAGAACATCCAGATCGGCTTCTTCAACCCGGCGGCTGGCTTCGGCAACACGTCGTTCGCGACCAATGGCCCGACCTACCACATCAAGGGTCTTGAAGCGCAGATCTTTGCCCGTCCGGCAGCTGGCTTCACGATCCAGGGTTCGGCCACCTACAATGAAAGCAAGCAGGCCAACGAGCCGTGCTTCATCTCCAACAACCCGAAGTCGACGAGCTTTGGGGAGTGCATCACCCAGGTTTATTCGGGTGGTACGGTGAAGGCGGTCCAAAGCCCGTTTGGCAATGTGGGCAGCATCACGCCGTTCAGCCCGAAGTTCCAGGGCAATATCCGCGCCCGTTATGAATGGTCCGGTGGCGCTGGGATGCAGTATTTCGTGGCCGGTGGCGTCAACTACACCAGCTCGCAGTACAACGTTCCGGCGACCTATCCGGCCGGTGACGTTGCGGGCAATGGCAACGTGGTTGGCCCGAACGGGATCATCGTCCCCGCAACGACCGTGCTGCGCTACAAGATGCCGGGCTATGGCCTTGCAGACGCGCAGATCGGCTTCACGCGGGATAACTGGACGGTGACCGTGTTTGGCGACAACATCTTCAACAGCAAGGCATCGACCTTCACGAACTCGTCGCAGTACATCAAGACCTCGACGATCGTGCGGCCGCTGACCTACGGCATCAAGATCTCCACCAAGCTGTGATTGATTGCCGATAATTGAACAGGAAGGGGTGGTGCCAAAAGCGCCACCCCTTGCTTTCTGCCGGCACCGCGAGTTTTATGGAAACGCGGCAATAGCCGACAGGAAAGTGCGGAATGGCGACGCAAATAGATCTGCCTGTTTCTAACAAGACCCCGTCTGCCCCGGCCGATTCAGGGCCGCCCGAGGCAGAGCTTAAAGCGCTTCACGCGCTTCAGGCCAAAGGCGATTATGCTGCCGCAGAAAGCGGTGCGAAGCGCCTTCTGGCCAGCTATCCCACAAATCGTGATCTCTTGCTGATCGAAGCGCATGCCCTGCGCATGATGCAACAAACAGATGCCGCGCTGGCTGCGCTGGCCCGCTTTGCCCAGCATCATCCGAATTTCAGCCAGATGTTTTTGGAACGCGGGCTGTGCCATGTCGCGCGGCGCGATGCCGAGGCGGCCATTTTTGACCTCAGAATGGCGGTTGCCCTCAATCCGGGCCATAGCATGGGCTGGCGGATGCTGGAGGGTCTTTACCGCATGACCGGCGACCTCAAGAGCGCCGAGATTGCCGCCCGCCATTTTGCCCATCTCGCCAGCCTGCCGCCGCCCATTGTCCAGGCCAAGGTGCTGTTTGGCGATGGCGAAATGGACGTGGCCGAGGCGTTGATCCGGCGGTTCCTGCTGGAAGCCGGCGACCATCCAGAAGCGATGCGGCTGCTTGCCCAGATCGGCCATCGGCGCAATGTGCTGGATGATGCCGAAACGCTTTATGCCGGTGTGCTGGCCCTTGTGCCCGACCATGAAGAGGCGCGGCATGAATATGTTCAGGTGCTGATCGCGCGCCACAAATTCCCGCAGGCACGGACGGCGCTTGAGCCGCTTTTGGCGCGAGACCCGAGCAACCATGCCCATCGCACTCAGGCCGCCACCATCATGGTCGGCCTTGGCGATTTTGCCGGCGTTATCCCGGAATATCGCGCCATGCTGTCGGAGATTACGGGCGACAGCCTTGATGCGCGCGTGCGTCGCGCCGATCTTAACCTGTGGCTTGGCCATGCGTTGAAGACCGAGGGGCTGACCAGCGAGGCGATTGATGCCTATATGGCTGCCACGGCCGATCGGCCCGATTTTGGTGATGCCTGGTGGAGCCTTGCCAATCTTAAAACCTACCGGTTTACAGACAGCTCAATAGCAATCATGCGCGATCGGCTGGACGATCCCGCCACGGCGGAGATTGACCGGATCCATATTGCGTTTGCGCTTGGGAAAGCGTTGGAAGACAAGGGCGATTACGCCGCATCTTGGGCCGCTTATGATCGCGGCAACGCCATGCATCGCGCGGGTAACGGCTATATTCCCGAAGTGTTTGAAACCAACACCCGCGAGCAAAAGCGCGTGTGCACCCCGGCCTTTTTTGCCGCGCGAAAGGACTGGGGGCTGGATGATCCGGCGCCGATTTTCGTCCTGGGCCTGCCGCGATCTGGCTCGACATTGATTGAGCAAATTCTTGCCTCGCACAGCCTTGTGGAAGGCACGCAGGAGTTGCCGGACATCCAGCGCATCGTCCACGAATTGCAGGGGCGCGA
This sequence comes from Chakrabartia sp., assembly GCA_046074265.1. Lineage (GTDB taxonomy): Bacteria > Pseudomonadota > Alphaproteobacteria > Sphingomonadales > Sphingomonadaceae > Aquisediminimonas. The sequence goes on from JBJTNW010000012.1 coordinate 105,854, forward strand.
GCTGGACTTTGACAACCCCCGCTATCCGGGCGCCCTGGCGGATCTGGATGCGGATGAGGTGCGCCGCTTTGGCGAACAATATATCGCCGATACGCTGCCCAACCGGATCATGGGTCGTCCCTATTTTATCGACAAGATGCCCAATAATTTCCGGCATGTGGGCCTGATCCACCTGATCTTGCCAAACGCCAAGATTATTGATGCGCGGCGTGATCCCATGGCCTGTTGCTTCAGCAATCTGAAGCAGCTCTTCGCCCAAGGTCAGGAATTCACGTACGGCATTGAAGATATTGCCCGTTACTACCGGACCTATGTTGAGTTGATGGACCATTGGGACGCCGTGCTGCCCGGCCGCGTGTTGCGCGTGCAGCACGAAGAACTGGTCGATGACCTTGAAGGCAATGTCCGGCGTATTCTTGATTATTGCGGCCTTCCCTTTGAGGAGGCCTGTATCGAATTTCACAAGACCAAGCGCAGCGTGCGCACGCCCAGTTCCGAACAGGTCCGCCAGCCGATTTTCCGCGATGGGCTGGACCAATGGAAGAATTTTGAGCCTTGGCTGGGGCCGCTGCGCGCGGCCTTGGGACCGGAGCTGGCGGCACAATAACAAGGGGGGGAGAACATGGCGACCACGCGACCCGTCAATCCGGATGAAGTGTCGACACTGGGGCAGCGCTGGTATGTGCTGTTCATTATGATGCTGGTTTATACGATCAGCATTGCCGACCGTTATGTTCTTTCCACGCTGCTGGGGCCGATCAGCCAAGAGCTGAATTTGAGCGACAAGGGTGCAGCGTCGCTCGGCATTCCGCTTGCCTTGTTCTATGTCACGATGGGCATTCCCCTTTCCTGGCTGTGCGATCGTACCAGCCGCAAAAAGCTGCTGGCAGCCTCGGTGGCGGTATGGTCGGCGATGACCGCGCTGACCGGGTTCACCAAGGGGTATTTTGATCTGCTGCTGGCGCGTGTGGGCGTTGGGGTGGGCGAGGCCGGCGGCACGCCCGCCTGTAACTCGATCATCGCCGATTATTTCCCGGCAGACCGCCGATCGATGGCGATGACCATCTTTGCTTTGGGCGCGCCGATTGGCGCATGGCTTGGGTCAGACATTGCTGGGATTGTTTCTATCCATCACGGCTGGCGTGCGTCATTCTTTGTCCTGGGCATTCCGGGCCTGATCCTCGCCCTCATCATTCTGGCGACGATCAAAGAACCGCAGCGGGGCCGGCTGGATGCCGTTACGGCGGATAAATCGCCGACGGTCATGGAAACGCTGAAATTCCTCTGGTCGCAAAAGGCCGCTGTTCACGGCATGATGGGCGCGGGCGTTTCGGCCTTTTGGGGTTGGGGGCTGATGTGGTTTACGCCGCTCTTCCTGCAACGCACTTATCACATGAACGAAGGCGAGGCCGGCACGCTGCTCGGCCAGATTTATCTGGTGGGTGGCATCCTCGCGTCGCTGGTGACGGCGTGGGTCGTCGCCCGGCCCAGCTATGCCGATCCGCGCCGCATCGCCCGGCTACTGGCGGTCGTAACGGCCATTGCGACCCTGCCGTCCTTTTATGCCTATTGGACGTATGACCTGTTTGTCGCGAAGCTGATGTGGTGGATCTTCATTCCGGCCATTTATTTTTATATCGGCCCGGCCATGGCGCTGTGCCAGAATTTGGCGACCCCCAATATGCGGGCGATGACCATCGCGATTTCGTTGTTGATCGCCAATGTGCTGAACCTAATCGTCGCACCTTGGCTGGTTGGGTCAGTCAGCGACTTCATGGCGGGGCCTGCGGGCGCAGATGCAGAATCGTTGCGCATCGCCCAGCTTGTTCTCGCGCCCAGCGGCCTTTGGGCGGCTTGGCATTATTGGCGCGCTGAAAAATACATCGTCGAAGATCAGAAGCGCGCGGTGGGCTATGTTTGATCGACCCCTTAAATCTTACATCAACGGGCAATGGGTTGCCCCGCAAACGTCAACCCAGACGTTAGAGGCGATCAACCCGGCGACGGAGCAGCCCTGTGCGACCATCGCGCTGTGCGGTCCCGACGATGCGGACCGCGCCGTCGCGGCCGCCCGCGCCGCCTTTGATGCCTATGCGGCCACGCCGCTTGAGACGCGCCTTGCCCTTGTCGAAAAGCTGATCGCGGTATTTGAACGCCGCTATGAGGAAATGGTCCGCGCTATCTCGACGGAAATGGGCGCGCCATATGATCTGTCCTACAATGCGCAGGCAGAATGCGGCCCGGGCCATTTGAAGGAAACGCTTCGCGCCGCGCGCGCGATGGATTGGGATAGCCCGATCGGCTCCACCGGCAATCTGACCTATGAGGCCGTGGGCGTCTGCGTGCTCATCACGCCGTGGAACTGGCCGATCAACCAATTGGCCGCCAAGGTTGGCCCGGCGCTGGTCGCGGGCTGCACCATGGTTTTGAAGCCGAGTGAAGTCGCCCCGCTTTCTGCCCAGTTATTCGCCGAATTTGTGGACGAAGCGGGCTTCCCGGCGGGGGTGTTCAACATGGTCCACGGCACCGGCGCGATGATTGGTGAGGCGCTGACCGGCCATCCCGAAGTGGATATGGTGTCCTTCACCGGCTCTACCCGCGCGGGCATCCAGATCGCCAAATCAGCGGCAGAGACCGTGAAGCGCGTCTCGCAGGAATTGGGCGGCAAATCGGCCAATATCGTCTTTGCCGATAGCGGGCTGGACGCCGCCGTGACCCGCGGGGTGCTGCATTGCTTTGGCAATACGGGCCAATCGTGCAATTCCCCGACGCGGATGCTGGTCGAGGCGTCAGCCTATGACGAAGCGGTTGCCATCGCCGCGCGGGTCGCCGCTGGCGTCACGCTGGGTGATCCGATGGCAAAGGGCCCGCATCTCGGGCCCGTCGTCAGCAAGGCGCAGTTCGACAAGATCCAGCACCTGATTCAGGTCGGGATTGATGAAGGCGCGCGGCTGATCGCAGGCGGGCCGGGGCGCGCCGAAGGCTTTGACCGCGGCTTTTATGTGAAGCCGACGATCTTTGCCGATGTCCACAACCAGATGACGATCGCGCGGGAAGAGATTTTCGGCCCCGTCCTGGTGATGATCCCGTTCGCCGACGAGGCAGAGGCGATCCGCATTGCCAATGATACGCCTTATGGCCTTGCCGGCTATATCCAGTCTGGCGATCTGGAGCGGGCCCGCCGGGTCGCGCGCAAGATCCGCGCGGGCAGTGTCTATCTGAACGGCCATGGGCAGGATTATTGCTCGCCCTTTGGTGGCTATAAGCAATCGGGCAATGGCCGCGAGGCGGGCTTGTTCGGTCTGCGCGATTTCATGGAAATCAAGGCCATCAGCGGCTTGCCCGCCTGATTGAGGAGCTGGCCCTTAAGGGGGCTGGCCTTTCCAGCCTGAACCGGCACATAAGGGGGTCATGGTGCGCCATGGCCCCTTTTCTGTGCCTGTCTTGCTGCTGATGCTGGCCGCCTTATCGGGCTGCATCCCACAGGTGACAGACCGGCATCGCGTTCGCGCGCGCGCCGCGCCTGTGCCGAACAGTGAGTTGATGCGCCAGTGCACGGCAGACCTTAACAAAATGGGCGCGCGCTATAAGGCGCTGGCGGATTATCGGGGGCCGGGAAATTGTTCGGCAATTAATTCCATCCTGCTGACAGGTGCTGGTGCCAACATTACGGGCCTGCGTGCGACGCAATGCCCCTTGGCGCGCAATTTTGCCGCCTGGATCCGCGGGCCGGTGCAACAAGCGGCGCGCGATTTTTATGGCCAGTCCATTGTCCGCGTCGAAACGATGGGCAGCTATGCCTGCCGCACGGTGCGCGGCGTTGCCTCGGCCAGCCTGTCAGAACATGCTTTTGCCAACGCCATTGATGTGTCGGGCTTTGTGCTGGCCAGTGGGCGGCGCATCACTGTTCTTAATGGATGGACGACGGGCGGCGATGATGCCGAATTTCTCCGGCGGATTCGCAAAGCAGCCTGCCGCCAGTTCCAAACCGTGCTCAGCCCAGACTATAATGCGGCGCATCGCGACCATCTTCATCTCGACATGGGGCGCGGTCCCTATTGCCGCTAGGGAATGGACCGCCTAAACCGGTCCAAATGACAGAACGAAAAATTCCCGCGCGCGTCTTCGCGCACGCCGCTCAGGATGCGGCAACCGCCAAAAACACCCAAACAAC
>JBJTNW010000013.1:0-127400 GCA_046074265.1 Chakrabartia sp.
TGCGCAACCAACTGGCCAAAGCCGCCGCCGGCTCCGGTAATGACGATGGATTTTCCGGCGACGTGATCGGCCATGCGTGTTCTCTCCAATGCCAGGTCAGGCGAAATGCTGAAGGATCGGCAAGTCGCGGATGCGTTTGCCGGTGGCCGCAAAGATCGCGTTGGTCACTGCCGGGGCAATGGGCGGCAGGCCGGGTTCGCCTGCGCCACCCAGCGTCTTGCTGTCGGCATTGATAACGCTGGTCTGGATTTCCGGCGCATCGGGCATCCGCAGCATTTGATAATCGTGGAAATTGCTTTGCACGACGCCGCCATCCTTGAGCGTGATGCCGCTATAAAGCGCCGTTGTCAGGCCATAAATGATGCCGCCTTCCATTTGCGCGGCAAAGCCATCTGGGTTTACAACATAGCCGGCATCGGCGCAGCACCAGACCTTGGTTACGCGCGGCTTGCCGTCGCGCATTTCCACCTCGGCCACTTCGGCGACAATCGTCCCGAAGGATTTGACGATGGCGATACCGCGACCGGTATTGGCGGGCAGGGGTGCCCCCCAATTTGCCATTTGCGCCACCTTTTCCAGCACGGCCTTATAACGCGGTGATTTGCCCAGAAGGTCGCGGCGATAGGCAAAGGGGTCTTGCCCGGCGGCGTGGGCCAGCTCGTCGAGGAAACTCTCGATAAAAAAGCCCTGTTGACTGTGATCCACCGAGCGCAGGCTGCCAAAGCGCAGATGCATATCGGCCGCGGCATGGCGGATCAGCCGGTTGGGGATATCATAATGGGCTATATCCCAAGATCCGGCCGGATCATTCAACTGGGTGAAGGCATTGTTCCAGCTGACCGGCTTGCCTTTGGCATCAAGCCCCGCTGAAAAGCGGCTGATATCGGCCGGGCGATAGAAATCCTGCTGAATATCTTCTTCGCGCGACCAGATCATCTTGACCGGCTGGCCCATTTCTTTCGCAATCCGGGCGGCTTGAACCGGGTAGTCGCTTTCCAGCCGTCGGCCAAAACCGCCGCCCAGATAAAGCTGGTGGACGGTCACCTTATCAGTATCAAGGTCAAGCGCCTTGGCCACGGCAGAGCGGGCCATCAGCGGCACCTGCGTGCTTGTCCAGATATCGCACTGGCCATCGCGCACCCAAGCGGTGCAGTTGATCGGCTCCATCGCGGCATGGGCGACAAAGGGCACTTGATAATCAGCCTTCACGGTCTTGGCCGCATTTTTGGCGGCCCCGGGCGCATCGCCTTCGTCGGCAAGCGCATCACCGCCGGTTTCTCCTGCGGCATCGAGCGCCTTTTTGAAGCGTGCGGCAAGGCCGGCGCTGTCCAGCTTATCGCCCTCGGTTGCGGTATAGCGCAGCTCAAGCACGTTAAGGGCCTGCTGGGCGTGCCAATAGCTATCCGCGACGACCGCTACAAAATCCTTAAGGTTCAAGATTTTGAGCACGCCCTTCGCCGATCGGGCGGCGTCGGCATTCATCGAGGCGACCTTGGCCCCCGGCACGGGCGGCGCCTTGATGGCGGCGTAAACAAGCTTCTGGTTCGGGATGGTCGCATCAATGCCAAATTGCGCCGTGCCATCCACCTTGGCTGGAATATCCAGCCGATCAAGGCTCTTGCCGATAAGCGTGAATTGCGCCGGCTCTTTGAGTGCAGGCGTCTGCGGCATGGATTGTTTTGAGGCGGCTTCGGCAAAGCGCCCATAGGGGGCTGATTTGCCGGATTTGGCATGGGCCAAAAGCCCCTTGCTGGTCGTAATTTCAGCGGCGGGGACCTGCCATTCATCGGCGGCAGCGGCGATCAGCATCTGGCGCGCGGCAGCCCCAGCGATGCGCATCGTGTGCTGGCCGGTGGTGCGCACAGACGAGCTGCCACCCGTAATCATCACATCGCCCAACTTCGAAATCTGTGTAAACAGGCCATTATAGGTGGGTTCCAGCCAATTGGGCGCATCGAGCGACCAGGCGGCAACAAAGGCGCGTGCGGCGTCCGGCACAACATAGGCCCCATTGGCAGGCGCTTGCAGCACCGCCACCTTCGACCAATCTGCATCCAGTTCTTCGGCCAGCATCTGAGCCAGCGCCGTGTGCGCGCCCTGGCCCATTTCGCAATGCGGGACGATGGCGGTGACGCTGTTATCCTCGCCAATCTTGACCCAGCTGTTGATCAATTGCTCATCAGCACCCGGGGCGACATCGCCCTTGAGCTTTTCGATCGGGTTGCCGGGGCGCACCGCGACCCCAACCACCAGCGCGCCGCCCGTCAAAAGGCCGGCACCGATAAAACCGCGACGTGACCATTTGTTCATGGCTTAGGCCTCCTTGGCCGGGTTGCCGGCCGCAGCGGCCTTGATCGCCTTGCGAATGCGGCCATAGGTGCCGCACCGGCAGACATTGCCAGCCATGGCGGCATCAATATCTGCATCGCTTGGGTTGGGGGTGTCGCGCAGCAGCGCCGCTGCGCTCATCAACTGGCCGGATTGGCAATAGCCGCATTGCGGGACCTGCGCATCTATCCATGCTTGTTGCAGCGGGTGCGGCTGCCCTTCAGCCGTGGCCAGCCCTTCAATCGTTGTGATCTTGCGGCCCTGCGCCTCGGCAATCGCGGTGGAGCAAGATCGGATCGGCTGCCCGTCAAGATGGACGGTGCACGCCCCGCACTGCGCCACGCCGCAGCCAAATTTCGTGCCGGTAAGGCCCAGTTGTTCGCGCAGCACCCAGAGGATCGGGGTGCCGGGGTCGGCATCGATCTGGCTCGCTTTGCCGTTGATGGTCGTCTCAATCATGGCGTCCGCTCTTTCTTGCTTTGGCGCTGTGCTGCTGGGGGAGATGGCAGCTTTGTCAGGTCTGATCAAGCTGGCAGAAAGGAGGCCGCGGGCAGGCGACTAGGCGTCGCCGCTGGCGCGACGCAAAGCCCGTTGCAAGGCCTCCAGATAGCGCAAATTGCCTTTGGTCAGGCCATCCAGATCCTGTTTGGCGCGGTCGGTCGCATAGAAATAGCGGCGGCCGTCGCGCGCAACCCAGCCGCGCTGGACCAGCCAATCCAGCTTGCGCCGCACCGTTTCGCGCGGGATGCCGCTATAATCGGCAATGGATTGCAGGTTGATCGCCTCATGCTTGACCGCATCTACGGGTGTGGTGGCCCATTGATCCAAACTTATGTCGGGCGCGTTGCGGCCAGCAAAAGTTCGCTCGCCGACGATCATCAGGACAAGGAAAAGGTCCAGATCACCGTCGAAAAATTGCCGACAGTCGATCAGATAGGTGCACAATGCCGCAACGCTTTCTGCATGAATCTGGCCAAAATGATGATGGAGGCCGTTCGGCTCGGCAACAAGAGGGGGCAGGGGCGTGTCCATAAGGTCTAATCGCCCAAAATGGGCGGTGAGTTCAACCCTCCGCATCGCTTTGGCGATATGATGCGGCCAAACCAAAATCAGGGAGAGAGCCATGACACGCCCGACCAGTTCGCTCGATATCTTTTCGCCCTTTGCCTATGCCGATGAGGCTGAAGTCGCCCGTCGCTGCAAGGAAATGCGGGCCCAAGGCCCGATCCACTGGATCGAACAAGACCCTTATCGCCCCTTTTGGGCGGTGTTGCGCAATGACGATATTCGCACGGTTGAGCGCGACAACAAAACCTGGCTTGCCGAGCCGCGCCAAACCTTGATCCCGCGCGATATCGAGGATGGCATTATCGCCCAATGGGGCAAGCGGACCGGGCCCGTGCGCACCCTGCTTGATATGGATGAGCCGGACCACCGCAAGTTCCGCGGCCTGACACAGAGCTGGTTCAACTCCCGCTTTCTGGAATCGCTGCGCGACCGCATGGCGCAACTGGCGACCGAATATGTCGACAAGCTCGCGACATTGGGCGGCGAATGCGATTTTATCGATGAGATCGCGGTGGCCTATCCGCTCATTATGATCACCTCTATCCTCGGCCTGCCAGATAGCGATGCGCCGCTGGTGCTGAAGCTGACCCAAGAGCTGTTTGGCGCGCAAGACCCAGAGCGGCAGCGCAGCGGCGACCATGGGCAAGAAGTGGCGATGGCCTTTTTTGGCTATCTGGCGGGAATTGTTGGCGAGCGTCGCCAAGACCCGAAAGAAGATCTGATGTCGGTTGTCGCCAATGCAACGATTGATGGCGAGCCCCTGAGCGACATGGATACGCTGTCTTATGGGATGCTGCTGGCAGCGGCCGGGCATGATACGACCAGCTCTTCCGTGGGCGTTGGCATGATGCAACTGGCCAAAAACCCGGAAGAGTTTGCCAAGCTTAAGGCCAATCCCGACCTTATTCCGCTTGCCGCGCAAGAGATGTTTCGCTGGGCAACGCCGGTGCGCCATTTCTTCCGGACCGCGTCAAAGGACACGGTGCTGGCTGGTCAGGAAATCAAGGCGGGCGAGGCAGTGTGCTTGATGTACCTGTCTGGCAATCGGGATGAAGCCGCCTTTGACGAACCCGAAAGCTTCCGCGTCGACCGCACCCCCAATCGCCACGTCGCGTTTGGCTATGGCGCACATCATTGCCTTGGCCGGGTGCTGGCCGAAATGGAAGTTGAGGCGCTCTTTGCAGAGATCGCGCGCCGGGTGGACCATATTGAGCTGGCGGGCCCGGAAGAATGGGTCAAGACCAACCATACCGGCGGCCTCAAGCATCTTCCGATCCGCTATCGCATGAAAGCGTAAGCGCCTTAGGGGGCGGGGCGGGCTTAGCCCTGTGCCCCGCGCACCAAGCGGCCCGGCCGCGCGGCGGTTGCTTCGTCATAGCGGCGGATGATCGATCCAGAGACGATCGTCGCCTCATAGCCGGTTGCCCGCTGGTTGAGACGACGCCCGCCGGCCGGCAGATCATGCACAATATCGGGCAGGGCGATTGTCAGCCGATCCATATCAATCACGTTTAAATCGGCCTTGGCGCCCAGACGGATCACGCCGCGATCGCGCAAGCCGACCGCGCGGGCCGCTTTGGCAGACAGCATGTGGACCGCCTGCGCCAGATCAATCCGCTGGTCTGACTTAGCGTCGCGGACCCAGTGCTGGAGCAGATAGGTAGAATAGCTGGCATCGCAGATCGCGCCATAATGCGCGCCGCCATCGCCCAAGCCCGGCACGCAATCCGGATGGGTCAGCATTTCATAGGCCGCATCCAATGTGCCGCCCTCGAAATTGCCCAATGCAGCGAGGATCAAGCCCTTTCCTTCGGTTGCCAAGAACCGGTCATAGGCGATTTCTTCTGGCGTCACGCCGCGCGCCGCGGCCATGGCCGCAAAGCTCTTTTCCGGAGGCGGCGCATAATCGGGCGGATTATCAAGCGGGAACATCCAGCGCCAATTGCGGCCCAAAGCGTTGAACGGATGGCCTTCATCGGGCGTTTCCGAAAGCAGCGCCTGACGCAGGGCCGGGTCGCGCATCGCCGCCACTTTCTGCGCAAGCGGCAAGGCGGCAATTTTCTGCCAGCTCGGGCACATGATGAACGGATGGACCGAAAGCTCCAGTCCGCCGATCAGGCCAATCGGGCGCGGCATCACCTGCGCCGTGACCTGACCCCCTGCGGCCTTGGTCTGGGCCATCAGGTCCAGCACGCGCCGCCAGGCGGGCGGGCCTTCATTGCCCGAGGCAAGGGTGAAGGTGGCCGGCCGGCCCGAGGCGGCGACCAACTGATCAATGATCGGATATTCCTTGTCCCAGCCGCGAAACGCGTCGAGCACGATTTGCAGCGTCCCGGTGCCTGCATCCTTCATGCCCGCGCAGATTTCTGCCAATTCGCGGACATCGGCATCATAGGTCGGGATCGCGCCGCCATCGGCCGTTTTGTGGATCGACAGGCGAGAGGTCGCAAAGCCGATGGCGCCGGCGGCCATCGCCTCTTGGGTCAGCGCCCGCATCCGCGCCAGATCTTCCGCCGTTGCCGGTTCCTGTCGTGCGCCGCGCGCGCCCATAACATAAACCCGCAACGGCGAGTGCGGCAGGTAAGCGGCAACATCGATATCGCGGCGCCCCGCCTCCAGCCGGTTCAGATAGTCGGGAAAGGTTTCCCAATCCCAAGGCAGGCCTTCTGCCATCACGACGCCCGGAATATCCTCTACGCCTTCCATGACGTTGATCAGCATATCCTGATCTTCGCGGCGGCACGGCGCAAAGCCAACGCCGCAATTGCCAAGAATGGCCGTCGTCACGCCATGGGCAGAAGAGGGAGCGAGGGTGTCCGACCAGATTGCCTGTCCATCATAATGGGTGTGAACGTCCACAAAACCGGGCGTGACAAGGCGGTGGCGGGCATCAATTTCTTCTGCGCCGTTGCCGGCAACCTTGCCCAGCGCCGCGATGCGGCCGTCCTTGATCGCGACATCGGTTTCTTGCAGGTCGCCGCCCGATCCATCGGCCAGCGTGCCATTGCGGATCACCAGATCAAAGTCCGCCATCATCTCTCCCTCCTTGTCGTCAGGCGAAGATTATCCAAGCGCGGGATAATCGACATAGCCCTTTTCCTCGCCCGTATAGAGCAGGGCGTAATTGGGTTTTGCAAGCGGCGCGCCGCTTTTGAAGCGGGCAACCAAATCTGGGTTGGCAATGAAGGCGCGGCCAAAGCTGACGGCATCGGCCCGGCCCGCCTCAATCAGGGCTCGACCAGTTTCAGCGGTCAGCATGTTATTGGCGATGATCGGGGCGCGGCAGTGCGTCCGCGCCATCGCCAGGCTGTCCAGATCGGCCAATTGCATATCAAGGATATGAAGATAAGCGAGGTTAAGGCTATCTGCCCCTTGAAGCAGCGGCACGAAGGTCTCCGCCGGGTCTGCCGGATCCATACCGTTATAGGGGTTGCCGGGCGAAAAGCGCAGGCCCACGCGGTCGCCGCCAATGGCCGTCGCCATCGCCTTTAGCACCATCAGCGGAAAGCGCGCGCGGTTGGCGCCGGAGCCGCCAAATTCATCTTCCCGGCGGTTGCTGGCGGGGTTCAAAAACTGGTTGATCAGATAACCGCTTGATGCGTGAAGCTCGACGCCGTCAATGCCTGCTGCGCGGGCGTTGCGGGCGGCGGTTGCAAATTCTTCGGCCAAGCTGGGCAGTTCGTCTGCCGCCAGGGCCCGTGGTGTCCCGGTGGGCGCGGGCGTGCCATCTGGCCCGGGGACCTTATCGGGGCAGGGCAGGGCAGAGGGGGCGATGATGTCTGCGTCATAGCCGCGATTGGCCGGCACAACGACGCGACCGCAATGCATGATCTGCATAACGATCTGCCCGCCTTCAGCATGAACGGCCTCTGCCACCTTTGCCCAGCCATCAATTTGCGCTTGCGACCAAATACCCGGCGTGCGCCAATAGCCTTTGCCCACAGCGCTTGGCTGGACGCCCTCTGTCACGATCAGCCCGGCCGTGGCACGCTGGCGATAATAGTCGACCATAAGGTCGGTCGGGACATCGTCCGGCCCGGCCCGGTCGCGGGTCATGGGCGACATGACGATGCGGTTGGAAAGGTGCAGGCTGCCAAGGTTAAGCGTTTCGAACAGGGGGTTGGACATTCGAATCCTCAAGTTTCGGCCAGAGATTGACCAAGGTTTGCGTTGCATATTATTGGTGAAATTACGCAAATCAAGGAGAGGGTCCGATGAAATACGACTTTGATGGTAAAGTGGCTTTGGTCACGGGGGCAAGCGGCGGCATTGGACGCGCCTCGGCTTTGGCCTTTGCGGCGTCGGGCGCGCAGGTTGTCGTTTCCGACGTCAACGTCGCGGGCGGCGAGGAAAGCGTTGACCTGATACGAATGGCGGGAGGCAAGGCCGTATTCCAGAAATGCGACGTGTCCAAAGCAGATGAGGTCAAGGCGCTGATCCAGCGGGCAACGTCGGAATATGGGCGACTTGATTATGCGCTCAACAATGCGGGCATCAATAATATGGGTGCCAATGAATATGAGGATGATGTCTGGGCCCGGGCCGTCGGCATCAATCTGACCGGTGTGATGATGTGCATGCGCGAAGAGGCCGAGGTTATGCTGGCGCAAGGCAAGGGGGCAATTGTCAACACCGCGTCGATCAACGGCCTTGTCGGCAATGGCGCGCAGCCCGGCTATACCGCGACCAAGCACGGCGTGGTTGGCCTGACGCGCCACGGGGCGCTGCGCTGGGCGAAGGCGGGCATTCGCGTCAACTGTGTGTGCCCGGGCGTTATTGAAACGCCGATGACAGCTCCCCTCACGGCCAATCCGGAGATGCGCAAGCTGCTCGATTCGATGACGCCGATGGGCCGTATGGGTCAGGCAGAAGAGATTGCGGCGGCCGTGCTGTGGCTTTGTTCGGATGCCGCAAGTTTCGTCACCGGCCACCCGCTGGTCGTGGATGGCGGCGCCATCGCAACCTAGGGCGGGCGCCTTTGGGCAGGATCGCGGAATACGTTCAAAGCCTTCGATCATATTTCGCAAAACCTGTTGCTTTTGGGCATCGCTTTTCAATTATGCGTAAAAACAATTGACTTTGGCTACGCTAATTGGAATGTTTATGAGGCTGCACGTTGATGTGCGTGCCAAAATGATTTTGGGGAGAGAAGGATGAAGGGCCAAACTCAGCGGACTTTTGCCGCCTTCCTGCTGGCTGGTGTCGGCCTTGCAGGGATTTCAGCGCCGGCTTTTGCTCAGGCTGCTGCCGGTAATGAGAATACCGGTCTCGAGGAAATTGTCGTAACGGCGCAGAAGCGCACGGAAAGCCTTCAGGATACGCCGATTGCGATCACCGCAGTCCCGGCCGCCCAGTTGGAACTGCGCGGCATTGCCGAAGCCAAGGATCTTTCGGCGATTGCGCCGAACGTGTCGGTTGTTGGCGCTACCACCAACGCCACGGCAGCGGTCGTCACCATCCGCGGCATTCCGACGGCGGCCGACGAATCGCAGGGCTATGACTCACCGATCGGCATCTATGTCGATGGCGTTTACATGGCGCGTAGCTCGGCTTCGACTTTTGAAGTTGCCGACATTGATCGTGTTGAAGTGCTGCGTGGTCCGCAGGGCACGCTGTTTGGCCGCAATACCACGGGCGGCGCCGTCAACTTCGTCACCCGTATGCCGGAAGACGAATTCGGCATCACGCTGCGCGGCGGCTACGGCAATTTCAACCAGACCAATTTCCGCATGATCCTGAACACGGGTGAACTGGCGGATGGCCTGAAGATGTCGTTCGCTTATCTCAACAAGTCGCGCGATGGCGTGGTGGACAATCTGCTCGCCCGCTCAGGCCGCGATCCGGGTGCGATGAACAACAGCAGCGCACGCTGGGCTCTGCAATATGATCTGAGCGATAACCTGACCTTCACCAACGTGTTGGATCGTTCGCACATTGAATCGATCGCCGGCTTCTCGCAGCTGGTCGCTGTGGGCAATGGTGATCCCACCCGCTTCCCGGGCACGTTGACGCTTGATGGCAATACTTTTGCCGTCACGCAGCCGGCGAATGTCGCTGGCTATCTTGCCGAAGCAACCTCGCTTGATCCGCAGTGCGGCACGCCGCTGTCGCAGCTGTCGCTGGAGCGTCGTTCCAAGGTGTGCGCCAACAGCAACGGCCTGTCGACCGATACGCTGTGGGGCAATATGTCGCGCTTCGAATTGAAGACCGATGCGGTCACGGTGCGCTCGACGACGGCCTATCGTGAATGGCACAACGTCATCAACGGTACCGACCTTGATGGTATGGGTGGAATCAGCGGTCCGAAGTTTGATATCGGCCTGCCGACTTCGCCGCCGACTGGCATCTTTCAGGGCTTCTCCGCGGCGCTGCTGCAATCGGCCTTTGGTCTGAGCGCGCCGGCGGCGGGTTATCTCCAGTCCCTCGGTGTGCCGACGACGACGCAGGATCTGTTCAACACGAAGAACAACCGTCGCCAAAAGCAGTTCAGCCAGGAACTCGAATTCGTTTCGCCGGGTGGCGGGTCGTTTGAATGGGTCTTGGGCGGCTTCTACTTCCACGAAAGCGGTTCGGAATATAACCCGCAAAATTACGCCTATGTGCTGGACACCAACCAGACGGTGTACACGCCTGCGTCGATCAAGAAGGTGCTGCTGGGCTTTAACCCGAGCCTCGATCCCGATGTCGCGCTTGGCTATGCCAACGTCATTGCGCCGCTGATGCAAGCCGGCAACCCGGCTCGCTTCCGCGCGCTCGCCAGCCAGACGGTGCTTGCCTATAACGCCGGCGGCAGCAGCTTTGCTGTTTACGGTCAGGGCACGCTGCGTCCGGGCGGTGCGGATGGACGTCTCGGCATCACTCTGGGTCTGCGCTACACCTGGGACAAGAAGAACTTCCAGGTCACGCAGAACGGCGCCGTTCCTTATACATTGGAGCAGTTGGGCATTCGCACCAGCAGCAAGAAGTTCAGCGCGCCCACGGGCAACCTGACGATCGACTATAAGGCATCGGACGATGTGAACCTTTATGCCCGTATGGCCCGCGGCTATCGCTCGGGTGGGTATAATGCGCGCCAGTCGACCACGGATGACAAGGTGAGCACGCCGCTCATCAACGAAACCATCCCGTTGACGCCGTTCAAGGACGAAACGATCTGGTCCTATGAACTGGGTGCCAAGATGGAGTTCGCCAAGCGCGTTCGCCTGAACCTGGCTGCCTTCTACAACGTCTATACCGACCAGCTGGTCACCATTCCGCTCCAGGTGGAAGCGGGGGCAAGCTTCGGCAACATCACCGTCAATGCCGGTAAGACCGAATATTATGGTGTTGAAGCTGAAGGTAACTGGCTCGTTTCGGACCACTTCTCGCTCGATGGCTCGTTTGGCTATGTGAAGAAGAAGCCGGTCGACTTCCCGGCGGGGGATACCGGCAACGTCATTCGCAACGTCGCCTCGATCCAGGAATTGGGCTATTCGCCCAACTACACTGCCAATATCGGTGCAACCGCTAAATATCCGGTTGGTTCGCTCGATATGACGGCGCGTGTGGGCTATAACTACACCTCGTCCTTCTGGATGTTCGGCAACCCGCTGACCGCACCGTTCCGCAATGAAACCAAGGGCGATGCCCGCGGTCTTCTCGATGCGCAGCTGCGCTTTGACGGCATCGGCATCGGCAAAAAGGCCAGCGTGACCTTCTGGGGCAAGAACCTCACCAACAAGGCCTATGTGGTCCGGTCGGTTGATTTCGGCACCTTCGGTTATGCCACCGACATCTGGGGTGACCCGCGCACCTATGGCGTGACGGTTGATATGGCTTTCTAAGCCAGTCTGTCACAACCCAAGACAAAGAAGGGGCGTGCCACTGGCGCGCCCCTTTTCTTTGGGCCTTGTCTCCGCGTCAGAAACGCCAGCTCTGCTGTGGGCTAGGCACAAAAAAGGCCGGGCGTTGTGGCCCGGCCTTTTCTGTATCTTTGCTGCTTGAATGCGCGGTTATGCGACCTTGTCTTCCCAGGGGGCGGTCTGCGTGCCGCGGGTGACATAGCGGCCGTTGACGCGCTTCTGGAAGTCGCCCGCGCGGGCGCGGGGGTTGTAGAACTGCCGATACCAGATGCGCAGCTTGTCAAACGGACCATCGCCCTTGACCATCATCGGATTAAGGCAGGGCCGCTTATTTGCCCAAATCTCAAAATCCTGAGCAAAGGCGGCGACGCCGGCCTTTTCATAGCCCTTGGCCAGTTCAATATCTTCCGCCGTGGGCGTCGCATTCTTGACCTTCACGAACAGGCCGTACCAGACCTTGATGACGCCATCATCAACCGGCGTATGCGCAATCAGCATGTGCGACGGATATTCACCGATCATCACCGACTGAAGGATCCCGGGGCCGGTATACCAAGTATCGTTTGTCATCGGCTCGGCGCCGTCACCCGCCAGCGTCTTGTGGCCAGCGGTCAGGATCTGGCGGCAAACATGGTCCGAAAACTCATTTTCAAACAAGACCATGTCGATTGAACCATGAACCGGTTCCAGATGGCCCTTGTCGGTCATGTTATCGACCACTTCCTGCGGATGGCAGGCCAGCTCGCCCAGGGGCTCAACCGCCCAATTGACCCAATTGGGGGCATCCCATTGTTCAAAGGAAGGCAGGTCATAGTCCGGCTCGGCCCCTTCTTCGTCAAACCAGGTCCAGATGCAGCCGGCACGTTCAATGAGCTTCCAGCTCTTGATGCAGGCGGCCTTGGGGATCGGCGCGGGCGAATAGGGAATATCGTTGCAGCGGCCATCCGGGCCAAAGCGCCAGCCATGATAGGGGCAGCGGATATTGTCGCCCTCAACATGCTCCTTATCCAGCACGACATAGGATGAGGTGTTCTTTGCGAGGTGGGTGCCCATATGCGGGCAATAAGCCTCAACCATGAACACACGGCCGGACTGGCCGCGATAGAGGACCATGTCCTCGCCAAAATAGCGCACGGCCAGCGGCGTGGTCGTCACCTCTGCCGAGGTCGCAACCATGAACCAGCCACGCGGATAGGTGAAATCGCCGAGGCCGTAATCAGCCGTCTTTGCCATGAAAACTCTCCTCCAAAATTAGGGGGATGTTACCCCAAATCGTAGAGGAGGCGCAATGGCTTGAATGCGAACTTCGGCCAATAATGGCCAATTAAATCAATTTGCGTAAAATTGTATAGGATGATTTACGCGAAATCCCCCGCATAATCGCTGGTGATTCGCACGACTCGCGGATTATATTTGAGCGTCTTCACCGCAATCGACGTTTCCACATGGTGGACGCCCTCGATGGAAAGGATGCGATCCGAGGCCTGCTCGACAAGGCTTTCAAGCTCATCGAACACCGAGATGGCGAGGATATTGAACTGGCCCATCGTAATCATCACACTGGTGATCAGCGGCAGGTCCGCAATTTGGCGCGCGACATCGCGCACAATGCCAACTTCCGCCTGAACGCCAATAAAGGCCAGTTGGGCGTGGTTGGACAGGCTGAAGCCCGTAATGGCGGTAAAGGCGATCAGCCGATCTTGTTGCAAGCGCTTGATACGGCCGCGCACGGTGCCTTCGGTTACCCCCAGATCTGCGGCGATCTTGCGGTTGGAGACGCGGGCATCACGCGACAGGATGTCGATCAGCTGCCGGTCCAGATCATCGAGCTGCGGCGTGCTCATGCGTTCCCCCTGTCTTCAATCGGTGCGACGTCAAACTTGTACTTGATGACATCGACGGCGATGGTCGGCAGCATCGAACGAATGCCCCGGACCTTTGAAAATTTGTCGAGCAGCAGGCCCGGCAATTCCTCAAAGTCATGCAGCACAACCAGCATGTCGATATCATAGCGGCCCGTGACGACATGGGCGGCAAAAACTTCGGGAAATTGCGCCAATTCTTCCGCGACGTCAGAGGCGGCCCGGCCATCCACTTCGATCGCCACTTCCATCAGGACATTATAGCCATGGGCTGAAAAGTCCGAGACGGCGACTACGCGCAGTTGGTTGGCATCTTCCATCCGGCGGATGCGGGAAGAGACGGTCGTGGCCGTTAGCCCCAGCTTGTCCGCAATCTGCTGATTGGTCGCACGGCCATTCAGCCGCAACTGGTCTACGATGCTGCGATCAATATCATCGACGACAAAGTCATTCTTCATAATTACATCCGACACGATTGGATGGCCCCTACCCGAGGATGACCTGCGCGGCGGAAAAGCCGCCGTCAACAGGAATATTTGCGCCGGTGATGAACGACGCGTCGTCCGACAGCAGGAAAATTGCTGCTTTGGCAACCTCTTCTGGCCGTCCTGGCCGCTTCAGCAGGTGCATGTTGATAAAGCCGGACCGCACCGGACTTTCTTGTTGCAACATGCTGGTCATCGGCGTTTCGATAAAGCCGGGGCTGAGCGAATTGATGCGAATGCCCGCTGCGCCATAATCGGCTGCCATGCTGCGGGTCAGTTGCAGAACACCGCCCTTGGTGACGGCATAGGGCGTATTTCCCGGGCTTCCCGTCATGCCGTAAATGCTCGCAAGCGTAACGATCGACCCGCGGCCCGCAGCCACCATACCGGGCAAGACAGCCCGGGCAGCCAGCATGGTGCCCGTCAGGTTGACGGCCAGCGCGGTATCCCAATCCGCCAGCGACATGGCGGTTGCACTGCCGGTCAGCGCAAGGCCGGCACAAGTCACCAGTCCATCAATCCGACCAAATTCAGACAGGATGGACGCCACCGCCTCCTCCATGGCGGCCGCGTCCCGCACATCAAGCGGAAGGGCAAGGTCCAGATCTGCCAGCGCGTCCAAATGGCCGATATCAGCCCCCACGACATGCGCGCCGGCGCGCCGGGCGGCATCTGCCGTTGCGCGGCCAATGCCCGACCCTGCGCCGGTGATGAAAATCACCCGGTCTGAAAGGCTGCCCGTCATGCGAGCGCGCGCGCCAGATTAGTGGCTCCAAGGCGCACCCAATGGCCGGCATCAGGCACGGCCGCAGCCATCCCAAAAAAGCCATGGATCATGCCTGGCGCGGTATGATGGTCGGTCGGGACGCCCGCAGCAGCAAGCCGGACCGCATAAGCGTCGCCTTCATCGCGCAGCGGATCATATTCGGCCGTGATAACGGTGGCCGCAGGCAGGCCCGAAAGATCGGGCGTGTGGAGCAGGCGGGCCAGAGGTGCCTGATCTGCCGGGATGTCACCCAGATAATGCTCCCAAAACCAGCGCATCGCGCCCGTCGACAAGAAATATTCGCCGCTGCCATTGGCGCCGTAAGACGGGGTTTCCAGATCATTGTCTGTCACCGGATAAATCAGCAATTGGTGGCGCAGCGCCGGCCCGCCGCGGTCGCGCGCCATCAAGCTGACGGCAGCGGCCAGATTGCCGCCCGCGCTATCGCCGGCAACGGCCAGTCGAGTGGTGTCCACGCCAAGCTGCGCGGCATTGGCCTCGGCCCAGATGCAGGCATCATAGCAATCTTCGGCTGCCGCCGGGTAGCGCGCTTCGGGCGCCAGCCGGTAATCGACCGAGAGAACCGCCGCGCCGCTTTCTTTCGCAAGGTTGCGACAGGTTGCATCATGGGTGTCGAGCCCGCCCAAAACCCAGCCGCCGCCGTGGAAATAGGCAATCAGCGCTGGCGCATCGCCCGCGCCTTCAGGCACATAAAGCCGCGCCGGGATAGTGCGGCCGGGAAGGTCCATCGACAGGTTTTCCACCCGCGCCATGGGGAGCGCATCGGCCGGGGCAAGCGGCGTGTCGAGCATGGCCCGAGCTGTCGCAACGGGCATTTGCGACCAGTCCGTATTGGCAAATTCGGCAAAGGCCTGAAGGATCGGTTCCAGCGCGGGATTAATGGTCATCACATTCTCCTTAAAGGCCAAAGCCACCGGCGACGTTGATTTGCTGGCCGGTCACATAAGCCGCCCGGCTGGACGCCAAAAAGCTGACGGCATAGCCAATTTCTTCCGGCTGCCCCCAACGCTTGACGGACAGCATCCGTAAGGTTTCGTCAACCCAATTGGGCGGAAAGGCACCTTTGGCCATCAGTTCGTGGAACATACCGGCGTCTATCACGCCCACAAGGACAGAATTTGCGCGGATGCCATGGCGCCCTTCTTCGCGCGCAATGCCCTTCAGCCAGCTTTCATTTGCCGCCTTGGGCGCGACCGACAGCCCGTCCCGATCTGGCCAGCGCAGATGCCCGGCGGACCCCAGATGGACGATCGAGCCGCCGCCTTGGTCGCGCATATGCGGCAATATCGCGCTTACCAGCGCAAACAGGCCGTGGACTTCCACCTCAAAGGCGCGCCGCCACGCCTCAACGGGCGTTTCAGACAGAAGATGCTGCTCCACCAGCGGCCCGGCAGCCCAGACCAGCGTGTGGATGCGGCCATGATCGGCCACAACATCGGCGATCAGGCGGGCCACCGCTTCCGGGTCGGTGACATCGCATTGATGCTGGGTCGTCCGCGTGGGGCAGGCAGCGGCAATGCGCGCCACCGCATCGGGCTTGCGGTTATAGACAAGCGCCAGGTCAGACCCATCATGCGACAGCACCTCGGCAACCTTGCCGCCAATCCCGCCGCTGGCGCCCAGCACAAGGGCGGCACCTTTTGGGAAGAGTGCGTTGCCTGACATCGCGTCTCCTTCGCGTTTCATAAATAAATTGCCCTTCCATTCGATGATTGCGCATTGTGAAGGTGGAATCCAGCCTTTAATCGAGAGGCATCATCATATGGAGGAGAGAATCGATGCAGCGTTTGGCCGGAAAAACTGCCCTGATCACAGGCGGCGCCCGCGGGATCGGCGAAGGCATTGTCCGCCGCTTTGTCGCGGAAGGCGCCCAAGTGCTGATCACCGATGTGCTTGAAGCAGAAGGCCAAGCGCTGGCGGCCGAGCTTGGCGCGCAGACCGCTTTCTTTCCGCTGGACGTCACGTCGGCCAGCCAGTGGCAGGCGGCGATTGCCGAGGCAGAGGCTCGCTTTGGCAAGCTGGATACGCTCGTCAACAATGCCGGGATCATCGTTTTCAAGCGGCTCGATGATCTGAGCGAGGCGGAAATCCGCCGGGTCATCGACATCAATCTTGTTGGGACGATTTTGGGCAGCCAATTGGCGATCCCGGCTCTTGAGCGCGCCGGTGGCGGGTCGATTACCAATATGAGTTCGGCTGATGGCATTTCCGGGGCGAACAGCCTGACGGCCTATTGCGCGTCCAAATTCGGTGTGCGCGGCTTTACCAAAGCGCTGGCGCTGGAGCTTGGGCCGCGCGGCATCCGCGTCAATTCCATCCACCCGGGCGGCATCCTCACGCCAATGGCCAACCCGACGAACATCCCGCGCGAGCTGTATGATCGCGGCTATTGGATCTACCCAGCTCAGAAATCTGGCGAAGCCGCCGATATTGGCGCGGCCGCTGCCTATCTCGCGTCCGATGATGCCAAATATTGCATGGGCACCGAGCTGCTGGTCGATGGCGGGCTGACGGCCGGTCATTATTATATGTCGATGCCGGGCGCGCCCAAGGATCCCAACGCCTAAGACTGGTCGGCAAGGCGGGCGCGATCTTCAGGCAAGAAGCGCGCCCCACGGGCCATCAGCAGCGCGCCGATTAAGCCGGTGGGGACCAGAATGGAAAGGCCTACCCGCAGCGCATAGGCCGGGTCTCCGGGCACAAGATCGCTGATCTGACCGGCGAGCAGCGGTCCTGTTACATAGCCGATCATGTTGATGATCAGCAGCGACAGCGCCGTGCCCGTTGCGCGGATGCGATCTGGCAGCAGATATTGCAGCCCCGCCATAATCCCGACCGACCAGCCGCCGCCCAACAGTCCGGACGGCAAGGCCAGCGCGCGGGCCATGCCAAGGCTGGGCGACCACACGACCATAAGAACGAAGATGCTGGCGGCAGCCGCGGCGGCGGCGGCCAGTTTCATCATTATTTGCGGGCCTCGGCTTTTGACCAGCCGGTCGACGACAACGCCAAAAACCAGCGTTCCCAAAAGGCCGGGCAAACCAAAGGCAAGGCCAAAAGCGGCGTTGGCCTCGCGGATTGGCAAGGCATAAGCGCGGGCAAAAAGCGCGGGCCCCCACATGCCAAAGCTGAGGCCAGAAAGAGTCGCCAGCGCCATGCCGAGCGAAAGAGCGCGAAAGCTCTTGATCTGCCAAAGCTGCACGAAGAGCGGCCAAAGCGGCGGCGCCTTTTCAGATGGCAAAGCGGCGGATCGGGTTGGCTCACGGATCAGCACAAAGGCGATAACGGACAGGAAAATGCCTGCCGCGCCCATCATAAAAAAGGCCATGCGCCAATCATGGACCGCGGCGATCTCCGGCCCGGCGCGATAGCCCAGATATTGCCCAAAATAGACCGCCAGCGTCATCACGGCATATGCGCGGCCGCGCTGTTCAGCGGCGAAATAGGCAGCCAGCAGCGAATAGGCCGGAGCCTGAAACGCCGCCTCGCCAATGCCAACGCCCACCCGGGCCAGTGCCAGCCACCCGGCGGTGGGCGCGAGGCCCGATAAAATCGTGAAGCCACTCCAGATAAGGCAACCGCCGCACACAATTGCAATCCGGCTTATCCGGTCGGCGGCGCGCGCCAGCGGGATAGACAGCAAGGAATAGATCAAGGCAAAGGCTGGCCCCATCAACAGGCCCATAAACCCGTCTGAAACCTTGAACTCCGCCTTGATCGGCTCGACCAGCCCCGCCAGCAGATAGCGGTCGCCATAGTTGAACAGCGCGATGCCCAGCAGCAGCCCAAGCACCAGCCATTTGTTCGACAGCCGAGCTGCCGGGGCAGGGGAGGTCATGCGCGGTCAGTCGCGCATCTGCGCGCCGCCATTGACGTGCCAGACTTGCCCTGTGACCCATTCCCCATCAGACGAGGCGAGGAAGGTAACAGCGGCCGCAATATCGTCGGGCTGGCCAAGGCGGGTATGCGGCACGTTCTTCAGGCCGCGCTCCACATATTCATCGGTCAGATGCTGTTTGACGGCTTCGGTCAAGACAAGGCCGGGGCAGATCACATTGGCGCGAATGCCCTGCTTGCCCCAGCGCGAGGCGACATGGCGCGCAAGCGCATGGATCGCATTTTTCGTCATCGGATAGGCAACCTGCCACGGCGCGCCGCCCGAGGCCGCGCCCGAAGAGGTGTAGATCATCGCGCCGCCACCGCGTTCCAGCAGCGCGGGAAGCGCCGCCTGGGTCGCCAGAAAATGGCTCTTAGTGTTGATCGCAAAGCTCTTTTCCAGAACCTCAACGGGGCAGTTGAGCGCGTCGATATCGCCTTCGGTGCCGCCCGCCAGATTGCTGTGATAAAAATCCAGCCCGCCAAATTCGGCCTTGGCGGCCTCTACAATCGCGGCTTGTGAGGCGGCAGAGGTGCCATCCAGATCAACGCCGATCGCCTTGCCGCCCGCAGCCTTGATTTCATCTGCCACCTGCCGCGCCCAATCGCCCATCAGGTCGCCGATCACGACATGGGCCCCTTCGCTGGCGAGCCGCTTGGCCGTGGCCGCGCCAATGCCGCGCCCGCCACCTGCCACAATCCCCGTCTTGCCTGCCAAGCCCCGCATCGCTCTCTCCTATTTGCGTAAAACAATATCCAATGAGATGCGCATATAGCGCCTTTAAAGTCTCATCAATTCATATTTGCGTTACGCTTTGCGTTATCCATGAACCAGCTTGTTGGTATCGGCCCAAGTGCCTTCGGGCAGAACCGGGGTAATGCCCAAGTCTTCCCGAATATCGCTGATCTGATGGTCAACATATGCGCGCCAGTTGACGAGCATCAACGGATATTTCCAATTGCGGGCCTGAAGCGCGCCCTGAAATTCCGCCTCCAGGTCAAGCGCCATCGCCTCGGGATAATGAAGCCCATCCTTCATAATAGTCTTGGCCTTCAAATAGCTGGCAATTCGGCTGAAAAAGGCCGCCAGCTCTGGACGGAAGTAGCGGGCCTTTGACACCATATTGGCATTCAGCAACGCAATCTCGCCGCCATGGTTGGGGCCAAAGCCCGTCACGATATGCTCGATGTCATGGTTAAGCGCGGTCTGGCGCAGATAGAATGTAAAGTCGTTGACGACCTTCACTTCCTGAAAGAACAGGTCGAGCTGATAGCCCGAATTCTTCATAAAATCATAAAGCGCAGCCCCCAAGGTGCCGGGCGCACAGCCTTCGGTCTCGGCCATCGTGAAGTCGGACAG
Organism: Chakrabartia sp.; assembly: GCA_046074265.1. Lineage (GTDB taxonomy): Bacteria > Pseudomonadota > Alphaproteobacteria > Sphingomonadales > Sphingomonadaceae > Aquisediminimonas. The sequence goes on from JBJTNW010000013.1 coordinate 19,608, forward strand.
GCTGCGCGCTTCGAGCCATTGACGAAACTGGGGCAGCCGCGCTTTCTCTTCCTCAAACAGCCGGGTAATGTCTGCCATGTCTTCCAGATTATGGAGGATCTGGGCAACTTCCGGGATATAGGCCGTATTGGGCAGATCATCGCCGTTGCGGCGCAGCATTTCCTGCGCGATCAGATATCGCAACTCGGCATGGTTTAAATAAGCGGACGAACTGACAAGCACGGAACTTTCCGTCGCCACCTTTTTGATCGCGCCGTTGAAATAGGCGCGGTCTGCCTCGCCAATCTGGGCTTCGCTCATCTCTTTCTCCTTGTTCCATCGGCCCGCCGGTTGGGAGATCAAGCGGGCCGATGGATCTCTTCGTCGCTATTCGGCGGCCACGGCGTTTGCGCCATCATCATTGGCGGGGGACAAAAACTGCCCCGGCGTTGCCCCGGTATAGGCGCCATTTTCAAAGGTCGGCACGCCGTTGACGAGGGTCAGGCGCGGCGGCATCGGCTTGCGGGTGAAGCGCCAGGTGGTGCCGCCCCGGCCATCGGGCACGTCATGCGCCTTTTCCATCGGCTGACGCTTGATCTCATCAAGGTTGAAGACAACAAGGTCGGCGCGCTTGCCCGGCGCGATAATGCCGCGATCTGACAAGAAGAAATGCTGGGCGAGCTTGCCAGTCATCACATGCACGGCTTCTTCAATCGTGATCTTCTTTTCGTCGCGCACATATTGGGTGAGGAGCAGCGCATTTTCGCCGCCGCCGCACAGCATCTGCAAATGCGCGCCCGCGTCGGAAATGTTGCCGACCGTCTTGGGGTCACGCATCAGTTCAATCGTCAGCGCCTCATCCTTGGGGAAGGGGGCCATATGCACCGTGGAACGAATGCCATTGGCAAGGATCCAGTCCGCCATCGCGTCAGAGCGATGCAGACCCCGGCTTGCGGCATAGGCTTCCAGCGTCATGTTAAGCGGGCCGGTACCGTTCTCGCTATCGAGCAGCAGCAGTTCTTGCGGATTGCGCAAGGGGGAATGCGGCCAAGCCTCGTTATCCCAGCTTTCGCGCGCCCGCGCTCGCCATGCGGGATCGGCCAGCATTTCCGCCTTTTTGGAAAGATCATCTTCGGTCACGACTTCGTGCCAAACATAGTCGTTCGACTGGGCGAAGATCAGCGACTTGATGATGCTCAAGACATTGGTGGGCGAGACATGGGCATAGCCCGGCCAGACATCGACCCCCGCCGCGCGCATCGAGGCGACGCTTTTCTGCATCGGTTCCAGCATCGCTTTTTGGAATTCCAGCGTCGGGACGGCGCCCGCAATCTGCACCCGGATGTTGCGGCCCTTCAGCAGCTTTTCCAGCCGCTCCAGATTGGCGGGGCCGGTCATCCGCATGAACGTATCAACAATCACCTGATAGCAACTGTGCGGATATTTCGACATCACGTCGAACAGGGCCGTAAATTCCGCATCGCACGCCTTCAAAGACGGGACGGGGCGGTTGGTGCCATCATGGTCGTGTAAATTGTCGGACAGGCCAAGCGCGCCGGCGGCAAGCGCATCGTCAAGCAAATCAGCCATCTGCGCGATCTCTTCGGGCGTCGCGGCGCGATCCCAGGCTTCGATCCCCATGACCGCAAGCCGTATGGCGATATGCCCGACATAGGCCGCATAGTTGAGCGGCACGCGGACATTGCGTTCAGACGAGGCGCGATATTCAGACCATTTATTCCAGTCCCAAGGCAGGTTCTTCATAAACGGGCCTTCGGGGATATCCTCGAAGAACGAGAAAATGCCGATCATCTCGCGCTGGGCAGGCATATATTTGTGGAGCGGCGCGGGCGAAAAGCCGCAATTGCCAAGGATCATCGTGGTCGCGCCATAGCCGGGCAGCGGATCGAGGTCGGGCTGCCACCACATTGTCCCATCATAATGGGTATGGCTTTCAATAAAGCCCGGGGTGACATAGCAGCCGCTCGCATCCACCACGCGCTCGCCCGCCGGGGCAAGGTTTGGCCCGACTTCGGCAATCACGCCGTCCTTTACGCGCACATCTGCCGCAAAAGCGGGCGCGCCCGTGCCATCGACAACCGTTCCGTGCTTGATCAGCAGATCGCTCATCCTCTCCTCCATCCTTTTATTGGGCGGGTTGCCCGCCTGATTCTGATGACCGAAAACCTAGCGGCGGTACGTTCCAAGGCTATCCGGGTGCTTGGCAAAAGGATCATTATGTGATCTTTTAAGGATTATGAAACGATCTGAAGCGTTGCTTGCTCCGCTGCGTCAGCGGCTCCGTGCCCAAGGCTGGACGGCGCGACGTCTTGCCGCGGAGCTGGCTGTGGGAGAGGCAACCATTAAACGCTGGTTGATCGGGCGCGGGCTGACGCTCGACCGTTTAGACCAGTTGGCAGAGCTTGCCGGCTGCTCACTTGCCGAACTGGCGCAGGCAGCGGAGCGTCCACAAGCAGGCCTCGCGCAGGAACTGACCTTGGCGCAAGAACGGGCGCTTAGCCAGGATGCCTTTTTGTCCTTCCTCTTCATGGTCATCCTTGGCGGCTATGGCTGGGAAGAGGTGGCCCGCGATTTTGCGATTGCCCCGCGCGAGATGGAAGCGGCGTTGATCCGGCTTGAGCGGTTGGCGCTGATTGACAGGTTGGCCTTTGGGCGGGTGCGCCCGCTTGTTGACCGCGCGATCATCTGGCGCAAAACGCCGATGCGTGCGCAGTTTGAGGCGCGGATGAAACCGCAATTCATGGAGATGGATTTTTCAGCTGACGATGCGGTCTATGCCTCGGACGTCCTCAAGCTTTCCGCCCAAGGTGCGGCCATGTTGGCAGAACTGATTGAAAAGCACCGGCGCGATGTGCAGGCGCTGGCAGCGCAGGACCGGGTGCAGACCCATTTGCCCAAAAGCTGGTACGCGATGTTGTCGGCCGCGCGTCCGCTCGATACCAGCGGGCTTCGTCAAACCGGAGAAGAGGGAAAGCATGATGACGCAGCTTGAGGGACGCCGGGCCTTGGTGACGGGCGGGGCCGATGGCATTGGCCTTGGCATTGCGCGGCGCTTTGCAGCAGCAGGAGCACACGTCATCGTGGCGGATATTGATGGCGATGCCGCGCATCAAGCGGCGGCAGAGATTAGGACAGTCGGCGGGCAGGCGAGTGCGCTGGCCGCCGACATCACCGATCGCGACGATGTGCGTGCAATGATGGCGGCGGCAGGCCCCGTCGATATTCTGGTCAACAACGCCTATCGCGGTTCGGGCATCGCCCGGATTGAGAAAAAGTCCGACGAGGTGTTCAACACCGCGCTCGCCATGAACCTTTGGGCCGTCAAATGGACGATGGAGGTGGCTTTCCCGCATATGAAGGCGCAGCATTGGGGGCGGGTGATCAACATGGCCTCGCTCAACGGCGTTAACGCCCATATGGGCAGCGCCGATTATAATGCGAGCAAAGAAGCGTTGCGGGCCTATACCCGCACCGCCGCGCGTGAATGGGCGCCTTTTGGCATTTGCTGCAACATCATTTGCCCGGCGGCCTGGTCCGCTTCGTCCAAGCGGATGGCGGCGATGCAGCCGGGCATGATCGAGCAGATCAACGCCGCCAACCCGATGGGGCGGCTGGGCGATCCTGAGGCGGATATTGGCGGCGTCGCCCTGTTCCTTGCGAGCGAGGATTCCCGCTATATCACCGGCAATACGCTGTTTGCCGATGGCGGGGCGCATATCAACGGCGTTGCATGGGCCCCGCAATTTGAGGATTGACCGCCGTTAAGGCTTGGCGCTTTCCATCTGCGCCAACCGCGCGCGGGCTTTGGCAGCCATATCGAAATAGATCAGCCCTTCCTGCACCGGCATATTGGGTTCCGACAATCGGGCCAGATAGACGTCAATTGCCAGACGGAGCGCCTTGGGATCATTGGGGGCACCATAATAGGCCCAGTCTGCCAATCGTGCCGCGAGCATCGGCTGGTTGGGGAGCAGGGCGCGGGCGCGGGCGTCTAGGGCATCAATACCGCCCGCGAGGTGCACGGCTTCTTGTGCTTCCGCATCAAAGGGCAGTGCCGCCATGTGCGACGGCACATCATCCCACCAGCCGGTCCAGCGTTTCATCACCATGCGGGCAATGTCTTCCGGTCGATTATATTGCGGGTCGAGCAGCGGGTCTTTGGCAAAGCGATCTGGCCAGTCGATTGAGGCCGCGATCGCATCCTTGCGGTCTCCCGCGTTGAGCCGATTGACAGTCTGGGCAACAATATAATCCAGCGCGCTGGCATAGGTCGTCAGCGTCTGGCTGATTGGGGCGCTGCCCGTCATCGCGGCGCCGTGCATCGGCAGCATGATTTCCGGCTTGAGCGACGCCATTTCGTGCATCGCGGCGGCCCATTCCTCCACATAACGCTGCATCCGCTTCCCATTGCCGGCATTGGGGAGGAAGCCCTGCACATAATCGGCGGTCACAATCGCCTTGCGCTTGGGCAACCACATCCAGATCTGGTCTTCCGTCTCGCCGGGCGCGTGGATCAGCGTGATTTCCTCCCCGCCGATATGGAAGGTCTTGCGGCCTTCAAAGGTCACATCCGGCACAACGACTTGCGAAATGTCGGTCGGCTGGAGCGCAAGCGGCTGGTTGTTATAGCGGGCGATGGAGCCGCCAAGCCGCAAGTCGGTGGCGATGGCCGCCTTCATCTCGGCGCTGGCGATCACGGTTGGGCGGGGCGTCTGGCGCACCAGCGCCCGCGCGCCATAGGCATGGTCAACATGGGTGTGCGAGAGGATGATTGTTTTCAGGGGCTTTTTGCTAAGCGTCGGCAGCACATCGCGCAGCACAACGCCAATGGACGCATAGCCGGAATCAAACAGCACCAAGCTGTCGCGCGTTTCCAGCACCGCGACATTCACATAAGGAAAGCGGATCAGCCAAAGGCCCGGCCCGTGCGGTTCGATGACCATCTTGGCGCGCGCTTCAGCGACCAGTTCTGGCGCCTCCGACAGCATGGCCCGGGCAATGGTGGGGGAGCTTGGGCCGCCAAAACCATCATTGCGGGCCATATGGCGCATGACGTCGGGATGTTCCCGGGCCAGAAGCGGGCGGCCTTGCTGGACCAGTTGATCGTCCGGGGAGGGCGGGAAACCCGCCGCCGCAAGCGGAGTGCCCAACAGGGCCAGAGCCAAGGCAAAGCGGCGCATCATCTTCCCTTTCAATGTTTTGCGTAGAATCATTTGAAAAAAGCTACGCAGTCGGGAAAGAATAGGCAAATTAACAAATTGAGTGCGCAGGAGAGCGGGAAATGAAGCGGTTTTTGATCGGGGCGAGCCTTTGTGCTGGCGTGGCAGCAGCGGCGGTGGCCCAACAGGCGCAATCACCCATGTCTATCCCCGCTGGCCTGACCCTTGGTTCCATGTCGCGCGTCTCGCCCGTTTTGAAGGCCGAGCGCACGCATGAAAATTTTGAACCCGCGCTGATGATGCCCGCGCAGCAGCGCGCCGCGCAGGCCAAGCTGGAAGCGTTGTTCAAAAAGACCGGCAAGCGCCCCAATATCCTGATCCTCGTCGTGGATGACCTCGGCTATGGCGATGTTGGGGCCTATGGCGGCGGCGAAGCGCTGGGCGCGCCCACCCCCAATATTGATCGGCTGGCCCGCGAGGGGCTGAAGCTGACTTCTACCTATGCCCAGCCCAGCTGCACGCCGACGCGCGCCGCGCTCAACACCGGACGTTTGCCGGTGCGCTCTGGCCTGTTGATGCCCAAGCTGCTCAACGACACGGCGGATATTTCAAGCGAGCTACTCGCCTCGAAGATCCTCTCGCAATCTGGCTATCGCACGGCGATGTCGGGCAAATGGCATTTGGGAGAAAAGGACGGCACGCGCCCATGGCAGGTCGGCTTTGATGAGTTTTACGGCTTTCTGGGGGTAATCAACGCCTATCAGGATGAACATCCCATCGCGACCGATGTTGCCAATGATCCTGAATTGCAGGCGGAACTTCGCTCCATGCCCGGCGATCGCAATTTGTGGCGCGCGACAAAGGACAAGGGCGCAAAGCCGGTTGAACAGATTAACTGGGAAAACAGCCGCGATCTGGACCAGAAGTTCGCCGCCTTTTCTGAGGATTTTATCCGCCGCGCTGCAAAATCCGGCAAACCTTTTTACCTCAGCCATAACTTCGCGAAGGTCCATTATTTCAACAATCCGTCCAAGCCCTTTGTCGGCCGGTCGGCCACCAAGGATGTCTATCGGGACAGCGTGGTTGAGGTTGATGACATTGTCGGCCGCCTCACCCATTTGCTTGAAGAGCTGAAGATTGCCGACAATACGTTGGTGTTCTTCACCTCCGACAATGGTCCGGAAGAAGACAGCTATCCGGAAACCGGCGTTACGCCATTTCGCGGCGCCAAGGGCACAACGCTGGAGGGCGGCGTGCGGGTGCCGGGCATCTTCTGGTGGCCGGGCATGGTGAAGGCGGGCCGGGTGTCGGATGGCCTGTTTGATATGACAGACATGTTCAACACCAGCCTTGCGGTTGCGGGCGTCGATGCGGCCAAGGCGGTGCCAACGGACCGTTATATCGACGGGATTGATCAGACCGGCTTATTGCTCGCGGATAGCGGCCAATCGGCGCGCGAAGCGGTTTATTTCTGGAATGCCGATTTGTTCTCGGGCGCGCGCTGGCGGTATTATAAGATTGCCACGTCCGAGATTCAGGTGGGTTCCGGCAATGTCCGCGATTTTGGCGGGTTGGATAATGCGCAGGTCATCACCCCGGCGAACAGCTTCATGTACAATCTTTATACTGACCCCAAAGAACGCAAATCCTTGCTGGTTGAGCGGGCATGGGTGCCGTCCTACGCCCTTGGCCAATTGATGGCGGTGCACGGCGCGACCATGGCCAAATATCCACCCAAAGCCAAAATCCGCTTCCGCTGATGCGTCCCGCAATTGCCGCGTTGCTGCTGCTTGGTCTTGGCGGGTGCCAATCCTCTTCGCCGCAGGAAGTGTTTGTAAAGGGAGGGCAACTGACCCTCGGTAATGATGCGATCTACCCGGAGGAACGGCGCGGTCCGCCCGTTTCCGTTGGCAGCTTCTACATGGACGCGACAGAAGTCACCAACCGGCAATTCGCGGAATTTGTAAAGGCGACCGGTTATGTCACGCTGGCGGAGCGCGGCTTTGCGGGCGATGCGCGCGTGCCCACCGCACAGCAGCAGCCCGGCGGCGCCGTCTTTCACCTGCCAGAGCCGGGGCAGGCACCGGGCTGGGCCTTTGAGCCGGGGGCCAATTGGCGGCATCCGGAAGGGCCGGGCAGCTCAATCGAGGACCGCGACGAAGAGCCGGTGGTCCAGATCGCTTATGCCGATGCGCTGGCTTATGCCCGCTGGAAGAAGCGCGATTTGCCAACGGAAGCCGAATGGGAATGGGCGGCCGGCCGGGGGACTTTGGTGCCGGGCCGGGCGCGACCGGAGGCCGATGGCAAACCCAGCGGCAATAACTGGGATGGCGTTTTTCCGCAGGTGAACACCAAGGCCGATGGCTTTTTGGGGCGTGCGCCAGTTGCCAGCTTCAAGGCTGACGCCAATGGCCTTTATGATATGACGGGCAATGTCTGGGAATGGACGCGCTCTAACTGGGCGCAAAGCCATGACCCGGCCGAAGGCGCAGACCCGGGCGCCCATGTCGTCAAAGGCGGATCCTATTTGTGTGCCGCCAATTTCTGCGCGCGCTACCGCCCGCAATCGCGCCAGCGCATGGAAGATGATTTGGGCACCAACCATATCGGCTTTCGGACGATCCGCCGCGTGGCGGGCTGATCGTTCAAAAGCGCGCTCAGGACGGGAACAGACCCTTCAACAAGAAGGGAAGGCCGGCAAGCGACAACAGCCCAAGCCGTCCCCAAAGGGCGAGCTTCTTGTCCTGATGGTTCCAAAGGCCCAGCGCACCCGCCGCGCCCAGCGCACCCGCGCCCGGAATCCAGATACCGGCAAGGCCGGCAAGGCCAAACAAACCCAGCAAACGAACCCAGCCGCCGGGCTGCGATTTTTTGGCCGGATTTTTAATCCCGGCAAGGCCTGCAAAGCCTATGAGGCCAATCAGCCCGGCCCAGGGCGCCAGTTGGTCCAGCATCTTGTCTCCCCCTTTATTTCTGTTTTGGTCGCGTCAGGCGATGGTCGGCCGGCGGTTGGCCCAAGGCGCGGCGGCCTCGATCTGGCCCGCCAGACGATAGAGCAGCGCCTCATCGCCATAGCGGCCGGTGAACATGACACCAATTGGCAGTCCAGCCTTGGACAGGGCGAGCGGCAGTGACATGGCGGGCTGGCCCGTGAGGTTCGCAATCTGCGTGAAGGGCGAAAAGGCGCCGGCGCGCGCACCCCATTCTGGAAAGCCGATGCCGGGCGTCAGGTTGATCTGACCCAGCTTCAGCGGCGGCGCGGCCAGCGTGGGCGAGAGGATGACATCATAATCTTCCATGAACTGGCCCATGGTAACGGCAACAGCTTGCAGCACATTGTTCGCCCGGGCGACGTCCATGCCCGAAATGGTTTTGCCATAGCCATGGAAGGCAAGGGTAATGGGCTCCAGCACGTCTGGGCCGGGCGTGATGCCGAGCAGCTTGGCACGATCTTCGATATCGGCCGCAACGGCGGCGGCCATGACAACAAAGGCGGCCTGCCCAAAGGCGGCGGCGCTGATCTTGGGGGCTGCAGGTTCCACATGATGGCCAAGGCTTTCGCACAGGCGGGCGGTCGCTTCGGTGGCGGCAATACATTCTGCATCCACCGGCGATCCGGCCAAGGGGCTGGTCATCAGCGCAACCCGCAAGGGGCGGGCGGCTTGGCTGACCTGTGCCAAAAAGCTGCCGCCTTCGGGCGCGGGGGCGGAATAGCGCGAGCCCGGTTCCAGCCCATGCGTGGCATCCATCAGCGCGGCGGAATCTCGGACGGTGCGGGTCACGACATGGTGGCACGACAGGCCGCCCCAGCCTTCGGTGCGCAGCGGGCCCATGGGGATGCGACCGCGGCTGGGCTTCATGCCAAACAGGCCGCAACAGGCGGCAGGTATGCGGATCGATCCGCCGCCATCGGTCGCATGTGCGGCCGGCAGAACGCCCGCTGCAACGGCAGCAGCTGCCCCGCCAGAAGAGCCGCCGGTGATATGGTCAGGGTTCCACGGATTGCGGGTATCGCCGGTCAGCTTGTTTTCGGTGGTCCCCGTCAGGCCAAATTCGGGCGTTGTTGTTTTGCCAAAGATGACCAGCCCGGCCTTTTCATAACGGCGCACCAGTTCAGACGTTACCGTTGCGCGATAGCCTTTGTTGAAGCGGCTGCCGCCTTCCGTCACTTCGCCCGCGATATAGGTGTTCAGGTCCTTCAACAGCCACGGCACGCCGGTAAACGGCCCTTCGGGCAGCCCGCGGGCAATAGCAGCGCGGGCATAATCATAATGCTTTTGCGCCATGAAGTTGAATCGCGGGTTCATCGCTTCGGCCCGGGCAATGGCCGCGTCCAGCAATTCCGTTGGCGAAATTTCGCGGGCCTTCACCAGCGCGGCAAGACCCAGCGCGTCCTGCGTATCCAACAGGCCATCGGCCTTGGTCTTGGCAGGCTTTTTGACGCGCGCCTGAAGCGGAGAGGTAAGGGCGATGGCCGCCCCTGATGCCAGAATTTCGCGGCGGTCCATCATCTTTTCATCTCTCCTAAAGCCGTCTCAGGCGGCATCTTTGTCGTAACGTTTAGACGTAATAACGCGAATAAAATTTGCGGAATTGCGGGATCGGCCCGTCCCCATCGCAGATGATCGGGTTGGCTTCATATTTCTGGCGATCCCAGACAACCTTGTCCTGATCAAATTGCTTGCAGATGTCGCGGATAATGGCCTTGGCCACGCCCGCGCGCTCGCCCTCGGCTTGCGACTTGGGCTGGGTGAAGCAGAAGCGGGCATGGACATGGTCCAGTTCCACCGGCGCCAGACAGGCAACGAGCAGCGTTTCCGAAATGCCGGTAAAGCGCGTCCAGCTCTGGCCTGGGCCCATTGTGTCATAGCTGATGCAGCCATCCACTTCGCCCCAAGGCGTGCCCATCTTGGCGTTTACATCGGCGCCGCGGCCCCAATCGCCCCAGCGCAATTCGCCCAAGGGCACATTGGCCGTGCCATGGATATATTTGAAGTGCGCAACGTCCACGCCGTTTTCGGCCATATTCTGGATGGAGCCCCAGACATTCCATTCATGCACCTCAAAGTCCGTCCAGTCGGGGTCGGAACATTCGGGCAGATGGACGACATCCCATTTCGGGGCTTCGTCATTGGGGTGATACCATGCCCAGATCCAGCGATTGGCTTCGGTAATGTGCCAGTTGCGGGTGCATTTGCGCTTCACCTGCGGCGGGATAACGCGGGCATAAGGAATTTCCTTCACCACGCCCTCATTCCCGTCATAGCGCCAGGCATGGAACGGGCATTCCAGCAGATTGCCATGCACCTTGCCGCCATGGCCCATATGCGCGCCCAGATGCTTGCAATAGGCATCGACCATGCGGACTTCGCCATCTTCCCCGCGCCAGATCGCCAGGTCTTTGGAAAAATAGCGCAGCGGCTTCACTTCGCCGACCGCAAGATCCTTGGACAGGACAAGCGGATACCAGCCAAAGGGAATGCCAATATCCAGATTGCGTTCCTGAATGGAGGCGCGGTTCTTCACTTCGGCCAGACGCCAATCGATCAGGTCCTGACCACGCAGCTTTTCAAGGATCTGCCACACGGCAACCGGCGCGGTGCGGGCGTCGCTGGCGGTGTTTGCTTCAGAGGCGGACATATTGCGGTTCCTTGTCATTGGGCGGGAGGGGTTGTCTCTCGCGGCCCGGCATGGAGATCGGGGCAGACTTCCCAGCCCCGGTGCAAAATCAGATGCCGAAAACCTTTTTCGCGTTTTCACGCAGGAACTTCGGCCAAACATCATCCTTGAACGGCACATTCTGCATATCAGAGAAGATGCGATCAAGGCTCAGGCCCATCGGGAAATAGCCGGCATAGATGATCTTATCTGCGCCGCGCGTATTCGCATAGTCGATGATCGCCTTGGGGTAATGCTTGGGCGCAAAGGCGCTGGTCGAATAATATAGGTTCGGCCATTTGAGCATCAGCTTGACGGCCAGCGCTTCCCACGGCTCGGCACCATGGCGCATCACGATCTTCAAATCGGGGAAGAACCAGCAGACCTCGTCCAGATGTTCCACCTTCTGGGTTTCCATCGGGATGCGCGGGCCGGGAATGCCGACGTTCAACAAGATCGGAAGGCCAAGCTCTGCCGCGCAGGTGTAGAGCGGGAACATATATTTATGGTTGATCGCGACCTGCGGCAGCGTGCCCGAAGGGAAGACGCTGATCGCCGACAGCCCGACTTCGGCGTGGATGCGCTTGATCCGGCGGACTTCATCGACGCCCTTGTTCGGGTCGCACGGCAGATCGAAGAAAAAGCGATCGCCAAACATTTCCTTGGCGCGATACGAGGTCGCGTTATCATTCCAGCCAATCAGTGCCTTTTCAATGTTGAAGCGGTCCATCTGCTCGACGGTCCATTTCACAAAGTCATCGGCTTTGCCCGTCTCAGGGATGTCCTTGAACATATATTGGGCGGGCATTTTAAAGCTGTCGAGCGTCTGCTGATCCTTGATCAGCGGGCGGAAGCTGGTGAACCAGTCTGACCGGTCTTCGGCTTCGGGAATGCCGAGCATGCAGTCGATGATCTTGATGTCGCTGGGCATGCCCATGTTATGCGTCTCCAATAATGTGCGGCCAATTGGCCCTGAGATAAATCTTGTCGATCTTGCCAACCGCATTGCGCGGCAGCGGCGTTGGCGAAAAGGCAACCCGGGCCGGGGCCTTATAGCGCGCCAGATGCTCGGCCACATGGTCGATGATCTGCGCTTCCGTGATGTCCTTCGCCACAACCACCGCGACGAGCAGTTCGCCCAGTCGTTCGTCAGGAATGCCGAAGGTTGAACATTCGATAATCTCAGGAAGTTCGCCCAAGACCCGCTCAACCTCGGCGCAATAGATGTTCTCTCCGCCGGAGATCACCATGTCCTTCTTGCGGTCGACGATGAAGATATAGCCTTCATCATCAATATAGCCGACATCGCCGGTGCGCAGCCAACCATCGGCGGACAGGACGGCAGCGGTGTCTTCCGGCCGATTCCAATAGCCCTTCATCACAAGCGGCCCACGCACAACGATTTCGCCCGCCTGGCCGCGCGGCTGGTCTTCCCCATTGGGGCCCTCGATCCGGATTTCGGCCAGTGGCAAGACCCGGCCCGCCGAGGCGCGGTTGCGGATAAAATCCTCCCCGCTTGCCATCGCGACCATGCCGGACGTTTCCGTCATGCCATAGCCCGTGCCCATCATCGCCTGCGGGCAGGCGGCGCGGATTTCATCCAGCAGATTGACGGGCAAGGCCTGCCCCCCGCTGGAGATATTGCGCAGCGAGGTGAGGTCCGCCTCGTCGATCTTCGCGCCGTGGAGCACATCCCACAACATGGTCGGCACACCGGTAAACTGGGTGATGCGTTCGTCCGCGATCAGGCGCAGCGCCTCTTGCGGGTCCCAGCGGCGCATGATGACAATTTTGGTGCCAGCCAGCATCGGCGACAGAAAGGCCGCGCCCAACCCAGAGATATGGAAGAGCGGAAAGACCACCAGCACCGCGCCTTGTGGCATATTGGCGATGATCGTCTCTGGCGCGATGCCCATTTTCTGGGCCATGCCGTGCAGCACCATCATGCCGGAAAGCTGCATCCCCATCACGCCCGTCATCAGGCTTTTATGCGTGAGGATGGCCCCCTTGACGCGGCCCGTTGTGCCCGAAGTGAAGAGGATCGCGGCCGGATCTTCCGGCACGGCGGGGGAGGGCGGCGGCCCGGCTTCCCCGCTTTCGGGAAAATCGGTCGTCTCGATGATCCGGCCGGTATAGCCGCCCTCGCGCAGCAGGGTCGCGCGTTCCGGGTCCGCCAACACGACAACGGGCGTCACATCCTCAACCGCAGCGGCCAGTTCTGACGGCGCGCCCCGGCTATTGACCAGGGCCGGCACCCCACCCGCGCGGATCGCGGCCAAAAAGGCAATCGCCCATTCTGCCCGGTTGCGCATACAGATGGCGACCCGATCGCCGCGCGCGGTGATGCCCAGATGCGGCACCAGCGCATCGCGCAGGCGAAACACATCGTTGAAGCTCAGCCGCGTCTTGCCTTCGACGATGAAAGTCTTGTCGCCATGCCGCCGCGCGCTTTCGATCAGCATATTGAGATCGGGCGGCATGTTGACGAACAGCCGCTGGCCGTCGCGTTCGGCTAGGGCAAAGGGCTGGCCGGGCGCGGTCAGCGCCGCAAAAATGGGATCAACCTCGGTCATGCGGTGGCTGCCATATCCTTTGCCCAACGATAATCCTGCTTGCCAGCGGGGGAGCGTTTGACCGCCTCCACCCAGACCAGCGCCTTGGGGATCTTGTAGCCCGCAAGCCGATCCGCGAGAAAGGCTTTTACCGCGTCAAGATTGGGCGTCTCTGCCCCATCGCGCAGGGAAACGATGCCGATCACCCGTTCGCCCCAGCGGTCATCTTTCTGGCCCGCAACCACGGCGTCGAAAATGGCCGGATGCGCGCGCAGCGCTTCTTCAACTTCTTCGGGGAAGATCTTTTCGCCGCCGCTGTTGATGCAGGTGGAGCCACGGCCAAACATGGTGATGAAGCCATCTTCGTCCAGTCGTCCGGCATCGCCCGAAACAGCCCAAAGCTTGCCGTCCACAGTCTGGAAGGTCTCGGCGGTTTTGATGGGGTCATTATAATAGCCAACCGGGGTGTTCCCGGTGCGGGCAATAAAGCCGGTTTCGCCGACCGTGCCGATCCGCCCGTCAACGATGACTTGCTGGAACTCATTGGCAGCCAAGCGCATCACGCCCTCGCTGCTCTTTTCCGCCATGCCGGACACACCGGTTTCGGATGAGCCCATGCCATCGGTGATGCTGGCAGAGGGGATCAGCGCCTTCAGATCATCCTTTAAATGCTGGGAAAAGACCGCGCCGCCCGAGCCGAGGTTCATCACATGATCGAGTTTCCAGCGGCCCGGATTTGCCTTCAGCACATCGCGCAGCGGTGTTGCCATCGCATCGCCCACGAACTGCACCAAATTTGCGCCTTCGCGTTCGACTGTGTCGAAAATCTTTTCCGGGTCAAAGGTCCGGCCCTCATCAAGGATCAGGGTCAGGCCGTTTAACAGTGCCGACCAGGCGGCCCAGACGGCCGCCATGTGCATCAGCGGGGCCAGTGGGAACATTTTGAGCGGATAGCCATTTGCGGCGCGATCCGCGATGTCTTCCGGCACCGTCACCGGGCCGGCCGGGTTGAAATAACCCGCCCCGCCCGCACAGGCGAAGAGGAAGGCGCGGTGCGGCCACATGACGCCCTTGGGCATGCCGGTGGTGCCGCCCGTATAGCTGAGGATTAGATCATCCTCGCCGCGCGGCCACGGCCCGCCCGCGGCGTGCGCCAGCAGGTCGCGATAATCGAGCGAGCCGGAAATGTCAGCGTCCGAGCCATCGGGCACGGCCACCGTGACCTTCAGCGTCGGGACGTCATTGCGCACCTCGCGGAGGATCGGGCTGAATTCTGCCCCATGCAAAATAGCGGCGCTATCTGCATTGGCGAACAGATAGCGCAGTTCTTCCGCGCGATAGCGGTAATTGACGTTATAGGGCGCTGCCCCCAGCTTGCAGGCGGCAATAAAGCCTTCAAGATAGGCCGGGCCGTTATAAAGATAGAGCCCGACTGTATCGCCGCGGGTCACGCCCTGTGCGGCAAGCGCGGCGGCAAGGCGGCTCGCCCGTTCATCCAGCTCGGCATAGGTCAGGCGGGTGCTGTCCGAAATGACGGCAAGACGATCCGGCACGGTTTTCGCGACGGTCTCAAACAGATCGGCAAGGTTAAACTGGGTCGCCATGGCTCTGCTCAGTAAACAGCCGCCGGGTTCTTCTCGCGCGGGCTGCCCAGCATGTCGCGATAAGAGGGGCGATCAACGCCACGATCCTGCACGCCCAATTCCTGCGCGATTTCAGCGCCAATCAGCGTACTGCCCGATAGGTCGTCGCGGCGGTCGCTGGCGTTGATGGCATCGAGAATATGGCCGGTGAACTCCGGGTTTTCGGCGACGGACATAAAGCCTTCATATTGTTCCGGGTTAACCTCCCGGGCGACCATCGCGCGCTCGGTAATTTGCGGGCCAAGCCAGATGGAAACGGCGATCACGCCCGAGCCGCGCAGGTCATGCTCCATATCATGCGCCAACTTATCGAGACCGGCCTTTTGCGCGCCATAAGCGGGGCCGTGCATATAGCAGGTCGCGCCAAAGGACGAGGTAAAGGCGATCATCCCGCTCTTTTGCGGCACCATGATGCGTGCGGCATGCCAGCTGGCGACATAGGCAGAGCGCAGCCCGACATCGAGGATATATTGCGCGGCCAGTTCCTTTTCCCAGAACGGCTTTTTCTCAATCAACTGCGGGTGCATATAGGCCGCGTTGTTGACCAGCAGGTCCAGCCGACCTTGCTCATCCATAATCTGTTCAAAGACCCGCGCGACCTGCGCGTCATCGGCATGGTCGCAAGCAACGGCGATGCCCTTGCCACCGCGCTTGGTGATTTCAGCAGCCGTCTCGCCAATCGTGCCGGGCAGGGGGGATCCGTCCCACGCCTTTGCCGTGCTGCCGGAAACCGACCGGCCTGTGACATAAACAGTATAGCCCAATTCGCCCAATCCACGCGCCACTCCGGCGCCTGCGCCACGGCTTGCGCCCGTCACCAGGGCAATTTTGGGTTGGGTCATCGCTTTTCTCTCCCGATTCGACGCACTTTGTTTGTTGAAGGTTCAAATACCCTAGATTTGCGAATTTAAAAGCCGTAAGTTTCTACGCAAATGCATAAAGAGAGGATCCTATGGACGACATTCCCTATCTTGCACGCGGTGTGAAGCAACTTGGCACCGATTCCAGCGTCCTTGTATCCTCGTCCAAATATTTGAACCATCCGCGCCTGCGCGAATGGATTGCGATGATCGCGCTCAAAAAGAACGGCCCGGACTTTCCGCCAGCGGCGGAGATGTACCAATTGCTGAGCTTTATCGACGAACTGCGGGACTTTGACCATATTGAACAGATGATCACCGACGAGCGCAAGGTGAACCCGGCGTTCGACAAATGGTTCTCAGACTGGTGGGTGTCTGACTATACCATTGACGACCTGAAGGATTGTGCGCCCGGGACGGTCGGTGGCATTTATTATAAGATCGCGACCGAGGGGAATTACGACATCCAGATCGTCCCCGATTACAAACCCAAGACGCAGTGGCAATTTTACTCGCTGCGGTCCGGTCAGACCCATGATTATGAGCATATCCTGACGGGTGGCGGCTTTAACTATATGGGCGAACTCATCCCTTATTGGTTCCGTCTCGCAACCATCCACACCCATATCCAGAACAAGGAATTGGCCGGCGAGATGAGCGTGCTCTCGATCTTCGGGACGATGCGCTATGTCATCCGCACAATGCTCCATTACCCCCAAATCTGGGAAACGGCGCTGACCTGTATTGAGCAGGGCATCCGTATCGGCCGGGCGTCTGACCCGTTCTGGATGGCGAAGATGGAAGATGTCTGGCACGTCCCGCTGGAAGAGGCCCGCCAAAAGCTGGGCGTGCGTGGGGCGGTAGACCTCGACACCCAGAAAGAAGGCGATTTCTGGGGCGGCCAGCGGACCTCGCTCTAAGTCTGTCCCTAAAGGGCGACCGGAAAGCGCATCAGCCGTTGCGCGATGGTTTTGGCTGCCGGGTCAAAGCGTTGGCTGGCGTTGAGGCCACCGGGCAGCGCGCCGTCCATCACGATGTTGAGCGCGGCGGGCCCCGGCAGGTCGTAAACGGTCACGCGGAAATCGCCGAGGTCAGGTAGCCAGTCGCGCAAGGCCTGTTCCGTCAGCGCGCGCTTGAGCGCGGGTAGATGCGCCGGGTTGCGGGCGATCACGCCGACATTGATCGTCTCTCCCTTTTCGCCGCTGCGGGCAAAGGCCAGCGCCTCAAGGGTGGTGGCTGTCGCTGAGGCGGGCGCTGCTTCGGGCAGGGAGGGCCGCTCTATGTCGTCCGCGCAAAAAGCAGGCCGGGCTGGATCAGGGCAGGGCACGCCATTCACGCGCGGGACCGCCCGGTCGCGCGGGACGGTGAAGCTGATAAGGTGCATCATCGGCGCGACCTGCGGGCCAAAGGCCACGCTGGTGCCGGGCGACATCGCGGAGATGGCGGCAAATTGCTCGCGCACAAACATCTGCGCGCCGAGCATTTCATCATGCTCTGCTGCGAGCTTCAGGATGATTTCCGTGTCGCTGCCGATCATCACGGCTTCGGTGCGTCGCCAATCAGCCATATTGCGGCCGCGCAGCATCAGGTTGCCGCGCGCGAACAGCGCCTTGGCCTGTTTTTCCGCCCGCACCCGCGCTTCCGGGCCGATCAGCGGCTGATAGGCGGTTGCGCGCCAGCCATCATCCCATGTCACACAAGCCTTGAGCGTGGCGGGCGGCGCATAGCCTTTCGCGCCCGAGACTCGGACCCGATCCTTGCCGATTTCTTCAATCGAAACAGCGGACATGTCGCATGTGACATCGGGCACGAAATAGGCCTGCGGGTCGCTGACCTCGTAGAGCATCTGCTCCGCCACTGTCCCGCGCGAGACAAGGCCGCCCGTACCTTCCGGCTTGGTGACGATGCAGCTGCCATCCGCAAAACATTCGACCATGGGCGCGCCGATATTTTCCCATCCCTCCACCTGATGCCAATCGGTAAAGGTGCCGCCCGTTGCCTGCGGCCCGCATTCGATCAAATGTCCGGCGATCGTGCCGCCGGCCAGCTTGTCCCAGTCTTCCGCGCCCCAGCCAAATTCATGGATCAGGGGCCCCAGCGCGAGCGCGGAATCGACGACACGGCCGGTAAGGACAATCTGCGCCCCGTCTGCCAGCGCCTTGGCAATGGGGAAGGCCCCCAGATAGGCGTTGCAGCTGGTAACGCCCTGCCGGGGGAAGGGCGCGCCGGTGAACATGTCGCGCGCGTCTGCCAGATCGGGCAGCTGATCCATCAGATCATCGCCGGTCACAACCGCCACCGGGATGTTGAGCCCAAGATCGGCAATCCGCGCGCGCAACAGGGCGGCCAGCGCCTCTGGGTTTACCCCGCCGGCATTGGCCATGATCTTGGTGCCGGTTGCCGCAATCTGCGTCAGGAACGGCCCGATATGAACGTCCATGAAGTCGCCGGGAAAGCCGCCTTGCGGGTCAGCCTTCTTCATCCGGCCAAGCAGACCCATCGCCCCTTCGGCCAGATAATCGAGCAAGATGTAATCGACGCCCGCGCCCAGCAACTGTGGCACCGCCATCGCGCTGTCGATAAAGAAGGCCGCGCCGCCGCCGATGGTGATGGGCTTCATGTCAGGGCCTTTCAAAAATTATACTGGCTGGTCGGGATCACATCGATGGTGCCGCGCGCGATGAAGCGGTCGCAGCTTGCCATCATCTGGTCGAGGTTACGCTTGAATTTTGCTTTGTCGCCCACGGCATCGAAAAAGGCGAGGGGGTCCGTCATCGCCGCGTCGGGGAAACATTCTTCCACGATCGCGACATAAGGCGGGGCATCGGGCGTCAGCGGCCGGATGACCAGATTTTGCACATATTCAAAATTCGCCTGCGTCTCGACGGCCACGCGAGTATGGTCTTCCTGCCAGATGCGGCGCCAGTCTTCCTGCGCCATGCCTTTGGGCAGGGTCAAAAAGGCGGTCTGCGACCAGCCGAAGCTGCGCTGGCCGGGCTTTGCCGGATAGTCATCGTTCGGGATGATGGTTGCTTCAAGCACAAGCCACGCCGCCCAGCGATCCGCCGCTTGGCTAAGCACCCGGCCTATCGACTCCCAAAAAGGCCCATGCGCATTTGGCAGCCAGAATTGAAGCAAGGCATCATGCTGCGCTTCTCCTCGGCTTTGGCGCAGCGCAGCGGCCGGTGCGGTGTGCCCATCTTCAATGTTAAGGCGCATGCGCTCTGCGCCAATCGCCCGCAGTTGCGCGGTGACGTCCGCGCACAACCGCGCATTGAATTCTTCCCGGCTTTCGCCCGCCGCTTTCCAAAGCGCGCAGATGATCTTTTCCAAAGGGGCGGCCTTAGTCGAAATTTGCCTGCCCGCCGTCAAGCGGAATGGTGGCCCCCGTCAGATAGCCCATTTCGGGCGCACATAAGGCAACGACGGCGCGGCCAATATCTTCTTCCAATTTGCCGATCCGGCCAAGCGGAATGGTGCGGAAAAAGGCGGCAGCCTCTTCCGGGTTATTTTCCACCCACCATTTGAGGCCCGGGGATTCCGCGTGCGGGGCAATGGTCAGCGCGCGGATGCCGTCGCGGCCCCATTCGGCCGCCGCCGCGCGGGTGAGGTTACGGATCGCCTGCTTGACCGCGCCATAAGCGCCATAGCCCGTCGGGTCCCAACGGATGCCCGCCGAAGAGGCGAGGTTGAAGATGGTGCCGCCGCCGCGCGCCACCATGATCGGCTGGACCCGCTTCATCAAGCGCAGGGTGGCGAGCGGGCCGGATTCAAAGCCTGCGATAAAGGCCTCGTCCGTCACGTCCATCAGCTTGCCATTGGGCACTTCCTGCGCATTGTTGACGAGGATGTCGATCCCGCCAAAGCGATCCACCGCCGCTGTCACCACCGCGTCCAGATCGTCCGAGGATTTGACATTGCACGGCACGGCCAGCGCCTGACCGCCGCGTGCGGTAATTTCCGACACGGTCTTCTCGAGTTTTTCGAGCGTCCGACCTGTCACCACCACCGCAGCACCTGCTGCTGCCATGGCAAAGGCGATGCCTTGCCCTACGCCTTGCCCTGCACCTGTGATCAGGGCAGTTTTGCCGGAAAGATCGGTCATGCCTGTTCGAATCCTCATCATTCGTAATTTTGTTGGGGTTAATTTACGCATCATGTTGACACATGGCCATAGAAAACCGCAAATGCGTTGAAATTCTTCGGAGAGGAGCTTTCATGAATCAGGATCTCAGCGGCCAGGTCGCCATTGTAACCGGCGGCAGCGACGGTATCGGGCTGGCGACCGCCGCCTTACTGGCCCGTCGCGGCGCGCAGGTTGTTATCTGCGGGCGGCGGCAGGAGCAGCTTGATCTTGCCCGCCAGCAGATCGAAGCCGAGGGCGGCAAGGTCGAGGCGGTCCAACTGGATGTGACGGACTTTCCGGCTTTTGAAGCGATGATTGCCGATGTCGCGGCCCGCCATGGCCGGCTCGACATGCTGGTCAACAATGCGATGTCGACCCATTATGCGCCGATCAGCAAATTGTCGCTCGAGCATTGGCGCAAGGATTTTGCCGTCAATTCTGAAGCGGTGTTCATCGGCACCAAGGCGGCGATGGCGGTGATGGCCGCGCAGGGCAAAGGCTCTATCGTCAACATTTCGTCCACGACTGCCATTCGCGCGATGGCCAATTATTCCAGCTATTCTGCCTCCAAAGCGGCGCTCATCCAGTTTACGGCGGTTGCCGCCATGGAAGGCGCACGCAAGGGCATTCGCGTCAACGCGATTGTGCCGGGGCAGGTGAATACGGCCGCCACAGCCGATTTCGCGCTCAAGGCGCCGGAACTCGCCGCGCGCACGGCCGAGGCGATCCCGATGGGCCGAGGCGGCAAGCCGGAAGAACTGGCGGAAGCCATCGTCTTCATGCTGTCGGACGCCGCGAGCTACATTACCGGCGTTGCGTTGCCCGTTGATGGCGGCAAGTCGGCCCAGCTCTACATCCCCGGCTGATCGGACGCGGGCGGCATGGGCATCGCAGTCATCACCGGCGCAGGTAGCGGCATCGGGGCAGGCTTAGCCCGGCTTGCCGTGCGCCGGGGCATGACCGTTGTGCTGGCGGATCGCGACGAAGCCGGGCTTCAGGCGGTCGCCGCAGAACTGGGCGCCGCCGCGCATTGCGTGCCGACCGATGTGGCAGACCCTGCCGCGCTGGAAAAGCTGGCCGACACCGCCTTTGCCCTGGGCGAGGTGGACCTGCTGTTCAACAATGCCGGGGTGCTTTCTACCGGCCTGAGCTGGGAAATCCCGGTGGAGGTTTGGCAAGCCTCGCTCAATGTGAACATCGCCGGGATTGTGAATGGCCTGCGCGCCTTCGTCCCCCGGCTGAACGCCGCGGGGCGGCCTGCGCGGATCATCAACACGGCATCGGTTGGCGGGTTTCTCCCGTCCCCCTTCATGGCACCCTATTCTGCAACCAAATTTGCGGTTGTCGCGCTCACCGAGGCGCTGGCTGGGGAATTGGCCGCCCTTGGCAGCCCGGTTGCCGTCTCGCTCCTTGCGCCCGGGCCTGTCAAAACCGGGATTTTCCGGGAGCCGCCAATGGATGCCTCACGGCCGTTCCATGATGCGATGACAGCTATGCTCGACCAATATGGCCTTTCCGCCGACGCGCTGGCAGAGATCGTCTTTGCCGGCATTGATCGCGGCGATTATTGGATCATCCCGCAGCCTGAAACGCTCGACGCGGATCTTCAGAAACGCACCGCGGGAATCCTTGCCCGCGAAGCCCCCTCTTTTTACTCAACAGGCGAATGAACATGGCAGCACAGGCAGCAACTTGGGACAAGGAAGTTGATACGCTCGTCATCGGCTCGGGGGCAGGGGGCTTGCTCTCCGCGCTTGTCGCCGCTGCCAACCGGGCTGAGGTGCTGATCGTTGAGAAGGAAAGCCAATGGGGCGGCACCTCTGCCACCTCGGGGGCTGGCATTTGGATTCCGGCGAGCGATCAGGCGCGGGCCGCGGGCTTTGACGACAAGACGGACGATGCGTTCAAATATGTCCGCAAGCTATCAGCCAAAAACGTGCCCGACACCAATATCCGCGCCTTTGTGGACAATGCGGCCAAGATGCTGCGCTGGGTGACGGCGCATACCGAGATTGACTATCAGGCCTTTCCTTATCCCGATTATCACGCCGAAAATCCGGGCGGCAGCCCGACCGGCTATCGCACGCACATGCCGCTGCCGATTGATGGCAAAAAGCTGGGCAAGGATGTGGAGACGCTGCGCTTTGCCTCGCCGGCGGCCAGCCTGTTCGGCTATCTCAACTGGCATTTTGATGAGACCTATATCCTCCTGTTCCGGGCGCCGCGCTGGTGGTGGCATCTGACCAAAAGCTTGGCGCGCTATTGGCTTGATTGGCCGTTCCGCTTCAAATCGCGCAAGGACCGGCGGCTGACCCTGGGCAATGCGCTGGTTGGCGGGCTGAAGCTGGCGCTGAATGAAAAGCAGGTGCCGCTCTGGCTCAACACGCCGATGGAAGAATTGATTACCGAAAAGGGCAAGGTCGTCGGCGCCGTGGTTCGCCATGACGGCAAGGCGTTGCGAATCAAGGCGCGCAAGGGCGTGGTGCTGGCGGCGGGTGGGTTCGACAAGAACCAATCCATGCGTGACGAACACGCCCCGCTGTACAGCCGCGCCCATTTGTCGGGCGGGACAAGCGGCAATACCGGCGATACGATCCGTGCCGGGCTGGGCGTGGGTGCGCAGACGCTCAATATGCAGTCCGCTTGGGCCGCGCCCGTTTTCTATGTGCCGGGCGAAGATCGCGGCCGCCTCTGCACGATTGAGCGCGCGCTGCCCGGCTCGATGATGGTCAACCAGAAAGGCGAACGTTATCTAAACGAAGCCGCTTCCTACCACATCGTCGGCCAGATCATGGCGCGGCGTGAAAAGGAGCATGGCGACGCCAGCCCAAGCTGGTTCGTCTTCGACCATCGCTATCGCCACAGCTATCCGGTCGGTCCGCTTTACCCGATCATGCCCGACTGGTTCCAGCGCGGCGAGGTGCGCGGCATCCTGAAAAAGGGCCGCACGGTGGAAGAACTGGCCGACGCTATGGGCGTTCCAGCGGCAACACTGGCGGCAACCTTCAACCGCTATAATGATTATGCAGCGCGCGGTGAGGACCCGGATTTTCACCGGGGCGAGGCCGCCTATGACAAAATGTATGGCGACCCGCGCGTGGCTCCCAATCCGTGCCTGCGGCCGCTCGATAAGGGGCCGTTTTATGCGATGCCCATCTATCCCGGCGATATTGGCACCAATGGCGGGTTGCTGACCGATGATCAGGCGCGCGTGCTCGATACCAAGGGCAAGGTCATCCCCGGCCTTTATGCCATAGGCAATAATGCGGCCTCGGCCATGGGTGAAAGCTATCCGGGCGCGGGCGTGACCATCGGCCCCGCCATGACCTTTGGCTATCTCGCAGCGCGGCACATGACAGGAGCGAACGACTAATGGGCAGATTTGACGGCAAGGCCGCAATCGTCACCGGGGCCGGGCGCGGCATTGGCCGGGCGATTGTGGAGCGGTTGACGGCGGATGGCGCCAAGGTCGCCGCGCTCGATATGAATCTGGATGAGGCCAAAGCCAGCGGCGCGGCGCTGGCGATCCAGTGCAATGTTGCGGACTCCAAGTCCGTCATCGCGGCCGTGCGCGCGGCACGCGAGGCCTTTGGGCGGCTCGATATCGCGGTCAATAATGCCGGGATTGGTCAGGCCGCCAAGGATGGGTCAGAGCAGTTTTACGGCGCGATGGCGAACCGCAATGCGGAACTGGCGGAAAAGGGATCGTCCAACATCATCGTGGATCAGCTGATCCATATGGAAGATGAAGGCTGGGCCGGGGTTATGGCCGTCAACATCAACGGCGCTTTCTATGTCTGCCGCGAATTTGCGCGGGTGCTGGCCGAAGATGGCACGCCGGGCGCCATCATCAATATCAGTTCTACCAGCGCGCAATCGGGCGAAGGATCGCCCCATTATGTCACGTCCAAGGCAGCGGTGATCGGCCTGACGCGGCAATTGGCGCGCGAACTGGCCCCCCGCAAAATCCGCGTCAATGCGGTCGCCCCGGGGCCAACCAATACGCCCGTTATGGCGGGCATCCCGGATGAATGGATCAAGTCGATGGAAGCGTCGATCCCGCTGGGCCGCATGGCAGACCCTTCGGAAATCGCGGCAGCCGTTGCATATCTGGCGAGCGAGGACGCGAGCTTCGTCAACGGCTCCGTCCTCGTTGCCAATGGCGCGAGCTATTATTTCTAATCCGCCCGCACCTTGACCTTGGGGGCGGCGGCCCCCCGGCGCATCTGGGTTAGGAACTGTTCAAGCGGCGCGGGCTCTGCCACCGGGCCGCCATGGTCGCCGTCGCGGGCCCAGAATTCGGCATAGCTTGGGAAAAGCTTGTGGAAATTGCCTTCCGCCCAATCCGTCCCCGGCCAGCGCATCTTGTTGTCGCCAATGGGCGGCTTGTTAAGATCAGTCGCATACCAATAGAGCGGCAAGCGGCGCTGAAAATACCAGCGGCCCTCAATGCGGATATAATCATCCACATACATCATCTGCATGATGACCCATTCGTCGCCCGTCTCATGCTCATTCTTGGAATAGACGACGCCATGCGCATGGTCGGCATCGTCAAATTCAATCACATGGCCGCCAATATGGTGCGAGGTGCCGGTAAAGGGCGACCGCAGCGTGCGATCCATATAAGCCCGCAGCGCCGCGCGGCCTGAGGCATCCTTGCCGACGCGGACGTCGGCCGGGAAGAGCGATACCATCGCATCCATATCGCGCATATCAAGCGCCAGCGCATATTTAGCGGGCAGTTGCCGGATGGCGTCCAGCGATTCCAGCCGATCGATCCGGGCTTCCAAATTGGTCATCATCATCCTTCCCGGTTGGGCTTAGTTGGTCGTGCTGTCGTTCATACGCTCAATCGGCGGCGGGGCGTAGCGGCCATCCAGCGCCTCTGGCTTGGGGAGATACATCCGCAAAACGAGATGATAGCCCTCTGCTGGCGTGGGCAGCCAGTTGGAAACGCCCTGAGCCGGTTTGGTGGCCGAAAGCATAATCGTCAATCCGCCATCCTTGTCGCGCTTGGCTCCCTTGGTCCGATCGCCAAATTGATAGCGGCCAATTGCATTGGGGACGAGCTTTGACGTTTTGATGTCATAGGCCGTGATCGACCAAAAGGCGTTGACGGGCGGCGTCTGGCCGGGGGCGAAGTGGATGCGATAGCGGCGTTGGCCCGTGAGCATTTCACCCTGACTGTCCTTCACGGCTGCCGGATAGATCGACTCTTCCTGCGCGTTCACATAACCGCCCCGCGCCATTTCAGCCCGAAGCAGATAGTCCTTTCCCGGATTGTCGATGCGCGTGTTGCGCATCCAGCCATTGCGGACCAGATCCGGCCGGAAGCCTTGCGACGCAAGCGCCTGTGGGCCGATCCGCACCGCGCAGCCCAGGCCGCGCGCTTGCGCCGGAGTTAACTGGGTGTCGTCAAACTTGGCTTTGGGACCAAAGCCCGCCTTGTCGAATACGGCCATCAGCCCGGCTTCATCTTCGGGCAGCGGCAGGGATGCCAACGCCTCGTTGAGCAGGCGGAAATACGCAAGGCTTGCATAAGGATCGAGCGCCGACGCCTCGGTGATGCTGGTGTTTTCCGGCCCGGTCATCTTGAAGCTCTTGGCAATGCGGATGGCGCGCTGCTCATCGGCTTTTCCGTCTGCGAGGATACGGCCCAACATCCAGGCGGTGTTGGTCGGCAGCGCAAAGCGCTCATAGCCCGTCGGAACATCGCCGCCCGCTGGCCCAATAATCGCATAGCGACTGGCCTTGCCGCCATTGGTCCGCGTGCCAAGATGGTGCGGCTTTCCAAACATATCCATGAAGGCGAGCGTGTAATAACGCGAGCCCGTATCTGGTGTTTCAACCAGCACTGGCCCCTTCGACAGATCAAGCCAGGCGTTGACATAGAGCGTGTCCGCATTGGCGGCGCGCAACTGGCCCTGCGTATCAGGTGTCAAAATATGGGGGTAGGGGACCATGGTGTTGACCGCGGCCACGATCGGCTGATCGGCGCTGATCCGGTGCGTCTCATTATGCTTTTGCTTGAGCATATCGACGATTGGATAGCCGTAAACAAAGCCCTGCACGCCCGCGCTATACGCGAGAGCGGCAGACGGGTCTTGGCCAACAGTGGCGCAGTCTTCTGCGCTTGGCAGGGCCGCAGCGGCCATTAGCAACGCCGTTATCATCTCATCTCCTATGCGCAAATGTTATGCGTTTTTTACTGCGATAAATTAACAATACTGCGGATGCAATCTTGTGTTTTCGTAGATTTATGGTAAATTAAATACGCACAACCAATTTGTCAGCCAAAATCTGGCTTAAGGCAGGGAGAGCCTCTCGATGAAAATCCATCTTCTCATTTCGCTCGGCGCATCGGTGGCGTCGCTCGCGCTTGCCCCGGCGGCTATGGCGCAGGAAACCGCGTCTGACGATGCCGGCATTGGCGATATTGTCGTCACTGCGCAAAAGCGCGCCGAAAATGTTCAGGACATCCCGATCGCCATTTCGGCTGTGAGCAGCGCCTATCTTGAATCGCGCGGCATCTCGTCGATCGATACGCTCGGCTCGATTGCGCCCAACGTGAAGTTTGAGCGCGCGCCGTCGAGCAAGACGATTTCGCAGATTTCCATCCGTGGCTCCGTCACGATCAACCCGTCGATCCTTTGGGAGCCGGCGGTTGGCTTGTATCTGGACGGCGTTTACATCGCCAAGGGTCAGGGCTCGATTTTCGACGTTGCCGATCTGGAGCGGGTTGAAATTCTGCGCGGCCCGCAGGGCACGCTTTATGGCCGCAATGCGCTGGCGGGTGCTGTCAATCTGATCACCAAAAAGCCCTCGGGCGAATTGGGTGGGTCGGCCGAAGTGTCTTATGGCAACTACGATGCCTGGCGCGCCAAGGCGAGCATCGACCTGCCGAAAATGGGCATTTTTTCCGCAAAGATCGCGGGCCAATTGTCCAAGCGCGATGGCCTGGTGAAGATTACCCCCAATCCCTATCCCCAGGCCTTCCTGGCGGGGACGCCCTCGATCAACCAGATCGATACCGTCGACAGCAAGAGCCTGCTTGCGCAGTTGCGGGCTGAATTGTCGGACAATTTCACCGCCGATTATTCCTTCGATTATAACAAGCAGAACCAGCTGCCGCCTTTCGCCCAGCTGCTGCGCGTGAATCGCAATGGCGATGCGCGCGACATTTTCGATCCGAATTCGGAAAGCTATATCGGCTATGCGCCGCTTGACCTTTATACCAATCCAAATCGCGTGACGACCGCGAGCGTGGACTCGCCGGTGTATGAGCGCCTTCGGACCTATGGCCATTCCCTGACGCTGACGGGCGATCTGGGGGCCGCAGAACTGAAGTCGATCACCTCTTATCGCAACATGCACTGGTCGGATGGGCTGGATCTGGATGGCTCACCGCTGGGCATCGCCTTCACCCAGCGCATTTCCACCTATGATGCGTTCAGCCAGGAACTCCAGCTGTCGGGCAAGGCGCTGGAAGACCGTCTGGCTTATGTGGTTGGCGGCTTCTACTTCAAGGAAAAGGCCGAAACACTTGGCCCGCAGGCCTTTTTTGGCTTGTTTGGCCCCGATGGCAATTACTACCAATCGGACTATGGGTCGCACACAGAGGCTTTCGCCGTCTATTCGCAGCTGGATTACAAGCTGACCGACGCGCTGAAGCTGACCTTGGGTGGCCGTTATACGCACGAGCGTAAGGATATTCGCCGCTATTTCGCCGCGGCAGACAGCTTGGCCAACCTTGCGGATGCCTCGGCGATTGTTGACCTGCCTTATGGTGGCGTGCCCGATGCGACCTATAATAATTTCTCGCCGGCCGTGACCTTGGGCTATGAGGTTTCAGATAGCGTCAATGTCTATGGCCGCTTTGCCCGGGGCTTCAAATCGGGCGGCTTTAACGGCGAAACCAACGTGTTCTACGATCCCGGTGCGCCCGAAGGGTGCCCTCAGGGCCTGACCGAATTGTGCGAGCCCTATCGCCCTGAAAAGGTCGACAGCTATGAAATCGGCCTCAAGAGCAAGCTGCTGGACAACCGCCTTATCCTGAACCTTGCGGCCTTTTATGATCGCCACAAGGATATCCAATTGTCGATCTTCACCGCGCAGGGCGCCGCCTCTTCGGTGGTCCGCAACGCGGCGTCGGCCCGCATTCAGGGTATTGAAGTTGAAGCCATTGCGCGTCCGACGGATGCGCTGACGATCAACGCGTCACTGGCAACGTTGTCGGCCAAATATCTGAGCTATGTGGATGCCGGTGAAGATGTGGCAGACAACCGCGCCTTTCCGCATACGCCTAAGTTCACGGCGAGCCTGGGCGTTGATTGGCGGGTGCTTGAAGGCAATTGGGGTAAGCTGAACCTGAACGGCGACGTCAACCATGTCTCCGCTTACTTCACCTTCCCTTATGCGCTGACGACGCCGACGGCTTCGGATCAGAACGCCTATAACACCCGGTCCAAGGGCCGCACGATCGTGAACCTGCGGGCCGCGCTTAGCGACTTTGATCTGGGCGGCGTGAAGACTGAAATCTCCGCCTGGGTCCGCAATGTTACTAAAGAGCACAACCCGTCGAACTTCATCGACTTTGGGCCCGGCTTTGGCGGGATTACATTGGGGTATTTCCCCGATCCCCGCACATATGGCCTGACCTTCGGGGTCCGCTTCTAAACCGTGATCCGGGTCAGCCCTCGCCGAAAGTGGCGGGGGCTGGCCCCATTACCTGAACAGCGGCGGTGCCCTCTGCGCTCACGCTGTGAATAAGGCAGGATGTGCGGCGCGAGCGCGTCTCAGCGATCCACCATCGGCCATCGGCCTTCACATAGACATCGTCATACTCAACCCCCATCTGGGTCAGCGTGCGCTGGGCCAGATTGATGTTGTGGAAGAAGAGCGACCAGCGCCCCCGGGCCCGGTCTGCCGCTTCGAATTCGATCACGCCGTTGGCAGCGTGATGGATGTCGAAGATATCGGGCGTGCAGCCCATCTGCCGGTAAATAGCGACGAAATCCTCGCGGTTGGAAAAAGCGGGGAAGCCTTCATAAGCGATCACCGCGCCCTTGGGGGACAGGGTGTCGAGAACGCTATCTGGATCTTTCAAATCACACGCACGGAGATAGCGGGCCTTCAGATCGCGGATGGCACGATCGTCTTCAAGCCTCTGCAATCTTTCTTCCAGCGTCATCCTCATTTCTCCTTTGCGTAGCATGGGGAGTTATATACTACGCAAATGAAAGTGAAAGCATGATTCCGGGAGAGCGAGATGCGATTTGAGGGCAAGCGGGTATTGGTGACAGGCGCGGCCTCAGGCATCGGCCGGGCAACGGCGATCCTGTTCGCATCAGAAGGCGCGCGCGTCACTATTGCAGACCTGAATGCGGATGGGCTGGCGGCGACGGCCGAGAAGATGATCTCTCAGCCCCAAATCTTGCCTTATGACGCGGCCGATTTCGCGACCTGCCGCGCGCTTGTTGAAACGGCGGCAAAGGATGGGCTGGATGTTCTGTGCAACATTGCCGGTATCCTTAAATGGGGCCCGACGCTGGAGTTTAGCGAAGAGGATTTTGCCCGCATCCTGACGATCAATACCACCAGTGTTTTTACGATGTGCAAGGCCGCGCTGCCGCATCTGATCAAAAGCAAGGGCGTGATCGTCAACACGGCGTCCACCGCTGCGCTTCAGGGGATTGCCTATACGGTCGC
Organism: Chakrabartia sp.; assembly: GCA_046074265.1. GTDB lineage: Bacteria > Pseudomonadota > Alphaproteobacteria > Sphingomonadales > Sphingomonadaceae > Aquisediminimonas. The sequence continues at coordinate 49,317 of JBJTNW010000013.1, forward strand.
GTATGCCGCGTCAAAGCACGGCGTGGCGGCGATTACCAAGAGCTTGGCGATTGAATTTGCGAGCAAGGGCGTGCGCATCAACGCGATCTGCCCGGGCCATGTGAACACGCCGATGGGCAATGCTGCACCGCCGCCGGGCGATGTGGATTGGGGACTGGTCATGCGCAACGCGCCCAAGCTGGTGGATGGCAGCTGCGAGCCCGAAGATGTGGCAGAGATGTTCGCCTTCCTTGCCAGCGATCAGGCTCGCAAGGTGACGGGCGCGCTCTTCACCATCGATGGCGGGCAATTGGCCGGCTAAACCCCGGCAAATAGCGCATAAGCCGCGGCATCGCCCTTAAGCTGGGCATTGTCGCGGTGGGTGACGCGCCAGCCTTCGGGAAGGCGCGCAAGTGTCCAGCAATTGGCGGCAACGCGGGCGACGTCAAAGCCGCTGCCGGTCCAGCGCAGCACGACGCTATGCCCGCGCGCGGTGGCGGTATCGCCATGCACTTCTATCGCGACAGGCCCCATCAGATGCGCACAGCCATCTGCCATGAGCTGCTTGTGCGTCTCCCCCGTGATGAAGCCCGCAATTTCGGCGCGGCCTTGGGCGGTGCCAAAGCCCGCAATCGCGTAGCTGCCCGTTTCGGTCCAAAGCTGGGCCACGCCTTCGGCATCGCCTTGGTCCGCCAAGGGGCCATAGCGCGCAATGAGGGTGCGGATCTCTTCCCGGTCTTCCAGCGCCTGCACGCGTGCGGCCAAAGGCTCCAAAGGTGGCGTCATTGCGGCGACAGCCCTCTCAGTAGCGCCATTGCCCAAGAAGGGTCTGTGCGGTCTGCGCGGCCATTGGGCGCATCCGCCCCCAATTGGGCAAGGCCCTCCGCATCTACGGGGCGGATCGTGCCATGGTCAAAGACCAGCTGGCGTTTAAGGAACTTCCATTCGCCCGCCCGGCGTTCATATTGGTCGAGATAGCGGCCCCAGATAATCAGCTCTCGCGCGTCAGGCGCGGGGGAGCGATGAAAGGCCATGGCATAATGCTCGCCCTCTGCGTGGTCGCCGTCAATCGCAAAGAGGCTGTTGCTGATGCTGTGAATCGTCATATCCCAATGCGCCATGACGCTGGGCAGCCATGCAACAAACTCATCAGGCCCGCCGCAGAACATCTGCCCGTGATCGTCAATGGCATCGTCATGGTAAAGCGAGCGGACCAGCGCGTAATCGCGCCGGTCGATCCCCCGGCAATAGCGCATCACAAGATCGTTGAGCGCGATCCGGTCACGGAGCGCGCGGTCGCTCACCCGTGCGCAGCCTTGCGGCCCGCTTGGCGGCCAAAAAAGGTGCAGTCGGCGAGGCTCATGCCAGAGCTATAGCCATGCCCCCAGGCGGGCAGGCCGCTGGTGCAGCGCCCGGCAGCGAACAGACCGGGGATCGGCGCGCCCGCGCGGTTCAGCACTTCGCCATCGGGTGAGGTTTTCAGGCCGCCCAGCGTGAAGAAGCTGAAATAGCTTGTCTCAAAATTCAGTTCGAGCGCGACGAATGGGCCTTGGTCCAGCGGGGTCAGGATTGGCGGCTGTTTGTCAAACAGCGGATCGCGGCCTTCGCGGGCATGGCGGTTATAAAAGTCCATGGTGTGCGATAGCGTGCCTTCTGGCATGTCCAGTTCGCGTTCCACTTCTTCCCAGTCATTGCCGGTGCCCGCAATGGTCATGCGGCCAAAGTCTGGCGGCTGCTGGAAATGGGCGCTGTCGAGCAGCAGATAAACGCGGTCGCCCGGTTGGTCGATGGCGGTGCGCGATACGCGGCCATGATAGCAATCTTCGTTGATGAAGCGCTGGCCCTGAACGTTGACGAACACGCCCTTGGCATGGGTATCGGGGATCGTCCAAGGGCAGGTGGTGAAGAACTGATCCATATGGATCGCATCGCCGCCTGCGCTGAGGCCCAGGTTGATGCCGGTGCCATCATCCTTGTCGCCAATCGGGTCTTTGATCTTGAAGGTTTGCGGGCAATATTTGCGGCGCATCTCTTCATTCATCACAAAGCCGCCGGTTGCCAGCACCACGCCCTTTTTCGCGCGGACAAAGAAGGGCTGGTTATCGATCCGGAAGATCGCGCCGACAATGCGGTCGCCGTCCTGCACCAGCGCGAGCGCGCGGGCATCGACGATGATTTCCGCGCCCAGCTCCCGCGCGCGGGCTTCAAGAATATCCACCAGCGGGCGCCCGCCGCCCCAGCCCATATGCTGGATCACATGGCCGCGCGGTGCGGGCTTGGCGTGCTTGTAGAAGGGGGCCGCTGCTTCGCTACCCGACCAGATGAGCGTGGAATCATCCATCGGCTCGATGACTTTGCCCGGCAGATAATTGCCGCGATAGGGGACGCCCTGCGCCTTTAGCCAGCCGAAATGATTGACCGCCTCGCGTGCATAAAGATCGCACTTGGCGTCATCGGCACAGGGGCCTCCCGCCATTTTGAGATAAGCGGCAAAATCCTCGGTCGTGTCTTCAAAGCCAGCCGCGCGCTGCACCTCGGTGCCGCCGCTGCCGCCCAGATAGATTTCACCGCCCGACAGGCCGGACGCCCCGCCGCTGCCGGAATTGCGTTCAAACAGCAGGACGTCTGCCCCGGCCGTCCGGGCCTCAATGGCTGCACAGGCGCCCGTTGCGCCAAAGCCGATAACGATAACGTCGGTCTCCCGATCCCAACGCGCCACCTCGGCGGCGGGGAAGGGGCTGTGCAGCGAAATCTCAGCCATTTTGTGCCTTCAGCAAATCAAGCGCGACGTCGACGATCATATCTTCCTGCCCGCCGACCATCTTGCGGCGGCCCAGTTCGACAAGGATCTGGCGGGTATCCAGACCATAGGTTTCCGCCGCCTTTTCGGCATGGCGCAAGAAGCTGGAATACACGCCCGCATAACCCAGCGCCAACGTTTCGCGGTCGACGCGAACCGGGCGGTCCTGAAGCGGGCGCACAAGGTCTTCTGCCGCGTCCATCAGCAGCATCACATCGCAGCCATGGTTCCAGCCCTTGCGGTCGGCAGCGGCGATAAAGACTTCGAGCGGGGCATTGCCCGCGCCCGCGCCCATGCCTGCCAAGCTGGCATCAATGCGCACCGCACCTTCTTGGGCCGCGACGATGGAATTTGCCGCGCCGAGCGAAAGGTTGTGGTGCGCATGGATGCCGCGCTGGGTTTCGGGCTTCAGCACGCGGTCATAGGCCTGAAGCCGGGCCCGGACGCCATCCATATCGAGCGCGCCGCCGCTATCCGTCACATAGACGCACTGCGCGCCATAGCTTTCCATCAACAGCGCTTGTTGGGCGAGCTGTTCCGGCTCGATCATATGGCTCATCATCAAAAAGCCAGAAACGTCCATGCCAAGATCACGGGCGATGCCGATATGCTGTTTGGACACATCGGCTTCGGTGCAGTGCGTTGCCACACGGACCGAGCGGACGCCGATGTCATAGGCCCGCTTCAATTCTTCCACCGTGCCGACGCCCGGCAGAATGAGCGTGGTCAGCACCGATTTGGTGAGGACCGAGGCAACCGCTTCCAGCCATTCCCAATCGGTATGCGCGCCAAAGCCATAGTTGAAGCTGGCGCCGGACAGGCCATCGCCATGCGCGACTTCGATTGCATCCACGCCTGCATCATCAAGCGCCTTGGCAATCGCCATCACATGATCAAGGCCATACATATGGCGGATGGCGTGCATGCCATCGCGCAGCGTCACGTCCTGAATATAGAGCTTGTCGCCCGCGTCGACGTTGAACTTCTTGCTCATGCCGCCAGCCTCCGTTCGGCGAGGAGTTCGCCGGTGGCCTTGGCCGCCGCTGTCATGATGTCGAGGTTGCCGGAATAGCTGGGCAGATAATCGCCCGCGCCTTCAACTTCGAGCATGATCATCGACTTGATGCCCGTAAATTCACCCATGCCGGGGATCTTCAGGCGGTTATTATCGCCAAAGCGTTCAAACTGGACTTCCTGCTTCAGCCGATAGCCGGGCACATATTTCTGCACCTCGGCCACCATATCGGCCACAGAGCGGCGGATTGCGTCTTCATCGCCGCCTTCCGACAAGGTGAACACGGTGTCGCGCATGATCATCGGCGGTTCGGCGGGGTTGAGGATGATGATCGCCTTGCCCTTGGCAGCGCCGCCGACGACTTCAATCGCGCGCGCGGTGGTGCGGGTGAATTCATCAATATTGGCGCGGGTGCCGGGGCCTGCAGAGCGCGAGGAAACGGACGCCACAATCTCGGCATAATGCACCGCGTTTGAAACACGGGCGACGGCGGCGACCATCGGGATCGTGGCTTGGCCGCCACAGGTCACCATGTTGACGTTCGGCTGATCAAGATGTTCACCCATATTGACCGGCGGCACCGTGAACGGGCCAATTGCGGCGGGCGTCAGATCAACCACCTGAATGCCATCGGCGCGCAGCGCGGCATCATGCACCTTGTGCGCGTAAGCGGAGGTTGCATCAAAGGCGATGCCGACTTCCTTATAGAGCGGGTGCTTTTGCAGGCCTTCCAGCCCTTCATGCGTGGTCGCGATGCCATGCTCGCGGGCCATCGCCAGACCTTCGGACTTTTCATCGATGCCGACGACAATCGCCAGTTCCATATTCTGCGGATATTTGATCATCTTCATCATCAGATCGGTGCCGATATTGCCCGATCCGATGATTGCCGCTTTCACGCGTGCCATGGTTTTTCCTTTAGACGAAATTGGCGGTGCAGGAACCCAAAGGCCCCGAGGCATCGCTTAAGATCATGTCAAAACGGTCAGCCTTTTTGGCCGGAGCCAAGGGGACCAGAGAGCCGGAGAGGATGACATCGCCCGCATCCAGCGTGACGCCATAAGCGCCCAGGGTATTGGCGAGCCACGCGACCGCTTGGGCGGGATCGCCCTGCACGGCATGGCCATAGCCTTCTGACAGCGGTGCGCCGTTTTTGGTGACGGCGACGTGAAGGTTTGGCAGGTCCAGCGCCTTGGGGTCCAACCGTTCAGCCCCCAACACATAGACCCCGCACGAGGCATTGTCGGACACGGTATCGACAATGCCGATTTTCCAATCTTGAATGCGGCTGTCCACAATCTCAAAACAGGGCGCGATGCTTTGTGTCGCGGCCAGCACATCAGCAGCGGTCACGCCTGGCCCATTGAGGCTCTTGTTCAAGATGAAGGCGATTTCCGCTTCAGCACGCGGCGCAATCAGCGCCTTGGCATCCACATCAATATCGCCCTCAACAAACATCCAGTCCGTCAGGAAGCCGAAATCGGGCTGGTGGACGCCCAGCATGTCCTGAACGGCCTTGCTGGTAACGCCGATCTTCTTGCCGACAACCTTTTCGCCATCCTTGCGGCGGCGGGCGAGGAAATCCAAGCTGATGGCATAAGCATCGTCAATCGTCAGGCTTGGGTCACGCGCGATCAGCGGCGGCACCGTCCGCCGATCCCGCATCGCCTCATAAAGCTCCTGCCCGAAGCGTTCAGCCTTGGTCATGGAGGAAGTCGATCGAATAAGCATTGAATTCAGCGGCACGTTCCACCTGCACCCAATGGCCGGTGCGGTTGAAGGTCATCGCGCGGACATTGTCGCACTTGTCGAGGAAGAGGCGGGCGTGCGCTTCCGGGCAAAATTCGTCATTCAGCCCCCACATCACGAAGATCGGCTGTTTGATCTCGCCCAAGCGCGGGCTCAAATCTGGCGTGCGCATCCGCACCAGCACATCCTTGGGTTGGGTGCGGGCGACGGCAAAGCGTTCTTCCACCAGCGCGTCCGGGATTTTGGGCGCAAAGTCCGGGTGGACGAGGTTGGAGACAAGGCGCTTTTGCTCGGCCAGATTAAAGTCCGGGCTGCCAAAGCTGGACACCATCTTCGCAATGCCGGGCATGACGAAATAGCTTTCCCGCTCTGCCACGCAGCCAGCGGCCATCAAGACCAGCTTTTCGGAGAATTCGGGGTGGTCGAGCGTCATCTGCAACGCCACGCCGCCGCCCAGCGAATTGCCGACAAGCGACGCCTTTTCAACGCCATGGGCCTTCAGCGCCTCATAGACGGTGTCGGTGAACAGCTGGAGCGTATAGTCCAGACCTTCTGGCTTGGACGAAGCGCCATAGCCAATCAGATCAGGCAGGATAACGCGAAAGCCGGCCTCAACAAAGGCGTCGATATTCTGGCGGAAGTTGGAGGCGCCTGACGCCCCCGGCCCGCTGCCATGGAGGAAAACGACAGCGGGGCCGGACCCGGCCTCCGCCACATGGATCGTATATCCGCCGGAAACGACGTAATCGGCTTTGCGCAATTCTGCCATATAAGGGCCTTACATGAAGGTGAAAGTCGGGGCTTCGCCCAGCATCGTGCCGATAACGTCCGACGTGCGGTTGTTCGGATCATTGGCAACGTGCGCGCGGCCCGCATGGATATCGAGCCAAGGCTGAAGGATTTCGCTCGACATATAGATCGCCCGGCCGCCGAGCAGCTGGACCATATCGTCCACCAGATCCGCCAGACGGCGCACGACGTTGGACGATTGATAGGCATAGAGCGCGCGCTTTTCCATCGGGATCGGCTCGCCACGGTTGGCGATTTCCATCAGATCGTCAAAGGTCGTTTTCAGCGTCAGTTCCATTTCAAGGATCTGCGCATGCGCCTTTGCGATTGCTGCATGGAGCATCGGGTCCGCCTTGGAGGCTTTGCCCGTATTGGTCGAGACACGCTCTTGCATGATCTTCATCGCCGCATTTACGGCCGCGCGGGCGCCGCCAAAGGCTGCGGTCGACACGGAGCGGACAAAGACCTGCGCCCAGGGCAGGCTGTAGAGCGGGCCATCATTCGCCGCCTGACCGGGGTTCTGGCACATAAAGCCATCTACAGCGCGGTGGGTGCGGTAATCAGGCACAAAGGCTCGATCGACAACAATGTCGAAGCTGCCGGTGCCTTGCAGGCCAAAGGTGTCCCATGTGCCTTCAATAATCTGATAATCACTGCGCGGCAGCAGGAAGGTGCGCATATCGGGCGCGCCGCCTTCTGTCGCGGGCGGCACCAGCGCGCCAAGCAGCACCCAGCCGCAGTGTAGCGATCCGGTGGAAAAGCCCCAGCGACCCGAAAGGTAAAAGCCGCCTTCGGTGGGCTCTACCTTGCCAACCGGCTGATATGTGGAGGAAACGAGCATGTCGGCATCGTCGCCCCAGACTTCCTGCTGCGCTTCATCATGGAAGAGCGCGAGTTCATAAGGGTGGCAGCCAACGACGCCATACATCCAGCCCGTCGACATGCAACCTTCAGCGAGCAGCTTTTGAACGTCAAAAAAGACGTTCGGGTGCATTTCATAGCCGCCCCAGCGCTTGGGCTGAAGGATTTTGAAGAAACCCGCCGCTTTCATTTCGGCGATGGTTTCCGCCGGGACATTGTAATCTTTGGTGCATTGGCGGGCGCGAGATTTCAAGGTCGGGATCATCGCCCGGGCGCGCTCCACAAGCTGTTCTGCGGTCGGAATATCGCTCTTCAGCGACGACATTGAAACAACACTAGCCATGGTCTGGCAGCCTCCTCACTATCAGGCCCGACTCGCTCTCTCCACTCGGCGGGGCATTCGTAATTTTTTTTGTCATCTAATACGCAAATCGTCAATTGAAATCCGGGTTGATAGCCGATATTGCGTAATTTATTCCCGCTATTAGCGTGATTCAATGTTTTCGAGCCGAGAGGAAGATCAGCCCTTTGTCCCATCATCCCGTCTATGACTTTGCTGGTCGGGTTGCCATTGTCACCGGTGGCACGCGCGGACTTGGGCGGCAGATTGCCGTGCGGCTGGCAGCGGCCGGCGCGGTTGTTGCCATTTGTGGGCGCAATCAGCCGGACGATTTGCCGGCAGGCATCACCTTTTATCAGGCCGATATACGCGACGCGGATCAGGCGCGCGGCTTTGTGGAAGCCGTTGTCCTAGCCCATGGCCGGGTTGATATTCTCGTCAATAATGCCGGCGGTTCTCCAGCAGCAGACATCGCTTCGGCGAGCCCGCGCTTTATTGACGCGATCCTGAAGCTCAACATGGTTGGCCCGCTTTACATGGCGCAGGCAGCCTATCCGCATATGGCCGCGCAAGGCGGGGGCAGCATCATCAATATCGCCAGCGTCTCGGGCGCGCGGCCGTCTCCCGGCACGGTTGTCTATGGGATGGCCAAAGCGGGCATGATCAACATGACGCAAAGTTTGGCGCAAGAATGGGGGCGCGAGGGCATTCGGGTCAACGCCATCATCGCCGGGCTGATGACCACCGAAAATGCCGAGGCAACCTATGGCGATGCCGAGGCGCAGGCCGCCGTTGGCCGGTCCATGCCTTTGGGGCGGATGGGCACGGGCGACGATTTGGCGGGCGCGGTCCTTTGGCTGAGTTCGGACGACGCTGCCTGGGTAAGCGGTGCGCGGCTGCAAGTCGATGGGGGCGGAGAGAGGCCCTATTTTCTGGATCTGGTAAAAGGAGGCTAAGGCCCAATGGGGATCAAGGCACTTGGCTATGTCATCATCGAAACGGCACAGCCCGATAAATGGAATGAATTCCTGACCGAGGTCGCGGGCGTGATGCGCGCGCCTGATGCGGCAGATGGCGCGGCGCTTTATCGCATTGACGACGCGCCTTTCCGTTTCCGTCTCGAAAAATCGGGTCGCGAATGGTTTCAGGCAGCCGGCTATGAGGTGGCGGATGCTGCCGCGCTGGACGCGCTTGCCAAGGCGATCAGCGCGGCGGGCCGCCCCGTCACCGCCCTGACGGCGGATGAGGTTGGCTTGCGGGCGATTGCAGCGGGCTTTCGCACCTCGGACCCGGCGGGCAATGGCCTTGAGTTTTTTTACGGGCGCGACACGGCGGCGACGCCCTTTGTCTCGCCGCTGGGCGTGCCGAACTTTGTAACGGGCGACATGGGCATGGGCCATGCCGTGTTCTCGGCCCCCAATTTTGACGAGACGGTGGCGTTCCTGCGCGATGTCGTTGGCTTCCGCGAAACCGATATGCCGCGCTTCAACCTGATGGGGCCGGATGGCCCCTCCATCGGCTTTGCCTTCATGCACGCGGATAATGGCCGCCATCACAGTATTGCGCTGGGCGAGGGGCCGGTGCCGCCGTCAGGCGCGGTCCATGTGATGCTTGAATATCCTAACCTGACTGAAGTCGGGAAGGCGCATGATCGCATGAAGGCGCTGGGCTATATTGAATCGGCCACGCTCGGCCGGCACGTCAATGATGAGACGGTGGGCTTTTATGTCCAGACGCCCGGCGGCTTTGATCTGGAAATTGGCTGCGACAGCCTCGTGATCGATCCGGCCAGCTGGCAGACCACCAAGCATGAAGCAATCAGCGTCTGGGGCCATGAATGGGCCTGGCAAAAGGCGATGAAGGAAGCAGTATCCTGATGCTCGATAAACGCATGACCGCGGCGGAGATCGTCGCCCAATTATCTGATGGGATGACGCTGGGTATTGGCGGCTGGGGGCCGCGGCGCAAGCCGATGGCGCTGGTGCGCGAAATCCTCCGCTCTGACCTGAAGGACCTGACGATCGTTGCCTATGGCGGCGCCGATGTCGGGATGCTGTGCGCGGCCGGCAAGGTGAAGAAGCTAGTCTTCGCCTTTGTCTCGCTGGATGCCATTCCGCTGGAGCCATGGTTCCGCAAGGCGCGCGAAGCCGGGCAGATCGAGGTTCTGGAACTGGATGAAGGCATGTTCCAATGGGGCCTCAAGGCTGCGGCCTTTGGTTTGCCGTTCCTGCCGACCCGGGTTGGTCTTGGGACGGACTTGGCCGCGCTGGGCGGGCTTAAGACCGTAACCTCGCCGTATGCGGACGCGGAAACGCTTATTGCGATGCCCGCGCTGAAATTGGATGCGGCGTTGCTCCACGTCAATCGTTCTGACTGGCGGGGCAATGTCCAATTGTTCGGGCCGGACGTCTATTATGACGAATGGTTTGCCAAAGCCGCCGCCAAGACCTTTGTTTCGTGCGAGGAATTGGTCGACAAGATGGAAGACCATTATCCCGATACCGCGCAGGCCAATATCTTTGAGCGTTGCTTTGTGACGGGTGTCGTCGAAATCCCGTGCGGGGCGCACCCCAGTTCCATGCCGCCGGCTTATGGCTGGGATATGAAGGCCTTTAAGGCCTATACCGATGCGGCGAAGGACCCGGGTGATTGGGCCGCGGTTGCCGATCGTTTCGTCGGCAAGAGCGAAGCCGATTATCTCAACAGCTTTGGCGGAAAGGAGGCGGTCGCGGCTCTCCCGCTGCCGATTTTCTGATGACCGACGTCACTCTCGCAGAACTCTGCATTTTCGCGGCCTCTGAGGCCTTTCGCAACAATGGTGAAGTCGTCGCCACCGGCGTTGGCCCGGTGCCGCGCCTTGCCGCCAGCCTTGCCAAGCTGACCCATAGCCCGGGTCTGATGATGACCGATGGCGAAGCCTATTTGGTGGAACAGCCGGTCCCGCTTGGTCCGCGCGGCGATTATAAGCCGAAATTTGCGGGCTATCTGCCCTTTTCGCGCTTCTTTGACAGTGCTGTCTGGTCCGGCCGCCGTCATGCGATGGTCACGCCGACGCAGATTGACCGCTTTGGCCAGATCAACCTCTCGCAACTGGGCGGCACGCACCAACAGCCCAAGACGCAGATGCTGGGCGTCCGCGGCTTTCCGGGCAATACGATTTACCACCCGAACAGCTTCTTCTTCCCCGCGCACACCACCCGCGTCTTTGTCGAAGGCGAAGTCGATATGGTGTCGGGCGTGGGCTATAACCCGGCCAAGCGCGTGCCCGGCGGCAATTATGCGGGCGTAGACCTGCGGGTGATTGTTACCAATTTGTGCGTGATGGACTTTGGCGGGACGAATAATGCCGTCCGCGTTGTGTCGCTCCACCCCGGTGTCACCTTTGACGAGGTACAGGCCGCGACCGGCTTTCCGCTGGAAAAGGGGCCGCTGACCGAAACTCAATTGCCCGATGCCGAGGCGCTGGCCATCATCGCGCAGCTTGACCCGCACAATATCCGGGCGAGCGTGATCAAGGATAATCCGCCCGCACGCCGGGCGGCCTAAGGAGAGGCTGACCATGACCGATCTTGTGACGCCGAAGCAGGTGGACATTGATTATGAGACGGAAGAGCCCGTTCTCTATGAGGTGATCGACAATGTCGCCTGGGTGACGATGAACCGCCCGGGCTTCAACAATGCGCAGAACGGGCAGATGACCTATGCGCTGGATGATGCCTTTAACCGCGCCGTGCAGGATGATGCCGTTCGCGCCATCGTGCTGGCGGGCAATGGCAAGCATTTCTCGGCCGGGCACGATATCGGGACGCCGGGGCGCGATCTGCACAAGCATTTCGACAATCGCCTGATGATCCCGCCGCACATCAACAAGCCGGCGGCGGAACTGCTTTATACACGTGAGCAGGAGCAATATCTGGGCATGTGTCGCCGCTGGCGCGACATCCCCAAGCCGACCATCGCGATGGTGCAGGGGGCGTGCATTGCCGGCGGGCTGATGCTCGCTTGGGTGTGCGACCTGATTGTCGCCTCGGAAGATGCCTTTTTCCAAGATCCGGTCAACCCGCTGATGGGCATTCCGGGCGTCGAATATTTCGCCCATGCCTATGAATTGCCGCCGCGCGTGGCGAAGGAATTTCTGCTGCTGGGAGAACGGATGCCCGCCCAGCGCGCTTATAATTTCGGCATGGTGAACAAGGTGGTCCCGCGCGAGGAATTGCGCGAGGCAACGGCGGCGTGGGCCAACAAGCTGGCCGGGCAGGGCCGGCTTGGCAATTGGCTGACCAAGCAATCGGTCAACCATGTGGAAGAACTGCGCGGCAAGCGCGCCGCGATGGATGCCGTGTTCCACATGCACCATTTTGCCCATGCCCAGAATGATCTGGTGACCGGGGATTCGATTGGCGGCGTGAGCGGCAAATCCGCAGCCTCGGCCAATAAGTCAGAGGCCAAATAAGCCGGATGACCGATCTTCTCGCCACGGCCTTAACCAAGCGGCTCGGCTGCCGCTTGCCCGTGATCCAGACCGCGATGGGCTGGGTTGCCAAGCCAGAACTTGTCGCTGCCTCCAGCAATGCCGGGGCGTTCGGCTTTCTGGCTTGCGCCGTCATGTCGCCCAAAGAAGCGCGCGAGGAAATTGCCCGGCTGCGTGACCTGACGCCGCATAATTTTGGCATTAATTTCCATAGCTTTCAGCCTGGCGCGGCGGAGATTGTTGACCTGATCCTTGAGCATAAGGATCGCGTTAGCGCTGTCAGCTTTGGCCGCGGGCCGGATGCGAAGATGATCGGCCGGTTCCGCGATGCGGGCATCCTCTGCATCCCAACCGTAGGGGCCGTGAAGCACGCCGAGAAAATGGTCCAGCTGGGCTGTGAGATGGTGACGGTGCAGGGCGGGGAAGGTGGCGGCCATACGGGCGCTGTGCCAACCACCGTGCTTTTACCGCAGGTTTTGGATGCCGTCGATGTGCCGGTGGTCGCCGCAGGCGGCTTTGGCGATGGCCGGGGTCTGGCTGCCGCGCTTGCTTATGGTGCGGTGGGCATTGCGATGGGCACGCGCTTTTTGATGACGGCTGAAAGCCCCGTCCCGGCCGCGCCCAAGGCGGCTTATGTCAAGGCAGGGACGGGCGATATCGCGGTTTCGACCAAGGTCGATGGCATTCCGCAGCGCATGATCCTGAACCCGCTTTTAAAGCGGATCGAAGCGTCGGGCACGCTTGCCATGTGGCTGCGCGCGATGGAGGCGGGGCTGGAAATGAAGCGCCAAACGGGCATGAGCTGGGCACAGGTGATCGGCACCGCCCGATCCATGACCGCACATGGCGACATGCCGCTGGCCCAGGCGATGATGGCCGCTGCCGCGCCGATGATGATCCAGCGCGCGGTTGTGGCAGGCGATGCCGAACAGGGGCTGATGGCAACGGGCGTCGTTGCCGGGCGTCTGAAAGATCTGCCCAGCTGCGCCGATTTGCTTGCCGGGATTGAACATGATGCGCGCGGCCGCCTTGCCGCGCTTTGTGCAGGGAACTGACCCTTATGCCGATTACAACTGACATTCGCGACAAGGTCGCCGAGATCGTTTTTGACGTCCCGCCGGTCAACGCCTTTGACAGCGATACGTGGATGTCGCTGCCGGCCATCATTACCGCTGCCGCCAGCAATTCGGACGTCAATTGCGTTCTTATTCGCGCGGCAGAAGAGGCGCGCGGCTTTTGCGGCGGCGTGGATATCAAGGAGATGCAGGCCCATCCGGAACGCATTACGATCCTCAATCGCGGCAATTACCTGACCTTCAAGGCCATTCGCGATGCCGAAGTGCCGGTGGTCAGCGCCGTCCACAAATTCGTCATCGGCGGCGGTATCGGCATTTGCGGGGCGAGCGATACGATCATCGCGGCCGACGACGCCTTTTTCTCGCTGCCCGAGGTAGATCGGGGCGCGATGGGCGGGGCAAGCCATTTGTCGCGCATGCTGCCGCTGCACAAGGTCCGCGCTGCCTTCTTCACTGGCGGGAATATCCCGGCAGAAGAAGCCTATCGACTGGGCGCGGTGGAAAAGGTCGTCCCCCGTGCAGATCTGGTTGCCGAGGCCCGCGCCTTTTGCGCGGTGATTGCAAGCAAGAGCCGCAAGGCCCTCGTCATCGCCAAGGAAGCGCTGAACGGGCTGGAACCGCGCGATGTCGACCGCGGCTATCGCTGGGAACAGGGCTTTACGCTGGAAATGTATATGCACGAAGACTCGCAAAAGTCGCGCGATGCCTTTGTTGAAACGGGCAAGGCCGCCAAGTTCTGATGCAGTTGACCTATACCCCTGAGCAACAGGCCTTCCGCGCGGACGTGCGCGCATGGATGGAGGCCCATGTCCCCAAAGAGCCGCTCGTCACCTTAGAGTGTCGGGAAGGCTATGATCAGCACGTTGCGTGGGAGCGGACGCTTGCCAGCGGCAATTGGGGCATGGTGACTTGGCCCGAAGCCTATGGCGGGCGTGGCCTTGACCTCATCCAATGGCTGATTTTTGAGGAAGAATATTTCCGTGCTGGGGGTCCCAACCGGGCGAACCAGAACGGCATCTTCCTGCTTGGCCCCACGATCATGGAGTTTGGGACCGAAGAGCAGAAAAAGCGCTTCCTGCCGCCGATGGCGCGGGGCCAGGTGATCTGGGCGCAGGCCTGGTCGGAGCCGGGGGCCGGATCAGACATGGCGGCCATCAGTTCCAAGGCGGTCCGCGATGGGGATCATTATGTCATTTCGGGCCAAAAAACATGGTCCAGCCGCGCGGCCTTTGCCGATTGGGGCTTTGGCATGTTCCGCACCGATCCGGACAGCAAGCGCCACAAGGGGCTGACCTTCATCCTGTTTGATCTGAACAGTCCGGGCATCACCCGGCGGCCGATCCGCCAGCTGCACGGCGATACCGGCTTTGCAGAATTGTTTTTTGATGAAGTCCGCGTGCCGATTGAAAATTGCCTCGCGGGTGAGGGAGAAGGCTGGAACGTCGCGATGGCGACCGCGGGTTTTGAGCGCGGGCTGATGCTGCGTTCTCCGGGCCGGTTTCAGGCGACCGCCAAGCGGCTGGTAGACCTGTATCGCCAGCATGAGGCCGAAGCATCGCCCGCCGCGCGCGAAGCCGTTGTGCAGGCATGGATGGCCGCCCAGGCCTATGCCTATAACACCTATGCCGTTGCCGCGAAGATCATGGCTGGCGGCAAGATTGGCGCTGAGGCGAGCCTCAACAAAATCTTCTGGTCCGAACTGGATCGGGCGATGCACCGCACGGCCATGCAGCTGCTTGGCGCATCGGCGGAGTTGAAGCGGTTTGACGATGGCCGCGTCAACCAATGGCTGGAAGGCTATATCTTCTCCCTCTCTGGCCCGATCTATGCCGGGTCCAACGAGGTGCAGCGCAACATCACCGCAGAGCGGCTTTTGGGCCTGCCGCGCGTGGGCGCGGGCTGAGGAGAGGCAGGACCATGAACATGCTTTTCACCGAAGACCAGCTGACGCTGGCCGACACCATCCGGGATTATCTGGCGGGAACCCACGGGCCAGAGGTGCTGCGTCGTCTGGATATAGATGGCAACCGCGATCCGGCGATCTGGCAGGGCCTTGTCGATATGGGGTTGACTGGCCTGTTGGTGCCCGAAGCACAGGGCGGGCTGGGGATGGGCCTTGTGGATGCCGCGCTGATCGCGGCGGAATGTGGCCGCGCCTGCCTTGCCGAACCGCTGGTGGATACGGCCTTTGTCGCCGTGCCGTGGCTATTGGCGCAGGGCAAGACGCAAGGCTTGGAAGACATTGTCGCCGGCACACGCCAGATCGCGTTGCCGCACGCCATCAACCCTTGGGTTGCCGATGGGGAAGGGGCAGCGCTGCAAAGCGTTGATCCCTTGCGCAACCTTTCTGCCGCCAATGACGGGGCGACGGACGACCCCTATCTCCTTGATCTGGGGGCGCTGATGGCAGCCGCCCAACTGGTCGGCCTTGCCGATGCGATGCTGGCGCAAGCGGTTGATTATGCCAAGATTCGTACCCAATTTGGCCAGCCGATTGGCGCCTTTCAGGGCCTGAAGCACCAATTGGCGAGCTGCTCGGTCGCGATTGAATTTGCCAAGCCCGTTGTCTGGCGCGCGGCGCAGGCGCTCGCGGACGGCATTGAGAGCGCCTCTGTCCATGTCAGCCATGCCAAGGTCGCGGCGACGGATGCGGCCATGCTGACGGCTGAAACCGCAATCCAGACCCATGGTGCGATGGGCTATACCTATGAAGTTGATCTCCATTTCTGGATGAAGCGCAGCTGGGCGCTTGCCGGGGCATGGGGATCGCGCGCCTTCCATCTTCGTCGGGTTGATGCGGCTGTCCTTGGCGGCAGCCTGCCCATCGGCCCCGAACAGACTTTTGCTTAAGGAGCCATCATGGCCGAAGCCTATATCATTGATGCCGTACGCACCCCGATTGGCCGCAAAAAGGGCAGTCTTGCGGGCCTCCACCCGGCTGATCTGGGCGCACACCCGATCAAAGCGCTGATCGAACGGACGGGCGTGGATGCCAATGCCGTGGACGATGTTGTCTGGGGCTGCTGCGACACCATTGGCCCGCAAGCGGGCGATATTGGCCGCACCGTCTGGCTGGTGGCGGGGATGCCGCAGCATGTGCCGGGCACGACGATTGATCGGCAATGCGGATCTTCCCAACAGGCGATCCATTTTGCCGCCCAAGGCGTAATGTCGGGCACGCAGGATTTGGTTGTCGCGGGCGGGTCGCAGGCGATGAACGCCATCCCCATCTCCGCCGCGATGTTTGCAGGCGAGCCTTATGGCTTTTCTAACCCGTTCAACACCTCGCCGGGCTGGATCGCGCGCTATGGCGACGGGCTGTTGAACCAGATCAACTCCGCCGAAATGATCGCCCAGAAATGGGGCCTAACGCGCGATGCGATGGAAGATTTTGCCGTCACCTCGCACCAGCGCGCGCAGGCGGCGTGGGACAATGGCTGGTTTAATGCCGAAGTTGCGCCGATGGCCGAGTTGGAGAAGGATGAAACGATCCGTCCGCAGACCAACAAGGAAGGTCTGGCGGGGCTGCGTACCGTGCAGGAAGGCGGCATTATCACCGCTGGGATTTCGAGTCAGAATTGCGATGGCGCGGCCGCGCTTTTGATCGCGTCTGAACGCGCCGTCAAAGACCATGGGCTGAAGCCGCGCGCGCGCGTTCACCATATTTCGGTGCGGGCGGATGACCCCGTCTGGATGCTGACCGCGCCCATTCCGGCGACAGAATATGCGCTGAAAAAGGCAGGTATGACGATCGACCAGATCGACCTGTTTGAATGCAACGAGGCCTTTGCCTCGGTGCCGATGGCGTGGATGCAGGAACTCGGCATCCCGCATGAAAAGGTCAATATTCATGGCGGGGCGATTGCGCTTGGCCACCCGCTGGGCGGCACCGGCGCCCGGCTGATGACAACCTTGTTGAACGCGCTGGAGCGCACCGGCGGACGCTATGGTCTGCAGACCATGTGCGAGGGCGGTGGCCAGGCGAATGTTACGATTATCGAGAGGCTGTAATGGGAATTTGCGATAACAGAACGGTGATCATCACCGGGGCCGCGCGCGGTCTTGGCCGGGCCTATGCGCTCGCTTTTGCAGCAGAAGGCGCGAATGTCGTCGTCAATGATATTGGCACCTCGCTGAACGGCGAAGGCCGCGATACGAGCGCAGCTGATGGCGTGGTCGCGGAAATCATCGCGGGCGGCGGCAAGGCTAACGCCAATTATGAAGACATTACCGATTGGGATGCGGCAAAGCGGATCGTCGATGCCGCGGTCGCGGCCTTTGGCGACCTGCACGTTGTCGTCAACAATGCCGGGATCGTGCGAGACCGGATGTTCGTTTCCGCAACGCTGGACGAATGGGACGCGACGATGCACGTCCATCTGCGCGGCCATTTCTGCCTTGCGCGCCATGCCGTGGATTATTGGCGCGCCCGCCAGAAGGAAGGGCATAAGGTCGACGCCCGCATCATCAACACCTCATCGGGGGCGGGGCTTCAGGGCTCCATCGCGCAGGCCGCTTATTCGACCGCCAAGGGCGGGATTGCGGCGCTGACCTTGGTGCAGGCGGCGGAACTGGGCCGCTATGGCATCACCGCCAATGCGCTCGCCCCGTCTGCGCGGACGCGGATGACGGAACAGGCCTTTGCCGACAAAATGGCGACCCAAGGCAGCGAATTTGACGTGATGGACCCGGCCAATATCGCGCCGACGGTCGTCTGGCTCGGTTCTGACCAGAGCGCCCATGTGACGGGCTGCGTCTTTGAACTCGAAGGTGGCAAGATCATGCTGGAAGATGGCTGGCGCGAAGGCCCGATGGTCGATGCCGGCGCGCGCTGGAACCCGGCGGATGTCGGCGGCGCGGTTGACGATCTGCTCGCCAAGCGGGTGCCGCCGCGCAAGGTTTGGGGGACCGCATAATGGAATTTGTCTTTACCGACGAACAGGGCATGATCGGCGAAACGGCGAAGGCCTTTTTCGCTGAAAACGCCACATCTGAGCGCACCCGCAAGGCGATGGCGGCCAAGGGCGTGGATGCGGAATTGTGGACCAGTTTTTGCACGGAACTGGGCCTCGCCGGCGTTGGCCTGCCCGAAGCCGCGGGCGGTGCCGGGCTTGGCATGGTTGAGTTTGCGATCATCGCCGAAGCAGCGGGCGCGCAGGTTGCTCCTTTGCCCCTGCTGGGCCTTGCCACGGTAGGGCAGGCGCTGGCGGCGGGCGGCAGCGACGCGCAGCAATCTGCCTGGCTCCCCAAACTGATTGCGGGTGAGACAATAGCAAGCTTTGCTGAGACGGAGGACCTGTCGGCCGCCAATGGCGCGCTGTCGGGTACGGTCCGCTTTGTGCCGCACGGCGCGAGCGCAGGCCTGTTCCTCATCGCGTCCCCGCAGGGCGCGTGGCTGGTTGAGGCGGGCGCAGCGGGCCTCCTAGTCGAGGCGCATGTCACGATGGACCAGACGCGGCCCTTTGCGACGCTGACGCTTGCCAATGTGGCAGCAGAACCGCTGGCGGATGCTGCCGCTGGGCTGGCTGCCGCGCGTGCGGGCGGCTGGATTTGCCTCGCTGCCGAAGCCTTGGGCGGGGCGCAAACCACGCTGGATCGCACGGTTGCTTATGCCAAGGAACGCATCCAGTTTGGGCGGCCGATTGGCTCTTTCCAGGCCTATAAGCACCGGCTCGCGGATATGATGGTAGAGATCGAGCAGGCACGCTCAGCTGTTTATTGGGCGGCGTGTGCGGTGGACGAAGGATCGGATGAAGCGGCCTTGGCGCTCCATGCGGCCAAATCCTTCGCGGCCGACACTTATTTCAAATGCGCGGCCGATATGATCCAGCTGCACGGCGGCATTGGCTTTACATGGGAACATGATGCGCATCTGTTCTTCAAGCGCGCCCGCGCCATCCAGTCGCTGCTGGGGGCGGGCAATTGGCATCGCGAAGAAGTTGCCAAGATGATTTTGGGAGACGCGGCATGAAGCTCGGTTTTTCCGCCGCCGATGAGGCATTTCGCGCAGAATGCGCCGATTGGCTGAACGGCCAGATGGCCGGCGAATTCAAGGACATCAAAGGCATTTCAACGCTCACCGAAAAAGCGGAGCGGCGCAAGGAATGGGAACAGCAATTGGCGGCCCATAAATGGAGCTGTATTGGCTGGCCTGAGGAATGGGGTGGCCGCAACGCAACGCTCGCCCAACAGGTGATCTTTGCCGAAGAATATGCCCGTGCGGGCGTGCCGGGTCGCGTCAACCATATCGGCGTGGAACTGGCCGGGCCGACCTTGCTCGCTTTTGGCACGGAAGAGCAGAAAAAGCGTTTCCTTCCCGGCATTGCGGCGGGACAAACGATCTTCTGTCAGGGCTTTTCTGAGCCCAATGCCGGGTCAGACTTGGCGAGCGTGCGGACCAAGGCGCGGCTGGAAGGCGGCGAATGGGTTGTGAACGGCCAGAAAATCTGGACGAGCCTTGCCCATATCTCGGACTGGATTTTCGTCGTGACCCGCAGCGAGGAAGGTTCAAAAGGTCCTAAGGGCCTGACCTTCCTGATGATGGAGATCGACCAGCCGGGCATCGAAATCCGCCCGATCAAACAGATCAACGGCGATGCCGAGTTTAACGAAACCTTCTTCACCGATGCCCGCTGCCCGGCGGACAGTCTGATCGGTGCGGTGGGCGATGGCTGGCGCGTGGCGATGGGCCTTTTGGCGTTTGAGCGCGGCGTGTCCACGCTTGGCCAACAAATGGGCTTCCGCAATGAACTTGACGATGTGATCGCGGCGGCCAAGGCCAATGGCGCGGCCAATGATCCGCTGATCCGTCAGCGCATCGCCAAGGCGGAAATCGGCTTGCGTCTGATGCGTTATGGCGCGCTGCGGATGCTCTCTGCGACCGACCATAGCAAGATCGATGGCGCGGCGCTGACCTATAAGATCCAATGGGCCAGCTGGCGCCGGTCGCTTGGTGAATTGGCGATGGATGTGCTTGGCCAGAGCGGTGAAGTCGCCGAAGGCGCGGACTATGAATGGGGCGTTCTCCCCAATCTCTTCCTCTATTCGCGCGCGGATACCATTTATGGCGGGACCAACCAGATTCAGCGCAATCTGATTGCCGAGCGGGGCCTTGGGATGCCGCGCGAGCCGCGAGGGGACATTTGATGCTGCCAACCTATCCTGAACCGCGCGGCCTGCTGAAGGGCAAGACCGTTGTCGTGACGGCTTCGGCCGGCACGGGGATTGGCTTTTCCGCTGCCAAGCGCGCGGTGGAAGAGGGCGCCACCGTGCTGATGAGCGATTTTCACGAGCGGCGGTTGGGCGAAGCGGCAGACCGGATCGCGGAAGATCTGGGCACCCGCCCGGCGACCTTTGTCTGCGATGTGACCGATCAGGCGCAGGTTGATGCGCTGCGCGATGCCGCCGTTGCGGCGCTGGGGCATGTGGATGTCCTCATCAACAATGCCGGGTTGGGCGGCGAAGTTCCCGTGGTCGATATGACGGACGATCAATGGCACCGCGTGCTGGACGTTACGCTCAACAGCGTGTTTCGCATGACGCGCGCCTTTTTGCCCGCCATGTATGCGCGGCAAGCGGGCGTCATCGTCAACAACGCCTCGGTGCTGGGCTGGCGCGCGCAAAAGGGGCAGGCGCATTATGCAGCGGCCAAAGCCGGTGTGATGGCCTTTACCCGCTGTTCAGCGGTGGAAGCCGCCGAACATGGCGTGCGGATCAACGCGGTCGCACCATCTATTGCGATGCACCCCTTCCTCGCCAAGGTGACGACCGACGAACTGCTTGCCAAATTATCGGCGCAGGAAGCCTTTGGCCGCCCGGCCGAAGTGTGGGAAGTCGCGAATGTGATGATCTTCCTCGCGTCTGACCTGTCGTCCTACATGACCGGGGAAATCGTCTCCGTCTCCAGCCAAAGGGCGTAAGGCGATGTCGAAGATCTTTGCCAAGCCCGCGGATCTGATCGGTGCTGAGGGCACAGCGCTGGGTCCGACCGACTGGTTGATGATCGACCAAGATCGCGTCAACGGCTTTGCCGAGGTGACGGGGGATCATCAATGGATCCATGTCGATGTCGACCGCGCGACGCAGGGCCCCTTTGGCGGCACGATTGCGCACGGCTATCTGACGATGAGCCTTGTTAATTACTTCCTGCCGCAACTGATTGAAGTGCAGGGCTTTGCCCATGCCGTGAATGTCGGCGCAGATCGCCTACGCTTTTTGGCGCCCGTCAAAGTCGGAAGCCGCATTCGTGGCGTGGGGGAGATTGTCGGCGTGGAGGAAGTGAAGGGCGCGATCCAGTCCATCGTCCGCGTGACGGTCGAGATTGAAGGGTCGGATAAGCCCGCCTGCGTTGTGGATACCATCAGCCGTTATTTCCCGGAGGCATGAACATGGCGACTGTTGAACAAATGACTGCGGCCGTTCACGGCTATGTCGAAGCTTTTGACAAGGGTGATCCAGAAATGGCGGTCGCGCTGTTTGCGGCCGAGGCGACGGTGGAAGACCCGGTCGGTACGCCCGCAAAACGGGGGCTGGACGAGATCCGGGCCTTTTATACCGCGTCGATGCAGACGGGCGCCAAGCTGCGGCTGGAAGGGCCGATCCGTTGTGCCGCCGATAGCGCGGCCTTTGCCTTTCGCGTCCAGTTGACGCTGGAAGGCAAGATGGTCACCGTGGATGTGATTGATATATTCCGTTTCAATGACGCTGGAAAAATCATTGAAATGAAAGCGTATTTTGGCCCCGATAATATGACGGGCTTTTGACCTTTTAAGGAGCATCCCATGCGTGAAGCTGCAATTGTCGCCACTGCCCGGACCGCCATTGGCAAAGCCTATCGCGGCGCCTTTAACGATACGGAAGCCCCCGTCCTGTCAGCGCATGTCGTCAATGCCGTGCTGGATCGCGCGGGGATTGATCCGGCGCGGGTTGATGACGTTTATCTGGGCGTGGGCAATCATTGGAACACGCAAAGCTATAATCTCGGACGCTTGACGGTTCATGCCTCCAACCTGCCCAACAGCGTCGGCGGCTTTACGCTGGACCGTAAATGCTCCTCCGGTCTGAACGCGGTGGCACTCGCGGCGCGCGGCATTATCGCCAATGAATTGGACGTCGCGGTGGCGGGGGGCATGGAAAGCATTTCCATGACGCTCAACAAATTCGCGCCCGGCTGGCGCAACCGTTCTCAGGCGGTCATCGATGCCGATCCCTATGCCTATATGGCGATGATCGAAACCGCCGAAGTCGTGGCCGAACGCTATGGTATCAGCCGCGAGGCGCAAGACGCCTTTTCCGCGCTGAGCCAGCAACGCGCGGGCCGCGCTCAGGCGGACGGCAAATTTGCCGATGAGATCGTGCCGATCACGGTCGAAAAATCGCTGAAGGACAAGGAAGGCAATGAAACGGGCCGCGAAACGGTCACGATCTCTGCCGATGAGGGCGTCCGCGGCGATACGACGGCGGAAGGCCTGTCGACGTTGAAGCCGGTGTTCAAGGATGGCATGGTCATCAAGGAAGGCCGCCACATCACGGCGGGCAATGCCTCGCAATTGTCGGACGGCGCCTCGGCCCAACTCGTTATGGATTTGGCGACTGCGCAGAAGGAAGGCCTGCCCATTCTTGGCATTTATCGCGGCTTTCAGGTCGCGGGCTGTGAGCCGGATGAAATGGGCATCGGCCCTGTTTTCGCCATCCCCAAGCTGCTCGCCCGCGCGGGCCTGAAGATCGACGATATCGGCCTGTTTGAAATCAACGAGGCGTTCGCCAGCCAGGCCGTCTATTGCCAGCAAAAGCTGGGCATCGACCCTGAAAAGCTCAATGTGAATGGCGGCGGCATTGCCCTTGGCCATCCCTTTGGCATGACAGGCAGCCGCCTTGTTGGCCATGCGCTGATCGAGGGTAAGCGCCGGGGTGCCAAATATGTCGTCATCTCGATGTGCGTTGCCGGCGGCATGGGCGCTGCCGGGCTGTTTGAGGTCGCCTGATGCCAGAGGCGCTCCCGCTCACCATTCCCCACGCGGCAGAACGCGCGGCCCGACTTTGGGGCGACGCGCCTGCCGTGCTGGAGCGCGGCGAGGCGTGGAGCTTTACACGGCTATGGGATGAATGTCGCGCCGCGGCCGCAGCCTTACACGCGCGTGGCGTGGGCGAGGGAGATCGGATTGCCATTTGGGCGCCCAATTGCCGCGAATGGGTTGTCGCCGCCGTTGGCGCGATGACCTGCGGGGCGGCGATCATCCCGCTCAACACCCGGCTGAAGGGCCGGGAGGCGGGCGATATTCTGCGCCGGACCAAGGCGCGGCTGATCTTCACCGTTGATGATTTTATCGGCATCAACTTTCGCGCGCTGCTGGCGGGTGAGGACCTGCCCGACCTTCAGGAAACGGTGCTGCTTGATCAGGGTTTTGAGGCCTTCTGCGCCTCTGGCCCCGGCAAGGACGATCCGGCTGTGGCTGCCGCACTGGCGCGGCTGACGCCGGACCATATTTCGGACATCATGTTCACCAGCGGGACGACCGGCGTGCCCAAGGGCGTGCTGATGACCTATGGCCGTGTGATCCCGCAATGCGGGGTCTGGATTGGCAATACCGGGTTGTCTGCTGGCGAACGCTATCTGATCGCCAATCCCTTCTTCCATAGCTTTGGCATGAAAGTGGGCTGGGTCGCCTGCCTGATCGCGGGCGCGGTGATGGTGCCGATGCCGCAATTTGATGTGCAGGCGGCGATCCGTCATATCTCTGAGGATCAGATTTCCTTCCTGCCCGGGCCGCCGACCATCTTCCAAATGCTGCTTGATGAACTGGAGGCGCGGCCTTTTGATGTCTCGTCGCTGCGGGGCGGGACAACGGGCGCGGCCACTGTGCCGCCGGTTTTGATTGACCGCATCCGCCGCGAACTGGGCATGAAGGACATCATCACCGCTTATGGGATGACCGAGTGCGTCAACATCACCAGCTGCCGCCCCGGTGACGCGGTGGAGTTGATCGCGCAGACCTGTGGCGCGGCGATCCCCGGCAATGAAGTGATCATCGCGGATGAAGCGGGCCAAGAAGTGCCGCGCGGCGACACCGGCGAAATTCTGGTGCGGGGGCAGGGCGTGATGCTCGGCTATCTTGATGATCCGGTCGCAACGGCTGAGGCCATTGATGCGGATGGCTGGCTCCACACCGGCGATGTCGGAACGATGGACGCCCAAGGCTATGTCCGCATTACCGATCGCAAGAAGGACATGTATATTTCGGGCGGGTTCAACTGTTACCCGGCGGAGATTGAAAAGCTGCTGGCGGCCCATCCGGCGGTGTCGATGGTGGCGGTGGTCGGTGTGCCGGACCCGCGCATGGGCGAGGTGGGCCGTGCCTATGTTGTCTTGCGGCCCGGCGCTCTTGTGGATGAGCCAACGCTGATCAGCTGGGCGCGCGAGAATATGGCGAATTACAAAGTGCCGCGCAGCATCGCCTTTGTGGAAGATTTGCCGCGCAATGCCTCGGGCAAGGTGCTGAAGACGGAATTGCGTATCTGATCATTCGCTTTGTTACGCATATTTGCTCAATTTAGGCCATTTGGACGATTTACGCGCGATTTTACCTGCGCCATATCTCTCTCATAAGGCTCGCAAGGGCAGATGGAGAGAGTGTGATGAAGGATTTGCGGTACGTTATCATCGGCGCGGGCATGGCGGGCCTTTTGGCCGGCATTAAATTGCTGGAACGCGGCGAAAAGAACTTCGTCATCCTCGAAAAAACAGGCGCCTTGGGCGGGACATGGCGGGATAATCGCTATCCGGGCCTGACCTGCGACGTGCCGGCCCATGCCTATACCTACAGCTTTGCGCCCAACCCGGACTGGTCGAGCTATTATGTCGGCGGCCCCGAAATCCGCCGCTATTTTGAAAAGGTCGCCGCCGATTATGGCGTGATGCCCTATATCAAGTTTAACAGCGAAGTGACGAACTGCGTCTTTGATGAAGCCAAGGCGACGTGGACGATCAGCGTGGCCGATGGCAGCGCGCATGAAGCAGACATCGTCGTTGCCGCATCGGGCGTGCTCCATCACCCAAAAATCCCCGATATCAAAGGGCTGGACAGCTTTAAGGGCCATGCCTTCCACTCGGCCCGCTGGAATGATGACGCCAAGATCGACGATGCCCGGGTGGGCATTGTTGGCTGCGGCTCCACCGGCATCCAGATTTTGACGGCGCTGACGGGCCGGGCGAAGCAGATCGTCGCGCTCCAGCGCTCGCCGCAATGGGTGATGCCCGTGCCGCAGTTTGACTATAGCGATGCCGAGCGCGAGGCGTTTCGCAAGGATGTAAAGCTGATCGACGAGATCCGTTATAACAAGGATTATTGGGCAGCGATCATCCGCTTTACCGATGGCATCACCAATATCGACGGCCCGGAAATGGCTGAGATTGAAGAGCTTTGCCGCCAAAACCTCGAAACCAGTGTGAAGGACCCGGAACTGCGGGAAAAGCTGCGCCCCAATTACCGCGCGGCGTGCAAGCGGCTGATCTACAGCTGGTGCTATTATGACCATGTGCAAAAGCCCAATGTCTATGTGGAGACGGGCGGCATCGCACAGGTTGAGCCTGAGGGCGTCCGGATGAAGGATGGGACCTTCCACGCCTTGGATACTTTGGTGCTGGCCACCGGCTTCCATGCAGACCGGTTTATCCGCCCGGCCTCGGTGATTGGCCGCGGCGGCAAGACGCTTGACGATAGCTGGGCTGTCCGCCCGACTGCTTATTACGCGATGGCGATGCCCGATTTCCCTAATTTCTTCCTCCTGAACGGCCCAACGGGCCCGGTGGGCAATTTCTCGCTGATCGACATTGCCGAGGCTCAGTGGAAATATGTGGCGCAACTGATCGACCGGCTGAAGGACGGCAACGCCCGCGCGGTGGAGCCGACCAAGGAAGCCATGGCCGATTATGAAGACCGGCGCATCGCGGCGGCCAAGCGCACGATTTTCGGCAGCGGCTGCACAAGCTGGTATCTGGATGAAACGGGCGTGCCCGCAAGCTGGCCGTGGAGCTATCAGGCCTTTGTCGATGCGATGGAAAAGCCCAATTATGAGGATTTCCGCTTCGCGGCTTGACTGGGGCGCCTAGCCCAGCCCGCTGCGCAGCAAGTGGACGAGCTGGGATTGGCGGCGCACCCCGGTTTTGGCGAAGATCGCCCGCAGATGCGCCCGCGCGGTATTGTGCGCGATGCCCAGCGCATCGGCGGCCTCGACCAGCGAGCGTCCATCGGCCAGCGCAACGGCAAGCTGCGCCTCCATCCGGGTAAGCTGGAACAGGTCGCGCATCGCCTCTGGGTCCAATTGCTGCGCTGTCCCGGGCACGCGCAGGAAAAGGGCGAGCGCCGCCCCGCCACGCATCATATCGGGCAGCGTCAAGGATCGTGCCATCACCGCCAAGTCGCCCCCCTGTTGTCGCGCGATCTTGAACCGCTGCAATGTCTCTGGCGCAGGCGGGGCCGCAAGCAGCCGCTCGAGCAGCTTTTGATCGTCGGCAGAGGTCAGGCGGATGCCCCTATCGGTACGGCGCAGCCCATCGCCGGTGGCCAGCAACTGGTCTGCCACCGCGTTGGCCCGGACAATCT
The DNA here is from genome assembly GCA_046074265.1 of Chakrabartia sp. Lineage (GTDB taxonomy): Bacteria > Pseudomonadota > Alphaproteobacteria > Sphingomonadales > Sphingomonadaceae > Aquisediminimonas. The sequence continues at coordinate 75,998 of JBJTNW010000013.1, forward strand.
GGCCGCGTTGATCGAGGATAAGGGTGCCAACGCCCAATTGTTCGACCGCGCTTTGATAGACGCCATGTTCCGCCCCGGCGATCTGGAGGCGCTCAAACAAGGCGGCGGCGTGGCGCAGATGGGGAACAAGCGATTGAAAGCGCGCGCGGTCGTCTGGCCCGAAATCAGGGCGCGAGGCATCGCGCGTGACCCGGCAGCGCGCCTCAAAGCCGGAGGGAAAGCGCAGATCAACGCCCAATACCTGATCACCGCCAGCCTCTGCCAGAAATTCACGATAGGCAATAGCCGCAGGATCATCGCTTTCGCGGACAAAATCGGCAAAGGCCGTCACTTCGCCTTCGGGCAGGCCCTGAAAAGGGTCGGTTGCAAAAAAGCTGTCGAGATAATCCTGGTTGATGCGGGGGTCGGCCCCCGGCGTCACAAAGGCACCGGGTGTGCTGAGGCCGGGCGCCGTCAGGATCAGGGTGGCGTGGGTCGCCTCCAGCCAGTCGGCGAGCGCGTGGAGAAACGCGTCCCATGGCTGGGCGTCCAACAGCCCGCCATAAAGCGCGGCCAGCAGGTTGGAAAATGGGGCGGTGCCCGGTTCGGTCATGCGGGCTTTCTAGCCGATCCCGATCAGCGGTCGAGGCCAAAAACCTTGAAGCTGCCTATATGGCCGTTATTGACCTTGTGTCGATGGACGAGCCGCCAAGCCCCGTCGATCCGTTCCCAGCGGTCGTGATAATCGCCGAGCGTTACAAAGCTGAGGCTGCTCCGGTCCCCTGCGCCAAGGTGCATGTCGCTGACATAGCAGCGGCTTTCAGCACGATCGCCCGCCACCTCAATCAACAGATTGCCCAGCAGATGCTGGGTCGGCCCGCAGCCATCCAGATAATGGCGGATACAGCCGATGATCGCGTCTGGCCCTTCAAGCGGCCCCGTGCCCATTTCGCCCGTGGCTTTGGGGCTGAGGATGGCGGTGGCGGCCGCCCAATCGCGCGCGTCCATCGCGCGGGCGAAGCGGGCAAGGGCGCGGCCAATCTCCCGCTCATCCATCAACAGAGCAAGGGCATCGCTCATGCCGTAATCGCCGCGCAGGCCTCATACGCACCGCGCATTGCGCCTTCGATATAGCCGACACCATTGGCATCGCCGATGATGTGGACATCATGGCCCGCCGCACGCAGCGCCTCACCCAGCGAGACATCGCCTTCCGCGCCCTTGGCAACAATCACATGATCGGCGGGCACGCGCTGCACCTTGCCTTCGGCGTCGGTGAAGCAAACGGCATCCGCCTCGACGGAAATGCCCTGCGCGCCCATCTGCATCGCCACGCCATGTTCGGCCAGTTCCGCCAAGAGCCGCATCCGGCGGACAAGCGTCAGCCCCTTGCCGAAGCGCGGGGCCTCATCGACGATCGTCACATGGCGGCCGCGCTCATGCAGGAATTCGGCGAGTTCCACGCCCACCAGTTCGCCGCCGATAATGACGATGTTCTTGCCCAGCGGCATCCAGGCATGGGTCGCCTTGCGGACCAACTCCAGATTGGCGGTTGCCCCCGTCATCGCGCCGATCCGCGTTGCGATCCGCGTCATCACGCCCGTTTTGCGCTTCAGATCGTCCGATGCTTCGCCCAGCATCAGCTTGCGCATATCGTCGCCGGAATAAACATGAGGTTGTTCGCTACCCGGCAGGTCGGGCATGCCGCGCACCGCGCCGGTGGCGACGATGATCGCATCGGGCTTTAGGCAGGCGACCAGCGCCGGGGTCGCTTCGGTGTTCAGGCGGACGTCCACGCCCGCTTCCTCCACCCCGCGCCGCAGCCAGCGCAGCAGCCGTTCATTGGGTTCATAGGCAAGGGCCGCGAATTGCAGCGTGCCGCCCAGCCGTTCGCCCTTTTCGATCAGCGTCACCTGATGGCCCAATTCAGCCAAGCGCCGCGCTGATTCCATGCCGCCCGGCCCGCCGCCGATCACCAGCACGCGCTTGGGCCCGGCTGTTGGCGTTGGCCGCTGATATTCAAAGGAAAGCTCAGAATTGACGGCGCAGCGCGTGTGTGTGCCGCCATAGATCGCGCTGACACAGGTATAACAATAGATGCAGGGGCGCACCTTGTCGTCCTCGCCGCGCATCAGCTTGTTGGGCAAATGCGGGTCGGCCAGAAGCTTGCGGCCCATGGCGATAAAATCCGCCTCTTGCTTGCCAATCACCTTATCGCCCGTTGCGGCCTCCACCCGGCCCAGCGCGATGACGGGCAGCTTTACTTCCGCCTTGATCGCGGCGGCAGAACCCAGATGCGCATTTTCAATATGCGGGATGTTTGATTCTGAATGGAGCTTGCCTTGCCCCGTTTCGTGATAGGCGGAAACAGTAATTGCATCGACGCCAGCGGCTTCGACCATGCGGGCGGCGACCTTCGCATCTTCCAGCGTGATGCCGCCTTTCTTCCCAATCTCGGCGCTGTCGAGCTTGACCCAGACGGGGAAGTCGGGGCCCACCGCCGCGCGGACCGAGGCGATCACCTCCAGCAGCAGGCGCAGGCGGTTTTCGATCGGGCCGCCATACTCATCTGTCCGGCTGTTGGTCTTGGGCGAGATGAAGGAGGAGAGAAGATAGCCATGGCCGCCATGGATCTCGATGGCGTCAAAGCCTGCCTTTTTGGCGCGCGCCGCACCTTCGCCAAACTGGCGGACGACGGTTGCGATATCGTCCTTTTCCAGCACCTTGATGGTCGGCATTTTCATGCCAGCAAAGCCCGCCATTTCCTCTGGTAGGAAATATTCCATAAAATTGCCATTGGGGGCAGGGGGGATGGCTGGCGCCCAGAGCGGGTGATCCCAACGGGAGGAATAGCCCGCGACCAGCCCGCCATGATGGAGTTGCACCGCGATCTTGGCACCATGCGCGTGCACGCGGTCGCACAATCGGGTAAGACCGGGAAGAAACTTGTCGTCGGAGATTGCGGTTTGCTGCCATGCAACCGCGCCGACCGGCCAAGCTACGCCCGCTACGCCTGAGATGATGAGGCCCGCGCCGCCTTTGGCCTGTTCTTCATGGTAAGCAATCAGTCGCTCGCCGACATGGCCATCCTCTTCCGACAGGCTGACACCCATCGCCGTTACCATGATGCGGTTCTTGACCTCCATCTTGTTGATGCGGCCGGGGGATAGAAGATGGGGGTAGCGGTTCGAAATCATGGGAAACTCTCTCCTCAGCGCGCCCTTTCCCTGCTGGCGCAAGGGCGACTTGCCTTTGCCCGAACGTAGTGACTATACAAGTTGTATGTCAATCGCTGAAACCAAGTTTGAAGTGCCGGAAGCGACGCGCGCCAATCGCGCCAATTCGCGCCAGCGCGCGCAACGCGCCGAAACGCGGGAACGATTGATTGACGGGGCGATCCGGGTGTTCGCAGCCTCTGGCTATGCGCAAGCCTCTATTGAAGATGTGCTGATAGAGGCTGGGGTCAGCCGCGCTTCCTTTTACTCGCATTTTGCCGGAAAGCCCGCGCTGGCCGAAGCAATTGCCGATGCACTGGTGCCCTTGTGGCGGCCGCTTTTTGCCGAGCTTGCAGATATGGCCACCCCCGGCCTTGATCAGCTGCGTGACTGGTGTGGCCGCAACGTTGCGCTTTATCGCGCCCATCAGGATATCTGTATGATCCTGACCCAGGCATCGGCCATCGAGCCCGATCTTTATTGGAAGCTGACCGCCCATCGCGAGGCCGTTGCCGGGCTGATGGCGGCGCGTAACCCATTATTGGCGCATCTTGCGGAAGATGCCGGTGCGCGGCTGCGCGCGACGCTGGCGCTGATGCAGCTGGATTTGTCCTGCTATTATCTTGCGGTCCGCCACTGGCAGGACGCCGGCGAAGCCGGGATTGAGGCGATGGCGGACCAGCTTCATCATTTTCTCACCACCGAATCCGCGCGAGGCCGGGCATGACGGCTGATGTGATCGCCATTACCCAATTGCTCTATCGTTATGGCGCGATGATGGATGCCGGGGATTTTGACGGCGCTGCGGGGCTGCTTGCGGCGGCCCGGGTCCGGCTGGGGAAGGGGCAGGACCTGCCCGGATCAGCCATGGCGCAGCTGTGGCGCGACCGGATCATCCTTTATCCGTGCGGGACGCCGCGGACCCAGCACATCATCACCAACCCGATTGTCGACATTGACGCCTCGGGCCGGGCGGCGCGCTGCACCTCGCTCTATACGGTGTATCAGCAGACCCCGGATCTGCCGCTCCAGATCATCGCGGGCGGGCGGTACGAAGATGTATTTGAGCGAGGTGCCGATGGCTGGCGCTTTTCGTTCCGGGATTACACCCAGTTCAATTTCACGGGCCAATTGGGCCATCACCTGCGCGACATCGCCGCGTGAGCGCAGGGCTTTAAGGATAGGATATGACGCACACGACTGACCTTGCACCGCATGACCCCGCTTTGGGGGATGCCTTTCGGCAGGCGATGCGCAACGTGGCCTCTGCCGTTTATCTGATTACGGCCTCCGGCCCGGAAGGCGATGTCGGGATGACCGCCACGGCTGCCTGCTCGTTGAGCTTTGATCCCTTTTCCGTCCTGATCTGCGTCAACCGATCTGCCTCCATGTTCCGCACGTTGGAGGCGACCGGGCGCTTTGTTCTGAATGTGCTCAGTGCCGGGGATGCGCCCATCGCGTCGGCCTTTGGCAGCCCGGCAGGGCGGGACGAGCGCTTTGGCAATGGAGATTGGTATCAGTTGGACAATATGCCGGCCCTTCGGTCCAGCCTTGCCAGCATCTCGTGCACAATTGCCGATACAAAGGATTTTGGCACCCACCGCATCTTTGTCGGGCAGGTTGACCAGGTGGAAAATCGCGAGGGATTGGCTGAGCTTCTTTACTGTCAGGGGGCGTTTAGACAACTTGCGCCTGCAGGATAAAATCGCAATTTAATCTCAAACAAAATACGCAAAAATACATTTTTAATGTCTAAAAAATCATAAATGCGTTGTCTAATAATCTAAAATAAACGCAAATTGATCCTGTTTTTGACCTAGGTCAATGTCGCATGGCCTCATGCCTGTCAGCTTTTGGCTGACCGTCAGGAGAGTGCCATGAACATCGCTGGCCTTGCATATGTTGTGATCCGCGCCACCCGCCCCGAAGCGTGGCGACGCTTTGGCGAAGATGTGGTGGGCATGCAGGCGCAGGATGTGCCAGGTGGCCTGGCGCTGCGCCTTGATGATCGCGCCGGACGCTTCTTCATCGAACAGGGGTCAGAGGACATTTACTTTGCCAGCGGCTGGGAAGTCCGGACCGAGGCGGATTTTGCAGCAGCGCTGATGCAGCTGGACGCTGCAGGGCTGGCCTATAGTGCCGCAACCCCGCAGGAATGCGCGCTGCGCCATGTTTTTGATATGGTCTGGTTTCGGGACCCCTCAGGCAACCGGCATGAACTTGCGCTCGGCTTTGTCAGCAACTTTGATCGCTTCCGTTCTCCCGCCGGCGTACCGGGCTTTGTGACAGGCGATTTGGGGCTTGGCCATATGGTCTTGCCCGCGCCCGAGATTGAGGCGACGCGGCGCTTTCTGGAAAATATGATGGGCTTTGGCCTGTCGGACATTTTGATCCACCGCCCGCTGGGGCCCGGAGGGCCAGAGCAGCGCATTTACTTCATGCACTGCCGCAATGGCCGGCATCACAGCCTGGCCTTGTTTGAGGGCGATGTGCCGAGCGGATGTGTTCATCTGATGGTCGAGGTCCCGACCATGGACGAGGTGGGCCGCGCCTATGACCGGATGCTGGCCCATCAGGTGCCGCTAATGGCGACGCTGGGCAAGCACAGCAACGATCATATGACGAGCTTTTACATGGCGACGCCCGGCGGGTTTGCGCTGGAATATGGCTATGGCGGCCGCGTCATCGACTGGGACCAGCACACGATTTTCGAAAGCACCTCTGTCAGCCTTTGGGGGCATGACTTCAGCGTCGGTTTTGGCGCGGCGGCAGAGGCTCAATTGGCCGATGCGGCCTGAACCGGGAGAAGCGCAATGCACGCACATGATACCAAGGCCGAAATAACCCCAGATTTGCTTGTTGAGCGGGCGGCCGCGATGATCCCGGCGCTCCGCGCGCGGGCGGCGCAGTGCGAAGAAGCGTGCAAGGTGGCGGATGAGACGATCCGCGATTTTCAGGATGCCGGTTTCTTCAAAATCCTCCAGCCCAAACGCTGGGGTGGCTATGAAATGGACCCGGAAGCCTTTTACGCCGTCCAGATGAAGGTGGCCGAAGGCTGTATGTCGTCCGCTTGGGTGCTGGGCGTGGTCGCCGTGCATAACTGGCAGTTGGCGCTGTTTGATGTTCAGGCTCAAGCCGATGTCTGGCAGGATGATCCGTCGACGCTGATTTCCTCGTCTTACATGCCGCGCGCCGAGGTGACGCCGGTGGAGGGCGGCTACCGGATTAGCGGGCGCTGGGGCTTTTCCAGCGGGGTCGATCATTGCCAATGGGTGTTTCTGGGTGGGCTGGTGCCCGACCCAGAAGGGGGTGCGCCTGATTACCGGACCTTCCTTGTGCCCCGTGCGGATTTTGAGGTGGACCATGTCTGGGACACGATGGGCCTGCGCGGCACCGGCAGCCAGGATGTCATCGTCAAAGACGCCTTTGTACCCGCCTATCGCACGCACCGATCCAAGGATGGCTTTGCTGCGACCAGCCCGGGCTTGAAGGTGAATGAAGCGCCTTTATTCAAGCTGCCATTCGGCCAGATTTTCGTCCGTGCCGTTTCTTCCTCGTCGATTGGAGCGTTGCAGGGCGCGCTGGACGCGTTTCGCGGTTATGCCTCCAAGCGCGTCAGCAGTAACGATTTTTCCCGCACATCGGATGATCCTGATGCGCAGGTGGTCATCGCGGAAACCGCATCCGCAATTGATGAGATGAAGACCATTCTCAACCGCAATTTCGCCGTGCTGATGCGGCAGGCGCGCAGCGGCGAGGCCTATGATCTCGAACAGCGGCTGATGTTCCGCTTCCAGTCCGGGCAGATCTTGGACCGCTGCGCCGAGTTGATCTCGCGCCTGTTCTATAGCTGCGGCGCGCAGGGGACCTATCGGTCGAGCCCGTTGGTCCGCACCTTTGTCGATATCCATACGGGCCGGACCCATATTGCGAACAACCCTTTCAAGGTCGCGCGCAACTATGGCGGGTTCATGCTCGGCAATCCGAACACCGACACATTCATTTAAGCCGCGAGAAAGAAAGAGGAGAGGGAAATGGCGACAACCAAGGAATATGGCCTCGGAGAATTTGATTTCCCGCGCGGCTGGTTCATGATCGCAGACGCCGCTGAGTTGACCCAGACGCCGCAGGCGATCCGCTATTTCGGGCAGGACCTGGTGATGTATCGCGGCAAGAGCGGTCGGCCGGTCGTGCTGGAAGCCTATTGCCCGCATATGCGTGTGCATATCGCCCGCAATACCACGTCTTATATCGTCAAAGACGGCAATCAGGTGGAAGGGGATTCCATTCGCTGCCCCGGCCATGGCTGGCGTTTCACGCCCGAAGGCCAGTGCGACGAAATTCCCTATTCCACCCATGGCGTGCCCAAGGCCGCCTGCATCAAAAGCTTTCCGGTGCAAGAAAAAGCGGGCTGCATCTGGATGTGGCACGACCCTGAAGGCGGCAAGCCCGATTATGACCTGCCCGAATTTGCCGAATGGGATAAAACGGGCTGGGTCCGCTGGCGGATCGATCCCTTGGGCACGCTTCCCATCCACCCGCAGGAAATCGTCGATAATATGGCGGACTATGCGCATTTTGTGCCGGTCCATGGCAGCCGCGACGTTGTCTATTTTGAAAATGAATTCCGCGACCATGTGATCATGCAGCGTTTTGGCGCCGGCCACCGCACGTTGATTGAGGGCGCGGAGGTACTGGAGACGGATACCTGGTATACCGGCCCGGGCATCCTCTTGTCGCGGATGGAGGGGCAGTTCCCCTCCATCATCATGATCTGCCACACGCCGGTGGAAGATGGCGAAGTCCGCGTTTGGTATGCGCTGATGGTCAAGGTCTCCACGACCGAGCCGACCGATGCCGAGGTGTCGATGGCGCGATCTTATCAGGACACCGCGCTCGACGCCTTTGCGCAGGATTTTGAGCTGTGGAAGTTCAAGCAACCCGCGCTGTCCATCATGCAGGTGCCGGATGATGGGCCATTCCACAAAGAGCGCATCTGGTATCGTCAATTCTACAACCCGCGGACCCGGGCGCCGGAGTTCCACACCCGCGTCAATGGCGTGCACGTGACTTTTGATCGTCGCCCCGGCGCCAAAGCTGCCTGAAAGGAAAGATCTCATGACAGATACGCTTGAAAAGGCTGCAACGGACGCCCGCACCGCACCCGTGGCCGTGTGGCAGTTGCTTGATAAATTGCGGGGCGATGCTCTGACCGAGTGGCGCGTGGCGCCGGTTGATGGCTTGCCCAGCGCCAAGGAGCGGGGGCTGGACATCGGCTTTCCCTTTGGCTGGTACGCGATCGAAAGATCAGAATTTGTCGCCAAAGGCGAGGCCAAGCCCGTGCGCTATTTTGCGAAAGACCTTGCCTTGTGGCGCGGCGAAGATGGCGCGGTGCGCGTGATTGATGCCTATTGCAAGCATTTGGGCGCGCATATGGGCCATGGCGGCAAGGTGCATGGCAATCTTCTCGAATGCCCGTTCCATGCCTGGCGCTATGACGGGAATGAAGGCGTGGTGAAGGAAATCCCCTATGCCAAGGCCATCCCGCCGCAGGTGAAGCGCAAATGCACCAACACCTGGCCGGTGACCGAGGCCAATGGCTGGATCTGGGTGTGGTACCACCCCAAAGGCGAGGCGCCGATGTGGGAGGTGGTGCATCACCCCGAAGCCAGCGATCCGGACTGGACGGCTTATGAGATGCACGAATGGGTGGTCTATGGCTCTATTCAGAACATGGCTGAAAACGGCGTGGACGTGGCCCATTTCAAATATATCCACGGCACCGCCAATGTTCCGGCTGCCGAACTGCGCTGGGGAGATTGGGGCCGCGGCGCGGACGTGAAGGCGCAAATGGGCACGCCAACCGGCATGGTCGATGGGCTGATCAGCTATGATACGATGGGCCCGGGGCAGAGCTGGACGCGCTTTACCGGCATTTCGGAAACCCTGCTGGTCGCGAGCCTCGCGCCGGTGGAAGAAGATGTGCTGCGCGTGCGCTATTGCTTCACCCAGCCCAAGGCGCAGGCCGAAGGCGCGGGCGCAGGCCTTGCCAAGGCGCTGATCCGCGACATTTGCAAGCAGCTGGATCAGGACAAGATCATCTGGGACCGGATGAAGTTTGAAACCAGCCCCATCATCTGCGACGGCGACGGCCCCATCCCGCAATTCCGTAGCTGGTATGGGCGATATTACATCACAGATTGAAGGGTGAGTCGCGTTGGAATCTCTTCTATCTTTATGAGACTAAACACAGAATAAATTGTTCTTGAATTGTAGGATTTGTTCTATGAATGTTCTCCCTCGTTTGCGGGGGAGGCATTCATGCAGCAAGGGCCATCGACCGAGGGATTGATATCGGCGGAGCGGCTGGCCTTTCGCCATTATCTGCGCACCGGGGAGAAACTGCCCCCCGCGCTTTTCACGCCCGGCTTTGAGGCCAAGTTCAACCCCTATCACGATCCGCGCAATGGCCGCTTTACCTTTGCGCCCGGCGGGCCGCGGCCTGCATATGCGCGGCCCGAATATGCGCGTTTGGCCCGACGCCCGGCGCCGCCTGCTGCCCGGCTTATCCCTGCCCAATATCGTCCGCCGCGCACCGGGATAGGCGGCAATGGCGGGCCGCCGCTTCAAGATCCGCTGACGCTGGAACAGGCCTTTCCCGCGCTGCGCACCGCGCCTGCGGGATCGCTGGTGGCGCTGGCGGACAATATTCTGGATCTCACCGGCCCGGCCACCCGGCTGACCACAGAATTGAGCCAGGCCCATGTCGCCCATATCCTCAACCAGATCCGCGCGATCGACCCGCATTACCGCTATGACAGCCTTGGCTTTCCCACCACGCTGGACGGCCAGGCCAATCTGATCATGGATCTGCGGTTTGACCGAGCAGTGGCCTTTTACAAGCTGAAAGGTGAGGCAAGGCCACTTCAGGTCGAGGTGCTGCGGATGATGCAGAAGAGCGCCGATCGCGCTTATGCAGAGGGGGTGCGCCGCTTTGACCTTGGTTTGCTGCAACCAAGGCTTTCGCGGGAAGAGGCGATTGGGAATTATGTCGACCTGAGGGTGCGAGGAGACCTGCGGGGGGCCTTTGATCTAAGTAAAGTTGATTACTCCCGAGGGCAAAAGGTGCAAATCGTTGGTCGAGAATATGATACGCAAACGACGCCTTCTAAATTCAGGATACCAGATGCGCGCGTCGATCGCGTTGCGTTTGATGTTACATTAAGTCGAAAAACCTATGGCACGCCCCAGATAAGGGGGTTTTTTGGCACTGATTTTCAGCCCAGCGCTGTAGTTATCGTACGGCCCTCCCAGCTCGGGCCGCCAACGACCTATATCTTGCCCCGGGTGGAGAATTGATATGTTTAAATCGAGCTATACGTCAGACGAACCTTATATCCCGAAAGGCTTTGCCGAAGTCTGGGATTATATCGGCTCAATGATGTTTTCCGCCCCCTTGTTCAGAAACACCTCCCCCTTTTGGCGGGAGGATGGGATCGATGTGGAATTCTTTGGTCTCAACGAAGGCCTGAAAACAATCCGCAACGACGTGGGGGAAGAGACTTATCAGAAGCTGGTTGCGCTTTCTGATCGCATGCGCGCCCATTTTGAGGCGGACCCCGAGAGCAAAAATGGGGAAGTGATTAAAGGGCGAGAACTCATTCTGGACATGCAAGACATCCTGAAAGCCAGCCGCAAGCGGAAGGCGAAGTGAACCGATGTTTAAATCCAGCTATAGATCCAACGAACCTTATATCCCGAAAGGCTTCGCTGAAATCTGGGATTATCTGGCTGTATTGATGTTGGCTTCGCCGAGATTTGACAATAACCTTTGGTTCGATGCGAACAGAAATATCGATACCGTTTTCTTTGCCTTCAATGAAGGCCTGAAGACAATCCGCAGCGACGTGGGGGAGGAGGCTTACCAAAAACTGGCCGCGCTGTCTGATCGCATGCGCGCCCATTTTGAAGCGGACCCCGATGAAACCAATGGTGAGACGGCCAAGGGCTGTATGTTGGTTTACGAGATGCAAGACATCCTGAAAGCCAGCCGCAAGCGTCGGCGGCGGTAGCGCGTTTAGTCCTGCATGATCTGCACTGGCATGGCAGTGAAGCCGTGGAGGAAGGGGCTGGCAAGGCGGGTCGGGGCGGCTTGCGGCACGATGCGGATTTTGCGCGCCGCAATTTCTTCGATCAGCGTGCCGATCTGAATTTCGGCGAGCCGCGCACCAACGCAGCGGTGGATGCCGTGGCCAAAGGCGATGTGGCGGCGCGCGTTGTCGCGCGTGACGTCAAAGCGCTCGGCATCGGGAAAGACGCTCTCGTCGCGATTGGCGGAGAGATACCACATGACCACTTTTTCGCCCTTGGCGATGTGCTGGCCACCCAATTCTGTATCGGCGGTCGCGGTGCGGCGCATATGGGTGACGGGGGATTGCCAGCGGATGATTTCCTGCGCGGCATTGGCGGCCAGACTGGGGTCTTGGCGCAGCTTGTCCAATTCGGCCGGGAAACGGTCCAGCGCTTCGACCAGTGCGCTCATGGAATTGCGGGTCGTATCATTGCCGCCAACGATCAGCAGCGCGATGTTCGACAGTCGCTCCATCGGGGTCATATGGCCCATCGCGTCGGAATGGACCATGCGGCTCAACAGATCGTCGCTGGGCGGCAAATTACGGCGCGCTTCCATAAAGCCGTCAAAGCGTTCCAGCATTTCCATCATCTGCGCCATGAAGGCAGCGCGATAATCGTCATTACGGGTGTCGGGGCTGATATTGCTGGCCCAATCGGACCAGCGCTTGATATCGTGGCGCTGCTCCCACGGCATATCGAACAGGATGCAAAGCATGCCGATGGTCAGCGGGATAGAGACGCTTTCCACCCAATCGAATGTCTCGCCCTTGGGCAGGCTATCCAGCAGGGCGCGGGTGCGATCACGCACCTGAATGTCGAGCTTGCTGATCTGGCTGGGGCCAAAAGCGGGTGAGATCACACGGCGCTGCGCGGTATGGATCGGCGGGTCCTGCGCGATGAAGTTTTGCAGGTTTGATTCCGGCGGCGGGTCGGCAATGGTGATATTCCCGTGCATCCAGCTAGAGGAATAGGTTTCCGGATGTAGTTCCACCTCGGTGATAAGCGGGTGGGTCACAACCGACCAATAGCCGCCATAGGGGCTTTCCGGGCACCAGCTGACCGGCATTTCGGCGCGCAACTGGGCAAAGGGCGCACGCCAGCGATCTTCGGTATAAAGCGCGATGTCGCTGACATCGATCGGGGTAATTGCGCGCGCCGCCATAGCCTGTCTCTCCCTTGCCCTGTCTGGGCTTGGCAAGATTATGGGAAAGGCGGTGCGGCTTGTCCAGCCGGGTTGATCAGCGGCGATCCGGGCGAGAAGCGGCCGGAGCAGGCCGGGCATCAGCTTGCCAGTCTGCGGGCAGATCCGGCCATTTGGCCGCGCGCACCTCAACAGCGGCCTGCTTGACGCTGTCGACGATGATGTTGAGGCCATAGCTGCCCGTTTTGCCGTGCCAATCTTCTGCGACGAGGACGATGGGGGCCGTTTCTTCGTTCAGATCCAGCTGGTTGGCCCAGTTGAGAATGGCATGGGCATTAAGCAACATCAGCATGGCCGAGCCCGAGTAAATCGCAAGCGTGGCCCAACCCAGGCCCGGGCGGTCCGTTTCTTCATCATCCAGCGGGGAATCCCCCCAAGGCAGTCCTTCTTGCATCATCCGCCTCCTAGAACTGGAAATAGATAAACGGGGCAACCCCGTCGCCCAACAGGCCTTCGACCAGCAGCAGCACAAGCACGCCAAAAAGTGCAACCAGCGGCGCGGGCAGGGCCGCGGCGCGGCGGGCCAGTCGCTGAATGGCATCGGCGGGACCGAAATGGCAGAGCATGCCAATAAGGATCAGCCCGGCCATCCACGGCGTGGCAAGCCCCGGCTCTGTTCCGCCTGCGGTGATGTGCGTCAGATATTCCTGCGCCGTTGCAAATTCTTTGCAGCGGAAGAAAATCCAGGCGACGGTCACGATGTGGAAGGTGAGCAGTGTACCCATCCAGTTGGGCAAGCTGCCAAGCGCCTCGGGCTTGATTGATTTCCACACCCGCTCCACGACCAGAATGGCGCCATGAATGGTGCCCCAGATCACGAAGTTCCAGCTGGCGCCGTGCCACAGGCCACCCAGCACCATAGTGAGGAACAGGGCAAGGCAGGTCCGCGCCAAGCCCTGACGCGAGCCGCCAAAGGCGGTGATGTACAGATAATCCCGCAGCCAGGTCGACAGGCTGATATGCCAGCGCCGCCAGAAATCCTGCAAACTGGCCGCCCGATAAGGCTGGTTGAAGTTGCGCGGAAAGCGAAAGCCCAACAGCCCGGCAAGGCCAATCGCCATATCGCTATAGGCCGAAAAATCGCAGTAGATCTGGACCGCATAACCATATGCCGCGACCACCAGTTCCAGCGTGCTATGGGTGCTGGGAGAGGCAAAGACCGGGTCGACAAGGTTGACCGACAGCTCGTTAGCGATCACCGCCTTTTTGACCACCCCCCAGATGATGAGGATCAGGCTGGTGGCGGCGACCTGACGGGTCAGCTTTGGCCGCTCGCGCAATTGCGGCAGGATATGGCTTGGCCGCACAATCGGGCCGGCGACAAGGTGCGGAAAGAAGCTCATCAGGACATTGAGCTCGAGCAGCCCGGCCGGCTTTGATTTGCCGTGGTAGACGTCGATCAGATAGCTCATGCCCTGAAAGGTGAAGAAAGATACGCCCACGGGCAGGATGATGCCAAGGATGGGGATGTCGCGTTCCCAGCCCGCCATATCCAGCAAGATGGTCAGCTGTTCGGCAAAGAAATCAAAATATTTGAAGAAGCCGAGGATGACGAGGTTGAGGATGACGCCCAGCGTAACACAGGCCTTGCGCTGGCCCGAGCCAGGCAAGGCGAGGATAAGCCGCGCCGCGCCCCAGTTTAAAAGGGCGCTGGCCTGAATCAGCGCCACAAAGCGCCAATCCCATGCGCCATAGAAAATCCATGAAGCGACCAGCAGCAGGATCAGCCGCCATTCGCCCGCCTTGCGCAGCACCCAATTGGCGGCAAACACGACTAGGAAAAAGACGTGAAAGGTCAGCGTCGGGAAGAGCATGGCCTATTTTGCTCCCAGTCGCAGCCGGGCATCATCCAGATCCGCCGCCAGGGCTTGCCCCAAAAGCAGGCCGCCGCCGGGCGTGAAGTGGATGTAATCGCCGCGCTGCAAGCCTTGGGCTGTCCAGGCCGAGGCAGAACAGGGGCCCCCCATCGCGCCCTGCCAATCCCAAAAGCCAAGGTTCAGCTCTGTTGCCAGCTGGATTTGCAGCGTGCGCATCCGGGCAAGGTTGCCCGGCACATAACGGCCATCGGCGCAGGTCCGGGTTTCCGGCAGGCCCGGCAAGGCAAGGTCTGCCCGCGCCGTGCTGACATCGGGCGGGCCGAGCAGCAAGATGGGCACGCTCATGCCAAGCGACTGGCGCAGCCGCTGCACCTGTGCGCGCAGCAGGCGGGCCTCTTCCGAGATCGACAATCCGGGGAAAAAGCCTTCATTGGTCCCAAAGGCCATGACGATCAGGTCGGGACGTGCGCTTGTGAGTTCCTTGGCGATCACCGGATCGGACAGGCGGGTCCAGTGCTGAAGACGGGCGCTCACTACCCCCAGATTGCTCAGGATGATCCCGCTTGATCCGCGCCGGGTTGTCCAAGACGTCAGACTGACGGGCTTGTCCTCCAACGTCCGGATCGTCGCCGTCGTCTGAAGCTCGGGGGCGCGGGTTTCAAAACAGTCAAAGCCCGGTTCGGGCGTCATCAGGCTGATGCTGCGTTCCGTTTGTCCCAGCGTGACTTTGACCGAGCCGGCGTCCGGCCCGGTGACCGCGCAAAAGCTGAGGCTGTCAAACGTAAACGCTGATGAATCTGCGCTCAGCGATAAGCTCGCCCCGGCGCGGGCAATGGACTGTGTAAAGCCGCTTGGCCCCAGCGGCGCGCCGCTTGGCGCATAATTGGGCCCCAACATGGCATTGAGCGTCCATGCCCCGGTTTGGCGAGCGGTCACGCCCATGGTCAGGTAGACGCTTGTCGGCCGGCCGACCGGCATCGTACCGCGTCCGCCGGCGCCATAGCGCAGCTGCCAGACATTGCGCCATCCGCCGGTAAACAGGTCGCCGGCCGTATGGCTGTCGCCGAGCTGGACGATATGAACAGGGGCGGTGCGCGCAGCAGCGAGCTTGCGCAGGAACGGCGCAAGCGCCCGCTCATTCATCAACTGACCCCGAACGGGCAGCGCCTCTGGCACCGGGCTTTGCGCGAGGGCTGCGGGCGGGGCCGGGCTTGGCGTTGGCGATGCTGCGGCAGGCGTCGACTTGGCCTGCGCGGCCACCGGATTGGTGAGGCCCGCCGCCATAACAGCGAGGATAAGCGCCGCAAAACCGATTGACGGCGCATGCAATGGGCCTGTTTCAGGCCGGAATATCATTGCGCACCCGGGGCAAGGCGCGTCGGCGCAGGCGGCTGATCTGGGGCCAGAGCGATGACTTTCTTCAGCAAAGGTCGAACGATGACCCGATAGCCATGGACGCTCATGTGAATGCCATCATCCGCCCGAGCAAGATATTTCTTGCCGGTTTCAGGATCGACCAAATCCCTCGAAAAGCCGCCGTCCGGGCCTTGGGTCATGCTGACCGGATTGACGAACGGAACGCCAAGATCGCACATGACGCCAGCATAAAAGCCGTTCATCTGCTGAATTTGTTCGTCAAATTTTGGCCGACGCATGCGCGGCAGCCCGATCCAGCCGACAGCGACGCCATTTTGCTGGAGCAGTTGCACAATATCCCGCGCGCGCCCACCAATCACGTCCTTCCAGGCCGGGGTCATATAGGCGGCAGGCTTGCCCGCGACCCAGACACCCTGCGTATCATTTGCCCCAAAAGAGAAAAGCGCGACGTCAACCGGCTGTTCGGCGATCCGGCGTTTCACATCCTCCAAGATGTTCAGGGATTGATAACGGGTCAGCCCCGTCGATTCCTTTGAGAAATGATAGACCTTAAAATTCTTGCGGCCGGCAAGCTCCTGCAAGGTGCCGGCCCAGATGCCGTCGCCAAAGCTATCCCCGAAGATGCCGATGCGGATCGGGCGATTGGCCCGCAAGGCCGCCGCGACTTGGGGAGACATAGGAAAATCTGTACGACATTGCGCGGCCGCCAGCGGCTTGGCCGGGGCAGGGGCAGGCTGTTGAGCCGGGCCCCGGGCTTCATCCATCAGCGCGCGAAAGGGCTTGCCATCCGTATAGAAGGAGATGCCCAGAACAGCCCCGACCACGATACCAAGAGAAAAAACTGCGCTTCGATCTGCAATCAGGCCGATCCACCGTCTGCCCCGAGATTGCTGCCCCATCATATCTGGCCTTTTCGCCCGTCTTATTCAGCAGGATCGTCGCAGTTCATGCCCTTTAGTCCGACTGATTAGCCGCTATCTTATCGGGTCGAGACTAAGGTTTATGAGCGACGAAGGTTATGACAATTACGGGACGCAAAATATCGTTAAGGTCCAAAAGTCAAATTGATTGAAACGCTGCGGGAATTTTTCTGCGGAAAGGATGCGTGGCGGTCTTATGTGATATCAATTTATTGTTATAATAAATCATATCTAAGTACTATAATATTCAAAACAATAAGGATGTTTTTCAATATACAATTTAAATCAATTCTAAATTGTTCAATTTCACGCCTTATCCAAGATTGAATATGATTTAATCGCGCTAGATTTACATAAATAGATCGATAAATGTCGCGAACAAATGGGTTTTTTCAGGGATTAGAATATTGCGGCACTTCGCTAAATCTGCCATTGGCGCGGCGGAAATATTATTTTGTCGCTCGTCAAGGATGGGGCGGATTGGGTTGAGATGAAACGGGTAATCGCATCCGGTGTGGCGGTCGCTATGGCCTCTGCTTTGTATTTTATGGGCTTTAACGGCCAGTCCCGGGCAAGCGCGCCTCCCGCGGCGGGGCCAGAGGCCAAGCCGGCAACCAATCCAAGCTATCGCATCGTGGGCGTTGGGGATGTGATGATGGGCAGCGATTGGCCCTTGCCGATCCTTGATCCCCGCGTGACGCCCGAAGGGTCGGCGGCCGATGTGGTCGGGCCAGAAATTGCCGGTCTGTTTAAAGATGCCGATATCGCTTTTGCTAATTTTGAAGGCACGCTTCATAACAGCGATGTTGGCTCGAAGCTGTGCCAAAACCCCAAAATCTGCTTCACCTTTCGCAGCCCGACCTTCCATGCCGACTATCTGGCCAAAGCCGGCTTTGACCTTGTCTCCAACGCCAATAACCATGCGCGGGACTTTGGCGAAACAGGGCGCAAGGCAACCTATGCAAACCTGACCGCAGCGGGTTTGGCCGTTTCTGCGGCGGATCAAGACGGGATGCGGATCGGTCAGAAGACCTTGCCGGACGGCACGCGGGTCGCCCTTTTGGCCTTTGGTCATAATGTGGGCCTGATGCCCGTGACGGATCTGTCGCGGGTAACCGAGCTTGTGCGCGAGGCCAGTGCGGCCAGCGATATCCTGATCGTCTCGTGCCATATCGGCGCAGAAGGTGCCAGCCGTCAGAACATCACGCGGGAGAACGAGACCTTTATCGGCGAAAATCGCGGAAATCCGTTTGCTTTTGCACGGACAGCCGTTGATGCCGGGGCCGACATTGTTCTGTGTCACGGCCCCCATGTGGCGCGCGCGGTAGAGGTCTATAAAGGCCGCTTCATCGCCTATAGCCTTGGCAATTTCTGGACCTATGGCCAGTTTAACCTCAACGGCCCGAATGGGCTGGCGCCGATTGTCGATTTGCGCGTGGATAAGGCCGGCGCGCTTCAATCGGCCCGGATCGTGTCGGCCCGTCAGACCCGGCCGGGCGGCCCCGTGCTTGATCCTACCCATGAGGCAGCGCGGACGATTGCCGAGTTAACGGCTTCCGACCTGCCCGAAGCGGGCATTCAGATTTCCGCGACCGGCGAGATCAGCTGGCCGGGAAAACCATGAAGCAGGTGCAGGACACCATGTTACGCAAGGAGGCCAGGGTGCGCCCGAATTCAAACTTTCCCTTATGGGCGTCGGCGCTTTGCCTGATGGTGACAGCTTGCGGATCGGCCAATGCCCCGTCTGCGCAAAAAGGCGCTGAAACGGCGGATGCCACCGCGATCAGGCCTGCCGCGCAATCCTCGGCGCCGATGTCCCGCCCGGCCATTGGCCGCAAGGGCTCTGGCTCCGGTCGTAACCCGTGCGCGGCCGTGGGAGAGGGGCGTTTTGCATCTGCCCGACCCGACCAATGCGGTGGCGTCTGGAACATCTATGCGTCGCTGTCGGACGGCTATGTCTGGTATGATGACAAGATGGGGGAGGACCCGGCGGCCCGACGCATTGACGCCAATGCAAGTCGCGTGCGCGCGCAACTGCAAGCATGCGGTATCCGGGCTGAGCTGTCGCTGTCCGACTGGTTTGACAGCTTTGCGCCGGGGCTGGTGGTGGTGCACTCGCATCCCTATGCAACCGCAGCACTTGCGCGCGCCGAGCTTCAGCGCGCCAAGGCCTGCGGATTGACAGGATATTCCAAGCCCTCGCTGCTCAAGATCGTAGGGCGCGATTAAGCCTTTAGATCAGCGGCATACGGTTTCGGTATAGGTGACATAACGGCCCGAGACCGTTTGCTCCGTCACTTCCCGATCGGAGCAATCTGGCGCGTCATACCCATTGTCGTAGGGCGTGGCAGGGGTCGCATAGCCGGCATTCGGCGCGCTGCGCTGGGTGCGCTGCCCGTTGCTGGCCAGCGCGGCACCCAGAATGACGCCACCAAGAATAGCTGCAATCGTACCTGCCGTACGGCTGCCATGATGATGGCCATAGCCAGAGGAATAGCCGCCATAACGCCCTCGATCGGCCAAAGCGGGCGTGCTGAGCGCAAGGCCGATCATCAAGGCGAGGATTTTCTTCGTCATATCGGCCTCCTCCTTATCCCATTCAGGGAATAGTCTCATCCTAAAGCATAATATTAAAATCGGGTCATTGAATGCAGGATGAATAGCGCGCGCCGGACGGGGCGTCCGCGCTGGCACGGAACAGGGCCGGCTTTGCGGTGGTTATGCCGTCGCCCCAACCGGCTTTGTTCAGGCCGGCGAGCGGTGGCTTTGGAGAGAGGCAGGCGCGACCCGCATGGCAGGCCCGGCCCTTTTTGGCATGATTTTGTTGATCTTTGGATCAGCAATCATGCTCGCGCGGTCAACGCGCGCCTCGATTGACGATATTCTTGAAATGCAGGCATCGGACGATGCTTGGCCCTAGCGGGCGATCGCTTGGGCGAGGATGGGGTTGGCCACATCCTCGCCAAGCCTTGGTTCAGCGATAGAAAACGTGGTCGCCGATTTGCAGCATCGCTGTCCGGCCCGGCATGCCGCCGCCAACGCCGTTGAAATAGAGCGCATCCGCGACAACCCGCTCTGTCCGTTCCTGAAGAACGTCATGGGCAATCTCAAGCGCGGTCTGCCACGCCCGGGTTGATCGGGACGGGTTATAGCCATCGACATTGAAGAACTGACGCGGCTGGTTGACGACCGCACAGGCCGTTTTGGGGAAGCGCGGGTTCTTCATGCGGTTGGTGATGACCTGCGCGACAGCCAGCTGGCCCTTATAAGGCTGGTTGGCCGCTTCATGCACGATCACCTTCGCGATGCACTCTGCTTCGCGCGGATCGACGCCAACGGGCGCAATCGTATCTTGGGGAGCCGCTTCCATTTTTGTCAGGTCAGCGGCAGAAATATTCGCAGGGCGGGCCATCTCGGCGCCCGGCACAGGGGAGGGGGCGGCCATTTCCGGCTTGGAAACAGCATTGCCTGCCAGCAGCAAAATGCCAGAAACGGCCGCTGCAAGTTTCAACATCTTGTTTTTATAATTACTCACAAAAATCGTCACATGTGCGCGGCATCACTCGCATCGCCGATACTCAGGCTTTTGGCCCATTGGCGAAGGAGGGGCACCACGTCTTGTCCCTTGGCGTCAAAACACGCGACGACATTCAGGCGACCGGATGCCCGGCCCGGTTAGAGGGGTGCGGTCGCTTGTCGACCCCTTAGCGGTGAATCGAAGCGATCATACGGCGAAGCGTCCCTAAATGTTGAATTTATGACGGATTTCCGTCCCCGTCCCTTTCCCAGTCCGGGCCCAATGTGCGGAAATCCCATCCCGATTCGGGATAGGTTGTTGCGTTGAAAGTCGCGTTTTTAAGAGCAGCGCCGCATGATTGAGGTGGCAAAACTGTCCTTCACGCGCAGGCGGCCATCGGGCAGCAGGTCCAACGACAATTTTTGCGGTGCCTCGTCCTGCCCATCGCCATAGCAAATGGCGGTGCCGTTATAGCGGGTCTGGCCGGGCTGAATTTTGGGATTGATCTGGCAGCTCCATTCAAAGCCGGAATAGCCATTTGCGGTAACGCTGAAATTGGCCCCTTCTTCGGGATAGCCATCCCCATTTGCGTCGCCATCGCCTTTGACGCAGCTTTGCTCGGCCCATTCGCCCAGCAGCGACGCGGCCGGCGCAGTGGGCGCAGGGGCGGGCGCCGGCATGGCCGTCTCGGCCGTCGGCGGGGCACTATTGGCAGAGGCGTTGCTTTCATTGCTGGAAGATGTGGGCGTATTGCCGCAACCAGAAAGCGCAGCGGCCGTCATCCCGATGATCCATGCCTTATTCATCCCACCGCCTCCCAAATTCAGGGTCAGGCCCAGCCTCAAATCAATACATAGTTGAGGTCATACTGCGATCCCTTTGATGGAATATTGTTTCAAATTTGACTTAATCCACAAGTCATTTTTCAACGAATTGTTGAATAATTTATCCGGGAACGGAAAATATTAGAGCTGGGGGATGAAGAAACATCCCCTCCTCTTTGCTGCCTTTGCCTTCGCTATGGGGAGCGGGCCGCTGATGGCCAAGCCGGTTTTGACCGCGGATCAGGTTCTGTCCGAGGCGGCGCGTTATACGGTCAAGGTTCAGGTGCTGAACGACATTGCCTTCAACCAGGATGAAAGCGGCGCGCGATCGGGCACCGGCTTTCTGATCGATCGCAAGCGCGGGTGGCTTCTAACCAACGCCCATGTTGCAACGCGCTCGCCCAGCGTGGTGAAGGTGGCGTTTCGCGGCGGACCCCAGATTGCCGCACGCCGTATCCATGTTGATGCCCTGATTGATCTTGCGGTTCTGGCCGTGCCGCCCGAGAAAATCCCCGCAACGGCGGTGGAAGCCCCCCTGGGGTGTGACAAGCTGCCCCGCCCCGGCGCATCGGTTTTCGCTTATGGCCATCCCTGGGGCATGTCGTACACCGCGACACGGGGCGTCGTTTCCGGGCTTGCCTGGTTCTACCCGAGCCAGCAGATTCAAACCGACGCCGTGATCAACAGCGGCAATTCTGGCGGTCCGCTCATCGATGTGGGGACGGGCCGGGTAATCGGCATCAACACGTCGACCTATAAGGAAGACCAGAACGATAAGAACGCAACGGCGGTTGGCCTGGCAGAGCCGATGCCGCCGATTTGCCGCGTGGTTGACCTGCTGAAACAGGGTGCGGACGCCGGGCTGAAAATGCTGCCCTTGGCCACGGCCACCTCCGGCGATGATCTGCGGCCGCGTGTGGCGCAGCTCTATGACCTCACAGTGGCTTTGCAGCCGGGCGACATCATTACGCGCGTCAATGGCGGTGCGGACGTGACGGATTTTGGTGATCTTTTGAGCCATTTGCGCGGCCTGAGCAATCGGGTGACGCTGACTGTGGCACGCAAGGGCGCTTTGGTGGACGTAGAGGTGCCGCTCTGGTCGGCGCCCGATCCGCTCAAGGTGCGGTCTATCAACCTTGCCGGCCTGATTATCTCGGAGCCTTGGCGGCTTGACGATATCGAGGTGAACCCGCAGCGCACGCTGATCGTCGATTGGTATCAGTCGGGCGAGGATGCCGCGCTCACCGACGCTGAAGTGTCTGATTTCATTGTCAGTGTGGATGGTCAGCCCTTTTCGTCGACGGTCGCCCTTTATGCGTATCTGGCGCGGCTGCCGGACGAAGCCCCGATTGAGATCATCGTTAAGCGCGCGGCCTCTGCGTCTGCCTTCTACCGCGAATATCGCCACATTGTGCTGACCAAAACCAAGCTGGAATGGTTGGCTGCCGATGCAGACGCCGACGAAAGCTGAGCCCGGGCCCGCGTCAGGCGGTGCCGCGCACCACAAGGCGCGGCGGCATGACAAGGCTTTCGGTATCCTCGCCGGCCAGCCGCCGCATCAGCAGATCAACCAGCGCCCGTGCACCGGCGCCGATATCCTGACGGACCGTGGTCAGCGGCGGATTGGTCTGGCTGGCAATGGGCAGATCGTCAAAGCCAATCAGGCGGACATCATCCGGGACCAGGCGGCCCTGACGCCCCAGTTCGTGCAGACAGGCAACCGCGATCATATCGGTCGCCGCAAAAATGCCGTCGCAGCCCTGCATCAGGGCAGGCAAGTGCCGGGCAAGATCGCGGGCGATGGTTTCGCTGGATAAATGGGTCGGCAGGTTCTGGATCGACACCCCAAGTTTTTTGGCAACCTCTTGCGCGCCGGCAAAGCGCGCCGCAAATTCCGTCGCGCCCGTATCGCCCAGAAAAGCAAGCCGGGTTGCCCCGGCGGCGATCAGCCGCTCGGCCGCCATGCGCCCGCCCAGTCGGTTATCGGTGCCGACGACGCAATGGCGCTGGCCTTCCTGGTGATTGCCCCAGACGACCATCGGCCGATATCCTTCGGCAACGTCTTCAATCCGCTCAAACTGGTCAGACTGGCCAATCACAATAACGCCGTCGATCATGCCTGAGCCGATGAACCGGTCCAGCCAGTCCTCGTCGCGGCCGGGGATCACCCGCCGCAACATCAAATCATAGCCGCGATCGGTCAGTTCATCGGCAAGCCGGCCCAGCAAGGTCATAAAGAAACTGTCGGAAATAGGCTGTTGGCGATCATGCCCCAAGGGGATGGCAACGCCAATAACGCCGGTTTTCTGACGGCGTAGACTGCTGGCCATCTGGTTGGGACGAAAGCCATGCTCGCGCGCGATCGCCTGAATACGGTCGCGCGTCTTGTCGTTGACCAGACTGTTATTCGCCAGCGCGCGGGAGACAGTGCCTGCTGAAACGCCGGCGATCCGGGCAAGGTCGGTGATCGTGCGGATTGGCCGTTCGGGCGCGCGGGACGCCGCTGCCTGCCTGTCCTTATCTCCTTGTTCCATTACGGCTCCTCAATCCTGCGACCCGTCAGCAGGAAGCGCAGGCCGTTGGCCTGCCTTTACCCACAGCGTCGCCCCCGCGCCCAAAAGCATCAACAGGCCGGAAAGTATCAAGACATTGCGCGGATCGCCAGCCAATAGGCTGTGATAGAATAGCGGCATGGTCAGGGTTTGGATCAGCATCGGAATCACGATGAACATATTGAAAATGCCCATGTAGATGCCCGTGCGCTCGGGCGGGATCACGCCAGCCAGCATCACATAGGTATTACCCATCATGCCCGCCCAGCCCAAGCCAATGCCCAGCATCAGGGCAAACAGCCCGGCCGCCGACGTCGCATGGGGGATCATCAACATGGCCACACCCGAGGCGCTCAGGCACAGTGCATGGATGTTGCGCGCGCCATAGCGGCGCACCAGCGGGATCAGGCCAATCGCAGCTCCAAAGGCGATGAAGTTGTAAAGCGCGCCGGCTTGCTGGGTGGTCAGCGTCGCATCTCGAAAGGCGGCGCTTGTTGCATCTGTTGTTCCGAAAAGGGAGCGGCCAACCGCAAAGCTGATATACTGCCAATAAGCGAACATCGCATACCATTGGCACAGCATGCCAAGTGCCAGCTGCCGCATGGGGCGCGGCATATCGCGAAGGGCGTCGGAAATTTCACGCGCCGTGGCAGAAAATGTCATGGGCTTTTGCGCCAAGGCGGCCTTTTCCGTCTTATCAAGCGGGAGCTCCGGCACGCGCAGGACCGACCAAAGGATCGACGAGATTGAGAGGATCGCGCCGATGATGAACGCAATTTTGACAATCAGCGGAATACCCTGGGCATCAAGCACATCCTTTGAAATGATGCCGGTGAGCAGGGTAGGGGCCAGATAGGACAAGGTCTGGGCAAGCCCCGTAAAGGCGCTTTGCGTCATAAACCCGATAGAGCGTTGGTCGGGGGCCAATCGGTCTGCCACATAAGCGCGGTAGGGCTCCATCGTGATATTGTTGCCCGCATCCAGGATCCACAGCAGCGACGCCGCCATCCACAGCGCGGTCGAATAGGGCATGGCGAACAGGCATAGCGAGCACAGGATCGCGCCGATCAGGAAATAGGGTGTCCGGCGACCCAGGCGTGAATTGGTACGATCACTCAGCGCACCGATGATCGGCTGGATCAACAGGCCGGTCATTGGTCCGGCAAGCCAGAGCAGCGGCATGGTTGCGTCATCGGCACCAAGAATGCCGTAAATCGGCCCCATATTCGCCTGTTGCAGGCCAAAGCTGAACTGGAGGCCGAAAAAGCCGATATTCATTTCGACGATTCGCATCAGCGATAATCTCGGCTTGGCTAATCCGGACATGGTCTTCACCTCTCCCCATCGGGCGCTTGAGCGCCGCATTGTCGCTAAATTGCCACAAATTCAGTCCACTTGCAAACGTTTGCAAATTTTGTTTGCAATCGTTTGTAATTTCCGTAGACCTCGGCCACGTCTGCTTCAGGAGAGGAGTTTAGCGATATGAAAATTCGTCACGCCCTAATTCTCGGCGTTGCCTTGTCGGCCGTTGCCGTGCCCGCATTTGCGCAAGAGTCTGCGCCGGGTTCGGAAGATACCAAAACCAAGGACACGCTTGGTCTCGACGAAATCGTCGTGACGGCTGTGTCGCGGTCTGCCAACCGCCTGCAAACCTCTGTCTCGGTCAGCTCGCTCGACAGCGCAGCGATTGCCGATGCCGCTCCCCGCACCACGGCTGAAATCTTCCGCCAGATCCCGGGTATCCGCTCGGAATCAACCGGCGGTGACGGTAATGCCAATATCGCGGTGCGCGGCCTTCCGGTCGCTTCGGGTGGTGCCAAGTTCCTGCAATTGCAGGAAGATGGACTTCCGGTTCTGCAATTTGGCGATATTTCGTTCGGTAATGCCGATATCTTTTTGCGCGCCGACCAGACGATCCGTTCGGTGCAGGCCGTGCGCGGCGGCTCGGCCTCTACGTTGGCGTCCAACGCGCCGGGCGGGGTCATCAACTTCATCTCGAAGGATGGCAGCCAAGAAGGTGGCACCATCATGGCGACGGTCGGCCTTGATTACGAGGATTACCGGCTCGACTTCAACTATGGCGGTAAGCTGAGCGATCGCACCCGCTTCAACATCGGCGGCTTCTGGCGCGATGGCGAAGGCCCGCGCCATGCCGGCTATAATGGCAACCAAGGCTATCAGGTCAAAGCCAATATCACGCAGGAATTTGATGGCGGCTATGTGCGCCTTTACGCCAAGCATCTGGATGATCGGGCCATTGGCTATCTTCCAATGCCCGCGAAGGTCACCGGGACCAACGGCAATCCGACCTATTCGTCGTTCACCAATTTCGACATTCGCAACGACACGCCGCACAGCGCCTATTTCACCAGCGCCTTTGGCCTTGATGGCAACAACAACCGCCGCACGACCGACATTACCGATGGCATGCACCCGCTGGTAACAACGCTGGGGCTGGAAGCCGTGTTTGAAGTGGCCGACGGGTTGAACGTTGAAGAGCGGTTCCGCTGGTCGGATATTTCCGGGCGCTTTGTTTCGCCGTTCCCGGCGTCAATTGGCACGGCGGCCAGCATCGGCAATGCGATTGGCGAGCGGCTGACCGGCGACGAAGGCAGCTATAACCTTGTTTACGCCAATGGGCCGAATGCGGGCCAGGCGTTCAACAACCCCAATGGCCTGTTGATGCAGGTCCATCTGTTCAACACCGAGATCAACGATCTGGGCGGCTTCACCAACGATCTCAAGCTGGTGAAGACGCTGGGATCGGCCACGCTGACCGCTGGCTTCTACAAGGCGCGTCAGCAGATCAGCATGGACTGGGTTTGGGACAGCTATTTGATGGAAGTGCGCGGCACCAATGCGGCGCTTGTTGACGTGGTTGATCCGCACAGCGGCCACGCGCTGACGCGGAATGGGCTTTATGCCTATGGCGTGCCGGCTTGGGATAATTGCTGCCAGCGCAGCTATGATGTCAGCTATGATATCAACGCGCCTTACCTCGCGCTGGGTTATGAAGCAGGCAGCCTGTCGCTGGATGCCAGTGCCCGCTGGGATAATGTGGCCGCGCGCGGCACCTATTCGGGCACGCTGCAAGCTAGCGACGTGGATGTGAACGGCAATGGCACGATTGAACCGGTGGAACAGAGCGTCTCGCTGATCAACCGCGCTGCCCCCAGCCCGGTCAATTATGATGTAAACTATCTGTCCTGGTCGATCGGCGCCAATTATCGTTTGTCGTCCGATGCTGCCTTGTTTGCGCGCGCCAGCCGTGGTGCCCGCGCCAATGCTGATCGTTTGCTTTATGGGGTGATCTTGTCTGACGGGTCGGTCCGCAAGCAGGACGCGATTGATTACGTCAACCAGTATGAACTGGGCGTCAAATATCGCAGCGGCGGTCTGGGCCTGTTCGCCACGGCTTTTTACGCCAAGACGCAGGAGCAGAATTACGAAGCGACGTCGCAGCGCTTCTTTGACCGCACCTATGAAGCCAAGGGGATTGAGCTGGAAGCAGCCTATCGCTCGGGCATTTTCGATCTGCGCGGCGGGGCAACCTGGACCGATGCCGAGATTTCAAAGGATGCGATCAAGCCTGCTAATCAGGGCAATATCCCGCGCCGTCAGGCCAAGCTGATCTATCAGATCACGCCGTCCATCGACCTTGAAAAGGCCCGGTTCGGCGTCAACCTGATCGGGACGACAAAGGCCTATGCGCAGGACAATAACAAGCTGGTCTTCCCGGCCTATACGCAGGTCAACGCCTTTGTCAGCTACCGCCCGATTGACCGGATTGAACTGTCGTTGAACGCGAACAACCTGTTCAACGTGACCGGCATCACCGAGGCGGAAGAAGATGCGATCACCGACAACAGCACCAATTATGTGCGGGCGCGGTCGATCAACGGCCGCACGGTATCTGCCTCGGTCCGCTTCGACTTTTAACTCATAATGTCTGGGGCTGGCTGCTGCGCGCTGCCGGCCCCTTTTTCTTTTTACCTCCCCTTTTTATGGAAGTCCCATGATCACCCCTTGGACCGCAGATGACGTGCATCGCATCGACTTCCGGACGGCTTCGGTGGCGCCGGTTATCCGTGAGGCGGATCGGTCTGATCTGCGGACGGATATTCTTTATTGGGATATGTGGCCTGTGCAGCAGCCCGATGGCCATATCGCGCGGCCCAGAGGGCGGGAATTATGGATGGCGCTGGCCGCGCCCGACCGAGGCGATCCGGGGTTGCGGCATTTTGAAGCGAAGATCCATCTGTTGGAACGGGCTGACCACCGCTGGCGCGATCTTGGCCCGGTGCTTCCCAACCAGCCTGTGCCCTATGAACGGGAATGGGCGGGCTCTGCGCTTTTAGACGGGGATCGCTTGTCGCTGTTTTTCACCGGGGCAGGGGTGGCGGCGCGGTCCGGCGGCTATCAACAGGCGCTGTATGAAGCCCATGCCAGGCTGGGGGCCGATGGGCTGCCCGGCAATTGGTCGACACCACAAAAGTCGGTCTCGCATGTCACAAGCGCCTATATGGCGGCAGACGCCCATGAGGGCGAGGCTGGCAAGATTAAGGCATTTCGCGATCCTGCCTATTTCCGCGATCCTCAAGACGGTCAGGAATATCTGGTTTTCACAGCCTCGCTGGGGGGCAGCCAGAGCGATTATAACGGCGCCATTGGTCTGGCCCGCAAAGGCCTGGACGGGTGGGACTTGCTTCCGCCGCTTATCCATGCCGATGGCGTCAACAATGAACTTGAGCGCGCCCATATCGTTTTTGCCAATGGTCTTTATTATGCGTTTTGGGTAACGCAGCGCGGAACCTTCCATCCGGATCTTCGGCACGCGCCCAATGGCCTTTACGGGATGGTTTCTGATCGCCTGTTCGGGCCGTATCGGCCGCTCAATGGCAGCGGTCTGGTGCTGGCCAATCCGGACCAAGCGCCCACCCAAGCCTATAGCTGGTTCGTTTCTGCGGATCTGGTGGTCGCAAGCTTTGTCGATGGCTGGGGCGCCGATACGCGCTTTGGCGGTGTTCCCGCGCCTTTGCTGCGCCTTGCGCTGGATGGCGAGCGCTGCCGCCTTGCCGATCTGGTGAGCGCATGACAGGCGCGCGGCCGGCCTTGCTTGCGGGCATTGAGGCCGGCGGCACGAAGTTTGTCCTTGTGACGGGCACGGCGCCTGACCAGATTGTTGCGCGCCATGCTTTGCCAACAGAAACACCCGCGCTCACGCTGGCCGCTGCGGCCGACTGGTTTGCCCATCAAGGGCCGATTGCGGCGTTGGGCATTGCCAGCTTTGGTCCGATAGACCTTGATCCCGCGTCCCCAACTTGGGGGCACATTACCCAAACGCCCAAGCCACATTGGTCGCACTGCGACCTTGCCGGCTATTTTGCCCGCCGTCTCGCCATTCCTCTGGGCTTCGATACCGATGTAAACGCTGCAGCGCTGGCGGAAGCCGAAGCGGCGGGGGCAGGGGCAGGTCGGGTCTTGGCCTATATCACAGTGGGCACGGGCATCGGCGGCGGCCTTGTTGTCAACGGGAAGCCGGTGCATGGGGCCGCGCATCCAGAAATGGGCCATGTATTTGTTCGTCGTCCGGCTGATGATCAGGATTTCGCGGGCTGCTGTCCTTTTCATGGCGATTGCCTTGAAGGCCTTGCCTCTGGTCCGGCCATTCGCGCCCGCTGGGGCGCTCCCTTATCAGACCTAGCGCCGGACCATCCGGCCCATGGCATTATCGCCGGCTATCTGGCGCAGCTTTGCCATAACATCTTTGCGACCTGCGCCGCGGATGAGGTGGTTCTTGGCGGCGGGGTAATGAAGACGCCCGGCCTGTTGGCGCACATTATCGACCAATCGACTGCTTTGGACGCCAATTATCTGCCCGGTCGTGCCCGCCAACTAATCCGCCTGCCAAGGCTGGGGGACAATGCTGGTGCAACTGGTGCGTTATGGCTGGCGCAGCGAGCGCTGGAAGGTGCCGATCCGCATTGAGCCGGGCAGCGTCCAACCCTTTAATTCGGCCCGCGCATTTTCTGCGTTTTTGAATAGGATTGGATGGATGGACCAGATTCGCGCCCTTGCCGCTCGCCTTGAAACCCTGCACCAGCGCACGGCCGATACGCCTTTGTTCAACCCCGTGTTTCAGCTGAGCCTAGAGGTGTCGCGCGACCTGGAGGCGGGACGACTGGATCTGGCGGCGATCAGCCATATGGTTACCGCGCTGGAACAAGATGGTCTGGCCGCGCGCGCCGGGCGGCTCCACCGGCTTTTGGCCCCGATTGACCGGTCAGAAAATCTGCGCCGGGCCCGCGTCGGGCTTGGAGAGAGCCTTGCCGAGGCGCAGGCCCGCTGGGGCGCGCCCAGCGCCCATATCGTCTTTACCGCGCACCCCACATTTCTGCTCAACCGCGCTCAGGCGGAGGCGGTCGCGCGAAGGGCAGAGGCGGGGCCGCAAGGCCCTCTCGACCCTGAAGAAATGAGCGCCGAGCCGGATCGCATCACGCTTGACTATGAGCACGAGGCCGCGCTGCAAGCCTTGGCGACCGCGCAGGAGGCCCGGGCGCTGCTCATCCGGGACCTTCTGGATGCCGCGGCCACGCGCTGGCCCCAGGCTTGGCGGCAGTTTCGGCCCATGCCGTTTCGCTTCGCGACATGGGTTGGCTATGACATGGACGGCCGCACCGACATTAGCTGGGCAACCTGCTTGCGATTTCGGCTGGCGGAAAAGGCGTTGCGGCTGCGGCGCTACGCGGATCGCTTGGCCCCCTTACTGCCCGATATGGCCGCACAGCTGGCGCGAGCTGCCGCTTTTGCCGACGCCCGGGCGGCTGATTTTGCGCAGGATTTAAGCGACCCGGATGTCCTGAGCATAGTCGCCAACCGCTTCGCCCAGGACGATCCTGACAAGCTGGTTAGGTTGGATGGTGTGTGTGCGGCGCTTGACGCCGCGATTGCGGCCACGCCGCAGGACGAGGTGGCGCGCGAATTGACGGCCCTTTTATGCGAGATGCGGCTGGATGGTCTGGGCATGGGGGCGGTGCATTTCCGCATCAATTCCGCCCAACTCCACAATGGCGTGCGCCGGCGCATCGACCCGGAAGGGGCGCTTGATCTGGGGAGCCAGGCGGCGCTTGCCCGGATGCGCGACTTGTTGGGGGATGTCCGCCCGCTCGCGTCCAACCTTGCCGCTTTGGCAATCGAAGATTCAACCGCGATCCGGCAATTGCTGATCATGGCGCAAATTCTGCGTCACATAGATGCACAAGCCCCGTTGCGCCTGCTGATTGCAGAATGCGAACAGCCCGCCACCGTTCTTGCCGCCCTCTATCTGGCAAAGCTGTTCGGCGTGGCGGACAAGGTAGATGTGTCGCCACTTTTTGAGACGGAAAGCGCTTTAGAACATGGCGGCCGTTTTCTTGATGCTGTTCTCGCCGAGCCCCATTATCAGGCCTATGTCCGGGCCCGGGGCCAGCTTGCCATCCAGACCGGCTTTTCGGATGCGGGCCGCTTTGTTGGGCAAATTCCAGCGGCGCTTGCAATTGAGCGGCTTCAGGGTCGGTTGTGCGAGGCGATGGTCGCCAACGGGCTGACCGATGTTGCGGCGCTGATCTTCAATACCCATGGCGAGTCCATGGGGCGGGGCGCGCATCCCGCCTCTTTTGCTGAGCGGCTGGATTGGCCCTTATCGCCGTGGGCGCGCGGTCGATTTGCATTGGCGGGCATCAATCTTTTGCCAGAAGTCAGCTTTCAGGGCGGGGATGGCTATCTCTTTTTTGCGACCGAGGCGCTGGCGCTGGCGACGCTGACCCGCTTCATCGCGGTGCCGCAGGCGGGGGAAGATCAGGACCCTTTTTACCGGCGTACCGACCTAAGTCTTGATTTTTACCGGGCCATCCGGCGGGTTCAGCAGCAGATGCTTGCCAGCACGACCTATGCCCGCGCGGTGACGGCTTTTGGGCTTGGCTTTTTGAGGGAAACGGGCAGCCGCAAATCCCGCCGTCAATCGGACATAGCGGCAGACCGGACGCTCAGCCTGCGCCAGATCCGCGCTATCCCGCATAATGCGATCTTGCAGCAGCTTGGATATCCCGTGAATGTTCTGGCAGGCCTTGGAACGGCGGCGCAGGGCAATGTGGAAGACCTGGCAGACCTGTTGCGCGAAAGCCCGCGGGGCCGCCACATCGTGCGTCTTGCCCGCGCGGCCAATGCGCTGGCCAGCATCAAGAGCGTTGCGGCTTATGGTGAACTGTTCAATTCGGCCTATTGGGCCACCCGCACCTATCGCGGGGCGGAACCGCATATCGCGGCCCCATGCCTTGCCTTGGCCGAGTATCTTGCCAAGGATGATCGAAGCGGCGTCTTTCGGCGGCTGGCTTCTGGATTAAGGGTGGATGCGCTGAAGCTCCATGCGCTGCTGGCCCAGATTGGCGACGATCTGGACATTCCGGATCGAGAGCAGGTGCGTCGGACGCTGGGCGTACTGCAAGCGCTCCGCCTTGCGTTGATGCAGCATATGTTCTTGCGGGTGGTTGCCATGCCGGCGTTCAGCCGGGCCAACGACGTGGCGCGTGAAGATGTGTGGGAGATGGTATTCAGCCTAAGGCTGGAGGAAGCCGTAAGCCAGTTGCGCCGCGCCTTCCCGATTACCGAAGCCCATATCGCAGATTTCCACGTCACCGAGCCGACCGATTATCCCGATACGACGACAACCGGCTATGCCGCCGTTCATAGCGACTTCATTGCGCCGATAGAGCAGGCTGGGGATCTGATGCGCCGCATCGGCGCAGTCATCGCGCACCATTTTGGCGCGCATGGATGATAGGCCGTCAAAAAGCCGCGCGCGCTTTTTGTAAAATTGGCCAAATAGATATCAGAACGACAAAATTACTACCAAGCAAATTGATCATTATTTAACGAAAAAGAGCCTCCTCAAAAATATTTGTTACGTCTCTGTTTTTAAGTTATTCATTATGAATACGGGTTGGGACGTATATAACAACAGGAGGGGATATCATGGGCTCCATGATCGCCGGCATCGGCATATTAGGTATCATTACATACGCAATTTTACTTCTGATCGGCTCGCTGATTGGCGCGCTTGCACTTTATCTGATTTATATGATCTCGAAAACGCCGTCAGAGCAGCCGGGATTTGGGGCGTCCTATAAAGTCGCGCTCTTGTCTGCGTTTCTGAATACAGTCATTTCCATGGTGATGGGGGCGATCTTCTCTGCCTTCTCCGCTGCGTCGGTCGCGTCAAATCCCATGTTCTTTGTCCAGCATCTGGGTGGGGCGGCGATTGGCATGACGCTGGTCATTGGTGTCCTGTTCGCGGGAACGCTGTTCCTGTCGACCTTCCTTGCGCACAAGATCGTGATGTCGGGGATTGGAAATGGCGATAACAGCAAGGTCAGCGGCATTTATACGGGCGTGTTTTTCACGCTCTTTTACATCCTGCCATTGGCGCTCTTCTGGAGCACGCTGGGGGCGATAAGCCAGATGCCGGATACGGATTATGGCAACACCATGGATGCCACCACCAGCACCGACATGGGTGTGGGAGATGCGCCGGCCGCCGACGCAACGGGGTCGCCCGAGAATGAGCAGGCGCTTGAGAGCCTTGAGCAGTTTGTAGGCGCCTATGAAGAACTCGCGGCGAACAATCCGATCTGCCTCAGCGATCTGATGAAGTTTAACACGGAAACGCTTCCGAAAATGAACGAGATGTCGAACAATATGCAGTCTGGCTCCGCCATGTCGCCGGAGCAGATGTCGCGCATGAGTGAACTGATGACGCGCATGCAGGCAGCTGCGATGAAGCTTTCCGAAGCACCTACAAATAGCGATTGTTAAGTTGGTTGCGGGCGCCGGAAAGCAATTTCCGGCGCCCGTGGTCTTAATCCATCTAAAATGTAAACCACATATTCCACTTAGATTATCTTCATAATCCTCGCTTAGACTGAGTCTATTATGCACCAGTCCTTCAATTCGCTGAACTTGATTTCTAAACTACTGTTTTGTAACTGGCAGTTAGCTTTGGAGAGTGCGTTTTATTCAGCGGGGTGGAAGCGGGGCCGTCGGAACACCAGGTCGGGGGATCTGTGGAACGACATTCATCGGTGCGGCGAATGGCAGCCATGCCATTTTCGCGGCCCATTCTCGGCAAGACATCTGCGATGTGTAATCGGCCCTTCAGGCTGCATTTGGCGGTGCCGTTCTGGCCCGTCCTCTAAACAGAATAATCTGAAAGGGACTTACATGTTTTACCCGGTTCGCAAGCTTATTGCGGCAGCCTTTTTGTCTGGTTCGGCCTTGGCGGCTGTTCCGGCCTATGCCGAAGAAAAGAGCAGCGACTTCACCATTTCCGGTTATGTGACGGGCGTGACCGATTATCGCTGGCGTGGCGTTTCGGCCTCGGCGGGCGATTTTGCCATCCAGGGTGCGATTAACCTCAACCACTCTAGCGGCCTTTATATCACTGGCTGGGCGTCCAACATCGAAGACAGCGATGTGTACGGCAATAGCGAGGTAGACATCAACGCGGGTTGGGCCGGCGACGTCGGCGGTGGTGTCACCGCTGATGTTGGTATGTACCTGTATGCTTATCCCAATGGTCATGTTGGCAAAGCCAATGTCTGGGAACCCTATGCTTCGCTTTCGAAGACGATCGGCCCGGTCACGGGCAAGGTCGGCGTGAATTATGCTTGGCATCAGGAAGCCCTTGGCGGAGATGATAATCTTTACATTTCGACCGATTTTACGGCGGATGTTCCGGGCGCGCCGGTCGTGCTCGCGGCTCATCTGGGGTATACCGATGGGGCCTGGTCGCCCAACGTCCTGACCGAAAAGAGCAACAAGGGCGGCTTCGACTATACGCTTGGGGCAACCTATAACATCACGGATCGCCTGTCGCTTGGCGCGACCTATGTGGGCGTCGATGGCTATTCGCTGGACGGCTACACCAACGATACGATTGTCGGCTCAATCACGCTGGCCTTCTGATCTCGGCACGGGTGCGGTGGTCCCAGCACCCCGCACCCGTGCTTTTTCTCTTCTTGGACCGGCTCGGGGCGCCGGCCCCTAACGCCGAGGGGATAACCATGACCAGCATTTCCAAAGAGCGGATTGGCGCAATATCAGATGGCGTTATCGCCGTTGCAGCCACCTTGCTGGTCATCGACCTTGAAGTTCCCGACGGCGTGACGATGACGAATGAGCTGGTTTTTCATTGGTCGCGCGTTTTTGCGGCCTGGATCATCAGCTTCATTATGATTGTCGCGGTCTGGCTTGATAATCACCTGTTCCTCAGCAAGGCGCGCGACTGGTCGGTCCCGCTGACGATCCTGACCTTCCTGCAATTGGGGGCGGTGTCGTTGATCCCCTTTGCGTCGGACTTGGTGATCGACCATTATGAAAGTCAGGCGGCGATGCTGACGTTCAACGCGGTGCTTATGCTTAACGGCATTGCCTCTTATGCCATTTGCAGAACATTGGTGCGCGGCACCGCCTTTCTGGACGACGCACAGGCGGCAGATGCCCTGCACCGGCGTGGCCAGCGGCAATTGATCATTTACGCCCTTGTGCTGGTCCTCGCATCGACCGCCGGATATCTTCAGCATCCGATGGTCGGGATTATCTGTTGGGCGCTAAGCCCGATCCTGATTTCTTTGACCGCGCGTTTTTCGCGCACGGCCTAAGGGCTCAGCCCGCCGCCGTCACCTCTACCTGAACGGCGGAAAAGCCCGCATTGCCAGAGAGCGGGTCGATCCGGCTTTCATCGGTCAGGTCGTTGACGCTGACACCGGCATGGGCGGCGGCAACCGTCATGCCGATACCGGGCAGGCCATGTCCCCAGCCATGCGGGATAGAGACGGTGCCGGGCATCATCTCATCGCTGACTTCCGCTGGCAGACGCACCATCCCCGCGATTGAGCGTACTTCTGCCAAATCGCCATCGCTCAGTCCGCGTTGGCGCGCATCATCGGGATGGATGAGCAAGGTGCAGCGCGGCGGCCCTTTGACCAGCCTCGGGCTATTGGCGAGCCACGAATTATTGGTGCGAACGTGGCGCCGACCGATCAGGTTCAATGGCCCGTCCTTTTGGTCCTGTGGCGCTTCCGGCAGCGCCAGACCTGCCAGCGCAGCCAGAAAATCATCCGGTGCGCATGTTATGGTCTTGTCGGCGTTTTGCAGGCGCTCTGGCAGGCGCCCGGGCTGGGGCGGGCCAAAATCCATGCCTGCGGCGTGTTGCGCCACCTCTGCCAGCGAGACGCCATATGGGCCTGCCCGCAACAGGCCATCCAAGACCTCGCTGGGTGGCGGCGCCTGAACGGCCTGACCGCTGATCGCGCCGGCCAAGCCACGCAGGATTTCCCAATCCTGAAGTGCGCCGGGGGCAGGGGCGAATAAGGGGGGCGAATATTTCGCAATATTGCGCACCGCCATGGGCAAGAGCAGCATGCCATAATGGTCGCGCTCAAGCGGGCCGACCGGGGGCAGGATATAATGCGCCCTCCGGCTGGTTGCGGTGCGATACATATCGATGGAGACCATTAGCTCCAACCCGGCCAGCGCGCGATCAAGCCGCGCGCCATTTGGGGTCGACAAAACGGGGTTGCCCGCCATGACAAACAAAGCGCGAATTTGCCCGTCACCCGGGGTTTCGATTTCTTCTGCCAGCGCCGCGGCCGGAAATTCGCCCAAAACTTCGGGATGGCCAGATACGCGCGATTGGCGACGGCCGATGCTGCCGCGGCCCAGCGTGGCAACCATGTCTATCGCCGCTGTTGGAAAGACGAGGCCCCCGGCGCGATCCAACTGACCCGCAGCAATGTTGATCAGCGCAATCAGCCACGCATTGAGCGTGCCGGTTGTCTGCGTGGCGATCCCCATGCGCCCATAAAGCGCGGCTGGCCTCGCAATAAGCCGATCCGCAAGCCAGCTGATATCCTGAGGGGCAACGGCGCAGGCGGCGCTGCAAGCCGCCGTATCAAAGCGGCTCAACGCGGCTGTCATCATGTCGAGGCCGGTCACATAGCCCGGCAAGGCCGGGCGCGCGGGATGGGCCAAGACCGTCTTTAAGAGCGCAATCAACAAAAACACGTCGCGCCCGGGCTGGATGAAGAGATGCCGGTCGGCGATCCGCGCTGTTTCACTTCGGCGTGGGTCGATCACCACCAATTGCCCGCCGCGCGCCTGCAGGTCTTTAACCCGCTGCCGAAAATCCGGGACTGTCCAGACCGAGCCGTTAGAGGCCATCGGGTTGCCGCCCAGCACGATCAGCGTTTCGGTGCGATCAATATCGGGAATGGCCCAAAGTGCGGAATGCCCATAAAGCCGCAGATTGACCACTTGGTGCGGCATCTGGTCCACGGTGCTGGCCGAATAGATGGAGCGCACGCCAATCGCCTGACGCAGATATTGGCTGTTGAGCGCATTGGCGTAATTATGGGCATTGGGGTTGCCGACATAAAGGGCCGCCGCGGCCGGGTCTTTGGCAAGGATCGCGCGGGTTTGCGCGCCAATTTCCGCAAAGGCCTGATCCCAGCTTATGTCCTGCCAGTCAGACCCAACCCGCTTTTGCGGGACCCGCAACCGATCGGGGTCGTTCTGCAAGTCCTCAAGCGCGGTGGCCTTGGGGCAGATATGGCCGCGTGACAGCGGATTGTCCGGATCGCCCTTGATCGCGGTGATCCGAGAGCCTTCCGTTGTCACGATAATCCCGCAATTCGCCTCGCAGATATGGCAGGTGCGGTGGTGCGTCGCCATGATCATCCTCTCCCGCGTTCAGGTTGGGCATATCTGACGCGAAGCCCGACCCTTTGGCAAGCAAAGATGCCCGCTCCCCTTTGGCAGGTCGATGCCGGGCCTCCGTGCGGATTAATAAGGCGCGTCAATTGGCGCGGTTGCGACATAGACCGATTTTAGCTGGGTGAAATATTCAATGGCGGCCTTGCCATTTTCTCGACCAAGTCCTGATTGCTTGTTGCCACCAAAGGGCAGCTCAATCGGCGTGATATTGTAGGTGTTGATCCAGCAGGTGCCCGCTTCCAGTGCGGCAATAACACGATGCGCGCGGGTCAGATCATTGGTGAAGATTCCCGCCGCAAGCCCAAGCTCGGTCGCATTGGCGCGGGCGATCACCTCTTCTTCTTCCTCAAAGGTCAGGACCGACATGACAGGCCCGAAGATCTCTTCGCGCACAATCGCCATCTCATCGGTGCAATCGGTGAACACCGTCGGGGCGACAAAGGCCCCCTTGGCAAGCGGCCCCGTGGAGACGCGCTGGCCGCCGGTCAACAGGGTCGCGCCCTGCTGCTGGCCAAGCGCGATGTAATGCAGCACCCGTTCCATATGCGCCTGCGAAATCAGGGCGCCCATCTGGGTCGCGGGGTCCATTGGATCACCGATAATCATGGCCTCTGTGCGGGCCTTGAGTTTTGCCAGAAACGCGTCGCGGACCGCGCGGTGAACAAAAACGCGGGTGCCATTGGTGCAGACTTCGCCTGCCGAATAGAAATTGGCGAGCAGCGCGCCGGAAACGGCCTCATCCAGGTCCGCATCTTCAAAAACGATCAGGGCAGATTTGCCGCCAAGTTCCAGCGTTACCAGCTTCAGCGTGGCAGAGGCATCTGCCATCACCTTCTTGCCGGTGCCGACTTCGCCGGTCAGCGACACTTTGGCGATGCCGGCATGGCGGCTCAGCATCTGGCCCGTTTCTGCCTTGCCCTGAATGACTTGGAACAGACCATCGGGCAGCCCGGCTTCGGCATAAATCTTGGCCAGCTCGATGGCGGTCAGCGGCGTCAGCTCGGCCGGCTTGAACAACATCGCATTGCCGCAGGCAAGGGCAGGGGCGCTTTTCCAACAGGCAATCTGGATCGGGTAGTTCCACGCTCCAATCCCGGCCACAACGCCCAAAGGCTCGCGTCGGGTATAGCCAAAGGCCCCCGGGCCAAGATCATGGTGTTCCCCGGCGATGGTTCTCGCCAGCCCGCCAAAATATTCAAGGCAATCGGCGCCCGAAAGGACGTCAACGGCAATGGTTTCCTGAAGCGGCTTGCCGGTATCCTGCGTTTCCAGCCGGGCAAGCCTGTCATTATTCTCGACCAGCAGTTGCGCTGCGCGGTTCAAGATGCGCCCGCGCTCTGCCCCGGTGGCGCGGGCCCAGTCCCGTTGGGCGGCAGCGGCCTTGGCAACGGCCTTGTCGACCTCCGCCTGGCCGTCGATGCGGATGGTGGCCAGAACCTCTCCGGTGGCCGGGTTGATCGTTTCAAAATGCCCGGCGCTATCGCTTGCGGCCCGAGCGTCTTCGGGAAGGCGTGCTGCGGCGAGGTCGCGGTCAATAATCTTGAAAATCCAGTCCACGGGGATTTGGACGTCCGGCTTCCAAGCGCTGGCAAGTGCCGCCCGAAGCCAGAAGCCGTCGATCAGCGCGCCGATCGTTTCGGCAATCCGGTTGACCTCGTCCGGCAAGACAAGGCGGCGTAATTCGTGCTTCAGATTAGAAATCATCCGTTCCTGATGCACGCGCTGAAGCCGGGCCAGCGCCGGGACATGGAGCGCAAGGCCCCAAAAGGACAGCCATGCGCGCGACGCTTCTGAACTAAGCTCGCCCGGGTTCAGATGCTCCATCACAAAGGCGCGCAGGCGTTCTTCGGGCGACGCGCCTTCGGCCAGCGCCTTGATGGGGCGGGTGGTCACCCGCTCGACCAGTCGGCGGAAGGTGGCTTCGATCAATTTGTCCCGGTCGCCAAAATAATGGACGACAAGAGCGGGGGAGACGTCCGCATGTCGGGCAACCTCCGCGAGGGTAAAGGCTTCAATGCCGGTTTCCGACAAGGCGGCCAGCGCGGCACGCAGCAATTGTTCCCGGCGATCTTCTGGCTCCCGACGGCGCATGGCATGGCTTCCTTATCAGTTGAACCGGCGTTCAATAGCGATGCCAAATTTGAAAATCCAGATGCAACAATTCCCGGCGCTGACCCGACTAATCTGAATTAGTTTTCAGATTATACCTTGTTCTGATGGCCATTTTGCACGGGAGGATTGCCATCTTTGGCGGATTTGCGTGGCTTTAGTTGCCGAAGGCCTCAGGCGCGCGTTTAAAGGCGCTCCAAATTTTACGCGCTTCGGCGTGTGCCCGCCATCTTGCACGTCCATTCGATATCTATATCATTGCCTCCTGAGCTAGATAGAAATGGCCACGCAGCCGGGCGCCTCTTTGGCGGGCAGCGGTACAACAGAGGGGGAAATGATCATGGTCGGTCCGATGAAAAATATTCGTTCGGCAGCGCTATTGCGGGCGGGCGCCGCCACTGCGCTGGCGCTTGTCTTCGTCCAGCCTGGCTTCGCCGCCGCGCAGGCCGCAAGCGAAGCAGGCAGTGACGATATTGTCGTGACCGCCCAGAAGCGGGAACAGAAATTGCAGGATGTCGGCATCGCGATTTCCGTGCTGAGCAAGGACGACCTTAACAACCGAACGATCAACAATGCGACCGACGTCGTCTCGGCGATCCCCAACCTTAAATATAATGCCTATTCCTCGTCGCAGGTTGTCTTCAACATGCGCGGGGTATCGCAAAATGATTATGGCGATCAACAAGAACCGCCGGTCGCTGTGTATCAGGATGATTCCTACGCCAGCTCAATCACAACGGCGAGTTTCCCGATTTTTGACCTTGCTCGGGTAGAAGCGCTGCGCGGGCCGCAAGGC
Organism: Chakrabartia sp.; assembly: GCA_046074265.1. Taxonomy (GTDB): domain Bacteria; phylum Pseudomonadota; class Alphaproteobacteria; order Sphingomonadales; family Sphingomonadaceae; genus Aquisediminimonas. The sequence goes on from JBJTNW010000013.1 coordinate 116,244, forward strand.
ACGCTGTTCGGCCGTAATGCAACCGGCGGGGCCGTTCAGTTCATTTCCTCCCAGCCGACCGACAGCCTCGATGGCTATCTGCGGCTGACCTATGGGCGCTACAACCAAACAATCATGGAAGGGGCGATTTCCGGTCCGCTCTCCGACACTGTTTCTGCCCGTATTTCCGGCATTTATGATCGGGATGATGGCTATATCAAAAACATCACCCCCGGCGAGAAGGATCGCGGCGCGAATAACCACTGGGCGTTGCGGGGCATATTTGCGTACACGCCCTCGTCCACGTTCAAGGCCAAGCTGACGCTGCGTTATGCGCAGGCCGATAAGGAACGTCAGGCCGGCGTCTATAATTATGCACCGGCGTGTCCGAATGCGCAGTTTCAGGGCGAATTCCTCTCGCCGACCGCTTCCTGTTCTTATTGGGGCGTGACCGGAACTGCTGGCAATGGCTATTTCAATCCCGAGATTGCCGCCTCGCAGGGGGGCAGCCCTTGGAAGACGGCCGGGACTGGCGATGCCTATGTGGATCGCAAGATGTTTGGCAGCACGCTGCGCATCGACACCGAGCTTGGCGGCTTCGATCTGACGTCAATCTCTGATTATCAGCACCTCGACAAATTCTACATTGAAAGCGGGGATGGCCCGCCGGAAATTCCCTATGAAGAAAATGTCACGCCGCCCGCAACCGCGCCGTGCCCGGCCCCCAATAGCGATTTGACCTGTTACGCTTCGGGCACCGTGTTCTTCCAGGATGCAAAGGTAGATCAATATTCTCAGGAACTGCGGCTGTCGAAAACGTCCGACCGCAATTTCGCGACCTTCGGCGCCTTTGGCATGATCATCGATGGGAAGTATAAGGCAAAATATGCCACGCCCTTCGATGGTTATGATCCCAGCGTGCGCTTTACGCAGAAAACCAAGTCGTTCGCCTTGTTTGCGCAGGACGAGTATAAGCTGACGGATCAGATCAAGCTGATTGGCGGCTTGCGCTATTGGCACGACAAGAAGGAAGGCGATTACACGGCCATCCACACGCTGCCGCTTTACGCCTTGTCGCTGCACTTTGGCCCGGGCGGCATTTCCTACACGGACCTGACGGGTACCAATGACCCGGCCAGCTGGACCTATGGGCAAGGCTCGTCTGGGGTGACGATCACGCCCGACGCTGCCTCGCCAAGCTTTAGCGGCCTGACCGCCCGCGCGCAGATTGATTATAAGCCGAGCGACAAGGTGCTGGTATATGCCAGCTATAATCGCGGCTCGAAGTCAGGCGGCTTCACGTTCTCAACGGGAACGCCGTTCCCGTCGCAATTGGTCGATACGCTCAACAACCTTGCCTATCGGCCGGAAACGCTGAACAGCTATGAACTGGGCCTGAAATCAACCCTTGCGCCCGGAACCACGCTCAACCTCGCGGCCTTCTATTATGATTACAAGAATTATCAGGCCTTTGTGCAGGTTGGCTATACACAGGTCGTCCGCAACCTTCCCGCCAAGGTGAAGGGCATTGAGGCCGATTTTTCGACCCGCCCGATCGATGGGCTGACCTTGCAATTGTCGGGGGCCTATCAGGACAGCGAGGTCAAGAACGTCCTCTTGCCGGACGGCGTGACCGTGGTGAACCATGATCTGCCGCAAGCGCCGAAATTTTCGGGCAGCGCCTCTGCGCGTTATGAGTTCCCGATTGCTGGCGGAACGGGGTCGGTTCAGGCGGACGCCATCTTCCAGAGCAAGATGTGCTTTACCGTGATGTGCGCACCGGTGGAGCGGGAAGGCGGCTATGCCGTCGCCAATTCCCGCATCGGCTTCACCACCGCGAATGAGAAGGTGGACGTGGCCTTGTTCGTCAACAACCTCTTCAACCGGGCCTATCGTGTCTATGCCTTTGATGGCTCGCTCTATTGGGGTGATACGCTGGGCGTCTATGCCAAGCCCCGGACCTGGGGGCTTTCCGTCCGCTATAATTTTGGCAAATAAAAGCTGTAAGTTTGTTGGGTTAAGCGCCCGCCCCGTGCCTATGCAGGGGGCGGGCGCAAACGGGGAAGGATAGGGGCGGTGGCAACACAGGCAGCCGGGCAGGCGATAACGGACACCACCGAGCCTTTGCAGTTGCGGCGACAGCTCGATTGGAAGGATGCGTTTTGGGCGTCGAGCGGCGTTCCGGCGGGTGTTCTTCTGACCATGGGCGGCATCGCCACGATGATCGGCCAGCCCAGTTGGGTGATCTGGATCGCGTCGATCCTGATGGGGTTTGTTCAATCCTTCGTCTATGCGGAAATTGCCGGGCTTTACCCCAATAAATCGGGCGGCGCGTCGGTCTATGGTGCAGCGGGCTGGCTGCCTTATGGCAAGTTCATCGCGCCGATTTCGGTCTGGTGCAACTGGCTGGCTTGGTCACCGGTTCTGGCGCTCGGGACAAGCCTTGCCGCGGGCTATATCATGGCCAATCTGTTTCCAGCCGATTCCGCGATCCGGCAATGGCAGCTTGACCTGATGCCGCTTGATTTTGTGCGCGAGGGCCTTCACCTGCGCATCAACCTTGTGTCGCTCATCGCGACCGGGTTTCTGCTACTCACCTTTGCCTTGCAGCACCATGGTGCAGCGCGGGCCGCGAACTTCCAGAAAATTTTGGGCGTCGCTTGCATGCTGCCGCTGCTGCTGGTGGGGCTCGTCCCGTTGTTGACGGGGGATATGCCGCGGGATCATCTCTTTCCCTTGCTGCCGATCGTGCGCGATGCCGCTGGCGAAGTTGGCTTTGGCAGTTGGAACGCGGCCGGCCTGACGCTGCTGGCCGGGGCCATGTTTGGCGCGGGCTGGTCGACCTACGGCTTTGAGACGGCGGTCTGCTACACCCGCGAATTCCGCGATCCCGCCAAAGATACGGCCCGGGCGCTATTTGCAGCAGGCCTGCTCTGCATGGCGATCTTCACGCTGGTGCCGCTGGCCTTTCAGGCCTCACTTGGGCTGGAAGGCATGCTTGACCCGGCGATTTATGATGGCTCTGGCGTCGCGCGCGCGCTGGCGACCATTGTCGGCGGCGGCGCGCTGATTGGCAATTTGCTGATTGTGATGCTGGTTCTGGCGCTGTTGCTGATCGTGATGACGTCCATGCTCGGTTCTTCGCGCACCTTGTATCAGGCCTCGGTGGATGGCTGGCTGCCGCGCTATCTGTCGCGCGTGAACCATCATGGCGCGCCGACAGCGGCGATGTGGACCGACCTTGGCTTCAACCTTCTTCTTTTGCTGGCGTCGGATTATTTCGCCGTGCTGATGATTTCTAATGTCTGCTACTTCGTCTTTAACTTCCTCAACCTGCAATCGGGCTGGATCCACCGGATAGATCGCAAAGATTGGCACCGGCCCTATCGCTGCCCCACTTGGCTGCTTGCCGCGGGTTCGGTGTTCGGCTTTGTCAACCTGATCTGGATGGGGGCTGGGGCCGATGTTTGGGGTGAGGGGACGTTGCGCAATGGCCTGTTGGCGGTGTTGATCATCATCCCCGTTTTTGCCTATCGCCATTATGTTCAGGACAAGGGCAAGTTCCCGGTTTCTGAGGGCACAGCCGATGATCCGTTTGAGACAGAAATCGTGCTGCCCAAGGCGGGCATTCTGCCCTATCTGGCGTTAATTGGCGCCGCGCTTACGGTGGGCTTATTTGCCTATCTGGCTTCGTGACCCTCTGTTCGCCCTGAAGGACGCTCCATGACCGACAAAAATTCGCAAAGCCCGGCAAAGCGCCATCCCAAAGGGTTATATTATCTTAGCTTTACGGAGACGTGGGAGCGCTTTTCCTTTTACGGCATGTCGGCGCTTTTGACGCTCTACATGGTCAAGGATTTGCTCCAGCCGCAAAATGCGGTTCATGTCGTCGGGCTTGCAGCGTTGCGCGGGCTGTTTGAATTTCGCGCGCCGATGACGGACCTTGCGTTTTCCGCCATCATTTATGGCTGGTATGCGGGCCTTGTTTATTTCACCCCGCTTCTGGGTGGCTGGGTGGCCGATCGCCTGTTGGGCGCCAAGCGCACGGTGATGATTGGCGTGCTGCTGATGAGCGCAGGCCATCTGGCCATGTCGTTCTACAGCAGCTTCCTGCTTGCCTTGCTTCTTCTTATCCTTGGCTCGGGCTTTCTCAAGGGCAACATCTCTGCGCAGGTCGGGGCGTTATACCCGCGCGATGAGGAATCGCTCAGGTCGCGCGGATATACCATTTTCTCGACCGGGGTTTGTGTTGGTGCGGCGAGCGGGCCGTTGGTCACGGGGCTGGTCGCGGCGATCTATGGCTGGCACGCGGGCTTTGCCGTGGCGGCTGTGCTGATGCTGGCTGCGCTTGTAGTCTATGTGCTGGGTCAGAAGCATTTGCCCGATGATCGGCCCAAACGCGAAAAGAAGGAAAAGCCGCCCGCTATGACGCCCGAGGAGCGCAAGCGGGTGTTGACCTTGCTTGTCGTGATTGCGCTGACCATTCCGGCAGAAATCGCTTATCCGATGATCTGGAGCATCGGCATTTTGTGGGTCGATCAATATGTCAACCTGGCGACGCCGCTGGGGCAGGTGCCTTCTAGCTGGTTCGCCGGCATGGATTCCATCGGCTCGGTGATCGCCGGCCCGCTTCTGGTCGTCATCTGGGCATGGCAGGCCAAGCGCGGGCATGAGCCCAAAAGCGTTACAAAAATGGGCATCGGCACGGGTATTATCGCCATCGCGGCGCTGATCTTTGCCTATGGCAATCTGGGTCTTGATAGCCCCAATAGCGTCTCGGCGGGATGGGCGGTTGGCGGCTGGCTCGTGATGGGCCTTGCCTGGATGTATTATTGGCCAACAACGCTCGCAATTGTCAGCAAGGCCGCGCCGCCGCGCGTTGCCTCGACGATGATGGGCGTTGCGTTCCTGTCGCCCTTTGTCTCGCATGTGATGGCCGGATGGGTGGGCAGCTATTTTGACCAGATGCATCCCTCTGCCTTTTGGGCAATGGATGCCGCGATCGCCGTGGTGGGGGCGACCATTTTGTTGCTGTCGCGCAAGCGCCTTCAAGCGGCGCTTGAAACGGGTCTCGCGCACTGAACTGATCTATGGTCCGATAAGGGGCAAGAATGATGCGCCAGCTTTCAGCCGATGTCCTGGTGATCGGCGGCGGGACTGCCGGCTTTGGCGCCGCCCTGGCGGCAGCGCGACAAGGCGCGCGCGTGCGGCTGGTGGAAGCAACCAGCAAGATTGGCGGCGTCATGGCCTTTTGCCCGGGCATGCCTTGGGGCGGCGGCTTTCCCACCGGACGGAGCATTGGCGGCATATTTGGAGAGTTGACCGACCAGCTGTGCGCGATGCAGCCCCCCATGGCTGAAATACGGCCCTCCACGCTTGAAAATTTTGGCCATGAAGTCATCTACGACCATGAAGCGGCCGTGTTTGCGATGTTCCAGATGCTGGAGGATGCGGGCGTAGACGTCCACCTCAACTGCTTCGTCGGCGCGCCGCAATTGGAGGGGACGCGCATCTGCCATCTGGACTGCACCGATCGCCAAGGCCCGATGCGGATTACGGCGGATATGGTGATTGACTGTTCGGGCGATGGCGATGTCTCGGCCAAGGCCGGCGTGCCCTTCACTGTGGGTGACGGGCGCGGCAATATGATGGGGGTTACGCTTTCCTTTTCGATGCTGAATGCGCCTTGGGCAGAGGTTTTTGCCAAAGGCGACCCCTATTTTCGCGAGGAAGCCGCCGTGGGGATTGCCGAGGGCCGCCTGCATCCAGACTTGGCCAAGCTCTATTTGATGCGGGGCTTTCATCAGGATACGGTGTTCTGCAATTCGGTTCATATTCGTGGCGTGGACGGGACCGATCCACAGCAGGTCGCCCGGGCTACGCAGGAAGGGCGGCGGCGCTGCCACCAATTGGCGCGCTTCTTGGTTGAGAGCGTACCGGGCTTTGCCCATGCCCGCATGAGCGAACTGGGCCCCACCGTGGGTGTGCGCGAAACCCGTAAGCTGGAAGCCTTGCACCGCATCCGTGCGCGTGATCTGGCGGCAGGGGCCAAGCCCGAAGAGGGCATCGTGTGCTGCGACAACCCGATTGACGATGTGATGCGCGGCGATGCTGCCATGACGCATGACGCGATTATCTCGTCCGGGGATTATTACACGATCAGCTTCCGCGCGATGGTGCCAGAACACATTCCCAATTTGCTTTTCGCCGGGCGGCTTGTCTGCGCCGATCCGGCCGCCTTTGCCTCGGTGCGCGGGATGCCGCAATGTATGGCGATGGGGCAAGCTGCGGGCACCGCCGCCGCCATGGCTCTGGACCAAGGCGTCGCCGTACAAAGCCTCGATCTGCGCGATCTGGTGGCGTCGCTGGTTGCGCAGGGTGTGAAAGGGATTGGCGGCAATGACCTAAGGGCTCAAGCGCTCGCGCTGCGGCCTGCCGCCAATTGACCTTGGTTTACGCCGCCGTCCTGCTTGTCCAGTCGCGCTTGATCTTCTTGGCGAGGCTCCATTTATGGACTTCGGTCGGGCCGTCATAAATCCGAAACGCGCGAACTTCGCGAAAGACCTGTTCGACAATCGTCTGGTCCGTCACGCCGGTGCCGCCCATCACCTGCACGCAGCGGTCTGCAATCCGCATCAGCGCTTCCGAAACCGCAACCTTGGCCATAGAGCTTTCCACCGTCCCCAGCGCGCCGGTATCGAGGACAGAGGCACACCATTGGATCATCAATTCGGCCTGTTTCAGGTCGATCATGTTTTCGGCAAGCATGAAGCCAACGCCTTCATGGTCGATCAGCTTCTTGCCAAAGGCGTCGCGTCGATTGGCATAATCAACCGCAATCTCATGCGCGCGCTGGCACGATCCATGCCAGCGCATGCAGTGCGACAGCCGCGCCGGGGCAAGGCGGATCTGGGCATATTTAAACCCTTCGCCGGCAAGGCCCAGCATCTGATCTGCCGGCACGCGCAGATGATCGATGATCACCGTCGCATGTCCGCCCGGCATGGAATTGTCGATCGTGTTCGGCACATGCTCAATCCGGATCGCCGGGTCAGGCAGATCGACAAGGAACATGCACGCGCCTTCGTCTGACTTCGCCATGATGATGCCGACGCTGGCGCCCTGCGCCCCGGTAATGAAGGCCTTGCGCCCGTTAATCACCCAATGGTTGCCATCCTGCCGACACAGCGTCTGCATCATCGACGGATCGGACCCGGCACCCCCTTCGCTTGCCGGCTCGGTCATAAAAAAGGCGCTACGCGCACGGCCTTCTACCAGCGGCGTCAAAAAGCGCTGCTTGATCTCGTCGCTGCCCACCTTGCCCAACAAGTACATATTGCCCTCATCGGGCGCCATCGTGTTGACGGCCAACGGCCCTAGCGGAGACAGGCCGGATTTCTGGAGAACATAGGCCGTTTCCAGCTGGGTCAAATGCCCGCCATCGGGGAAGATGTGCGGGGTCAAGACACCCGCTTGGCGGGCCTTTTCCCGCATTTCATAAACAAGCGCGTCCAACGGCGCGCCATGATGATCGCGCCGGGTATCGGCCTCATAGGGGATGACCACATTACGGACAAAGGCTTCCACCTTCTCCCCGATGTCGCGGGCGCGGGCTGAAATTTCTTGGGAATGCACCGTCATGTCTGCCTTTGTCTGTTGGGAGTTGTCCCGGTTTGTACTTATGTCGCAGGGTAAGGGAAATGGGGGCTAGCCCCGCGCCAAAACGCGCAAGCGAGAAAGAAATTCGCCACGATCGACATAGCAGCCGTGCAAATGGCGATAGCCCGTCGACGGGTCAAAAGCTTCGCGCCCGTGCAGCACGCGGCGGTTGTCGAACACCACCATCTCGCCGCTCTCAAGCTTAAAGGTCAGGCGGTAACGGGGGTCGCGGGTAAGCCGCATATAGGCCCGATAGGCATGGTAATAAGCGGGCATAATCTCTGCCGGCATATCGAAGATCGCTGCGATATGCGCGTTATAGCGGATTTCCAGCAGCCGCCCCGCATGATCCAGCGTTATGACCGGCGCATGCACCCGGATATCGTAATCCCCATCGTGGAAGCGAAAAGGGATCGGCACCTCGCACAACAGACGAAAGGCTTCCGGATCTTGTGCGCGCAAATCTTCGGCAATCGCAAAGCCATCCGCAAAAATGGAGCCGCCGCCTTCGGCCTCATTGGCAAGGCAATGCAGGAACTGAAAACCCGGCGGGACTTCCTGATTGGGCAGATCGCTGTGCAGCGGCAAGGCGACCGGAGTATAAGCAAGATTATTGGGATCGGGCATCGAAACCACTTCAAACGTGGTGCCGAAATTGGTCTTGCGCAAAAAGCCGATCCGCTCTGCCACACCAACCCCGGCCTCACGCGCATTGCCCAACCCGTCCACGATCGACAGCCCGTACCGGGCAGTCTCCCGCATCCAGGCATCCAGCATGGCATCATCCGCCACGATCTGCGGCCCGGAAAAGCGGGGGATGCCCGCGGGCGTCAAGTCGGCAAGCCAGAGGCAGGGGTTGATATCGGCCGGGTCTAGGGCAGGTGTGCCGGGACGATTGGCCTTAAGCAGCGCCAGCGGCATCGGGCTGATATGACCATCGGCATAAGCAAGCCTGAGCGTGTCGCCGGTGACCTCGGCGCTGTGCAATGTTGGCGCATCCGCCAGCGACAACAGGTCAAGCGTGCGCTCATGGGTTTGGGGGTGAAGCCCGGTTGGGCAGTTATCGCGCAGCCATATCGTCGGGTAGGACGCGGCAGAGCCGTCGTTCCACGTCACGACAAGCAGGTCTGCACGCACGTCAAGTGCTGAAACAGTCATGGGATATCCCGTTTGAACAGGGTGAACCGAAAGGTGAAATCGCCCTAGTCCCGGGGCGGCGGCCACCATTGTTGGGTCTTGCCATAGGGCGCGCCAGAGGCCCGCCGCCCAAGCCCAAAATCGTTGCGATTACCGTTCATCGCGCAAGACTAGGGCGGAACAAGGCCGACAGCAAGCGCAGGGGGAACGCGTTGCACCCCTGCGGCAAACATGACATCCAACGCCAAGGGGACTCCGTTTGGAAAACGCACAAAGCCACGTCAGCCGTTCTGGCCAACGACCGTTTATCGTGACGCTGATCGCGATTGGCGCGGCCACCGCTGCGGCCCATGTCGGCAATAATTTCACCACCTATCTGGTCGGCGGCCTGATTGAGAAGTTTGGCTTTTCCAAATTCGCGATGGGCGCTTGGAACATGGCTGAAACCTCGAGCTATGCAGCGGCGATGTTCCTCATCGCGCCGCGCGCGCGGACCATGGATGCGCGGCTGCTGGCGCTGGTTGCAAGCTTCATGGTTGTCATTGCGCAGGCGGGCTCGGCCTTGACCGCAAGCTATGCGCTGCTGCTGTTAGGCCGAATTGGCACCGGGCTTGGCTTTGGCCTGATGAACAGCGCCGTCAACCTCGCGGCAGGCCGCACCGACCAGCCCGCCCGCTGGATATCGCTTGGCATTACGGTTCAGACGCTGCTTTACGCGCTGGTGGCGATTGGCCTGCCCAAGCTTGGGGAAAGCCATGGCGTGGGCGGCATGTTTCTGGCGCTGGCCGGGCTTGCCTTGCTGCTGGGGCTGTTGGCCATGCTGTTGCCCGGCGGCACCGGCCTGATCAACGATGGGAAGACGCCCAGCGCGCACCGAAGGATCGGGCGTGAGGGCCGGCTTATCCTTGCCGCGATGGCGCTCTTTTCCTTTGGCTCGCTCGCCATCTGGCCGTTTATTGAACAGACCGCCAAGGCCATCGGCATCCCGGCGACCCAGTTTGGCGTGTATCAAAGCCTCGCGGTGCTGGCGAGCGCGCTCGGCAATGCCGGGCTGGCGGCCATCATCGCTCGGCTGCCCCGCACCTGGCCACTGGCGGCGGCGCTTGGAGCGTGCAGCCTGTGCTGCGTGCTCCTGACCACCGTTGACAGCCCGACCGCCTTTGCGGGGGCATTTATCGCCTTCATGGTCACCTGGTTCCTCACTTACCCGCTGCTGCTGGGGTTGACCTATGCCCATGACGAGACCGGGCGCTTGGCCGTAATGACAACGGGCACCTGGCTGTTGTCCACAAGCTTTGGGTCGCTCGCGGCAGGCACGATCGCCCAACTATTGGGCGGCTATACCCTTATCGGTCCCTTGGGGGGCGCCATTTGCCTGATGGCGATAGCCGCCGCCTGGCCGGTCGCCCGCCAATTGGACCGGGAGGAAAGCGGGCGCTGAGCCCATGTCGTCCTGATCTGACGATCTTGGATCGGGTAATGGCGCCTTAAATATCGCCATCTACTAGACCGGCTTGACTATGACGCGGGCTATCGTTCGGTGATCGCGGACTAAAAGTTCCGGTGATTTTTCCAAATGCCACGCGACATCTGCGAGGTCGTTGCGGACGTCGGGATAGAATTGTAACGCCCGCCTGCAAGGAGACGTGCTTTGCCCTATTTTCTTGTGACGATGACACATCCCGACGGTGAGGGATGGGGCACCCATGTTAAAGCTCATGTCACGTTTCTGAATCGCCTTATCGAAAGCGGGAAGATCATTGTTTCGGGTCCGGTCCAAGGGCTGGGAAAAAGGGCAGGCTTCATCATTATGACCGTTGCCGACCGTGCGGAGGCGCAGGGCTTAATCGAGCAAGACCCTTTTGCGATAGAAGGTCTTATCGACGAGCTCACTATTCTCGAGTGGACCCCTATGTTTGGGTCTCTCGCTGGCAGCAGCCCAGCGACCTGAGCCTGAGGATCGCAATCCGCAAAAGATCTCTAGCGAGAGTTGTCTTGGCCGCCGAGGGCGGCAGGCCCCAACTATATTAAAAGCCGACCGACGTCCGACCTCTTCTTTGGCATATCCGGCGGAAATCCGGCGACCATTCGGCCTGGACGACGGTCTTGATAGGAAAATGGCGGTGGTGACAGTCATCTGAGCTACGGTCTCCGAGCTCTAAGAGGACGCTTTTTCCGCAATGCCGTAGTTGATGTTGTTGCAGACCAAGTGGCGGAGCGGGAGGGATTCGAACCCTCGATACGGTTTTGCCGTATACTCACTTTCCAGGCGAGCGCCTTCGACACTCGGCCACCGCTCCGCATAGGGCCTGATGGGTGTCCCGGCCGCAGGGCAGGGGGACCTGAATCAGACAACCAGAAATCGCACTGGAAGCCGAGGCC